>JBFONS010000009.1:0-224624 GCA_040779355.1 Colwelliaceae bacterium BS250 | reverse complement strand
AAGCAATATTTAATTGTTACTGGTAGTTATTATGGTGTTTTCTTCAATAAGGTTAAATCATGCTGGCCAAGCTCGATAGCAGTCTAAAGCAATATTTAATTGTTACTGGTAGTTATTATGGTGTTTTCTTCAATAAGGTTAAATCATGCTGGCCAAGCTCGATAGCAGTCTAAAGCAATATTTAATTGTTACTGGTAGTTATTATGGCGTTTTTTTCAATAAGGTTTAATCATGCTGGCCAAGCTCGATAGTAGTCTAAGGCAATACTTAATCGTTACTGGTAATTACTGGTTATTTACCTTAACGGATGGCGCGTTGCGTATGCTGGTGGTGTTGTACTTTCATCAACTAGGTTATGGCGCATTAGATATTGCCTTACTATTTATATTTTATGAGTTTTTTGGTGTAGTCACTAACCTTATTGGCGGTTGGTTAGGTGCTCAAATTGGTTTAAACCGCACCATGCAAATTGGTTTAGGTTTGCAAGTATTTGCCTTAGTGATGCTAACAGTACCTGAAAGTATGCTCACTATTGTTTGGGTTATGGCCGCGCAAGCCTTATCGGGTATCGCCAAAGACTTAAATAAAATGAGTGCCAAAAGCTCTATTAAAGGGCTTATACCTGCAGGTGAAAACACTAAACTTTATAAATGGGTGGCAATCCTTACTGGCTCTAAAAACACCTTAAAAGGCGTTGGATTCTTTCTGGGAGCCTTGCTGTTATTCATATTCGGTTTTAGTCAGTCAATGTGGATTTTAGCTAGTGTTCTGGGCGTGGGAGCTCTACTTAGTGGCATTTACTTAAATGAAAATTTAGGTGTTGCCAGCCGTAAACCTAAATTTAAAGACGTCTGGTCTAAAAGTCGGGCGTTAAATTTATTATCATTGGCAAGAATGTTGCTTTTTTCTGCTCGGGATATATGGTTTGTGGTGGCACTACCGGTATTTTTATCAAGTAAATTGTTGTGGTCACCATGGACAGTAGGCGCATTTATGGCTTGTTGGGTTATTATTTATGGCATTGTACAAGCGATGGCTCCGGTTATAACTAAGGGCAATAGCTCGCAAAGTAGTTCAGTATTTCGTTGGGGAGGTATTTTAACAACGGTAACGTTATTATTAGCATTAGTATTTGGCTTACAACCCAATGACTCAAGCTATTTTGATGTGATCTTGATCATTGGATTATTAGCCTTTGGTTTTACTTTTGCGATAAATTCATCACTGCATAGTTTTTTAATTATTGCGATGGCGAAATCTGATGGCGTATCACTCGATGTCGGTTTTTACTATATGGCGAATGCGCTGGGTAGGTTGCTTGGTACTGTGTTATCGGGATTTTTATATCAACAATATGGTTTGGCAGTGTGCCTTTGGGGTTCTGCTGTGTTGTTATTGCTAGCGACGATAACCGTAAAATATGTGCCTAAAGTTAATCACAATTAATTAAATGAGTTGCATAAGCTTGTAAATATTTAACCTCTAATACTTAAACCTAACAACCACTAATTAGGAATAATAATGTTAATACAGCAACAAAAATCACTATGCCATATATCTCTAGGGACCAATCAATTAGATAATGCGAGCGTATTTTATCGTAAAGTTTTAGCGACTCTCGATATACACCAAGTTACTGAGCATGAACAATCGGTGGCGTTTGGCAAAGGCTATCCGACATTTTGGCTGCAAATACCATTTGATCAACAAAAAGCTACTGTTGCTAATGGCAGTCATATTGGTTTTATGGCAAGCAATAAACAGCAGGTAAATGATTTTTATGAAACGGCAATCGCAGCTGGTGCTATTTGTAACGGTAAACCTGGGCCGAGAAGTGACTATGGTGAGCCTTATTATGGTTGTTTTGTCATTGATCTTGATGGTCATAAAATAGAAGCCAGTTTTTGGGATGTAGAAATGGCGGCAAAAATTTACGCTAAGTAGACCTTATGGTAGTGAATGTCCGTAAAAAATTAATTTTTTAGGGGAAAACTGCATAAAAATACAATTGCCTATTCAGTGCAGCGACTTTTTGGGCTAAAGTAACATTTATATAAATAATAATAATATCTGCTTAGCTCATTTTAGGGAATATCATACATTATGTCTGATGCAATCGAACTGAATCTTGATGGCGTTGAACAACTACCACTTCGACGCTTCACTGAAGATGCCTATTTAAACTATTCCATGTACGTAATTATGGACCGAGCATTACCGCATATAGGTGATGGCTTGAAACCCGTACAGCGTCGTATTATCTATGCGATGTCAGAACTAGGGTTACATGCATCTGCTAAATATAAAAAATCGGCACGTACCGTTGGTGATGTTTTAGGTAAATTCCATCCTCATGGTGATTCTGCATGTTATGAAGCTATGGTGCTAATGGCCCAGCCATTTTCTTATCGATACCCATTAGTTGACGGGCAAGGTAACTGGGGTGCTCCCGATGATCCTAAGTCGTTTGCAGCTATGCGTTATACCGAAGCTAAATTATCAAAGTTTAGTGAAGTATTACTGTCAGAATTAGGGCAAGGCACTGTCGATTGGTCACCAAATTTCGATGGCACCATGCAAGAGCCTAAAACTCTTCCTGCACGCTTACCTCATATTATGCTTAATGGCATTACCGGTATTGCCGTTGGTATGGCAACTGATATTCCGCCGCATAATGTCCGCGAAATTGCCAATGCTTGTGTGCATATTATTGAAAACCCGAAAACAGAATTAGACGATTTATTAGAGTATGTACAAGGCCCTGATTATCCAACTGATGCTGAAATAATTACGCCTAAAGCTGAAATTAGTAAAATATATCAAACCGGTAAAGGTAGCATTAGAATGCGCGCCGTTTATGATGTAGTGCACGGTGATGTTGTTATTACCGCTTTGCCACATCAAGCCGCCGGCGGTAAGATTTTAGAGCAAATTGCCGCGCAAATGGTCGCTAAGAAACTGCCTATGGTGGTCGATTTACGTGATGAGTCTGATCATGAAAATCCAACCCGTTTAGTGGTTGTACCGCGCTCTAACCGAGTTGATATTGAACAACTGATGCAGCATTTATTTGCGACAACTGATTTAGAAAAAAGCTATCGTGTTAATTTAAATATGATCGGCTTAGATAATCGTCCGCAAGTTAAAAATTTAAAACAAATATTAGCTGAATGGATTGAATATCGCCGCGAAACTATTCGTCGCCGATTGCAATATCGTTTAGATAAAGTATTAGCAAGATTGCATATTTTAGACGGTATGTTGGTTGCATATTTAAATATTGATGAAGTCATTGCGATTATTCGAGAGTATGACGATCCAAAAGCTGAGCTAATGGTTCGCTTTGAGTTAAGTAAAATTCAAGCGGAAGCAATTTTAGAAATCAAACTTCGCCAATTAGCGAAACTTGAAGAAATAAAAATTCGCGCCGAGCAAGACGAACTTGCCATTGAACGTGATTATTTAGAAACTACATTAGGCTCGAAAGCGCGGATGAATACCTTAATGAAAAAGGAAATTTTATCTGCAGCGAAAGATTATGGCGATGACAGACGTTCACAAATTGTTGAGCGTGGTGAAGCGAAAGCATTAAATGAAAAAGACCTAATGCCATCAGAGCCAGTAACGGTTGTTTTATCTGATAAAGGTTGGGCGAGAGCCGCTAAAGGTCATGATATTGATGCTGAGGCGTTAAGTTATAAATCTGGTGATAGTTATTTAACATCAGCTAAGGGGCGCAGCAATTCTCCTGCGGTATTTATTGATTCATCAGGGCGTGCATTTGCCACCGATGCTCATACTTTACCATCGGCGCGAAGCCAAGGTGAGCCTTTAACTGGACGTTTTAATTTAAGTGCCGGAGAAACCTTTACTCATACGCTTATGGCTGACGATGAGCAAAAATTCTTACTTGCGAGTGATTCAGGTTATGGTTTTATCGGCAATTTTGCTGATATGGTAAGCCGCAATAAAAACGGCAAAGCCTTACTTAGCCTACCACAAGCGGCAAAAGTATTATCACCGCAGCAGGTTAATAGTATTGATTCTGATTATTGTTTATCAATAACAACAGAAGGCCGTATGTTAATGTTCCCACTGAAAGATTTACCGCAATTAAGCAAAGGTAAGGGTAACAAAATTATAAATATTCCTTCTGCTCGTGCAAAAACAAGAGAAGAGTACGTCACTATTCTAACGGTAATTAATAATGACGAACCAATTACTTTGTTTGCGGGTAAACGTAAGCTAACCTTAAAGCCAAGTGACTTAGAACATTATAAAGGTGAACGAGGTCGCCGTGGCAATAAACTGCCGAGAGGCCTGCAGCGTGTAGAGAAAGTTCAAGTTGGTGATGGTGTTGAAGAGTAAAATCTTAATTTAGATAAATACCCTAAATAACCCGATAATTTATATAACAGTTATCGGGTTATTTTTTATCTGTTATAATGCGCGGCTATAATTAAATGTGAGGTTTGTTGTGTTAGCTGTATTTAGAATTATTTTAGTCACTATTGCATTGTTTTTGATCAGTATAGCGTCCATTATTATGTGCGCGCTTCGTCCAAAAAATCGTAATAATGCTCATTATACTGCCCGTGCAATGAGTAAGTTAGCGAAGCTATTTGGTGTTGAGGTAGAGATCCGCAAAGCTAAAGAGCTCGAAGATTTATGTCCTGTGGTGTATATTGCAAACCATCAAAACAGTTATGATCTTTTCACTGCAAGTACTGGCTTACCTAAACGCACAGTAAGTGTTGGTAAAAAAAGTTTACGTTGGATCCCATTTTTTGGGCAAATGTATTGGTTTACCGGTAATGTGTTAATCGATCGCAATAATCGTTCTAAGGCGCACGGAACGATAGCGACCACAGCACAAAAGATGCGTGAAAATAACTTATCTGTTTGGCTTTTTCCTGAAGGTACTCGCAGCTATGGGCGTGGTCTATTACCATTTAAAACAGGTGCTTTTCACACTGCTAAACAAGCTGATGTGCCTATTGTTCCTGTTTGTATAAGTAATAGCCATGATTTGGTTGATTTGAATCGTTGGAATAACGGTAAAATGATCATTGAATTTTTGGCGCCAATTACCATGACTGATGATAGCAATTCATCTATTCGTCATGTAGCGAATAGCACACACGCGTTAATGTTAGCTAAAATTAATGAAATTAGTGAAGAAGTGGGTAACCCGCTTCAACAAACTGAAGCTGTTAAAGTAGGATAATCAAATGACTGAACAAGAAAATAACGAACCTCAAGAAGTTGTAGCAATTACTACTGATAACGCTGAATTACAGCAATGGTTTGATCACACTGATGAGTTAGTTAATGAATTGCTAGAAGATGGTTCAAATGATGAAGCAATGCATACAATTGAACACCATTTCGCCAGTAGCAATTTTGAAACTTTAGAGTCTGCCGCTATTGGCGCATTTAAATTGGGTCATGAAGTTGAAGAGCCTGAAGAAGCTGTGCTTGAGAATGGTGCACGAGTATTTGCTTTTGATATTGTCACCGAACAATATTTAGATGAAGAAGACATCAAACTCGAAACAAAAGCGATGTTTGAACTCGCAGCAAAATTTAATGTTGATTACGATGGTTGGGGCACTTACTTCGAAGAGTAAGCAACTAGCTGTAACACTATCAATGTATAAGTAGAGTGCACTTAACTCAGTGCACTTAACTGATCGCACTTAATCTATTACTTGAATTTGTGGACTAGTCAAAAGCTGTAATCTTGGTTAGGATGGTTGTTACACTAACTTCGAATGATAGCTTATAGGTATAAAGTAATGGATATACTCAGTAAAATATTTCACCCCGCAGTATTAGCATTACTTATTCCGGTACTTGCTATTATTGCGATATTTGGTAATAAAGCGCTTAAGGCACACCATCAACATCTTGAGCGTATGGAGAAAATTCGCCAAGGTATTGACCCTGATGCCAATAAGTAACTAACCAATCTACAGATAATCGCCAGTAGTTCTAGCTTGCAAAACTAAAAAAGACAGCTTTAAGCTGTCTTTTTGTTTATACAAACGTTAATTAATTCTAATTTAATCAACTTATTCAAAATTGATCAGAACGAGTATTTCACCCCAACAACCATTAACACATCACTTTTTTCAGGCTCAATACCATCCTCATCAGGAATAGGTGCATCGACTCTATCGACAATGGCTTTAATGTTTAAGTCAAAGTCGTTAATTAATTCAATGTCAAAGCCAGTCTCTAAATGGTGTAAGGCTTTACCTGATTCTTCATTTACAAACTTAACCGTGTAGTCAAAAAAGAATTCTATATCTTTAGTGATATCTAAATCGTAGTGGGTACCAATTCCAATTACTGGAGAAGTTTCAGTATCTTCTTCGTCAATATCCACATTTTCATATTTAGTGTATAAAACACTTGGACCAATAAATACATCCCATGCAATACCCGGTTCATCATAAATGATATAACCAGTGGCGACACCTAATGTTAGTTGGTAATCAATATTTTTGAATTCATCAGTGTAGTATTCAACAGCAGGTAAGCGAAAGAATATCTTACGAGAATAAAACCAGTCATAAGAGGCGCTAATACGAGTGTTTTGTATAGTCCTAACGTCTTCGCCCGTTTCGGCGTCTTTTATTTTAGAATAGTTTGTAGCAGTATTTATTAATATGCGATCGGTAGCGGTTAAGCGGCTAAGCTTAATTTGGCCACTATAATCAAATTTTTCAGTATTACCACTTCGATAGTTAACACCTAAACTAACATCGCCAGCCCATAAACTTTTACCACTTGCTTCCGATGCAGCTATACCTAAAATATCGCTCGCTTTAAAAACTTTGTTAGGGCGCTCCATAAATGACATTTTACCATTACTGATCATCATCTTACCTTCAACAACTTCATCATTGCTAAAGCGGATACTCATAATTTCATTACCACGTAGCTCCGAGATATCATCCATATCAATATCGATAGAGCCTAGTTCATCTGAATCAAAATCCATCGAATCTTGATACATAGAGATGATTTCACCTTTCAGTAACTCACCATTTGTTAATAAAATCCAATCAAAGTATTTTGGCTCGCCAGGAATGTGTATGCTAATTGGCTTAACCACTATATCTGCTGTTATGGTTGACTCTACTGTGGTCGATTCAACCGTTTTCACTTTAACAATTGAAGACTTAATCTCTTTGGGATCATCTTTTGGATCAGTCTCGGTAGCTTTTTCTAATTCACCTGCTTTTAATTCAGTTTTTTCTAGATCAGGATTTTTTGATTCACCTATTTTGAATTCAGTTGTTTCAATTTCAGGATTTTCAGAAGTAATCTTTACAGGTTCTGGCTTTTTAGATTCGGTATCTTCAGCGGCCCAAACAGATGTTATAGGCGCAGCTAATAAAGTTACAATGAATAAGCAGGTGCGGCTTAAACTTTTCATCAGGTTAATACTTCCATTTCAAATTATTATTAAAGTGAGTCATCGTGACTTTATTTTGATAAGCAAACACTTTACAAAAAACAGTCGCTAAAATCCAATTTATTTCATGAAGGAGCTATCTAGCACTAAGTACTAGATAGCTGGACATTAATTATAAATTAGCAATAGTGATTTTTTGCTCTGCTAGTGTTGCTAACATAGATTCGGCATCGTTAAGCTTTTCTTGCTCTTTAGCAATAACTGCCGGTGGTGCCTTGCTTACAAAGTTGTCATTGCTTAGTTTTCCGCGCGTACGCTGAACATCTTTTTCAAGCTTTTCAATGGCTTTAGATAAACGTGCAAGCTCTGCATCTTTATCAATTAAACCGGCCATAGGAATAAGTACACTCATATCGCCAATAACAGCAGTTGCAGATGCAGGGCCTTCATCGCTGTCGCTTAATACTTCAATGCTTTCTAACTTAGCTAGTGCACTTAAGAACTGTTCGTTGTCATTTAAGCGGCGTACATCTTCACTTGTAGCACCTTTTAAAAATACTGGTAGCGGCTTGCTTGGCGCAATATCCATTTCACCACGAATATTACGAATCGCTACGATAAAGCTCTTAACCCATTCTAAATCACTGATTGCCTGCTCATCTAATTGGCTTTCATCAAATTGTGGGAAGCTTTGCATCATAATGCTATCTACTGTTACCGTTTTCGCCGTAAGTGGCACAACACGTTGCCAAATAGTTTCAGTAATGTAAGGCATAATAGGGTGCATTAAACGCAACAATGCTTCTAGTACTGTTACCAAAGTGTGGCGTGTACCACGCTGCTCAGCTTCATTACCTTTAAACAGTACAGGTTTAGTAAGCTCTAAGTACCAATCACAGAATTGATTCCAAGTGAATTCATATAACGCTTGTGCAGCTATATCAAAACGGAAGGTGTCGAATGCTTGATGAACGGTTTGCACTGTTTGTTGGAACTGACCGATGATCCATCTGTCGGCTAATGATAACTGCATTTCGCCGCCATCTTTACCGCAATCATGCTCTTCGGTATTCATTAATACGTAACGACTGGCATTCCATATTTTGTTAGTGAAATTACGGTAACCTTCTAAGCGTTTCATGTCCCAGCTAATGTCACGACCGGTTGATGCTACAGCGCTTAAGGTGAAGCGTAGGGCATCGGTGCCGTGTGCTTCAATGCCGTTCGGGAATTCTTTTTTGGTTAGCTTGGCAATTTTGTCAGCAAGTTTTGGTTGCATCATATTACCAGTACGTTTCTCAAGTAAATCGTCTAAAGAAATACCGTCGATCATATCTAATGGATCAACAACATTACCTTTTGATTTACTCATCTTATCGCCATTTTCATCGCGAATAAGGCCGGTTACATAGACCTTTTTAAAAGGTACTTGGGCTTTACCGTTTGCATCTTTGTTAAAGTGCATGGTCATCATGATCATGCGTGCAACCCAGAAGAAAATAATATCAAAACCAGTCACTAACACATCCGTTGGATGGAAGTTTTTTAAGTCTTCAGTATCTTCAGGCCAGCCTAACGTAGAGAAGGTCCAAAGTGCCGATGAGAACCAAGTATCTAGTACGTCATTGTCTTGTGACAATACCACTGAATCATCCATCTTGTGATTAGCGCGCACCTCGGCTTCTGTTCTGCCAACATAGACTTTGCCATCTTCATCATACCAAGCTGGAATTCTATGACCCCACCAAAGTTGACGTGAAATACACCAGTCTTGAATATCGCGCATCCAAGAAAAATACATGTTTTCGTACTGCTTCGGCACAAACTCAATTTCGCCATTTTCAACGGCTGCAATGGCTGGTTTTGCTAATTTTTCAACACGTACATACCATTGGTCAGTAAGTAGGGGTTCGATAACAACACCAGATCTGTCGCCATATGGCACGGTTAAGTCGTGGTCTTTAATTTCTTCAAGTAATTCTAAACGATCAAATTCACTGACAATCGCTTTACGTGCTGCAAACCTGTCTAAGCCAGCGTAATCACTTGGTAAGCTAGAGTCATAAGCATCACAAAGCTCGCCTTTTGAGTCATACACTTCAGCGTCTGCTAAAATAGCGGCATCTTTATCGAAGATATTGATCAAAGGCAGAGCATGGCGCTTGCCTACTTCGTTATCATTGAAATCATGAGCCGGGGTTATTTTTACACAACCTGTGCCTTTTTCAATATCTGCGTGATCATCGCCAACAATTGGAATTAAACGATTAACGATTGGCAATAAAATTTGCTTGCCAATTAAATCTTTATAACGCGGATCTGCCGGGTTTACCGCAACACCGGTATCACCAAGCATTGTTTCTGGTCGAGTTGTGGCAACAACAATATAGCCTTTACCATCTTGGGTTTTTACGCCATCCGCTAATGGATAACGGAAGTGCCACATAAAGCCTTTTTTGTCTTTATTTTCAACTTCTAAGTCTGAAATGGCCGTATGTAATTTTGGATCCCAGTTAACTAAACGCTTACCACGATAAATTAAATCATCTTCAAATAAGCGTACAAAGACTTCTTGTACGGCATTGCTCATGCCATCATCCATGGTAAAACGCTCGCGCGTCCAATCAATTGAGTTACCAAGGCGCTTCATTTGTGTGCCAATAGTACCGCCAGACTCTTCTTTCCAGTCCCAAATTTTGTCAATAAACGCTTCACGACCATAGTCATGACGAGTTTTATTTTCTTCGGCGTTAATTTTACGTTCAACCACCATTTGGGTAGCAATACCCGCGTGATCGGTACCTACTTGCCAAAGGGTATTACGCCCTTGCATGCGTTGGTAACGAATAAGCGTATCCATAATAGTTTGCTGAAAGGCATGGCCCATATGCAAGCTACCAGTAACGTTTGGTGGTGGAATGGCAATACAGTAGCCATCGCCTTCGCCAGTAGGACTAAAATAACCTTTCTCTTCCCAAGAAGAATATAAAGATTGCTCGATTTCTGAAGGATTGAATGTTTTTTCCATGGTATGTCTTTTATTACGCTGCTTGGGTGGCTTTACAAGTTTCAACGCTAAAGCCTAATTGTTGATACCCACGGTATCTTAATCTGGCTTGTTTTTTTAGCTCATCTTGTTCAGGCACAAAATCTATGATTTGTGAAAACTGGCGAGCAAAGTCAGGGACATTACTCGACAAATTAATTAATACGTTTCTATTGTTGGTTGGCGCTTGCCAACTTATTTCAACGGGTGAACCACTATGCAAACCTTCACCAGGTAAGTTATGTGGCACAAAGCTTTGGGCATCGAACGCCCAAAGTAATTCATCTATTTGATGTGCCGACTTTTGATCGTCCACATAAATAAATACTCGTTGTTTTTTTCTATATAAATCTGCGGCTTGTACACAGGCAAGCTCAAGGTGATCTGCGCTTTGATTTACGCTTTCTTCATCCGCACTATCGCTAGCGCCATTGAGTAAATGAAAGATCACTTGAGCCGTCATCATTATTCGCCTTGTTCCTGACCACTACGGTTTATTAAATATTGGGTTAACATACTTACCGGGCGACCTGTAGAGCCTTTGTTCGCTCCGCCGCGCCATGCAGTACCGGCAATATCTAAATGTGCCCAGTGATATTTCTTGGTAAATTTAGACAAGAAAATCGCTGCGGTAATAGTACCCGCTGCACGACCACCTAAATTAGTGAAATCCGCAAATGGGCTTTCTAATTGATCTGCATAGTCGTCCCATAATGGTAAGCGCCATGCTCTGTCGCCACTTTGATCGGAAGCATTTAATAACTCATGCGCCAGAGGGTTGTGCGAGCTTAATAAACCCGTTGCATGTGCGCCAAGGGCAATAACACAAGCACCGGTTAATGTTGCTACATCGATAACCGCTTCAGGGTCAAAACGTTCAACGTAAGTAAGTGCATCACATAACACTAAGCGACCTTCAGCATCGGTATTTAATACTTCAACTGTTTGTCCCGACATAGTCGTTAAGATATCACCAGGACGATAAGCGTTAGCATCTGGCATATTTTCACAGCCAGCTAAAATTGCGACAACGTTAATAGGTAAATCAAGCTGCGCTAATGAATTCATTGCACCTAACACACCGGCAGCGCCGCCCATGTCATATTTCATTTCATCCATAGCTTCGCCAGGTTTTAATGAAATACCGCCTGAGTCAAAGGTTAACCCTTTACCCACTAATACGATTGGCTTTGAATCATCACCCGCGCCATTATAAGTCATTACACTCATTAGAGACTCGTTGACGCTACCTCGGCCTACCGCAAGGTAAGAGCCCATGCCTAAGCTTTCCATTTCAGCTTCATTGACAACATGTGTCGACACTTTAGCGTGCTCAGCAGCTAATTTATGTGCTTGATCGGCTAAATAAGCAGGGTTACAAATGTTTGGTGGCATATTGGCAACGTCTTTACATACCTTAATACCGGCGGCAATGCCTAAACCGTGATTAATTGCGCGCTCACCTAATGGTAATTCACGACGTGTAGGTACATTAAATACTATTTTACGTAATGGCCTGCGAGCTTCTTCTTTACGAGTTTTCAAACCGTTAAAACTGTATAAGCAATCTTGTGTTGCTTCTACTGCTTGACGTACTTTCCAGTAGGTATCGCGGCCTTTAACATGCAGCTCAGATAAAAAGCATACCGCTTCCATCGAACCTGTTTCGTTAAGAGTACTAATTGTTTTGCTGATAATTTGGCGATATTGACGTTCGTCTAATTCGCGCTCTTTACCACAACCCACTAATAAAACACGCTCACTAAGAATATTAGGTACTTGATGAAGTAATAACATCTGCCCTGATTTACCTTCTAAATCACCGCGACGTAATAGGTTAGAAATATAACCACCACTAATTTCATCAAGTTGCTCAGCTACGGCTGATAAACGACGTGGCTCGTACACACCAACTACGATGCAGGCACTGCGTTGTTTTTCTGGGCTGCCACTTTTGACACTGAACTCCATGAACACTCCTATTAATATATTTAAATGCTAGTTTTGGGCTTGGTATACTGGTATTAGCTTGCTAAAATCTGTTTTAAGAAGATAGACTTACTTATACAATCAAGTTGGCTTTAGGCTATCATTATAGCCAGATTCAATTGATTCGTTTACAGAGCCCAAATTTTATTATTTGTAAAAACGGTAAGTTTACTTAAAAATGCATCAGTTGTCAGAAAAAAACTAAGTTTTTTGGATTAAATCAGTGATTATTTTTCGATATTTGTTCGGTGAAGTTATTCGTACCCAGCTAGGTGTTTTCCTAGTGCTAATGACGATCTTTATTAGTCAAAAATTTGTTAGGATTTTGGGCGATGCGACTGAAGGTGGAATTTCCGCTGAAACCGTTTTAACCTTTATTGGTCTAACTATTCCACATCTTGTTGGCGTAATGTTACCGCTTTCCCTTTTTCTCGGTATTTTACTCGCTTATGGGCGAATTTATGCTGACAACGAAATGAGCGTATTACATGCTTGTGGGGTGAGTGAATGGTATATAGTCCGAGTAACCTTAGTCGTTGCTTTACTAAATGCGATAATCACTGGTGCATTTACACTTTATTTATCACCACTTTCCGCTGAAAAAGAATATCAAGTGAAAGAACAGTTATCGAAAGATGTCGGTCTTTCGGCGCTTGTTTCTGGGCGTTTTCAAAAAACTAATAATGGTGATGCGGTTGTCTTTGTACACGGCATAAACGATAAAAATCAACTCGACCGAGTTTTTGTTGCGCAACTGCCGAAAGGTGAAACACCGAAACAAGATACCGTGAACCTTGTTTATGCCGCGCAAGGGCAGGTTATAGAATCTGATAATGGCGAACAAAGACTGCTCTTAGATATGGGTAATCGTTATGAAAAAAACATTACCAGCAATGAATATCAAACCATCACTTTTGCAAGTTATGAAATGCAAATTCAAGACAAAAAAGCTGAACATCAACGCCGTAAATTAGAAGCTCTACCAACAATGGAATTAATTAATGACGATAGCGTTGAAGCTATTTCTGAAGTGCAGTGGCGGTTGTCATTCCCTATTGCGGTGATCATTTTAACGTTAATAGCGGTACCACTTAGTGTCGTGAATCCAAGGCAAGGTAAGTTTGCCAAAATGTTCCCTGCTTTATTATTGTTTTTAGGTTATTTTATTTTATTAACGAGTGCTCGTTCTGCTTTAGATGATGGCGTTATTGCAACATCGGTAGGGCTATGGCCCGTGCATATAGTGGCGTTATTCTTAGGCTGGAGTTTACTGCTGAAAAATCGAGAAAGTGGTAAACGCATAAAAGCCAAATTGGCTCGAGGACGAAGCTAATGCGCATTCTAGATATTTACATCGGTAAAATAATTGCTACCACCACATTTCTCACCTTAGCCGTGCTGGTAAGTGTCAGTACTATTATCAAATTTGTCGAGCAAATGCGTTACATTGGTCGTGGCGATTATGAACTCATTCATGCAGCACTCTATGCGCTTTATTCAACGCCTCGTGATATTGAAATATTTTTTCCTATGGCGGCCTTAGTCGGCGGTTTAATCGGTTTGGGGATGATGGCGAGTAATAGCGAATTAGTGGTGATGCAAGCAGCAGGCTTGTCTAAAGTTCAAATTATTAAGTCAGTGATGAAGACTGCGGCCATTTTAATTGTGATAAGTATGGCTGTAGGGGAATGGTTAGCACCTCAAGGTGAAGCAACAGCTCGAGAAGTAAAAGCTAAAGCCATTTCTGGCGGTAGTTTAATTGCTTCGAGCAGTGGTATTTGGGCCAAAGATGGTGATTTAATCGTTAATATTGCTGAAGTACAAGATACCGGCACCTTGAAAAATATTTCGATTTATAAATTCAATGACAGTTTAAAATTAGAAACATGGCTTACCGCTGAAAAGGCAAGCTTTGTTAATGACCAATGGTTACTGCATAACGTTGAAACCGCAACATTAAGCGCAGAAAAAATTGATACTGTTATTACCCCAACTAAAGAATGGAAATCATCACTTACACCAGATAAGTTGGGGGTTGTGACAGTAAAACCTGAAGCACTTTCAATTCGTGGTTTGGTTGATTACTTAGATTACTTAGAAGCCAACCAACAAGATACTAGTCGTTATATGTTAGCGTTTTGGCGTAAATTGATGCAACCCATGACTGTCGCTGTGATGTTACTTGTGGCATTGTCATACATCTTCGGACCACTACGTTCAGTGTCGATGGGCGCGAGAATTATGATGGGTATAGGTACCGGTATTTTGTATGATTTTGCCAATAGAATGTTTGGTTCAATGAGTTTAACATTCGGTTTTCCGCCCATTATAGGGGCAACCTTACCTAGCTTAATATTTATTGGTGTGGCGGTGTATCTACTGCGAAAAAAGGCTTAAAACCTAGCAAGCTATTCTATATAAACAACCACAAAAAAGGTCAGCAGTGCTGACCTTTTGTATAAAACAGAATTGTTTTAGCTTGTTTTTCTACACTTACTTTTCTAAATTAGCTTTATTCTTATCTAGTGATAACAATACCACTTCAGTATTGGTAAACCTGTCTTGCAGCGATAATTTGTTTTTTCTATCAACAATTACAGCTAAATTGCCTAAACCTAATAATGTTAAAAATAAACGTTTAATCGCCGTTGTTTTCGACATTAATGTGCCATCTTGGTTTTGTACTTGTAAGCGCCAAGCTCGCATGCCAATGGTTTGGCCTTTTTTAGACCAAAAATAAACAAAAAAGAAACTCACCCAACTAATATTCCATAAATGAAATACCGCGTTATAGACAACTGGGGTCGCGTTCCAGTTGATCTCAAAACCTTTACGAACAATGGCGATAACGCCTAGATGATCTAGGTAAATCATAATGCCGATACCGATATAACCGGCGAGCATAAATACTGCTAGTACGATTAACACATCATAAATATAAGAGCCAAAACGACGACGAAAACTGGCGCGAGGAAAAGATTCCATTAAAGCCTACATAATTAATATTGAAATAATGGCGCTAGTCTAACATCCAACAAAAAAAAGGCAAAAAAAAGCCACTAATACCAATTTGATTATGTATGTGCTCTACTTTTTTATGAGGAAAAACGGATAAATACAAGGCATGCAGAATTTATATCATCCATGATAATTCTAAGTTCATTCATCCCTGAATTAAAAATTTAATAAGTAGTTGTTCTACTTTTCAATTTTATAACGCAGTAGTTATTCGTTTTAACCATTAAAAATGAGCAGATATGTAATCAACTTGGTATCAGAAAGGTGGCATAAAAATATAGTATTTCAGGGAGGAAAACTATGAACGTTATATCGGAACAAGTCCGTAAATAACGATAATGTAGTTATGATAGCTGTTATCTAAAAAAGTTCCGTTAACAAATGTAAAGTTACGCAACACTTTGTGATGGGCAAAAAGTTAATTAATCGCCTTTGTTTGAAAAATATACAGATGATTTTATAAAGCAAGAAAACACTTGCGCCATGCAGCAACTTCTCTATAATGCCAAGCATCAACAGTATCTGTTGATTTACGACTCAAGGATTCAACATCCTTTGCACGGACTGCATAAACTTTGATGTTATAGAATAGAAATGCCAGCGTGATGAAATTGCTAGGTATGACGGATTCAAAATCCTTTGCACGGACTGCACAAAATTTGATGTTATAGAATAGAAATGCCAGCGTGATGAAATTGGTATACATGGGGGATTCAAAATCCCCTGTCGCAAGACGTGTCGGTTCGAGTCCGACCGCTGGTACCATTCTCCCTTTTTTAAGGGCTATAATCGAAATAACCGACAATTAAAGTCGGTTTTTTTATGCCTAAATTTAAGTACGAAGATGATTTTCAGTTTAATGGTGTGCTATTCATTTCGTTGTTATTTATTTACACAAAATCAGGCTGGGCATCAAATTGATTAGGCTCTGCAGTTTTATGATGTGAGAGTGAAAGACGAGCATAAAAAAATCCAAATATAATAGAATATTTGGATTTTGATAATTGAGAACATTTAGTATGCCAATATTTTTTACATATCGGCGTTATTCAAATTTTGAACACGTTTTGATAACAAGTATTAATGGGCTTTATGAGTCTCATATAATTGTGCATCAACTTCTTCACCTTTTGCTGGACGAGGAACGATTTCAAATTTAGGGTCAAACTCAACTAAAGAGCCCATTAATTTATTCATTACTGTTTTATCACCTTGTAGTCCGGCTACTTTTGATTCAAATAATGCTTTCAGTGTTGTTTGTTTTAACACAAGCTTAGTGACATCAGTTCGGTTAACAAGAAGAGTTGCATCAGCTTTTAATGCTTTATCCACTTTAATATTACTCATGTTACCGTTAGACATTTCAACAAAGTATGTTTCTTTTGCGTCAGGTAAAACAACATTCAGGGTGAAAGGCGTGTTTTGTGCTTTTAATGCATCAACACGTACGGCCATGTAATCTAATAAGTTAGCAACAGTCATGTTAGCAAGTACGTCTGGTGATGCAGTTTTAGGTGCGCCAGGTTTAGTACCTATGCGTAACTCTTGTGCGCCTGTTAAGTAGATGTTTCTCCAGCCAGCACCTTCAGATTGATAACCAAGCTGCTCTAAAGTATCAGCAAGTAATTTACGTGCTGCAACATTGTCTGGTTCTGCTTGCACTACTTTGTTCAAAGCGGTTGCTACAAAGCGGTATTCGCCTTTAGCAAAGTCAGCTTTTGCTTTTTTAACGATTGCATCACTGCCACCCATGTATTCAACAAACTTAACTGATTGTGGTTCAACAGGTAGTGGGTTAAGGTTTGACGGATTCATATCAAAGTAACCTAAGTACATGTTGTAAACTGCACGTGCGTTATGAGAGTAAGTACCGTGGTAACCATTTGTGTGCCACGTTTTTTGAATGCTATCAGGCATTACTTCATAAATTTTGTCACCTAAATCTTGCATTACATAGCCATCATTTGCTAAACGTAATGTTTGGTTATGGGTAAAACCATATGCATCACGTTGCATTTTTAGGAAATCAGAAATTTCTTCATTACCCCATACTGGTGCTGAGTGAGAAGCAAATAATACTTCTGTTTCTGCGCCCCAGGTATGTAGCATCTCATTGATTTTTTTCGACCATTTTAAACCGTCACGTACTTTAGCACCACGCAGTGTATATAAGTTATGCATACCTTGGTAAGTTAGCTCACCTGTCCAAAGTGCTTTCATGCTTGGAATATAAGTAACCATTTCAGATGCTGCTTCTGTACCAGATGCATCCATAAACACCATCTCTAAGCCATCAATAGTAAGCTCTTCGATATTGCTTTTATGGTTTAATTCGTAATCAGGTAGCACGTAAGTAATTGATCCTTTTGATAAACCTTTTGCCAATGCGGCATCAACAATACCGTGTTCATGACGATTTAATGTTGCACCGTATTGATATGCTGTACGACGTGACATTGCATTACCCGCGAGAACATTTTCATCAACAATCTCTTTTGTTACATTTTTTGGACCGTAAACTTTTACATTTGGAAATGCATCTTTAATTGCTTTAGAACCACCAAAGTGATCAGCATGAGAGTGAGAGTACATCATTGCTACAACGGGTAAGTCGCCGCCTTCAGGAACATTAGCTTGGAAGAATTTAAGCGCTTGTGCAGCTGCTTCTTTAGTTAATAGTACGTCGTATGCAATCCAACCGCTATCACTACGGATGAAAGAAATAGATGCTAAATCAGTACCACGTACTTGGTATACTTTACCCGGTACAACTTCATATAAACCAGTTGCTGCTTGGTTTAATACTGCTTGGCGCCATAATGATGGGTTTACTGATGCAGGAGCTTTGTCTGCATTTGCAACATCTGAGTCAATAAAGTTGAAGCTATTACGAATGATGTCACCAGTTTGTTGATCAAAGGCCGCAATTAAACCTCGGTTATTATTTTCAAAAGCACGTGTATCTTTATAATTAAGTGTTTTAGAAAACTCTTGATTGTATTTAATTGTCGCTTGCGTTGCAGACTTACCACCTTGATTACCTATGTCACTTAAATGTTCATGGTCATGTTCTGCAGCAATCGCACCAAATGCAATTGAAGATATTAATATTGCTAATGTAGTTGTTTTCATATTGTTACCGCTCATCGTTAAATTTAAGTTTAGGCTGTGCTGCCTTGTTTTGATGACGTAACTATACGGGCATTATGTATATGTAAAAATAGGGGAGAGGTTATCCCTAACATAAACAAAACATATACTAAGAGAGGATTGCTTTGATAGATTCTCGTAATTGCTGGTGAATAGGATCTTTGATGAAACGTTTATGGTAAATCATGTGGAATTCAATATCATCGACTGCAAAAGGTAGAGGCATAACTTGTAATTTTAAAGACTTAGCAACATTGGTAAGACTGGCTGGAATTGCGGCTATATAGGATGTTCCTTGTAAGGCTAGCATCATATTTGCTGGGCTAGATACTTGTACTTTTATATTTCTTTCTCGCATAAAAGTCGCTTTACTGAAAAACTCCACAGCCCGCATTTTATGACGTAAAAATTTCATCACAACATGCCCTGATTGCTTATATTGATCTATCGTAATTTTTCCTTGAATGTCAGGATGGTTTTCACAACAAACTAACACTAAAGGATCTTTATAAATGAGGTCAAAACAAAAACTATTGTCTTTTTGAGTGATAGTATCAATGGCCAAATCGATTGTGCGCATGCGTAAATTGTTAAAGGTAACTTCTTCTGTATCATCTGACTCAATAAGTTGAATGTTTGGCAAGCCAATTAGTTTTAAAAGAATATTTTCTGGCGCATTAACAATAAACTGCTTTTGGGTGTTAATGGCATTATCCACTAAGTCGACAACACTCAACACTTGTTGGTAAAACTGTTGAGCACTTGTCGTTGATGTTAAGTTACGTCCACTTCGGATGAATAACTGGTAACCTAATGCATCCTCTAAACGTTTAATAGAAGCACTTATGGCTGGCTGAGATACATTTAAATAATCAGCTGCTTTGGTAAAAGAGTTAAACTCATAAACCTTAACAAAGGGTTTAATTAAGTTCATATCGAATTCTTTCACTTTTTTTCTCCTATCTATTTGATGAATAGCTCACAAGCATACGAGCTATAGATTTATCGAACCCGAGTTAATCAGATAATAGTCTATCATGCCTATTTTGAGAACGTTATCGTACTTTAGAGGTGAATAACCAATTGAAAAGCATTTGTTGGATGCTAAATGTTTTAAGTGAAAAATTTATTAAGAATGAAGGTTAAATTAATATTTGCTACAAAGTAAGTTAGAGCAACGGATTCAAAATTCCCTATCGCAAGACGTGTCGGTTCGATTCATATCGCTGGTACCACTCTCTTTTTTTTAAATGATATAACCGAAATAACCGACAATTAAAGTCGGTTTTTTTATGCCTGAAATTTATGCTACAGATCACTAACTTTTGCCTTTAATGCCCTTTAAAATAAAACATCCGATACACGTTGCCATGTAGCGGATATTTAGTTTTTACTTATAGGTGATCATTTTACCTATGGATTATAAGTTACCTCTAAGTTAACACCGCTTGCTGCAGAGTAACCGTAAATACCTATATGCCAAGTATCAGCACTAGGGTTGGTAAATGCACATGCTTCAGTGTTACCACTCTTGTATGGACGACAATCATAAGTAGAAGAGGTCGGTTGAGAGCCACGTCTAATATACATATCTGCATCACCAGAGCCACCGCTCATTGCAAAGTCTAATGTCGCCATACCTGCTGGAACATCAATGGTGTAGTAAGTCCAAGCACGACGACCAACGCTAATGTCAGTTACTGATGCACTGCCACCGGTAGCACCGCCACCAGTACTAGGCTCGGTAAAACTACCTGTTAAGCTAACGCCACTAAATGCAGAGTAAGCAACGACTTTAACGTAGTAAGTGCCGGCTTGAACTGTAGATATTGGACAGCTTTCAATGTTACCGCCTTTATATGGGCGACAATCATAGCTGCTACTTGTTGGTGCTGAGCCAAATTTAACGTAAAGATCTGCATCACCAGTACCACCGGTCATATCAAAATTCAAGTCAGTGGCACCTGCCGGAACTTGCATAGTAAAGCTCAGTTCTGTACTTGAGCTAAGACTGGTTTTTGCGGTTCCATTTTCAAGTTCATTACCGGTTGTTGGCGGCGGTGTTGTGCCATTACAGCTAGACGCTAAGGCATCAGATGCGGCTATTGCTTGTACTAAACCATGCCCTGTTTTGTCATCACGTCCTGCTACACCTAAATCTATCGCGGTATTTTTCAATGCACTACGGACATCATCGGCACTACAGTTAGGATTATTACTCCACACTAAAGCTGCAACACCAGTAACATGTGGCGTTGCCATTGAAGTACCATTGTAATAGGCATAATCTTGTGAACCATTAATCGTTACGCTGGCGTTAGTCCCTAATTGCGACATTAGTTGCTGGCCTATAGCGCGACTAATTGAAACGGTGGGTACGGTTACGTCAGTATTTGCATCAACAAGGAAAGGATTTTGTAAACCTGGGCGCGTACTGTCACTATAAACAATAACAGCAGATGCTCCGGCATCAGCACAGGCTTTCGCTGGGTTGATTTCAGGATAGTTACTGCCAATTTGATTATCATTACGCTCAGCTAAGCAAATGTTGCCATTTACATTGCTACAGCTATAGCTGCTACCAGAAATAGTACAGCTTGCTAGTACGCCGTTAGCACTGCCATTAACATTGCTCACCACATAGTTACCGCCACTTTCAACGTAATGAGTTTGAGGAACGACACTGTCATTACCATAGTTGGTTGAACCTACCGAGATATAACCTAAACGACCATCACCAGCAACGGTTGATAGAATTGCTTCACCTGGCGCGGATACTTCAACTTGACTGGTGTATTGAGAAAACTCAGCATGTTGATTGTTGTTATCTAAAGCGCCAACAGCCATTACCACATCATAAGAGGCAGGGTAAGATAAGGTAGAGTTGCCATCGTTACCTGAAGCAGCAACTAATAATACGCCAGCATCAGCAGCCGCTTGGAGTGCAGTTTCTTCTGCATTTGATGAACCAGAGCCACCTAAACTCATGTTGACAACTTTAGCGCCATTATTTACACAAGTATCAACTGCGTCAGATAAGTCGCCAGAGTAACCCCAACCACTTTCGTTAAATACTTTAACAATATGCAAGTTGACGTTGGTGTTAGGCATGATACCAACAACACCTTCACTGTTGTTAACGCCAGCAATAGTACCTGCTACATGTGTGCCGTGAGAACCGCCATTCTGGTACCAGTTACCTGTACCTGAGTTATTAGTACCTGATGCATTATTTGCATTTAAATCAGGGTTTGATTGCTCATAACCCGAATCAATAATACAGACGGTCATGTTCGATGCATCTGTGTCTGTTAGTTGATCCGATTGTGTCTTGGCTATTCCCCAAGGTTGATTTTGCGAAAATAAAAATCGTTGATAATCTGGTTCAATAGACTCAACAGAAGGGTGTTTACGTAGTTTCTCAATGAATTTTTCAACATCTTTCAGTGGATGCATGTGCTCAAGAGAGATTACGTGGCTGTTATTTTTTAATACTTTTACATGCTTTAAATTTAAGCCTATTTTTTTAGCTAGGCCAGGAGGAATCGTCTTACCTTGTTTTTTGTCTTTAAAGGTAATAACTAAACGGTCAGTGTAATCATTACGTTGAAGTTTTTGTTGGGCGCGCCATTCGCCAAAGCTTAGCGTTGCAGATTGTGTCGCCGCAATAGCGGGTGTTGCTTTATTAAGTTTAGCCTGAGGGGCTGCGATACTAGCCGTACTCGTCACCGCTAAAACTGATAAGGCTATAGCACTAAGGGCAAGATTTTTATTATGTTGCATCTGACATTAACTCCATTGTTGGTATTTTACGCTTAGTACAAAAATCATTTTGATAATGCTCTGCGTATTATTTTTATTGGTTGGTTTATGTATTTAAGCAAAAATCAACAGGGATGAGATTGAGTCTTTATCGATTAATTAACTAGCAAATTATGGACAGATATTAATAAGAAACCGACGGTGTAATATTTTCACTTTAATTAAGTCGTTGAAATTAATGTTTATATTTTCCTTGTGTCGTTTTTGTTCGAAAAGTTGTCGTGATTTTGCTAGGGGTAATTTTACGAACTGCTAATATCGAATTATGCATGAGGCAGGAAGCCAGGTTTAGCAAATATATATATTAAGAGAATGCATATATAAGCGAACGGATAGTTCATCTAAACAAAAAAAATAGCGTCATTATTAATAAGACGACTTAACAATAAAGGTATAGTGGAAAACATATGAAAATTTCTAAATTTACAACATCGATAATTGCCCTAGCGGTTACTACAGCATTTTCAGCGCAAGCAGCCGACGACCGATACATCATCAAAGTAGATGAAAGTAAAAAAGGCATTGTAAAAGCACTGGCTAAAAAAGTCGGCGGAGAATTAAAAGTAGACGGAAATGGTTTTATCGCGGCTTCATTCGCTGGTAAAGATTTAAGCCAAGTTAAAGGTTTATTAAACAACCCACATATTCAAATGGTTGAAGAAGATCAACGTCGTATGCCTCTTTCTGCATATAGCGATACTGCAGGCAATCCTATGACTACGCAGCTTACTCCTTATGCTGTTGTTCAATCTCAGGCTGACCAAGTTAACTTTAACGCTGCTGCAGGCATGAAAGTATGTGTTATCGATTCAGGTTTAGATCGCTCTAACCCTGATTTCGCATGGAACAATATTTCTGGTACAAACGATTCAGGTACAGGTAACTGGGACGAAAACGGTGGCCCACACGGTACTCACGTAGCCGGTACTATTGGCGCTGCAGATAACAACATTGGTGTTGTTGGTATGGCACCAGGCGTTGATATGCATATTGTTAAAGTATTTAATGCCGATGGTTGGGGATATTCTTCTGACTTAGCTCACGCTGCAAACATTTGTTCAGGCGCTGGCGCTAACATCATCAGCATGAGTCTTGGTGGTGGTGGTGCAAACAGCACTGAAGAAAATGCATTTAAAGCCTTTACTGAAAATGGTGGTTTAGTGGTAGCCGCCGCTGGTAACGACGGTAACAATGTACGTTCATTCCCAGCAGGTTACTCTTCAGTAATGATGATTGGTGCTAACGACAATGACAACGCCATTGCTGATTTCTCGCAGTTTCCAAGCTGTACAGTTACTTCTGGCCGTGGTAAAAACGCGACTACAACTACTGATGAAACAGTCTGTGTTGAAGTAACTGCTGGTGGCGTTGATACATTATCAACTTACCCTGCAGGTATGGCGACTAGCGCTTCTATGCGCGTTGATGGTGTTGCTTTTGCTTCATCTGCAATGGAAAATTCTGGCGTAGTATCGGGTAATACTTACAACATGGGCACAGCAGAGGCTACTGACTCAGGTGCAAATGGTATGGTTTGTGTTATCGAACGTGGCGTTATTTCTTTCCACGACAAAGTACAAAACTGTGAAAGCTCAGGTGGCATCGGTGCAGTTCTTTATAACAACGAACCCGGTATGCTATATGGTACATTGGGCGAGACTAACGCAACCAGTATCCCTGCGGTAGGAGCTACGCAAGAAGACGGAGCAGCGTTATTAGCAGCCAATACAGTTGATATTACTATTGGTACTAGCGACTACGGTTTCATGAGCGGAACTTCAATGGCTACGCCTGCAGTATCTGGTATGGCTGCGCTAGTTTGGTCTAACCATAACGATTGTACTGGTACTGAAATTCGTGATGCATTAAAAGCAACGGCACAAGATAATGGCGCGGCTGGTCATGATGACTACTTTGGTCACGGTATTGTTAAAGCCAAAGCGGCAAGCGATTACTTAACTACTA
Organism: Colwelliaceae bacterium BS250; assembly: GCA_040779355.1. Classification (GTDB taxonomy): domain Bacteria; phylum Pseudomonadota; class Gammaproteobacteria; order Enterobacterales; family Alteromonadaceae; genus Thalassotalea_A. The sequence continues at coordinate 200,208 of JBFONS010000009.1, read as the reverse complement.
ACGGTTGTGGCGGTGGTGTTACACCTCCAGTTGGCGGCGACATTACCGCTGATGCATCAGGATACCGCGCTAAAGGCAAAAACAAAGTTGACCTAACTTGGTCTGGTGCTGCTACGGCAAGTGTAGATGTTTACCGTAACGGTTCTTTAAGAACGACTACGTCAAACGATGGCTTGTATACAGACAGCTTCAAAACTTACGGTTCATATACTTATAAAGTATGTGATCAAGATACAAGTAATTGTTCTGCTGAAGTAACAGTAAACTTTTAATTTGTAACGGGTTAAGTACTTGATGTACCTCCCTTCAAGTACTTCATATCCAGCTCATTAGATGAGCTGGATATTTTTGTTTAAGCCACCTTGTGTTTTAAAGCGCTTTAATATGAGCATTAAAATTTATTGTGGTTAGTGTGTGTTTAGTTTATGTTGCGTAGGAATGCTTTTTTTGTAACTTATTTTTAACAATTAAAGTTTAAGTAAAACTAGCGTTAGCAGATATAAACCAATACACCCTGATGTTTAAAAATGTATGTATCTTGAAAATGAATTGGGCATAGGGGAATTAGAATGTTGAATAACTCAGTAAAAAGAATAATCAAACCACTTTCATTGTTAGGCTTTGCGGGTTTATCCGCTTGGCTTGTCAGTATTTCATTAAGCAGCGCTGTTAATAATGACACTCAGTCTTATATTATCAGTTCTGCAAATTATCAGTTATTAACAGAAAAAGTCAAAGAGCTTAACCTCACTCCTTCACATGAACTCGCTATTATTAACGCTGTTGCTGTTGATTTGAATCAATCCCAGCTTGCTCAGTTACAGCAACAATTAGAGTTAAAAGTAACGTCTAATCATAAGGTTGAGCTTACCGGTAGAGCTTGGGGCAAACGCAGATGGCAACCAAAGTCGGTGGTTAATACACTTATCGGCGCACATTCTGCCCATAATGCCTATAATTTTGGTGATGATGTCACCATTGGTTTTTTAGATACCGGACTAGACCAACTATCAGGCTTATCAACCGATTTATATGGTCGAGATAAAGCCTGGGGTACTTATGATGCGGTAAACCATTCAGTCAGTAATTATGATGACGAAGCCAGTGGTCATGGTACTCATGTAGCTAGTATTGCGTCCAATAGTGATTATGATGTTTACGGTAATATCTATGGCGTGGCACCTAATGCTGCCATCGTTGGAATTAAAGCGTTTGATGCACAAGGTAAGTCTACCTATGCTGATGTCATACGTGGAATTGATTGGGCGTTACAGGTTAAAGATCAAATTAACCTTCGAGTGCTTAATATGTCTTTTAGCGGCCCGGTTCGCTCACATTATTGGGATGATCCATTAAACCAAGCGGTTATGAAAGCTTGGCAGGCAGGAATTGTTGTGGTTGCCTCTGCAGGTAATACCGGACCTGAGCCAATGACTATTGGTGTGCCAGGTAATGTACCTTATGTTATTACTGTCGGTGCAATGACTGATGGTTACACCGATGGCAATTCATATGATGATAAGTTAGCAACATTTAGCTCTGCGGGGCCTACAGTTGAAGCTTTTGTTAAACCCGAAATTGTAGCACCCGGTGGGCATTTAGCCGGCCTAATGTCATTTGATTCGCAAATAGTACTCGATCATCCAGAGTTTCATGATGGCGGACGTTACTTTGAAATGTCCGGCACTTCACAAGCTGCCGGTGTAGTCTCCGGTGTCGTGGCACTAATGTTGACGCAAAATCCATCACTAACACCTGATGAAGTTAAGTGTCGACTTATTGAAAGTGCTCATAGTGCTAGAACGGATAGTGGCGCGCTTGCATATAGTGTTTTCCAACAAGGCGCTGGTATGGTTAATGTTGAAGATGCTCTAAACAGCACAGCGTCAGGCTGTGCCAACCAAGGACTAAATATCGCCCAAGATATAAGTGGTGAAAAACACTTTTCGGGCTCGGCCAATATCAATGAAGAAGGTAACTTCTATGTTGAAGGTTTAGGCGAAGAGTACATTTGGCGTGTAGGCGAAGAAAATAGTAGCGATACTGGCTATGCTTGGAATTCAGGTGTAGACGTGGACCTATTTATTTGGAAAACCAATTTGGATATCGATTTGTTTATTTGGAAAACGGCTTTCGAAACAGATTTATTTATTTGGAAAACCGGTTTAGACACAGATTTATTTATTTGGAAAACGGGTTTGGAAACAGACTTGTTTATTTGGAAAACCAATGTTGAGGTCAGTACTTCAGAGTCAATACAAGTGAATAACTGGGTGGAGCAACAATAATTCTATCGATAAAGCCACTATACTCATTAGTGGCTTTTTTAGGGGTATTGAATCTTCATTGCTTGGCTTTTAATTTCAATACACCGACATCTATGTTGTACTGCTCATTTTGTTTTCTTTGTTATGTTAACCTGAACGCTGGATAAGCAGCACTTGCTCAATATTCCCCTTTATCCGATTCTCAGCGTTAAAACGTCGATAAATAACCCGTTATTCATAAACGTTTTGCCTTGATAATCGAATAAATTGGAACATTGATAGAGTATATAGCTATTTAAATCTTGTTAATTATGTTCTTACAATCTAACTTATTGTTTTTACTTAAATATCAAGCACTCATTATCCAGAGTTCAGGTTATGTTAATAATATTTAATTTTTATGGCAGGTAATTTGTGGTGAAAAATATTCAAGTGTTGTTATGGTGCTTTATAGTAAGTTTTTCTTGCGCAGCACAACAATACAATTCCTTTAAAAAATTCCCAATCGATAACCCGTTATCTTATAAATCGGTGCAAACCATTGCACAAGATAAAGATGGTTTTGTGTGGCTTGGCTCACAAGACGGTCTGCATCGTTTTGATGGTTATCAATTCCTAAGCTTTCATCATGATGCAAGTGAACTAAACTCTTTAAGCTCTGATGTGATAAGTCGAATTTTAATCGATAATTCTGGCCAACTATGGATTGCTACCCGAGGCGGAGGATTAAATATCTATCAGGAGGTGAGCCAAAACTTTCGCCGCATCGACTCAAAAAGCACCGATTTTAAATTAACTAACGACAACGTTAATGTATTGATTGAAGACAGTAACAATAATATTTGGGTAGGCACTGATAATGGCCTTAATATTCTCTTTAGAAATGGCAATGACTGGTCCATTAAACAGGTATTCCATGAGTTAGATAATCCACAAAGTTTAACCAATAATAGTGTTGAAGCGATTCTTCAAGCAGCTGATGGTAATATTTGGGTGGGTACTAATGGCGGTGGTATTTCCATATTTGATGGTCAAGGAAACTTTATTAAGCAAGTAAAGTTTGGTCTGAAAATTTATGATTCAGCGTTAGGGAAATTAATAACTGCTCTTTTTCAAGACAATCTTGGCTATGTCTGGATAGGGACTAGTGAGCATGGTTTGATAAAATATAACCCTGAGAGCCAGGCCATGGTGCATTATCGTTACGGTGATAGTGATACCAAATCAATATCGAGCAACACCATAGAAGAGATTTATCAAGACTCGAAGCAGCGCATTTGGATAGCAACAGACAAAGGTGCACTGGTATACGAGCAGAGTCTGGATAAATTTCAGCGAATAAATCATTCAGTTACTAATCCCGCGAGCCTCACAAATGACTTTGTTTTGAGTTTTTTTGAAGATAACAATCAAATGATGTGGATTGGTACTTTTTCTGGTGTTAATCGCTGGGATCCGAATATGACCACGTTTAATCAATTTAATAATAAACGCTTTCCAGAAATTAGCAGCAGCCTGGTGATGGACTTTACTTTGGTGGATGACAATCAGCTGATGTTTAGTACCTATACCAAAGGGGTTTATCAATTAGCCTTGGATACGGGGCAAGTGTCGGCCTTTAAATTTAATGAGCAGCTTAAAGGTTTGAGATCTACGGCTCTGCTGATTGATGAGAATAAGCTGTGGCTAGGTACCCGTGTTTCAGGACTGTTTGAAATAGATTTACACAGTGGAAAGTTAACAAAATACCAGCATGAAGAGCAAAACCTTAGTTCTATATCGGCAAACAGCATCACTGATATTATCAAGGATAGTCAGGGCAGCATATGGATTTCAACGTTCCATAACGGTTTAAATAAACTTAATGATGATGGCACCTTTACTCGTTTTGACGTCACAAATCCGCTGTCTGATAAAGGACCGAACACTAATCATATACTGCAAATATTAGAAGATAATCGTGGTTACCTGTGGTTGGCAACCTATGGCGGAGGCATAAATCGTTTTGATCCTAAGTCTGAAGTTTTTCTTCATATTAAGCATGATGATGATGATAATTCGAGTTTAAGCAGCGACTTAGCTTGGATCATGAAACAAGATAACGAAAATAACCTTTGGGTTGGCACCCAAGCTGCGGGCCTTAATTTGCTTACTAGTAAAAATATGGCAGAGAGTGATTTTTCTTTCCAGCGTTTTGATGTTAAAGCGGGTATGAGAGATCAAACCGTATACAGTTTAACCCAAGATACGGCCAATAATATCTGGTTCAGCTCGAATAAAGGTATCTCCTATTATTCCTCTAAGCTAAATGATTTTAAACATTTTGATACTCGCCATGGCTTAATTGATTTGGAATATAATCATGGCGCAGTATTTAAAGGTCCAGATAAAACCCTCTATTTTGGCAGTGCTAAAGGGATCACTAGTGTTGATCCTAGTAATATTCTCAATGACCATCCAGCCCCAGTTGCGAGATTAACCAATGTTTTGAAATTAAATGAGCCGATAACGTTCAAGCAAGGTTTATCAGATTTAACGTCAATTACGTTTGATTATAGTGACCAACTCATTTCCTTTGAATATGTAGGTTTAAATTATGCGGCCCCTGAATCAACACGCTATAAATATCGTTTATTAGGTTTTGATGATGAATGGATTGATGCTGGAAAGCTTCGCCGAGCAACCTATACCAACTTACCGCAAGGAAATTATCAATTACAAATTATTGCCGGTAATAGTGATAATGTCTGGGGTAAACCATATTTATTAAATATTAATATGAATCCAGCGCCTTGGAATACATGGTGGGCGTATGTGCTTTATGCGGCATTGATTGCGTTATTGTTATTAACTTATTCGCGATTTTTAAACCGAAAATTACTTATTGAACAACAGCAAAAAGAATTTTTAAAGAAACAAGTTAAAGAAAAAACAGAAGAGTTTCATTTGAAGAATGTTGAACTCGAACAAGCTAACCAGCAGTTAGAAGATGCGGCAACCGTAGATAAAGTGACGGGCGTTAAAAGCCGCCGTTATTTAGATATTTATATCGAGCAAGCTAGCCAACTTATGTCTCAAATTCATCAGAATATCCTGCCCGTGCAACGCAGCATATTGCCACGATTGTACTTAGTTATGGTGAAAATTGAAAATATTGAACAAGTAACTAATAGCCAATTAGTTAATCTTACCGACTTAATGCTTTATAGCCGTAATAATGATGACTTAGTTATCCGATGGTCCGACGATACTTTTGTTATTATTGGTTATGAAAAAGATGATAATACTCGAGAGCTAGTCACTCGCTTATCAAGTAGGTTTAAGGAAGTGTTAGGTAGTAGCATTCAATCAAATATGGCTTATGCCTTTTACCCTTTTAATTTCGAGCAACCTATGGCGCTATCTTGGGATCAAGTCAGTGTTCTTACCGAACATGCATTAACCGTAGCAAGTAATAACAAAATGAATTGGTTAGGTTTTTATGCGCCCAAGGTTCAGCCATTTAACTATTTAGATGTCATTCAGCAACAAAATGTTGACGAGTTAAGCAAGTTAGTAAAACTAAAGCAAGGTTAGTATATACCCGTTACCAATCCTGCATCTTGAATGGTGACGGATATAGGTTATAGATCATCTTGTTGATCTTGCTGTGCAATACGTTGTTGGTATTGCTTTGGTGTGCAATTAAAGCTTTCCTTAAAGCAACGGCCAAAATAGGTTTGTGATGAAAACCCAACATCTAAAGCAATACGCCCTATTTGTGAACCACTCATCAGTAAGCCTTGGGCTTTTTTCAACCGAAATTCTTTGATGAAGTTATTTGGCGTTGTACCGAGTATCACTTTAATCTTGCGCTGTAATTGCCTTTCACTCACTGCGAGTTCTTTTGCCAGTAATGATATATCTAACTCAGGTTCAGTGTAATGTTTAGCGATTAGGGCCTCTAGTTTATGTAAAAATTTATCATCCAGGCTGCTTTGCTCAATAGGCTCTTGCGTGAGTTTCGCGACATTCTTCTGGCAGGTGGTTTTTCTCTCTGCTTTTTGCTCATCGTTAAATTTTTGTAAATAGCGTTTTTGTAGCTGCTGCCTGTTGGCGATTAAATTTTGAATTCTTGTTAATAGCTCATGTTGGTTAAAAGGTTTACTTAAATACTCATCAGCATTGAGGTTAAGACCTTGTAGTCTGCTTTCAAGATCAGATCTTGCTGTCAGTAATATCACCGGAATATGAGCGGTCATTTCGTCTTGCTTTAGCTGTGTTAATACTTCAAAGCCATCAATGCCAGTTAACATTAAATCACAGACAATTAAATCGGGGATATATTCTTGCGCTAATTGCAGTCCAAGCTCACCACTGCCTGCAATAATGCAGTGATGTTGTTGCTCAATAACTTGCTTTATATGACTTTGCATATCTACATTATCTTCAATCACTAATACTACTTGCTGTGAATGATGGGGTTGATTAGTCGCTGATGAACGCTGCTCGGTGAGTAATGACGTCACTTCATTTTCTGAGATACTCATCAACACCTCTGTCTCAACAGCCATTGCAGATGCTATGGGCATTGAAAGGCTAAACTTACTGCCGCGGCCATGCTCACTCACTAAGCTTATGCGCCAACCATGAGCATTAACAAGTTCATTGACTAGCGATAAGCCAATACCTACACCAAAGGTCGCTTGGTTTTTTACATCGTCAGCGCGTTGAAAACGTTCAAAAATCTTAGTCTGAGAATCTTTACTAATACCTATGCCAGAGTCAATAATATCTAAAATAATAGTGTCTTGTTCAGCATAAGCATTTACTTGCACTGAACCACCTTTAGGTGTGTACTTTACGGCGTTGGCAAGTAAGTTAAATATAATTTTTTCAAAAGCCTGACCATCGCAATCTAACCACAAATTGTCCGGAATATTGCTGCTAAAAGTTAAATTACTTTGTGATGCTAAGCGAGAAAATGAATCAACAGGCATCATCATTAGGGTTTTTAATCGGTAAGTGTTCAGCGATAGTTGAGGGTTATCACTTAAGCGTGAAAGCTCTAACAGTTGCTCAACCATGCGCACTAAACGTAAGCCATTGCGCTTAGCTGTGGTAAAATCTTCACTTTCCAATTCGTCTGATGTTTTCGCTATATACCTATCTATAATGCCATTAATGATGGTGAGCGGAGTTCTAAACTCATGAGAAATGTTAGCGATAAACTTGTCTTTTAATTCTAATGCTTGTTTTTCGGCATGTTTTCTTGCTGATAAGTTAATGAAGGTAATCACAATAAGTGGCTGTTCAGCGCGATCCGCCCATTGTAACTCTGCTTGTGCTGGAAATTCAGTGTTATCTGAACGAAGTGAAACACACTCCACCGATATGCCTTGATCTTTGCGCTGTAATGAATAGACATTGCTTTGAAAATCAAAAAAGAAGTGCATTTCATCTTTTTCTGCAAATAAGTTGCTAACAGTCTGGCCTTTTAATTCTTGCTCAAAGCTTTGAAACATCTGCACGGCTGCGGGGTTAGCAGATAATATCTCACCTTTGATAGAGGTAGTTAATATGGCATTGTTTGAAGCATTGACTATCGCTTTATACTCACTGTTCACCAGCGCATCGGCTAGTTCATTATTTACGTTGTTGAGTTGTTGCTGCTGATTTTTTTCGGTAAGTAAATTTTGCTTAAGCTTTTTTGTCTGTCTACGACGGGTAATTGCAATGTTTGATAGTAAAATAGAGCCAGAAAATAACCAAAAGAAAATGATAATAGATTGTAGATTTGAATCAACATTATAAAACAGTTTTTGCTCATAACCATATAAATGCACTGCTGTCGGTACAATCATCAGCAGCAAAATGTATAGTTCTGGACTGTTTTCTTTTTCTATAGCCTTGGGTAACTTGGTTGCTTTTAAGGTGATGTTGGCGGTGAGTATCAGTAAAAAATAAGGCAGTAAAGGAATAAGTTGAACCGAGTAGCTGTTGGCGCTAATTAACGTTGCCTCATTATCAATAAAGGCATTTATATGACTTATAAGTAAAAATCCTGCGCTACAAGATAGTAGTGCAAAAGTATAACGCCAGAAATTATCTTTACAGCTAAATAAACACCGCATTAACTTAGCAATAATCAGCGTATTTATTAGTACATGAAATAATAATGAAGGTTTCAATGTTCGGTATATTTGATCTGAAAATTCAGCCGGTAAAAGAATAAAATAGCAGAAGCAAATCAGGGTGAAAAATATAGCAGGTACTCGGCCACTAATGTATTTATTGAGCGGTACATTACTTAAGTGCGGGTTAGTCTCTATTGCTAATAAAATAAAGAAATATATAAACAGCGCAGCAAAATCTTGATATAGCTGGCCACTGATACTTGCTGGTGTAGCGGTTAAAAATTTGCTTGCAATAACGGCAAGTATCGCTAAAAACAGGTACTGCCAAAATAGTTTAAATGAGCGCGAGTTGTATTTTTTAAAGCAATAAAATAACAGTATAGCACTGATAATTTGCAAAATGGATAAGGCAAAATAAGCAGCGTTCTCATGAGAAATAGATAGCCAATTAGCAATGTAATAATAGGGTGAAAAAGTAACAATGCCAGCTAAGGCTAATATTAATTGTCTAAGGGGTATTTGCAAATGTTATTCCTACTCAGTGCTTATTTTTTGTTATAATTTTAAGCCATTCTATCCTTTTAAATAACGCTCTAGGGTAATCTATATTAACATTTTACTAACATCAAGTGACTAAGCCTAAATCACACGCTATTAAAGAGTCGGTTATTGAATTTTTTGTAGTCTTTATAATACATACCCAAATTGGCTTTAGAGATAATAAAAAGCCGACCCTGTAAATCTTCGTAAAATCAAACACTCTGACCCCTTGATTTAGATAAACCAGTTAAATGCTGATTTTTTGTGTCTGTAATTTGTAAAAAATTGTACTAATAATCAAAATCTACATGATATGATTAGCACAATATTTTTTTATGGTCTTTATATGAACTCAGCAATGCTTTATCACAAAACTTATCTTCACCCCGATAGCAAAGAATGGGTGGTTTTTGTGCATGGTGCTGGTGGCAGTTCGTCGATTTGGTTTAAGCAAATTAAAGAATATAAAAAGCACTTTAATCTAGTCTTTATTGATCTACGTGGTCATGGTCGTTCTGCTTCGGTTACTTTTAAAGAGTTGCTGAAAAGCGGATATACTTTTAATGACGTTGCCCTTGATATTGTGCAAGTACTTGATCATTTAAAAATCAAAGGTGCTCATTTTGTTGGCATCTCTCTTGGTACAATATTAATCCAAAAATTAGCTGAACTCGCACCCCATCGAGTGAAAACCATGGTATTAGGTGGCGCTGTTACTCGTTTTGATTTCCGTTCTAATACGCTAGTGAAACTTGGTGACTTTTTTAAGCATGTAATGCCATATATGTGGCTATATCGTTTATTTGCCTACATTTTAATGCCACAAAAAGGTCAGGTTCAATCTCGTGGCATGTTCATTAAAGATGCTAAAAAATTGTGTCAAAAAGAGTTTAAGCGCTGGTTTAAATTAGCCGCAGATGTAAATCCGTTAATGAAGTATTACAAAGAGCATGAAATTAGAAAACCAACCTTATATTTAATGGGGGGTAACGATTATATGTTCTTACGTCCAGTAAAAGAAATGGTTGCTCGTCATCAAGACAGTAAATTACAAGAAATTGATGATTGTGGTCATGTCTGTAATGTTGAAAGCCCAAAACTTTTTAACCGCCACTCCATTGATTTTATCAAACAAAACTCATAGTATAGCTAACTGGTACTACCACTGTTAAGGGTTCTTAGCAGGTCATGCTAGGAATGCTATGCATATTGATGAACTTCTCTTACAAGTAAAACAACAAATAACAAACACTGAGCACAAAGCCATTATCAAAATTGATAGTAGCTGGGCACAAGGTCGTACTATTTTTGGTGGCATATCTACGGCGCTTGTCTATCAGGCAATATGGCAAACGGTTTCTCATGATAGAGTTCTGCGGTCGCTTAATACCAACTTTGTTGGCCCGATCAGCCCTAACGTAGGTTTACATATTGAAGTTGAAATCTTGCGAGAAGGTAAGAATGTTACGCAAGTAATGGCTAAAGCTGTTCAGAATGATAGGGTGTGTATTGTTTCTCAAGCCAGTTTTGGGGTAGCTAAAAAGTCTAAAATTAGAGTAGAAAACCTTGAACTGCATAATATGGAGATGCCGAAAAAAGCCAAGTTTTTGCCGCAAATCCCCAAATTAGTCCCCAAATTCTTGCAACATTTAGATATATCAATAGCTGCTGGGAAAATACCTTTTAGCGGCGCAAAAGATTCTTATATGCATGGTTGGATGCGATTTAAACAAGCACCTGAAAAAATTACTGATGCTCATTTAATTGCCTTAATTGATGCTTGGCCGCCTGCAGTATTACAGATGTTAAAGTGGCCCGCACCAGCGAGTAGTATGAGTTGGAACGTAGAGTTCATTCACCCACATATATCTCTTAAACCAACAGACTGGTTTGCTTATCAAGTAAAAACTCGACAAGCCGCTGACGGTTATGGTCATACTGAAGCAAATATTTGGGATTCGGCAGGTGAGCTAGTTGCTATTAGCCGTCAAACGGTTGCCATATTTGATTAGATTGAATTTTTAGGTGTGGTTCAATTTATGAATACCTAAACACCAGTTAGACTAATTGAATTACGCCAATGATAATTAACAGGCAGCCTAAATATTTACCAATAACATCACCTTTAGGCGCCGCTTTCTCTACTAAAACTAAGAGTGTGAGAATTAAAATCCATTGTAAATTCATTACCCCAGTGACGAATAAAATAGCCATTAAAAACCAACAGCAGCCTACGCAATAACTGCCATGCTTTAATCCTAAACGGATGGCACCTTTTATACCTTCTTGCCAATCACTTGTTAATAAAGAAAGAGGTGAGCGGCATAATTTTAAACACTGTTGTTTGTAAGGTGTAAATTGATAAATGCCTGCGGCAATTAATATTATTGCACTAAATTGAGAATTAGCACTGTCCATCATAGGGCTGAGTAGCTCTAAATGATGCAGCCAGGTTTGTACAAAAGTGATTATTAAACTGTAAATTGTCCAAGCAATAAGATAACCCATTGAGAAAAATATAGTGGGTGTATAGCTTGTCCCATGCTGGCGTCGTTGTTGATTTATTTTATTAATTAACAAAATTACCGGTAGAGCAGATGGCAACATCATGCCAGCCATCATAATGGCCCACATCATAAATAACAGGGCAATATCGGCATTTGACCAGGTTGCTACTGGCTCCATGTTCATAGTCATGCCATAAAGCATGTAGTACCAACTTAAATAAATAAGTAAGCCTATGGTCGCTACTATTAGCCCTTTATTAACTATTTTTTGCAACAGAAAATCTAAACCTTAGTCATTAGGCCAATTAACAATTGCCTTTGCAGCAAACGTATCTGAATAATTAAATGCTAAATTGCCGTGATCTATTTTTAACGATGTTGTTGCACCAACAAAACCGTCATTCCACATGAAACCACCACTAGGAAAGGTAATATGAACTTTATTTTCTTCTCCCGTTACAGGGTTTAAATGGGGGGTTTGACCTGCTTCTAAAACACCGGTGATAGATACTGTTGAAGTATAGTCTTGTGGGTCCATTTCAATATCACTGATTATTGGACCATCAAATTCTGAAAATAGCGTCGCTATAGCTTCAACAGGCATACCACCAGCTTGGCCAGACATTATGGTCGCTAACGCATTGACTTGTTCTGGTGAAGCCGATCGGTCAATAAATAGGGCGCCTTTGCCGTCGCCATCGTGCATAGCTTTTGGCCACATTGCGGCAAACACCATTTTTAAACCGGTTAAATCTAGCTCGTTGAAATGACCTTTGATTACTTGTAAACCTAGTATGGCATCACATCCACCATTGGCGCTGGTTGGAAAACCGCCGAATTGACAGCCACATCCGTGGTTACAACTACAACTTTCAATTTGGTGCATGGATAAAGCCCAAGGATATTCATTAGACATAATCATCTCCTTTATAAAAGTGGACTAAGTATAGTAAAAATTATGAAATTTTGTGTTGCTGTTGTTTCGATAATTTAGGTAGGTTAAGTTGGGTCTATTAACATGTAAATTAAGCGTTTGTATTAATTATTATTTTAAGAGATAAATGATGAAAAAATATTATTTGATGTTGTCTATGCTACTGCTGTCTTCCAACAGTTTTGCAGATAAAGAAGACTTTAGTAAAGGCCCTGTGTTTAAGGATTATGGTGAGAATGTCACAATTAAAGGAGCTTTAACTAGTCCTGAAACACAAACATTCAAAGTACTGTTTGATATCGCTAAAATAAATGAAGATGGTGGTGTTAATGGTAACTTTAATACCGTGGCACGTTTTATTAATATGCATGTACGAGCGGGTGTGCCTGAAGAGAATATTGATGTCGCTGTTGTGGTGCACGGTAAAGCTGGGTTTGATCTATTAAACAATGCAGCCTATAAAGCCAAATTTAATAAAAACAATAGCAGTGCTGAATTAGTTGGTTTACTACTAGCAGAAAAAGTTAAAATTTATATTTGTGGCCAATCAGCCTCTTACTTAGCGATTAATGAAAAAGATTTAATCCCTGATGTTGAAATGGCATTATCGGCAATGACCGAAAATGCTCTATTACAACAGCAAGGTTATACGTTAAATCCATTTTAATGATTGTTTAACTATTTTAGTAACTCGTGGCCTTCAGGTAATTTTTTTTGTATCCACAATGCCAGCTTATGTTTCATACTAAGTAAATCTTCTTGATCGGCTGGTAGTGGGTGGATCATTTTATCGTTTACTAATAATCGATATAAAGCTTCGATTTTTTGTTTTGATGCATCCGTTGCTCCAAAGCTTTTATAGCCTCGGTTTGTTGCATAGGTTTCACCTACTTTTAATGCAGCTTTTAATAATGCACTTTCATTTTTTAGTTTTTTCATAAACGCTAAGTTAAACCTTTGTCATTATTCATTTAGTTTTGTAAAAATTCGCTACGAGTTGCCGCATTTGATTTAAAACAGCCACTTAATGCTGTAGTGGTGGTACTCGAGTTGGAATCCATTACGCCACGTGCTTTCACGCAATAATGAACTGCATTCATAGTTACTGCAACATGTTCCGTTGCTAATAATGCCTTTAATGAAATTAGCACTTGTTGAGTAAGACGCTCTTGCACTTGTGGACGTTGCGCAAAAAAACGTACTAAACGATTAATTTTTGATAAACCAATTATTTTTTTATTGGGTATATAGGCGACTTTGGCTAAGCCATCAATGGTGACAAAGTGATGTTCACAAGTACTGGTTAAATTTATGTCTTTAACTATGATCATTTCATCATTATCCATCTTATTTTCAATCACTGTGATTTTCGGAAAATTTTGATAATCTAAACCTGAAAATATTTCGTTAATGTACATTTTTGCAATACGATGTGGGGTTTCTTCTAGGCTATCATCATTAAGATCTAAGCCAAGTACCGTCGTTATTTCAGTAAACGCTGCCTTAATTCTATTATATTTTTCGGCATTACTTAACGCATTAACGTTATTTGTTGGTGTTTCTAATCCTGCTGATAATAGTGCTTTTTGTACTATTATTGCCGATTCGGATAAGCCTTGTTGGCTGTTGATCATCTCAAGTTTTTTTGCAACATTCATAATTTCTCTCTTAGGAGCTAAACGCTTAGATTAACTTTGTAGTTATGCTAGCTAAGTTAAACTAACTGCCTGCCACCATTTAAGTGTAGGGTAGTACCGGTGATATACCTACTGTTTAGTAAGTATTGTACAGCTTCAACACCCTCAACTTCGCCAGGTGCAATTTGCATTAATGATTTTTTTAAGGCTTTTTGTTTGTAACTCTCATTATCTGTTTCATTAAACATTAGTAACGATGGCGCGATAGAGTTCACTTTAACCTTAGGAGCCAACAGTGTAGAAAATGATAGCGTTAGATTGGCTAATGCAGCCTTACTCGCCGCATACGCTATATGTTTTTTACTGCCTTTATCGACCACATAATCGGTTAGATGGATAATATCAGCCGGTACATTGTGCTTGGCATGACAATTCAACAATCGCGGTGATAATGTTTGATTTATTTGATAGGGGGCTTGCACATGAATTTGCATCATTTGCTGCATTATATCGCAGCTTGCCATCATGTTAGACTCAGCTAACCAATCAGATGCATTATGAATGATAGCCCTAACACTCTGATAAGTTTCTAATATTAATTCACTGAAAGCCGAAATACCTTGATTAGTGCTAAAGTCGGCTTTTATGCAATGTATGCCTAACGATCGTAGTTCATCAATACTTGCTCTTTCGGTACGATAACTTATAACTACAGGCGTTGTTTGGCAATGTAATGTTTTAGCTAATGCATAGCCTAAACGTTGCCCAGCACCCGTGATGATTATTATATTGCTATCGGTACTTACTGAATTTTTTTTGGTCATAGATGTTACTTTCGTTTTGCGCTAAGCGTTAATGAAACGGAATCAGCAAAACGTAAGGCATGCGGCTTTTCGACGGTAACTTTGGCAAAAGTAACCAGTTCTGATGCCATCGCAATTGTTAATAAATCAGCAGTGAGCTTTTCAAGCAACTTAAAATGGCCATCTTCAACATGCGTTATCATCTGCTTAGTAATGGTTTTATAATTTAGCGCCTGGTTTTCTTCATCTGAATGACAAGCATTTCCTGCAGGGTAGCTAATACGTGCATTAATGACGATATCTTGCTGCTTACTTAATTCTTCAGGATTAAAACCAATAAACGTTCTAAGTCTTAAATTAATAATGTCTATGGTGGCATCATCCATCACTAATGTTTTAGTTTTATTATGTATATTTTGCACGCTGCTCATTATCGCTCCAATTAAATGACTTGGTATTGCTCATCTTTTATTAAGTATAACAACTCAATAAATTAATATACGCTTTAAAAGCAGATAAGGTTTAAATTACTTCATACATTTTATTGTGACAGTGCAGAGTGTAGGGAGGGAGACTGGCTAAATGATAATTTATTAGCCAGGTCATCAAGGATAATCTTAAATCGTATTCATACCGGCAATTTGGTGCCAGTAGCCATTACTGTGATTTTCGGCTAGTTTTTTATAACTAGGTTGCTGCTCACGCGTAATGAACTCATCAAGAATGGTAAAAGTGTTTTCAAATTGTGGGCTTATGCGAATAATGTCTACCAGACCCTGCATGCTAGCTAAATCATTACTCAGGTTATAACAATCCCCCGACATGGTTTGAATACCATTTAATACAAATAGCGTTTTATTTTCTTGGCTATCAGCAAGTCGCCCTTGTGGGTATTTAATGCAACAAAGTTCACAATTATCCTTGGCTTTATTTTCACTTCTTGCGGTAAAACATCGAGCAGAATAAGCCAAAGGTAAATTACCATATGCTTGCGTCTCAACCGTTATTTTCTCTCGAAGATTGCTATTGTCGAGTTCAGTCAGTGCTTGCTGTAACCATTCTCGGCCCAGCTCTACAGGCGTTACCCAACGTTGCATACCCATATTTATTAAACGCTTTAAGGTCTGCGCATTATAAGCATTAATCGACTGGCCACAAACAAATTCAACGCCATTTTGTCGGCATAACTCAATGGCACCAACATCATTTGCTTCGATAATAAAATCACCGTTAGCGCAATATTTTTTTAACAGCATAACTTCAGATGGCGCCTCTAATAAGGCCATAGTGGAAAGTACTACTTGTTTGCCATTATCGGCAATTTGTTTGGCAATACTGAGCCAGTCTTTCTCTCTCAGCTCACGTCGTTTTGAGCACACGGTTTCACCAAGGTAAATAATATCTGCCGATGAATTCATTGCTTGTTGATAAAAATCTTCGACCTGTTGTTTCGGCCAATAGTATTGAATAGCGCCTAAAGAATATTGCATTGTTACGCCTTATTGCCAGCTACGGTGATAAGCACCGAGGGTGGTTTGTGAGCCTTCAGATATTGCCCCTAAGTCATCTAGCCAATGTTTTTCAGCTTGGTAGTTTTCAGGATCCTGCTTATATTTATCGATTGCTTGACGCCATGTTTTGGTCACTGTCGCTACATAAGCTGGACTGCGTTGTCGACCTTCAATTTTTACTGAGGTAATGTTTGCCTCGACTAATTGAGGAATTAAATCAATAGTATTTAAACTTGTCGGCTCTTCTAAGGCATGAAAAACATTATCGTCGACTTTAAAGCGGCCTTTACATAGCGTTGGATAGCCAGCGTTTTCGTCATCTTGATAGCGATCAATTAACACATTATTTAATCGAGACTCTAAACCGTTCTCAGTTTGTTGCCAATTTACATATTTAGCTGGCGAGCATGCTCCGTGAGTATTAGGACTTTCACCCGTTAGGTAAGATGATAAATAACAACGTCCTTCAGCCATTATGCATAAACTGCCAAAAGCAAACACTTCTAATTCAATAGTGGTTTGTCTAGACAACTGCTTTACTTGTTGTAGTGACAAAACTCTTGGTAGCACGACACGTTTTATATTGAAATTATTTTGATAAAATTCTATCGCTGCCTTATTGGTTGCTGATGCTTGTACCGATAAATGTATTTCAGCATCAGGATATTTTTCGCTGGCGTAGTCAAGTGTTGCAATATCGGCAATAATTAACGCATTCGCACCAATGTCGACCGCTTTATCCACGGCATATTGCCAGTGTTTAAATTCGCCAGGACGGGCAAAAGTATTAATCGCAATATGCAGATTTTTATTTTTTTGATGAATTAAATTTGCCGCTTGCGCAATGCGCTTATCATTAAAATTTAGACCGGTGAAATGTCGGGCATTGGTTTCATTATTCATGCCAATAAAAATAGCATCTGCGCCATGCTCTAATGCTGCTTTTACTGCGGGTAAGCTGCCAGCAGGGCAAAGTAATTCCATAGTAATTCTCGATTATTCTTGATAATCGCTATTTTATGCCTTTTAGCAAAGGGTTATTTGATGTGGATTAAAAAAGTGAAAGTTTTAATTTGTTATCTTTATGGTTCTATTTTTAATGAGAGCAAATATGAACTTCTGTACACGATTACCTAACTATTTACCTAAGCTAGCGCGTTTCTCTACTGTTATTGTTCCAATATTTTTGCAACAAACAATAATCGATCTAGCGGTAAATAAGGTGTTAAAAGAGTCATTAGTTGAAGGCGAACTTGATTTCTTAGAAACACAATATTTAAAAATATCAGTACAAGATATTAATGTAGATTGGTTTTTTACTGTGCTTGATGAGCGTGTTGTGGTTTCAAATAAGGTGCTAGATGCAGATGTAACGATTACTGGTGACTTAAATTCTTTTGTGCAATTAGCTGCGCAGACGGTTGACCCAGATACTTTGTTTTTTAAACGTAAATTGTTAATTGAAGGTAATGTTGAACTTGGTTTGGCGATTAAAAATTTATTAGATAGAGTTGAATTAACCGAATTAGCAACCCCGATTAAAGCCTTGTTAGTGGGCTATGCCAATAGTGTTCATTCGTAAAATAGCTGGTTTTATAGATTTTATTGCATTAGTTGTTGGCAATGGTTAATAGTTATGTATAATAGCTAAAAGATGTTTAGACGTCTAAACTTCTATTTACTCAAGGCTTCACACTGTAAAGTTTTGCTAACAATCATTTTTCTTTGGTAACAGCTATGCGTTTATTTGACATTTTAGGGGTTCTTTACGAGCCAATTAATACACTTGATAATCATGATCACCTATTAACCTACGTTGAACCAGAGCTTAATGCCGATGGCAGTTGTCCAATATATAAAGTGCCAGGTAGTACCTACGATTTAAGACAGTATGTACAGACATCTGATCATCAAAGTGCAGAGCAACAACAACAAAATTTACTCGATTTACTTGCTCGTTTAAACCGTCTAGTACGATGGATCCACATTAAAACTGATGTTTTATGGTTTGGTATTTATTTGCGCCATGGCGATAAATTAGTGAAGTATGTTTACAACGGTGAAATGAGCAAAGCTGAATTTATAATTTCCGAAGAGTATCTCGAAAAATCAATCAACACTCGAGTTATTATGGAGAAACAACTGCATTATATTCCTGACGTAGACACCCATACTGGGCCATATTATCGTTGTGATGCTAAAGTTAAATCTGAATTGTGTTGCCCTATTTTTTCACCTGATGGCAAGGTGATTGGTATTTTTGATTGTGAAGATCATCGCAAAAACTTCTTTGATGATAAAATTGATTTTCTCAGTGATAAAGTCAAAAGAGCGATTGAAATATTTTTAGAAGATCATCCATATATCACCCATTCTAATTCGTTTAATATCAGTGAAGATGAGTTTTCAAAGGATATCGGTCAATAATTGCTATTCATTATCAACAACAAACCATCTAATTTATTGGCAGGGTAACCGTAAATTTGACACCACTGCCGTCGTTTAAATTTGCGGCACTAATACTGCCTTGATGATAATCACAAATAAGTCGACTAATATATAAGCCAATACCAAGGTGGGGTTGTTGTTTATGGTCTTCATCTCGCACCGACACCATGGCGTCAAAAATATTATTACTCATTTCATCGGGTAACAATGCTCCATGGTTAGT
Source organism: Colwelliaceae bacterium BS250 (assembly GCA_040779355.1). Lineage (GTDB taxonomy): Bacteria > Pseudomonadota > Gammaproteobacteria > Enterobacterales > Alteromonadaceae > Thalassotalea_A. Next base: position 181,222 of record JBFONS010000009.1, on the reverse strand, counting down.
CACAGTTAATATTGCCACGTTTTTTTGTTGGCGCAATGCAATCGTAATATTCTGGTCGGGTTGACTAAACTCGACGGCATTAGAAATAAGCTTATCGAATAATTGCGCAATGTGCTCGTCACAACCTGTGATCAATAATGGTTTATCGGCAATGTTAAGGTTAAAGGTTTGCGGTTTATATACTTGCATATAACTTTGACTACAGCCTTCAACCAGCTGTGCTAAATCAAACGTTTCTTTATCTGATGTTTGTAATGCCTGTTCAAGGTGGCTGGCCTCACTCATTGCCATCAGCATGGCATTCAAACGATGAATACCCTTTTTTGCCCTATCCATGTAAATTTGGCTAGCCTCTGGTAGTTGTTGATTTTCGATCATCTCTAAGGATGAACGCACTACTGATATTGGTGTTTTAAGTTCGTGTGATAGCCTTGATGACATATTTTGTAAATAATCATTATATTGGCCAAGTTGGTGTAAAATAGTCGTAAAACTTTTTGATAAATCACCAATTTCATCATTAATGTTAGTGGCTGGTAACTGGGCTTTAATACGGCCGTTCTCATCGATTACGCTATCGGTTTGATTTCGCAATTTTCGTATCCGATAAGACAGTCTTAAGGTATATAACAGTAAGGCGAGTACGGAACAAAATATAAATATACTGGTGAGTAATACCCCTTCCACCGCTTGATTACGAATGTTGCGAATACCATGAGTAGTTTCTTCTACAATGACCGCACCTTCTATTTTACCATCGACATAAATGGGATGGGCTGCAGATAAAATTACCGCTTTATTATCTGGTGTTGTCCACCAAGTAGATGCAATCCCTCCTTGGTTTAAGGCATGGTTAATATGACTGTTTTTTTGTTGTCGGTTAGCAAATTGCTGTGATAAAAAGTCTTTCGGTGGTTTAGTTAAAAAATATTTATAAAAAGGCGCTATCAGCCATTGCCTAAATTGGCTAAACCAAGAGGTATCAGTCGCATAAAATTGATTACTCGACCAGTCGCCACTAGCACTGTGAATGTCTCCTTGTTGGGTCATAATTCGTTGATGTTTATCAATAACCCATATTTTTGAATGGCTACGACCCATAGCTTTAATTATCCGTTCGATATTTGGCGAGGGTACTGTTAGGGTGCCTAAGTCTTGCGAATCTTTAGTATCACTGGTGCCAATAGTGACAGGTATAGTGCTTTGCTTATAATCATCAATATCGGTAATGTTGAAGCCGACTTTTTCACCTAGGAGCTTTGCCGGGATGCGGATTTCTAAGTTATAGCCGTCAGCCGTTAATTGCCAATTACCGTTGATACTCGGTTCATTGCTCGGAAATTTATCATCGCCATCAAATTGTGGCATTCTAAAGGCGCTGATCCAACCGGTTTTATGATTACTTATTACAAAGCGTACTAATTGCTGCTCGGCATTTATTGTCGCTATTTCAAGGTGATCATTGTCTGTTACCGATAATACATTAGCTTGTCTAAATTTGACCTTATCGTCTTTGACCTTAAAAAATGCATAAACATAATTTTGATAGCGACCTATTTCAGCGCTAAAGCTAAGACTTACTTGTTCTGGTAATAAAGGTGTTGTTATTTGATTTGTATGGTTGTAAAAATTAGTACTTCGACTGGTTTGTAACTCGTCCCAGTCATTATCTAAACCATCAAGTCTAATACTGCTGGTAATTTTAGTTGGGAAAAAATCTTTGCCTTTTTCAAGCGAATCTTTATAGCTAGCATGCTTATTAAAGAGGTTAGGGCGTTCATGCAAAGCGGTGGCAAGCGCTTGGGCATTACCCATTAATGTTTGCTCTTGCCCTTTACGAAGATACTTTTCCATATCCCAAATATAGTTGTAGCCAATAACAGGAATTGCCAGCAATAAACTGGCAAATATCATTAATTTTAGGGTGATGTTAAATCGCATACTAGTGTCTCTTTAACGCCTGTTAAGCCATGTCATGCCAGCGATATCCCATACCATAGACAGTATCAATGCAATTAAAGTTATTATCTTGGGTACTAAATTTTTTTCTAATGCGTTTTATGTGAGCCGTAACCGTATTGTCATCTACGGTGATATTAGAATCTTGCATAAGTTGCTCTTTCGATTTTACATGACCTGGTGTAAGGGCGAGTGAGTGGATCATCCAAAACTCAGTAATAGTGGTATTCACTAATTTATCTTGCCAGTGAATGCATAATCTATCTTTATTAATGGTTAATTGACCTTGGCTGATAATGTCATCTTGCTGTGGTTTTTCAATAAATTTTAAGTAGTTTAAAATCGCATGAATACGAGCACTTAGATTAGCAAAGCTCATGGTTTTACTGACATAGTCATTGGCGCCTAATCTTAGGCCGCTAATAATGTCGGCATCACTATCGCGCGCCGTTAAAAAAATAATCGGTAATATATCTGACTTTTCCCGGAGATAACGACAGATATCAAACCCACCATCAAACTCATCTTCTAAGCCGATATCTAAAATCGCTAAATGTGGCAATGCTAAGGCAAAGGCGTTAAGTGCTTGTTGCTTATTTTTATAGGTTTGCACAATAAAGCCTTGTTTACGCAACGCTGCGGCGTAGTTCTCTCTAATAGCTTCATCGTCTTCGACAATTGCAATTCGTTTACTCATTGATTTTTTCTTATTAATTGTGAACTTGCTATAAATATACGTGACTCATTGCTGATTTAAATGATAACAGTCTAATCATCATAATTGGTCATAATTGCGCGTTAAAAGTTCATTTTAGACAAGGTTTAATGTCAGCTTTATGTCGTTTAATAGTTTCATCAAAGGCGATAACGGCTCATTTAGCAAGTTAGCCTCAAGAAAACCGATAAATCTATTAATACAACTATGAAGGTAACGACCATGACAAGCAAACTAACACGCATCACTTTAAGCTGCTCTTTATTAACGACAACATTCTTTATGCCTCTAGCTTATGCAGAAGGGACAAATATAGACAATAAAAAAACCATTGTTGAACAGGTGCAAGACATACCAGATGAGGAAAAATATGGCATCAGTATCGGCGCTATTATCGGCGGTATTTTTGGAGGACCTCCTGGCGCTATTCTTGCGGCTATTGCTGGTGATTATATCGGTAAAGATATTGTTGCTGATAAAGAAATCGCACAGCTTGAAAGCTCACTAGATAAAAAACAGCAACAGTTAGTGAATACTCAACACAAGTCTAATAGTGAATTAAAACAGCTAGAAATGCAGCATCAGCAAGAAGTATTAAGCATTGCGGCCAGTTATGAAAATAGTGAAAAGGCGCAGGTTGAAAATATTTTGGTGAGTTTAATGTTTCGCACCGGTTCAACCAATATTGAGCCACATTATCAACAACAAGTGATCGCATTAGCCGCAGTATTAAAACGTTCGCCACATTTAAATATCGATTTATCCGGCTATACCGACAAACAAGGTGATGAACAACTCAATCAAGCAATTGCTCAACAACGTGTTGATAAAGTAAAGGCGCTGTTAGTAGCACAAAACATTGCTGAACATCGAATTAGTACCACAGCTTTTGGCGAATTAGAGCCGGTTAATGCAAATATTGCCAGTGAGGTTAATTACTTTGACCGACGCGTAGTAATGAAATTAAAAGTCGATAGCGAGGAGGTGGCAAAACAAGCAAATACAACGACCTTAATGAAGTAATTCAACCAACAGCGAGGAGGTGATAAAACAGCTAAATACAACAACCTTGATGAAATAATTCAGCTATTAACAACCAATAGCGAAAGTTAAAGGCTGCTTCGATATAAGCAGCCTTTGTGTTGTTTATGATGTTATCGGTATTTATATTATGCGGCTAATTCTATATAGGCTCTGCTCGTTTTTCTAACCATATTAAGCTGGCGCAAATAATAAGTAACCACCAAAAGTAAATATCCTTAATTGCGACTGGAGTTAATTTAGGCTGGGCATTATTGTTAAGCCCTGAATTGTTTTTCAGGTAATTATTGGTCGCCGTTAATTTTTGCTGTTGCTGCCAAGTAGACCAATCGGTGTTACTGCTGGCATAGATAAATTGACTGGTTAATGTTTGCTGGGAGTTGCCATCATAAAGCGAGGCTTTATACCAACCGACATGCTGTGGCCAATAGAAACCACAATAATGATCGGTGACAATTTGACTGCGATTTAAAGCAATGTCGACCGTTTGCTGAGTTGCTAGATGAGTCAATTGCAACTCTAAATTAGGGCTATTCGCTTGTAAACAAATTTGTTGTTTTTGGGTCGACAAAAGTGGCGTTGATGATGACGATGCAATAAAGCGGGCGCTATTATCAGCTCGGCTAAGCTGACTCAAAATATAATGCCAATAATGACTGTAAGTAACTCGTTCGCCTTGGGTGGCCCAGCGAAACCTTTCTCTTAATAATGATATTGACACTTGTCCGAGTCCAAAGGGGGTAGCAACATTTAAAGCCCTATTGTTGGCTTTTATCAATACCTTGCCATGCTCGGCGAAGATAGTCGCTGAAATTGATTGTAGAGCAACCTCATTGGTTTTATGTAGCGCTGTTGCCGTCGGCCAACTTGGGTAAACTAAGCTGTCTGCTACTTTACTACTTTGTAATTTAAAACTGCTCAATAATGCCAATGTCTGGCGAGTAAAACTGTCGATTAATTGCGTATCGGCGTTAACCATAACGCCTAAGCCATCGTTAACGGCTTGTTCAAGCCACAATTGTTGTTGTTTGTTCAGGTTAAGTAGTGCTCTGCCATCAACCACTAATAAATCTTGGCTGGCTAATAGTTGTGGATTTAATTCAAGTTGCAATTGCTTATCAACATTAATGCCTTGAGTTAAAAATTTGCCCTTACTGATTTTCGTTAAAATGACTAACTGGGCATGCTCTTTACTCGCCCAGTTTGCCAAATGTTTACTTTCAAACGATGGTGCAGATTGTAAGATCAGTATTTTAGCCATTGACTTAGCACTGACGCTGACGGCCAATTGCTGTTGTTCGATTAATTGACCTTTACTATTGGTAAGCTCTAGTTGATAGGTATATTGGCCGAGCGTTTTGGGTTGGGTGCTAAGTTGCACTGACTCGCCCGGTAATAACTGTTTTTCTAGCAAGATAAGCCCGGCGAGATCTTTTAATGTTAGTTTGCCAATACCAGCGTCTTGATGATTAATATAGCGGCCAGTAAATGTTAAAAATTCACCCAAAATTAATTGTTTATTCCAATGTGCAGTAACTAATCCCGGGCTATTTTTAGCGGCAGTAAAATCAATGTTAAGTGCTGATAGCTGTTGTAACTGTTGCCGCTCTAGACCATAGCCAAATACACTTAATTTTTTTAAGTTAGGATGTCTTATTTGCAATTGTTGTGGGCTTTGTAATATGGAAAAACTATCATCAGCCGCTTGTAAGTGTTGCTCGAGGCGATAAATTAATGGCCCCTGGTAGTTAAGTTGTTCATTAAAACCATCAGTTAACAATACGGCAGAATGCTGCGGCTCAGTTAACCATGCTGGTTTCGTTATTAGGCCTATAATTGCCAAGGTGGCTAAACAATTAATAACCACAAATTTGCCAAACTGCCAGCCTGGTTTAGGTGTTTGTTTAGACGTTAATCGCTGTTTGAGAAAGTAAACTGTAGTCAATAACGAAGCTAGCAATAAAACAATTAACAGCAGCTGCCAAAGTGCATCAAGATTAATAATGAGTTTATTAATGATCATTATTGCTGTTCCTGAGTTCGTTGTTGTATAAGTTGCTGACGGCGTCGTAAATAATCTTTATACAGTGGCTTAGTTTGGTTTACGGCCATTTGCTTTTGAGTCGGCAAGGCACTCGCCGATGGTAATAATTGCCATAATTTAATGATTAACTTTTCGATGCAATCATGACATTTGCCGTTATGCATTACGGTTGCAATAGACTGGCTGATGATGATGCTCTCTATAGTCGCGGCATGCTTAATTAAGCTAGGTTGTGATTGCGCGAGTTGTGTTAAGCGTTTTTTCGTCGATGTTAAAGTCGCCAGTTGCAGGGGCGTTAATAGGGGATTAAATTGCTGCTCATTAAGCAGTTGGAATGTTGTTGCAAACAGAGCACCGTCGGCAGTGTTTTTAGCCACCGCTGTCGTTATATTATTGCTAACAATATCATCTAATTTTCCGGTTAAACGCTTGTCTTCTTTAACGGGAGGAGGTTCAAAGCCCAGGCGTTGTACATAAATACGATCAGCTTGTTTGGCCAGTTTTAAATACTTGTATGCTTGTTGCTCAAACGGTAACGCCTTTTCAGGTTCAGCTAACATCAAGTGCAGTTCAGCTTGCCACATAATGCTGACGGCTCTTTTCATTAATGCTTTCGGGTTGCGTTTGGTGATAGGACCTATGTCTGCTTCACCGTGATTATGACCAAAACGAGCCAGTAATTGCGCCGTGCCGCTTTTATCGGTTGTTTGGTTATGATCATGTTCTTCGTGGCCATGTTCTGGAATTTGTTTACTGGCTGTTTCGGCTTGGTGGTTAATTTTCTGTTGTTTTTCATCTAGCTCTGCTTGGCTCGGCATAACTTCTACGTCGGTATTCGCAGCAAACTCTTCACTTGCACTTTCTTCAAATTCATCACCTAAATATTGACCATAGCGTTGCTTTAAATCACTTTGCGAACGACCCAAATCTGCAGAGGCCAACTGTAGCTGAGCCGCGGTTAGCTCTTTTAGGTCAATAATTAGTTGTTCAGTTTCAATAATTATTTGTCGCTGACTGCGAAAGTATTCCTCGTCAAAATTAATTAAGATACCTTCAGCGCCAATGGTTTCTATTTCATCATCAAGCCAGCGGACAATTAACGTTGTCGAGCGACTTTGTTGCGGCTTGTCTTGGCGGTTGTCCCAAGCGTATACGGTAAAATAAACTTCATCACCAGGCGCCATACCTAAAGCTTTTAAATCCCAGGTTTTTTCATAAATGCTACCGACAGCGTTAGCGGTTATGTGCTCAAATTTAAAAATTTGATCTCTAAATTTAACCGATTCACCCGAGCCCTTTGCCACCGAAGCTAAAATCTCAACCTTGCTGATAGCAAAATCATCACTAATTAACACCTCAGTATGAAGTTTTGCCACCGCGGTTTTAGCTATTTTACTAATGGATCTTTGTGGCGTTAAAATCTTAATTTTAGGTTTTTCATCTTGCTGTACAGCTAAAGCATAAACATCTGGCAATGGAATATATTGCTCAGAATAAGCGATTCGATACAAGCCGGTGCTATTTATCCTTTGCTCGAGCTGAAACAACCCTTGCTTATTCAACGTCAGTTGCTGGGCGATACCATCAGCAAATATCAGGTAATAAGTTTGCAGCAAATCGGACATTTCAATTTGCCAGCTAATATCACTATTAGCAAATACTTCGAGATCTAAACTGTTGCTGTTAACTTGCGGCAATAAAGTATACGCAGGGGGAGTTATCACTACCTGGCTGGCAATTAGACTTGGTATTTCAAGTTGAGTCTGAGGTGCTTGTTTACCCGCATTAGTGACTTGTTCATTGCTTGTAAAAAACAGGGTTAAATCATTACTATAAAAATGAATAATTAGCACTATTACGGTCATGCTAAGCCAGGGGAATACTCTGATCTTTGCAAATACATTGGCAAACTTATCGAATTGCTGGCGTTGGCTGAAATAGTCACTTAATTTATCTTGTTGTAAGCGCTGTAGCTGGTTTAGTTGCTGGCGGTCACACATTAACAGTTGGGCACTTTCCTCAAAATTTTGATCTTGGCGATTTAAGTGCAATAACAAATTTTGTTGATTAATTTGTTGATATTTCTTACTCAGTAAACTCATCAACAGCACAACAATCATGGTAATTATTGCTGAGGCGCTATTCGTTAAGGCTGATATCTGCAGGTGATCTAGTACTAACACCTGCAACAGCAAAAACGGTAATAATGTAATTAACCTAGCAAGCAATAAGCGTAATTTTGCCCGTCGACACAACTGCCTTAAGCGCAAATCAATCGTCTTATTTACGCCACTGTCTAAGCTGTTATCTGAGCTGTTATCTAAGCGATTATCGGCGGCCATGATAATACCTTTCACTAATAAATCGCTCTAATAGCCAGGCTAGAACTAATAATATGGCGCACAACTTAAACAAAGAATGTTGACGAACATCGCCAGTTATTGTTTGATCTATTGCTTTATTTGCTGGTAATTGCATTTGCCCTGGCGCTAATGTCAGCTGATTAAATTCATTAAAGTTTTGCTGTACAGCTAATAGGCTTAGTAAAATAGCCGGAAATTGCGCTTGGGTGGTGATGTTTGACCAGCCATCTTCAAACCGAGACGCAAATTTAAGATATTTGCCTTTGCCAATATTTTCTGTCGACAACAACAGCGCGCCATTGCTTAATGACCACTGCTGTGGAAAAAGATAATTATTGGCTATATTATCTTGATTGTCGATGGCTGAATATTGATAAATTAGCGCCGTAGTTAATAGCGACGAATTTCCCAAGACCTGCCAATAACCAGTCTTTACTTCGCTATCAGTGGCATCACGAATTAATAGCATACCTTGTTGCACTTTCTTTAATAAGTCTGCAGATACCGTCTCATCACTTAAATAGAACAGCGCATCAAGCGTTATGTCTGGAAATTGCTGGCTTTTGCTTTTGCTGTTGATAAGTGTAAGTTCTAAGCCACTGTATTGGTGTTCTTTAATTAACGCCAAAGCCGATTTTAGATAAGCTATATCGCGCGATTGTTGCCAATAAATACCGACCTGAAAAGGTTTTTGGGCAACCGCAACTGCAGGCTTAGCTAAGGTCTTAACATGCCAAATAACCTCTTTAGCTAAACTTGGTTTTAGGTTATTTAACGCCGCGAGATCCGTTACTGCTAATGTATTGGCAAGGTAAATATGAATTGCTTGTTGTTCAGTTTTTGCAATTCTATCCAACAATAAAGGCCAGATTTTTATATTTTCGTTCTTTTTATTACTTTCATTATTTAGCGCATCGCGACTTATCACCACGCTTTCAGGACTTGTTAAAGTAGGGAAGTCATCAGTAATTAATTCGATGTTTTTATTATCTTGCTGTTGTTTAAATAGCACTTCAAGGTCGGTATTATTGGCGTTATTTAACCAAGCTTGGCTAACTAAATGCAGGCTTTTTGATGATTTCAAAAAATCACTTTTTATAAATAACTGAGCAATAATTAATGTCGCTAAACTGAAAATGAGTAAACGTAAAGCTAATAACAATAAACGTCTTAGCTTGATTTCACTCACTTGACTGGTGTTAAGCTTGCGCAGTAATTCAATACTGCCTATTTCTACCAAACGGCCACGGCTCTTATTGAATAAATGAATAAGTATAGGAATAACTAAACAACAAAAACCCAATAACAAAATAGGTGTCACAACACTAAACATCTAAGCACGTCCTTTTGCACGTAACTGCAAATAATCATATAAAACTTGATCTAGGGGCTGTTCAATATTCACTTGATTATGGCTAATGCGTAATTGCGTTAATTGTTTCTTTAACTCGGTTAGGTGCTGTTGTAGCGCTTGTTGATAAATTTCTTTAGCATTTGCTGAGGCCACTAGTACTTCTTCTTTAGTTTCACTATCTCGAAACCGAATTGCGCCTTTATAAGGAAAGTTAAGCTCATCGCTACATAATAAGTGCATCGCTACAACTTCACTTTGACCATGTGCCAGTTGTTTTAAGGTTTGGGTTATTTCATTGTTGGCTTGATAAAAATCAGAAATAAGAAATACCAAGCCGCTGCGCTGCAACTGCTCGATATGAGGCTTTATGAGATTTTTATTTGGGAACACCGCGCCGCTGTTCAGGGTACTTAGTTGCTGCAGAATTCGGTGCCATTGTTGATCGCCGCCGCCCGCGGGTAAAAAACTTAACTGCTCGCTTGATAATCCCATAAAACCAACAGAATCACCTTGCTTTAATGCCAAGTAAGCAATAGTGGCAATTAAATGTCGACCATAATCAAATTTGCTCCAACCATTGTTTTGCTCGGCTGCGGTTAGGTTTTGTGGTTGTGATTGCTGAGTCATTGAGGCGCTAGCATCTAACACCAACCAAATAGTTGTTTCACTTTCTCGTTCGGCTTCGCGGACAAAATAACGGTCTGAGCGGCCAAACAATTTCCAATCAATACGACTTAAATCATCGCCAGGTTCATAGCTGCGGTATTGGCTAAATTCAATGCCAATGCCGCGTTGTTGACTGGGTTGTACTCCGTGCAAAAAACCTTCAGCAACCGTCTTCGCGATTAGCGGCAGGTCTTTTATTCTTGCTAGGGTTTTAGGATCAATAAAGGTTTCCATAATGACCTATGCTAACGGGCTCGTTGGCTTCGCGATACTGTTAAGTAAATCGGCCACAATACTGTCGGTATTAATATTATCTGCTTGGGCTTGGAAATTTAATAATATACGATGGCGCAGTACCGCCGGCGCAATAAATTGAATGTCGCTAATAGTAACGGCAAAACGACCATCGAGTAACGCCCTTGCTTTGGCACACATCACTAAGGCTTGTCCGGCTCTTGGCCCAGCACCCCAGCGAATGTAGTCGCTAAATTGGCTTAACAAATTTTCCCCTGGGCGAGTTGCTCGTACCAGATCGGTGATATAAGTCAGTAGTGGCGTTGAAATTTCGACATCGCGCACTAAATTTTGAATGTTTATTACGTCTTCAGCATTCAATAATTGCTGCAATTCAACTTTAGCATTACCTGTGGTTCTGTTGAGAATTTCAATCTCATCAGCTTGGCTAGGATAACCGACTCGAACTAACATTAAAAACCGGTCTAACTGTGCTTCGGGTAAAGTATAGGTGCCAGCCTGTTCTACTGGATTTTGAGTCGCTAAAACAAAAAATGGTTGCGGCAATTGATAATTTTTACCGCCATAACTGACGCATTTTTCTTGCATGGCTTCAAGCAAAGCCGCCTGCGTTTTTGGTGGGGTACGGTTAATTTCATCCGCCAATAATATATTGGTAAACACCGGCCCTTGTTGAAATTTGAAAAATCGTTTACCGGTAACATGATCTTCTTCTAAGATCTCGGTACCAATAATATCGCTAGGCATTAAATCAGGGGTAAATTGCACGCGATGAAAGTCTAAATCGACGGTTTTCGCTAAAGTACTGACCATCAATGTTTTGGCAAGTCCCGGAACCCCCTCAAGCAAGCAATGGCCTGAGGCTATAATTGCAATAAGTAACTCTTCAATTACCTCACGTTGACCGACTATAACCTTGCCAATTTCATCCGCTACTTTACTTAAGTTAGCTAATATGGCGCTTATTTGTTGTTCGTTTAGTTGTTGCTCGTTTAATTCGGACATCTTTTATCTCAGTTAAGCGGTCATCGCATAGACAACAATATTTACCGCAAAGCGGGTATTGTCTATTTTTAACCAACGTTTATTTCTAAAATCATAATCCCACTCACAGCCTAAATCTTTATTGCTGTATAGCACGGCAATACGGCCATCAATTACTATGGCTTTTAAATAGTCATGAACTAAATCGTCACCCCAACCATTCAGTTCTAGACCGGTATTTGGAGGTCCATCAAATTTAAAAAATGACGAATAAATGGCATGATCATTGGGGATTTTTTGGAGCGCATCAACGCCAAAAATATCGGCCATTTGTTGTTCAAAAGTACGGGCAAACAAGCCATCAATATCATGATTACAATCATCAACGAATACAAAACCGCCATTTTCGACATAACGTTGAAAATTTATTTTTTCGTCGTAGCTAAATTGCACTAAACGGTGCCCGGCTAAGTAACAAAAAGGAGCTGAAAGCATGGCTGGATCGCCAAGCGCAATAATACGTTCGTTCAAATCTACTTTAATGGTGGTGTATTCAATTAACGAATTGAGCACATTTGCCGGCATGCGTTCATCCACATCCCAATCGCCTGACTCATAACTTAAGCGGGTAAAATAAAAATCATAATCTACCACAGCATTGGCAAATTTACTTAAAAGCACTGCTGATATTGGTGTTAATGCTAGGCCTTTAACGAAGTTACGTCTGTTCAAATTAGATCTCTTAGCGGCGAATAATAAAAAACACCATAGTAAACTATGGTGTTTTTTACTTTACCAGTTATACCGCGTCAGACAAACTACTGAAGGTAAAATCGCGAATTTTCATTGGTGGTACCATACAACCGTCTATTCGCTCGGGTTTACCAAGCGCTTCAATATTATTTAACATAATGATCGGGCTCTCATTGAAGCGGAAGTTTTTGATTGGATACTTAATTTTTCCGTTTTCAATATAAAATGTGCCATCACGAGTTAAGCCAGTATAAAGCAGAGATTGCGGGTCTAGTTGACGAATATACCAAAGACGGGTGACTAACACTCCGCGGCGGGTATTTTTGATCATATCTTCTAACGACTCGTTACCACCCTCTAAAACAAATTGAATATTGCCCATCGCGGTAGGTTTATATTCAACACCGGTTTTATTGGCCCAATAAGGACTGTTTGGCATATTTGCTATTTTGCCATTTTTTATCCAGTCGGTTCTACCAACTTTATGTCCATCTCCTGCAAATGCTGCGGTTGGCACGTCGGGATGGCTGGGATCTGAATACATGTTAACGCGTTCATCAAACATTTTTTCACCGAGCTTGTTGGTTGGTCCGCCTTCTTTGCCTTCTTCTGGTGCTTTACTCAAAAAGCTTCGACCCTCATCGGCACTGCGTTGATCAAAAGCATATGCCATGTTTGTTAATAAACCAACACTGGCCGCGGGCTCTAAAATAACCGTATATTTACCTGGTTCCATGGCTTTCGCATCAACCGAACCCATGGATTTTTTGATGGCAACTTGTGACGCTTTCGCGGTATCTAGTTTGCTGTAATCACTATAATCTCTGGTGACCCAACCTGAACCCGTGCCATCTTCGGTGCGGATGGTTACCGTAAACTCAACATTTGTTGAGGTATTATAAGCAAACAAACCTTTGTTATTGATAATGGCATCAAACGCGACAGTTTCATTAAGAAAACCCGATGAAATTAACTTGTTTTTCTTCGATGGAGCAATACTGTCTTCTGCGGCTTGCGCTCTATTTTCCGGCGTTACCTTAGCTGTAGAGTCAAAGTAACTTTTAGTTTGTTGATATTTTTGTGGGCCAAAAAGCGGCATCGTTTCTGGGTTATCGGGTGCTAAAGCCGATAACTCTTCAGAGCGGCGTACCACCTTTAAAATTGATGCATCATCAAATTCATTGATAGTCGCAACACCGGTTTTTAAGCCATTAGTTGATTGCACTGCCAAGGTCAGATCGCTTACTTGGCCAGCGGTACTTACGGTGTTTCGTGCGTAACGTATATTACCGCTTAATTGACCGCTTAAATTACATTCACAGCTTTCGGCTTTTGAATATTTGAGTACTTTTGTTAATAATGTTTTTGCATGTTGTTCTGATAAAATCGTCATGATTTATCTCCAAAAATTAGTCGATGGGCCCAATTAAACGTTACGTGCGGTATTAATCACACTGACGTTATTAAATCGTGTTGTTGGACACCCGTGAGACACGGCACTTACTTGCGAAGGTTGACCTTTACCGTCAAAGAACGAGCCACCTACCCGATAATCAGATTTACCGGCGAGTTGGGTACAATTGTTCCAAAACTCTTGGGTATTCGATTGATAAGCAACATCTTCAATTTGCTCGGTAATTTTACCATTTTTGATTTCATAGAATAATTGGCCACCAAATTGAAAGTTATAACGCTGTTGATCAATTGAGAATGAACCTCGACCGGCGATATAAATACCATCTTCAACATCTTTAATAATGTCATTGGCAGATAAGTCTTTTTCATTAGGCTTTAATGATACATTTGGCATGCGTTGGAATTGCACATCGCGCCAACTTTGTGAATAGCTACAACCGTGTGATTCTTTTTGATCTATCATGTGTACTTGATCACGAGTGGCTTGGTAATTAACTAAAATGCCATCTTTAACCAGATCCCATTCTTTAGTTTTAACACCTTCATCATCATAACCAACGTGGCCTAATGAACCTACCTGAGTTTTATCGGCCACTAAGTTTACTATGTCAGAGCCGTATTGGAATTTTTTCGAACGCCATTTATCAAGTGTTGCAAAACTGGTGCCTGCATAGTTGGCTTCGTAACCTAACACTCGGTCTAACTCAAGTGGATGGCCAACCGATTCGTGAATGGTTAGCATTAAATGAGCAGGGTCTAATACTAAATCGTATTTACCCGGTTTAACTGATGGCGCTTTAAGTTTTGCTTGTAACTGTTTACCAGCGTTGGCGGCATCTTCGATAATATCGTAAGAATTTTTATAACCAATGTTAGCGCCTTGAATAATTATTTTGTCTTCTTCTTTACCATCAAGATATTCAAAGCCCATGCCAACCGGATTACCTAAACCGGTACGTTGTTTAAAGCCCTCTTTACCAACAGCGGTTGCAAAGAATGGGGCCCATAAACGATGCACATCTTGGTCAATATAAGAGCCATCTGATGAAGCGAAGTATTTTTGTTCATTAACTAAAAACAACACTGAGGTAATATAGTTCGCGCCATTTGCCATCGCTGCTGCGTTAACATCAAGTAGCAGTTCAGTTTTTTCTTTGGTTGGGATCTTAAAGGCATTTTTAGTAATCGGTGTTTTCCAGCTTTGATCACCAACGCCTTTAACTGGGGCAAGCTGTACCGGCACAGTTTGAAATTTAGAGTTGGCTTTAGCAATGGCAACGGCCTGTTTGGCTGTGCTGGCAATACTGTCGGGCGTCATATTTGATGTTGAAGCAAAACCCCAAGTGCCATTAGCAATTACGCGGATACCAATACCAGCAGATTCAGTATTAACAATATTATCAACTCGTTTTTCTCGACAAGTAACAAACTCATTTAAATAACGGCCAATACGGACATCACAATAACTTGCCCCTAATGTTTTTGCTGTGTTTAAAGCAATGTCGGCCATTTTTTTCTTATAAGCGACATCCATTGGTGTATCGAGCATTTCAGCAGCAGATACAATGTTACCCGTCATTGGGAGAGCGATTGCACCCATACCAATGCCAGAAAACTTAATAAAATTACGTCTATCCATCTTCCTACCTTATTTAGTTAATAGTTAATCACTGCTTAATTTTCTAATATATTATTGTTTTCAACGTGTACCTAAAAAGGTAATCGTCGGCAGTTTTCCCAATTTTTAGGCTATTTTTGTTAATTCACACTAAAGAATCTCTAGTAAAGATTTATTGATTAAAACCAGCAGGTTAAATTGTCTTGCTGATCAATAATAACTTTTGATTGTTTAGTATAGGACAATTACTAATTACCACCAGATAGTGAAAAAATACAATAAATCAAAGTGTTATTAGTTCTAGGTCGTATGATATTAACATAAGCTTTTCGGCTTAAAAAAGCAAAAAAGTAACAAAATAGACTTGTGAGTGAACTGTTTATGAGTTTTTCAGTACAGCAGACTTAAGCTTTTTATAATCAGCTTTACTTTAGTAGTGAATTTAAATAGCTAAAACTGCAGCATCAGCAGAAGTGTTGAATATGACCTGTGAGGTTAATTATTTTCAGTGCCGAGTACCATTGAAATTAAAAATAGATAGCGAGAATATGACAAAAAAAGAAAATTATTAAAGCGATTGAGGTTGATTTTTTATTGAACATTACATTTTAAGTTAAGCGTCATTATCTAAAATGGGCTAACTATTGTGATGTATTTCTCTATTTTAGTTATGATTTGTTAACATAGATGTAACAAATTATTCTTGTTAATATTACTTTTTAAAAGACGGACTCCCCTTATTTTATGGGATATAGGAGTGATTTTAAGTGTTTTTTGTTTTTGCTCATTTATAAAAATACATAACCTTTTACATTTGGACATATTCCATGTCTTGTTTGTTTTATAGTTAGTGGTTAATACTATTGACATCAGATTTTATAAAGATAAAAAATATAAAATTAATGTTAATTGTTAAGGACAAATTATGAAACTTATAAAGTATATTGCAGTATTATTTATTTTCGCGCCGCTGTCTGTATTTGCAGAAGAAGCACCAACCGAGTCAGTACAAAATTCACAGTGTGGAATAATTTCTATTTACAAGAAACCGCCAGAAGCTAAAAATATTTATAGAGTGAACATTAATAGTATTGATGGTGTATTTGTTGGCAGTCGCAGCCATAGTTTCCAACTATCTCCAGGAAAGCATAAGATTAAAGTAATAGAGCAGATCACAGATTCATACTTTACCCGTCGTAGAGGGGAAATGCTTAATTATAAAATATTGGAAGTTGATGTTAAAGCTGATGGAAAGTATAACTTAGGTGCTAAATTTATTAGAAAGAATCGTTCTAAATTAAAGTCGGGTGAATATTGGGAAGCTGTTATTTGGAAAACGTCAAGTCTAGAGTGTGAACGTAGCTAATAGAGCTGTTTATCTCATTGAATTTTAATCAATAAGATTAATGCATGTAATCAATAGCGAATAGCATTAACAAATTTTTTAGAGTATCTCTTGCCAACTAAAAGCCATTTATTAATAGATAAATGGCTTTTTTTATTAGAGATACGCTCCAAGTACATCATCACTTGATGGAATAAGTTATGTTATTCATAGAATAATTATATAAAAAATAATTATTTTCATCTACTGCATCTAAAAGTGATGTTCAGCTCCTCTTATATATAACAGCACATATAAATCTTAGTAAATATATGTAGCAAATTTTATTTTTAAAACAATTGGAGTTTATTATGCACGGCGACCTTATCCCTATCGTACTATTTATTATGTTAGGCCTTGTGGGCTTTTCTTTCTTTTTCTTTGCCTTTAAGGGCAAGCAAGCGTTACATCAAACACTGCGCATGGCCTTTGAAAAAGGTCAGTCTATGTCACCTGAAAGTATCGATAAAATACTACAAGGTCAGAAGCATCCGCAAGCCGATTTTAAACGTGGCGTGTTGTTAGTAAGTTTAGCTGCCGCAATCGGTTTATATGGTCTACTTGACCCATTCGGAGTTGATATGGTCGGTTTCTCATTATTTCCATTAGCAATTGGTATTGGTTATTTAGTTGTTTGGAAATTTGCTCCAAAAGAAGCTTAATAGATTAATGACTGTGATATTGAGAACTTATGCTTAGCAAGTTAATCAGTAAGTTTACCGAGCAAAATGACCCGCATGTATTTACTGAAATAGTAAAAGCATGCCAGTCAGACTTGCGTGGTTATTGCCGACGATTGACTGCTGGCGATCATGCTCTTGCTGATGATATAGCTCAAGAAAGCTTGATAACGGCTTATCAACAATTAGGTAAGTTAAATAATGTTAAAGCGTTTAAATCATGGTTGTATCGCATCGCTTATCGTAACTTTATAAATCAAATCGCAAAAAATAAAGAGCAACTGCAAGAAACATTACCTGAAATTGCAATTACTGATAATAGTGAAAATGAGCAATTAATAATGCAATTAATGCAATATTTAAGTGAAGAACAAAGGGCCGTGGTCACTCTTAATATGACATTAGGATATGGCCATGACGAAGTCGCCTCAATCTTAAATATGCCATTAGGTACCGTAAAATCACATTGCAAACGCGGCAAGGATAAGTTGTTATCCATTGGCCAACAATTACAATTAGGAGCAGCATAATGTGCCCTTTTAATGAACAGCAACTGGAGTCTCTTTTTAGCAAACCAATGCCAGTAATAGATGCAACTGAATTTATTGAACAAACACTTGTTAAAGCCAATAAGAGTCACTTTAAGCGATTTATCATCTTACAGTTATTTACTGTTATCGCCTTGATCCCGTTACTGTATTTTTTACCTACAGCAGTAATAATTGACTCAATTAGCCAACTTAAAATTGATGAAATTTCTAGTGTTGAGTCAGTTCTATTGAGTTCTTTACCATTATTTATTGTTGCTATGGTGTGTTATTTCATTAACGATGAGATCACTTAATTAATATACCGTCATAATTGATCATTTTTTATAGCAACAAGGTCATACTTAACAACTTCTAAAGTCATAAAGTTTCGCTTAAATAAGTTTACTACTTATGGAGATACTTTATGACATCTAAACCCTCATTAAAATTTTATATAACCAATACTACGCTGTGGTTAACTTACTTAGTTGTTGGCTCAATGCTGGTCAGCAGCTTTGTTGTTTATGCCAATCCTAATGTAAGCACTAGCGCGAATACAAACTCAAACTCTTACTCAGAAAAAATTGATTATAACGCGGTTCAGTCGGGCAGTTTGTTTTTTAAGAGTGAGCAGGGCATAACACATTCTTTGGTTGCTATAAGTGACTATAACGTTGATGTTAGTGCCATGATGGCAAGAGTGGTGCTCACTCAAAGCTTTATTAATAGCTCGAACGATTGGGTGGAAGGCATATATGTGTTTCCTCTAACTGAAGGGGTTGCTGTTGATGATATGGAAATGTGGATTGGTGAACGTTTTATAAAAGCCGAAATACAAGAGCGTAAGCAGGCAAAAAAAACGTATGAAATAGCGAAAAAAGCCGGTAAAAAAGCCAGCTTAGTTGAGCAACAAAGACCCAATATGTTTACCACCTCACTCGCAAATATTCCGCCAGGAGAAACAATTAAAATAAAAATAAGCTATTTACAACAAGTGCCACTACTGGCTAATACATTTAGCTTACGCCTACCTTTAACGATAACCCCAAGGTACATCCCCGCAGAATTTAGTGAAGCAAAGTTAAATTATGAGCGCGAACAAACGGCGCAGCAATTAGAACAACAGACTCGCCCGATAGATATAAATCAGGGCATTGGTTGGTCCGTTAATACCTTTACAGTGCCTGATGCAGCCAGTATTACGCCATTTCAAGTACCAGAGCACCTAGGCCAAAAAGCATCTATCGCTGTAAATTTAAATGTTGGTTTGCCACTGGCTGAAGTGCACAGTGATTATCATAAAATAAACCATTCTGTTGGTCAGCAAACTCACAAAATTTCACTCATTAATGCCAACGTCACAATGAATAGAGATTTTGTTTTAAATTGGACACTTAGCGAAAGCGTCAGACCACAGGCTGCGTATTTTAAAGAAAGCAAACAAGGCTATGATTATGGTCTATTCATGATCACCCCACCAACAGCCTCTAAAGTAGCCCAAAATATAGACAATACTATTGCCAAAGAAATGATCTACATCATTGATACTTCAGGCTCTATGGGAGGCGTTGCAATTAGACAGGCTAAGCAAGCACTAGATTTTGCTGTTAAGCAACTTAAGGCAAAGGATAAATTTAATATCATTGAGTTTAATTCAACGTTTACCACCTTGTTTAAGCAATCAAAGTCTGCTTCGAATAGCAGTGTGAATCGCGCGGTAAATTGGATAAATAATTTACAAGCAAACGGCGGCACCGAAATGGTCGCCGCTTTAAAAGCCGCAACCGGTGAATCGGCAGGATCTGGTTATATTAGACAAATCGTCTTTATTACCGACGGTAGTGTTGGCAACGAAGAGCAACTTTTTCGCATCATTAAATCGCAACTTTACGATTCAAGGTTGCACACTGTTGGTATTGGCAGTGCGCCCAATAGTCATTTTATGGAGCGCGCAGCGGAACTAGGGCGAGGGTCTTTTAATTACATTGGTAATGTCGGTGAAGTTCAGCAAAAAATGAGTGAATTATTTAATCGCATAAACCAACCAATGCTTACCGATATCACGATTAGTTGGCCCAATGAAAACGTAGAGTTATTACCGCATAAAATTCCTGACTTATACGCCACTGAGCCTCTTATTGTAAGTGCTCGCTGGCCCTCAAATTCTTCATTCAATGACAGCCAAGAAATGACCGTGAGCGGTAAAATTAATCAACAACTATGGTTGCAAGACATGCCAATAAATAAGGCGATGCAACAATCTGGGATCGCCACTTGGTGGGCAAGACAAAAAATTAAGCATCTTACTTATGAGCTGTATGACAGCAATGACAAAATAGAAAAGCAAACCTACATTGATAAAATTACGACACTTGCGATTAAAAATCGTTTGCTGTCAAAGTATACAAGTTTCGTTGCGGTTGAAAAAACACCGAGTCGAATACTGACTGATATTTTGAAGAAACGCGCAGTTCCTAATGCGATGCCAAATGGCTCCATGCAAGCAATACCTATTGCGCAAACAGCGACATTTGCCAATCGTCAAATTAAAGTCGGCTTGCTTATGCTATTTATTACTGCACTTTGCATGCTAGCAAAACGAAGTAAGCGCCAATATCATCAGTTAGCTCTGCAACAAACCGCGACTAAAAACATTGGAGTGGATAATGTCTAATATTAAGTATCAGCCAATGCGCGATTTATCGGTATTAACCGCTAATAACCAAGACAGTGATATAAAAGTTAATGAAAAAGACAAAGCCACTGGCCAAGGTAAAAAGTGTGTTGGTTTTGCTAAGTTTGTTTTTATAATGGCTGCAATATTATTATTGATTAGTGGCTTTTATACTCATATAAAAGCTTATGCCGCGCAATATTTATTAAGCCAAGCTTGGCAGCATTCGTCAGCACAACATATTGAAAAACCTTGGCCATGGCTAGATAGTTTCCCTGCCGCTAAGCTATATTTTCCAAGCTTAGATGATGATCACATCGTGCTTGCTGGAGATTCTGGTCAAGCACTAGCGTTTGGCCCAGGTTTAAATGCAATGAGTTCAGAACCTGGAAGTAACGGCACTATTGTTATCGCGGGTCACCGTGATACCCATTTTAATAAACTCCAATATTTGAATCCATCAGAACCGTTAACCCTTGAAGGTATGGATGGTGAGCAACACCATTATATTATCAATAATATCAGTGTCATTGATGTTAACGAGCAACAAATATTTCAAACAGCCCATGAGCGATTATTACTGATCACTTGCTACCCTTTCAATGAAGATAGCAGTACATCATTAAGGTATGTTATTGAAGCCTTGCCTGTTGTTAAATCGGTAGATTTATTGCTGCAAAATACATTAATAGCTGAAAAAACTTCATCACGATTTGGTGCAGGAATTAAGGTGCATTTTTAATGGAATAGGACGATTTTTTTATTGGTTCTTAGGCACTAAACCCCCGCAATAAAATTTTTAGTTGTATGCTTTAACGTTAATTGCTATCTTTTGTAAGCGCTTACATTTTTGGTGGTGATAATAATGTTACGATTAAAGAGAGTGCCGCTATGCCTGTGGCGATGTCGCCTCAAATTTTTACTGGCACGTATTCGACGTATTCCTTTTTATTTTCTATACCGATGTATTTGGCCTTTCGCCTATAGCTGTTGGTACTATGATGTTGGTCACCCGCCGAATTGATGCCTTTTCTGACCCGCTAATGGGGGCACTTGCAGTAATGTCTATTTCTTTAGTAAATAGTTGGCTGTAAGCCATTTTAATTTAAACGCTTATCGCCAACTGTATTAATCAGTGCTGATAAGTTAATTGTAGGAGTGTATCGTGGCTATTTTAAAAAATCTTATTTCGGTTACTTTGTTTAGCACTTTTATCGTCGCTTTGACCGGCTGTGCTGAGCCAATTGATAATACTGAGATAAATCCGTCTAGTGCATCAATTATCATTTCAAAAAGTGCTTATAAAGAAAAATTACATGGTTTTTGGCTTGGTCAAAACATTGCAAATTGGACCGGTTTAATTACCGAAATGGATAAAGTCGGTACTCCAGACACCATGCCGTTTTACACTGATGATGATTGGGGCACAAAAGATCTTCCTGCGGTATGGGGAGAAGGCGTGCCTCATGCCGATGTTATTGATTTTTATTTTGAACAACAAGGCAACCCTTGGGGAGCCGATGACGATACCGACATAGAATATATTTATTATTACTTACATGAAAAACATCACACCAGTTTACTGACCGCTGAGCAGATACGAGATGGTTGGTTAACTCATATCTATTCTGAAACTGAAGCGCCGCTATTCAAGAAGTTCCCAGATTCAAAGCCGGTGATCGAAAATTTTTTATGGGAATCTAATCAACAAGCAAGAATATTGATGGCGCAAGGTATGCTGCCACCAAACACCAGTGAACCTGAAAATAATAGCAAATATATGATGATAGATGCACAGCTAACAACGGAAGTTTTTGGCTTATTAGCCCCTTCTCGTCCTGATGTAGCTTTGAAAATAGCTCACTTGCCGATAAGAACGTCAGCCAAAAATGAAGCGGAGTGGGTTGCTGAGTTTTATGTGGTGATGCATTCATTAACGTCAAGTGTTGACCACAATTTGTCGATGCAACAACAAACCGAGTGGCTTGCAGAGCAAGCAAGGCAGTACTTACCCAATTCATCTACTGCTGCAAAAATGTATGATTTTATCAAACGCTCTTATGACGTTAATCCGGATAAAAATAACTGGGAGAAAACTCGTGATGAGGTGTATCAGCGTTATCAAATTGAAAAATTAGATAACTATCATTATCAGGATCCATTTGAAGCCGGTATTAATTTTGCCGCGAGTTTAGTCAGTCTTTTTTATGGCGAAGGTGACATTAAACGAACCATTCAAATAGGTTCTTTAGTGGGGTGGGATTCTGATAACCCAACTGCAACATGGGGCGGGTTATTAGGTTTTATGGTGGGTAAACAAGGCGTTGAAAAAGCATTCGAGCAATATAATTTATCTGATACTTACTGGATACACCGAACAAGACGTAATTTTCCCGATAGAACACCAAATCAAGCAGGTGAAGATACTCTTGAACTTATGGCCGAACGTGGTTTAGCTATAATTGATAGGGTAGTAGTAGAGCAAATGAGGGGAGAGCTGAGTGAAGATGGCAGTAGTTGGAATATTCCGCTAACTTTAAAATAATAATGTTCGACAATTAAACTACATATAAAATAAACAGTTAACGGATGTTCGCTGTTTATTGAGAAGAGTTACGATAAGTTTTTAATAGAGTTTCGATTCACCAGCTTAGGTTCAAACACATTTTTAATCGTAATATCGACTTGTTTATAGACATTTTTTAAAATGATATCGGTAGCCATTTTTCCCATGAAAAATGCAGAGTTATCAATGGTGGTTAGCTCTGGGTATAAATAACTGGCAAACATATTATTATCAAAACCGACAATAGACAAATTTGTCGGTAAATCTAAGCCTTTATTTCTTGCTGCTTTCATTGCTCCCGATGCCATTTCATCATTACCGCACGCTAAAGCAGTGAATTTTTCAGGCAATTCGATTAATTGGTTAAAGCCGGAAAAACCAGTATCTTCATTAAAATCACCTTGGTAGAAAAGTTCAGGTTGATACGCTAAGTTATACTCAGCCAGTGCTCGTTGATGACCTAGAAGTCGATCATGAGAATCAACTTTCCAGTCTGGTCCAGCTATATAAGCAATATTCTTATGACCATTTTCAATCAAGGCTTTTGTCGCTAAATAACCACCTTGTTCATTATTTAAACTAATACAATTATCGGCCATCGCATCTATTTTACGATTGACTAGTACGGTAGGGGTTTGTTTCGAAATGCTAATAAGGTAATCATCAGATACCGAATCAGTGAGTAGGATCAGCGCATCGCACTTGCGACTGATTAAAAAATCAATGGCATTTTTTTCTTGGGTTTCATCGCTGTGCCCGGTGGTAACGATAATGTGCTTGTTGGCTATGCGCAGTTCAGTTTCAATACCATCCATAACTAGCCCAAAGAAGCCACCATGGAGCTCTGACACTAACACTCCTACACTATTGGTACGATTAGACGCCAAAGACTGAGCAATAGCATTAGGTCGGTAGCCCAACGTCTCCATGGCTACCAATACTTTAGTGCGTGTTTTATCACTCACCTTAGTATTGTCATTCATTACTCGCGAAACGGTGGCGAGCGATACACCAGCTAATTCCGCGACTTCATAAATAGTTGCCATTAAATGCAAATCCTTGTGCTACTAATATTAACTAATTAGTAGGTATATTATAAGTTTACCTAAGTTAGGCACTGTAGCATATATTAACCAGTCGCGTGGTTAAGTTGCTGATGAATTTCTGCAACTTTTTTATCATCTAAAATGTACCAACGCATGATGAAAGCGACCAGTAACGATCCTATCGCTGGGAATAGAGTAAAGGATAATAAAATACCATGTTTTGTCGCTTCAGTTTGTTCCATATCAGCCTGGTATCCATAATAAGCGAGTGACCAAGCGGCTAGAGCACCACCTAAGGCAAGTCCTAGTTTGATAAAAAACACTACCGAAGAATATACCACACCGGTAATTCTAACGCCTGTTTTCCAATGCCCGTAATCAATCGTATCGGCCATTTTAGCCCAAAGTAAAGGCGTCGCCATTTCAAGAAAGAATCGCCAAAAGAAAAATACCACAAAAGCTAAGGTGATTTGTTCACTGCCAATAAAGTAACTTAGTGCACAAATAACTGCTGCAATGGTTTGCAAGGCAATATAGGCTTTAATTTTACATACTCTTTTCGCTAACGGTTGCGCTAAAGCAACGCCAACGATACTACCAATCATGCCTAAAGTAATAAATGCAGAGACTAAATCTTCACGGCCAAGAAAGTATTTTACATAATAAACTGATAATGAGAATCGTAAAATTTGACCGGTTAACAGTGTTACTGCAGCTAAACATAATATTCGCCATTGGTCATTTTTCCACAGCGATTTAAAGTCTTCTTTGAAGGTGGATTTTTGCGTAATAGGGGTGATGATACGTTCTTTGGTGCCAGCGAAACATAGTAAAAACATGATAACGCCCATGATGCTCATCACTATCATGGTTGACTGATAACCTTTGGCTGTATCGCCATTACCAAAATACTCGACCATTGGCATAGTACAAGCAGCAATAAAGGCGCCGCCAATCATGGCAAAAATAAATCGGTATGTTTGTACTGTCACACGCTCTTTAGGATCAGCAGTTAACACACCACCAAGAGCCGAATACGGAATATTTATCGCCGTATATACCATCATTAACAATGTGTAGGTAACAAAAGCATAGATGAGTTTACCACTGTCGCTAAAATCTGGTGCGGTAAAGGCAAGTACACTCACTAAGCCAAACGGAACCGCTAACCAAACTAAATAGGGACGAAATTGACCATACTTAGTTCGAGTTCTATCGGCAACTGCACCCATTAAAGGGTCAGTGATGGCATCTATAACGCGTACTAATAAAAACATAGTACCTACAGCAGCAGGTGCTAAGCCGACAACATCTGTATAATACACCAGCAAAAACATCATAACCGTTTGCCAGATAATATTACTGGCCGTGTCGCCTAGCCCGTAAGCCATTTTTTCTTTAACTGATAACATTACCGCCCCTTTGTCGTATATTCTTTATTGTTATTGTTATTGTTATTGTTATTGTTTTAAAAAATTATGTCCGCTCGCCAAGCAGAGTTTTATATGCTTTGCCACTTGCTTTAATTGTTCGTTGTTGTGTTTCATAATCAACATAGGTTATACCAAATCGTTTGCTGTAACCTAATGCCCATTCAAAGTTATCCATCAAACTCCAAGCAAAGTAACCCTTAACATTTACACCTTGCTCGATAGCTTCGTGCAAGGCATTTAAATGTTGATGGTAATAAGCAATTCGATTTTGATCATCAACAACATCATCTTCAATCGTATCCGGCATCGCACAGCCATTTTCAGTGATATACACTGGTGGTAATTGATATTTACTATTTAAGTCAATCAGTAATTCTGTAAATGCCTGTGGATATATTTCCCAGCCCATATCGGTCACTGGCACATTTTTAGGTGGTAGCACCATAAACGGTTCAACATCTCCAGCTTTAATGATTTCTCGGGTATAAAAGTTAATGCCTAAAAAGTCCATTTTTTTACAAATAATGTCCATGTCGCCATCAACAATATGTGGTTTATGAGCATCATCTAGTAAGTCAATAGTATCTGGGTAGCAACCATCAAATAATGGTTTTATATACCATTGATTGTTGTAGTCATTTGCAAATTTAGTTGCCGCTAAATCCTCTGCAGAATCTGTTGCAGGATAAGCCGGGGTAAAGTTTAAAACAATACCATTCATGCTGTCCGGGCTATATTTATTCAGTATGTCCATGGCTAAACCATGAGCAAGCAATATATGATGAGCCGCTTGTCGACCGTTTGCTTTACCCACTAGACCCGGAGCATGAATACCTGCTTCATAACCTAGGTAGGCACTACAAAAGGGTTCATTGAATGTTGCATAAGAATGTACTCTTTTACCTAACGCTTTTGTCACCAACTCAGCGTACTCAGCGAATTTATAGGCCGTATCTCGATTTAGCCAGCCGCCATTATCTTCTAAGTATTGTGGTAAGTCCCAGTGATACAAAGTGACAAAAGGCTTTATGCCTTTGGCATTAAGACCATCTAATAAATTGATGTAAAAATCTAAGCCACTTATGTTGGCGCTACCATCTTGGTTCATTACCCGCGGCCAAGAAATAGATAACCGATAAGCGTCAACACCAAGTGATTCAATTAACTCAATATCTTGTTGCCATAAGTGGTAATGATCACAAGCAACACTACCATCACTTTTATCTAATATCGTGCCTTCTTGGGCGCAAAAGGTATCCCAAATACAAGGTAAACGGGAATCAATACCGCCTTCTATCTGAAAGGATGCTGTCGCAACGCCATAAAGAAAATCTTTGCTTAGCATTTTTGAATTTTGAGGTAATGAAATTTTCATATCAAGCTTTTCGTCCTACTTTTAAATTTTTATTTTAAGTACTGCGTAATTCATCAATGTTTAATGAGATGTACATAACAAATTCTTACAGCACGAATATAAAATACCTAATACTGTTGTTAGCTAAAGAGTATTTTTATTCTATATATTTCATATTATACTGTGTGAAACGCTTACAAAAATGCTAAAAAAAATTGCTATTCAGTAAGATTATGATATAAATGAAAGCGCTTACATGATTTAGGTTAACGTTAAACTAACAAAAGGTCAACTTTAAGCTTTATCAACAATATTAAATATAAATTCAGGTAAAGATCATTCACTTCGAATTGTTCGAAAACCGTTGAATAACCCAAACAGGGTTAAAAGGAAAAACACATGGCTGGTGCAAATATACCAACAGCAAATACTGCAACAACACAGAATTCAACAGGTAATTATAATTTTGCCTTAACATCGCTCACCTCTTTATTTTTCATGTGGGGATTTATCACTTGCTTAAATGATATTTTAATTCCTCATTTAAAGGGGATTTTTGACTTAACATTCACTCAGGCAATGTTAGTGCAGTTTTGTTTTTTCGGTGCTTATTTTGTGGTATCCATTCCTGCAGGAAAGTTGGTTAAAGCATTAGGCTATCAAAAAGGTATTGTTGTTGGTTTAGTGGTTGCGGCGATTGGTTGTTTAGGGTTTTATCCTGCTGCATCAATGCACAGTTACCCGGTATTTTTAATGGCGTTATTTATACTCGCGTCAGGTATCACTATTTTACAAGTATCAGCTAACCCTTATGTAAGTTGTTTAGGAAAGGCTGAAACTGCATCATCTCGCTTAACGATGACACAAGCATTTAATTCATTAGGGACAACGGTTGCGCCATTTTTCGGTGCGTATCTAATTTTAGATGAAGTTGCTAATGCAATGGCCACCGCACAAGAGAAAGCCGCGATGGTACAGATGCCCTATGTTTTCCTTGCTGCAGTATTATTACTGTTAGCCGCTATTTTTGCATTCTTGAAATTACCACATATTGAAAATGAACAAGAGCACGATGAACTGTCTAATGCTACAGGCAGTGCATGGCAGTACTCGCACCTGGTGTTAGGTGCGGTTGGTATTTTTGTCTATGTAGGTGCAGAAGTTGCTATTGGTAGTTTCTTAGTAAACTTTTTTACTGACCCTAACATTGGTGGTTTATCAGAATCTAATGCCGCAAAATACATTGCATATTACTGGGGCGGGGCTATGGTAGGCCGTTTTATTGGCGCCGGTGTAATGCAAAAAGTTGCTGCGGGAAAAGTATTGGCATTTAACTCCTGTGCTGCAGTCTTGTTGGTGCTTGTTGCTATTTTTGCGTCAGGGCAAATCGCCATGTGGTCAATTCTATTAGTGGGTTTATTTAACTCTGTAATGTTCCCAACTATTTTCTCATTAGCTGTAACTGGATTGGGTAAGCACACGTCACAAGGCTCGGGTATTTTATGCTTAGCCATTGTTGGTGGTGCAATCATTCCACTTATTCAGGGCTTATTAGCCGATAGTATCGGTGTACAAAACTCATTCTTCTTACCTATTTTGTGTTACGGATTCATTGCCTATTACGGCTTAGTCGGTTCAAAACCAAAAGTATAATACTGTCACTAATTAACGTTTCTCTAAGGAGAAAGAAAGCGATATGAAACAACGAACAATAGATACTAAATTAAGCCAAGTGGTAAAAGTGATGATGCTATCAAGCGCATCTTTACTGGCTGGCTGTTCGGATGGACCTGAAGACGTTGCTGCAGATAAAGTGTCAGTAGCTGTTAATAGTGGCACTCAACAACATAATATTGATATTTGGCCAAAGCTAAATTTACCCGTTAAAAAAGATCAAAAATTAGAACAACACATTAAAGATATTTTGTCTGGTATGACGCTAGAGCAAAAAGTAGCACAAATGATCCAACCTGAAATTCGTGATATCACGGTTGAGGATATGCGTAAATATGGTTTTGGTTCTTATTTAAATGGCGGTGGTGCTTTTCCTGATAATAACAAACATGCAACGCCAAGCGATTGGATAAAATTAGCCGAAGATATGTATCAGGCATCAGTTGATGATTCTGTTGATGGCTCAACCATTCCAACTATATGGGGTACCGATGCAGTACATGGCCATAACAATGTTATTGGTGCGACTTTATTTCCACATAATATCGGCTTAGGTGCGGCAAATAATCCTGAGTTAATCGAACAAATTGCTTCGATAACTGCTACTGAAGTAATGGTTACCGGTATTGATTGGGTCTTTGCACCAACGGTTGCGGTTGTTAGAGATGATCGCTGGGGACGAACGTACGAAGGTTATTCAGAAGATCCTGAAATCGTCGGTAAGTATTCAGCATCTATTGTAAAGGGTTTACAGGGGCATGCCGATAAAGACTTTTTAGGCGATAGTCGTGTTATTTCAACGATTAAGCATTTTATCGGTGATGGTGGTACCCAAGGTGGCGATGATCAAGGTAATAATATTGCAACAGAGCAAGAATTATTTGATATACATGCTCAAGGTTATGTCGGCGGTTTAACGGCTGGCGCACAATCAGTGATGGCATCGTTTAATAGTTGGCATGGCGAAAAAATCCACGGCAATAAATATCTATTAACCACAGTGTTAAAAGAAAAAATGGGCTTTGATGGTTTTGTTGTTGGCGATTGGAATGGCCATGGACAAATCCCTGGCTGTACCAATGAAAACTGCAGTCAGTCGGTTAATGCCGGTTTAGATATTTTCATGGTGCCAACTGATGCTTGGAAACCATTGTATGAAAACACTATTGCGCAAGTTAAATCTGGCGAGATCCCACAAGCACGAATTGATGATGCGGTAAGTCGCATCTTAAGAGTAAAACTACGTGCCGGAATATTTGATAAACCAAGCCCGGCTAACCGCGCTGTATCAGGTAAAGTTGAATTAATTGGCGCCGCGGCCCATCGTGATGTAGCTCGCCAAGCCGTGCGTGAATCTTTAGTGTTATTGAAAAATAAAGGCAATATATTACCGCTGAACCCTAGCGCAAATATTTTAGTTGCGGGTGATGGTGCAGATAATATTGGCAAGCAATCAGGCGGTTGGTCTGTGACTTGGCAAGGAACTGGCAATGAAAATTCAGATTTTCCTGGTGGTACATCTATTTATGCTGGTTTAGAGCAGCAAGTTAACGCAGCTGGCGGCAATATTGAATTAGCGGTTAATGGTGATTTTAAAACTAAACCAGACGTAGTCATTGTTGTTTTTGGTGAAGAGCCATACGCGGAAGGGATTGGTGATATTGAAAACGTAAATTATCAACGTGGTAATAAAACTGATTTAGCGCTTCTTAAAAAGTTCAAAGCACAAGGAATTCCTGTTGTATCGGTGTTTATTTCAGGTCGTCCAATGTGGGTAAATCCTGAGCTGAATGCCTCAGATGCATTTGTCGCAGCATGGCTTCCTGGAAGTGAAGGACATGGCGTTAGCGAAGTGTTATTAAGTAATGATGATGGCAGTATAAATAATGACTTTAAAGGCAAGTTATCCTACTCTTGGCCCAAATCGGCTACGCAGGCAGTCGTTAATCGCAATGACAAAAATTATGCGCCGCTATTACCCTATGGCTTTGGTTTACACTATGGTGATGACAACGTATTAGCAGATGATTTAAATGAAACTGTGGCAAAGTCGGCGACAGCAAATCAATCAATGGTGTTGTTTGAACATGCCGTAAAACCGCCTTGGGAAGTGAATATAGTGTCTGCAGCGCAATCATCTGAGATGTCTAGTTCGATTATCGAACTGCCAGGCATAACAGTTACAACAATGGATAAAGACGTGCAAGAAGATGCCCGTACAGTAATGTATACTGGGGTTGAACAAGCTACGATATCTTTACGGAGCAAGTTTGTTGAAGATTTGCGTTTGTTTATTGAAAATGATGCAGCACTAACTGTTTTGATTCGTAAAGATCAAGAATTTACTGAACAAGTATTGCTTGAAATGCATTGTGATGAAAAAGACTGTCAAAAATCAGTAGATATTAGCGATGTAATGAAAGGCTTTACACTACATGAATGGCAAGAGCTTAGTGTTGATTTGCGTTGTTTTACTGAGCAAGGTATTAACTTCGGTCGTATTACCGTGCCGTTTGCACTCACTACGCAAGGCAAAGGTAAAGTGTCATTTTCAACAATGAAACTGCAACCTAATAAAGCTCAAAGTGCAGTAATTAGCTGTCAGTAATCGCTTGATTAGCGAAATGAAAACTGGTGAATATTGCGGTAAAACTACCGGCTATATCACCAGTTTTTTTTGTTTTTTTTTATGGTTTTTACACTTTTAAGGATGATTATGCGCAAGAGTCTCGCCAGCAACCCAATAATTAGATTATACCAAGTTAGCTTGTTGCTGTTGTTAAGTTTAGCGCTATCTTTGCTTAGCGGTTGTGAGACTAAATACGCGGAGGCAGGTAATGAACTAAAATCGTCAACGCTTAATTTTACTGCGATAGACAGTGATGTGGTATTAGCTTTTAATATCGGCGGAGGCGAGTACCAAGGTGTTGATGGCGTTAAGTACCAAGCAGATAAATTACCACTCAATGCAAGTGTAGGGGTAGTTACTTAAACTCGACAAACATATTTGCAGTCAGTCGGCCAGTTTTGGGATTGGCATCAATATCTTTGTTTAAATCTACAATAGTTGAATGCAGTAAATTACCTGGGTAAATCACCAACCGATTAGGTTTATAGGCAATCTCTTCATAAAGCTCAAAAGTATCTGAACTGGCAATATGGTATTTTGCCTCAGGCTCGCCATATTGGCTCATATATTGTTCATTGCTTTTAAAATAATGATCCGCTCGATCATTATTAATCCGCTCAAAATCTGTCACCGTATGTCTAAATAAACCTGTACCACCATGCGGACCAGGATTGAGATAATGCAATATTGCAAAGTAAAAAGCACCGGTTGTATCAAAGTGGGGGATACGTTGTAATAAACTTAATTCTTGCTCTGCTTGGCAAATCAAAGAATAGTAATTAAATTGCGGTATTAATTTGGCACTTCTTGGGATCCCATAAACCTTGTACAAACCTTCATAGACACCTCTCAACACTTGATTTACGTAATCTTTAGGCAAGGTAGCTCGCACTCCTGGATAATAAGAGTTATCGTCCTTTGTGAATGTTTGGTTATGTTGAGCATCATCTAAAATATCATTAAGATTGAGAGCAAAATCGTCAATAACAATAACGGCTGTTTGCTCTTTACCAACCCTTTTAATAACCGGGATAAAATTGGGGTTAATTGTGATATTAGTCATTATTTAAATTTAATATGATTATTTTCTACATTGATTTTGTTTGGCAATAATGGGCAATAAAGTCATTATGATCAGGCCAGCTGCTTACTCGTTTTTTTACACCATTTTTTATTTTATTTAAAAATGTTTGTAGCTCATCGTCTGTCATCATATCGACAATAGGGTGGTATTGTTCAGGCATTAAACCTTGCCCCATCATTACTTGCACCCATGACGTTTCACCAAATAAATCATCGGCTTTTTTAAATACACGGCCAGACTCTTTAAATAGCTTCATTCGGTGAGCTAATGAATCAGGGATCGGCATAGTCGCACAATAGCGCCAAAATGGCGTGTCGCGACGCTCGGTTAAATGGTAATGCAGAATAATGAAGTCGCGAATATTGTCCGCTTCTCGTTTTGTTTGACCATTATATTCATCAACATCAGCTTGATTAATACCCTGTGAAGGAAACATCTGCATTAAACGCACAATTGCTTTTTGAAATAAATGAATGCCTGTTGATTCAAGCGGTTCAATAAACCCGGATGCTAAACCTATGGCAATACAGTTTTTATTCCAGTGCTTACGACGTGCCCCTGTTTTGTATTTTATTACTCTTGGCTCGTTAAGTAATTTACCTTCTACATTTTCAAGTAAAGTTTTTTTGGCTTCTTCATCTGTCATGTATTTACTGCAAAAAACAAAACCATTACCCGTTCTATTTTGCAGTGGAATACGCCATTGCCAGCCCGCATCACGTGCTATTGAACGAGTATATGGTACAGGTTTTCCTACTGTTTCTGTTTGTACTGCAATAGCACTGTCGCAAGGCAAATAATGGCTCCAATCGTCGTAACCGGTATGTAAAGCATCTTCAATCAACAAACCTCTAAAACCAGTACAATCGATAAATAAATCACCTTCCACTACTTTACCATTACCTAAGTGTAAGCTCTTTATATTGCCCGTTTGCTCATCTAAATTAACTTTATCTATCTTTCCTTCGATGCGCTCACAGCCATGTTTAAAGGCTATTTTTTGCAGGAATTTTGCGTATAAGCCCGCATCAAGGTGATAGGCATGATTTAAATCTTGATTGGCAAGTACGGCGAATCGGCCTTCTCGACTAGCCAAATGCTCAGGACAATAATCACCTATTTCAGATACCATGCCTTTTTGTAGCCCTTTGAGCCAAAAGTGTTGAAAACCACAAGCCCAACAATCTTGACCTAAAAACCCAAATGAATGGATATAGTCTTTGTTAACATCTCGCCAATTTTCAAATGAAATACCAAGCTTGAAGGTCGCATTAGTTGCCGCCATAAATTCGGCTTCGTTAATACCTAATAAACTATGAAATATATGTAATGTAGGAATAGTCGCTTCACCAACACCGACGGTAGGAATATCATCTGATTCAACTAAAGTGACGTTTATCGCTTTACCTAATAACTTACTTAAAGAGGCTGCAGCCATCCAACCAGCGGTACCACCACCAGCAATAACGACATTTTTAATTGCTTTATTATTCATTGTATTATCGTTCATCGCTTTAACTTCTCTATTAATTCAGCTCGTAACTTACGAGCGGTTAATTCATCAATTGGGGTTTTTAACATGCCTTGAGCGCTTTCAGGTATATGGTCTATTTGCTCATTATCGTGATCAAAAATATAATGGTTAAATATACTCTGCCACGCTTTACGTTGTGATTTTGGTAAATTTCTCAGGCTTAACATTGCCATTAATAACGCATTGTTAGGTCGGCCCATAAAGGCAGGTGTATCCCGCCACCAGTGGGTTACTAGCATGTTTATTGAGTCGAGACCTTCTACATGATGCCACCACATGCTTGGCATAAATAAAGCATCACCAGCATTTAACTCGGCAACTTGCGCATTAGCCAGTGCTTGTTCAAATTTAGGGAATTTTACAAAATCTGGTTGGTCAAAATCAACCATCGAAATATCTTGCCCACCAGGAGAAAGCTCCATCGGGCCAACATATAAGTTATCTATTTGATCTGGCGGAAATAACGTAAAACGACGTCTACCTACCACTGAACAGGCTAGGTTGAGAGGAAAGTCATAATGCGCAGCAATTTTACTTTGATTACCTATCCAGATACTGGTTAGTGGTCTAAATTCATCGATTGACGTGCTATGTTGCTCTTTAAAACCAGGTAAAAAACTGTTGACCTCAGTAGAGCCTATATACATGGTAGGCGGCTGATTATCGTCTTTATGAGCTAACAGTTTATCTAAAACCAGGTTTAAGTCGGCTTTGCTTACACTGTAATTAAAACCGTTAACTTGCTCATTGTAGAATACTCGTCCGTTATTCTCAGGGGCGCCATAACAAGCATTAACGGGTACACCTTGATAATAACCGCGCAGTAGATCACAAGCAGCTTCATCTGACTCAAGCCCAGATTGAACCAGTGGCCAGTTACTGGCGAAATTACGCAATATTAAAGGTTTGTCTGCAGAGAAAATCCACTCAGGTATATTATCTACCTTAATGTCATCAAGCTCTTCTACTTGCTGGCTAATATTCAACATACTAAGTTATTAAGCCTGCGCTGCTACAAGGGCATTTTTCTTTTCAATAAGCGAACGTATGTTACTTTGCGAAGCAATAGCCATATAAATCGCTTGCAAGTATTTAGCATCTTTTAATGATTTTAATTGTTCGATATCTAGGTTATCTAATTTCTCTTCATTAATGGTGTAAAAGCCGATCATTTGATGTTGGCTACCATTGTCTAAAGTAATATCTAAGGTAAACGGTTCAAGTAAATCTAAATCAGCCAATGTTTGGGTAAATTTTTGACCATCAACAGCGCCTAAGTGCAATGCTTCCATCATACTTGCAGTTTTATCGAGGAAATCTGAGTTACCACCAAAAGGTAAAAATAAAGGTTCACCTTCAACGTGACTTACTCTTGGGCTATCCATATCTAAGGTAAGCATACGTTTTTTCTGTTCAACACCATCTTCTGTTACCGTTTGATTGGCAATTAAAAATGGATGACGTTGTACTGATACAGGAATATAGCTTGCATGCCAGCCATTATCGTCTAAAAATAAGTTTTCTTTGTCTTTAAAACCAAACAATGCCACAGCAACAAACTTGCCGGTGTTAGGGTCTTTATTAAAAAATATTGGGTAATGTGCTTGGGCGCTACGAAACTCTCTCGGGAAAGTTAAAGCATACCAAAGGTTGTCACCAAACTTGGCATTGCGGTCGGTAATTATCTTAGTGTCTTTATGTGCAACTGGGTTAACTAATGCATGATTTGCCATGTTGGTCTCCGTTATTATTATTAATATCGACTTATAAAGCTAAACTTTATTGAGTCCATATGTTTTTATCTTGTTGAGCAACTCTCTATTAGTAGAAAGTGCATTGATTAATTTATGGGTTTGCGCAATATTCTCGTTAAAAAATTTATTTGCCAACTGGCTTTTATCATCACGTCGTTGGCGATTTGGTAATTGGGTTTTATGTCCCATGCCATATAAAATATACTGAAAACTTGCCGCTGGAAATAACTCTTCCGTATGGTGGGTATCATAACCATAAGGGACTTGATATCGCCATAGAGTTAATAACTCTTGCAGTGCCTCAGGGATACTCGATGGATCTTTGTTATCTTGCCAGTAAGGTTCACAGCGCTTTGAAAGTACGTAATGCAATTTCAAAAATTCAATGATGCGTTGCCAGCGATAGCTAAATTTATCGTTAAAGCGCTTGGCGGTAATATCCATTACTTGTCGATTTGCCGGTAATTGTTCGGCAACCATTTTGGCAGATAATTCGATTAACGCTAATGCCGATGCTTCTAATGGTTCAATAAAGCCAGAAGACATGCCTATAGCGACACAGTTTTTATGCCAAAACTTACTTCTATAACCTGGGTTTATTGATATTTTTCTGACGTCAGCTAGCTTATGCTCGCCACTCATTGTTGGTGCGATATAAGAACGTAACTGTTGCTCTGCTTCATCATCTGAAATATGTGCACTTGAAAACACATGACCCACACCACGACGTGACGGTAAGCCTATATCCCAAATCCAACCACTGCTTTGCGCGGTTGACAGTGTATGAGATGCAATTGGGCTATTATTATCAGGGTAGGGCACATGAACAGCTAACGCAGTATCATTAAATAAGACGTGCTTTTGACTGATAAAATCAATGTTGTAATGCTCGCCTAATAAGAGTGATTTAAAGCCGGTGCAATCAATAAATAAATCACCTTCTATATCGCCATTGTGCTTACTAGTAACTGACGCTATATCACCATTTTTATGACTGTTTATTTTAGTCACATGATCTAATATGTGCTTAACACCTAACTTCTCACTACAGTGTTTTTGTAAAAATGAACTGAATTTACCTGCATCTAAGTGATAGCCATAATTGCAGGCAAATGCATACTCAGGTGAGGTTATTTGTTTTGGCGCTAACCCTTGTCTGCATATATGACTTTGCGCGGTAGTGGCATCAGCAAATGAAACTTTTTGGCTATGCGCTTGCCAGAACTCGGCGATATTTGTTTCAAAATACCCACTAGGTGCTGTAAATGGGTGGAAATAACTATCGTTTGAACCGGTTATCCAATTATCAAACTTCGAAGCCTGCTTAAAAGTGGCATCACAAGAGATCAAAAATTCGGTTTCGCTCACACCAATTTTTTTTAGGGTTTGTCGCATAGAAGGCCAAGTGCCTTCGCCAACACCTACTGTGGCCACATCAGGAGATTCAATTAAAGTTATCTCAATGCATTGCTCGCCACTAGTTTGGTGCTCGGCAGCAATAATACCAGCAGTTAACCAACCAGCAGAGCCTCCACCAACGATAACTATTTTTTTAATAGGGCGATCCATACAACTTTTCTCGCGTGTTAGCTGTTTACAATAAAGCTAAGAAATAACTTATTTATTTCTGAATATGACTTTTTAAAAGGGTCTATATGACTAAGTTTTACTATATATGGCTTTGCTATATCTATCTATACATAAATGTTCGGGTAGGAAATATTATGAAAATAACGCTATAACAGGATATTTTTGTATAACTTTGGGCGTATAGTTCCCTTTAAAAAATCATAGCATCTGATTTAATAAAGAAAATAAAAAGCCGCTGTAAAAATATCAGCGGCTTTAATTTTGTGGTTATAAAACTAAGCCATTAAATGCTTAGAAAGTATAACGAGCACCTACGCTATAGCGTGCACCTTGCTGAGTTACGTTAAGTACTTCAGTTGAGCTACGACCGTGCTTACGGCGATATTCGTCAGTAATGTTAATACCTTCAACAAATACAGCTAAGCCTTCAACATTTTGGAACGTATAACTTACGTTAAAATCGAACTGCTCATACTCTTCAACATACGTTGGGTTTGCCCCTGTACCTTGACCTGTACCTTCTAAGTATGCATCACGCCAGTTATAAGCAAGACGTGCTGAAATACCGTAGTTTTCGTAGAAGAATACCAAGTTAGCGGTATCTGAAATACCCGATTGAACACCTGCATTAGTGCCACCAATAATCGCGGAATTATCATACTCACCACCATCATCGATAAGCAAGTTGTTGTAATCATCACCGGCATCTACCATGGTGTAGTTAGCAAACGTACCAAAACCTGAATCACCAAAGATATGCTGTACAGCAAATTCAATACCATCAAAGGTATTTTCAACGCTGTCATTAACTGGAACACCAATTAAGAAGTTAACCAATTCAT
The DNA here is from genome assembly GCA_040779355.1 of Colwelliaceae bacterium BS250. Taxonomy (GTDB): domain Bacteria; phylum Pseudomonadota; class Gammaproteobacteria; order Enterobacterales; family Alteromonadaceae; genus Thalassotalea_A. The sequence continues at coordinate 143,280 of JBFONS010000009.1, read as the reverse complement.
CTTCAGGAACACCTTCAATGATGATTTTACCGTCTTGCATATACACTTCGTCATTCGTTGCACCATAAGTATCATAGATGTACTGACGTTGTGCTCCGGCATCACCACCAACTGCTAATAGTGCTTCAGCGTATTTAGGTCCATTTACAGGATCATTTAAGCTAAACAATGTATCGTTAATTTGACCCGAAGAGATAAAGTTAGTTACGTCTTTTTGGAACCAACCTAAAGCAACATAACTTGCATCACCGTAATACCATTCAGCAGATAAATCTAAGTTAGTCGATTCTAAAGGCTCTAGCTCTGGATTACCTGAGTTACCCGATGCGCCACCTTTATTATACTGAGTACCAACCGTGGTACCACCTTGTAAATCGCCGTAACCAGCACGACCAATTGTTTCACTGTATGCTGCACGTAAAACGATATCGTCAGTAACTTCTAGGTTAAAGTTAAAGTTTGGTAGCGTATGATCGTATGAACCTGATTTACTTAATGAGGCCGTTGACCCATTGCCAAGAATTACGATTTCTGTATCGCCTTGCCATTGTGTTGTTGCGCCAGTAAAGTCTGGTACCACGGATGTAGAATCGATTTCAGTTTCTTCGTAACGAATACCAACATGAACATCAAATGGCATATCGCCAATTTCACCTTCAAAGTTGTATTGTGCATATACAGATGTTATTTCTTCTTCAACAAAACGGTCAGTATCACGGCCGTAATCAGTTGATGGACAGAATAATGTACCACAATCACCAACAGCGCCATCAGATGGGTAATTCGCTTCTGCAGTATTACGCAGTTCGGCGAAATCCCACATAATAATAGTATCTACGATTTCAAAATCATCTGGACCGTCAGGGTGATTTTCAAAATTACCACCGTCAACATCGTCAAATTGACTTTGTACGCTATCGACATCACCGCCAACACCAGCTAAATCACCTGCTGTGCCTACGCCGCCCCAATCATTACGCTGAACTTGGACAGCACGGTTATGCTTGTTAGCTGTTAGTAAACCAACACCAAAATCAATACTACCGTATTCGTCTAACTCATACTTACCGTTAATCTGTGTTTGATCAATCTCAGATTTGTTATTGTCGTTTCTAAACCAAGAGCCAGTTACTAACATGTCGGCTTTTGTTACACCATTTGAGCCACGTACAGCTAAAATAGGTAAATCACCGGTGAAATCAGTTGCAGCTGCACTACGTACAAAACCAGCCGTAGAGATTACGTTTGAGCTACCGTAAGGGCTATTAGGTGTTTCTTCAGCATCCGATGAGTGATGATCAAGCTCTAACCATAGGTTATCGTTTACTTGCCACTCTAAATTAATACCGATTGAATTAGATTCAGCTTTGGTGCCTGACATTGAAGCGCCCATAGATAAATCTTGTAAATTATCATCACCATAATTTTCTGAATAATAAAGAGGTGATGAAACCGGGCCATCACTCCAAACGTTTTCAGAAGGAGCAAAAGTAAACCATGCCGAAACATCATTATATTGACGATCGATTTCATTACTCATATGAGTAACATCAACAGTTGCAGTAAAGTTGTCTGTTGGTGCATATTGAAAAACAACTTGACCGTTTATACGTTCACGTTGTTGTTCTTCAAATTTATAAATTGTAGTTTGTGGAACTGAATAAATTTCATCAGCACCAGTAGAGCGGTTTACTTGATTATCTTTTGGAACACCACCCCATGTAGGGTCAGAGCCTTCAGCGCCAGACCAATCATTGTCTTTCGTTGCTGGGAATGAACGCCAACCTGTACCTACTTCTGCTTGTTGGTTACCACTTTCACGCTCAGAGTAAGAGCCTGAAATAGAAATACCAAATTTGTCATCAGCGAATGTATTTGAATACAAACCTGAAAGTTCTGGTGTGATATCACCGTCATCAGCAGATGTATCGTCTACTGCTTTAACGCCAAACGTAGCAACCATGCCTGGTTTGTTTAACGGACGATGCGTTAAAATATTAATTGTTGCGCCAATACCACCAGTAGCAATTGATGCATCACTGGTTTTATACACTTCTGCACCGCTAATGCCTTCAGAAGCAATGTTCGCAAAATCAAACGAACGGTCACCCGTTGATGTCGGCATTTGACGACCGTTTAATAAAACTAAGTTACGGTCTGGACCAAAACCACGAACAGTAACTTTACTACCTTCACCATTGTTACGGTCAATGGCAACACCAGAGATACGTTGTAATGATTCAGCTAAGTTAGAATCCGGAAATTTACCGATGTCTTCCGCGTTGATTGCTTCAACAATACCTGAGCTACTACGTTTAATGTCCATTGCTTTTGTTAATGAACCACGAATACCAGTAACTTCAATTATTTCAACGTCATCTAATGCAGCAGTCTCTTCTGCAGCATAGGCAACATTTAGTGCTGATGCACTCAATATTAGTGACAAGCTGGTCGCTAATTTTGTTCTGTTAAATGTTTTAGTTTTCACTTCACTCTCCCCAGAGTTATTTGTTTTTAATTATCAGTGATTATTTCATTTTTATAATTAGTGAAAGCGCTTACATTTTAAAGTAAATAAAACAACTTAAAAAATGTTTTATTTTGTAAGCGCTTACATAACGTAATTTAATCTGCTGCAATCGTCAACTGTTTTTACATATTTTTCACCTGTTTTTTACTTTATGTTGAACCATATATAAAAAATATTGATGATAAAACGCTTAAATATCAGCTGCTAATGCGCTGTTATATAACATTATATAATGTTATAAGTGGAATAAATCTGTGGCAGTTATTGGTATTATTGATCACATGCGGGTTGTTAATTAAGGTGGATTAAGTGTTGCGGTGTTTGTTATTTTGTTATTTTGATGTTTATTAATTAATTTCGCTCAACTCATCCCTTGCTGCTGGTATTGAGCGAAATTACTCAGACGATTAATTACGCCTTGACGATTAATTTTGCGACAGTAATTGGGTCCATTTCGACACTTTGGGCATCTAACTGCCAATCAAGACCAATTAATACTCCGTCAGTATTTAAATCGCTGATCCATTCTTCAAGAAAATCTTCAAGAGTAATACTGGCCACTTGGTAATCTTGCCATTCATCAATACAGAATGATTTTGCATTGTCGGCATTACCCCATATAGGCATAACATCAGCATCTTCATACTCACTTGAATCACAAACAACCCATTCACCTTCTTGGTTTTGTAATGCCCAAACTTGCTCTTCTTCATTTACTAATTCAACAAAATCGTTAAATTTATTATCGCTGTCGCTCATGGTGCTTACCTGTATGGTTAATTATCTACGCCATTATATAACTATACCCGTAGTGAATACTAATTAAGCTAAAATATTAGATTGTCGATATTCGTCCAAATATTCATAAAAATGAGGGATTATCAACGTTGTATGTTGTTATATATTTGCTAAAGTTAATAGAGTAAAAACTAGAAATAGCGTTAACATGACAAATAAACCAATAATATTGATGATGGTGCTAACACTTATCGCTGCATCGTATTCATGTGCTCAACAAGATGATTACTCGAGCAGAACATCACTCGAGCTTGCCGATCGTTCAGTGCTAAAGCCTTGCAGTGAGTCATGGCAAATTTATGTTGAAGACATCCTAATATCGCATGATGGTGCAGGGCATGGTCCTGATATAGGCTCTGATGAATGGATGTCCGTGGTTGAGTTTAAACTAAACGTACGCAATAACGATGATTTACCCGAACGAGGTAGTGCAAGTTGGTGCGAATATATTGATGATAAAATTAATGGCAATCTATAACGAAATTTACTTGATGGGTCTATTACGCCGTGGCTATTTATAAATTAAAACAAAAATTTTTATCTCTAACTGAAAAGTTTGATGTCAAAAATGAACAAGATGAATCTGTTTACATTGTCGAAGGTAAGTTTTTTAGCGTAGGTAAACAATTTACCCTCGCTAATACAAATGCCAAAATTATTACTGAGATTAAGCAAAAGGTGTTTAGCTTTAGACCTACTTTTTATATTGATATCGCTGGGCAGCATAAAGCTACAGTCGTGAAAACATTTTTGCCATTGTTTAGCAGCCGGTTTTTAATTGCACAAAAAACAGCTGACGGTCAAATTAGGCAAATAGTTGCTACCGGTAATTTTTTATCTCATGAATATCAATTTACTGAGCAACAGCAGTTAATTGCAACAGTCAGTAAGCAATGGTTTTCGTTGAGCGATACTTATGGTCTAGAAGTAAATGATAATGAATTAACAGAACTGATTATTAGCGCACTAATCGTCATTGATGCCGTTCATCATGGTCGTGACAATGATTAAAGCCGACAGTCATTAATGAGTTTTTCATTTTAACCATTAAAAATGAGCAAGTAATTAATCAACTTGGTATTAAATCATTGTAATTTAACTAATTGCCCATATTAATAGCTCATCTGTGCCAATTAACCTTGTAGTTTTTGGCTTATTACCTTTACCAGGATTATTTCGATGTCAGAAAATATTATCAATATTACTCCCGAAAACTTTCAGCAAGTTATTCTCGAACAATCAAAAACAACTTTGGTTCTTGTGGCGTTTTGGGCTGAACAAATACCTGAAAGTATGGAACTGCGTGATAAGTTAGCGAAGGCTGTTACCGGACAAGGCCAGCATATCATTTTAGCTTTGGTTGATTGTCAAACTCAGCAAGCCATTGCCCAGCAATTTGGTATTCAAAGTTTACCAACTGCGGTATTGGTTAAAGATGGTCAACCAACAGATGGCGTAACCGGTCCTCAGACCGATGAGACAATCGCCACATTTTTGGATAAACATTTACCTAAAGCTGAAGATAATTTACTAATGCAAGCGTTGCAATTATTAGAAGAGGCTAAAGCCGCACAAGCGTTAATATTGTTACAACAAGCTTATGCAATAACGAGTGAGCGTACTGATATCAGATTGGCATTAAGTGATGCGTATTTACAACTGGGTAAAATAGTTGAAGCAGAGGACTTACTTGCCCAAGTCACTATGATCGATCAAGACAGCTATTATCAATCATTAATGGCCAAACTTGAACTGGCACAAGCAGCCTCTAACTCACCTGAAATACAAGCACTAGAGTTGCAATTACAAAGTGACGGTGACAATGTTGAGCTTAATCGTAATCTTGCTGTGCAATACAGTCAGGTCAGTCGTCAAGAAGAAGCATTGCAATTATTGTATGCTTTAGTTTTAAAAGACAACGGTGATAATGACAGTAAAAAACTATTACTTGATATTCTTGCCGGGTTGCCTGATGGTGACAAATTAATAACCAGTTATCGTCGCAAATTATTCTCGTTGATGTATTAGTTTTTAACTTAAGTTCACCTTGATTTACTGGCTAATTTGGTTTCAATTGGTCAGTAAATAAATGCTCTAACTTTGCCAGTTTGGGCGCAATCATAATTTGGCAATAAGGTTGGTATGGATTATTGTCATAGAAATTTTGATGCTGCAGATCTGCACAGTAAAATTTCTGCACCGGCTCTAACGTAGTCACAATTTTCTGGCCATATTCCTCTATAAATTTTGCATTATTGCTCAGCTCAAAAATCTTCTGTTTCGCGTCGAGTAACTCTTGCTCATTGCCATAAAATATCGCCGAGCGATACTGTGTGCCTTTATCATTACCTTGCTGATTGAGTTGGGTAGGATCATGCAGGACAAAAAACACATCTAAAATTTGACCATAACTAATAATATTTTCATCGTAAATAATTTCCACAACCTCTGCATGACCGCTTCTGCCACTGCAAATTTGTTGATAGCTTGGGTCCGCAATAGCACCGCCCATATATCCAGACAAGACCGAATGCACCCCTTTTAATCGTTGCATAGGTGCCTCTAAACACCAAAAACAACCTCCGGCTAGTATTGCTGTTTGCAAAGTATCTTTATTCATTTATAGGGTAACTCTTGGGCTATTAATAAAATTATTATAAGATAGTTTTAATATTTCCCCCACGATTATATTTTAATGGACCAGCAAAAACTTCTTGAGGCGATTAATCAAATAATGCCTTTTGGTAAATATGCAGGCAGAAAGCTGCTCTTCCTGCCTGAGCCGTATTTAGTTTGGTTTCACTCAAAAGGATTTCCAGCAGGAAAATTAGGTGAACAACTGGCATTAATGTATGAAGTAAAACTGAACGGTTTAGAGTCTATGTTAATGCCCTTAGTAAAAGATTAACTGTGGTGATTCATTAATCTTTTTTTCGATTAATAATGTTATTTTTAATTTACTTTAATGATTAAGCGAATAACCCTTAACTTAATTGTAAGAAATTTGAATTTAAAACCCATATTAATAACATAATGTTTTTATTATAAATTTAGGCCTGTATATTTTGTGTACAGTTCGAATTGTAGCAATAGATAAAATATATTTTATAATAAGTTATTATTGTTAGCCAATACTGCCATCCGTTGATTACAAATAATCTGTTGCAAGCACTCAAATATTGATCTTAAATAAGATGTCGACTTTAGCTTTTTCGACTCAAAATTTTCGACTTAGTTGATAAGTATTTATTTTTTATAAAGGGGACTCATTAATGAAGAGACAGAAACGCGATCGTTTAGGACGAGCACATGCAAACGGCTATCAAGCAGGACTCTGTGGTAAACAAAGAGAAAATTGCCCATATTCAAATATAGATGTTAAATCAGAATGGCTTGGCGGCTGGCGTGAAGCTATGACCGACCGAAGTTCGGGTTTATTTAATATAACTTAAACTAAAAAATCGACTCAACTTAGGCCCGACTTAAGTTGCCACACCATAAAGCCTTCATCACAATGAAGGCTTTTTAATGATGATCATTAGATTGCTATTAGATATGTTTGATTAACGATTACAACAAGGACAGTCGTCGCGTTTAGTATAATTAAATTCTTGCCAACTTCCTGCTAAGCCATCAAACAGCTTTATTTTATTATTGCTGATTTGTTTACCTGTTAGCACTTTAATTGCTTCTAATGCTTGCATGCTGCCGATAATACCTAATACCGGCCCCATTACTCCTGCCGTTGAACAATTTAAAGAAGGCTCACCTTTAGTTTTTGGATAAAAGCACTGGTAACAAGCATTGCCTTCGATACGAGGATCGATAACCATTAATTGGCCTTCAAATCTGATCGCAGCGCCGCTGATGAGTGGTTTTTTATATTCAACACAAGCACTATTAATTGCATAACGAGTGGTTAAGTTATCCGTGCAATCTAAGACCAAATCCACTTCTTGCAGGTAATAATCAAGCTGTTCAGTATCTAATTGTTCATCTACCACTTCGATGTCTATTTCAGGATTTAATTTTTGTAAGTGCTCTGCTGCCTGCTCTGCTTTATTATTACCCACTTGATCGCTTTGAAATATTACCTGACGTTGCAAGTTAGTCACATCAATATTGTCGCCATCAGCAAGGATCAAGCGGCCAACACCAGCACCAGCTAAATAAAGCGCTGCCGGGTTACCTAAACCACCAATACCAACAATTAATACCGTGGCATTTCTTAAGGCTAACTGCTCAGGCTCAGCAAAACCTTTTAATAATAATTGTCTGGAGTAACGCAGTTGTTCTTGCGGGCTGAGCATTACAGAATCCTTAATAGCACTTGATTGCGCTAGCTTTAAATTGCATAAAAATAGTTTGTTGTAGTGTTAATGATAATTTTTCAACCGAGTAGCGAGTAATATTGACGGTAAAGTTATAATCAAACACTTGTACCGTTAATTGCGCCGCATTTTTATCTAAGCGTTTAATCGCGACAATATCGCCGGCAATGGTATTAACAATAGATGACCGTTCAGGCTGATTTAAACTGATACTGATATCGCTAGCTAATATATAACAACGTAACGTTGAATTAAGCGCTTGTTTTTGTAAGTTACTATAAAGGCGTACTTTATGATTATTGGGCGCTGGGAAATCGAGTTGAGTTAATCCAAAATTGATTATGTGTTGTTTAACTTGCAAGGTTAAGCTGGTTTGACTACTAAAATTGTCGTCCACACTAGTGCTTAAGTTGTTTATCACTTGGTGGACATGACCCTGTTGAATAATTTTGCCATTCTCCATCACTAAAACATCATCAGCAAGCTGCTGGATTTCAATGGTGTTATGGCTAACATAAATCATTGGCAGTTTTAATCGTTGATGAATTGCTCTTAACAACACCACCATTTCAGCACGGGCTTTAGTGTCTAAAGCACTTAATGGCTCATCTAATAATAATAGTTTAGGTTCGGCTAGTAATGCTCTTGCTAAGGCTACGCGTTGTTTTTGTCCCGCCGACAATTGCGTGACTTTGTGCGAGCATAAAGCGCTAATGTTGGTTAATTCAATCACTTCACTAAGCGTTAATTTTGAATCTTTACAACGAGAGGCTGCAAATTCTAAATTTCCTTGCACATTAAGGTGTGGAAAGAGTCTTGCATCTTGAAACACAAAGCCAATATTGCGCTGTTCGGCATCAATAAATTTATTATTTGCCGAGTCTAATAAACATCTGTCATTAAAGTTGAGTTGCCCAGTTGCATCATTGTTTAATCCGGCAATTACTCTTAACAGACTGGTTTTACCGGAGCCAGAATGCCCCAAAATACCGGTAATACCTTGCAGGTTAATATCATGATTACAGTGCAGTGAAAAACTAGTGAAATTAAGCGCGATGTCTACTTGTAAGGTCATACTTTAGACCTTGTCGTGGTGTTTTTTTCGGTCTGAAAATTGAGTAAATAAATTAACGCTAAAAAGATTAATGAACACACTAATAAACTTCCAGCTAACCAATGGGCGGTACCATAATTTAATGCTTCGACATGATCAAATAATGCAATTGATAATACTTTTGTTTCACCTGGAATATTTCCGCCTATCATCAGTACCACGCCAAACTCGCCAACGGTATGAGCAAAGCCTAAACTTGCGGCGGTTAAAAAACTGGCCTTAGTCATAGGGACAACAATATTGAAAAACCTATCTAATGGTGTACAACCTAGCATTGAACCTGCTTCAGTTAATGTATCGCCTAATTGTTCAAATGCTTTTTGCAGAGGTTGCACCACAAAAGGTAGGGAGTAGATCACTGAACCGATTAAAATACCACTGAAACTAAACGCCAGAGAAGTGCCAGTTAAGTCTTTAAAAAAGGCCCCTGGGCCACTGGTTGGTGAAAATAATATCAGTAAATAAAAACCCAAAACCGTAGGCGGTAAAACCAAGGGCAGGGCGACAACAGCTTCAATAAGTACTTTAAAACGACTTTTCACTTTACTGAGATACCAAGCAAGTGGGGTACCAATAAGCAGTAAAATTATCGTTGTTAATGCCGCTAATTTTAACGTGGTTGCTAACGCTAACCAGTCATTATAGTTATCCACTAATGCTTCCTTGCTTAATTTTCTCTGGAGCTAGCTGCTCGATAATATCTTCATTGGCTGATTCTTTCGGCGCTAATATTTTAGGTACCGTGATTGCTGGCGAATAACCTAGTGTTTGAATAAGCTGTTGTGCCTCTATTGAAAGAATATATTCAAAAAATTGTGTAGCAAGTTCAGTATTTTCGGCATTTTTTAACACTACCATTTGTTGCTCTAAAGGTTCATGTAGGTGATCATCAAGTAATATACCATGGCCAGTTTTGCTATTTAATAGTTGGCTATAAGAAATAAACCCATATTTAACTGCTCCAGTTATCGTCTGCTGGTAAGTTTGATTGATGTTATTGCCGGTAATGAGTTGATTATGATACTTGTGCCAAAGGTTTAATGAAACCAAGGCTTGTTTTGATGCCAGGCCATAAGGGGCAATATGCGGACCTGCAATAGCGATGCGGCCATTATGTGACTCTAAATCTGAAATTTTTATTGGCTTGTTACTTATAGCTGACCAAATGGCTAAACGCCCTAAAGCATAAGTCTTACGATAATTTGCTAATATTAAGTCTTGTTCTTCAAGTAATTGCGGTCGGCGAATATCGGCAGAAAAGTATAAATCGAATGGTGCACCATGACGAATTTGTTGATATAAAACACCGGTTGAAGCGATTGATATTTGAGGATTAACCGGGTGTGTTTTTGCAAATTTTTTTAATAATACTTCAACTGGCTTAGCAAAATTTGCTGAAACTGCGATCTTTAACTGGTGTTCTTTATTAGCAAAACTGCTAGGCGAACATAACAATAAAATAGCAGTTATGATTGTAATTATAAAACGAATGCTTACCACTTATCGGCCTCAAGTTGATCGTTTAGCTTAGCGTCTAACCAGCGATCGCCTTGCTCTGTTTGCTCTTTTTTCCAAAAAGGCGCCTGCACTTTTAAATAATCCATAATAAATTCAGCTGCTGCAAAAGCGTCTTTACGATGTTTGCTGGTGACACCAACAAAGACAATTTTTTCACCTAAATTAAGCTTACCTACACGGTGAATAACGCTAACATTGCCCAAGCTCCATTGCTCTCTTGCCTTTAATACAATATCAGCCAAACATTTCTCAGTCATGCCCGGGTAATGCTCTAAAGTTAAATTAGCAACTTTAAAGCCTTCATTATTATCACGTACTCGGCCGATAAAAGTAACAATTGCCCCGTCGGTATTATTTTGTGCTTCTAGATTATCGACTTCTTGGCCCAAGTTAAAGTCTGCAGTTTGGACATTAATATAGGTAGATGTCACTTTAACCACCTGTAACTGGAGGGAAAAATGCAACTTCATCATTATCATTAAGTTTATGATCGCCGGACACCATAGTATGGTTAACGGCAATCAATAATGATGATGTTGATAATACTTTTTGCCACTGTTCGCCACGTGTAATTAATTGCTGTTGCAAATCATCTACAGTCACTATATCGGTATTATCAATGGTCAGTTGTGGGCAATCTAATTGCTCTTTAAATACCGCAAAAAATAAAACATTAATCATGATGCTAGCCAATGGCCAGATTTACCACCTTGCTTTTCTAATACCTTAATGTCTGATATTACCATAGCAGGGTCTACCGCTTTACACATATCAAATAGGGTTAGGGCCGCAACCGAAACGGCTGTTAACGCTTCCATTTCAACACCTGTTTGCCCTGCAAGTCGGCACATAGATATAACCCGCACTTGATTTTTTTGAGCTTGCACTTCAAAGTCGACTTGTACTTTAGATAGCATAAGAGGGTGACATAAAGGGATCAAATCGCTACATTTTTTAGCCGCTTGAATGCCGGCAATACGGGCTACTGCAAACACATCGCCTTTAGCATGTTTACCACTACTAATAAGCGCTAACGTTTGCTCACTCATTTTAATAAAACCTTCAGCCCAAGCGGTTCTAGTCGTAACGGCTTTGTCACTAACATCAACCATATTCGCTTCGCCTTTGGCGTTTAAATGGGTTAAATCATTCATTACTTAACCCCTAGTCTCACATTCTTCTGCCAAGTTAAGATGAGGCACAAAGTTACATGGACGATGACTCGCATCAAGTTGTTCTTTAATGACTTTATCCCAAGCCGTTTTACAAGCATTGGTTGAACCCGGAACACAAAAAATTACGGTTCTGTTAGCCATACCCGCAAACGCTCGTGATTGTATGGTTGATGTGCCTATTTCGTCATATGACACGGCGCGAAATATTTCGCCAAAGCCTTCAACTTGTTTATCAAAAAGCGGCATTAACGCTTCTGGAGTGTTGTCTCTTGCGGTAAAGCCTGTGCCGCCTGTTGCAACTACTGCATGGATACTATCGTCTGCAATCCAGCGTGAAACAATGGCGCGCAATTGGTAAACATCATCTATGACTATGGCTTTATCGCCAACATTATGGCCGGCATCTATAACGCGCTCTGCCAACGTTTGACCAGAGGTGTCGTTTTCTATGGTGCGGGTATCTGAAACGGTTAATACTGCAATATTTAATGGGCGAAAAGGTGTACCGCCATGTTTACTAGACATAACTACTCCGTGTCTTTTTAAGTAACGCCAGAGCGTGTTGCCACTGTTCTGGAGTATTGGTGTTGGTTAATGTTTGTTTGTCTTTAATACTAATTTCTAAGGCATTAGTTAAGGAGAAAACTTGTTTGAATGAAGGCCCTTTACCTGTCTCTAAAAACTTAGGACTAGTAAATGCTTGCTGTAAATAGTCAAACAGCAAAGCGTTCACGGGCAAATAAACGGGTAAAGAACTGTTGCTGAAATATGTGCCTTTGCCGCTTAACTCACCTTTGAGTTTTAGCTCTTTAAGCAATGAGCATTGCATAAAGGGCATATCGACCGGCATGGCCAATATAGCTTTTGGTTGATAGCGTTGAATTAAGGTATAAATACCAGCAAGTGGACCACCTTGTTCAATTATATCTGCTTCACCACCAGAATTTGCGCCGCTTACATGGACATGCGTAATACCGGTTTGGCTTAATAAGTTTTTGCTGTGGCTCAACATGGTTTGTTCATTAATGTTGAGGAATGCCTTATTTTCGCCCATGCGAGAAGAAAGGCCTCCGGCAAGTACTATACCTATGCAGTCTATTGATTGAGTTTGTTGTGGCTGTAAACTTGAGTTGAGTGGCATATTATTAGCCACCTAACATTGATAAATGTTTCGTAGCCCCAGTAAAACCATCCTTTAAAAAGTGTGTGGCTTGCTTATCACTTAAAAGACTTACTATGCGCTGCTGTAATGGTTCTAGCTCATCGCTCTGTAATTGTTCACGTAATGACAAACCTTGATCAGCAAATAAACATAAGTGCAATTTACCTAGAGAACTCACTCTTAAGCGATTACAGGTACTACAAAAATCTTTCGCATAAGGCATGATCAAACCAATAGTACCTTGGTAATCAGGGTGCGCATAAACTTCGGCAGGTCCTGCCGCTTTATTACGAATAGTGGGTAACCAACCATTGGCTAATAATTGATTTTTAATGTGCTGACCACTGACATGTTGCTTGTCATAAAACTCTTTATTGTCACCTGTTTGCATTAATTCAATAAAACGTAAACTTACCGGCTTGTCTTTTACATAATTAAAAAAACTGTGTAAGTCATGCGCATTATATTCGCGCATTAACACGGTATTAATTTTTATGTTGGCAAAGCCTGCCGCTAAACCGTTATCAATGCCTGATAATATTACATCAAGCTTGTCTTTACCGGTAATCGCGTTAAATTGGCGAGGATCGAATGAATCGATGCTTACGTTTAAGGCATCTAAGCCTGAATCCATCCACACAGGTAAATGTTCATCCAACTTAAAACCATTACTGGTTAATGCGACGGTTTTTATACCATTGGTTTGTTTACAGGCTTGGATTATATCGGGCAAGTCTTTACGTAATGCTGGTTCGCCGCCGGTGATACGAATTTTTTCCGTACCTAAGCTAGCAAAACCTGTGGCAATGCGTTTAATTTCGTCAAGCTTGAGAAAATCACGATCGTGATCACACTCATAACCATCGGGTAAGCAGTAATTGCAACGAAAGTTGCAAACATCAGTGATTGATAAGCGCAGATAATAAAATCTGCGACCAAATGCGTCTTGTAACATGTTCACCTTTCCAAAGTCGGGAGGCACGATAGTTTCCTGTCGAACCCTGGCAGTTTTTTTGTACTTGCAACTATTGCAATATATGCACTATAAACTACGGCTTAATATTCATATTTTACAACGTAGAATATTAAGCTCGGCGATTAATTTTAAAATTATTGGTTAATGAATCATTAACCAATAACAGCGTTCTTACTATCAGTCTAGACTATCACTTAAACAAAGTGCTACCAAGAGCTAATATTAATAACGAATAGTTTATGTATTAGTAATTTGCAGTAACCATAAACCAAAGTTTATTGGTATCAGTGTAACCACCATCATCTTCAGAATAACTTGCCGCTTTAACTAAGGCTGATACTTGTTTATTCAACTTGTAGGTAGCGGTAATGTTAATTTCATTACCGTAATCATTATTACCACTGTCTGCTTCAAACATGTGATAAGCGGCTGCAACGTTTACAGGGCCAATTTTAGCTGAACCTTTAATGTAGGTATCAACTAAACCGTCGATAGGTGTTGTTAAGAACTTATCAGTAAAACCTTGAAATTTATGCAATGTAGCTAGAGGGGTTGCAAAACCAATATCACCACCATCACTGCCTAGCGTCTCGATGCCAGCACCAACGCTATAACCTTTAAATTTATATTGAGCATCTATAACACTGTAATCTGCGCTGTATGACATAGCTGTATCGCCAACTTCTTCTTGGTCTGCGTAACCAAGTTTTACTGCGAGAGTATTTTTTGCAATAGGAAATGCACCGTTGTAGGTAATACCTATGGTATTGCTAGAAGTACTAGCTGCACCACCGTCAAAATCTAAATAGTAGTTATACACTGACACCGATTGTTTATTCGCAAATTTATATTTGGCATTAGCTAATACAATATCGCCATGTAAGTCAGACTTTGCACTGTCTTCACCAAAAATGCGGTTAACGTTATACACATAACTTAGATCAAAATTGAAAATACTTGCTGGCGCTAATTGTACGCGGTAACCGTCAAATGTTTGTTCGTTTTGACGCCATGCCACACCACCAACAAAACGTTGGTCGTCTAAGTTAATGCGTTGACGACCTGCTGTAACATTTAAAATTTTATTTGTATATTGTAGAAACGCTTGGTTAATTTCACTGCCATCCGGGTCGGCAACTACCGCGTGATCGGTTTTACCATTTACGGTATTGTTAAAATTGTCACTGCCAATATAAGTAACATTATCAGCTTCAACTTTTGCACCAAAATTAGCTATTTTACCTGTAGTTAATGTTAATCTACTTTTTAAAGTAGATGCTAGAGCTTCTTCATCAACGCCATCTTGGTCAACAGTTTCAAAACGATAACGTAATGAAACATCAACTTTAGTCTCTTTAACTGCTTTTGAAATTTTCTCATTAACATTTGCTGATGCATTCGTTGCTGCTGTAATAGCTAGAGTGAGCATGCTTAGTTTTAGAATTGTACGTGTTTTCATTTTATTTCGCCTTACTACTATTTATTTTAAATTTTTTTCTAGTATACCAATTTCAGTGGTTATGTAACCCATTTGATACTAATTGTTGGTATTTTATGATGCGCGTATCATCAACCAATTACTTACTGAAAACGTTGATTTAGATCACAATGCTGTAATTTTTGGTAAACAATATAGATAAAAATGTTTTAGATTCTACTTTCTTGCTTTAGGATTAGTCTAACTTAAATATATATGTGAAAATTTATGTCTGATTGCTGCTCTGCACCTGGCTTAATGCCTTTTGAAACTGCCTTACAACAACTTATCAACAATGTGCCAAGCCCTAAGGCTACACAATTAATAGCAATTGAAGATTGCTTAGACAAGGTTTTAGCAGGTGATATTTTTTCACCTGTATTCGTACCGCCACATAATAACTCCGCAATGGATGGTTATGCATTTTCTTTTGCATCAGTTATTAATGCTGATGTTGCGCTTGAACTTGTGGGGCAATCATTTGCAGGACAACCATTTACCGGCACAACCAAAGCTGGGCAATGTATTCGCATTATGACGGGCGCAAAAATGCCAAGTTGCTGTGATACGGTTGTTATGCAAGAAAATACCGCAGTAAAAAATGAAAAACTTACCTTTACTAAGGCGCCAACAGCAGTCGGTAGTAATGTTCGTTATTGCGGTGAAGATATCGATAAAGGCAGTAAGGTTTTAGCTAAATCACATAAGTTAACCGCCATTGATGTTGGTGTACTAGCATCGTTAGGTATAGCTGAGGTTGAGGTGTATTCAGCTTTAACCGTAGCTGTTTTATCTACCGGTGATGAATTGAAATTACCTACTGAAACTTTAGGTGATGGTGATATTTTTGAGAGTAACCGTTTTGCTTTGCTAGCGTTACTTAAGCGTTTACATGTCAATATTATTGATTTAGGTATTATTAGAGATGATAAACAGGCGATAACTGATGCGTTTGTAGAAGCTAATACTCGTGCCGATGTGGTTATTTCAAGTGGTGGTGTATCGGTTGGCGATGCAGATTACACTAAAGAAGTACTCGAAGAGCTTGGCGAAATTAACTTTTGGAAAATAGCGATGAAACCGGGCAAGCCTTTTGCTTTTGGTAAAATGGCAGACAGCGTGTTTTTTGGCCTGCCGGGAAATCCTGTTTCTGCGCTGGTCACATTTTATCAGTTGGCCGTGCCTGGCATTGAAAAAATGCAAGGTCTAAGCCATCAACCCAAAGCCAGAATTCTTGCAAAGACAACAACTTCATTGAAAAAATCACCAGGAAGAGTCGATTTTCAGCGTGCAGTATTAGTCTTTAATGAGCAAGGCCAGGCTGAGGTGACTAGTACTGGATCGCAAGGTTCAGGTATTTTATCAAGCTTAGGCGTTGCTAATAGCTTTATTGTTTTAGCTAGTGAGCAAGGAAGCGTTGCGGCAGGCGAAATGGTGTTTGTTGAGGCATACAGTTCATTATTCAAATAATGAACTGTGCTGCTCGTTTTAAGCATTTAAAATGAGCCAATACATTACCAACTTGGTAGCGTATTAATTCGAAATAAATCATTAAGATTCAGCCATAAAAAAACCGAATGACGATGCATTCGGTTTTTAATTTTTACTATTGGCTTATCAGCTTATCAGCTTATCAGCTTACCAGCCTTCAACACCTTCCATATCAGGTAGCTGATGAGCAATACCTTTATGACAATCAATACAGGTTTTTTCGCCACTCGCTAAAGACGTTGAATGTTGCTCTGACGCTCTAGTACTTTGTGAGGTAAAATCCATATAATCGAAGTTATGACAATTTCGACATTCTAAAGAATCGTTCGACTTTAACCGGGTCCACTCATTCTCAGCTAAGTGACGACGTTTAGCTTCAAATTTTTCTGGGGTGTTAATAGTACCGAATATTTTGCCCCAAACTTCTTTTGATGCTTGCATTTTACGCGCTATTTTATCAGTCCACTTATGCGGTACGTGACAATCAGGACACGTTGCACGCACACCTGAACGGTTAGTAAAATGTATAGTAGTTTTTAACTCTTCATAAGGGTTGTTTTCCATTTCATGACATGAAATACAAAACTCTTCTGTATTCGTTATCTCGAGAGCGGTGTTAAAACCACCCCAAAAGATAATGCCAGCAATGAAACCACCGATAACCAAAAAGCCTAAACTGTAGTGCACGCTTGGACGGCGAATAGTCGTCCATAGTTTTAAAATTAATTTTTTCATCGATTACACCTTAATCATTATGCGCTTTAGCTTTTTCTTGTTGCTGCTTTTCTTGCATTAAGCTGTTCATGTCTTTAAATGTATTTTCAACTAATGGTTTAGCGTCCACTTGCGGTACATGACATTGATTACAAAAATAACGGCGTGGCGAAATCTCTGCCAAGAAATTACCTTCACGATTCATATAATGAGTCACACTAACCATAGGCGCTTGTGATTCATCGGTACGATTGCGAGAGTGACACGACATACATTTGTTGACCTTAAGATCCACCTGGTAATTACGCACTTTATGTGGAATTACCGGTGGTTGCATAGGGTAGTTACGCTTTTTCTTAATATCATCGTTGGTTACTTCTGGGATGATTTTAGGCTCTTTTTGCGTTTCTATACTGGTGCTGTCTCGCAATGTTGCTACTTCATTAATCTCATTTGCCTGTGTTGAGAAAGCAAGGCTGCTAAGCAAAATGCCAGCAGAGAAAAGCGCCATTATAGGTTTTTGTAAAACTGTACATTTCATTAATAAACTCATGATGCTTCTCCTTATACTTTTTCTATTTTGATAGCACATTTTTTGAAATCGGTTTGTTTAGATAGCGGATCAGTTGCATCTAAAGTCACTTTATTCACTAAACGACTCGCGTCAAACCAAGGCATAAACACTAAACCTCTTGGTGGCTTATTACGGCCTCGTGTTTCAACACGTGTTTGCACTTCACCACGTCGTGAAATTAGTTTTACTAAATCACCGCGTCGTAAGTTACGTTTACGCGCATCATCAGGGTTCATATACACCAATGCATCTGGCATGGCTCTATAAAGCTCTGGCACACGTTGGGTCATCGAACCTGAATGCCAATGCTCTAGTACACGACCGGTAGATAACCATAAGTCGTATTCAGCATCAGGGAATTCCGCAGCAGGTTCATATGGTAAGGCAAAAATAACCGCTCGGCCATCTGGCTTACCGTAAAAGTCCCAATCACTGCCTGGTTTAACGTATGGATCTGAACCTTCTTTAAAGCGCCATTTGGTTTCTTTACCATCGACTACCGGCCAGCGTAAGCCGCGTTCTTTGTGGTAACGATCGTATGGGGCTAAATCATGGGCATGGCCACGACCAAATGTTGCGTATTCTTCGAACAGACCTTTTTGGATGTAAAAGCCTTGATCTCGAGCATCATCATTTAATCTATCATCAGGTATTTCGCTTAATGGGAATTTATTAACATTACCATTTTCAAATAAAACGTTGAACATTGATTTACCACGATGTTCTGGCATTTTAGCTAATAATTCTTCAGTCCAAACATCTTCCATTTTAAAGCGTTTAGAGAACTCAACCACTTGCCACATGTCAGACTTTGAACCCTCTGGTGGTGGCACTTGTTGGTACCAAGACTGAGTACGACGTTCGGCGTTACCATAAACACCTTCTTTTTCTACCCACATTGCTGTTGGTAAAATAAGATCGGCCGCTTGTGCGGTAACCGTAGGGTATGGGTCTGAAACCACAATGAAGTTTTTCGGGTTACGGTAACCTGGGTAACCTTCTTCGTTCATATTGGCGGCAGCTTGCATGTTGTTATTACATTGCACCCAATAAAAATTTAACTCACCATCTTTTAATTTACGGTTTTGTAATGCTGCGTGATAACCAGGTTTTGCAGGAATAGTGCCATCAGGCAATTTCCATATTTTTTCTGCAATGGCTCTATGCTTAGGATTATTTACCACCATGTCAGCAGGTAAACGATGCGAGAACGTTCCTACTTCACGAGCAGTACCACACGCTGATGGTTGACCGGTTAATGAGAACGGGCTGTTACCAGGCGTAGAGATTTTACCGGTTAATAAATGAATGTTATATACTAGGTTATTCGCCCACACACCACGAGTATGCTGGTTGAAACCCATAGTCCAGAAAGACGTTACTTTAATTTTCGGATCGGCGTACAACTCAGCCAATGCATTAAGCTTATCTACCGGAACACTTGATAGTTTTGATACGTATTCAGCTGTGTAAGTAGACACAAACTTAGCATATTCGTCAAAATCAATTGGCGTTGAACCACCGGCTTTAGATGCATCGCTGTTTTTCGCATTTTTCTCTAAAGGATGTTCAGGACGTAAGCCATAACCAATATCATCATTACCTAAACGGAAGTTAGTGTGCTTGCTAACAAAGTCTTTATTTACTCGGTCGGTTGAGATGATGTAGTGAGCAATAAAGTTTAAAATAGCTAAATCGGTTTGCGGGGTAAATATCATGCCATTATCGGCTAAATCAAAACTGCGGTGTTCAAACGTAGATAATACAGCAACTTTAACGTGTGGATTACTTAAGCGACGATCAGTTAGGCGCGTCCATAAAATAGGATGCATCTCGGCCATATTCGAGCCCCATAATACAAAAGCATCAGCCGCTTCAATATCATCGTAACAACCCATAGGCTCATCGATACCAAAAGTACGCATAAAACCACCAACAGCAGATGCCATACAGTGACGTGCATTAGGGTCAATATGATTACTACGGAAACCTGCTTTCATTAATTTTACTGCAGCGTAGCCTTCTTGTACTGTCCATTGGCCTGAGCCAAACATACCAATGCCATCAGGACCTTTTTCTTTTAATGTGCCTTTCGCTTTTTCTTCCATGACATCAAATGCTTGATCCCATGTGATTGGCGTAAAGTCACCATTTTTATCATATTTACCATCAGTCATTCTTAGTAGTGGTGTTTTTAAACGGTCTTTACCGTACATTATTTTTGATAAAAAGTAGCCTTTAATACAGTTAAGGCCTTTGTTTACCGGTGATTTTATATCACCATGAGTCGCGACAACCTTTCCGTCCATAGTGCCGACGTTAACGCTACAACCGGTACCACAAAAACGACAAGGTGCTTTGTCCCATTTTAATTTTGTTAAATCACTGCTGGTGATCAAGTTTGATGCAGCCGCTGGAACTGCAACACCGGCAACGCCTGCTGCTGCTACAATGGCATTCGCCTTGATGAATTCTCTACGATTCATTTTCATAATATATCCTTGTTATTCTGTGGTGTATTCGTGGTATACAGGCGCTAAAGTAAGAAAGCCTGCATCAGATTTGATTGCGTCAATGTGTTTACCAATAATCCATTGGCCGGCGGCTTCAATAGTAAATACAACCTTACCTGTGTCTGAAATCGCATGGATTTCGGCTCCGGGTGTAGCATTTAATAAAGCTTTAATTTGTTCTTCATAGCTAGGAGTAATTTGTGCGACAAAGCTTGCCACGTGATACTCTTCTTCAACTTCAACTTCTACTGCTTTAGCAGTCATTATGTTAGCTCCTGAATTAGGATTAATTCGGTTGAGTCTGTCGGGCAAGTACTGATACACGCCCCACAACTGTTACAATTTGATTGTTCAATAACGGGTGTTGGAATTGGGCCCTTGGCATAACTAAAAGTAATGGCGCGGCTATCACATACATCGCGGCAACTTTGGCAAAACACGTCATTTTTAGCCAAGCAGTTATCTTTAATGTTGAAATGGCTTGGCCAAGCTTTAACGCTTCGTTCGCTAATAAATAATGGCTCTTTACAACTGCTTATACAGTCTTCACAAAATGTGCATTCGCCTTTGGCAAAATCAATGGTTGGAAAACCATCATCACCTTTGACTATTATTTGTTCAGGACAAGCACTAATACAATCACCGCATTGCGTGCAGTCATTGATAAAGTGCTGTTCGCTAGTTATCCAAGGTAAACGATATTTAGGCGTCGGTAGCGGTTTCCTACCACGTAAAAAGTTTCGTTTTGATTGATTAACAGCAAGCGACATATCGCTATACTCCTGGAGGGCCTAACAGTAATTGACTGAACCATATGCTAAATCCTAAGGCACCAACAATAGCTACGGCTAAAAATGGTCCGAGGAAAACGGTTAAAAATAAGAATGTATTTAACTCATCTTTTTTTTGTTCTGAAGCGTTAGTTACGTCGGTCATATCTTCATGCTCTTATGTTTTTTGCTTGGCGTGATTATAGGTTATTATACGTCTATAAAATTGATCGGGATCAATAAAAATTAAGTGTTGTAACCTAACTGTAAATAAATAGTATAGAAGTTAATTAGGTGACTGAACAATTTATTTAATTATTCTGCTAGAATATTGATAATAAATACAAATCTATGGCATTAATTATTAATTTGCAACATTTTTTCTCTGAGTATCGGGCCAAATTGGGCGCCAATAACATGCGCGCAATGGTGGTTTTTGTTGGTGATGCTGACTGGTCATTTCAGCAATTTAATTCACTAACTCAGCACACATCTAAAAAAGACGATGTAATTAATGGTGAAGACTCACTTAAAATAACGATATTCTCAGCATTACCGACTATCGATTTGCCGCATATATCTGCTAAAAATTATCGTCAATTTTTAGGGACTGAACAACAATCCATTTTCTTTACCATAACCGATGATTTTCAAGTCGATGCATTTGCAGCTCTTAGCGGTACTATTATTGCGGGTGGTGTTATGTATTTGAGTATCACACCAGAATTTATTGATACTAGCTTATTTAGCCAACGGTTTATCAGTATTGCTAATGCTCAATCTAATATAATAGTAACAACCCAAACGAATCAAATGGCTATATCCCCTGAAGAGTTTACTGATGTTGAAGTTGATAGCATCGAGCGCTCTAGTGATATGATAAATAAACATTCATATTCAATAACTGCTGAACAAAGTCATGCGGTAGATAAAATATTGCATGTGGTAAATGGCCACCGAAATCGACCTTTAGTGCTAACCGCAGATAGAGGCCGAGGTAAGTCTACCGCGCTGGCCATTGCTGCAGCTGAAATTTTACAACAAGCTAATAAGCAAATAATTATTAGCGCACCACATCCCGATGCCTTGGCTATATTTTTTAAACATCTTAAATTGTTATTACCAATAAATTCGGTAACAGAGCATGGACATCACCAATTAAGTTACCAAACTAGCCAGCTAAATTTTGTGCCATTAGATGCATTAGTCAGCAATAAACCTAACTGTCATTTGCTCATGATTGATGAAGCTGCAGGCGTGCCATTACCGATATTAAGGCTATTATTGAGCTATTATCACCGACAAGTGTTTGTCTCGACCATTCATGGATACGAAGGCGCTGGGCGAGGTTTTAGTGGCAAATTTTTAAAAGAATTAAAGCTGCTTAGACCCGAAGGTCAGCATTTACATATTAAACAGCCAATCCGCTGGCGTGATGGCGACCCGTTAGAGCAATTTACATTTTCCAGTTTGTTACTCAATGCAGAGCTGAAAACTGCTCACTATGATGCAACACAAGATGTGCAATACCAATTTATTGGCGCCACTAAATTGTTTGCCGATGAAACTTTATTACAACAAGTATTTTCTTTGTTAGTAACAGCTCACTATCAAACTAAGCCAAGTGATTTAAAAATGCTGCTTGATAATCCTAACGTTTCTGTGGCACTTATTCAGCAACGAGACACTCAAGCCAATAATATACTTGGTGTGGCGTTACTACTTACTGAAGGTGGTATTAGTACCGATTTATCACAAAAAGTGAAACAATCGTTAAGGCGTATTCGTGGTCATTTAATTCCACAATCTTTATTAGTTCATAGCGGTGTTGAGCAAGCATTTAATTTTAGCTATCAACGTGTAGTTCGTATCGCCATTCACCCTGAAATTCAGCAGCAAGGCCTGGGGTCTAAATTACTCAACTATTGTCAGCAACAAGCAGCCCAACAGGGCAGTGATTTCATCGCTTCAAGCTTTGGCGCGAATAGTCAACTTATGCAATACTGGTTTAATAATCACTATAAAGTTGCGCGTCTAGGTTTTACTAAAGACGCGGCCAGTGGTGAACACTCAGCTATGGTTTTAAAGGCGCTAACACCAAACGCTGAGCAATTGCTTAAGGATGTGAATCATAATTTTCAACAGAGTCTTAATTATTATTTAACCGATGAATATAAGAACTTGCCGACTGACTTAGTGATCACCTTATTAAATAAGCAGCAAATTATTGGATCTGTAAATCAACAAGACAGACAAGCCTGTGCTGATTTTGCTCAAGGTTATCGCGTGCTTTCAAGTTGTGCTCCAGCCTTAAATCGTTATTTACGGTATATGTTAACGAACAATAGCGTGCATTGCTTGCAAGACCGTTTAGGCTTGGCGGTATTGATCAGAAAAGTGATACAAAAGCATAATGTTGAGCAAATTTGTGATGAATTTTCTTTAACGGGTAAGAAAGCATTAATCGCAACATTACGGTCCTATGTAGGTGAACATTTATCCTAAACAGTTTATTTCAAACAGGTAATTATGACCATTATTACAATTAACAACTTGTGTAAGCACTATAAAGGCATAAAGGCCGTTGACGGTGTTAGCTTTACCATTAAAAAGGGTCATTGCTTTGGCTTGCTAGGCCCCAATGGCGCAGGTAAAACCACTACCATCGAAATTATGGAAGGTATTATTAGCGCTACATCTGGTCGCGTTGAATTTAACACCCAAGATTGTGCGGACATAAGCCAACTCATCGGTATACAGTTTCAAAGTACAGCTTTACAAGACTTTTTAACCGTGACTGAAACCTTGAACTTATTTGCCAGTTTTTATGAAAAAACACTGTCTATTAATTCATTAATCGAGTTATGTGATTTGGCCGACTTTGCTGATCAAGATAATCGTTTGTTATCGGGTGGACAAAGACAACGCTTACTCTTGGCATTAGCGCTTATTAATGACCCTGAAATTTTGTTTTTAGATGAACCAACTACGGGTTTAGACCCACAATCAAGAAGACATTTTTGGCAATTAATTGAAAGTATTAAAGCGCAGGGTAAAACAATTATTTTAACCACTCATTATATGGACGAAGCTGAACAATTATGTGATGACTTAGTGATCATGGACAAAGGCAAGATCATTGCCCAAGGCTCGCCTAAACAATTATTGAGTAAGCACTTTAGTAAAACCTTCATTTATTTACCCATTGAAAACGTGCAGCAGTTATTGGCGGAAAATAAGGGCTGGGTGATACAAGATACACTTGTGGAAATAGCCACCAGCAATGTTGAACAAACCATAAAAACGTTAATCAGCAGCGGCGCCTCTTTAACAGGTTTACATATAAAATCAGCCAACTTGGATGATTTATTCTTAAAATTAACCGGACATTCGTTAGTTGGAGAAAGTCATGTTTAAGTTTTCTCGTTTCTTGGCTGTTGTTAAAGCGCGTAATTTAGAATTTTTCCGTGATAAATCTTCGCTGGCTTGGAATATATTATTTCCAGTACTTTTATTGGTGGTATTTTCATTTGTTTTTTCAGGTGAGGGTCGAGCTGTTTATAAAGTAGGGATAATCGAGGCTAGCAGCACTATAACCACTAAACATAGTTTTTTAACCACTAAGTACATAGATTTTATTGCATACCAGGATATAGATAACGCTCTGCTGAAACTGCAACAACATAAGATCGATTTAATTATTGATCCAACACAAAAGCATTATTGGCTGAATGAATTGTCGCCAAAAAGCTATATGACCGAAAAAATATTCATTAGTAATCCTGAAGGTTATCAACGCAAGGTCACCACAGGTGAGGCAATCCGCTATATCGATTGGGTATTACCGGGCATATTTTCGATGAATATGATGTTTAGTTGCTTATTTGGCGTAGGTTATGTGATTGTTCGTTATCGTAAAAATTCGGTGTTAAAACGCTTAAAAGCCACGCCTTTATCGGCATTAGAATTTATATCTGCGCAATTAGTATCAAGACTGTTTATCGTATTATTCATGGTCACTGTAATTTATGTAGGCTGTGACCTGTTGTTCGATTTTTATATGCTTGGCAGTTATGTCGATTTATTTATTATTGCGATAATTGGTGCGATGAGTTTGATCAGCCTTGGATTACTAATTTCTACCCGTAGCAAAAGTGAAGAACTGGTTGGCGGTTTATTAAATATGGTCACTTGGCCGATGATGATGTTATCTGGGGTGTGGTTTTCATTAGAAGGGGCCCCAGATATTGTTAAAACTGTCGCGCAAATGTTGCCTTTAACTCACCTCGTGAGTGCCGCACGAAGTATTATCATTGAAGGTGCCACCCTTACTGACGTACGTGTCCATTTGGTCGTTTTAGTGAGTATGACCTTGGTGTGTTTGTTGTTGAGTGCCAAGCTATTCAGTTGGGATAGTGACCGATAATTTTTATAGCACTAGATATAATGTCGTTAAAAACAAAAATAGGGCGTAAGCCCTATTTTTATTTATGGCTGTTAAGCTTTTGTACAACCTTTAATCGCATCATCTAATAATTCTAATGCTGTTTTTGAACATTCTTGATGTTCTTGGGTGTAGTCATTAACGGCAGTCACTTTGTCACCCCATTTAATATAGGCAGCGCCCCAGGTTAAACCTGCACCAAATGCTGCCGACATAACATTAGCACCGGCTTTAATTTTGCCTTGTTCAAGCGCTTCACATAAGGCAATAGGTACTGTTGCCGCTGATGTATTACCATACTTATTGATATTCACCATTACCTGATCGTCCGTTAATTTTAACTGCTTTTGCAGCGTTTCAATAATGCGGATATTCGCTTGATGAGGTATCAATAAATCCACATCGCTTACTTCTAAGCCTGCTTCATTAAGAACCGTTTCTGACGCTTTTCCCATACCGCGTACGGCATGCTTGAAAATATCAGGACCAGCAAAATCAATTTGTAAGCCTCTTGGCGTGTCGACATAACGATTCATGTCAGCACCGAAATTTGATATTTTTAAGATGTCACGATTATTTGAATTACAGCCCAATTTTGCGGTAAGTAAGCCACATTTTTGTTCAGTAGCTTCTAAAATAACCGCACCGGCACCGTCGCCAAACAATACCGCAGTGTCACGGACACTCCAATTTACAAACCAACTCATTCGCTCTGCGCCAATAACAAGTGCTTTTTTTGATGCACCAAAAGCAATTTGCGCAGTAGCATTTTGTAAGGCATATAAAAAGCCAGTACAAGCAGCAGATAAGTCAAAACAAGTGGCGCCATTGCCACCAAGTAATTGTTGTACTCGTGATGCGGTATTTGGTACTAAAGTATCTGGGCTACACGTTGCAACTATAATTAAATCAATATCATCGACAGAAATACCAGCAGTGGCAATTGCTTGCTTAGCGGCAAGAGTTGCCATTTCAGCGGTATTTAAATGCGAAATACGACGTTCTTTAATGCCCGTACGAGACGTGATCCATTCATCAGATGTATCCATGACCGTGGCTATATCGTCATTGGTTAGTCTTGCTGGTGGTGTGTATTTACCCCAGCCAATAATATCGGCATATTGCATATTGAGATCCTGATAAAGCGCTAGTTTAATATACTATCGCTATGAGTCATTGAGATGATAATTAGGTAGGAGTGTAACACTAAGATTTGAGGATTACGATATTAGCCTTAGTGTTTGTAATTATGGCCGTTTTAATTACTCCATTACGTATAAGTAAATAGCCAAGAAATGGCAAATACTGCCTGCTAGTACAAATACATGCCATATTGCATGATTATATGGGATTTTTTTAATCGCATAAAATATTGCCCCTAAACTATATGCCGCGCCGCCTGCTGCTAATAGTATTATACCGCCAGACGCTACTTTTTCGATCATTTCTGGCATAGCGATAACAATTAACCAACCCATGGCCAAATAAGTAATCAATGATAATTTAGGAAAGCGTTGCTTGTACATTAATTTAAAATAAAGGCCAAATACCGCTAAAGTCCAAACCACAGATAAAATCGAATACCCCCAAACACCTTTCAAACTAATCAACATAAATGGAGTATAAGTACCGGCAATAAGCAAATATATGGCGCAGTGATCTAACAGTTTTAATACTTTTTTAGCTGATGGATTAGTCACACTATGATAAAGAGTTGATGCTGAGAACAAAGTGATCATACTCAGACCGTAAATGATCGCACTGGCGAGTTCAAAGCCATCATTAGCAGCCAATATCATCAATGTTAGCGCTGCAACACTTAGCAGAGCGCCTAAACCATGGGTAATAGAGTTAAGTAACTCTTCAACTAAAGAGTAGTCTGGTGCAATTTTTTGTTTAATCACTTGTGTAGTCATAGTCCGATTTCTTGCCTGTAGGTATAACCTATTAAATCAATTATACCTAGTATGACCAGTTGAAAATTAAATAGCAATTCTAAAAGTGTTTACAAGTGTACACTGAAAATGTTTCAGTGTGGTTATTGCTTTGCATTAGCTGTTATTTGTTTTTATATTTTGTTTTTATTCAATGGTTTAGTGGTTTTATGGCGTGATTTTTGATGCTTCAATGAGTGAAAAGTGTAATTATTTAAAATATACATTACGAATTTTGATTTGCCTCAGTGTACAGGTGTTCACTGAAAGTTAATGCGTAAGTCTTAAGTTATGGTCATTAAAAAGCCCTATATAAATATAGGGCTTTGCGTTGTATAGCTATTAAATTTAAAGGCAGTACTTAAATTTCTTCTAACAGATATTCAAGAGAACCTTCATAAAACTCTATTTGTTTTTCTAGTTCTAGTTTTTCTTTTAGCTGTTCAATCTCACGCCATCTTTGTTTTTGTTTAGTTTTGGCTTTTGATTTACCTTCTATAAGTTCCATTAAATTATCTAGTGGATCCATAGTCAAACTCCTTCTAATTACAACGTCACTATTTAAATACCACAGTAAAAAATAAACTGATACATTTTCTTTACAAAACATAAAAAAAAACCACCTTTCGGTGGTTTTTTAAACAAATACTTGTTTTTCTGAAGAAAATTAAAGCATGCTGCGTAATTTTTCTTCTAATTTAATTTGATCAACGGTAAAGCCGCGGATACCTTCAGCAAGCTTTTCAGTAGCCATAGCATCTTCATTCATATTCCAGCGGAACATTTGTTCTGTTAAGGCGACAGGTTTAGTGTCGTTACTGCTTTTTGCGATAAGTTTTTGTACAACCGGCTCGTTGCTTTCTTTCAACTCTGCTAATAGTTGTGGACTAATCGTTAAACGATCACAGCCTGCTAATTCTAAAATTTCGTCTTTGTTACGGAAACTTGCACCCATTACAATGGTTTTGTAACCGAAGTTTTTAAAGTAATTAAAGATTTTTGAAACCGATACCACACCTGGGTCTTCAGCCGCTAAATAGCTGTCTTTACCCGTGCTCTTTTTGTACCAATCAAGAATACGACCAACGAATGGCGAAATTAAGAAAACATTTGCCTCGGCACAGGCTTGTGCCTGAGCAAAACTAAACAATAATGTTAGATTACAGTTAATGCCTTTCTTCTCTAACTGCTCGGCCGCTTTGATACCTTCCCAAGTAGAAGCCATTTTGATCAAGATGCGGTCTTTACTGACACCTTCTTCTTGATAAAGAGCAATAAGCTTTTCTGCTTTAACAACGGTTTGTGCAATGTTAAATGATAAACGTGAATCAACTTCTGTTGAAATTCGACCCGGTACCACTTTTAAAATTTCACTACCAATTAGCACTGAAAGTTTATCACCAGCATCAATAATTTGTTGCTCACTATCATTTGATTGCTGCTTAGCCCATGCAATTGAAGCTTCGATTAATGGTTGGTAGTTTTCTAATTCAGCCGCTTTTAATAATAATGATGGATTCGTTGTCGCATCATCTGGTTGATATTGCGCAATTGCATTTACATCACCAGTGTCAGCAACAACTGTTGTCATTGCCTTTAATTGAGATAATTGGTTAGACATACTTGTCACCTTATAAAAAGAAAATTAAATTTAATAGCAGTGAAAAGCGAAAATTGAAAGAAAATTACATTTAATAGTTATTAATTGCGGTTGTTCTGAGCTTTACGCATTACTTACTTGTGCTATTTGTAACAAAATAACGAAAATAAGCAAGGCTTAAATAGCATTTTAGAGTAATTAATCGAAAATCGTTAGGGGCTGTTGATCTTTCATCGTGGTTTTTGCAGCGAATTGTTTGGCATTTTTACAATGTTTTTAAATTCACTGTACTTTATGTACAGTGCTTTTAAAAAAGGCAGTAAAAATACCAAACAAGCGCTGTTTACTAAATTCAAGTAGGGTATTAATAACCGTGGTCCCTATTGATGTGGCAATATCATTGTATAACACCACATTACTTGAACAAAAATTAAGCTCGAAAGATCAACAGCCCCTAATTATCATGCAATTTAATTTATGCTGTCGATTAAACTGCTGATGATATTTTTACTGGTCGTGATATAGTTTTATTATTATTTATTAAAAGTTTAATTATCATGCTAATTGTTGTTTCTCCAGCCAAAAACTTAGATTTTGAATCTACTTTACCTACAGCAAAGTTTTCTCAACCAGAATTACTTGACCATTGTGAAGAGTTGATGAGGCGTTGCATTAAATTAACCCCTGCAGATTTATCTTCATTGATGCATATTAGTGACAAGCTTGCGGGTTTAAATGCGGCAAGATTTGGTGAGTGGCATCTACCTTTTACACCAGATAATGCGCGCCCAGCAGCGCTTGCTTTTAATGGTGATGTATACACAGGTCTTGACGCTAATTCTTTTTCGGATACTGATTTTGATTATGCCCAGCAGCACCTAAGAATATTATCTGGTTTATATGGTGTGTTAAAACCATTGGATTTAATGCAGGCTTATCGCTTAGAAATGGGCACTAAACTTGACAATGTTCGTGGTCCTAACCTGTATCATTTTTGGGGTGATGTTATTACTGATAACATTAACAAAGCCGTTGCAGAGCAGGGCGATGATGTACTTATTAATTTAGCCTCTACTGAATACTTTAAGTCAGTAAAAAAGAAATCATTAAACGCTAAGGTTATTACTCCGGCATTTAAGGACTGGAAAAATGGTCAATATAAAATGATCAGTTTTTTCGCCAAAAAAGCCCGCGGGTATATGGCGCGCTATATTATTCAAAATCAAATAACCGATGTAGAGCAGCTAAAGAAATTTGATACCGCAGGCTATGGTTACTGTGCTGATTCATCGACAACCGATGTTCCGGTATTTACGCGTAAAATAACCGGTTAATTGCATGTAATACCAAGTTGATTATATATTTACTGATTTTAATGATTAAAAATCAAATGAAATCACATACATAATTAAATTGGTATAGTCTAAAATATATATTAACTTTTAATGCATTAGGGAGAGCAACTTGCTCACGTTATTGGCAAAATTATTTAAAGCACTCAATTCAGAAAGCTCAGCGAGGCAAATTGCCTTAGCAATTGCTATGGGCATGATCGTGGGATTAACGCCAACACTTAGTTTACACAATGTATTAGTGTTATTGCTTGCATTTGTTGTACGCGTTAATTTAAGTGCATTTTTTGTTGCTGTCGCAGGATTCAGTTTATTGGGGTTAGCAACATCTACTCTTTTTTCTGGTGTTGGCGAAAGCTTATTAACATCGCCTAGCCTTGCAGGCGTTTGGCAAGGCTTTTATCAATTGAGTTTGTTAAAATTGGCACATTTTCATAATACCTTAACGCTCGGCTCGCTTGTTTGTTCGCTGCTATTGTTTATACCGATGTTTTTTTTCGCGCAAATGTTAGTCACTCGCTATCGTCACCATGTTAAAGCATTTATTGACCGCTTTAAAATAGTGCAGGCATTGAAAGGCTCTAAATTGTATCAAGCGTATCAAAACCTTACCGGCACAGGGAGCATATAATGGCTAAATTTTTCAGATGGCAGGGCATAGCAGGCTTTTTATCTATAGTGGCGCTAATACTACTCACGTTGATGCTGTTGGCCCCTTGGTTAACAAAGATGGGCCTTGAAAAAGGCACTAGTGTATATACCGGCGCAGAAGTGAATGTTGATACGGTAAATATTACTTGGTCGCCACTTGTGGTTGAAGTTGTCGCAATGCAAATAACCGATAATAAACAACCGAGTCATAATATTATTGCCTTTGATAAAGCCAGTGCTGGAATTGATGTTTGGCAGTATTTATTTGGCCGAGTATTAATCGAAGAGCTGATAGTTGAAGGTTTTAAAGTTAACAGCCAGCGAACATCTCCTGGTGACGTTTATCGTGATGTTGACACATCAATGCTTGAAGCTGGCGCCCAGTCAGTTGAAAATCAGATGCCAGCAATTGATACTCAGCTTCCTGATGTAAAAGATATTCTTAACGATAGCAATTTATTAACAGTGCAAGCCGCGAATCAATTAGAGCAAACCTACAAAGCTGAAAAGCAAAAGCTTGAGCTATTAAAGCAACAATTACCAAGCAAGCAAAAGTTAAAGTTGTATGAAGACCAAGTTAAAAAATTAACTAAAACTAAAATCAAATCAGCAAGCGATATTAGCCGCTTACAGCAAGACTTAGACAGCCTCAAAAAGCAGTTTAAGCAAGATAAAGCGATTATTAAAAAATCCAAAGATCAAATCAAGCAAAGTAAAGCTTTGCTGAGCAAAGCGGTTAAAGATGTTAAAGACGCCCCCGGTAACGATTGGCAACAGCTTGAATCTAAATATCAGTTAGATAAAGTTGATAATGCTGATTTTGCGCATATCTTATTTGGTGACAGTGCACGCGGCTATTATGAACAAGCCGAAAGCATTTACGCTCGAGTTAAACCTTTTTTAGATGCCAGTAAAAGTAAAAAACAACTGAAAAAAGATGAGCTTAAACAGAGTCTGGGACAAGGCAAGTTCATTCACTTTACAGATGAAAACCCTCTGCCACCTTGGCTCGTAAAACAGGCTAAGTTACAAGTGTCACTAGCACAAGGTGATTTCAACATTGATATTCGTGAATTAACCAGTGAACATTGGCATCGTAATTTACCGACGTTAATTAATATTTCCACAGGTAAGTTACTTAATGGTGCAGATGCAACGCTGACATCTACAGTGTTCAATTCTCAACAGCAGTTTAGCGCTAAAGGCGATTGGCAACTTAGTCACCTTGTTGTTGAAGATGTAGATTTAAGAGATAACGAAACATTATCGCTCAGTCTAGATTCTGCTAGCTTAGCGGGTGTTGGGCAGTTCAGTGTTATTGATACGACGATTAACAGTGTTAATGAAGTTAATGTTGGTAAAGCGAAATATATTGGCGCCTCAACCTCTTCACTAGGGCGATCATTACTTACTGCTATTCAGGATGTTAATCAGTTTAATTTATCGATTGTTGTTGAAGGTGACATTAATAATCCTGATTATAAGCTTGGTTCTGATTTAGATAATATTATTGGTAAAGCCATTAATAGCCAAATTAAACAAAAGTTAACAGAATTTCAGCAACAACTGCAAGTAGGTTTAAATCAAAAAGTCGCTAAGTCGCTTAACATAAATCAAGGTGATGCCGCTGAAATCGCTGATATTGAAGCGTTATTAAATGATACTGATAAAGCCTTAGATAAATTGCTTAAATCAAAACTTGCCGATAGTAAAAAACAAGAACTTGAAGATAAGTTAAAGAAAAAACTGGGTAACCTATTTGGTTAGTTCTGTTTATAGATTTAATTAAATTGATATTACGGCCCTTAACTGCAATGGCCTTTCACTAAAAAGCCCCTAGTAGCAATTAAGTTACTAGGGGCTTTTTGTTGTTGCAGCCTTTTACTTAAGCTGACTGGAGTAACCTAAAGGCTAGTCTACTTTCCAAGTAACTTCTTTTTTAACGCCACTTCTTAAGTATTCAAATACGACTTCATCGCCTTTCTCTAAAGAAGATAAACGCTGTTTAATTTTTATTGCAGATTCTAAATTTCGAATTTCAATATTATCGACTTTTAATAATATATCGCCACCTAATAACACCGATTTACGACCAATCATGACATTTAAGTAACCACCTTTAAAACCTAATTTATTTGCTAATGTTGCTGGTACTACATGCTGAATAAGCATGCCGTAACCATATTGGTTATTAATTGCCGAAGATTCTGTTGCATTTAACAAGTGCGGGATAAAACCACTGAAATTACCCGGAGATGAAGCAATAATATCGTGAATAGTGTCAACAGATACAACAAAACCTAAACCATTGCTACCACCAGATTTTGATAATATGTGGCTAACAATACCAATAATATCACCATCTAAATTAAATAACGGACCACCAGAGTTACCTTGATTTATTGATGCATCAGTTTGCAAAAATCTAGGCGTAATGTCTGTGCCAGGGATTGTTTTACGATCGCGTACACCACTTAAGTAGCCAACCGATAAACTGTGACTCACACCATAAGGTGCGCCAATAGCAATAACTTGTTCACCAATAGTATAATCACCAGCTTTAGCAAGTTTAAGCGGCTCTATATTACTTGGTATTTTACGAGCTTGGATCATCGCTAAATCGATTAAAGTATCTACCCAGACTACATGGCCAGTAGTTTTTGAACCATCAGCAAATATCACTTCAATGTCAGTCGCGCGTTCAACTACATGCGCAGCTGTTAATATACGGCCTGTATTATTAATTACCGCGCCAGAGCCTAATGACTCAGCTGTGGTTGACTTATATTCAACCTGGCCAGGTTTTGGTGAAGCAATTGATTTGACGTGCAGCTCAACAACACCATTATTTACTTTCTTAAAAAGTTGTTTAACTGAATCTGCAGCAACTGCTGAAACAGGTAATAAAAATATAAGACACAAAGAAAAAATACGTAACATGTAATACCCAGAATAGTAATTATAAAATTTGCAGTCTACGGGGTTGTTACAAAATTGAAAGCTTTTAATGGGTTTAAAAGAATTTTAAAGGGGGTTAAATGACTTATTTATAATAAAAACCTTAAGCAGATTGAATAATTCATACTTAAGGCTTTAAAGTTTACAGGCACTCGTTAGCAGGCTAACGAGTAACTCAGTTAATATTTTAGCTGTTTTTCTTCGCTAACTTCTTACGTGATTTTTTCGCTTTCGCTGCTTTTTTAGCAACTCGGGCACGCTTGGTTATGCCATCGTTTTTCTTAACTTTAGTTTTATTACGTTTTACCGGAACACGAGACTCTTTATTGTGCGGGCGCAAATCATCGAGTACTCGACGTTGTAGGCGCTCATCAATATAACGCTCAATTTTGGCCAGAGATAACATTTCATGAGCTTCGACTAATGAAATCGCGGTACCTTTTTTACCTGCACGGCCAGTACGGCCAATACGGTGTACATAAATGTCAGCTTTACGAGGCATATCAAAGTTAATAACATGGGTAACGTCATCAATATCCAAACCACGGGCAGCAACATCGGTTGCAACTAATATATTTACAACGCCGTCTTTTACGCGCGCCACCGCTTTATTACGCTTGTCTTGTGGCATTTCACCTTCAAGCCAAGTGTTTCTTAAATCTTCACTTTGCAGTAAACCCGCTAATGACTGCACGGTTTCACGTTTATTGGCAAATACTATGGCGCGTTTTACATCTTCTTGTTTAAGAATATTAATCAGCAGTTGTACTTTATGATCAATGTTGTCAGCAATATGCATCCATTGGTGAGTTTTGGCTTTTTCTTTACGAGAAGGATCTGATTCTAAAAACACCGGATCGTTTAAGATCTCTTTTGAAAATCGAATAATACCGGCACCAGCTAGGGTTGCAGATAATAATAAGGTTTGTTTACGCCATCTCGCTTCGGCAACTACGCGGTTAATGGTCTCGCTAAAGCCCATATCGAGCATGCGATCCGCTTCATCTAATACCAGTATTTCAATTTCACGCGAATCAAACTGTTCAGTTTCAATATAATCGAGTAAGCGACCTGGCGTGGCGATAAGGATATCGGTCGTTTGCGTTAAAATTTCTTTATGTGAACCGTAGTTAACACCACCAGTAATTAAACCCGTCTTAATCGCTGTAAATTCAGTTAATAACTCAGTTTGTTCAAAAATTTGTGTCGCTAATTCTCGCGTAGGAGCAAGAATTAATACCCGAGGAAAACCGGGCTTTGTTCTTGGGTAATCTAATAAATGCTGAGCACAAGGTAAAACAAAAGCTGCCGTTTTACCGGTACCTGTTGGCGCAGATGCTAATACATCTTTACCTGCCATCGCTTGTGGGATAACTAAACTTTGGATAGACGTTGGTTTTTTAAAGCCTGCTTTTACTGTGCCGGCAACAAGTTCATCATCAAGATCAAACTGTGTAAACATGGATTGATATTACCTTAAAATTTTTTAATAGAGTGAAACGTATCAACAAATATTCTGCTTGTTTAATAGCCACATTATAGAGGCTTAATTGTATATTTCCTAAACAAGTTTGTTGAAGTTACGCTTTTTTACAATTTATGTGTTTGCTACATTTATATGTAGCAGTATTTTTAATCAGCGATTAACTCACTGATTTCTTCAAGAATTTGTGCTGTCCATTGCTCAATACGCTGATCAGTTAACTCATATTGAGTTTCATCATCGAGTGATAAGCCAACAAAATATTCACCATCTTCGGTGAGTGCTTTTGATACTTCAAACTCATAGCCGGTGGCTGGCCAGTAACCAACGACATTAGCGCCTTGAGGAATTATTTCATCGTGAAGCATGCCTAATGCATCTTGAAACCATTGACCATAACCTTGTTGGTCGCCTAAGCCGTACAAAGCCACTATCTTATTTGATAAATCAAGTGAACTTATATCATCCCAGCTCGATTCCCAATCTTCTTGTAACTCGCCAAAGTCCCAAGTAGAGATGCCAAAAATGATAATGTCATATTGCAAGCAATCGCTTAATGGCACATCTTTAATGTTAAATATTTCAACCAAGTCTGTGCCCATAGCTGCTTGAATTTTTTCTGCAGCCATTTCGGTATAGCAAGTGGTTGAGCCATAAAACAAGGCAATTTTCATTAGTAGACGCTTCACAATAGTAAATTTTCCGCGATTCTAGCAGATTTATGATTGTAAACTAAATTTTTCAGCGTAAATTTTACTATTTTCAACTATAATTAGTGTTAAATCGGCGTGAAATAATGACATTCATGAAAATGAATCTCTGTATTTACGGTTTATCTTGCAATTATTAGCATTACTCCGTAATTTTACGCCCCTTGAGTCGGTCTAATTTGTAATCGATGAATATCTCCAATAGTAGTTTAGGAATTCTAATATGTTTAAAAAATTAATTGTCATTGCTATATCTGTTGCCACGTTAGTGAGTCTGCCTAGCCAAGCAAACAGTGATAACAACGATAAAATATCAGCTAACTTTGCCAAGCTAGGTTTACAAGTAGAGTCTGTAAGAGCATCAAAAATGCCTAATGTCTATGAAGTGTTTACTAGCCAAGGTTTATTTTACACCAGTGCTGATGGTAGCTTCTTAATGCAAGGTAACTTGTATGAAATTACTAATGGCTCTGTTGAGAGTTTAACTGAAGCAAGTCTTGCAGAAGTTCGTATCGAAGGCATGGAAACGTTTAAAGACAACATGATCACTTTCCCTGCTAAAAACGAAAAATACCAAATGACAGTATTTACTGATTTAACCTGTGGTTATTGTCGTAAGCTTCATAACCAAATGGCAGAGTATAACGAGTTAGGTATAACTGTTCGTTATTTAGCGTTTCCTCGTGGTGGCTTAGCAAGTAAATCTTATACTGATATGCGTAGTGTATGGTGTAGTGAAGATCAACAATCTGCTATGACAAAGGCTAAAGGCGGCGCAATGATAGATCAAAAAGTCTGTTCACAACCAGTAGCTGAGCAATATGATTTTGGTCGTAAAGTGGGTGTGTCAGGCACGCCAGCAATTATGTTAAACGATGGTAATATGTTACCTGGTTATAAAACACCTGAACAAATGTTAGAAGTTTTTCAAGCCAATTCAGCGAGTAAAGCCGGTTAAATTTAACCGTAAAAATAGAGAAATTTTAGAAAGCGCCTTAGGGCGCTTTTTTATTGGCAATAATTTTATTTATCTAACCTTGTTAATGTTTATCAAGCGGGGCTTTTCAGTTAAGCTAAGACAAACACCTTTTAGTTATCTAGTTATTTGTTATGCACAAAACCATCAACCGTCGACCAATCGTAGCAACTGAACATTTATCTGCTGATATACACCCAACCTTAAAGCAAATATACGCTTCACGTGGCATTAGCGACAAGCTGCAACTAGAATATGCGGCCAAACATATGCATAACCCTAAGCAATTACTTGGTCTGGATGTGGCCAGCGAACTTTTATTTCAGGCGATTAAAGCCAATAAACGCATTATTGTGGTGGGCGATTTTGATGCCGATGGCGCTACAAGTTCAGCGTTGATGATGGAAGGATTGCAGTTATTAGGCTCACATAATCATGATTTTATTGTACCGAACCGCTTTGAGTATGGTTATGGCTTAACACCAGAAATTAGTGAACTTGCAGTTGCTAAGGGGGCTGAAGTTATTGTCACCGTTGATAATGGCATAAGCTGCATCAGTGGCGTTGCTAAAGCGAAAGAATTAGGTTGCATGGTCATTGTTACCGATCATCATTTACCCGGTGAATCATTGCCCAATGCTGATGCCATTGTAAACCCTAATCAACGAGGCTGTGAGTTCCCCAGTAAAGCCTTAGCTGGTGTTGGCGTGGCTTTTTATTTGATGTTAGCTCTTAGACAAGTGATGCGAGAGCAAGATTGGTTTGCAACAAAAAATATCAGCGAACCTAATTTAGCGCAATTATTAGATCTAGTGGCACTTGGCACTGTTGCCGATGTGGTCAGTCTTGACCAAAATAATCGTATTTTAGTGGCACAAGGATTAAAACGCATCCGTGGTGGTGTTACTCGACCAGGCATTCAAGCATTAATCGAAATTTCGGGTAAAAATCAACACAAGTTAGTGGCCAGTGATTTTGGTTTTGGCATAGCGCCGCGCATTAATGCGGCAGGTCGCCTTGATGATATGGCACTTGGTATTCGTTGTTTACTCGAACAAGACATTTACAAAGCTCGGCTAATGGCCGCCGATCTTGATGATTTAAATAAAGCTCGCCGTGAAATAGAACAAGGCATGCAAAGTGAGGCTGAAAATGTTCTCAAGCAGCTAAACTTAACCAAAGACAATTTACCTTCGGCTATTGCCCTATACCAAGATGATTGGCATCAAGGTGTTATAGGTATTGTCGCCGGGCGTTTAAAAGAAAAATTCCATCGCCCTACCATTGTATTCGCTGCTGGCGATGATGGTGAAATTAAAGGCTCTGCGCGTTCTATTCCAGGTTTGCATATTCGCGACATGTTAGAAAACATAGATTCGCAGCACCCTAATTTAATCCTTAAATTTGGCGGTCATGCAATGGCGGCAGGTTTGAGTATTAAGGTGGATGATTTTAATAAATTCCAGCAGCTATTTAATGAATATGCCGATAAATGGCTGACCAAAGAAATGCTAGAAAATATCATTTTATCGGATGGTGAATTGGGCGAGTCGGCGTTTAATCTAGAGTTTGCGCAACTACTGCGTGACTCGGGCCCTTGGGGACAAAACTTTCCAGAGCCTATTTTTGATAACCATTTCACCTTAATTCAGCAACGTATTGTAGGCGAAAAACATCTGAAAATGGTGGTACAAATCGGCAATTTAGCGGTTGATGCTATCGCCTTTAATATTGATGTTAAGGCATGGCCAAATCAGCAATGCCAAGCGGTACATTTAGCATATAAACTCGACATTAATGAATTTCGCGGTAAACAAACCGTGCAATTGCTGGTGGATTATTTACAACCGGCTTAATAAACTGATAACCAGAGCCACTGGCTTGAGTTGAAAATCTCGAGATCGCATTCTTACAAAATCATCATTTGTGCAATAACTTGCTCTTTATGGTGATTTTTTTTGTCTTCATTTAAGCTTAAATCTATATTCTACGACCTAGATACGTTACAATGCGCGACTATTTTTTTAAGTTTTTAAGCCAAATTATACTGGCTTTGGTATATAGATGTTTGAAGTAGCACCTTTACATAACCATATAAAAGACATTCGCGAACGCACCAATGTGCTTCGGGGGTACCTTTGACTACGATCAAAAGTTTGAACGTTTAGTTGAAGTGAGCCGAGAATTAGAATCTCCTGATGTTTGGAACGAACCTGAACGCGCGCAAGCGTTAGGTAAAGAACGTTCGGCATTAGAGTTAGTGGTTAAAACCATTGACGATATGGACAGTGGTTGCACCGACGTTGAAGACTTAATTGAACTCGCGGTTGAAGAAAGCGACGAAGAAACTCTTACCGATGCAACAGCAGAACTTGCAGGCTTAGAAGCACAATTAGCAAAACTTGAGTTTCTCCGCATGTTTAGTGGTGAGCAAGATGCCAATAATGCCTATTTAGATATTCAATCTGGCTCTGGTGGCACCGAAGCACAAGACTGGGCACAAATGATCCAACGTATGTTTTTACGTTGGGGTGATGCCAAAGGTTTTAAAACTGAAGTGTTAGAAGAAGCCGATGGTGATGTCGCCGGTATTAAAGGCTGTACCATTAAATTTAGTGGTGAATACGCCTACGGTTGGTTAAGAACTGAAACCGGCGTGCATCGCTTAGTACGAAAGTCGCCGTTTGATTCGAGTGGTAAACGCCATACGTCATTTGCTTCAGCATTTGTCTACCCTGAGATTGATGACGATATTGAAATCGATATTAATCCTGCAGATTTACGTATTGATACCTTTAGAGCATCAGGTGCTGGTGGTCAGCATGTTAACAAAACTGACTCGGCCATTCGTATCACGCATGTACCAACAAACGCAGTGGTAAGTTGCCAGGCGGATCGTTCGCAACATAAAAACCGAGCGACAGCAATGAAGCTATTAAAAGCAAAATTGTATGAGCTAGAAATGCAAAAACAAAATGCCGATAAACAAATGTTAGAAGATGGTAAGTCGGACATAGGGTGGGGCAGTCAAATTCGTTCATACGTACTTGATGATAGTCGCATTAAAGATTTACGAACTGGTGTTGAGTCGCGTAATACGCAAGCAGTACTCGACGGCAGTTTAGACCAATTTATAGAAGCCAGCTTAAAGTTTGGCCTTTAATATATTTACGTAATACTGAGAAATTAAAATGACTGAACAAGCAAAAGACGAAAACAAACTAATCGCAGAACGTCGCGGTAAATTAGACAACATTCGTGCAAACTGTCCGGCTAATGGCCACCCGAACGATTTCGACCGTGAACATTATGCTGCTGATATTCAAGCAGAACACGGCGATAAAACTAAAGAAGAGCTTGAAGAACTACAAGTGACTTACGCAGTTGCTGGTCGTGTTATGGCAAAACGTGGCCCATTCTTGGTATTACAAGATATGTCTGGTCGCATTCAAGCCTACGCTGAAAAAGTTGTGCAAAAAGACATTAAAGCCCGTTGGGGTTTATTAGATATTGGTGACATCATAGGTGTTAAAGGTATTCTCCATAAATCAGGTAAAGGCGATTTATACGTAAATATGGGTGAGTACTCATTATTAACTAAATCACTACGTCCATTACCTGAAAAATTCCACGGTTTATCAGATCAAGAAATGAAGTACCGCCAACGTTACGTTGATTTAATCATCAATGAAGACACGCGCACTACATTCCAAATTCGTTCACAAATTGTCAGTGGTATTCGTAACTTCTTAACGAGCCGCAACTTCATGGAAGTTGAAACGCCTATGCTACAAGTTATTCCTGGCGGCGCTACAGCTAAACCATTCGAAACATTCCACAATGCCTTAGACATTGATATGTTCTTACGTATTGCACCTGAGCTTTATCTTAAACGTTTAGTGGTTGGTGGTTTTGAACGAGTATTCGAAATTAACCGTAACTTCCGTAACGAAGGTTTATCGACTCGTCATAATCCAGAATTCACTATGATTGAATTCTACCAAGCTTACGCTGATTACAACGACTTAATGAACCTTACAGAAGAAATGCTACGTACTTTAGCGATTGATGTATTGGGTACAAGCGTTATTCGTAACACAGTTAAAAACTCTGACGGCGAAGTGACAGAAGAAAAATTCTATGACCTTGGTCAGCCGTTTGAGCGTTTAACTATGATGGACGCTGTTATTAAACACGCACCACATTTAGACGCTGATGTTATTAATGACCCAGAAGGTCGTTTTGACGAGTTAAAAGCCATTGCTAAGCAAGTTGGCGTTAAAGAGCCTGAAGGTAAAAACGTTTGGGGTCCTGGTAAGTACTTATGTGAAATCTTTGAAGAAGTCGCAGAGCACATGCTTGACCAACCAACATTCATTACAGCATACCCGTGGGAAGTTTCACCACTAGCACGCCGTAACGATGACAATCACTTTATCACTGACCGTTTCGAATTCTTCGTTGGCGGCCGTGAATTAGCAAATGGTTTCTCAGAGCTTAACGATGCTGAAGATCAAGCGGCACGCTTTAAGCAGCAGGTTTCTGAAAAAGACGCTGGCGATGATGAAGCAATGCACTTTGACCAAGATTACATCACAGCACTAGAATATGGTTTACCACCAACTGCCGGTGAAGGTATTGGCATCGACCGTTTAGTGATGTTATTTACTGACTCACCAACTATTAAAGACGTTATCTTGTTCCCGCACATGCGCCCACAAGCTGACTAATTAATAAAAATATTATTGTTTGGTATTCATAAAAAAACTCGCTAATGCGAGTTTTTTTGTTTTTATATTCTAATAAACTCGGAATTTTTCGATCCGGTTGGCGAGACTTTAGTCTTGCGTTATTAGTGTAGCTAAAGCTTATTTAATCACTACGTGAGCATAACGTAGGATAAATCCTCACCAACCGACCTAGTAGCGTTTTCTAAATTGCAGTGGTGTCATCGCAAACCAGCGCTTAAATGCTCGCACAAAATTAGCACTATCTTGATAGTCTAATTGTGCTGAAATTTCATTTATAGATAGGCCGGTATCGATTATTAAATTATGAGCAAGTTGCTTTCTGTAGTCATCAATAAGAGTTTGTAAACTAACTTGCTCTTTAGCTAGTATTCGCTGTAGTTGGCGTATATTAATATCCAAATGTTGAGCAATAATTTGCGCATTAACAGATTTGCCAAAATAGCTTTGTGCAAGTAGCTGCATAATTACTTGCGAGGGTTTTTTAGAGATCACATTATCACTTTGACTTGGTTGGTAATTTACTGGCCATTTTAGGGTATCAAGCATTAATGATTTTTCAATAGCTATGCCAGTGTAAGTAGCATCGAGTTCTACTGTTGAACGTTGAGTATTCGTTGCCAGTTGAAAAAACTCAGCCACTAAATGTTGCTCGGTACTATTGAGTTGTAGCTTGATGAATTTTGGTTGCCAATTTTGACCAAAATAATACTGTAAAAGCGTGATTAAAAACTGCAAAACAAACTGCTCTACTTGCCACTTGCCATGTTCAATACCGGGTGCTCCCTTTCGGCAAAGCCAAATGAAATTGCCATCAGTCTTTAACCAAAAGGAAGGAGTATTACTTTGCTCATTATAAATATTTAGAAAGTATGCAAGGGCATTTTCTAATGTCTTTGGCATCTGCTCCGCGACGATTAAAGTCGTACTTTCTAGTTTATGAGCAACTAGTTTACCGAATGAATTATTGCGCAATTTTTGGGCTGAAATGGCAAATAACTTCCAAATCGGTTCTTCTAATACCAAATTATCCAAATCATTTGCATGCTCTCGGTTCAAGCCCACTAAATTAAGCCATTCATCCGTAGGGGCATTTAAGTCATCTAAGGTGTCGATAACAACTTGCAAATACTGTGCTTTTACAACATAAAAATGCTTATACATTTAAAGCCTAAGTGATTAATTATTATAATAATTATACAAAAAATAAATGTCGTCGTCAAATGACAGTTTGTGGTCGCTTATATTTAATTATGATGTACTCTTATTTGTAAGGGGAAATTAGCTTAGTATTTTGCTCTTTCAATCGTATAAAACAGATAAATCAGGGATTTACTATTATGACGTTCAAAATCAAACAAAAGTTAAAATTGTCAGTAATCGCAATGACGACAATTTTCACTATTTCTAGTGTTGCTATCACTCCAACGGCAATTGCTGCTGGTGCAGTTTCAGCCGAAAGTACATTGTTCACTAATGTTAATGTATTTAACGGTACTGAAAATAAATTGTATGAAAACTTAAATGTTTTGGTTGAAGGCGGTATGATAAAAAGTATCTCAGCTGAAAAACCAACAGATACAAATGCAACCGTTATCGAAGGTGCTGGTAAAACATTAATGCCAGGTATGATTGATAGTCATGTTCATATAATGATCAACTCAAACTATGCTGACATTATACCTAATCAAGACCCTTACGATTTAGGCATTAAATCTGCAATTGTTGCTAAAGATTTCTTGATGGATGGATTTACTTCTGTCCGTGATATGGGCGGACCTGCATTTGCTACGGCTCGTCAAATTAAAAATGGTAATATTATCGGCCCACGTATTTACCCATCTGGTGCATTTGTTTCACAAACTTCTGGTCATGGTGATTTTCGTGGTCGTTATGACTTGGGCTTTACGCCAAAAGGCGGGGATGCTGATGTTGGTGTTTGGGAAAAGTTAGGTTTTGGCGCGATTGCAGATGGCGTACCTGAAGTATTAAGGACAGTACGTACTAATTTACGTCATGGCGCGACACAAATAAAAATTATGGCCGGCGGTGGTGGTTCATCAAAATATGACCCATTAGATACCACACAATATTCAAAAGAAGAAACCTGTGCAGCTGTTGAAGCTGCTGCTGATTGGGGCACATATGTTGCGGCTCATATCTTTACTGACCGAGCAATTAATCGTTCATTAGATTGTGGCGTAAAAACCTTCGAGCATGCGTTCTTTGCATCTTACGACACCTACAAACGTGCTGGTGAAGAAGGCGCATTTATGGTTCCACAAATGTGGGGCTTATCACCAGAGTTGGCTAATAACCCGTTAATGCCTGCTGAAAAATTACCTCTTATTGCTCAATTAGCTGAAA
This sequence comes from Colwelliaceae bacterium BS250, assembly GCA_040779355.1. Classification (GTDB taxonomy): domain Bacteria; phylum Pseudomonadota; class Gammaproteobacteria; order Enterobacterales; family Alteromonadaceae; genus Thalassotalea_A. The sequence continues at coordinate 98,914 of JBFONS010000009.1, read as the reverse complement.
CCTATAAAGATGTTGGTCGTACAATGCTTGATGCTGGCGTTAAAGTTGCATTTATGTCGGATTGGGTTGGTGAAATAACTGATGCGAATAAATCACGTCGTTACGAAATTTACTGGCGCACTCAAATGTTTGGTGGTGGTAAGGCTAAACGTGACGGTAATTTTGAAGTACTTAAGCAGTTAACTTCTGTAGGTGGTGAATTACTCGCATTATCTGGTCCTCGTAACCCAGCACCTGGTAAACTTGGTGTTATTGAAGTTGGTGCTACTGCTGATTTATTATTAATCAATGGTAACCCACTTAAAGATATTGGTGTACTAAATGGTGGTTATACTGAATGGTATTCACAACCAGATCCAGCAGCCAACCCTATTGAAACGATTCAAGTGATTATGAAAGAAGGTGTTGTTTATAAAAATACGCTATAAACAAGATTGAAATGAGAAGGGGTAATTTAATTACCCCTTTTACTTTTTATAGTCACCTTAAACATTTTTAATAAAAGGATATTAGATGTTGCATTCCTCTCGCTTGAAAGTGGGGATAATCCTTATTTTTATAGCTTATTCATGCTCATTACAGGCTAAACAGCAAACTTTAGATTGGCAAAATTTATTACCTAAGTTAGATGCTTTTGCAGATCCGTTTAAAAAGCTAACCGCAACGCAAATTGACGACTTAGGTTATTATGTTGCGCTATCTGATGATATCGCCAACATTGAACATAAAAATCCAGAACATAAATCACTACCTAAACTTAAGCAAGAACAAACGTTAATGTCAGAGATGTTCACATCGCACCATATAAATGTTGAGTATCTACTGTCGCAACGCGCAGCTGTTACCAATAGAAGAAAGCTTGAGGCTACCGCCGTTAATGATGACGTTATTAATAAAACGTTTGTTATAAAAGGTTATTTAGTGCCTGAAAAATCAACTAATGGCTTAGTCTCTAAATCATTTTTAGTTGTCGAGTCTCCGCATCTGAATCTTTCTCATGATCATGATGCACCTGAACCCAACCAAGTTATTTATGTCGATTTTAAAGATAAGCCGATCAAATATAGCAAACAACAAATAACCATTACCGGCCAGCTAACAAAAGTGACTTATTCTGCAGGTTTGAAGTCTATGGATGGTCACGACGTAAATTACCAAGCATCTTATCTAATAGATATAAGCAATTAGACCTTAATAAATCATTTATGAAGACGCTATTTTTGAAAACGCTACGATTAAATTTTATTTAAATTGATATTGAGCCTTGGGTTTATGTCTTTAAGTTTATCAAGTAATGCTGCTGATGGTATTACTTGATAAGCCAAACCCCAGCGATGATTTGGTTCGATTTGCGGTTATTGGTGATTTAACCGGCGATGAACAGACTTAGGGGACGGGTGAAAATATCGACCATATTATGTGGGTTAGTATGGCTGATGATGCCCCTCAATATTTGAATATAAAACTCGATGGCATACGAAATAAAAAAGGCGATATTCCAGCGAATGGTAATGTGCTTTGCTTTGCACAAAAAACTTGCAGGAAATAACCAAACTAATGGTGAGAACCAGTTAAATCAGTCTTTAGAGCTGGCGCAACAAAATAAAATATATATACAGGGTAAAATATGAAAAACATGAAATTAAACTATGCCGCACTAATCTTGCTGAGTTCGCTATCAATGCATGTATCTGCAGAGGAAAGTACAGTCGATGCAGCCGATAAAGCCGCCAAAGAATTAGCCAATCCAAATACCGCGTTAGCGAGTTTAAACTTTAAATTTCAATATTCTACGTTTGAAGGTGACTTACCAAACGCGGATGATCAAACCAGACAAATGGTATTGTTTCAACCAAGCATGCCATTTCCAAGAGAAGACGGCAGTAAAATCTTATTTAGACCTGCTGTGCCAATGTTTTTGCAGCAACCGGTTTTAGGGGGAGCAGAAGGTTGGAATGATGAGTCTGGTTTAGGGGATATTTCATTTGATTTAGCTTATGCACCTAAAAGCGAAGCGGGCAGCTTAAGAGCTTACGGTTTTATTATGTCACTACCCACTGGTACTGATGAAATAACAGGCCTAGGGGAAAGCACCACCTTTGGACCTGAAATGTTGATAGCGCAATTAACGGCAGATAGCATCTTTGGCATGTTCCCTAATCATCAATGGGATGTAGCAGGTGACATAGATGTTAATAGGTCATCATCACAGTTTTTTGCCATATTGCTACCCGGTGGTGGTTGGAGTTATGGCATGTCACCAATCGTTAGTTATGATTGGAACGCTAAAAGTGGTCAAGAATGGACTGTACCGGTTAACTTCACAGTAAGTAAAACCGTGATACTAAGTGGTCGACCTTGGAAAATTGGCTTTGAGCTAAATTACTACGTTGAAAAACCAGATGAATTTGGCCCTGAATATATGATTGGCATTAATATAACGCCAGTGGTTGAAAACTCACTGACCAGTTGGTTTAACTAAAATAAATTAAGGTGATATTTATGTTGCGATTATCAAATGTAAAACCAACAAGATCGGTCACTAAACAAGCACTTTTACTGTGTTTGTTACCTTTGTATACAACAACAAGTTTTGCCGAAGGCGGTAAAGAATATGTTGCTGACCAAGGCTTTGGCGGACCAGCAGAAACCGCTCATCAATTAGAAGATGATGATAAAGAAAAGATGCCTATTTTTCGTTTACCTGTAATTGACAGCAGCATTAAAGGTTTAAAAGATTGGAAGCATGAAGTCTATGAAGATACTGGCTTACAGTTTGGCTTAGATTATAGCATCTTGTATCAAAGCTTAAGTGATACCACACCGGGTGCACCTCATGATAGTGCCTCGTCTGGCATCGCCCGTTTTTATGGTAAATGGGAATTTATTAATAAAGGCGAAACCAATAATGGCTCGTTAGTGTTTAAAGTCGATGACAGGCACGAGCTTGGTGACACCACGCCATCTGAACTTGGTGGTAATGCCGGCTATTTAAGTCAAACCGGTATGTTGTTTAGTGATAAAGGCACGGTATTGGTTGATTTTAATTATCAGCAGTATTTCAATAATGGCAACACTGCCATTGTACTCGGTAAATTTGATCCAAATGATTTTTTTAACGTGCTTGGTTATGCCATACCTTGGACCGCATTTTCTAATTTAGATTCTCTATTAGATATGTCAATTGCGTTGCCAGATAATAGCTACGGCGCTGCGGTTGGGCATTGGTTTAATGACAGCGTGTATGTTAATGCTGCAGTAAATGATGCCAACGGTACTGTCGATACTGACGATCCGTTTGAAGAAGGGTTAGATGAGCTTTATAAAACGGTTGAAGTAGGGTACTCGCCAACACGAGGGGAACGTTACTTTAAAAACATCCATGTGACCTTATGGCAAATGGATGAAAAAACCGCTTATGGTGAAGACAATACTTATCAGGATGGCGCTGAAGGGATCGTTTTTGGTGCAAATTATACTTGGGACCTAGAGTGGATGGTATTTGCCAAGCTTGGTTTTTCTACAGTAGATTCTGCGGCTGTGCCACAACTGTACGAGCAAGATGTGACTGTTGGCTTTATAAAGTACTTTGCACAGCGTTCTGATTTATTAGGTATGTCGGTATCGCATGGCCAAATACCGGATGAGTTTGGTACGCCAAATGATTCACAAACCACGTTTGAAGCGTTTTACCGAATTCAAATTGCGCAAAATGTGGCTATTACACCAAACATTCAGTATTTGATAGACCCTGCATTAAACACTGAAGACGATATTTTAGTCACAGGTGTTCGCTTTCGGATCACGCTGTAAATTTAACGTATAGTGTTATAGAAAGAAAAAATCCCCAACTTGTGATTAAGTTGGGGATTTTTATTTTAAGCTCTGGTTGGTGGGGATTTATCCTCACGTAATGATTACCTAAGAATCAAGTGATCAGCAATCAAGTAAGCTTTAGCTGCGCTAATAACGCGAGACTGAAGTCTCGCCAACCAGTTGTGTTCTGAACGTCTGGTTGAGCTTCTAGTGCTCGTGACCACAGCCGCCTTCAGCGTGCACGTGGCCGTGCTCTAACTCTTCTGCAGTCGCATCACGAATTTCTAAAATTTCTACTTCAAATTTTAAGTCAATGCCGGCTAATGGGTGGTTACCATCAACGGTGATCATGTCATCTTCCATACCAATAACGATAACTGTTTGCTCGCCGTCATCTGTTTGTGCACGTAATTGCATACCAACATCTAAATCTTCAATACCGGCAAATAATGATTGTGGTACCGTTTGTACAAAACCGTCTTGGCGTTCGCCGTAACCGTCTTCTGCTGATACGTCAGCAACAAATTTATCGCCAACGGCTTTGTCGTTAAGTGCAACTTCTAAACCGGGAATTAAAAAACCATTACCATGAATAAATTCTAGTGGCTTATCATCGTATGAGCTGTCGATAAGAGTTTCTTCGCTGTCCATTACTGCGTAGTGCATTTTAACAACTTTGTTTTGTTCAATTTTCATAAAAATTCCGCTTCTAAAGATTAAATTAAGACTCTTCAATGAGTGTATAAGGTAGTGGCATAAGCGAAAACTTGATGCCATTTTGATGTTTTAAACGCAATACTGCGTCTTCTTCGGTGTCGTTAGCTAGCACGGCTTGCACATAAATTGTGCCGTCATCAGCTTCATAATGAGCAATTATACTGCCGCCATTGCGCCAGTTTTCACCCAATTGTTTTTCTAAAGATGACTCATCGGTTATTTCTGCGCCACTTTGCCATTTTTGCTCGCCAATACTTTGCATTGCGTATAAGGCTTTTTTATTGCGGCCTAAGTACTTCATACGGGCAACCGTTTCTTGGCCTAGGTAACAGCCTTTAGTGAAGCTAATACCATTAACGTGTTGCAAGTTGAGCATTTGCGGAACATATTCACCAACCGCGGCGCTATTTAAATGTACAAAGCCCGATTGAATTTCTAATAAAGTCCAAACATCTGAAGGATAAACATCGATAGTTAATGACTGCGATAAATCAGATATTGTCGCTTTACTGGCAACCACTAAGTAGCGATTTGTTGCACCACAAATATAGATAACTGATGCATTGCCTTGATGAATTACCGGAGTCATAGCATCGGGTAAGGCTAAAAATGTTTGCTGAATAAAGCTAACACCTTCAGCGCCACATAACGCTAAGTACGCTAGATCATCAACTTCTGCAATGTCTACTTTGGCAAATACACCGAATTTTTTTAATTCAGTTAATGATGCAGGGATCGATTGCTTACTTTGGATCATTAAATGTTGGTCATTGTGTTTAATTAAACGAAATGCAGCAAACAATTTTCCTTTAGCATCACAGTGCCCTCCAACTAATAAGTGCTTATCGTCTAGTTGGTCTAAGTCACAAGTAAATTGCCCTTGTAAGTATTTTTGTGCTTCTTCACCTGTCACGCTAATCGCATTGATATTTTCAACGAGTACCGCGAAACTATTCGGTAACTGCTCGATGGACGGCTTTGAAGTTTGAAATTTCATATTGTTCTACTATGGTTAGACTTAATTGATAGATAAGGGCAGTGTGTTTAAATTTCAAGTGTATACCCATGTCGATAAAGTATTTTTGATCGTAAAAGTGTACAGAATATTATAAAAATGTCGATGAGCTAATTAATTCTAGTCAGTAGTTTATACAAACGCTACAATAGCGCTCAGATTATAACATAATACATTATTTTGTTTTTGGAATGAAAATGCAATTATCTCACAATAAACCAAGATTACGCTGGGCTTGTCGTCGTGGCATGTTAGAGCTCGATGTTTTATTTATGCCATTTGTTGAAGACGCATGGGATAACTTGTCAGATCATCAAAAAGTAGTATTTGATCGTTTACTCGAAGGTGACGATCCTGAATTATTTGCCTGGTTTATGGGGCACGAGGAGTGCAAGGATGAAGAACTCAACGCCATGGTGCAACTTATACTCAAGCGAGTCAAAGTATAGTATAGCTATTCGTCCATCCAAATTTTCTAAACAGCTCCGTTATTATATAGCGGGGCTGTTTTTCGTTTTAAGCGCTGTTATTGTGCAAACACTGTCATTTACGCTCGCCTTAAGCAGTACTTTACTCATAGCTTTTATCATCACTTTACCTTTATTGCTGATAATAAATTTTTTTAAGACTGAATGTCTTAGCCATTTTGCAGAAAACAATATGCTATTAAGTGCATCGGGTATGTTGAGTATTGCCGCCAATGGGCATTACCAAGTCAGTAACGACAGCTTAATTTTTCCGTTTGCTTGTGCGTTATCATTGCAGGAAATCGACCGTGATAATTTATTACATAAACGGTTAAACCTTAAAGGTAACTGTTTAGTTAAAAACAAGTCGAAAAAGCGAGTGTGGGTATATAAGGATAATGTCGACGATGGTTCATACCGACGGATATGCCGAGTCATTAATCACCAGCGTTCGCTGACAAATGCTGATGACATGAAATAATTAAGAGCAATTATTATTAACGGCTTATTTAACTATCTTTTTGAGTATTAATATTGTTTTTGGGTGTTAATATTGTTGGTTGGGCATTAGCCAATAACTCTGGATAATCTAGGGTAAAGTGCAAGCCACGAGATTCTTTACGATCTAAAGCACTCACTATAATTAATTCAGCGACTTGTACTAAATTACGCAGTTCTAACAAATTATTACTGACCCTAAAGTGACGGTAATATTCTTGGATTTCAGATTGCAGTAACTCCACTCGATGTAATGCACGCTCAAGGCGCTTAGTGGTTCGTACTATGCCGACATAATCCCACATAAATAATCTCAATTCATGCCAATTATGCTGAATAACAACTTCTTCATCAGAGTCAATTACTCGGCTTTCATCCCAAATAGGTAGATTTGGAATTTTAATTTTGTGCTTAATGGTACCGGTAATATGTTCTGCGGCAGCACGAGCAAATACCACGCACTCTAATAATGAATTACTGGCTAATCGATTCGCGCCGTGTAAACCGGTATAGGACACTTCGCCAATCGCATATAAATTATCAACACCGGTTTGACCATTCTTATCAATCGTCACACCACCACAAGTGTAATGTGCAGCTGGTACCACAGGTAATGGCTCGCGGGTCATATCAATGCCAAGAGCCGTGGTTTTTTCATAAATGGTTGGAAAATGTTGTTTAATAAATTCAGGTGATTTATGACTAATATCTAAAAACATGCAGTCGGCGCCCAGTCGCTTCATTTCAAAATCAATCGCACGAGCGACTACGTCACGTGGCGCGAGTTCAGCGCGTTCATCAAACTCAGGCATAAAACGACTACCATCAGGACGACGTAATATTGCGCCTTCACCCCGAAGAGCTTCTGTTAATAAAAATGTTCCGGCTTGCGGATGATATAAGCATGTTGGGTGAAATTGATTAAATTCCATATTGGCAACTTGGCAACCTGCACGCCATGCCATTGCGATACCATCACCACTGGCAATATCTGGGTTTGAAGTATATTGATAAACCTTACTGGCACCGCCGGTGGCTAGAATGGTTTTTTGTGCAAAAATAGACTCCACTTTTTCACTATTACGATTCCAAATATAAGCGCCAATACTTTGCTTTTTGTTGTTCACTGTTTTAGTAATTAAATCGATGGCGTTATAACGTTCGAATACGCGAATGCGTGAATGCAGTTTAACTTGCTCAACTAATGTGGTTTGAACGGCTTGTCCGGTGGCGTCAGCTGCATGTAAAATGCGGCGGTGACTATGGCCGCCTTCTCGGGTTAAATGGTATTTTTGCTGATCTTTGTCTTTATCAAAATCAACACCTTGCGATATTAACCATTCCATTGCCGCTTTACCATTTTGTGCGGTAAAGCGAACCACTTCTTCGTCACACAAGTCATTACCCGCAATTAAGGTATCGCTAACATGTGAATCTACAGAATCATTTTCATCGAATACAGCAGCAATGCCGCCTTGTGCATAATAAGTAGAACCTTCGTTGATGGGTCCTTTACTTAAAATTATCACATCGGCATTATTTGCAAGGTTTAACGCTAACGTTAAACCTGCAGCACCACTGCCAATAATTAAGACGTCGCAGTTATGTTGTTGATTCATGGTTGTTGATTCATGGTTGTTGATTCATGTGTGGGTTAATTTGAGTGACAAGTTGATCTATGATTAAATATTAACTTAAATCTAGCATTATACCAATCAACAATTCTGCCCATACGTCGCAAAAATAGCGTATTATCAGCTTGATGCAGGTTTTTTTATTTATTTATTGATTTAAATCGAACTTTTTCAAAATAGCTTAGTCCTAATTGATACGTTTGCCATGAGCTAGAATTAATAAACTGCCCAATGCAGTAATATATATAAAGTGTTTTAAACCAATTTATAATTGGTTAATAAGGGGTAAGGGCTCGAATGAGCGAACAAAACGTAGACCAAGCATTGGTTGAACGGGTACAAAATGGCGATAAAAATGCCTTTAACCTGTTAGTTACAAAATATCAGCAAAAAGTGATGAACTTAGTCTCGCGTTATGTGAAAAATCAGGCCGATGTGCAGGATGTAACACAAGAAGCGTTTATTAAAGCTTATAGAGCTTTAGCAAACTTTCGCGGCGACAGTCAGTTTTACACTTGGTTGTACCGAATTGCGGTAAATACCGCTAAAAATCATTTAATGTCTGGTTCAAGGAAACCGCCAGGCAGCGATATAGAAATTGAAGACGCCGAAGTGTATGACAGCGGTGGAGCATTAAGAGAAAACGCTTCACCAGAAAAACTGTTGTTAACGAATGAAATTCGACAGTTGGTGTTTAAAACGATAGAAGAATTACCAGAAGAGTTGCGTATTGCAATTCATCTGCGCGAGTTAGACGGAATGAGCTATGAAGAAATAGCCAATGTAATGGATTGCCCTGTTGGTACCGTGCGTTCACGTATATTTCGTGCGCGAGATGCGGTAGATAAAAAGATTAAACCATTGTTGCAAAATTAATGACAGTAGACTCTGTTCATCAATTGACAAGATTAAAGGTTAAATACTGTGCTACACAGCGTTTTTATCCTTTAAATTGCAACTTTAATTACAGCGCTAATTGTGAGTATATGTATGAGTGAAAATAAGTTTGAAGCAGTATCGTCTTTACTTGATCAACAAGCAGTAGATACCAATTTACTGGATGAAGTTAAGAACGATGACAAACTAAGTGATGCCTGGAGCAGATATCATCTTATTGGTGACATTATGCGCAACGAAAGTGGCGATTACATTAACAAAAATTTAGCTCTAGATATTAGTGTTGCTATTGCGGCTGAGCCAACATTGCTGGCACCGCAACAAAACAAAACCGTAGTTCAACGCCTAAAAGCTAAAGTTATTCAATTATCTAAACCTGCAGGGCAGTTTGCTATTGCAGCATCTGCAGCCGGGCTAATGGTACTAGGTGTTCAGCAAGCGAATACCCCAGAGCAAGTTAATGCTATTCCAAGTCAAGTGTGGCAACCATTGCCAATTGGCGGCGTTGCTGACCCGGTAAGCTATAACTACACTCGTTCAAGTGCACCAACCAAACAACAAGCGACTGTTGAACGACAAAAACGCTTACAAGCTATTTTAGCTGATCATCAAATGCAAATTAAGTTAAAATCAGCGACACCATCGACCGCTATATTAACTGAACAACAAACGGCAGAAGAAAACCTTAATTAATGAAGTTTAAAACAGTTATTATCATCCTGGCATTCTCATCTATGCCAGTCTTTGCTCAACTGCAAAGTGCCGCTAAAGAGGCCAATAGTGGCGTAGCATCTGAAACAGCCATTAAGGAAGTCATTACTCCCCCTAAAAGTGATGCAGAAACTGCTACCACAGCTAATCCCGTAAAAAAAATTCCAACTGCATTGCAATGGATGCAGCGTTTATCCAATTCACTGCGTAATCTTAATTTTGATACCTCCTTTGTGGTGGTTCGTAATAACCGAGCTGAACCTTACCGCTGGGTTCACGGTGTTGAAAATAAAAAAGAACTAGAGCTATTAACCTTACTTAATGGGCCACGCAAAGAAACTATTCGTGTCGATAATACCGTCAGCTATTTTGATTCGGCCACCTTACCTTATACCGTAAATGCCAATGTTATTACTGGACCTATTCCTATTGCCTTCAGTGGCAATATTGAAAAACTACAACAAAGTTATGATTTTGTTGGTGTTGGCAAAAGTCGCATTTTAGGTCGCCCAGCGCAATTAGTTCGTCTTGAAAGTAAAGATAAACAACGCTTTGGCTACTGGCTTTGGTTAGATATCCAAAGCGGACTATTGCTAAAAGCCGCATTAATCAGTCGTGATGGTGAATTATTAGAGCAAATTCAGTTTACTCATTTATCCATTACTGAACACCCAAGTGAACTATTAAAACAGTTACTTAATACTAAACTTCCATCACCAATGAGTAACGATTTAAGCCTTATTAACCTCCCATGGTCAGTCAGTTGGTTACCACAAGGCTTTGAGCTAGTAAAAAGTAATCGCCATACTCTAAATAGCATTGGCGAAGAAGTTGAATCGTTAATTTACAACGATGGTTTGGTTGATGTGTCTGTTTATGTGAGTAAAACAACTGCGCAAAACCGTGCCGCCAGTGTTAATCAAACCGGTGCAACTGTGTTATTATCTCAGCTTAGAGATGGTTATGAAATAAACGTTGTTGGCCAAATACCAGCCAAAACAGCACTGGCAATTGCTGAGTCAGTAAGTTTTCAATAACCTTTAAGTGACGTGATAGTTGGGATGTAAATGATTGAAGAAACAGCTAAAGTTGTCGCTATTGACGGCGATAAGATCACAGTGACCAGTAGTATAAAATCTACTTGTCATTCGTGTGCACAACAAGACGATTGTGGCAGCGGCCAAATCGCTAAAGCCATCCCGCATAAATCACTTACCACCAGTTTAAATGCTAAATTTATTGGCAATAAAATACTTAATGTCGGTGATGAAGTTGTTATTGGATTGCCCGAAACAACCATGTTATCGAGTGCCTTTGATGTATATATGTTGCCGATTATTGGCTTAGTATTGTTTGCTGCTATTGGCCAATATGTGTTGGTAGATTTATGGCATTTACATGAATTATTGGCACTGATGCTTGGTGTTTTTGGTGGTGTGCTTGGCTTTTTAATCGCCAAAAAACGTCAAAAAGTAGTTCAAGTTCAACAAGACTTACAACCGAAGTTGTTAAGAAAATGCGCGGATATAATTCCTGTTACAATAATCTAGCTATAAAACTGCACAATTATTGGCAATTGCGCAAGTAAAGATAGCGACAATGCTCGAAATTCGGTAAAATCCCCGGCAGATTACTAATTATACTCATTCAAGACATTGGTGTTAGATCCTTTATTTTGCTAGGTCATTTAGCAGAAAAGTACATAAACAAGTACATATTTTAAGATCCCGCCAATCTCAAAAAGAAAAAACCTTTATATATGAATCACATACGTAACTTTTCAATCATTGCCCACATCGATCACGGTAAATCAACCTTGTCGGATCGTTTAATCCAGCATTGCGGTGGCTTACAAGCCCGTGAAATGGAAGCTCAAGTTCTTGACACTATGGATATTGAGCGCGAACGCGGTATCACCATTAAAGCCCAAAGTGTTACTTTGGACTATACCGCTAAAGACGGCGAAACGTATCAATTAAACTTTATCGATACGCCTGGTCACGTAGATTTTTCTTATGAAGTGTCACGCTCACTAGCTGCCTGTGAAGGTGCATTACTCGTTGTTGATGCTGGCCAAGGTGTTGAAGCACAAACACTCGCTAACTGTTACACCGCTATCGAAATGGATTTAGAGGTTGTGCCAATTTTAAATAAAATTGACTTACCACAAGCCGAACCTGACCGAGTAGCCGAAGAAATTGAAGACATTATTGGTATTGATGCTACAGACGCTGTGCAATGTTCAGCAAAAACCGGTATTGGTATTGAAGAAGTATTAGAAAGCATTGTCGCTAATGTACCACCTCCAGTTGGTAATAAAGACGCTAACTTACAAGCACTAATTATTGACTCATGGTTTGATAATTACCAAGGCGTTGTTTCACTTGTGCGCGTGATGCATGGTGAAATTAAAAAAGGCGATAAAATGACGGTGATGTCTACCGGACAAAGTCATCTTATCGATAAAGTCGGCATTTTCACGCCTAAGCAAACCGATACGGGTATATTAAGAACCGGTGAAGTTGGTTTTGTTATCGCCGGTATTAAAGAAATTCACGGCGCGCCAGTGGGTGACACGTTAACCTTAACTAAAAATCCAGCGACCAGCGTATTGCCAGGGTTTGAAAAAGTTAAACCACAAGTATACGCCGGTATTTTCCCGATCAGTTCTGATGATTTTGAAAATTTCCGCGATGCACTGAATAAATTAAGCTTAAACGATGCATCATTATTTTTTGAACCAGAAAGCTCGGGTGCATTAGGTTTTGGTTTCCGTTGTGGTTTCCTTGGTATGTTGCACATGGAAATTATTCAGGAGCGATTAGCTCGCGAATATGACTTAGACCTTATCGCGACTGCGCCAACGGTTAACTATGAAATTTTATGTACTAATGGCAAGCTCATTAGTATTGATAATCCTGGTGAATTACCTCCGGTAAACGACATAGACGAAATACGTGAACCAATCGTAGAAGCAAATATTTTAGTACCACAAGAACATTTAGGTAATGTTATTACCTTATGTATTGAAAAACGTGGCGTACAAAAATCATTAACTTATCATGGCAATCAAGTGGCGGTTAAATACGAGCTACCTATGGCTGAAGTGGTCATGGATTTCTTTGATAAATTAAAATCGACCAGTCGCGGTTATGCCTCACTAGATTATAGTTTTATACGTTTTGAAGCATCTGACATGGTGCGTTGTGACATACTCATTAATGGCGATAGAGTAGACGCGTTAGCAATGATAACTCACCGTAATAACTCGGTATCACGTGGTCGCCAATTAGTTGATAAACTAAAAGAGCTTATCCATCGCCAAATGTTTGACGTGGCAATTCAAGCGGCTATTGGTGGTAACGTTATCGCGCGTACTACGGTTAAACAGTTACGTAAAAACGTAATTGCTAAGTGTTACGGTGGTGATATATCACGTAAGAAAAAACTTCTACAAAAACAAAAAGACGGTAAGAAACGCATGAAACAAGTGGGTAACGTTGAAGTACCACAAGAAGCGTTTTTAGCTGTTCTTAAATTAGGTAAGTAAAGGAATACCATGGCGGCATATTTTTCATTATTTTTAGTTGTTATAACCATAGTTACCGGCATTGTTTGGGCGCTCGATAAATACGTTTACGCGCCTAAACGTCAATTAAATTTAGAGGCTACGCAAGAGCAATGCTCGCAGCCTTTAGATAATAACGCCATAGCTAAAATTACTGAGCCAAATGCATTGGTTGAAACCTCAGTGCAAATATTCCCGGTAATTGCTTTTGTGCTTATTTTACGTTCATTTATTTATGAACCATTTCAAATTCCGTCAGGCTCAATGATGCCAACGTTATTTGATGGTGATTTTATTTTAGTAAATAAGTTTAACTATGGTTTACGCGAGCCGGTTGCTCGTAATAAGTTTTTAGAAGTAGGCTTGCCTGAACGTGGCGATGTGGCGGTATTTAAATACCCAGTAAACCCGCAAGTTGATTTTATTAAACGCGTTATTGGTTTACCCGGCGATCGAATAATCTATCGTAATAAAAGTTTGTTCATTCAACCTAGTTGTAGCGCGCAAACACAAGCGCAACAGCCTTGTCCTGAAATGGAGCAAGTCATTACCAACTTTGAACAGACCGGTGAATGGCTGTCGCATGGTATGCCGTTAAGCCGCTATACTTCTAATATGCCGAATAAAACTCATGAAATTTTAGTGAACGATAATACTTATCCACAAAACCATCGTTTTAGCAATCAGCCAGGTATGAAGAAAGGCGAATGGCTTGTGCCAGAAGGCCAATACTTAATGATGGGTGATAATCGTGATAACAGTTTAGATGGCCGTTTCTGGGGCTTTGTACCCGAAGAGAACCTTGTCGGTGAAGCGGTTGCCATTTGGATGAGTTTTGATTTCGAACGAAATGAAGACAGTATGCTGCCAACTTGGGTACCATCTGGGGTTAGATTTGAACGCATTGGTGGGATTAATTAATTGTCTAAACTTATGCCATTAGCACGCTTAGAAAAAAAACTAGGCTATCAATTTAGTAATCAACAACTGTTGAGCCAAGCACTTACTCACCGCAGTGCAAAAGGTGCAAACAACGAACGTTTAGAATTTTTAGGCGATTCGATGCTTGGTTACGTGATTGCTGGTGTTTTATATGAAAAATTTCCACAGGCGAGTGAAGGCGAATTAACTCGCATGCGCTCATCATTAGTACGTGGTGTAACTTTAGCTGAAGTCGGTCGAGATTTTGATTTAGGTGACTATTTAATTTTAGGCCCTGGTGAGCTTAAAAGTGGTGGTTTTCGCCGTGACTCTATTTTAGAAGATGCAGTTGAAGCCATTATTGGCGCGGTATTTTTAGATTCAGACATGCCAACATGCCAAGCGTTAATTTTAGCTTGGTTTAGCGAACGCTTAGATAAAATTCAGCCAGCGCTAAGTCATAAAGATCCAAAAACACGTTTACAAGAATATTTGCAAGGGCGAAATAAGCCTCTGCCTCTTTATGAAGTAACCGATACTAAAGGTCAGTCGCACAACCAAGAATTTACGGTGAGCTGTACTGTTGAAAACCTTGAACAAGTGGTGGTAAGTAAAGGTACCTCGCGCCGAAAAGCGGAACAATCTGCTGCCGAAAAAGTTTTGGAATTATTAAATGTCTAGTTCAAAGTCTAATACAACCCTTAGCACTAAGAAACAATATAGTGGCTTAATTGCCCTTGCACTTAGCCCTAAAACTTCAATGCCTAAATTTATTTTGGAGTTTTTCAATGTCTAACACAACGCTTAGCACTAAGAAACACTGTGGTCTAATCGCTATAGTTGGTCGTCCTAATGTGGGCAAATCAACATTATTGAATGCCTTGTTAGGGCAAAAAATCAGTATCACTTCGCGTAAGCCGCAAACTACGCGTCATCGTATTTTAGGTATTCTTACCGAAGGCGATACCCAAGCGGTATTGGTTGATACGCCAGGTTTACATACTGAAGAAAAACGTGCAATTAATCGTTTAATGAATCGTGCTGCCAGTAGCTCAATTGCTGAAGTCGAATTAATTATGTTTTTAGTCGAAGGCACTAATTGGACTATTGATGATGAATTAGTACTGAGTAAAATCAAGCAAAGTGGTTGCCCTTGTGTGCTAGTGGTCAATAAAATAGATAACGTTAAAGACAAAGAAGAGCTATTACCACACTTACAAAAATTAGGTGCTATGCATGACTTTAAAGAAATAGTGCCGATTAGTGCCACTAAAGGTAATAAAGTTGACCATATCCGTAAGCTTTGTACTAACTCATTACCAGAAAGTGAGTTTTGGTTCCCTGACGATTACGTAACTGATCGCTCATCACGTTTTATGGCATCTGAAATCGTTCGTGAAAAACTCATTCGTTTTACCGGCGATGAATTACCGTATTCAATCACGGTTGAAATTGAACAGTTTAAAACCGATCAAAAAGGCATTATTCACATTAATGCCTTGATATTAGTTGAACGTGAAACGCAAAAACGTATGGTTATTGGTAATAAAGGTGAAAAACTGAAAACCATTGGCCGTGAAGCGCGACGTGACATGGAAGCATTATTTGATCAAAAAGTGTTTTTAGAAACTTGGGTTAAAGTAAAGTCTGGTTGGGCTGATGATGAGCGCGCACTACGTAGCTTAGGTTACGGTGACGATTACTCTGGCTAGTTGGGCTAGCTGATGAATACTAGAGAAATTCAATTACATAGGGCGTATCTTCTTCATTCGCGCCCTTTTCGTGATAGCAGTTTATTAGTCAATTTACTCAGCGAAGAACACGGTCACGTAAGTGCCATTGTGTATGTTGGTAAAAGTAAAAAATCCAATAAAAAAGGTTTACTACAGCCGTTTGCTTGTTTGCAAATAGAGCTTAAAGGCCAAGGTGACCTTAAAACCTTATCACGCTTAGAACACGCAGAAAAAAGCATTGAGTTAACCAGCCACCATTTATATAGTGGCTTTTATTTAAATGAGTTAATGGTACGTTTACTGCCTGAAAATATTCCTTGCCCAACATTATTTGGCTTATATCAAGCCTGTTTAACACGTCTTTTTGAGCAACATGCAATAGAGCCATTATTACGAGAATTTGAACTGACATTATTAAACGAGCTTGGTATGTCGTTAGATTTTGATACCATTGCAGAATCAGCTATACAGGCGGCAGCGACTAAAGCTGAACAAGCCGCAACCGTGTTGAATGACCATCAACAACATCAGTATCAACAGCGGCAGCAAGAGCAGAAACAACAGCAAGTACGAGAAAGTGCAGCTTATAACGAATATAATCAAGATGTGCCCTACCAACAAGAGCATCATAGTCAAACCAATATAGATAATGATGATTGGTATTTTATTCCTGAACAAGGCTTCGTCAAAGCCGATATATTGCTAAACTATCCGCGTTATAATCAACAACATTTATTAGCAATTGGCGATGGTAAGTTTAGTGACGCAAAGGTATTATTAACCTGCAAACAATTAATGCGACAAGTATTAGCTCTTTATCTTGGCAACAAACCACTAAACAGTCGCAAACTATTTTTAAACCGTCTAGCGAAATAAGCCGATTACTTTAGTGTAATTGGTATTAGGTAACGCTTGGCTAATACAATGCCCATTGATGGGTGAGAGTACAGAGAATAACAACATGAGTGATATTTTATTAGGTGTTAATGTTGATCATATCGCAACATTACGTCAAGCCCGTGGCACTACTTATCCAGATCCTGCCCATGCAGCATCAGTTGCTGAGCATGCAGGTGCAGATGGTATAACGATTCATCTCCGTGAAGATAGACGCCATATCAACGACCGTGATGTCCAAGTAATGGCGCAAACAATTCAGTCTCGAATGAATTTAGAAATGGCCGTAACCGAAGAAATGTTAACCATTGCGTGTAAAGTCAAACCTGTATTTTGTTGTTTGGTACCTGAAAAACGCGAAGAGCTAACCACAGAAGGTGGTTTAGATGTTGCTGGCCAGTTAGATAAAATAACCGCTGCAGTTGCTCGCTTAGCAAAAGAAAATATTTTAGTCAGCCTATTTATTGATGCTGACATTGCGCAAATTGATGCAGCAAAAGCCTCGAACGCACCTTTTATTGAAATACATACCGGGTGTTATGCCGATGCCGCTTCTGAAGCTGAACAGCAAGTTGAGTTAGCCCGTTTAATTGCCGGTATTCAGTACGCCGATAGTATTGGTTTAAAAGTAAATGCTGGGCATGGCTTAAACTATTTTAACGTTAAACCTATAGCCGCAATCAAAGAAATCATTGAACTCAATATTGGCCACGCTATTATTGCCCGTGCTGCAATTGACGGATTAGATACCGCTGTGCGTGATATGAAACGATTAATGGTTGAAGCTAGGCTTTAACCCCATTAACAGCAGTTGCACCAATCAACAACGTTAGATAATCATTTAAACTAAGGCTACAACAATGGCAAGAAAAGTTAAACAAGCAGGTCAGCGTACCTTACTTGGTTTCGATTTTGGTACTAAATATATTGGCATTGCCGTTGGCCAAGAAATAACTCGAACAGCTTCGCCAGTTCGCGCTATAAAAGCCAAAGAAGGCATTCCAAACTGGGATGATATCAGCGCTATTATTAAAGAATGGCAACCTGATGCTTTGGTCATTGGTTTACCCCTTAATATGGATGGCTCTGAACAAGAAATTACGATACGCGCGAGAAAATTTGCCAAACGTTTGTCTGGTCGTTTTGGCGTTGAAATAGTACTGCAAGACGAACGATTAACCACCGCCGATGCCAAAGCGCAATTATTTGAACAGGGCGGTTATCGTAATTTACAAAAAGATAATATAGATTGCCAATCAGCGGTTATCATTTTAGAAAGCTTTATGGGTTACTAGTTTTATACGAAAATACTTGATTACCACCTGCTTTTTTTACCTGCTGCATTGCAACATCAGCATGTTCTATTAATGCTTTGATATTATAACCGCTAACATGGGTATCCGTTACGCCAAAGCTAGCAAAGCTGTTGAAGTGATAACTCACTATTGATGTATCAAGATCTTCAAAGGTCACTCGTAATTTTTCTGCTATATTAGTCGCACTGGCTAAGTTGTTGTTAGGCAGCAATACCGCGAACTCATCTCCGCCTAAACGTCCGAACAACGCGTTTTTAGGGGCAGCTTTAATACATGCTCTTACGCCAAATTTAATTGCCCAGTTGCCTCTGTCGTTATTATGATACTCATTAATACTGCGTAAATCATCTAGATTAAATAGCACTAAACTACAGCTTATATCGGTTGCTTTCGCATCGGCTATTACTTGTTTTGCTCGGCATAAAAAATCTTCTCGAAGATAGGCCGTAGTCGCAAAATCATAGACCAACATGGCACGTTGCTTTTTGCTCTTTATTAGCACCTTTGCCACCGATAATAGCTGATAACAAAAAAACAATATAAAGGTTAATTGCACGCCATATAAAAATATAATGTACAGATAATAACTGTCATTAGCGGTTTGGTTTATTTTTTGTTCAGCACTATTTTTAAATAATTGCTCGGTATATAAATTTAATTTCGCTTCAATGGTACTGAAGTTTTGATTGCCTTGCTCAAGCCCTAAGTACTTTAAATGCTCGCTATATAAATACGCATCATTCGCCTCGATATAATGTTCAAGGTATTGAAAGGTTGCTACATCATCATTAGCACTCAATGCTTGTTGATAAAGAACTTGGTAAGACAATTTTGCCGGCAATCTATCACTAGTTATGTTTACCGACTCTAAGGATTTATTTGCGTATGTATAGGCCAAATCATATTGCTTTAATTGCTGATAACTATGACTTAAATAACTGTAAAATTTTGCCATGGTCATTGTGCGATTAATCTGTTCTGCACTGTTCAAATGCCCTAACAACAGGTTAATCGCTTGTTGATATTGTTGCTGCTGAATATTGAAATAAGCAATGTGAGTGACAAATGCATGCATTACTCGAGTCTCATTAATACTGGAACACAATTCTATCGTATCGAGAACTGGCTGAGCCGTACTAATGAATTTATTTAAATAGAGGTTCACCGTATTACGATGCACTTTTATGAAACATTGTTCACGTTTATTTTGTGGATTAATCACAATTTTATCTAGATAAAGTTGCGAATCTTGATATTTGCCAAGTTCTCTATAAAATTTCCCAATGATTATTAGTGCGTTGTTTTGAACAGATAAAGGCGTTTCGGTGTTATTGCTTGCCAGTAAATTATTTATTGGCTGGATAAAACCCGCCGCTCTACCGTAGTCACTATTTAATATCTGTAAGTTTAACATGTAGCTATACGCTCTTAATGCAATGTTATCTTGGCCTAACATTGTTAAATTGGTATAAATGTCTAACGCTCGATAATAATTTTCATTGAGTGTTTGTAAATAAGCATCCAAAAAAAGCAGTTCGGTGTGTTGCTCTTCGCTTAATTCAACTCTGCGACTTAATAGATCTAATAATAGTTTTTGGCTTGTTTGTGGATCACTACTTTTTAATGTTAATGCCTGATTAAACATATCAATGATAGGGCGTTTAACGATTTGTTCAGCTGCAACCGTATAATTATTTTTTACATACTCAGCGATATTATCAAGTTCTTGATCACCATTAATGTCTATTTCAGTGTTGGCATTGAGTAATGACTTGTTTAAATTTTGCGTAGCGGTAGGGATGACATTGGCTTTTTTATCGACATCGATTTGTTCAAATCGAGTAGAACTATCATCATCACTCGCATTGGCGTAACCGCAAATTAATGTCAGCGAAATAGTGGCAAGTGAAAATGCCTTAACAACAGGTAAGCTAAGCTGAGGACTCTGTTTTTTAATGATATTAACCAAGTGTGTAATACTCTTTATAATACTTAGTCGCTTAATCGCTCTTGTTATCATAGTGTTGGTCATTAACTTTTAAATATGTATTTTAATTTACTGAGCGGCTCATATTTGGTGCGGTCAGTCATCGATAGATCAAAAGCGACCACTTTGTTTTTTCCTGATTTTTTTGCGTTTAACGCGGCTTTATTAGCATCGGTTAATAAGTTTTTCGGAATATATTTACATAAACTCGTATCTGTAACCCCAAAACTTGCTCCCAGCTGATAGGCTATTTTACCATCATGGCTTGATAGCTCATTGATGTATTGTAAAAAGTGCCGCGCAAGCTTTACACCTTGGGCTTGCGAAGTATCAACCAAAGCTAACGAAAATTCATCGTTACCAGTACGTGCGATCACGTCATCCTTGTTTGCTAATTTTTTGAATGTTTTTTTCATGCAAGTTAAAATATAGTCACCATGCTCATAACCATACTGGCTATTGATGGTTTTTAAATTATCGATAGAAAAGGTTATTAAGGTTAAGTGTTGTTCCAATGATTTGTCTTGATAAACTAAGCCAGCTAATAGATCAACAAAGTAACTGCGAGAAAATAGCCCTGTGAGAGGATCAATATTATGTTGGTTTATAATATTTTGTTGGCGCATTTTTAACACAAAAATCAATGCATAAAATAGACAGTATATAATCAATAATATAATGATGTTGCGAACACTGAACTCTAACTTATCGGTTAATTCCGCATTCTCGAGCTCTAATTTCTCATAAGTATTTATGCTTTGCGTGTTCTTTTTCATTAATGTGTTTAAACGCATAGTGTATTCTGCGCTTTGATGCTTGCCCATTGCTCCTGCCATTGCTTTACGTCGTTCTAAATCAGCAACGGCAAGCTTAATATTTTGTACTTGTTGCAGGTAATGCAGCGCTTGCGCATAGTTCTTTTCTTGTTTATATAAGCTTGCCAAGCTTTCATATAATATTAAGGTGTATTTACTCTTTGGTTCATAGACAACATAAGGTGAGGCTAATTCACTATAATAATGAGCTTGTTTAAAATTATTTATTTGCGTATAAGCTGTTGTAAGTAGGGTATACAAGGCAAATATATGATTAGGGAATTTAGCGGTTATAACCGCTTTCTCACTGCGAAGTAAACTATCTATTGCTTGTTGATATTGTTTATCTGTTATTAATGCCAAGGCATTGTTAAGTTTTAGTACGTTGGCCTGAAGGACCATGCCAACGTTAATACAATAATTTATTGTATTTTCAACTCCTACTGAGCTTGGTTTCAATTTTTTAATGGATAAATAATTTAATGCTTTACTCAACTTTAGATTACAAGTTTGTGTTTTAGTTAACACACTTTCATTGATTAAGCTGAAATAATTTAGCGCTAATTGATGCTTACCTAAGTGATAATAGTAGTCACCTATCATCTCAAAACTAAGGTTTCTATATTGTTCATCGTTCAATTTGGGCAATGTGAATAATAACTTATCAACTAATTGATTAGATTCTTTATAGTCTCCTAAAAGATGGTATAAGTTTAATTGCGATGTATAACTGCGTACTTTGATATTAATATCGGTAGAATTTTCAATTTTTTGGTGCAGGGCTATAGCATCTAATTGGTTGCCAGTAACTGATAAGTGATAGGCTTGTAAGTAAATGAAATTTTCGCGTTGACTCGTTGATAGTAATTGTTCATTTTCGAGGATTTTGGCAATGCTTTGCTCTAATAAAACTCTATCTGAACTGCGGCTTTCTATCGCCTCTACTAATAATAAATCAATTTCAGTTGAGCTCAAGTGGTCCGCTTTTACTAAGGTACTAAATAGTAGA
The DNA here is from genome assembly GCA_040779355.1 of Colwelliaceae bacterium BS250. Lineage (GTDB taxonomy): Bacteria > Pseudomonadota > Gammaproteobacteria > Enterobacterales > Alteromonadaceae > Thalassotalea_A. Next base: position 76,913 of record JBFONS010000009.1, on the reverse strand, counting down.
ACTGTTATTAGCACAATACCAAATAAATGCTTAGTACAATGAGTTAATAAACGACAAAAACCGGCCGTTAGCAAACGCGAAACGCCGGTATTATATTTATTTTTTTTAGTATCTATTAGTAACATAACACTGATAAATAGCTCACAATCTATATTTATAAATAGCGTTGCAATGCAACGCTATTATCAGCAAAATTAAATTGCTTGACGAATTTCAGTTTCTTTATCTGGCGACTCTGCTGGTGCATCATCTTCATCATCATCAGGCACGTCTTTTTTTATATTATTACAAACAATAGAATCGATACGTAATAATTGCTCAAGTGTTTGTGTATCACCTTGTATAAACGCATGTTGTTGTTCAGCCGTTAAGTTTAATGCTTGTAATTGCTCGGCTAAATCTGCATTGTTAAGTGTTGCGTCTGCTGCCAGTTTTGCTAGTAACTGGATAGTGTTTGCTGTCGTTTGTGTATGTTGCATAGTTAAATCCCTCTGTATTGTTATTGTTTGGGGTGTTTGTTTACTATTTTATTTTACGTTTGTTATTTTGTATTTGTTGCTTAACCATAATGCTCATTTTTTTACTATTTTTCAATGAGTAAGTGTTTTTATCAATGTGCACATTTTCTGGTGCTGACTTTATGGCTGTTATTTAATTGTTCTATTCAATGGTGCTCAGCGTTGGCGCTTGGCGCTGTTTATCTAACTGTTTTATTTTATCGGTAATAGTATCGTTAACCATTAACCGTCTGGCGGGTGGTAATATCATGGTAGTACATTGGTTTACATTGGCATTGATAAAATCACTTAATGGCATTTTATCAATGCGTACTTGTTCAATTGCTAAGCTTGGCGTTTGATATAAAATTATTTGATGATCTCGCGGGTAATGTTCGCTTAATACCTCAACCAATAACGCTCTATATTGGCTACCAGTAGAAAATTGGGTAAGGGTGCTGTCGCCCACTATGCCCACTTGCCATAAAACTAGGTAAGCGCTGTTATCGACACTGCGTTTAAATTTAATAAATTGGCTGGCTTCAAACATCGCGCAACCATAAGTGCCAGGGTCAATGCCGCAATCGGCCACTAAGCAATCTTCGGCAGATATGCCCGCTTCCATCTTGGCAAAGTAGCCTTCGCTTTTTGCTTGTTTAATGGCCCTATGACTCGGCGTAACAAATACGCCTGGGTGACCATAAAATGCGCCAACCACTTTTTTCCCTTTGCGCATTTCGCTCAGCATAATATCGGCCATTTGATCGTAGGTATTACTGCGCGGTTTGCCCTCTTGATAAAACTGTTGCAAGTTAACCACATTGCTATTCATTTCTTCTAGCCACTTAACCACAAAACCGTTATTGCCCGAGGTAAATACCACATCGGCTTGTTCTATGTGGCTGCGACTTATTGGCGTAATATGCGCGCCTAGCATCATGCCAGTACCAACACACACTAAACTGCCTGTTTTGCTGATAGGTTCTTCGCTTTTATTATTAGTCATTGTTATGCTCAAAAAGTAGATTCAAGATGATGAGTTCCTAGTGCCAGGAACTTGTTTAGCAGTGATATGCCACTGTAATCTATTACGAGTGCGGGTAATTGTGTGATCTAAGCTGTTAATGGTTTTGATCATCGCGATATTATTAAAGTGGGTTCGCACCATTATAGTGTCTATGTTTACCACATTAAACGCATAATCCAGTAAGGTATTCAGTGTTTCTTTGGCTATGCCTTGACCAAAATAATCACTGTCTAAATAAATGCCCATTTCAATAGAACTGCGGTATTTATTCCACAACAGTGCACAAAAGCCTAACGGGGTTTGCTGTTGATAATGAGCAACCGTATCATCAACATTGCTAGTATTATTGGCATGGTTAGCGACATTCGCTTTCGCCATGATCATAAACGTTAACATTGAACCGATTTTATTTAACCGTAAACTAAATTCGAAATCTTTATTGGCATGCTCCCGCGTTAGTGGTCCTTCAACATATTGGCAAGTAATAGGGTTTTGATGCAGGGCAATATAAAATTCCCTATCGGTAACATTAATAGGGCGCAAGCTAAAACGCTTACTTTGCAGTGTCGCAATAGTTGTTTGCAGCGAAGCTTTTTTAAGCACAGTTTGTAGCGTAGTTTGAACCATGATTTTAATTTATCTCCACCTATTAAAAAGCAGTAATAAGCTTTGGCTCATTACTGCTTATACCAATTGACATAAAAAGATGATCAGATGTTTATGTCACTTGGTATTCATCTTAACCAGATTTGTCTTTAGAGTAAATGATCATGATCAAACCCTTAGTGCGCAAATGATTTTATCTGGATCAGTGAATTAAGCGAGCACGTATAGTGCCATCAATTGCTTTTAACTCTTTTAACGCCACTTCACTATCTGCTGAGTCAACGTCAATAACCACATAACCAATTTGTTCATCGGTTTGTAAGTACTGAGCCGCAATGTTGATGTTGCGATTGGCAAAGGCTTGGTTAATTTGCGTTAATACACCAGGTTGGTTGTGATGTATATGGAATAAGCGACTACGGCCAGTATGTGCAGGTAATGATACTTCAGGGAAGTTAACCGCAGAAAGCGTAGAGCCATTATCAGAATACTTAACAATTTTTCCTGCAACTTCTCGGCCAATGTTTTCTTGTGCCTCTTTGGTGCTACCACCAATATGAGGCGTTAGAATAACATTGTCGAACGCGCGCAGTGGTGATACAAATTCTTCATCGTTTGAACCCGGCTCAACAGGGAAAACATCAATAGCTGCGCCGCCAAGTTTTTTACTTGCCATAGCATCACATAACGAGTCAATGTCGACTACAGTGCCGCGCGCTGCATTAATAAATATTGCGCCTTGCTTCATTGCGTCAAATTCAGCCGTGCCCATCATATTTTGTGTTGATGCGGTTTCTGGTACATGCAAAGTAATTACATCGGCTTCACCTAATAACTCGGTTAAGCTCTCTACTTGGCTAGCATTTCCTAAAGGTAATTTGGTTTCAATGTCGTAAAACTTTACGCGCATACCAACGTGTTCAGCTAAAATACCAAGCTGAGTACCAATGTGACCGTAGCCAATAATACCTAAGGTTTTACCACGAGCTTCTACAGAGCCCGTCGCTGATTTATTCCATTCGCCGCGATGTGCTTTAGCATTTTTTTCTGGAATGCCGCGCAGTAGTAATAAGGTTTCACCTAATACTAATTCAGCAACCGAGCGAGTGTTTGAAAATGGTGCGTTAAATACCGGAATACCACGTTTTTGTGCAGCAGCAATATTTACTTGGTTAGTGCCAATACAGAAACAGCCAATAGCTGCGAGTTTGTTGGCATGCTTAAGTACATCTTCTGTTAGTTGTGTACGTGAACGAATACCGACAAAATGTACATTAGCAATTTTCTCTTTTAACTCTTCATCGTCTAATGCACTTTTAATGTATTCAATATTGCTATAACCATTCGACTTTAAAATTTCTAAGGCTGATTGATGCACGCCTTCAAGTAAAAGGACTTTGATCTTATCTTTATGTAATGATTTTTTAGTCATAGCGGTATTAACTCTTCACTAATAGTATTTGGTTTTGGATGGCTAGATATCCAAGATGAAGTGTAAAACTACCATATAGAGCTAAAACTCGAAAGAACTATTTTACAGTTCTTATAAGCAAATTTATCTCGTTATTTCAGTAAGTAACATTAATGCCCTATTAAGTTTACTTTGGTTTGTTGTTTGTTCGGTAACTGGTAGGTATGTGGTTGTTTATTCGGTGGTGTGAAAATATGTTGTGGTTAATTCGGATGTGAGGTTAGTGAGAACTCATGCGTTGCAACAATAAATTATCGAAAATAAAAACCAGGATAGTCATTTAAGAACAAAAATCATTGTCCTTAAATGAGTATCGGAGTATCAGGTGAATACCCGCAAATTAATCGATAACTTTGCTACCACTTGGCGTGCCTAAAGTTATTATCTGCTTGGCGGAATGATATCAACTAATTAATCTATTACTTTACTGCCACTTGGGATGCCTAAAATTATTATCTGCTTAGCAGAGTGATATCAACTAATTAATCTATTACTTTACTGCCACTTGGCGTGCCTAAAATTATTATCTACTTAGCAGAGTGATATCAACTAATTAATCTATTACTTTACTGCCACTTGGCGTGCCTAAAATTATTATCTGCTTAGCAGAGTGATATCAACTAATTAATCTATTACTTTACTGCCATTTGGGGTGCCTAAAATTATTATCTGCTTAGCAGAGTGATATTAATTAATTAATCTATTACTTTACTGCCATTTGGGGTGCCTAAAATTAGTACGTCAGCACAGCGATTAGCGAATAAACCATTTGTGACCACACCAACAATTGAATTGATTTTAGTTTCCATTTCAACCGGGTTAAGTATGGTCATGTTATACACGTCGATAATGACATTACCGTTATCAGTCACTACGCCTTGGCGGTACATTGGATCGCCGCCTAGCTTAACTAACTCACGCGCCACATAACTACGCGCCATAGGAATAACTTCAACCGGCAAAGGAAAAGTACCCAGTATAGGCACTTGCTTGCTTTCATCGGCAATACAAATGAATTTTTTAGCGACTGCAGCAACAATTTTTTCTCGTGTTAACGCTGCGCCGCCGCCTTTGATCATATGCATGTGCTCGGTAATTTCATCGGCGCCATCAACATATACGGCTAAGTCATCAACTGAATTTAAGTCGAATACTTCAATACCGTAGCTTTGCAGTTTTTCAGTGGACACTGAAGAGCTTGATACTGCACCTTCAATTTGATTTTTCATTGTTGCTAAGGCATCAATAAAGTGATTTACCGTAGAGCCTGTACCAACACCAACAATTGCACCCGGAACAACATACTCTAAGGCTTTAATTGCAGCTGCTTTTTTCATTTCATCTTGGGTCATAGTGATCTCGGCTTTTAAGTGGCTAAATAAATACAGTGAATATGTGCAGATTATAACCTTGTAATCCTCAAGGATAAATCATTAATTAATGATTTTTCTACACCGGCGATGAATGTTAGATATTAAGCCGGCGGCTAGAGATGACTTTGCTTCGGCGTGATAATTTCAGCTAAGTGAATATCCTGATGTTCGATGTGTACATTATCTACTTTTACGGCCAACGATGACTTTGCGCTGGCGTGATAATTTCTGCTAAGTGAATATCCCAATGTTCGATGTGTACATTATCTACTTTACGGCCAACGATGACTTTGCGCTGGCGTGATAATTTCTGGTAACGGAATATCCCAATGTTCTATAGGGATATTATCAACTTCTTGGCAATCATGAGCTACGCCTAAAGGATAAAGCATATTGTTATCGCTGATATGTAAATTGAGTGCATGGTGCTTTTGCCAATGGCTGAGTGTTCGATCATAAAAACCGCCACCCATACCTAAGCGATTACCGATACTATCAAATGCGACTAATGGGGTAATAAGTACATCTAAGCTTGCTACCGGTAGTACTTTACGAACATCCAGTTTAGGTTCAAGAATACCGTATTTGTTGGTCACTAAAATACTGTCTTTTTGATAATGCAAAAATAATAAGTGTCCTGGCGCAAAGGGGTGTAATACCGGTAAATACACCTTTTTATTATGCTCGAAGCACCAGTCGATAAACGCACTTAAATTCAGCTCGCCATCATTAGCTAAATACAAGGCAACAGAATTGGCGGCTATAATTTTAGGGTGTTTAGTTAATTGCTGACAAATAGATAGCGCCGCATTGGTTTGCGCTAACGCTGATAATTGCTGACGGCGACTGCGAATGAGTTTTCTTAAGCTGTTACGTACAGTCATATTTGTAGTGCTCAAAGTAGCGCCTGAATTTCATTAGTTTTAAATTTTAGGTAATACCAATATGGGCAACTATGCATAAAGTTGCAAGAGCAGGAAAGGTAAATCGTTGTTATGAATATAAAACTGATACAAGAATAAGAGTTCCCCAAAATGCCGTTGCCAACGTCAGCCCTTGAACAACCGTGTGTTCAAGGCGGAGATTGCACAATTGCCGTAGGCTTCCCGATCGAGTCGGGCTTGCTCAATAGCAACCGATAAACCCCCTAAGGTAAAACTTATCGGCTCAGGGACATGGTTAACAACCGAACACCCCAGGGAACATATTCTTAGTATACACCGCTGTGATATGTAGGCGGTATATTTTTTGTAAAAAAGTATAATTTTTTGTTATTAGCCGAAAAATGAGCTAATAATTAACACACGCTTAAATGGCAAGCATAGCACTGAATTCGGCGAGACTTTACCTGAGACAAAATCGCAATTCAATAAAAATATTACTATTTTCGATTGAATGCCGATTTTATATCCAGATTAGGATCAGGACTGATTTTATCTGCTGTTTTTCTGGTCTGTATAGTATTTGAGTGTTACGATTAAGGTATATATTTATCACTGAAAAAAGACTTATGGCTGATCAACAATCTTTAACATTTGCTAACGCACAAGCGGCGTTAGGCGGCGAGAATTTTCAAGCGCATGCGAGTGAAATTCATGGCTTTTTAACTGGCATCATTTGTTCAGGATTTGCCTTTGAAGATGAAGGGTATCTGAAGTCTATTAATGATTTTTTTAATAATGGTGAAACATTAAGTAAATCTTTAAAAGAGATACTTAAACAAGTTTATGGTGAAATTTGGCAAACCGTTTTAGATGACAGCTTTACCTATAACCTAATGTTACCAGATGACGACGAATCGCTAATTGAACGTGGCACCGCGTTAAGTGTTTGGGTACAAGGTTTTAACTTGGGCTTTGGTTTACAAAACAAAAATAATATTAAAATGTCTGATGACGTTACCGAAATCATTAAAGACTTCTCGGATATTGCTAATTTATCAAATGAATTAGAAGAAGATGAAGAAACCGAACAAGCGTATTTTGAAATTTCAGAGTATGTACGTATTTCATCACTGCTTTGTTTTGCTGAACTTGGTGCTAAGCCAGATGTTAAAGAACATACCATTTTGCATTAGTACATTTGTACATGCGTAAAAATAGCGTAATTTAACGATTAAATTTGAAATATCTTAATAAGCCCAAATAGAACATGACCATACATACCCGCATTGACGTAAATGAATTTGTAAACCGCCGCCAAGCCTTGTTAGCGAAAATGCCTAATAATAGCGTGGCGTTAATTCCTGCGGCTAAAGAAGTGACTCGCAGTCGAGATACTGAATTTTTATTTTGCCAAGATAAAGACTTCTATTATTTAACCGGTTTTCATGAGCCTGATGCTTTATTGGTATTAGTTAAAGGCGACAGCAATGTGTATGGCGAAGATGAAAGTATTTTATTTTGCCGTGACAAAGATCCACAGCAAGAAGTATGGCATGGCCGACGAATTGGCGCAGAAGCAGCAGAAAGTGAATTTGCTTTCGACGTGACTTATGTACTTGACGAGTTAGAACAAATTTTACCTATGTATATTAACGCCAAAGACGCGTTATTATTTGCTCAAGGCAGCGATAGTGAATTTGACCGTTTAGTATTTGCCTGTATTGATGTATTGCGCGGCGGCGGCAGACAAGGGTTATCTGCGCCAAACACCACGATTGATATTCGTGACTTGATCCACGAAATGCGTTTGATTAAATCAACGGCCGAAATTAGCGTAATGCGCGCCGCAAATATTATCTCTGGTAATGCACATAAACGTGCGATGCAACACAGCAAACAAGGGTTGTTTGAGTATCAAATTGAAGCAGAAATGCTGCATGAGTTTGCTTATAACGGCGCACGCTCAGCTGCTTATAGCACCATAGTAGGTGGCGGTGAAAATGCTACTATTTTACATTACACCGATAACAATGAAGTGTTAATGGATGGCGAATTATTACTGATTGATGCCGGCGCTGAACTGTGTGGCTATGCCGCCGATATTACCCGTACATTTCCTGTTAGTGGTAAGTTTTCTGATGCTCAAGCCAAGCTTTATAACTTAGTGTTAAAAGCGCAACTTGCCGCCATAGACACTATTAAACCTGGCAGTAACTTGGCCATAGCGAATAAAGTCGCCAATGATATTTTAACACAAGGTTTATATGACTTAGGGTTATTAACTGGCGATATTGAGCAATTAATTCGCGACAAAGCCTGTAAGCAATTTTTCATTCACGGTCTAGGGCATTGGTTAGGTCTAGATGTTCATGATGTTGGTGATTATCAAGTTGACGCCGAGCGTAACCAACTACGAAGCTTTGAGCCAGGTATGGTTATGACCATTGAACCTGGCTTATATATTGATGCTATGGCTGATGTTGATGAAGACTATCAAGGTATTGGTATTCGCATTGAAGACAATATCTTAGTGACCGAAATCGGTTATGAGAACTTAACGGTCAATGCACCAAAAACAATTGCTGATATTGAAGCGGTAATGGCAGAAGCTTGTTAAGTTTATCCGTTTAAGAACACCTAAACTGATACTTAAATTAGCACTAAAATTCACACTCTAATGCAGTTAAATTAGTCCACAAATACTGGCAAAAACAATGACAACATCAGCATTGCAAAAATTTGACATTATTATCTCTGGTGCCGGCTTAGCCGGCGCAAGTATGGCATTAGCGTTATCTAAATTAACTAAAGCTAATGGTGCGTTATTAACGATTGCGGTTGTTGAAACGTTCGCAGTCACCGACAAGTTACCTAAAAGTTATGATGCTAGAGTCATCGCTTTATCACATGGCACCGCAAGTTATTTAAATACCCTTGGCGCTTGGCCTGAATTAAAAAACCATGCCATGGCAATTAAAAATATTCATATTTCAGATCGTGGTTATTATGGTAAAGCGCGCCTAAATTGCCGCGATTATAATGTTTCAGCGCTTGGTTTTGTGAGTGAAATGCAAGCCATTGGCAACAGCCTTATTGGCGCGCTTAAACACTGCAGCAACATCCACTTTTTTGCCCCCGAAACAATTAAGCACATTACTTGGCAAAGTGAGCAAGTCATCGTGCAGTTAGAGTCGGATATTGAATTAAGTGCAAATTTATTGCTCGGTTGTGATGGTGGCCAATCGGTATGCCGCGAGCAAGCAAACATTGAAACCAGCACTAGTGATTATCAACAAGTCGCTATTATTGCCAATTTAACGCCGCAAATCCCCCACAATAATATTGCCTTTGAGCGTTTTACTGACGCTGGACCTGTCGCCTTATTACCCATGACTGATGGTCGTTGTTCGTTAGTGTGGACAGTAAAACCTGAAAACGTTGCCGATATATTGGCTCTAGATGACCAAGCGTTTATTGATAAATTAATGCATGATTTCGGCACTTGGTTGGGCAGTTTTACGCAAGTAGGTAAGCGATTCAGTTTTGATTTAAAATTAATACAAGCAAGTGAACAAGTACATCACCGTATGGCATTACTGGGTAATGCCTCACATACTTTGCATCCTATTGCTGGCCAAGGCTTTAATTTAGGCATGCGTGATGTACAAGTGATGGCCGAGATGATCACTGCGCAACTAGATAAAGCTAAACTCAGTGGTGCTCATTGTGATTTAGGCAATGGCAAATTATTACAGCAATATGCACAGCAGCGTAAAGCTGACCATCAGCAAGTTATTGCTTTAACCGACTCATTAGTACACCTATTTTCCAATAAACACTTTCCTCTGACCATCGCTCGTGGTGTCGGTTTAAAAGTGTTGAATTATGCTAAACCATTAAAAACAGCGTTAGCAGAAAAAACTATGGGCCATAGTTAATTGTAAAACGATTTGTCGACACGTTATTGGATATTTCGTCGAGGGTGTTTCGAGCCATGCTTTATGCAACAACCCTAGATGCAGTGTTAACCGCCTGAAACATTGGGTGATGCAAGCGCCTATGCAGCCGAATAATTTCGGCTCTACAAATACAAATTAAGTAATAGAGAAATAAATGCAAAGTTTTGATGTGGTTATTGTTGGCGGCGGAATAAATTCAGTTATACAAATACAAAAATAAATTAAGTAATAGAGAAAATAAATGCAAAGTTTTGATATTGTTATTGTTGGCGGCGGAATGGTGGGCTTAACCACAGCGTTAGCTATTCGAGAACTTACTTCGTTATCTGTGGCCATTGTTGACACCCAACCTTTGCATGAACTTAATGAAGAGCCTCATCTGCGCGTGAGTGCTATTAATGGCGCCAGTAAACAACTGCTGACTAATTTAGGTGTATGGTCACAAATAACCGCCATGCGCAGTCAAGCCTACGCTAATATGCACGTATGGGACAAAGACGGCTTCGGCCATTTAGACTTCAGTAAAGATGACTTACCTTATGGTGCTAATGCCGGACAACTAAACGCACTTGGCACTATTGTTGAAAACGACGTGGTGCGTAATGCTTTATGGCATAAGTGTGAGCAAAATGATGGTATTACTTTTATTTCGCAAACATTAACCAGCCTAGCAATGGGCGGTTCAGAAGTCTTTATTACTATTGATGGTCAAGCCCCGCTTATTGCCAAACTTGTCATTGGCGCTGATGGCGCGAATTCTTGGGTGCGTAAGCAAATTGATATGCCTATAACATTTCGTGATTATGATCACCATGCACTAGTTGCCACAGTTAAGTGCGCACAAGGACATCAAAACACTGCTTGGCAAGTATTTTTACCCACAGGACCATTGGCGTTTTTACCTTTATATCAAAGTGATTTATGCTCAATCGTTTGGTCATTACCGCCCGAAGAAGCCGCACGGATCAAACAACTTGATAGTGAGCAGTTTAATAAAGAAATTATCGCCGCCAGTGACGGCAAACTCGGCACTATTAAGCTAGAGAGTGACAGAGTAACGTTTGGGTTAACCATGCGTTTAGCCCGAGATTTTGTGCAAGACCGAGTCGTGTTAATTGGTGATGCAGCTCATACTATTCACCCGCTTGCAGGGCAGGGCGTTAACCTTGGCTTAGTTGATGCTGCGGCGATTGCGCAAACATTAGCTGAATGTTGTGACAATGATTTAGATATTTCTGATAGCAAGGCTCTCGGCCACTTTAGTCGCTGGCGCAAGTCTGATGCGAGTGACATGATTGCGGCAATGGAGTCAATTAAACAAGGCTTTGCTATGCAACAAAAAGTACCTAAATTAATTAGAGGGATAGGCATGTCAGTATTAAATTCGGTTGGCCCATTAAAGCAATTACTGATCAAACAAGCATTAGGTTTAAGCGCAGATGCACCAAAATTGTCGCAATATAAAGATGGTTTATAAGCAGACAACATATTTACTTGCTAAAACGTTGTGATATTCATTCAATCAATTAATGCGGTAGCTGAATAAAGTTCGACCAAGACTCACTATGCCGTATTAAGTTCTGTTTATTGTGATTAGTTGGGTTTTAGTTTTAATTTGTGTGTATTTAAATTGATCCTAGCTCTTTCACATCGTATAATATCCCGCATATTTTAGTTAAGTTTTAGTTGCCATTAGGTTACTAAAGCAACAAAGCGTTAGCGCAAAGCAACTATAATTCGTACTTGCCTAGTTAACCCAACGATAAAGTGAACTCAACATGACTAATAAAACTGTTTTACACGCTAAGCACCTTGAATCAAATGCCAAGATGGTTGATTTTTATGGCTGGGAAATGCCTATCAACTACGGTTCGCAAATTGAAGAGCATAACGCCGTACGTACTGACGCGGGTATGTTCGATGTTTCTCATATGACTATTGTTGATGTAAAAGGTAATGATGCTAAAGCATTTTTACGTCGCTTAGTAATTAATGACGTCGCTAAACTTGAAGACGCTGGTAAAGCGCTTTACACAGGTATGTGTAATGAAGAAGGCGGTGTTATTGATGATTTAATCGTGTATTTCTTCACTGATACTGATTACCGTTTAGTGGTTAATTCAGCAACACGTGTAAAAGATTTAGCTTGGATCAATACTCAAGCGACAAGTTTTGATGTGACTATTACAGAACGTCCAGAGTTTGCAATGATCGCTGTACAAGGCCCGCAAGCAAAAGCAAAAGTAGCTACGTTATTAGATGCAGAGCAAACGCTTGCTGTTGATGGTATGAAACCATTTTTTAGTGCCCAAGCCGGCGACTTATTTATCGCGACTACCGGTTATACTGGTGAGTCTGGTTATGAAATCGCATTACCACAAGAGCAAGCAAGCGACTTATGGCAACAACTACTAGACGCAGGTGTTGCACCTTGTGGTTTAGGCGCTCGTGATACATTACGTTTAGAAGCTGGTATGAACTTATACGGTTTAGATATGGATGAAACTGTATCTCCGCTTGCTGCTAACATGGCTTGGACTATTGCATGGGATGATGAATCTCGCAATTTTATTGGTCGTGAAGTATTGAGCGCACAACGTGCTGCTGGCGATCAACAAAAATTAGTTGGTTTAGTGATGGAAGCAAAAGGCGTATTACGCACTGGCTTAAAAGTTATCACTGAGCACGGCGAAGGTGTTATTACTTCAGGAACATTCTCTCCTACATTAGGTCACTCTATTGCTATGGCACGTGTACCACGCGCTGTTAAATTAGCAGATACTGTAGAAGTTGAAATGCGTAAGAAATCGGTCACTGTACAAGTGGTTAAGCCAAGTTTCGTACGTAACGGCAAAAAAGTATATTAATCTGAAATATAATGACTACTATATAGTCAGTTGCCTAAGTTTTTAATATACTTGGGCTGTATTTCAAGCATCAAAAAACATTATTAAGATTTAAATAAAATTTAGGATCAATAAAAATGAGCAACATTCCTTCTGAGTTAAAATATGCATCTTCACACGAATGGGTTCGTAACGAAGGTGACGGTACTGCAACTGTTGGTATCTCTGAGCATGCACAAGAGTTATTAGGTGACATGGTATTTGTTGAATTGCCAGATGTTGGCGATGAAATTAGCGTTGGTGATGATGTTGCCGTTGCGGAATCTGTAAAAGCCGCTTCTGACATATACGCACCCGTTTCTGGTGAAGTTATTGCCGTGAACGAAGACCTTGAAGACTCACCTGAGTTAGTTAACGCTGACGCCTTTGGTGATGGTTGGATGTTCCGCGTTAAATTAGACGACGCTAGCGAGCTTGACGCATTATTAGATGCTGAAGCTTACGCAAACGTTGTTGATGACGAATAAGTAAAACAAACAATAACTTATAAACCCTGAGCAATGCTCGGGGTTTATTGTTTTATAAATAAAATTTATTTAATACCAATTTGATTAATTAAGTGCTCTACTTTTTCATTTTAACCATTAAAAATGAGTAGATAATTAATCAACTTGGTATCATATTTTGAAAAAAGTGATGTATATGTCTATTCAATCGTTGACCCAGTTAGAACAATCTGAAGATTTTATCCGCCGCCATATTGGCCCTAATGCCGAGCAAACTGCTGCTATGCTTAGCGATATTGGTGCTGATTCTGTTGATGCATTAATTGACGAAATTGTACCAAGTGCTATTCGTTTACCAGGCCTACCTGCTATTGAAGCAAGTAAAACTGAAGTGCAAGCGTTAAGCGACTTAAAAGCCGTTGCTAGCTTAAACAAAGTAAACACCTCATATATTGGTTTAGGGTATTTCCCAACGTTAACACCGAACGTAATTTTACGTAACGTGTTAGAAAATCCAGGCTGGTACACGGCATATACGCCTTACCAACCAGAGATTGCCCAAGGTCGTTTAGAATCTTTACTTAACTATCAACAAATGTGTATCGACTTAACAGGCTTAGACCTAGCAAGCGCATCACTACTTGATGAAGGTACAGCAGCTGCAGAAGCTATGGCTCTTGCTAAACGCGTATCTAAAAACAAAAAATCTAACTTGTTCTTTATTTCAAGTGACGTATACCCACAAACTATCGACTTAGTTAAGCAACGTGCTGACATGTTCGGTTTTGATATTGTTGTTGCACCTGCTGCTGAAGCCGTAGAACACGATATCTTTGGCGCCTTATTACAGTATCCATCGGCAACTGGTGAAATTACTGATATTACCGACTTAATTGCTAGCATTCATGATAAAAAAGGTATTGTTGCAGTAGCGGCAGATATTATGAGCTTGGTTATGCTTAAAGCACCAGGCGAACTTGGCGCTGATGCAGTAATTGGTTCAAGCCAACGTTTTGGTGTTCCTATGGGATATGGCGGACCACACGCTGCATTCTTTACTACATCTGACAAATACAAACGTTCATTACCAGGTCGTATTATTGGTGTATCAAAAGATACTCGCGGTAATAACGCACTACGCATGGCGATGCAAACTCGTGAGCAACATATCCGCCGCGAAAAAGCCAACTCAAACATTTGTACAGCACAAGTATTACTAGCCAACATGGCGGCATTTTATGCGGTTTACCATGGTCCTAAAGGCTTAAAAGTCATTGCTGAACGTATTCACCGTTTCACTGATATCTTATGTTTAGGCAGTGCTCAAAATGGCTTAATGGCAATTCATAACAACTATTTTGACACGCTAACGTTTAATGTTGAAAACAAGGCTGAAATCATTGCTCGTGCATTAGCGAATAACGTTAACTTGCGCAGTGATGTTGATGGTCAAATTGGTGTGTCTTTAGATGAAACAACAACTCGTGCATCAATTCATACATTATTTGATGTATTACTTGGCGAAGGTCATGGTTTAGATGTAAGTGAGTTAGATGATGCCGTAGTCGCTTCAGGTTGCTCTTCAATTCCAGCCTCACTAGTACGTGAGTCTGCAATTTTAACGCATCCAGTATTTAACTCATACCACAGCGAAACAGAGATGTTACGCTACATTAAAAAGTTAGAGAATAAAGATTTAGCGCTTAACCATTCAATGATTTCATTAGGCTCATGTACCATGAAGCTTAATGCAACAGCGCAGATGATCCCAGTATCATGGCCTGAATTTGCTAATATGCACCCGTTTGCTCCTATGGATCAGGCGCAAGGTTACAAGAAAATGATTGACGAGCTAGGCGACTGGTTAGTTGAACTTACTGGTTACGATAATATTTCTATGCAACCAAACTCTGGTGCTCAAGGTGAATATGCTGGCCTGATCGCTATTCATAAATACCATGAGTCGCGCGGTGACAGTCATCGTAACATTTGTTTAATCCCATCATCAGCACATGGTACTAACCCTGCGTCAGCGCAAATGGTTGGTATGAAAGTTGTTGTTACTGCCTGTGATAAACACGGTAACGTTGATATGGACGACTTAAAAGCAAAAGCTGCTGAGCATGCTGATAACTTAGCATGTATCATGATCACGTACCCATCAACACATGGTGTATATGAAACAACAATTGCTGAAATTTGTGAAATTATTCATGCTCACGGCGGTCAAGTTTATCTTGATGGCGCTAACATGAACGCGCAAGTAGGTATTACATCTCCGGGTTTTATTGGCGCTGATGTATCACACTTGAACTTACACAAAACATTCGCTATTCCACATGGTGGTGGTGGCCCAGGTATGGGACCCATTGGTGTTAAAGCACATCTTGCCCCATTCTTACCTGACCATGCCTTAGTGACTGTTAACGAAACAACTAAAGGCAATGGCGCGGTTTCTGCTGCTCCATTTGGCTCTGCTGGTATTTTATGTATCTCGTACCTTTACGTTGCCTTACTTGGCAAAAAAGGCGTAACCGATGCGACTAAATACGCAATTACTAACGCCAACTACTTAGCGAAGAAACTAAGCGCTCATTACCCAATTTTATACTCTGATGCTAATGGCCGTGTTGCTCACGAATGTATTATCGATTTACGCCCAATTAAGGCCGAGTCGGGTATTACTGAAGTTGATATGGCAAAACGTTTAATGGATTATGGTTTCCACGCACCAACTATGTCGTTCCCTGTTGCGGGCACGTTCATGATTGAGCCTACGGAGTCAGAATCTAAAGTTGAGCTAGATCGTTTCATCGAAGCCATGACTTGTATTCGTGATGAAGTACGTAAAGTTGAGTCAGGTGAGTGGACTAGCGAAGATAATCCGCTTCATAACGCACCGCACACATTAGCGGATATTACTGATACTTGGGATCGTGGTTACACAATCAAAGAAGCTGTATTCCCAGTAGCCGCGGCTGCCGCTAACAAATTCTGGCCAACAGTTAACCGTATCGATGATGTATACGGCGACCGTAACTTAATTTGTTCATGCCCACCAATATCTACTTACGAAGACTAAGTAGATATTGTCAGTCGGGAATTAAGTTTGTGACTGTCGCAATTAAGTTTGTGACCGGAATTAAGTTTGTTACTAGCGACTATTAACGTCTATTTTTAAACTGAATAGCAAAAAATAAAAAGCGAACCTAAGGTTCGCTTTTTTGATGTGTATAACAGTGTGGTGTTCGAAATTCAAAATAAGTTAATCATAATCAAAATGGTGATGGCCTAATATTTCAGTAGGATATTTGGGATATCGCTGAGTCCCTCTTCCTTGCTCTGATATTAGATGCAAATGCTTCCTCGCTCTCGAACCAATTACATAAAGTAGTTTATGTGCGCTGTTTGCATCAGATTCATTGAAATGAGGAACAATGCCTTCAAGTAGACCGTAAGCAATTACTACATCAAACTCAGCACCTTTGACACCGTGAATAGTTGATACTGTGATCCCTTTCTTATCTCGGAATACTTTCTCAAAATCTTCGATGCTTCCAGCGTATCCTTCATTTTCATTAATGATTCTATCTACCCGTTTTCTCGCACTTTCAAAAAAAGCAGTGCGGTGGTCTGATATAGAAGGGTAAACAGTTAAATCTATTTCAAGAACATCTACTAACTGCTGAAAAAAGCTATCTAAATAATTCAAACCATCTGCTTCAGAACATTTGATACTATTAAAAACTTTTAGCAACTTTTTAGGTGTAAGAATAGTAATAGAAAATCCGTCTGATTCAAGCTGTTGAATAATGTCTGATGCCCATCTTAATCTTCTTATGTAGATTGATGGGGATGGCTCCGTCAGCGCAAGTTTTGTTACCTTATACCAAAAATTATCTTCGTCTCTAGCAAATGGGGTCATACCTGGACCATTAAAGTCGTATTCAGGTAGCAATGCTATTAGTTTTCTTGTCATGCTGGCTAAATGAATCCACCAAGGAGCTATTATGCATATATCTTTTTCATTTATATTTTTACCTTCAATTGAAGTGCTAATTAAGGCAGCTAACTGCTCCGCTAAATGATCTTTATGAACTGAGCAGTTAAATGTCACCGTACTTTGAAAAGCTGCGAAATCACCTTCTGCATTAATAGCAGATGGGTATACCTTGTAATTGGAAAAATGGTTGATGATACGCTGCGAGCTACGATAGTTTTTATTTAATTGTTTCTCTATAAAGTGCTGTCCACTCAATCGTTCTAATTCTTGGTGAGAGATCGCGTATCCGCCAAGAGAGCCATATATAGCTTGATTTGGGTCACCTACAATAAAACCTTTAACTCCCCCTCGACTAGCCTTCAACACGTTAGAAAATATTGAATATTGTATTTCCCTAGTATCTTGAAACTCATCAATAAGAACGTGTTTAAAAAGGTGGCTCAAAGTAACACTAATAAATGGTTGGCTATCTATTAATTGATAAGCGTAGAGAAGTATCAGTTCAAAATCGATCTTGTTCTCAGCAATAAGTTTTTGGTGATAAAGGTTAAGCACTGCTGCGACATTATTTCTCTTAGCTAAAGTGCATGATGAATACTCAAGACTAGTAGATGTGAAATAATGGTTACAATCGTAATACGAAATAATGGGGCTGCTAATGCTCTTACATAGCTGAGAAATTATTTCTTCTGAATCGTATGAGTTTATTATGCTATAACCATTTTTAAGCTCGTTATGAAAAACGCCATATGGTTTTAGAATCCACTCAATACAAAATGCATGAATTGTGCCTATCCATAACTGCTTGGTATCTATGCCTAATAATTCAATACGTTCTTTAATTTCTTCCGCTGCTCTATTGGTGTAGGTGATAGCAACAATCCATTTTTTTTGCTCATCAAGTTCTGATAATTCTTTTGCTATTTTATAAGTTAAAGCTCTAGTTTTACCGCTGCCAGGAGCTGCTACCAAAAAAATATTTCGATCATCTTGGATAGCATCTTTTTGTTCATCATTGAGCTGACTAATATCAATAAAAGACATAGTTAGAGTTTTTCAATAAATGAGTTTGACGGTAACGGGATGTCGGCTAACATATCAACTCTTAGTGCACTTAAATCTCCTCCGAACGCTTTACAAGGAATATATTTCGATTCAAACAGGTTTATTCCTTGTTCTATAGGAGTTAAATGTGCGTCCCATTTTTCATAAGTACTTTGGTCTTGCGGTAAACTTAGGCTCTGTAAATATGCTCTTCCATTTACGATGTATGTTTTTATCTGATTTAAACGGTATCCCATAATTTTTTCAATAATTTGTCTATTAAAAGAACCATGAGCAAATACTAAAGCATCTATAATGTATTCAGGCAATTGAACATTAAAGTTAATAGCTCCAGATAATGTTATTGCAAACCAGCCTTTCCCTTGGTGGTTAGCCATTGTAAGTGCCCTTGAACCAAAATCATCTATAGTAGAAAGTAGATCTGCACGAGAGTCACTGATAGTAGCGCCTTGAGAATATACGTCATCTAAAATACCTATTAAGTAATTTCGGTTTCCTGACTTCACAAAATCAACTTCAAACGTATGGTCCGCATAGAAAGGAGATAACCAATCATTTCCGTTACAAAAAGCATCTAGGGCCAATTTTCGTGTAGCACCTTTATTGTGTGAACCTTGTGCTTTTTTCTTTTTCTTTTTAATAGAGTCAGTATCATCTGGTAGGATAGTTGTATCAAAAAACTGACTATCAAGGTCTGTAATTACAGCACATTTTTTTCTAATTCTTTCATCGTGAAATAACAACGCAATGTTTTCGAATCCTGTACTGCGCATATTGACCAGTGTTATTCCTAGCTCATCTAAACTAACGCCTAGAACTCTTTTTATTAATACTGGGATTAGAATTTCTTCAGCATCACCTTCAACTAAAATTACACTTTTAGCAAATAAAAGGTTGCTTCTTATTGCATCTAGGTACCTTTCTATAAAGGTAATTTGTTGTGGCAATAAACCAGATGAGGGTTGGTATGCAACGCATCCTGCATTTGTTTTAGATATTACATTTACACGTTCTATTTTACTGACTTCCGATATATGTGTTGAATGCGTGGAGTAGATTATTTGAGTATTGTCATAGCTAACTTTATCGAATAATGATTTTTGAATATGTGTATGTATATGCGCTTCAGGTTCTTCGATAAGCAAGAAGTTAGCAATAGTTTCGTTAGGACGTTGATACTTGAACTCTAAAAGCTTAAGTGTCAAAAATATTAGATTTGCTCCACCTAGACTCATCTCATAGATACTACCTTCATAACCATCGTTAGATTCGTCAACAAACAATTTAAGAGACTGGAATAGTTCTTCAGCTTCGTCTGAAAGGTCTGATTTTATTGCTATAGAAGAAGGGGAGTACATATCCCCCAAAGCATCATTAATTGTCCCTTTGATATCAGATTTTATTTCTTTGACATCAGATAATGTTTCTATTGATGTATTTAAGTCTTCAACAATTTGAACTATGGGCCCAAACTCTGCTTGGTTTATTGATTCGCTTTTTAATTTGAGTAACTTAAGAAGGGGATTGGTTCTGCTGTTTTTGAAGTCGGAAACAACATCTCTGAGAGCTTTTACAAAAGTAAATGCGACTTCATCAGATATAGAAAGGATATTTGGAAGTTTGACACCAATTAAAGAGTTATCTATTAGAGCTGGAAAATCCACACTCTCAAAATCACCTACGATCTGTCGATATACGACAGGGTCATTAAAGTCAGCACTACTCTTCCCTGTAAATATAGGCTCGTAGTCTGCAATAGTTATATCATTTCGCAAGGCCTCTAGCGCCGCCATATCTCCAACAGCTAATTGACTTAGGGCGTTTCTAATATCTGCTTTGGGTCTAAAAATAAAATTGTAAGTTGCCTTATTAACACTGTTATCTTCAATGGCTCCAGTGCCATGTAAAAATAGGGCTTGGCTTACTTCATCTTCGGCAATTTCATCAAACTCTAGGCTAATAATTATCCAATGACCTCGCCAATTACCTAGCTGGCGACAAAAATCAGTTTCCTTTAAACGAGCCGCCGCTCTCGGCAATTCATTATCCAGTAGTAGGCGAATGGCTCTGAAAATATTTGTTTTCCCAGTACCATTTTCACCAATTAAGGTATTAATTTCTTTTTGAAAGGTTAAAACCAGATGATGAGCCAACAATTATATTGGCCTCATATCGCTATTTAATAAAGCATTTCAACAAAGATTTTGTCGAGCAGTCATGTTCGTCGTTAATATTACCCGAGAGAAGCTCTCTATGGATATTATTTGCCAAACCTTTACCCAGTTCGACACCCCATTGATCAAAGGAGCAAACTTGTAAAATAATGCCTTGAACAAATATTTTGTGCTCATATAAGGCAATTAAACTACCAATAGAACGAGGGGAAATACGTTGCATTAATATCGTATTTGTCGGTCTATTCCCTTTGTGAACTTTATGAGGTGCAACCTGGTCAATATATTCTGGAGTGCGGCCTTTCGCCTTTAAATCTGCCCGAACTTGTTCTTCGTTCACCCCTTGCATTAACGCTTGGCTTTGTGCAAAAAAGTTAGCCATTAAGGTTTTATGATGCCCTTGAACTGGCGTAACACTTTCAATTGAACCAATAAAATCTGCAGGTACAATATTATTGCTTTGGTGTAAGTACTGATAAAAAGCATGTTGACCATTGATACCAACTTCGCCCCAAATAGTAGGAACCGTAGGATAATCAATTTCATCACCATTCCAAGTGACAGATTTACCGTTACTTTCCATTTCAGCTTGTTGCATATAAGCAGATAGCATATGTAACGACTGATCATAAGGTAAGATAGCCTGTGATTGAGCACCTAAAAAAGTACAGTTCCATACGCTGAGCAATGCAAGAATTACCGGAGCATTTTGCTCTAATGGTGCTTGCTTGAAATGGTTGTCAATATCATGAGCGCCTTCAAGAAGGTGCACAAACTGGTCAAAACCTAAATCTAATGCTATAGGTAAACCAATGGCAGACCATAATGAAAATCGACCGCCAACCCAGTCCCACATATCAAAAATATTATTTTCATCAATACCAAATTCACTAGCGTTTACTTTGTTAGCGCTTACCGCAACAAAATGTTTTGCAATTGCACTGTCGTCAAAAGAGGCTGAGGTCAGCCACTTAACAGCAGTTCGTGCATTGGTCATTGTTTCAGTTGTGGTAAATGTTTTACTTGATACAATAAACAAAACACTTTCAGGGGTTAGGGGGCGAAGTACGTCGGCTATTTGAGTCCCGTCTACATTTGAAACATAATGGACATTTAAGCTGTGGTCACTATATTGCTTTAAAGCCTCGGTAACCATTTGAGGACCCAAATTTGAGCCACCGACGCCAATACTGACAATATCAGTAATACGTTTTCCTGAATAACCTACCCATTTTCCTTGGCGAACACTTTCAGTAAACTGTTTTATTTTGCTTAAAGCTTTTTCAACTTCATCGGTAACATTTTCTCCTTCAACAAGTAAAGGAGTCAAACTTCGATTTCTTAGTGCTGTGTGTAATACAGCACGGTTTTCAGTACGGTTAATCGATTCACCGCTAAACATTTTTTCTCGCCAATTTTCAAGGTCACAATCTTTAGCAAGCGTTATTAAGGTATCAAAAGTTTCTTTGGTTATTAAGTTTTTAGAATAATCTAGTAAAAATGCAGGCAATTGAATTGAGTATTTATCAAAACGTTGATCGTCAGCGGAAAAAAAATCTGAAATATGCTGATTTTTCATGTGTTGTGCATGTTTAACTAATGTTTGCCAGCTTTTCAGTGAAGTTCTCGATTTCATAGAAATTCCTTTATTATTTAAGTTGAGCAATAGCAATAGCTACTACATTTTTAACGGTAAAGACAAAATGATCTAACAACACACTGACCGGCGCTGATTCACCAAAAGAGTTCATACCATTATTGCTGAATCAGTGGCAAGTCCAACATCTGAACCTGAAGCTATTAGAATAATGTTATATACGGCAGGAGAAGCTAACAATATTTGTATTTTGTAGAAACATAACCAACAACTTCATGCAAAACTGGTGTTAAACGATTTATGCTTGCTTCAATAATTCAATAATTCAATAACGAGTTGATCTAATATTGCTTGGTCTTTGGCAAAGTTTCTAATACCTTCAGAAAGTTTTTCACTCGCCATCGCATCTTCATTGTGTTTCCAAGCGAAGCTCGCCTCTGTTAATGGCACAATATCGTTTTTACTTTTAACTGCAACGTCTTTAGTTGATAATTTAGTGGTTAGCGTGCCTTGTGTGGCTTGTAATTCATTCAGTAATGCAGGAGAAATAGTTAATAAGTCGCAACCCGCTAGTTCAATGATTTCACCTATATTTCTAAAGCTTGCGCCCATCACTACTGTGTTATAACCATATTGCTTGTAATAATTATAAATGGCAGTGACAGATTGCACTCCGGGGTCATCAGCACCAACAAAATCTTTGCCTTCTGCCTTTTTGTACCAATCTAAAATACGACCTACAAAAGGTGAAATTAATGTTACATTCGCTTCTGCACATGCCACTGCTTGGGCTTTTGAAAAAAGCAGAGTTAAGTTGCAAGCAATACCTTCTTTTTCTAATTGTTCAGCTGCTTTAATGCCTTGCCATGTAGAGGCCAATTTAATTAAAACGCGTTTTTTCTCAATGCCGGCTGCTTTATATAGCGCGATAAGTTCACGGCCTTTTAGAATACTTGCTTGTGTATCAAATGATAAACGTGCATCAACCTCAGATGAAACACGTCCAGGAACATGTTTTAAAATTTCGCATCCGAAATTTACAATAAGTTGATCACATATATCGTCTACTTTATTACCAGCCTTCTGAATAGCATCCGTAATTAAATGTTGATACTGAGGTAACTTCGCTGCTTGTAAAATCAACGAAGGATTTGTAGTGGCATCAGTAGGGTTTAGTGATTTTATTGCGTCAACATTACCGCTGTCGGCAACGACAACAGTCACGTTTTTTAGTTGTTCTAATAAGTTCATATAATTAAAAACCTGTGATCAAATTAATTGTAATACAATATCCTAATTAAGGGTGTGTTTGCAATTATCCCCAATGTAAATATTTATCATTATGTTGTTTTTTATATTTGATTAAATATAAATATTTGGTTTTATTGGCTTTGTAATTACTTTTAAGTTAATTTAAATAATTCAAGCACAAAGTTATTAGTAATATAACATGATAAGTGTTAGTGTTTGATTATTGTAATAGTTTAACTGTTGTTAATACTTTTTTGGGTGTTGTAATTGACTGGCTGGATTGTAATTTATTTTGTTTTAGCGCTAGGAGCTGCTCTTCAAAACACGATAGGGTTTGGCTTAGGCTTATTATGCGCACCAGTGTTGATGATTTTTGCACCTGAAATGGTGCCTGAGCCAATGATTTTAAACTCTTTATTCATTACTAGCCTTATCTCATATCGTAATATAAAAAGTATACAACTTAAGCAAATTTCGTTTTCAATTATAGGGGGAACGATAGGCGTAGTGATCGCTAGCTTAATTATGTTTTATGTTGAATATACTTTTTATCGAACATTATTTGGCGTGTTAATTATATGTGCGGTGCTGATTTCTATCATGGGCTACAGTGTTAAAATCAACCCGAAAACAAGTCTTTTAGCAGGCTCTTTATCAGGTTTTATTGGTACATTAACCTCAGCAGGTGGAGCGCCCATGGGGCTTTTATATCAAAACAGTACTCAAGAAGGGCTTAAAGCTAACTTAAATGCTTTTTTTGTTTATATCAATGTTTTGGCGATTATAACGCTGAGTATTGCAGGCTTCGTTGAAGTACAAGATTTTTACCTTTTTGTAAAATGTATACCTGCAATTTTAATTGGTTGGAAGCTATCCGATTTAATGAATAATAAATTAGCTAGCTACCCATTAAAGCCATACATACTGTCAATTGTGTTTCTTGCTGGTGTATCAATACTTATTTTTTAAGCACTTTGGAAAACCAGTGCTATTTCATTGATAGTAAATATGGTGGTTATGATCACAATTGGGTGTTTTCAGATTTTGACCGTACACTAAAATTACAAGCAACATTATCCTGACTCTCCTAATTAGCCTTTATTTCCCAATACTATTTTGGCACCAGGAGAGGTTTATCAAACTGAATCTGTTTATCGCTTTTCAGTAAAATAACCTAAGCATAAATGAAACTATGAAATCTCAATAGTTTTATGGAGTGTATTGACGTAGATTGAATAATGGATGAACTAAATAAGGACTTATAAATAAAAATGGACTGCAGCTTAAAGTGAAAAGAAAAAATATAGTGAATTTAATATATATCAGCGTTAGTATTAAGTTAAATATCATTGTAGTCTATGGCCAAAATAAAATAATGAAGCTAAGTAATGTATATCCAAGCCTTGAAAATAAGGTCGTTCTGATTACTGGTGGCGCATCCGGAATAGGTGCAAATTTGGTTAGGGCTTTTTGTCGCCAAAAATCGAAAGTCACTTTTATCGATATTGATGATACTTTAGCGCATGCCTTAGTAGAATCTATCGAAGAGCAAGGCGATACAACTCCTCATTATTATCATTGTGATTTGTTAGATATAAAATCTCTCCAAGATACTATTGCACTTATTAGCCACGATTTGGATGATATAAATGTATTAATAAATAATGCAGCTAATGATGATAGACATGACTTTAAAGACGTAACCGTTGAATACTGGGATGAACGCATGGCCGTTAATTTACGGCACTTCTTCTTTGCTTCACAAGCGGTCTATCCAGGTATGAAGGATAAACAATGGGGCTCTATTATTAATTTTGGTTCTATGAGTTGGTATGCTACCCATGGCGCTATGCCTGGTTATACAACTTCTAAAGCCGCAATTGAAGGAATGACCCGTGGCCTTGCGAGAGATATGGGAGCTGATGGGATCAGAGTTAATACCCTAGTACCAGGATGGGTTATGACAAAGCGCCAATTGCAAAATAGCATGTCAAATGAAGAAGACAAAAATCGTGTAAAAGAATCTCAATGTATTAAAGAGTTTATTATCCCTGAGAACATCAGTGCAATGGCACTTTTTTTAGCCTCTGATGATAGTTCTATGTGTACATCTCAACATTATATTGTTGATGGCGGTATAATTTAATTAGGATAGGCGATAACGGTATGTTTGATAAATATGATGCATTAATATTCGATATGGATGGAACTATAGTTGATAGCGGCCAGCTTCATGAGGCAGCCTGGACTAAAACACTTCAACATTATAATATTCCCGTTCAGCCTGATTTAATGCGTTCATTAGCAGGCGTACCAACAATTGAAACCATTAATATATTAATAAAACATTTTAAATGCACGGTAAATGAAACTGCCATTCAAATGAATGACTTCAAAGAAAGCTTTGTAAAAAAAGAAGCTTTTAGATTTGTAAAACCGACTACTCTTATTAATGTTGCTAAAAAATACCACGGTAAAAAACCAATGGCTATTGGAACAGGCGCCTACAGTCAAGAGGCAAAGAGTATAATCGAAATTTGTAAAATGAGTCATTTATTCAATCATATTGTTGGTGCAGATAAAGTAATATCACCTAAACCTTCCCCTGATACTTTCCTTAAATGCGCAGAGCTTATGGGCGCATCACCAGATAAATGTATTGTTTTTGAAGATTCAAAAATAGGCATACAAGCTGCGAAAGCAGCAGGGATGGATGTCATTGATGTCTATGAATCTTATGGAATAGAGAACCAATACTACCTGTAATTTATAGCAACACCTTTAAAATATTTAGTTCCTTATATAGGACATTTTCTTGTTATCTGTATAATTGTATTATAATATAACTTATGTATGATTTTTAAGGTGGTAATTTAAACGACATGCTATCGTAGGTTTTATGTAATTTAAGTTATCTGTATTCATAACAATGATATATGGTTATTGTGATTCCTTATCTAAAATTCTATTCGTATAAAATATTATGAAATTAATATTTGAAATTTTATAAAATGTTAAGGAAAGATATTATGGTTAATTATGCTGTTGGTGTCGATTTCGGCTCAGACTCAGTAAGAGCGCTACTTGTTGATGCCAATACAGGTAAAGAGGTCGCTACACACGTAGTCAATTACTAAGCCCGAATTGGGAAACGTGCGGGGTTTCGCCGCTGCGGGATAAATTTGAGTGCGGGCCGCGCGTGGCCGATAAAGCGCTACACCTTCTCGCTCTACAACCCCTGGAAAGCCGACTCCCCGCTGCAGCCCTCCGGCCTGCTCGGCCCGGTAAGCATCAAAGTGATGGAGTAGGAACTATCTTTGCTAGATCAATATGATGTTGAGTAAGGAACGGCCATCAATGAAACAAAAAACAGATAGGAGAATAGTATGATGAGTGAAAATGGACAGTGTGAAGTTTCTCGGCGGCGGTTTATGTTAACGGCAGGCAAGTTGGGGATCGCCCTGGGAGCTGCCGGAATGGCGGGATCGGCGGCGGCTAAAAGAGGTGCCGATGGAAGAATTGTGTTGCCAACGGACGCTGATGGCAAAGTCATCTCCGGTTTCGAGACCGCCGAGCAGGGTAAGAATTATTGGGGCGAGGGTTGGGAACCCGTTTCTGACCGAAAAGTTAAGGTGGGCATTGCCGGATACGGGCTCTGCAAATTCGGAGCAACCTGGTTTTATCAGAACCACCCAAACGTTGAGGTGGTGGCGGCGACGGATCTGGATCCGGTGCGGTGTGCGGACCTGGCCCGCGCCGTGGGGGCAAAAAAGACCTATCCTTCCTGCGAGGAAATGATCAAGGATAAGGAAATCGAAGCGGTTTATATTGCAACCGACGCACCGAGCCATGCACGCCTGTCCATCATGGCGCTGCAGCACGGTAAGCATGTTGCGGTTTCCTGTCCCGCCGTCTTCGGCTTTACGGCGTTTGAGCAGGCCGAAGCGCTTTTCAACGCGGTTAAAAGCAGCGGCAAGATCTATATGATGAATGAAACCTCTTCGTTCCATGCGGATAACTATAACTGGCGCATGCAGTATCAGGCGGGGAAATTGGGGGACATCAGGTATTCCGAAGGCGAATACTATCACGCTTTCGCGGCCAAGGGGTTGGGAAGTTTCAATCCTAAGACGGGAGCGATTGATGCCTATGGATGGCGTCGTGGCCTGGTTCCGATGTGGTATCCCACCCATGCAACCGCATACTATGTATCGGTTACGGGCGGCCGCTTAACCGAGGTCTCCGCGCTCGGTACAAAGAGCACGCATACCCAGTTTCAACCTGAAAACAATCCACACAAAAACCCGTTTGGAAACGAGGTCGGACTCTTTAAGACAAGTGATGGCGGCATCTCCCGTATGGCGATAGCTTGGGAGATGAAAGACGCACATGGCGAAAAAGGGCGGGTGTATGGCAGCAAGCCGGCTGATAAAAAAATGATTAAGCGTCCGCCGTTGCCGCATGGAGCGAACGGCCCGCATCATGGCGCGTCACATGGCTATCTGACGAACGATTTTATTGAGTCGATCCTGTTGGAAAAACAGCCGACGGTGGGCATCAGCACAGCGCTTAATATGACGCTTGCCGGAGTGGTGGCGCATCAGTCGGCACTTAAGGGCGGAGAGTGGATGAAAATACCTCAGTTTGAACTATAAAATTACAGTGTAATGTGGTCATGGGTATTCTCTGTTTGATTTCGTAGATATAAGCGGAGAGAAAAAATAATGAGTAATGCTCCAAGTCTTGTGATCGTTTCTCGTTAAATGAAATGCCGGTTACGAATAAGCTTGTTAATTCTATAGACATTGATGGAGACACCGCTTTTGTTAAATCCACTCTACATGCAAGGCATTTTCCTGAAGGTGGCAAGCGTAGCCAAGAGAAACTGATGATCGGACAATATCGGTACGTATTGAAGAAAACAAGTAAAGGCTGGAGGATCAATCACATGCGTTTACTTCCCAGCAGAAAGAAGTAAGATGCTAAAACCAGACTGAAATCCGCGCTTAATAAAACGAGCAGTTTGAATGGTGATGGGTACATATAGAAATAAAGGGTAGGGTAGTACAATATAAAAATAATTAATCCAATGAACAGAAGCGCTTTTTTTAAAGTAATAATTGCAGCCTTTATTGTTACCCACCTGAATGTTTTTGGAACGCCCTTTACGCCACCCACTAAAAACCGGATAGTAGAAGAAAGTAAATCACTTCAGATTGCTTATGATGTTGACCTTGTTGTAGCCGGTGGTTCAATACAAGCAGTAACAACCGCTGTGCATGCCGCCCAAAATGGCGCTAGCGTTTTTCTCCTTACCGATCGCCCCTACCTTGGTGAAGACATGGGCCTACATATGAAGTACCAACTGAAGGGCAAGTCAGTAGATCCCATCTTAAAAGACATATGGGGAGACAACCCAAAGACAACACCACTAACGCTCAAAAAAAACCTTGATAAGCTCATGTTAGATGCTGGTGTTCAATATTTAACAGGGAGTTATCCTGCTGAAATTTTGTTGGATGAAAAAGGACAATTCAGTGGTATTACTATGGTCAACCGAAGTGGTCGCCAAGTAGTAAAAGCTAAGGTTCTCGTTGATGCGACTGAACATGCCACGCTAATGAGACAATTAACAGTGCCATTTTCAGACTTTAACGCTGGCCCCATCGCTTTTAATTTTAGATCTGCAGGAGGTGAGTTAAACTCAATATCGAGTAAAAAAACATCAGAAACTATTCCTTCTGTTGGGTCTCGTGGTACTTTCAAGGCAAAAGCAAACATACAAGCAGATATCTATGAAACAGATATAACACATCAGCTCAAACAAGCATCTTGGTCAGAAATCGCTAAGATTGAGCAAAAGATCAGAAATCAAATTAGCCGTAAAGGTATTGTTGAAACATCGGAAGCATTGGACTACCACCTAGGCATTCACCTCAATAATGGCAATTTCCTGCAAAGCTGGCCAGGCACTGACAAGGTTAATCTACACCATTTCTATCATAACGACTTTCCAGATATGCTGATTTATGGAAAGTACGCAGCAATTGATGCAAAAATCTATAAAAACATTAGTTTAGCGGATAAAGTAAAGTTAAGTCATAAACTTGCTGACCATGCCCGTTCTATTGCCAAAAAAAAGACACAGAATAACAGTTTTATACCGGTTAAACATAAGGCAAGCCCATCTTATGCCATGGCAGAAAACAATAAAGTTTTAAACAGCGCTGATAAAAAACAGTTTGTTGATATCAAGGGCAATTCATTGCCTATTCTTGGCGAGTATGATGTCGTTGTTGTGGGCGGGGGAACCTCCGGCGCCCCAGCGGCACTCGCAGCCGCTGAGAAAGGTGCAAAAACCCTGTTAATTGAATACCTAGATGAGCTTGGCGGTGTAGGAACAGCCGGTCTTATTGGTAAATACTGGTATGGACTCCGTAACGGCTTTACTGCTCGGATCGATAAAGCAATAAAATCGGGTAAACGTGGTTGGGATGTTTATGAAAAATCAGAATGGCTTAGACGCAATATTGGGGCTAGCGGCGGTGACATCTGGTACCGTTCATTCGGCTCTGGCGCAGTCATGCAGGGCAATAAGGTCAAAGGCGTCATTGTAGCCACTCCATTTGGCAGAGGTATCGTGCTTGCTAAAACCGTCATTGATGGCACAGGAAATTCCGACATCTCCAGTCATGCTGGTGCATCAACACGTTTCAGTATTGATGAGAAAGGCATGTTCTCTGTTCAAATAGCGGGTTACCCCTACCGTAATCCCGGCAACAATTACAACAATACTGCCTATGCCTTGGTTGATGATACTGATGCCATCGACATCTGGCATCTTATGATGTCCCAACGACAAAAAGGATCAGATAAGTTTTTTGATGCAGGACAACTGGTTGACAGTCGTGAGCGACGACGCATTGTTGGCGATTATACCCTGACAACAATTGATATCCTGGCTGCTCGCACCTTTGAAGACACCATTGTACAGATGAAAAGTAACTTTGATGCAGCGGGTTTTCCTAATTCCCCACTTTTACTGGTTAAAGATATGAAAGGTCCGGTTTATACCGCTAATATGCCTTACCGTAGTTTTCTGCCCTCAGGTTTGCGCGGTATCTACACTATAGGCCTAGGTGCCAGTGCTGAACGGGATGCTATGACACTTGTTAGAATGCAACCTGACATGCAAAATCAAGGTTATGCAATTGGTATGGCTGCTGCAATGGCTGCTGATCTTGATGGAAATACCAGGGATGTAAATATAAAAGCTTTACAGAAAAGTATTATTAAAAAAGGCATCATGCCCGCAAATGTCTATGGCGCGAAAGATTCTTTCCCGGTTTCACAAGCGATCATTGCAACCGCTATTGTAGACATTAAAGATATGAAGCGACAAATCGACCAGAAACGGTCGCATGTCAGCGATTATACAAGCTTGGCATATATTATGTCGAACCCTGAGGTGAGCATGCCACTGCTTAGAAAAGCTTATAAAAATGCATCAGAAGACTTACACAAAATAAATTATGCCAGGGTAATGGCTTTTCTTAATGATCAAACAGGTAAAGATGTATTAGTGAAAGAGCTTAATTCGAAAGACTGGGACAAAGGCCATGGCTGGACAAAAGACCGTGAACATAAGAATACCTTTACTGATGTCGACCGACTGATACTTGCACTGACTTATTGTGATGGGCAGTCCGTGACCCAGGCGATTCACAAAAAAATACAAGAGTTAACACCTGAGCATACCTTATCGCACTATTTGGCAGTAAGTTATGCCTTTAGAAAGCACCCATCAAAGGCACTTCAACAAAAACTTATCACGCTGCTCGACAGCGAGGGATTTAGTGGCCATGCACAACATTATCAAGCAAAAATGACTACTGAGCGCAAAGAAACAGATAAAAGTTATGATAATAACCTAAATAAAGCGATGAAGGAGTTAACGGTAGCCGGCATGCTGATTAATGCAGGTGATAAGGATAAGCGAGGGGCAAAGGTTATTGAACAATATCAGCATGACTTTAGTGGCCATTTTCGTCGATATGCAGAATCACTACTAAACATTACGATGGAAAAATGAAACAAGCTGCATTAATTTTTCTATTTGGCGTCTTACTCACGGTTGTTATTAGTGGACTTTATGGATTTGTCTTTCCATTTAATAAAACATCCGTAACAGTCCATGTCTTTTTTGCTTTATTGATGATGATATCAATTGATATACATCTTTATGAGCGACGTAAAAGTCTGTTTAAGTTCATTGATCTGTCCCAAGGCAGAAAATATAAACTGCCAGCGCTAGGTCTGTTAATAACACTTGTTGCCGTCTCTCTATTGGCTCTGCCACCCGCTTCTAGCCTGATGGAATTAAGTTATGAAAATAGGCACAGAGACAGTGTTTTTCGAGCAAGTAAAGATGTTGTCTCTCAAGAAATTGATGGCCAATACAAGGTCTTAAAACAAACAGAAGAAATAAGGAGTTTTTTGGAAGTGCTGGTACATGAGCAGTCCGACGATATTTACCTGGCCGTTTGGGCAGAAGATGACTTTGGCAATATGATTGAACCACTATTTATCAGTGATCCTTTGAAGTATACCGAAAAAAATCGACAGCTTTATTTACCGGTCTGGTCTCATCGTTTAAAAAAGAAACAAGCGAATTTCGACAACATTGACGGTATTTCTTCGGCAACAATTCGCTCGTCTTTTAAGCTCAATGGTATTATTAATGCGCGCAAAAATGGCTTTCATCTAAAAGTAGAAGTCAATGTTGTTAATGATGAAAATGAATTCTACCACCCGGGATCTGATAATTTTCTTTTACAATCCCCTGAAGGTATTGGCCAACCATCAGTTATTTACGCAACCTTTATCGATCTACAGGATGATCACCTTGACTCCTGGCACTTACTAAAATTTGAAGGTAAAAGTGATGTAGAAGGTTTAGAAGGAAATATTATTCCTAACGCATTTGGTCTCACGACATCACTCAAAATAATCAACCGCGCATTACTGCATATTGATTTTACTAAGGAATAAAATGTTAAACCGATCTCTATACTTATTTCTTCTGCTGACAGCCACTGGCATAGTACAAGCGTCCAATTTGAGTAAACCGAACTTGATTATTATCATGGCTGATGATCTTGGCTTCTCAGATCTGGGCTCATATGGTGGTGAGATCAAAACCCCAAATATTGATCAACTCGCCTATAATGGTATTCGATTTACAGGTTTTAAAAACACCAGTCGTTGCGCCCCCTCTCGAGCGTCCTTACTGACAGGACGCTATCAGCATGGTGTAGGCGTCGGCAGAATGTCACTTGATGAAAACCTTCCCGCTTACAGAGGACAAATTTCAACAGATATTCCGATCATTGCTGAAATTCTACAAGCAAAGGACTATAGCACGGCTATTGTCGGCAAATGGCATTTAACCAATACCAATAAATCAAAGCAAGAAAAACAGTATCCATTGGATCGAGGCTTCGATTTTTTTCATGGTACCTGGTGGGGCGCTAAAGATTACTTCAGCCCACAGTTCATGATGAAAAATGATCAACATCTAGCAGAAGGTCATTACCCCAAAGACTATTATTTAACCGATGACTTATCTAAATCGGCCATAGATTTTGTTGACTCACAAATAAAACAGAAACAGCCTTTCTTTTTATACCTTGCTCACTATGCGCCCCATGCACCCATTCAAGCACCATTGACACGCGTGCAAGACATTATCGCCCGTTATAAGGCTGGATTTTTGCAGCTACAACGGCAACGCTTTGAGCGTCAGAAGAAACTGGGCGTGATACCTGACAATGCCAAATTTTTAGATCAATCCCAGCAGTGGCAACAACTCAATAGTGCAGATCAAAATACTTGGATCACAACAATGGCAACCTATGCAGCGATGATTGAGATCATGGATGAGGGTATCGGACATTTGATTGATCTATTGAAGAAGTCTGATCTGTATGACAACACCTTGATTATGGTACTCAGTGATAACGGCTCTTCAGACAAACAAAAGGGACCCAAAGCGCTTGGTAATCTTCTATCTTCCCTGAGCAATACACCATATCGCAGTCATAAAGCCCATACGTTGGAAGGCGGTATCTCCTCTCCTTTTATTGTTCACTGGCCTAAACAATTGGGTCAATACTCAGGACAGATACGTCATGGGCAAGTTCATATAAACGATATTCTTCCTACAGCCCTTGACGCTTTAGCCATCGATTTTCCTAAAACCTTTCAGGGTAAAAAAACAACACCGCCAGATGGCATCAGTTTGATCAATGCAATCAAAGGTGAAAACGTAAAATCTCGTCCTTTATTTTGGGAGCATTATGGCAGACGTGCAGTTTATTTTAAGGACTGGAAACTAGTCAATGATGGCAAAAACGCACCATGGCAACTCTTTAATTTAAACACAGACCCAACTGAACAACATGATTTATCAAAACAATCTCCTGAAAGGTATGAAAATTTGAAAAAGATGTGGATGGACTGGGCTCATAAAAACAATGTGCTACAAGTAAAAAAGAAATAGATAATAAGACTTAAGTTCATCCAGAGCCCATGAAGCCGAAGAGGTTCATCACCTAAACCTTCCCCTGATACTTTCCTTAAATGCGCAGAGCTTATGGGCGCATCACCAGATAAATGTATTGTTTTTGAAGATTCAAAAATAGGCATACAAGCTGCGAAAGCAGCAGGGATGGATGTCATTGATGTCTATGAATCTTATAGAATAGAGAACCAATACTACCTGTAATTAATATCAACACCTTTAAAATATTTAGTTCCTTATATAGGACATTTTCTTGTTATTTATATAATTGTATTATAATATAACTTATAGATTATTTTTAAGGTGGTAATTTAAACGACACGCTATTATAGGTTTTATGTAATTTAAGTTATCTGTATTTATAACAATGATATATGGTTATTATTGTTCCTTATCTAAAATTCTGTTCGTATAAAATATTATGAAATTAATATTTTAAATTTTATAAAATGTTCAGGAAAGATATTATGGTTAATTATGCTGTTGGTGTCGATTTCGGCTCAGACTCAGTAAGAGCGCTACTTGTTGATGCCAATACAGGTAAAGAGGTCGCTACACACGTAGTCAATTACCCACGTTGGGCTAAAGGTCTGTACTGTGAGGCCGAGTTAGATTTATTTCGTCAACACCCTTTAGATTATTTAGAATCAACAGAGCAAGTTTTCACTGAGCTTTGGCGAAAAGCGCCAGAAGGTGCAAATGAGCATGTTGTTGGCTTAAGTTTTGATACTACGGGCTCAACCCCAATTGCGGTAGATGAAAATGGTCAAGCCTTGGCGCTAAAACCAGAGTTTGCTGAAAACCCTAATGCCATGTTTGTTTTATGGAAAGATCATACCGCCATTAAAGAAGCTGCTGAATTTACTGAAGCGGCACAGGTAAGCGCCGAAAATTATTTAAAGTATGAAGGCGGTATCTATTCATCAGAGTGGTATTGGTCAAAAGCATTACATGTAATGCGTGCTGATAGCAATGTCGCTAAAGCTGCTTACATGTGGATTGAACATTGTGATTGGCTACCGGCTGTTTTAACCGACACTACGCACCCTAATAAATTCAAGATGGGTCGATGCGCTGCAGGTCATAAAATGATGTGGCATGCAAGTTGGGGCGGATATCCACCGAACAGTTTCTTCACTGATGTTGATCCTATCCTTGATGGCTTTAGCGAACGGTTACCCACAGAAACATTTTGCTCTGATGAAATTGTCGGTGCGCTAACCAATGAATGGGCTAATAAGCTTGGTTTACCTGAAGGTATACCGGTTGGATTTGGTGCCTTTGATTGTCATATGGGCGCAGTGGCTGCCAATGTAAAACCTGGTGTGCTTACTAAGATCATGGGAACTTCTACTTGTGATATCACTGTGGGCACTTATGAAGAAGTAACAGATAACTATATAGCTGGCATTTGTGGACAGGTTGATGGTTCAGTATTGCCTGGGTTTGTTGGTTTAGAAGCAGGACAGTCTGCATTTGGTGATTTGTACGCTTGGTACAAGACACTGGTTAATGGTGCATGTAACGAAATTATCAAAAAATCGTCATTGCTTGATGATAAAACCAAAGAAGCTCTTCTTAATGAAATTGATAGCCAAACTTTAATTACGTTGGATAACAAAGCTAAACAGTTACAGCCAGGGCAAGCAGGTGTAACTGCACTTGATTGGGTTAATGGTCGACGTACACCTGACGCTGATCAAAGTGTTTGTGGTGCTATTGAAGGATTAAAAATGGGGAGTTCAACTGCTGAAGTCTATCGTGCATTAGTTGAAGCCTCTGCGTTTGGAGCTCGTGCCATTATTGAACGTTTTAGGCGTGAAAATATTTCAGTAAATTCAGTCGTTGCCATTGGTGGTATTTCTAAAAAATCTGAATTTATCATGCAGCTTTGTGCCGACGTGTGGGGTTGTCCAATTGATGTTTTAGAAAGTGAACAAACCTGTGCTTTAGGCGCCGCTATTTTTGCTGCCAAAATAGGTGGCGTTTATGACGATATTGCTAGTGCGCAAGAAGTGATGTGTTCTCCAGTATGTAAAACCTACCTACCCGATAGTGATGCTTCTGCTATTTACGACCCATTGTATAAAAACTATTTGTCATTAGGCGATTATGTTAACGGGAAAGTGAAATGAGTTATTTAGAACTAAAACGTCAAGCTTATGAAGCTAATATTGAATTAAATGATCGTGGCCTCGTGGTTTATACATGGGGTAATGTTTCACAGTTTGATCCAAATAAAGGTGTGTTGGCAATCAAACCAAGTGGAGTTTCATACGATACTTTAACGGTTGAAGACATGGTGGTTGTTGATTTAGACAACAACATCATTGAAGGAAAGTTAAGAGCATCTTCTGATACTAAAACACATATTCACTTATATAAAAATTTCGACAACATTGGCGGGGTTACACATACCCATTCAACTTACGCCACTGCATGGGCACAAGTGAAACAGCCTATTCCATGTTTTGGTACCACTCATGCCGATTATGTTTATGGTGAAGTTCCTTGTACCAAGATCATGAGTGATGAACAAATTGAACGAGATTATGAAGAGGAAACCGGGGTTCAGATCACCGATTGTTTTCAAACTCGTTCTCCTGTTGAAGTGCCAATGATCCTTGTTGCAGGTCATGCGCCATTTACGTGGGGTAAAGACGCATCTGCAGCGGTTTACAATGCCGTTGTTTTAGAAGAAATAGCCAAAATGGCTTATTTAACGCGCACTATCGAACAAAATACCGCTGTGCTTAAACAAGGCATTATTGATAAACATTATAACCGTAAACATGGAAAAAACGCCTATTACGGTCAGAACTAAAATAATTTCCAAGGTGATTTATGAAAGTATATGGTAAAAAATCTGTATGGTTCGTGACGGGTTCACAACATCTATACGGTCCAAGCGTGTTACAACAAGTTGTCGAAAATAGCCAAGAAATTTCTTCATTTTTGACTGATTCAAAATTGATATCCGCCGATATTATCAGTAAAGGTGTTGTAACCACTCCTGAAGAAATTAGCGATGTTTGCCAAGCCGCTAATAGTGATAAAGATTGTGTTGGTTTAATTTTATGGATGCACACTTTCTCTCCGGCAAAGATGTGGATCAACGGTTTATCATTATTAAATAAACCATATATGCATTTACATACACAATTTGGTGCTGAACTCCCTTGGGCAGACATCAATATGAACTACATGAACCTCAACCAAAGTGCCCATGGTGATCGAGAGTTTGGTTATATCGGTACGCGTTTACGTCAAGATCGTAAAGTCGTGGTAGGCCATTGGAAACGTGAGTCAGTACAAACACAAGTTGATGATTGGGTTCGTGCTGCGATGGGTTGGCATGAATCAAAATCGCTAAAAGTAGCACGCTTTGGTGACAATATGCGTCAAGTAGCCGTTACTGAGGGTGATAAGGTTTCAGCACAAATTCAATTTGGTTATGAAGTACATGCTTTTGGTTTGGGAGATTTAGTCGATGCATGCGATAAAATCACCGATGGTCAAATTGCAGAGCAAGTTGGTTATTATCAAGAGAATTTTGTTATCGATGAAGCGCTATTAGCTGATCCTACACAAAAAGAGGCGCTAGAAAATGAAGCTCGCCTAGAATTAGGTATGGAAGCTTTTCTAGAAGCCGGTGGTTTTAAAGCTTTTACTAACTGTTTTGAAAACTTGACCGGCCTTACTGGCTTACCTGGCCTAGCAACTCAAAGCTTGATGAGTAAAGGTTATGGTTACGGCGGTGAAGGTGACTGGAAAACAGCAGCTATGGTGCGTATTACTAAAGTGATGGCCAAAGGTAAATCTGGTGGCACATCATTTATGGAAGATTATACTTATCACTTTGGCGCTACAGACCAAGTGTTAGGCGCACATATGTTAGAGGTTTGTCCTAGTATTGCTAGCGAAAAAGCTAAAGTAGTGGTAGCACAGCACACCATAGGTGTTAAAAAAGACATCGCACGTTTACTCTTTACCGGTGCTGAAGGTTTTGCCGTCAATATCTCTACTATTGATATGGGAACACGTTTTCGCATGATAGTAAACGAAGTGGATACCGTTACTCCTCCAGCTGAATTACCTAATTTACCTGTGGCTACTGCGTTATGGGAGCCTAGACCTTCATTAGAAGTTGCCGGTGCCGCTTGGATCCACGCTGGCGGTGCACATCA
This sequence comes from Colwelliaceae bacterium BS250, assembly GCA_040779355.1. Taxonomy (GTDB): domain Bacteria; phylum Pseudomonadota; class Gammaproteobacteria; order Enterobacterales; family Alteromonadaceae; genus Thalassotalea_A. The sequence continues at coordinate 38,885 of JBFONS010000009.1, read as the reverse complement.
TAGTGTTTATAGCCAAGGCGTTTCTACACAACAGTTAATTGATTTTACTGAAATGGCAGGTATCGAAGTAGTGGTTATTGATGCTAATACAACCGTTAATGACTTTAAACAAACGCTTCGATTTAATAGCATATATTATCATTTAAATAGAGGTATTTAATTACCAAGTTATTCAGGGTCGTAAATACGGGTTTAGTAAGATTAGGCAAAAGCAAAGATATTTCTGGTTGTAAAAAATGTTTGTAGATTGATATCTGATATTATATGATAAGATTATGAATGTTTAATAAAAATAAATTTTTACTAAAAGGTAAGGAATGATGGCTGTACTTGAAAGGAATTCTAGTTTGGCACAGCGTGTAACACGGGATTTAGGGGAAGCAATCCTTCGTGGAGAATTCAAGCAAGGCCAAAGCTTGCCCACAGAAGCAAAGTTATGTGAGAGCTTTGGCGTGAGTCGTACAGCCGTGAGAGAAGCTGTGAAAATGCTCTCAGCAAAGGGATTAATTACCAGTAAGCCTCGTCAAGGAATTAAAGTACAGCCTTCAATTGAATGGAACTTGCTCGATTCTGAATTATTGGAATGGTCTCTAGTAAGTAACCCTTCTATGAGTGTGTTAAAAGAATATTTGCAAATGAGGATTGCCATTGAACCTGAAGCGGCCTCTTTGGCCGCAAGATTCGGTAGTGAAGCCAATATTGATAAAATAGGTGAAGCATTATCTCGAATGAAAGCTTCAGCAGAGCAAGGTAAGTCAAATTTAGAAGCTGATATTGATTTTCATATTAATATTTTATGTGCGAGTGAAAATCGTTTTTATATCCATATGCGGAACTTTACTCGGATGGCACTGAATGTCAGTATTAGTCATACTGATGATGTTAAAGCAGATCCTATTGCTGTGGTTGAAGATCACGCGAAAGTTTATAACGCCATAAAATCAGGTAACGCGGAACGGGCTAAAAATTCAATGTTTTTACTTATTGATGAAGCACTTACTTTTGTTGAACAAAGCCTAGAAGAATAAGTCATTTAACTTTTCTGCCCTACAAATAATTCGGTATAGCTCGCTCTATGCGCAGCTGTATCGAACTTTTCAATTTTTTGAGTCTCTTCAAAGTGAGATACTCGCATTGTTTAACGTTATTCTTAATCGTTAGCTTAATCATCAAAGCCTTAAGATAATACTTGTCTTTATATAGCACCATAAGTTCTTAGTTAACCTCGTTAATTTCGATATTACTTTTAGGCACCGTCAAATCCTCATACAAAATCTAATAAACAAGTTGAATTGTATTATAATATGCTCTAAGGTGTTTGTTATTAATATTTAGTTTAGAAAAGTTGCAATGCGTCGATAATCTCATTATTTATTGCAGTCACTATTGGCTGTTGTCGCTATAAGTTTTTTCACCGGGTGTAAGGACGCACCGACAAACAAAGATATTCAAGTCGAAACAGTAAAAAATAAAAATTATAATATCGGAGATGTAAAATGATCGAGTTAAGTACCTTAGACTATTTTGTACTAGGGGGATTTTTTGCACTATTAATTGGCGTAGTTTACTGGTCAATGCAATCAAAAGAAGAAAATACCGAAGACTATTTTCTTGCGGGCCGAAGTGCCGGTTGGTTAACTATAGGGGCCTCAATTTTTGCTTCTAATATCGGCTCAGAACATTTAGTTGGCTTATCAGGTGCCGGCGCTTCTTCAGGCATGGCATTGGCACATTGGGAATTACAGTCTTATATTATCCTGATTTTAGGTTGGTTTTTGGTACCCTTTTATTGGAGCTCAAAAGTCTACACTATGCCAGAATTTTTAGAACGTCGATTCTCTTCACGTTGTAGAACCTTTCTTGCCGGTGTGTCTATTATCAGTTATGTATTGACCAAAGTAGCGGTTACGGTTTATGCAGGTGCCTTAGTACTGCAAACTTTATTAGGTATCGATACGGTTTGGGGCATTGATTTCTTCTGGGTGGCTGCCGTTGGTATGGTAGTGGTTACCGGTCTTTATACTGTTTTAGGTGGTATGAAAGCCATTATGTGGACCTCTGTACTGCAAACGCCTATTTTATTGATTGGCGCAGTGGTTATTTTGTGGGTTGGCCTAGACGCTGTTGGCGGTTGGGGTGAAGTAGAGCGCATTAACGCTGAGAAAATGCATTTAATTCGTCCGTGGGATGATCCAGATTTTCCTTGGCCTGGTGTTATTTTTGGCTCAATGATCATTGGTTTTTGGTACTGGTGTACGGATCAATATATTGTACAACGTGTATTGTCAGCAAAAGGCATTAAAGAAGCACGTCGCGGTACTTACTTTGCTGGTTACTTAAAATTATTACCGGTATTTATCTTTTTAATTCCCGGTATGATCGCCTTTGCCTTGAAAGAAAAAGGCATTATCAGTTACGATTCCTCTGATGCGGCATTTGCCACTTTAGTGAGTGAATTATTACCTATGGGTGTTAAAGGCCTCGTTATTGGTGGCTTATTAGCTGCGTTAATGTCATCACTTGCGTCGTTATTTAATTCAAGTGCGACCTTATTCACTATCGATTTCTATAAAAAGTTTAATCCTGAAGTATCAGAGAAAAAACTATTACAGGTTGGCCGTCTTGCCACGATCGCCATTGTTATACTCGGTATGCTTTGGATCCCAGTTATGTTGTCATTGTCAGCTAACTTATTTGAATACTTACAACAGATCCAGGCGCTTATTGCACCAGGTATTGCTGCGGTATTCTTATTAGGTATTCTTAGTAAACGTATCACTGAAGCCGCTGCTTTTTGGGGCATGGTGATTGGTTTTATTATGGGCATGACACGTTTAGTGATGAGCTTTTTTGCAGAGCAATTACAAGGTGTGCCGGTATTAGGCTGGTACGCGAATGTAAACTGGTTATATATCTGTATTTTCTTATTCATATTAATTTCAGCTCTTATGATCTTAATAAGTTTGTTTACGCCAAAAGTGAATGAAGATGATCTTAAAGGCCTAACGTTCAGCACAATGGGCGCGGAGAAAATACAAGAGATTAAGGCCGATGTCGATAAATGGGATTATATTCATACCATTGGTATTATTGGTATTACTTACTTTATTTACTGGCGCTTTTTCTAAACAGAATAAACGCTGTACTTGGGCTTTAATCCCATTGGTATTAACCGTTACCCAGTTCAACACGCTCTAATAATTGAAGGAAAAACATGAAAATAATAATAAACGCTATTTTATGCCTGTCACTGGCTTTCTCGGCTAGTTTGTCGGCTACTACAGACGCAGCAGCATCGACCTGGAAAGCCGAGTGGGTAACAACCTATGAGAACCAGAGTGCCACCAATACCTGGCTGGCCTTTCATAAGAACATTGATATCAAGGAGGTGCCGACACAGGCCTTGGCAAAGATCGCAGTCGATTCCAAATATTGGCTTTGGATCAATGGCGAGCTTGTGGTATTTGAAGGACAGTTAAAACGTGGCCCGACCCCAGAAGATACTTATTATGATGAAGTGGATATTGCCAGCTACCTGACTGAAGGTAGCAATGATATCGCTGTGCTGGTTTGGTATTTTGGCAAAGATGGATTTTCTCACAAGAGCAGTGGGGCGGCGGGCTTGATCTTTGAATCCATCACACCGTCTTTTGAGATCTTATCAGACAAAAGCTGGAAAGGGCAGATACATCCAGCTTTTGATCAAACGATGAAACCTCATCCTAATTTTCGGCTACCGGAGTCCAATATACGCTTTGATGCGAATCGGGGTAATTTCGCCTTCACCAAAAAAGGTTTTCAACCCAAAGCAGGTTGGAAAGAGGTCAGGCTTTTGGGCAAGGTGCCCACGGCGCCATGGAATCAGTTAGTGAAACGTCCGATCCCCCTGTGGAAAGATTTCGGATTAAAAGATTATGAGCATGGACCTAAAACACCTTTTGTTAGTGATGGTGAAAAAATTATAGTTAAACTGCCTTATAACGCGCAGGTGACACCTTATTTTGAAGTGGAAACCCATGCCGGCCAGTTAATCAAGCTCACTACCGATCACTATAAAGGTGGTGGGCCGTTTAATGTACGCGGTGAATATATTACCAAAAAGGGCAAGCAGTCTTATGAAAATCTGGGCTGGATGAACGGGCATAATGTCATCTATGAAATCCCTAAAGGGGTCAAGGTATTAAGTTTGAAATATCGTGAAACCGGTTATAACGCCGAGTTCACGGGTAGCTTTACCAGTAATGATGCCTTTTTTAACAAGCTTTGGCAAAAGGCAAATAGAACCTTGTATGTCACCATGAGAGACACTTATATGGATTGCCCTGATCGTGAGCGTTCTCAGTGGTGGGGAGACATGGTGGTTGAGAGTGGCGAAGCTTTTTATGCCTTGAGTCCAGAGTCCAGTGATCTGACAAAAAAAGGAATATTGGAACTGATCAATTGGCAGCGTGACGATCACACAATATTTTCTCCTGTTCCTGCAGGGAACTGGGATAAAGAACTGCCCGGACAGATGCTGTCGAGTATTGGCTACTTCGGTTTTTGGAATTACTATATGAATACAGGAGATAAAGAAACCATTGCCAAAGTGTACGATGGTGTAAAACGCTATTTGGACGTATGGGAATTGGACGAAAATGGGCTATTGGTGAAGAGACTAACAGGAGATACGGGCTCTGGACATTCGGACAAGGGTTGGTACTGGGGCGACTGGGGAACCAATGTAGACAAAGATTTATTGATGAACGAATGGTATTATTTGGCATTGAAAGGCTATAAAAACATGTCTGAATTACTTGGCAAAGAAGCACAAGCGAACTGGGCAGAATCAACTATGGTTAACTTTAAAACAGCATTCAATACCACGTTTTGGAAAGGTAACGAATACAGGTCTTACAACTACAAAGATGATATCGATGACCGTGGACAAGCCCTTGCTGTTGTGGCAGGATTGGCAGATTCCGAGAAGTATAAAACCATTTATAAAACATTGCAAACACAAGAATACGCAAGCCCTTACATGGAAAAATACGTGGTTGAAGCCTTGTTCTTGATGGGTGAAGCAGAGTTTGGCTTGCAGCGCATGAAAAAGCGCTTCAAGAAAATGGTTGAGCATCCACAGATCACCACCCTCTGGGAAGGATGGGGTATCGGTAACGATGGTTATGGTGGCGGCTCTACTAACCACGCTTGGAGTGGCGGTGGCTTGACCATTCTGTCGCAGTACGTAGCAGGTATTTACCCACTGGAAGTCGCTTATAAAACCTTTAAAGTAAGACCAATATTGGCCGGATTAACTGACGTCTCTGCCCGTGTGCCTTCTATCAAAGGTGAGATTGGCGTCGATCTTAAAAAGTCAGGCAATCAACTGACGATAAATTTGACAGTACCAGCAGGCACTCAGGCTGTGCTGCAACTGCCTGACTATACAGTTGCCGAGGCTAAAAATTATCCACTTTATGATGAGGGGGGATCAGAACAAGGTCTGCTGCTGCCAGCCGGTGAATATGAATTTGTAGCGGTAAGTCAATAAAACAGCCCCAGCCCAAGGTTGTTTACTACTCACTCTCACGGTCTCCGTGGGAGTATAAATAAAGGTACTTTTTATGTTAAACGCTAAAGCAATGGCAAGCTTTTTCGTTGTCGCTATTATCCTGTCTTTTAACTTATCAAGATATACCGTGTGATCTTCCTCGCAGAAGAAGCTAACTTGCCAATTATTGCCTCTTTGCACAACATGTTGTGGGATGTTTGGTAAGTTTAATCTCGGCAGCCTTGCCATATTCTTTAACTTTTAAAGCCTAATCTAAAACGGCTCTGACCCTGTTTATCACCAGATCTCAGGGTATCTAGGATTTTTTCTTGTTATTTAATTAATTGTATTATAATATGGTTAATAGAGGATTTTTAAGGTGATAATTTAAACGAAATGCTATCGTAGGTTTTAAGTGATATAAGTTATCTGTATTTATAACAATGGTATATGGTTATTGTTGTTACTTATCTTAAATTTTGCTTGTATAAAATATTATGAGATTAACATTTGAAATTTTATAATATGTTCAGGAAATATATTATGATGCATTATGATGTATTGTGATTTACTTTGCTGCATTATGATGCATTATGATGTATTGTGATTTACTTTGCTGCATCGTGGTTAATTATGCTGTTGGAGCTGCTGCAAGCGGGGAATATTCCCTCAATGATGCGCTTAAAGTGATTTTATAAAACACCAGCCTGATTGATGAACCCTCTAACAAGACTATTATTATATTACTAATAACGTATTGCGAATAACGTTAAAAAATAAAAAATAACAAATATAAAACATAAATGGGGAAAAAGTATATGAATACACAAAAAACCATATTAGCATCAATGATGGCATTGATGTTCACTTCTGCATCGGTATATGCCGCAGAAGAACCAAAAGACAAAGATAAAGAAAAAGAAAAAGAAAAAATTGAAAAAATTGAAGTCACCGGTTATAAAAGCGGCATTCTCAGCGCGCAACAGGAAAAGATGCTTGCTGACAATATTATCGATGTCATCACCTCGGAAGGTCTCGGTCAATATTCCGATGAAACCCTTGCCGAATCTATGCAACGCATCCCCGGTGTTCAAATTGAACGTGACGAAGACGGTGCCGGACATTTTGTGTCGGTCCGTGGTTTGGGGCCGGCTTTTAATAAAACCACCCTCAATGGGCGCGCCATTTTCGGCGGTGGAAATCAAGGGGGTACTAGTAGTGGCACCAGAAACGCCTTTAGTTTTTCGTCTTTTCCTCCTGAGTTATCCTCCGGTGGCAGCATTGTCAAATCACCCACGGCAGATATGAGTGCCGGCGGCATTGGTGGCAATATTGACATTACCACCCACAGACCTTTAGATATGAAGAATAGAGGCGAGGAAATTGAAGGCTTCTTTGGCACAGGAAGTATAGATGGTGTCTATGGTGAAGTGTCAGAGAAAGTCAGTCCCAGAGCCTCGGCACTTGGCGTTTTCAATTTTTCCGAGTCTTTCGGGATCTTAGCTTCAGTGGCCACTAGCGAAAAACACCAAATGACGCAGAACACAAGAAACTACGGCGGCGCACATTATACCGGTAATAAATTGTACACTAAAGACGATGGCACAGTTGCTCAGTGTCGAAACGCTGGTTGTAACTCTGTGGTCTCCAAGGGCGGCAGCTTTATTACCGAACAGCCTTTTCTGCGTCCGCAAACTACCTTAGCAAACGACGCAGTCAGTGGTGTGAGAGAAAATACCGCTTATCAGTTGACCGCTCAGTGGCAACCTAACGATGACTTAGAAATCATTGTTGACTGGATGAAAACAGAGCAGGAGCAAGATCTGCTTAGAGAGGAACTGCGCTGGGTATTGCCAGGGAGTGGTACCAACGTGACAGATATCGAGTATGCGCTGACGCCGCAATTCCCTGCGACAGTAGATGACCCTAATACCGAGATAGATGAGACCCACGCGGGTCTTGGCGGCTATCTTGTTAGCGCGAACGGAAAAGGCACTCCTGGCACTTCATCTACCCTCTCTGAAGAAAGTCGCGATGATCAGTTTTATGGCCTTCATTTGACTTATAACCCGAGTGGAGGTCCACTAACCATTGACTTTGATGTCAGTCACCTGGAATCTGATTTTGACCTTACTGCTCGAGTATCCCCTGGTGCGTTCATTGATGGCATACAAAACATTAGATTCGATGGCTCCGGAGATGCTATTAAAATTGATTTTGTTGGAGTAGATGGGGCAGCTCCATATAACCCTGCACAAGGTAATATTCGCACACATCTAAATTCTGGCTGGAATATTCGAAATTTTGGTAGCGAATCGGATGCCGTGCAACTCGATCTTGATTATGACGTAGACTTTGGCTCTCAGGCATTTAATGTCTTTAAGCTAGAAACGGGCATAAAGTATCAAAGCAAATCACAAGATCAAATTAAAGACCAATTTCGTCTTAACTGTCAACAACAACGCGGTATGTTCAACGAGCTAGGTTATGATACTAGCGGTTGGACCGGCAACGGTGGCTCACCAAAATGTAGCGCCGGTCGAGATGTGTTTTTTGCGGCTAATGACTTCCCCACTGACGCTGATATGACCACAACTGCTACTGTGTCACCTAATAGCTATCTCAATGGTGATAAATCATTTGACACCTGGGCGGTGCCAGATGGTCAAGCCTATTACGACTTTATGCTGCCGTTGATGCAAGAAACAGGCAATGTGCCACTGGGTTTGACGAGCAGAACACCTCAGCGGATGAGCGAGTACTTCAAAGGAGAAGAAGAAATCACCTCTATTTATCTAATGGCTAGCTTTGACGGTGAAATAGGTGATATTGCATTTCGAGGTAACCTAGGTGTTCGTTATGAAGAAACAGATGTCGAGGGTTTTGGTGAAATCAATAGACAGCAATATACTCCTGACGGTGAACTAGTGTTAGATGAAAATGATCAGCCGGTCATGGTAGAGCCGTTTGTCGGAGGACTTAAAGGTAATTATAGCGATGTGCTACCGAGCGGAAACATTACTTTTGAGCTGACTGATGAGCTGTTATGGCGATTCTCTGCCTCAAAAGTGATCGCCAGACCCGATCCTCAGTCGTTTTCGGGTCCTGCAAATGTCAGAAGGAACACAGTGAGTGATGGTGAATCAGAGATGTTTGGTGAAGAAAGCACCTCTATAACGCTTAAAGATCCAAATCTTCAACCTTTTCGCGCGGACCAATGGGAATCTATTCTAGAATGGTATCCTGGTGAGCAAGGTGCTTCATTTAACCTAGGTTACTTTAATAAAGAGATTGAAAATTTTATCGTCAATAGTTCCAGCACACCAGCAAGTTATCAATTTGAAGATATAACATTCACTGCCCAAGACGATGATCCCAGTACACCCGACGTTAGTGAGGCAAAAATAATAAGGGTAAACTCTGTGGTTAATTCAGATGAGGGAGCCACGATAACCGGTGTCGAATTTTCAACGCATTTACCGTTTGATTGGTGGCTAACGCCAAACTTATCGGCTAATGGCTTTAGCAAGGTATTAGGCAACATGGGTCTGCGTTTTAACTATACCAAGTTATTAGATAATGACTCTGCTGAAGTGGATAAGTTGACAGGTGATAAGTTGCCACTTCCTGGCGCTTCTCCGGAAAATTACTCTGCGTCGATATACTATTCAGGCAATAAATTTACTACCCGAGTCTCTTATACTTATCGCGACAGACAACTGGTAAATCCTAATTGGATTGGCCATGCTCTCTGGGCTGAAGAGTTCGGCGCGTTAAGTGCTAATATGAATTATCACATGACTAAAAACCTTTCAATGCGCCTATCAATGAATAATATATTGGATGAAAAAATTAATAAAACGGTTGCCGAGGGGTTGTTTCCACTTTCATCGATTGATAATGGACGGTTTGTCACCTTTGGTATTAGGTACAGAATGTAAAAACAGCGTTGTTATGATTTAATTGTTTCGACGGGTTACGCTCTTACGAGCTAACCCATCCTACCGTTAATATTCACTCAAATGCGTAGGATGGGTTAGCCAAAGGCGTAACCCGTCATTATTTCACCCATTTTTTGGATGGATCTATCGGTTAAAATTTTTGAATTAAGATCCTAGAATTTAGGTTAAGCACAACAACTACTTGTTGGCGTCAGCTCTTGATGCTGACAAATAGTTTTTTTGCAATTTTGTTTATACCCGACATCATATTTAGCGAAAAAACATGAAAATATTTTAAATCATTTGTAGGTCAACACGAACGTAGTGAGGCTCGACAAAAAGCATATTAAATAGTAATTAAAAAAAGAGAACGTTAGCATGAAAAACATAAGTAAACTAAGAGTTAACCCGCGATCATCAGGCGCTTTAACACTGCTCACCATGGCGGTTTTAGGGTTAAGTTTTAACCTGCAAGCCAGCGACTGGTCACTAAAAGATGGCAAGCTAATGGTTGATGACATTATTGTAATGGATAACGTTATGGGTAGCGTCAATAAAAATATCAAACTGGTAAACCCTAGCGGTAAAAAAAGTAGTGGTTTAAGCAGTGAACTAAGCGGTGTTGTCGTTGAATTTTCCTCAGCAAAAGCTTTTTCAGAAAAAAACTTCGCCTTTGCCAATGCCCATAAGTTAGTGAAATATGCGGCGGCTTATCGTAAGAAAAGCAGTAGTTGGATGATGCCGAAAATTGGCACCGCAGCGATAAAAATTCCTCGCGAAACACAGTTTATGCTGTTGAGTCACACCAGTGATAAGTTCACTAAACAACCTGATCAAGCCCCGCGACAAACTTATACATTAGTCATCTCTTTAGTTGGCAAGGCTATGCGAAGCAGTCTGATAGGTGGTGACGATACGCAAATTAACGTGATCATCGAAAGTGGTGATCCGGCGGTAAAACAAAAATCAGCGGCCGGTGTCTATTTGATCCATGGTGATGATCCCTATGAAATGATGAGTATCGCGGCAAGTGAAATTAAACGCTTTAAGGGTAAATCAATCAATGATCGTGCGCCAGTACGCCCCGAATATGTTGGATTACTGGGCTGGAGTACTTGGAATGCCTTCTATGATAAGGTCGATGAAGCCGGTGTAAAAAAGGGGCTGACAGAGTTTAAGCAGGGCGGTGCCCCTATTGGTTGGATGCAACTTGATGCTGGCTGGCAAATGTCAAAGGATAAACGTTTAACAGGCTTTGATGCCCAACCGAAAAAATTCCCCAACGGCATTAAAGGCTTTGTTAGCGACTTAAAGAGCGACTACGGCGTTAAAAAGGTGATGACCTGGCAGACGATTTGGGGCTATTGGACCGGCTTTGATCCACAAGCCTTTGCCGATGCCGATATTAGCAACAAGGTCGAGTTGAGAAACATGCATATTCCAGCTCGCTTGGAAAAAACGCTTAACGCCAAAGACAAAAAACTCACCCCAGAAGAGGAAATTCTCCAACGCTTCTATCCTTATAATTCTATAGGAAAAAACAGACAGGTATATTTCCCGGAGTTAAGTGGTTTTTATCACGACTATCACAGCTACCTGGCCAAACAGGGCGTTGACGGGGTAAAAATTGATGCGATGTCTTGGGCCGAAATGATCGGTCTTAATAGAGGCGGGCGGGTTAGTGAGATCACAAAAATGATTGCTGCCATGGACAATTCAACAACCAATTTGTTTAAAAATAACAATTCGCTGTTTTGCTCTGCCATGAACAACGATTTTATCTTGAATGCCAACCGAGACAGCGTGTCGCGAAATTCTCATGACTACTTCCCGAACATACCCGCATCTCATGGTGAGCATATTGCCGCCAATGCCCATAACTCATTCTGGACCGGAGAGTTTATTATTCCCGATTGGGATATGTTTGAATCAGGCCATTATTCAGGTGCATTTCACGCTGCCTCAAGAGCGATTTCAGGTGGACCAATCTATTTGTCAGACAAGTTAGGTAAACATAATTTTTCAGTGCTGAAAAAACTGAGCTTTGCAGACAGCAGAACGCCGGTGAGTCTATCTTGGGGCAAGCCAACACTGGATAGTTTTTTCATTGACCCTGCAACAGACCGCGCACCTATTAAGATATTTAATCAAAATAAAACCAACTATGTGATCGGTGCTTTTAATACCTTTTATGATAAGAGCGAAGCGGTAACGGTAAGAGGTTACGTTTCCCCGAAAGATATCCCAGGCTTAACGGGAGAGCAGTTTGTTATTTACTCTCACCAAAAACAAAGCTTGGTATTGCTCAGTAAAAATACCGAAGAGCAGGTTATTCTCGATGATCTGGGTTTTGATATCTTTACCATTGCCCCGGTTAACGCTGGTTTTGCCCCTATCGGTCTTACGGATAAATACAATAGTGGCGCAACAATCACTGATTATCACGCCAAGAAAAATACCAAAACCATCACCTTAATGGGCAAAGGACACTTTATCGCCTATAGCGCCAAAGCGCCGAAAAAGGTATCGGTAAACGGCAAAAAAGCAGCCTTTGAATATAACCAATCTACCTCGGTACTGTCGGTTGATATCAATACTGGTGAGGATCCAGCGCTGAAAATAGTCTTTTAATACCAGAGCACAAAAGTTTTGACGGGTTGATTCATCGAAAAAATGGGTGAAATAATGACGGGTTAGCCGCAGGCTTAACCCGTCATAATGTTTAACATTTATCGATTAACGATTAACGAGGTAACAAATGATTAGAGCGGGTTTAATAGTCGCCATGCTTTGCTTGCATTTGCCTGCGAAGGCATTGGCATCAGCGGGGGCACAGGCAGCAGCTGATGCAAAAACAGCCGTTGCCCTCAGCCAACATCCAAATATTATGTGGCAGCGCGATCATTCATTTGATTCCTATGCCATTGACATTGCGACAGATGAACAGTTTGAGCAGATTGTAGATTCAGACAAAATTGATAATATCGCCCGATATGTGCCGGCAAAATCACTTAAACCTGGAAAATATTTTTGGCGTGTTGCCAGCCTCAAAGCTGGCAACAAGTACCAAGGCGGCAGCTTTGAGGTTGCCAAACCCGCTAATGAAATCTTCATTGCCGCGGGCAGTTCCATGGTGGAAATTCGGGCGGCCTTGGCACAGGCCCGAGCAAATACTGCTTTGCCTAGATCAGCGTCTAGTTCGGCGTCTCGCTCAGCGCCAAAAACAGGCACTGTTATTCGGTTTGAGCAAGCAACTTACCATTTACACCCCGGTGAAAAAGGCACAGTGTTTGATATTAAAGATAGCCAAAACCTGATCATTGACGGCGGCAAATCTACATTTATCATCCACGATATTGCCAATATAGGGCGCGTGACCCAGTCAGAACATATTACCTTGCAAAACTTTACCGTGGATTACGCTGCCATGCTCTACACCGCAGCTAAGGTCGAATCAGTCGATGAACAGGGTGTGATGGAACTATCACTGCTTGATGGGCATCGAAAACCTGAGACAGTTGAGCGCTTTATGCAAGAAAAACGCGGTATGTTCTACCAGGTAGAAGTGCCTAAAATGGCAGAGAACGTTCCTTTATTAGTCTATATGAAAGAAGCGTGGCAGGGGCTGGGCAATAATCGGTATCGTCTACAAGCTAAAAATCGAGCTGAGGTAAAAGAGGTAAAACCCGGCATGAGATACATCAGCGCACCAAGGTATGGCGGCGTTGCCGGTTTCAACTTGAGTTATTCGAATGACGTTGCACTGGTTGATGTAAATACTCTTTTTATACCGGGCATTGGTGTCACGACCACTTATGTCAATGATCTGAAGGTTATTCGACTCAATATTAAGCGTCGGGAAGATCGTTTGCTCGGTGCACAAAATGGCGGGTCTAATATTCATAACGCCCGAATAGGCCCCTGGTTTGAAGGTAATCGCTTTGAAAACACCGGTGACGATAATAGCCATATCAGTTCACACATTATGTTCGCACAAGCGCAGCCGAGTAAGCATGAGGTTTTGCTCTCAGGCAGTGTGCATGAGTTAGGCTCGGGCTTAGATATTGCGATTGGCGACAAGCTGGCCTTCTTTGACCGAATAACCGGGAGGGTAATGACCGAAGCATTGGTTGTAAAGGTTACGACTGTAGGTAACAAAACCAAGGTAGCATTTGATCGAGAAATCCCCCCGTTGAAGCTTAAGCTATCGACAAAAGGGCTTAGTCTAGTTCAAAGGAAAATTTTAACCGCGCAAATGACTCAAATATTTAATTTAAACCGTTCATGTGGAAATTTCGCCTTTAGGAATAACTCTTTTTTACGCGGTCGTCGTATTGGGATTTTGGCTAAAAGTGGTCCAGGATTGATTGAAAACAACCAGTTTATTGAGTTGGGCAGTGGCGGAATTGAAATTTGGAATGCGCCTTACGAAGGACTCTACGGATTTGATATTTTGATCCAAAATAATAGCTTTAAAAATGGCGGGCTGCTTTATAACAAAAAAAAGCATGACCCAAAGCGGCCATTTGGCTGGACATGTTCGCAGGCAAGGCATCACAACAATTACATAGAGATATAGTGATCCGCGGCAATAAGATCAGCAATTATCCCGGCCCAGCCATTGACGTTAACGATGCAAAAAGGGTTCGAATAGAAAATAATGACATTAACAGAACCCAGGATTTTAAGCCGCGAAATCGAGACTCCCAAGCTATTGTGGTGGGCAATGTTGCTGATCTTATCCTGAATAATAATACAATCTCGGGCTACAAAAATACGCAGCACTAAACCTGTTAACTATTGCCTCAAGTTAAGGCCTCAAGTTAAGGCCTCAAGTTAAGGCCTCAAGGGATCAGAACCTTCAGTCGTTAAGGCGCCATCAGGAAATACCGAAAGTTGAATTAAAACGAATTAAAATATTTTTATTCATGGTTCGGTATTTAGCCCTAATGAGTATAAATAAAGGTCGACCTACAGATGATAAAAGCAACGAATTTTAAAGAAGGAAATAACACCATGATCAAACTATTTATCACAGCTCTGTTATTACTCGGTTTTAACGCCGTTGCAGCACAGGAAAACAAGCCTAATATTGTCGTCATCTTTGCCGATGATCTGGGCTTTGGCGATGTTGGTGCTTATCGCGAACTTTATCCCGGCGTAGACGATAAGGCCCAAGCTTACAAGCACACACCAAATATCGACAGCCTTGCGATGCAAGGAGTTCGATTTACACGTGCCTATGCGACGAGTTGGTGTGCGCCGAGCAGGCAGGTTCTTTTAAGTGGGCAATGGGTCGGTCGCGCCGATGCTTATGAGCATCCCTGGATAGGTGCGCAATTGCGCAAGGCGGGATATGTGACCAGCATGGTTGGTAAGTCCCATGGCAATATGCCGACAACTAAAGTGTTTAAAAATGTTAACCCGCAGACTGCAGAATTTGACGATGGTTTATTTTTCAATGGCGGTATGCGTTCATATTACCTGAAGAAAGGGGATACTTTTCCCGGGCGTAAGGGCTTTAAGCCCTTTAAGTTTAAAGCAAAAGGTGGTGAGTATGTGACAGATGTGTTTACCGATCACGCCGTGGGTTTTATTGAGCGAAACGCTAAAAAACCCTTTATGTTGTATCTGCCCTATACCGCGCCTCATACACCGTTGGAGGCAAAGCCGGATGACTTAAAGGATCTTTTTCCTAACACCTTTGCTGCCATGAGTGAGCAACAAATCATGGCAACAGCGAAAAAGACAGGCAACAGAGAGCTGATGGATAAGCATTATTCAGCCATGGTCTATGGCATGGACAAGAGTATCGGGCGGATCATTGAAACACTGCGCAAAGAAGCTGTGCTGGAGAATACCATTATTGTATTTACCAGCGACAACGGCTCTCGATTAGGCTCCAATTACCCCTTAGCCGGTCACAAGTGGGATGGTCTCGAAGGTGGCGTCAGGGTGCCTTTTATTATTTGGTCGAATGATATTAAATTGTCTAAACGCTCTGGTGCTGTGTTTGACGGTCTTGTTTCTCTGGCAGATATATCACCAACGCTTGTCGAAGCCGCGACGGGGAAATATGAGCAGCCTACTGATGGAATGGCACTGCTTTCATATATAGCCCAGCAGAAGGCTTGGCCGGCTGAGCGTGAGTATTTGATCAGTAATGCCAGTCGCGGCCCTCACCTTACGGGTGTAGCGGAATTCGGCGGCGAGCAGAGTATTATACTGCAGAAGCATAACGATTCCCGCGTGATGCAGCATGTCTACTACAAGAATGATGAAAAAATCATGATTTGGAATCCCAAAGGCAGCGATGAACTTGGTGCGGTATACCGGAAGATTCCCGATGTTAACGGTAATGCACAAGCCCAGAAGTTAATGAAAGAGAAGACGCCAACAGCAAACCAAGTCACGGATGAGAAACTGCTTACTGATCTCGTCGAAAAAATCAAGGCAAGTAAAGGCACGCTTCTGCCCAACTGGACCGGCGGAAATGAACCGGATAATAAATGGTGGTTTATGCAGTGACAACTACCTTGATCTGACCCTAAAGAGGCAAGCATGCATTGTAAAAATAACACAACAATTAAGGAAAAGTTAATGGGCAAAATATTTCTGATCAGTCTTTTATTTATCTGTTTTCAACAAACAGCCGCAGCAGAGCAAATACGCTCAGGCGAGCAAAGACCCAATATTTTATGGCTAGTGATTGAAGACATGTCATCACACTTTGCTTATCAAGGGGAAAAGTTGGTCTCGACACCTAACGTCGATAAACTGGCTAACAATGGTGTTAACTATAGCAATGCCTATGTTACAGCGCCGGTTTGCTCAGCCAGTCGTTCGGCCATGATCACTGGCATGTATCAAACCTCGATAGGGGCGCACAATCACCGTAGCTCCCGTGGAAAATTTCAAATTAAGCTGCAGGGTGACATCAAAACACTGCCTGAAATCTTTCGTGATAATGGTTATTTCACCAGCAATATGTCGTTCTCTGCGGATAAACCCAATAAATGGGATCGCTACGGCAAGGAAGATTACAACTTTCAATATGACAGAAAAACGCTCTATGATAACGCCGACTGGTCAAAGAAGGACAAAGGACAGGCCTTTTTTGCCCAAATCCAGTTGCGAGGCGGCAAGATACGCAATGTACCGTCATGGTTAAAAGAAATGAATGCGGGTCTAGACTCATTGATCAAAGCCAACCAAGTGACGTTACCCCCTTACTACCCTGATCACCCCGTGATAAGACAAGGCTGGGCAGACTATCTTAACTCGGTGCAATATACCGATATGGAAGTAGGGTTGATCATAAAACGTTTAGAAAAATTAGGGGATCTTGAAAATACGGTCATCATTGTCACCACGGATCATGGTATTAGTCACGCGCGCGGCAAGCAATTTCTTTACGATGAAGGCAGCCGTATCCCTTTTATTGTCCATTATCCTCAAAAGTTAAAGGCAAGCACAGAAGATAAACTGGTTGCGCATATCGATATGGCAGCGACTTCATTAGCATTGGCGAATATTGCTGTGCCAAATTGGATGCAGGCTAAGTCAATTTTTAATAACGAGCAGCAACGCAGCTATGTTGCCTTAGCAAGAGATCGCTGTGACGAAACCGTTGACCGCATCAGAGGCATTCGAATGGGGAACTGGAAGTACATTCGAAATTTCCACAATAAAAGACCTCACCTACAGCCTTCTGCCTATAAGGATAGCAAGCCATTTATGCCAGTGATGCGCCAGTTGCATAAAGATGGCAAGCTCAATGCAACGCAAGCGCTGTTGTTTGCACCCCAAAGGCCAGCAGAAGAGTTATACAATTTGGACAAAGATCCCTTTGAAATAAATAACTTGGCTGGCAGTGAAGCACATACCGCAAAATTGGTTGAACTGCGCAAGGTTTTAGCAAACTGGATCATACAAACCGATGATAAAGGAAGATTTCCTGAATCAGCGATAAGTTATGATCAAAGTCTGGAGGCTTATCTGACGCCCAGACTACGTAAAAAGCACCCAGCACAAGTTGCAGAAGCTGAAAAAAATATAAAACTGATGAAGAAATGGGCGGCAGACGGGATCTGATCGCCTGCGGACATTATAAACCAAGGATATTCCTTGGTTGTGTCCAGTGGCAAAACGGTTAACGAATAACTTTATTCAATCTCTTGGACGCGTTTAACGGCTTGTGAGGTTAAGTTGTGGGGTAAATGACCATATGAGGTCCGCCCTGTATCTGTTGGTCTCAGGTCAAACCTTTCCATGTAAATGGTCAGAACAAAGTTAAATATTATGACGGGTTAGCTCGTAAGAGCGTAACCCGTCGAAACTAAATAACAGGGGTCAGATCAAGGTTAAATTTAACCTTGATCTGACCCTAATTACTATGATCCTAATTAGTACAGGTCGAGACTGACCATAAAGGTAACTATGAATAAGCAACTCTATACCCTGTTGAAGATCGTTTCATTATGCAGTGTCCTTATCACTTTCCCAAACAGCGCAACCGACGCGGTAGATCTGGAAAGTGGATTTAAAAATCCACCCAACAGCGCCAAGCCCCAGACTTGGTGGCATTGGATGGACGGAAACGTTTCTGTAGAGGGAATTAATGCCGATTTACAGGCGATGAATAAAATTGGCCTGGGCGGCGTGCAGATATTTGAAGTCGGTGTTGCCATCCCACAAGGTCCCGTTGGCACCTTTGATGAAGCGCATATGAAGGTCTATCAGGCGGCCTTCGATAAAGCCGATGAATTGGGCATGGAAGTCACCTTGCATAACAGCCCCGGCTGGACCAGTAGCGGAGGTCCTTGGATCACCCCGGATAAGGCGATGCAGTTGCTGGTTTGGACTGATCAGACTGTCATCGGGGATGGCAGTGAGCAGAAGATCTTCCTGACCCAGCCCTTTACCCGAGCAGGATATTATGAAGACATTAAGGTGCTGGCTTTCCCAACACCCAAGGCAGAGCAACAATCCTTTAGAAAGGCTGTGGCAAAAGTCGTCGCTGTCGATGACACCAAGTTCGTGCGCACCGAACCCCGTATTATGGATGGCGATTGGAATACCTTTTATGAAGTGAAGAACAGCAGTGATGGTTCGCCGAATTATGTAACCTTTGAATTTGCTGCGCCTTATACTATCCGCTCTGTGACGCTTATGTCAGGACAGCGAAGTAGCAAGGTGTTTTGTGATTTAGAAGCGTCGGATGATGGGCAAACCTATCGAAAAATCTCCAGCTTTAATGCCTCTGCCACGCGCGAGAACGAAGTGATCGAGACGACCCGAGTGCCGACCACGACGGCAAGATACTTTAGGGTGAAATTTCGCGGCGAAGCCGCCGTGCGGGAAATTGAATTTAGCGGAGGCATGCGCATCTCCAACCTTGCCGCTAAATCGGCACAAACCCACAAAAACAATCCAGCACCTGACTTCTCGCAAAAGGTGGACCAGCAATATGTGATCGATCCCGAACAAATCATTGACCTGAGTGCTCATTTTGACGGTAAACACTTCGTTAATTGGCAGCCGCCCAAAGGCCATTGGACCATTATGCGATTCGGCCACACTTTTTCAGGAAAGATTAACCACCCGGCGCCCGTTTCGGGCCAGGGCCTTGAAGTCGACAAACTTGATGCGTCGGCGGTGAAATTTCATTTCGATGAAGCACTCACAAAAATTGAAAAAAAACTGGGCAGCAAGGTTTTAGGCAACAAGTTACATCGCACGCTTATCGACTCCTATGAAGTCGGTATGCAAAACTGGAGCAAGACTCTGCCCGCACAATTTGAAGCTAGAAAAGGCTATTCTCTCTATACACATCTGCCCATTCTGGCGGGTCGCTATGTGAAGTCATCGGATCATAGTGAAAAATTTTTGTGGGATTTTAAGAAAACACTGAGCGAGCTCTACGCCGAGAATTACGTGGGCACCTTTCGTGATCTTGCCCACGAAAGAGGCATGACATTAAGTATAGAGCCCTATGGTGACGGCCCCTTTGACGATTTCCTCGCGGGCAGTAAGGCAGACATCCCCATGGGCGAATTCTGGTCTCGCCTTAACCATAACAATCTCGCAATGGGTTTACCCGCAAGATTAGCCCATAGCTATGGAATGCGTGTTGGTAGTGATCAAATCATTGAAGCGGAAGCCTTCACCGGCGCTCCTAAAAACACCGCATGGAGAAACTATCCCTATGCAATGAAGGCACAGGGCGATCTTGCCTTTTCACAGGGCATTAATCGCTTCGTCTTTCACCGATATGCACACCAACCCAATGTGCATGCTTATCCGGGCATGACCATGGGACCCTGGGGTTTTCATTTCGAACGCAGCAATCTCTGGTTTGATAAGGCAAAGCCGTGGATTGATTATCTTTCGCGAAGTCAATTCCTGCTTCAACAGGGCAACAGCACCGCCGACGTGGTTTATTTTACCGGAGAGAATAGTCCTGTTACGACCATGAAGGACAGCGATTTATTATTTCAATTGCCCGCTGGCTACCACTATGATTTTGTTAACGCAGAAGTTTTGCTCAACCGCATGAAAGTCAAAAATGGCCAGCTGATCTTGCCCGATGGTGTCACCTACCAATTACTGGTTTTCAATGCGTCCTCAAAACATATGAGCTTTGCGGTACTGAAAAAAATACAACAACTGTTGCTTGAGGGTGCGACCATTGTAAGCCCACGCCCGCTCTTTTCTCCGAGCCTCAGTGATGAGACCTTTGCTACGGCGTATCAGTCATTGGTCAACAAGCTCTGGGGCAGCATCGACGGCAAATTGATAACAGAAAATAAAGTTGGCAAAGGTCGACTGATCTTCGGTAAGACTGCACAACAGAGCCTGGCGGCAGTCAATAGTAGACCAGACTTCCAGTTTACTTCAAGCAATCCCGGTAGCCGTATCAATTTTATCCATCGCCGTGTCGATGAGCAAGAACTTTACTTTGTGGCAAACCTACAACGTCAGCCTGAAGAAATTATTGCACAATTTAGGGTCACCGGGATGCAGCCTGAATTATGGCATCCTGAAACGGGCGTTATAAAAGACCTTCAGAACTATAGCTTTGAAGGCGACAAAACCACAATCAAACTTTCCTTTGCAGAAGCTGAGTCCTACTTTATCCTGTTCAGAAAAGTGATTGAAGAAGCGCCGCTAAGTAAAATAGAACCCGCAACACCAGCCAAAAAAATTGACCTTGCAACCGTCGTTGACAACTTCTCCTACAGCGTCTGGATCAAACCTGAAACATACATGTTTCCACCAAAAGAAGCGCTGAAACGCAATGCAAAAACATTTGGCAGAGCGCCGGTGGTGTTCCCCTCGCCAGGAGAGGATCTCTATGGAAAAGGACATAGTTCGGTTGGATTTGCGGCGGGCACCAATGTCATTGCCATCTATGAGCGCGAGAGTAAGATCACAACGGCGGTTAGTGTTGTACAAACCTCCCTCACTGGATGGAATCATCTGGCCATTGTTTATCGTGACGGCGTACCGGAAATTCACCTCAATGGTGAGCTGATTAAAACCGGACTTGTGTCAGACAAACTTAAGCACCCTGGACATGATGCCAAACCAGAAGGTTTGACTTGGAGTCATTTCGAAGGAGATACCACAGCGCTGGCATTTGTCGCCCATGCGATGAGCGCTGAAGAAATTTCCAAAATAGTCAAGGTTGGACTTCCTGAGCCGGTGTTACCCCCAGATGCAAACGTTTTGCAGGAAATCAAGGGCGACTGGTCACTCTCTTTCACCTCCCCGGCCAAGACACCTGCGAACCGCAACTTGTCCACACTCACACCGTGGAATGATTCAAGCGATCCGGATCTCAAATATTTCTCTGGCACCGGGACCTATACGATAAGCTTTGAAGTGATGTCTGCCCTCCCGGATAAACTGTTCCTGGATCTGGGACGTCTTGAGAATTTTGCCGAGCTGACCCTCAATGGTCATGACTTAGGCTTGCTTTGGAAGCCTCCCTACGTTGTTGATGTTTCAGACAAACTCGTGCCCGGCAATAACACGTTATCGATCGCGGTGACCAACCTCTGGCCGAATCGCCTTATTGGTGATGCAAGAGGTGAGCAAGCCTTCACCACGGGTAATCGCCTGCGCGAGCTTCCAGAATGGTATCGCAAGGGTGAAAAGATGCCCAGCCAGAGTAAAGTCTCAACGTTCACTACCTGGAAACATTACCCCAAGGACCATGCCTTGTTAGAGGCTGGCCTGAGAGGCCCGGTGCGCATCTATACGACTAAATGACATTCGGGGACAGACCACGTTTTCTTTTAAACCTGGACTGTCCCCGTTGGACGTTACTTTTACAAGACAGAGGCATGATTGATGAAACGAAGAGAATTTATTAAGAAAACGGGAATAGTCTGTGCAGGATTATCTATGCTACCCGTAACAGGGTATGCAAACCCAAAGAAATTACTTTTGATAGGCGACCAGCCTAACGTAGCGGCAGCAAAGAATTTTTACCTTGAAGACTTTGGTGGCAAGGCAGACGGTATCACTGATGATGGGCCGGCAATTCTACTGATGATTGAGGCGGCACGAGCGATGAAGGGAAAGCCTGTGCGACTGGTTTTTCCAAACAACAAGGTGATCTTTGCGGCAACGGGAAAGGATCGTTACCTCTTCCCCCTGCAACATACTAAGAATATCACCGTTGAGGGCAATGGCTCGACCTTTCTGCTCGACCCACAGATCCGCATGATGGATCTGGACTATGCCAAGACGCCGCTAATACGCAACGTCAAGGTGGACTATACCGTCACTATGTTCATCGAGTCAGTGATTGAAGCCGTTGATGCGAAGGGTCACTACGTTGATGTTAAGGTGTTGAACTCAGGTGACGAACAAAACCTGGGTGGTCCCACCCAACAAGATGGCGAGCAATGGTTTGGTGGTTTTGTCTGGTGCGAAAATGCAAAGCACCCCAAAGCGGCTCGTCACTATGCGGTGAAGGGCGTTAAGGTGCTCGGCGATGACCGAGCACGGGTCTTCTTCGACGGCCAAGTCATTCCGAAAAAGATCACCGGCGCTATCAAATTGGGCACAACGCCATTCAGCATTCCCCGCCCTGGTGTGGCGCAACGCCATGGTCCCGGAGCATTATTTAATATTCATGATACGGTGGATGGTCATTTTGAAAATATAACGGTTTGGGCTGCGCCCTGGTTCACCTTCAGTATCTACCGCACAGAAGGAACCTGTCGCTTTATCAACGTCAATGTCATGCCAAAACCTGGGACTAATCGGCTGATGGCCGGCTGTCGCGATGCCTTTCACGTAACCGGAAACCGATCCAAGCTGATTTTCGACAGTTGCGATACTGCAGGGCTAGGGGATGACGACTACAACTTTTGCATCCTATCATCGCAAATTCACAAGGTAGTGAACCCCACTGAGATAGTGATCCGTCAAAAGTTCCCCATTCAGTACAACCCCATGCGTGTTGGTGAAACGCTAATGGTGATGAATAGCGAAAATCAGATGGTAGGATCGGCGCGGATCACCGCCTACCAAGAGCAGCCAAACAAAGACGGCTCTGCCATCATGCCTGGAGGGCGCACCTGTCCGCCCATCACTATCATTCTAGATAAACCTATTAAGGGATTAGCTAAGGATCTGCATGTCTGGAGCAAAGAAGCCGCCAACCCCGACACCACTATGAAGCACTGTACTGCTTCTTTCAGTATTCGTATGCAGACCTCCCTGACCATAGATCGCTGCACCTTGACCTGCTACAACACGGCTTACGGCTTCTCATCACGAACGAAAAATGTGGAAGGACCGGGGCCGGCGTTTATGCGCATCACCAATAGCGAGTTCCACGTAGGACGTAGCTCAGGCTTGGTCTTTAAAAGCGCAGGAAAAGGTCCTCTGGAGTCAACCCGGATCAGCAATATTCATCTTGAAAATAACACCTTCCACGGCCCCCTTAAGATTGACAAAGCCAAGGACATAACCCTTCTCAACAACAAGTTTTATGGAAATGTAAAAGTAGATAAATATACCACCCTCAAAATGAGAGGAAACCAGCACAATGGCAAGCCGTTTACGCTGCCCGGTGCACATCAACGGATGGGTTAGCCGCAGGCGCAATCCGTCATCGTAGGATGGGTTAGCCGCAGGCGTAACCCGTCATAATAGTAATAGAACAATAGTAATAGTAATAGCAATAGTAATATAATAGCAATATAATATATAGTAATAGGTGACAGACTACGTTTTATGATGAGGCCAGTTCGGTGGTAATAAAAACGTGGTCTGTCCCCTATTAAATATTAAGTAACTAAAGAGAAAAGAGAATAATGATGTTAATAAACAAACTAATCAAAGGGTCGGTACTGACGCTAAGTCTGCTATCACTGATTGCCTCAACAGCAGAGGCGGTGGAGACCTCACCACCGAATATTGTCTTTATCTTGGCCGACGATCTGGGTTATGGTCAGCTCGGTGCAACGGGTCACACCATAATAAAAACCCCCAACCTGGACGAATTGGCAGCCAAAGGCATTAATTTTAGCCAAGCTTATTCTGGTAGCACAGTTTGCTCGCCGTCGAGAATTTCTCTGCTGACAGGGCGCGACAGTCGCCTACTTTACGCCAACAGTAACGCCATCAGTATTCGCAATAGTGATGTGACTTTGGCGCAAGTGCTTCAACAAGGAGGTTATGAGACGGCGTTATTTGGTAAATATGGCGTTGGTTCAGAAGTTGGTGTCAATGACCCACTTACCATGGGCTTTGACTATTGGTATGGCTTTATGCATAACATCGACGCCCATCGGCGTTACCCAGAATATTTATATCGTAACAATGTGAAGGAAAAGGTCGAGGCCAATGCCAAGGGTAACAAAGGCGCTTATTCGGAGGAAATATTCGCACAAGAGGCTGTCTCTTATATTGGCAAGAAGCATGATAAACCCTTTTTCGTCTTTCTCTCATTTTCAACGCCTCATGCTGAACTGGCAGTACCGAAGAAATATTTTGAGCAATACCGCGGGAGGTTTGAAGAAACACCTTATATTGGCATGGCAGATGGCAAGTCAGATACGGTTTATGAACATTTTTACCCTGAGCAAGTAGCACAACCTAATGCCACGACAGCGGCTATGATCACGGCCATGGATGATTATGTTGGCCAAGTTCTGACAGCATTGAAGAGTGCCGGCCTAGAGGAAAATACCCTGGTTATCTTTACCTCAGATAACGGTCCTCACGAAGAGGGTGGAGCTGATCCTGCCTACTTCGAGGCAGCAAAACCTTACCGTGGCACCAAGCGAGATCTGCTTGATGGCGGCATTCACGTGCCGATGATCGCAAGTTGGCCCGCAGTCATCAAAGCCGGCCGCATTGATAGCACACCCATAGCATTTTGGGATATGTTGCCAACCTTTGCCCAGCTCAGTGGGGTAGGGCTTGATACCATGCCAGGGGTTTTGACCAACGGTATCTCAGTACTGCCATTATTGAAAAGGCAAGGGGTGAAAGAGCAAGGGGTGAAATTGCCCAAGCGTGTAATGTACTGGGAGTTTGCAACAAGGATGTGGGCTAATACTGGTACTAGCCCTTATCAGGCTGCCCGTAAGGGTGATTGGAAAGCCGTGCGTTATGGTCCACAGGCCCCAATGGAGCTCTACAACATCATAAAGGATCCTGGTGAATCCACAAACCTTGCTGCTGCCAGTCCTGAATTGACCCACTATTTCGAAAAGCTTTTTGAAGAGCAATTGAAAATAGGACGATAACTTATCTAGTTCTCGGACAGTCTCCTAGGGGTTAAAAAACACCTGAACACAACATCCAGATCACACAAATATATTAAGGGTCAAACGCATGTTTTGCGATATAAATTTAAGCAGAAGAAAAACGAATAACTCACCTTTATTTAAAGCCTCTTGGCTGGTTATTATTTCGATTATCCTATCCTGCAACCTAAATGCAGCAGACGTTGCTCGAGGTGAGGCTAAGTTATCTCAACCGAATATTATTTATATTCTGGCTGACGACATGGGTTATTCGGATATGAGCTCGCGGGGTTCAAAAATTCAAACACCGAATCTTGACCGCCTAGCAGAAAAAGGCATGGTATTGCAGAGAAATTATACGCAACCTCAGTGTACGCCGACACGGGTCTCATTTCTTACCGGAAACTATCCTTATCGTTATGGTTTGCATGAGCACATTGTTCTGGATAGTTCTCAAACAGGCATTCCTGCACAGGAAAAAACCATTGCCGAGAAGATGAAAGAGGGCGGTTACAAAACCGCTATTATCGGCAAGTGGCATGTCGGCGCGAACAAGCAGTCTTACCTGCCGCATAATATGGGATTTGACCATTCTTTAATTGCCATCAGTGGCGCTATAGATTACTGGAATTATACCAGTGGCGGCCGCAATGATTTGATCCGCAATGGTGAGAAGGTTTATGCCCCCTCAAAGTTAAGCAAAGAAGCATCTGGCAATACTTACTCTACCTTTATGTGGGCTGAGGAAGCCATTGAGGTGATTGATAGTCATGATCAAAAGCAGCCACTGTTTATGTTCCTGTCTTTTAATTCACCTCACTCTCCCTTTCATGCACCTAAAGCGATAATGGATAAATATTCCCCAGATGAGATTGAAAGCTACTGGTCTGGCGCTGATGCAGATAAGGGAAGAACAACAAATACGCGTCATCACTACATGGCCATGGTTGATGCCATGGACAAGGCGATTGGTGATGTTGTAGGAGCAGTAAAGAGCAATGGTATGGCAGAGAATACCTTGATTGTCTTTATGAGTGATAACGGGGGAATTCCACAGGCTGACAACCGTCCGCTGCGTAGTTATAAGGGCGATTCTTTTGAAGGCGGGATCCGTGTTCCCGGTATCGTTTACTGGCCAGGGTCGATTAAAGCAGGCGCCAAGTCGAGTGAATTAATTCATGTCAGTGACTGGTATGCTACTTTTGCTGATCTCGCCGGTATGTCCACTAAAGAAGAAGGCCTAGATGGTGTCAGTGCCAGAGGCATACTTGAAGGAGGTAAGGGAAAGCGTAAAGTCGTGCCGATAATTTCTGCTGCACGCCATGCCTTAGTGACTGCTGATTATTCATTGGTGGGAAAAGGTGAGAATTATCAGCGCCTGGTCAATCAAGACTTAGCCAGTTTTAGACTCTATGACATTAAACAAGATCAGTCTCAAAAGAAGCCGACTCGTGCCCATCCTGAGTTGGAAAAAAAGATGGAAGCACAATTGGCGCAGCATTTCACCAAGGTTAACCGTGGCAATTTTAACTGGGATATAACCTATGCAAAGCACCGCAGGGAGAAAAAGAAGGCACATTCTTTTGATTATGTCATCGACGATTTGCCACAGCTTTGGGTATCAGGTTCAGGCAAAGAGTCGACGGTCACCATTTCACCTGTGAGTAACAAGCTTGTTTATAATCTACAGGGTTCAACTGACGGCGAAACCTGGGTTGACTTAGCCGAGCATGTTGCTAAAGAGAATGCCAAAAGCTATGTCTTTGACGGTATTACAACGAATAAGGCATTTAAGGAATTCAGGGTGTTGACAAGTGATCATTTTGGACTGCCGCTTCGGGATGGTTTTTCTTTCGATAAAGGCTATAAAAAAGGCCCTCTGTATACAGAAACTGGTTCAGGTAAATTACTAACAACATTGCCGCTAATAGATGGTTTTCTGCCTATCTCCGATGTCTCTGGAGGCGAGCAGGTGATGGTAGTCGCTGATAGTCTAACGTATCAAAACTGGCCAAAAGAAGGTGGGGCTTTGCTATTAAAATCAAAAAATATGGATAATCCACCTTCCTTAACTCGTTATTTTATTGAACCCCATTCCCAGGGAAAAATTTATGCATCCATGCTGGTACAATTTGATGGTTTTGAGTCGGAATGCATTGGAGAGATTAATTTTCTGGTGCAGAATGGTTGGAATGGAGCGACAGAAAAACAACTATCCTTGTCATTTCAGAATGACGGCATCACGGTAAATCAGGCGGATCCTATTGAGAAAAATCTAGACTCCTGGTTAGGGGAGCATCAAAAGAAAACCGTATTACTGCTGCTTGAATTTGATCTCAAAACCATAGGTCAGGATATTTTAAAGGTTTATATCAATCCAAAAGGGAAAGAAAATCTCATACCAGTTGCTATCCGAAAAGGCGAATTAACCTTCGACCGTCTACAGTTTGCAATGACCGGAAGATCAGGTGGCAAAATGACAGTAGATGAAGTTCATATTGGCAGAAATATTGATGACGTGCTTTATTAGCAGAGGTAAATCCCCGGTTTATTCGTCATCAGTGAAATATAGCAGGTCGGATGGGTTAGCAGGTAGGATGGGTTAGCAGGTAGGATGGGTTAGCTCGTAAGAGCGTAACCCGTCGAAACCAGATGACGGGTTACGCCTGCGGCTAACCCATCCTACGGAACTGTGTCATAAATATTCGCCAGTTTGAACCACAAAAATTAACGCAGGTAGGATGGGTTAGCTCGTAAGAGCGTAACCCGTCGGAGAGAAAGATAAAATCTACCGGGTGATCGGCAAAGACGATATGGAGTATGAGGCCGTTTTTGATTTGGAAGGCGCAGCGAATATTAAAATAGAAGGACAAGGCGCAACCTTGCTGCTGAATCCACCCGAATAGGCGAATCTCATATTGGAAACGTGTGGTTTAAAACACTTGATAGATCACGTTGTTGGAGCCGATCAAGTGGAAAATCCTAAACCTTCACCTGATACTTTTTTACGTTGTGCACAGCTCATGGGCGTAGATCCTGAGCGATGTATAGTTTTCGAAGATGCTAAAGCTGGAATTCAAGCACCAAAATCAGCCGTATGTTTGTTGTTGATGTTCTTGAGCAATTTAAAATCAAAAACGATTATTTTTTAGTATAACAAAGTTATATTTTTATCTTAGCTTGTTATATCTAACTATGGGGGCGAAAGCGCCTTAGAATTAATGCTCTAAATTTATATAAGCCCTGGAATGATTTCACTGTTCGCTTTGATACATAATTATAATCTATTATAGATTTGCAAAAACAACTTCCTTTCCAAAATAATATGCGATCTTAAACATCTTTGCTTTATAAGAGTTCTTTAAGAGCATTCATATTGTAAACCTTCGGTTAGGAGTAATAGATGACTTCATAATATCGGCAGTTCTCACAGGGTGAATCTGTCGTTATGTACTTAATTGGATACATTGATATTGATAAATCATATTATGTACTTAGCAGGGTACAATGGTGGTGTTACTTGCATTTTGTACTCAATCAAGTACAATGGTGTGGTAAATAACATATAATGTACTCAATGGAGGGCATATGATTAGTTCCACTATCATTGGCGAAAGAATCAAGCAATATAGATTAAATCAAAATTTATCCCAAGAATCATTGGCTAATCTTGCAGGGTTATCTAGAAATGCAATTGTTAATGCTGAAAAAGGGGGAAGTGGACTTAATACTTACATAGCAATTATGAATGCTTTGGGTCGTATCGATGTTTTTGAGGCAGCATTTCCTGAAGAATCTGTATCGCCAGTTCAAATGGTTGAACGAAATAAGCGGAAGCGCCAAAGAGCCTACAATAGTATAAGAACGGTAAATATAGGTAAGAATATGAAAGAGTTGGATTGGTAATGGAAATTATTGAAGTTCGATATAAAGGGGAAAAAGCGGCAGCTATAACTTTTGAATCTGGAGCGACAGCTGCACAATTTGAATATTATCCTGAATTTATTGAAAAAGGTATTCAGATAGCACCATTAACAATGCCATTGGAAAATAATCGAATTTATCAGTTTCCAGGATTGGACAAAGATACTTTCAAAGGATTACCTGGCCTGGTAGCTGATTCATTACCTGATAGTTTTGGTAACGCAATACTAGATCAGTGGTTGGCAAAACAACCGAATAGAGAACATGGTATTACTCCATTGGAGCGTCTGAAATATACAGGTGCTAGAGGTATGGGAGCTCTTGAGTATTCTCCTTCACAAAGAATTAAAGGTTTCAGTGCATCTCATAATATCGAATTAGAAACGCTTACAAAAGTAGCTCAAACAGTGTTAGATGAACGCTCTGGATTTGAAGAAACAGTGGCTTTTTCTGAAGGATATGAAGATAAGGAAATGATAGAAGCACTTTTGGCTGTTGGAACCAGTGCTGGTGGTGCTAGACCTAAAGCTGTATTGGCGTTTAATCAAGATTTCACTCAAGTTAGATCAGGACAAACTGAAGCTCCTGATGGATTTACCCATTACCTATTGAAATTTGACGGTGTAACTGAACGAGATCGAAATAAGCAAGCGTTCGGTGATCCAATGGGATATGGAGTTATGGAGTATGTATATCATCTGATGGCGAAAGAGGCTGGTATAAATATGGAGATTTGCGACCTTTTACCTGAAGGAGATAGAAGACATTTTATAACTAAAAGGTACGATCGATTCAATGGCAATGAAAAGTGTCATATTCAAACTTTAACGGCAATGAGTCACGTAAACTATAATCAACCAGGTGCATATTCGTACGAACAACTATTTAAAGTAGCTAGAGACTTACGACTACCTAAAGAAGATGCATTACAAATATTTAAACAGATGGTTTTCAACCATGTCGCTCGCAATAATGATGATCACTCAAAAAACACAGCATTTATGCTTAATGGTAAAGATTGGAGAATAACACCTGCTTATGACGTAGCATTTAGTTATGCAGCAGGTAACCCTTGGGTAGAACAGCATTGGATGGCGATGAATGGGAAAAGAAAAGGACATAGTAGAAAAGACATATATGCAGTAGCTGAATTATGTTTACCAACGATAAGGCGTTCTGAAATCAATGAAATGATTGATAAAGTGATTCATGCAGTCTCTTTATGGGATAAGTTGTCGAAGGAATACAATGTACCTGAAAACCTAAGAAAAAATATTAGTAAACTACTATTAGTTAAGGACTTCATGTGATTATTTGTGACTATGCATAATTGCTAATACTAAATCAGCAATATCAATGATCACCTTGTGCGCAATATAGTTATCCTCAAAATATTTCCTAATGACTAATTAATGCTCCATAGTTAATCTGGGAATGACAATTTAAATGAACTCTAAGAAAGGGGTGTTGATATCCTCACTAAGTCCGATACTCCTCAGTACAGGACATAGTGATGGTTTTCCTCAATACCTCTTGTTATTCCAAATTTGCTACTGAATAATTACAGTCAAGACTTACAAGCCAGAATACTTACTTTAAAGCATCTGCCTTAGTACTTTCTGTTTTGACTAATATCACTTTGCTAATACTAAACTCAACACTAGATCATATTTAGATTATCTATGTTGCGCCGATGATTATTAATTCTTGCATACCCAAGTAGTGGAAATACTTATCCATGCACCTAATGTATTTAGGGTAAATAATCTAACTCATTTCGCCCCCCAAGTGAGTTAGCGTCAACGTCCGCTGCAAGCTCAGGCTGTGTGAAAACTCATAAACAACTGTGCTGTTCGCGTACTATCGTTGTTCTGGTGTTAATAATAGCTACTTTTACAACCATTTGAAGGGTTTTACGATTACTAGCGTGATGATAATCTCAACAAAGTGGTAGATACAACTTCTGCAGGCGATTCTTTTAATGGTGGTTATTTAGGTGCTCGCATGGCGGGTCGTACTATTACTCAAGCTGTCGAACTAGCTAATCAAGTAGCTGGTTTTGTTATTCAGCATTCAGGTGCAATTGTCGATAAACAGGCGTTTTCCGCAAAATTTAACTAATTTACTATAAGGTTTAAACACCATGACTTCCTTCTCTTCTTTGATGGGAAACCAAACTCTATTACCTATTATTCAGGCAGATTCACCTGAACAAGGCGTAGGAAAACAATGACGAATTTTATTCCTATCAAGTTACTGAAATGCAATCATCAGGGCCGGTCATGAAGGATTAATATTGACTTTTGCTCACCTTAATAATAGGAAATAGGGTTTGCTCTTGATTGTTTTTGACTTGTTTTGCTTGTTGTTGGGTGCTATTGTGTTTGTTACGTTGGCTAGTGTAGCCACATATAATAATAACGATGAAAAGTAACGATCCATGACAATTAAAATGAAAATAAATATTTTAGTAATCGATATCGGTAAAACCCACGTAAAGCTGCATGTTTTAGATGATGCCTTTGCTTCGGTATTTTCAAAACAAATGAAAAATGTTGTTGAGCTAAAAGGGAAATATCCAAGTATTGATGTTTCGGCCATTTGGCAGTGGATAGTTGAAGGCATTAAGGAAGTTACTAAAAGCTATGCGATTAGTGCGATAACTATTACCACTCATGGGGCTACGGCGGCATTAATAAATAGCAATGCCGATAATAGTGATGGGTTAGTCTTACCAATATTAGACTATGAATATCAAGACATAAC
The DNA here is from genome assembly GCA_040779355.1 of Colwelliaceae bacterium BS250. Lineage (GTDB taxonomy): Bacteria > Pseudomonadota > Gammaproteobacteria > Enterobacterales > Alteromonadaceae > Thalassotalea_A. The sequence continues at coordinate 6,945 of JBFONS010000009.1, read as the reverse complement.
TATAGCCACTCCTGAATACGCTGATATTCGTCCTAAATTTAGTGAAACTTACTCTCCAGATTTGCCTGGTGGTTTAAACATAGGGCGACAGCTCTATTGGCTCAAAAAAGAATTCCCTGAACAGTTTATAAGTGCTACTGATATTTTAATGTATCCCCAGTATTGGGTGTGGCGCTTTACCGGTCAGCGCTTTTCTGAAATTACCTCTTTGGGTTGTCATACTGATTTATGGTCTTTGAAAGAGAATGATTATTCATCACTCGTTGATACCTTAAGTTGTCGAGATTTATTACCACCTCTTAAACCTGCTTGGTTTGATTGTGGTGACATATTACCTGAGCTGAGAGAAAAACTCGGTTTGAACGCTGGCTGCAAATTTTTCAATGGTATCCATGATAGTAATTCTAGTTTTCTACGTTATCGACTGACACAAGGTGAAGCTCCATTTACTGTAGTGTCTACCGGCACTTGGACTATTTTAATGTCAACACAAGTTCCATTAGAAAATTTGGATGCTCATAAAGATATGCTTGCTAATATTGACGCAACGGGCAGACCCATTGCCTGTGCGCGTTTTATGGGAGGGCGGGAATTTGAAGCTATATGCGAACAAGTAGGCTCTTGGCTGGGAGAGCAATTCGATGAAACCGATTTACAAAAAATTATAGATCAACAAGTTTTCGCTCTACCTAATTTTAGTGATGGTAGCGGCCCATTTAGCAGTAGAAATAGTGGCTTTGTTGGTGATGTTAACCAAATTAGCGGTATTGCACTTGCGACACTTTATTGTGCTTTGATGATTGATTATCAACTCAAAATGTTAGGCGCTAAAGGAAAAATATTTATTGAAGGTGCCTTTCTTAAAAACCCTTTGTTATGTGCACTAATAAACCAATTAAGAGAAGAGCAAGATGTCTTTTTGTCAAAGGACTCAACGGGTACTGTTCAAGGTGCTGGTTATTTAACTACTTGGAATGATGTTAACTGCAGTATTGATGTTTCTGAAGCCAATAAAACCAATTTAACAGCATTGTATGACTATAAACAACAATGGCTGAAATACGCCTTAGATTTAACAGTGCCTTAACATTCATTTTTTATCTAGAGATTAATGTTTAGCATCTATTTTATACGTGACCTCGTCTAGTCGTGATTGATTTTGACTAAAGATGATTGACTATTGCTTTTTAGCGTGAGATATTAGTTTTAAGTTAGTAATGGAAACATCTCTATTTTGTTTCGAATGATAAATATCAGGTCTCGAATAGTAAGAATTAAATACAGGTAAATTATGAAATTTAAAAAAGAAGAATTTAAACACGTTAATTATCTTTGGGATGATGAAGTGGCAAAACCTTTAGTCGGGGTCGATAGCTTAGTTTATCGCTCGAACATATTAGGTGCTGATCAGCGTATAACAAATACTGGTGGTGGCAACACTTCAGCGAAATTAATGGAAACGGATCCGCTGACCGGCGAGCAAGTTGAAGTTTTATGGGTTAAAGGCTCAGGTGGTGATTTACGTACGGCTAAAAAAGAGAATTTCTCTTCATTATACCAAGACAAATTAAATGCGTTGGACGCGACATATCAAGCACGTGATGATAAAGGTTATAAACAAGCTGGTGAAGATGCCATGATTGGTATGTACAAACATTGTAACTTCTGTTTGAACCCACGTTCATCATCAATTGATACGCCATTACATTCAATGATTGCTGATAAGCACGTTGATCACTTACACCCGAATGCAGTTATCGCGGTAGCATCTTGTAAAGACCAAGAAGCTCTCACTGAAAAAATTTGGGGCGGAAAAATGGCTTATGTACCATGGATGCGTCCAGGTTGGGAAGCAGCGAAAGTATGTGAAGATGCTTATGCCGCTAAGCCAAACAGTATTGGTATATTATTAGGCCAACATGGTCATACTAACTGGGAATCAGATAGTAAGAGTTGTTACGAAACGTCTCTTTGGGTTATCGAAACAGCAGCAAGTTATATTGAAGAGCATGACAAAGGTGCTAATACCTTTGGTGGTGCTAAAGTGACAAGCTTATCAGATGAAGATCGCAGTGCATTATTAAGTAAATTTTTACCTGTAGCGCGTGGTGTTTTATCTAATAAAGTCAAATTTATTGCTACAGTGCAATCTGATGAAAATGCTTTGCGTTTCGTTAATAGCGTTGATGCACCACGTTTAGCTAAATTAGGTACTTCATGTCCTGATCACTTCTTACGTACTAAAATCCAACCGCTATATGTTGATTACAATCCAGCGCAAGACGATTTTGACACCCTAGTTGAAAAGCTAAATTCGGGTATTGAGCAGTACCGTGTTGACTACAAAGCTTATTATGACGCTTGTAAACGTGATGATTCACCAGCAATGCGCGACCCTAGCCCTACAGTAATTCTTATTCCTGGTGTTGGCATTATCGGCTGGGGTAAAAACAAGAGTGAATCTCGTGTTACCACTGAATTCTATAACTGCGCGATTGAAGTAATGCGTGGCGCAGAAGCAATTAGTGAATATACCGCACTTCCTCAACAAGAAGCATTCGATATTGAATACTGGGCATTAGAAGAAGCTAAGTTACAGCGTATGCCTAAAGAAGCAACATTAGCGCGTGATATTGTTGTGGTTGTTGGAGCCGGTGACGGTATTGGTAAAGAAACAGCATTTCGCGTCGCAAAAGAAGGGGCTCATGTTGTTTGTGCTGATTTACGCTTTGAAGCAGCACAAAAAACAGCTGACGAATTAACGGCGATTTATGGTCAAGGTATTGGTGTGGCAGGGTCTGGTATTTCAGGTTGCGGCCCAGCGATTGCGCAAGAAGTAGATATTACTAAACGTGAAAGTGTTCAAAAAATGTTTGAGCAAGTAACAATGGCATACGGTGGTATTGATAAAGTAATCGTTACCGCTGGTGTATTTTTAGCACCTGGTCAAGCAGGTATGAGTGATGACCAAATGTTTGATATTAGTTTTGCGGTTAATGTTAAAGGTGGTTACATTGTTGGTACGCAAGCGAATGAAATTTGGCAAGCGCAAGGTTTAAAAGGCGCGTTAGTTTTAACAACCAGTGTTAACGCTGCTGTTGCGAAAAAAGGGTCATTAGCTTATGACACATCAAAAGCTGCTGCTAATCACTTAGTACGTGAGTTAGCGGTCGAATTATCGCCATTAGTGAATGTAAATGGTTTAGCACCCGCAACCGTGGTTAAAGGTAGCACTATGTTCCCACGGGATCGTGTTATTGCTTCATTAACAAAGTATGACGTTGAATTCGGTGGATCTGATTCTGATGATGAGTTACGCGATAAGTTAGCGATGTTCTATGCACAGCGCACGTTAACTAAATCTCCAATTACACCTGCTGACCAAGCAGAAGCTGCCTATTTGATGATTTCAGGTCAGTTAAGTAAAACGACCGGTCAAATTATCAGTGTTGACGGTGGTTTACACGAAGCATTCTTACGCTAATCACGCTAATCACGCTAATCACGCTTATTAAAGCTTGTTATTAGCAGTTTATTATTAAATAAGTATTAAAAAAGTAATAGGAAAAATTATGACACAACGTATCGATAAAGCACTTATTAGCGATGAAAATGCAAAATTAGAAAATCACTTAAAAGAAGACTATGAAGCACTAGGTAATCAATTAGCCCGTCAAGATATTAATATTGACGACATCACTGCTAAAGCTGAAGCGTTTCAAATTGCTGTACCTTCATGGGGTACAGGTACGGGTGGAACACGTTTCGCACGTTTCCCTGGTGAAGGCGAGCCACGTAACATTTGGGAAAAATTAGAAGACAGTGCGGTGATTAATGATTTATCTCAGTGTACTGAACGTGTATCTCCACATTTTCCTTGGGATAAAGTTGATGATTTCTCTGAGTTAAAACAAAACTCTGATAGCTTAAATTTGAAATGGGATTCAATTAACTCGAATACCTTTCAAGATCAACCCGGTCAAGAGCACAGTTTTAAGTATGGTAGTTTAAGCAACACGAGTGCTGAATCACGTGATTTAGCCATTCAACATAACTTGGATTGTATCGAATGGGGTAAAGAATTAGGCTCTAAAACACTAACTGTTTGGGTTGGCGATGGCTCTAACCACCCAGGACAACAACACTTCCAAAGTGCGTTTGAGCGTTACTTAGAAAGTATGAAAACTATTTATGCTGGTTTACCAAGTGATTGGGAAATGCATATTGAACATAAAATGTTTGAGCCTGCGTTTTACTCAACCATCATCCAAGACTGGGGTAGCAATATCTTAGCGGCGATGGAATTAGGCTCTCAAGCTAAATCGTTAGTAGATTTAGGTCACCATGCACCAAACGTAAACATCGAAATGATAGTTTCACGTTTGATCCAATTTAAGAAGTTAGGTGGTTTCCACTTCAATGACAGTAAATACGGTGATGATGACTTAGATAGTGGGAGCTTGCACCCGTATCAACAGTTTTTGATTTTCAATGAATTAGTTGATGCAGAATACCGTGGTCAAGAAGGTTTTAATCCTAACTATATGTTAGATCAATCACACAATGTGACTGACCCTATTGAAAGCCTTATGAATTCAGCTGCTAGCGTACAACGTTCATACATATCAGCTTTACTCGTTAATCGTCCTCAATTAACGGAATATCAAACCAATAACGATGCACTTATGTGTAGCAATACCCTTAAAAATGCTTTTAATACCGATGTTTCGCCAATTTTAGCCATGGCGCGTTTCCGTAAAGGTGGAGCGATTGATCCAATTGCCACTTATCGCGAAGCAAACTATCGTGGCATTGTAGGTAAATTAAGACCTTCTAGTGGTGGTAATGGTTCGGGCATCGTTTAAGGCACAGTTAAAAAATAATAATCAAATAACTAAAAATATAATAATAACTATTGTCTATTTTTTTGTGGAGTGAAATAGCAAGAAAGTAGACTTTTTGAGGAGAGAAGTATGTCAACTGCAGCAGAATTTGAAACTGAACCAGTATCGAGTGATAAATTACAATCAGGTAAAACCTTTGCCGCCAGTTATGCGGGTGAGCATGTGGCGGGTACCGAGTTTGTTATTGGTGCTTTATTTGTTGCTTGGGGAGTTGGTACAGGTGATATTCTTTGGGGATTATTGTTAGGTAATCTCTTAGCGGTACTTACATGGGCGTTAGTGACGGCCCCTATTGCCACCGATACTCGATTAACTTTATACGCTTACCTTGAAAAAATAGCGGGTCCAGGCACGATAAAACTCTACAGTATAATCAATGGGGTTTTATTTTGTATCTTAGCGGGGGCTATGATCACTGTTTCCGCCTCGGCAGTGAAAATAATCTTTGGTATAGCCCCGCAAACCACCTGGTATCCTACGGAACCCGCTTTTGTTTTGGTTGCCTTAGGTGTTGGTGCTGTTGTGGTCTTTATGGCAATGAAGGGCTTTAAAAAATTAGCCGCTTTTGCTGAAATTTGTGCCCCTTGGATGATTCTGATGTTTGTTGTTGGTGCCCTTGTCTTAATGCCGACACTGGTTGCCGCAACAGACAGTGTTGCAAGCATTACAAACTTTAATGACTTTTTAATCGTAGCCGATCAATATATTTGGGTTGATACCGGTGGTGATATTGGTTTTTGGCACGTAGCTGCTTTTGCTTGGATTTGTAATCTAGCCATGCACGGTAGTATGGGTGATATGACTATTTTCCGTTTCGCTAAAAGTTCTAAATATGGTTATTACTCTGCCTTAGGAATGTTTATTGGACATTATGTTGCTTGGATTTGTGCCGGCATTATGGGCGCAGCAGCGGCGTTATTGTTAAAAGCGTCAATCACTGAACTAGATGCCGGTGTTGTCGCATTTCAAGCGTTAGGTAGTGCAGGTATTCTTGCAGTAATTATCGCTGGTTGGACAACGTCTAACCCAACCATTTACCGTGCTGGACTTGCCTTTCAATCATTAAATTATAAATGGGATAGAACTAAAGTAACTATGGTAGTAGGTATCGTCACTACCATCATTGCTTGTTTCCCGTTTGTCTTTACTCAGTTACTGGGCTTCCTTGGTATTATGGGCTTAATGTTGGCACCGGTAGGGGCTATTATCGTCGCAGAGCATTGGTTATTTCCAAAATTAGGCTTTACTCGTTATTGGTCAAAATATAAGGGCAATAACACTAATAAGGCGGCTATGATCACTTGGTTATTATCACTTGGGGTAAGTTATACCTTAGTGGTCGCTGATGTATTGCACATGTTCTTTATCTTAGTGCCGATTTGGCTGTTCGCTACGGTTGTTTATAGTGGTTTAGCCTCAATTATGGGGGCAAAAGAAACGTACCCAGAAGCCGCCATTGCAGAGCAAGCTGAGTTAGCCCGTAAAGAGGCTGAAGTTGCTTATTTAAGTTCTCCTGTATGTTCAGCACAAGCCGCGAGTAATGATGTGCCTGCTTTAGCTAAGTTAGCTAAATACATTTCTTGGGCTGCCTTAGCCGGCTGTGCTTATATGGGGGTAATGTCTTATATAACACAAGATATTGAAACTATTCGCATCTGGTTAATCGCACCAACACTTGTTTACTTTTTTACCGCTACTTATGCCTACCTAGCGCAAAGTAGCTCTGAAGAAGTGTCTGTTGAAGTAACTGCAAATAACGCAGCATAACTAACAGACACGTTTACCAGTACTCATTACTTCATAAGTACTGGTAAAAAGTGTAACTAAGAGAGAATTACCATGATTATTTCTGCTCCAACAGATTACCGAAATGCGGCTAAAAAGAAGTTGCCTCCATTTTTATTTCACTATATTGATGGCGGCTCTTATAGTGAGCGAACATTAGCTCGTAATGTTGAAGATTTAGCTGACATTGGGTTAAGACAACGTGTACTGAATGATATGTCTGAGCTGGATTTATCTACCGATATTTTCGGTGAAA
>JBFONS010000092.1:0-200 GCA_040779355.1 Colwelliaceae bacterium BS250 | reverse complement strand
GAATGCGCGTGAAAATATACTCTTTAACAATTTGGAAAGCTGATATTAAAATCGATAATTCGTGTTTATGACGTCCAATCATAAACGCATCGACTGTTGTTCATATTTATATGTTCAACCTTTGAGAATCGAATTATCACGATGAACAATTTATTGTTCATCACCGAGATGCTTTATACAGCATCTCAACATTATAACTA
>JBFONS010000091.1:0-207 GCA_040779355.1 Colwelliaceae bacterium BS250 | reverse complement strand
GTTGTGACGATCACCGGCACGAATGACTTGCCAACGATTGCGGGCGAGGATATTGGTGCGGTGACGGAAGATGATGCAGATCCTACTTTAACGGACACGGGCACGCTGACCATCAGTGATGTAGATACGGGCGAAAATGTGTTCCAGACCACTGGCATTACCGCCAGTGCGGGCGCGTTGGGCAGCTTGAGTATTACCGAAGCCGGC
>JBFONS010000090.1:0-207 GCA_040779355.1 Colwelliaceae bacterium BS250 | reverse complement strand
CCGTGTCCGTTAAAGTAGGATCTGCATCATCTTCCGTCACCGCACCAATATCCTCGCCCGCAATCGTTGGCAAGTCATTCGTGCCGGTGATCGTCACAACAACGTCGTGCGTCGTGCCGTCTGCCGACAGCACCGTAAAGGTCTCGACTTTCTCTTCATCTAACGCCAAGTACTGAACGTCCGCATTCGCTACGTTATACGTCCATT
>JBFONS010000008.1:0-232761 GCA_040779355.1 Colwelliaceae bacterium BS250 | reverse complement strand
CACGTACTTGAACTTACCGAACCTGCGACTGTTTGTCGCTAGTTTGTCGCTAAATCATTATCTTTTAAAAACAAAAAACCGACCATAGGTCGGTTTCTGTATTAATGTGGTGGGCGCGGCACGTACTTGAACTTACCGAACCTGCGACTGTTTGTCGCTAGTTTGTCGCTAAATCATTATCTTTTAAAAACAAAAAACCGACCATAGGTCGGTTTCTGTATTAATGTGGTGGGCGCGGCAGGAGTCGAACCTGCGACCGCCTGGTTCGTAGCCAGGTACTCTATCCAGCTGAGCTACGCGCCCACATAATTTTTTACCCATAGTGTTTGTTTCACTATTCTCATGTTTATCCACTTGAGAGAGTGTTATAACAAAAAACCAACCATAAGGTCAGTTTCTGTATTAATGTGGTGGGCGCGGCAGGAGTCGAACCTGCGACCGCCTGGTTCGTAGCCAGGTACTCTATCCAGCTGAGCTACGCGCCCACATTCATTTATTCCCGTAGTGTTTTGTCACTACCTTCTATTTTAGCCACTTGAAGAAGTGGGGGCGCGGCAGGAATATAACTTACTTCCGACTGGGCTCTTGTATTAGCGCCAGGTGCTTTGTCCATTCTCGATATTTTATCACTTGAGAAAAGTGGTGGGCGCGGCAGGAGTCGAACCTGCGACCGCCTGGTTCGTAGCCAGGTACTCTATCCAGCTGAGCTACGCGCCCTTTTTACTTTACTTCTTTATTTTCTTTTCTTTCGAAAAGGAATGTGGCGGTGAGCGAGAGATTCGAACTCTCGATAGGATTTAAAGCCTATATTCCCTTAGCAGGGGAACTCCTTCGGCCACTCGGACAGCTCACCGGAATTTGTCATTGATGTTAAGGTGCTTTAACTAATTAGCTTAGTTAAGAACTCTCGATAGGATTTAACGCTTATACTCCCTTTACAGGGTAGCGCTTTCAGCCAGCTCACCAATGGCGTGCATAATAAGGGATTCAAAAAATAAGTCAAACACTTTTTACGTCTTTTTTTCTGTTTGTTGCTATTTCAAACAAGATGACTATTTTTCACCCTTTATATGATTGACGTTAGCTAAGATTTACTGACTTATTGATTGCCAGTGCTCTCTTCGTCATTACCTTTTTCGGCTTGTATACGCATATAAATTTCTTCACGATGTACAGACACTTCTTTTGGCGCATTAACACCAATTCGTACTTGGTTGCCTTTCACACCTAAAACAGTAACAGTAACTTCATCACCTACCATCAACGTTTCACCAACTCTTCTTGTTAAAATAAGCATCCAAATGCTCCTATGTTAAATAAAAATCAAATATCGTAACTATTACGTAAACATCCTCGTAAATCGTTGTTACTAAAACAATACTAACAAAATAAACTTAAGAAATATTTATTATTGTAATTTTTTACTTAAGCTATTAAAAACTTTAGCAAATTTTTCAGATAAAGATGTTATTTTTTGTCGTTTAATTGAAATGCTTTATGTAAAACACGTACAGCCAGCTGTAAGGACTGTTGTTTTACCAAAACTGAAATTTTAATTTCAGCGGTCGAAATCAAGAAAACATCTACCGCGCTGTTATGTAAACACTTTAAAACAGTGGCCACAACGCCGGCATGTGAGCGCATACCATTACCCACTAAAGAAACTTTTACCAAAGTAGAGTCACTAGCCAATGTTTGTAGGTCGCACTCTTGTTGAATTAATTCTAGGATTAGATTCGATTGAGTAAGATCGTTTTGGTGTACGGTGAAATTTAAATTAATTTTATTATCGAGACTTGCTGACTGTACAATCATATCAACTTCAATATCGGCTTCGGCTAAATCGGCAAATACCCTAGCAGTTACCTCACCATTATCAGGCAAACCAATTAGAGAGAGCAAGGCTTCATCTTTATTAGCCGTAATAGCGGATACGGGGTGATTAACACGAGTATCTTCGCCAAAATGGATGTTAGTACCATCACCTGGTTTAAAACTAGATAAAACGCGCAACGGCATTTTATGTTTCCCTGCATATTCAACTGAACGGTTGTGTAATACCTTAGCGCCACTACTGGCCATTTCAAGCATCTCGTCAAAGCTAATGTAGTCAAGTTTTTTTGCACTTTCATCAATGCGAGGATCGGTAGTATAAACGCCATCAACATCGGTAAATATTTGGCACTCTTTAGCACGTAAAGAAGTAGCAATAGCAACCGCAGAAGTATCAGATCCACCTCGCCCTAACGTAGTAATATTACCTTCGTTATCGACGCCTTGAAAACCAGCAACAATGACCACATGTCCTTGCTGCAGTTCGGTTAGCATACGGGTGTTATCGATATCTAAAATTCGAGCTTTGTTAAAACTATTATTGGTTTTTAAGCCGATTTGATGGGCAAGTAAAGAAACTGCTGAATAACCACGTTTAATCAAAGCAATGGCAAGGAGTGATATAGAGACTTGCTCACCACTGGCAAGTAGCATATCAAGTTCACGAGGAGATGGTTTGTCATCTAACTTTAGAGCTAGAGCAGATAACCGATTGGTTTCTCCACTCATCGCAGATAAAACCGCAACTACTTGATGACCTTGGTTGCGAGTCTTTATGATTTGTTCTGCGACAGCTTCAATACGCTCAAGAGAGCCTACCGAAGTGCCACCAAACTTTTGTATTATGATAGCCATTAATTAATCGCCAGCATGGTCAGTGTAGATAAGACGGCAAGCACTTGATGACCTTGGTTACGAGTCTTTATGATTTGTTCTGCGACAGCTTCAATACGCTCAAGAGAGCCTACCGAAGTTCCGCCAAACTTTTGTATTATGATAGCCATTAAACAATCACCATTATTGTCTGCTGGCTATAGATAGCTAAAGTTTCTCTGCTAACCAAGGCTGTACACTCGCTAATGCGGCAGTTATATTTTCAGGTTGAGTACCGCCAGCTTGAGCCATATCAGGACGACCACCGCCTTTACCACCAACTTGCTCGGCAACCATTTTAACTAAATCACCGGCTTTTACTTTACCGATTAAATCTTTAGTGACACCGGCAATTAAGCTTACTTTATCGCCATTCGCAAGACCAAGGATCACAACACAAGAGCCAAGTTTATTCTTTAAGTCGTCAACCATTTCGCGTAATGCTTTAGGATCGCTGCCGGCAACATCTGCAATTAATACTTTAGTACCGTTAATATCAATCGCTTGATTAATTAAGTCTGAACCGGCAAGAGATGCTAACTTCTGTTGAAGCTCGGCGATGTCTTTTTCTAACTGCTTAGATTTAGCAATAACTTGTTCAACTTTAGTAATGGTATTAGCAGCATCAGATTTAACTAAATGGGCAATGAGGGTAAGCTTATCAGCTTGCTCATCAATATAGTTAAGTGCAGCTTCACCCGTTACCGCTTCAATACGGCGAGTACCTGCTGCAATGCCGGCTTCAGAAGTGATTTTTAATATACCAATATCACCGGTGCGGTCAACGTGAACGCCACCACAAAGCTCTGTTGAAAAATCACCTAGAGTAACAACCCGTACTTCATCATCATACTTTTCACCAAATAAGGCCATAGCGCCTTTTGCTTTCGCTTCTTCAATATTCATTGAAGCAGTTTCACGCACAGAGTTAGTACGGATTTTTTCATTAACCATTTGTTCAACAATACGCAATTCGCTGTCTTTCACACCTTCAAAATGGGAAAAATCAAAACGTAGCTTTTCAGCATCACATAAAGAACCTTTTTGGGTAACATGCTCGCCAAGAACATCTCTAAGGGCAGCATGTAATAAATGCGTTGCTGAATGGTTTTTAACAACATTGGCACGGCGAACACTGTTAATTTCAGCATTGGCTCGGGCATTCAATTGAATATCGCCCTGCGCTTTACCTTGATGAGCAAAAGCATTACCAAGCTTGACGGTGTCACTTACAACAAAAAGACCACTGTCAGTTGTTATCGTACCGGTATCACCTACTTGACCACCTGATTCCGCGTAGAAAGGGGTTTTATCTAAAATAATCACGCCGCTTTCGCCATCAGCTAAGGTTGCAACGGTTCCGTTAGCGTCAAATATTTCAACAATAGTGGCGCTATAATTGTGGTTATCGTAGCCTTTAAATTGCGTGACTTTGTCTGATTTAAGCTGTTCGTTGTAGTCAGTACCAAAGTTACTGGCTTTTTGCGCACGTTCACGTTGTGCTTGCATTTCAACATCAAAGCCGTCTTTATCGATTGATAAATCATTTTCACGGGCAATATCAGCGGTTAAATCGGCTGGAAAACCGTAAGTATCGTAAAGTTTAAATACGTCTTTACCGGCAATAACTTTACTATCAAGGTTAGCAATAACGTCGTGTAATAAGTTCATGCCTCGGTCAAGAGTACGACCAAACTGTTCTTCTTCTAAGCGCAGCGTTTTTTCAATAATCGCTTGTTGTTTAACAAGCTCAGGATATGCTTCGCCCATTTGCTCAACGAGTGCTGACACTAACTGATGGAAGAAATTAGTTTTGGCTTCTAATTTATGGCCATGACGAACCGCACGGCGAATGATGCGACGTAGTACAAAGCCACGACCAACATTTGATGGGTTAACACCATCGGCAATCATAAAGCTACATGAACGAATATGATCAGCGATAACCCGTAATGATTTGTGCTCTAAGTCAGTACAACCAACTAGCGCAGCAGCGGCTTTTATTAAGCCTTGAAAAATATCTATTTCGTAGTTCGAATGTACATTTTGCATAATGGCAGCAATACGCTCAAGACCCATACCAGTATCTACAGATGGTTTAGGTAGCAAGTCCATAGCACCATCAGCTTGACGGTTAAATTGCATGAATACTAGATTCCAAATTTCGATGAAACGATCGCCATCTTCTTCTGGGCTGCCCGGAGGACCACCCCAAATATGCTCACCGTGATCATAAAAAATTTCAGAACATGGACCACAAGGACCCGTATCGCCCATTGACCAAAAGTTATCTGAATCATATTTTTTGTCTGCTGATTTATCGCCTATGCGAATGATACGTTCTGCAGGTATACCGATTTCGTTTTGCCAAAAATCAAATGCTTCATCATCAGTTTCATATATGGTGACTAATAATTTTTCTTTTGGTAGTTGCAGTACTTCAGTTAGAAATTTCCAAGCAAAGGTAATGGCTTCTTGCTTAAAGTAATCACCAAAGCTGAAGTTACCTAACATTTCAAAGAAAGTATGATGACGAGCAGTATAACCAACATTTTCTAAATCATTATGCTTACCACCAGCACGCACACAACGCTGTGATGATGTCGCGCGAGTATAGCTACGAGTTTCTGCGCCTAAAAATACATCTTTAAACGGAACCATACCGGCATTAGTGAAAAGTAACGTGGCATCATTACCCGGTACCAGCGAACTACTTGCTACGATTTGGTGCTGTTCAGCTTTAAAAAAATCTAAAAATGCTTGTCTAATTTCAGCAGTTGATTGGATCATCTTGGTCATCTAAAGTTATCTCTTAATCTAAATTTAATGCCGCGGAAATTTGTTCAAAATCAAATCCACGAGATTGTAAAAATCGAATACGTTTCGCTTTGTCTTTTTCATCGCTTATTGGCGTATCAGCAAAACGTTTTTGATAGGCAACATGTGCCTGTTCAAACCAATCTATCGACTGCGTTTGATGAATTTCGCTAATGATATCATTTGCTAAACCTTTTTGCTTTAATTCTGCGCAAATATAGATCCAGCCATAACCTCGGCTTATGCGAACCCTCATCAAGCTTTCAGCAAAGCGTATATCACTTTGAATATTTTGTTCGCTCAACGCTTGTAAAATAGGCTCGATATCTTCAAGTGCATAATCGCGCAGTAATAATTTTTCGCGTAATTCTTTTTTTGAATGTTCACGTCTGGCTAATAAGCCGTAAGCTGAATTTTTTATGTCTTTTTTAAACACGCATTACCTTTACACTAACAGCCTGATATTTTCAGCCTTTATTCTACATTCAGGCAGTATTAATTGCACACATAAAAAAAGGCGCACAGCGCCTTTATGGTTAATTATTTACAAGATTAAAAATTTAAATTTAATCTGCGTCATAGTTTAAATTAGGCGACAACCATCGTTCAACTTCGGTGACACTCATATCCTTACGCTTGGCATAACTTTCAACTTGGTCTTTTTCAATTTTAGCCACGGCAAAATACTTACAATCTGGATGAGCAAAATACCAGCCACTCACTGCAGCTCCTGGCCACATGGCATAGCTTGATGTGAGTTCCATGCCAATATTTTGTTCAACGTTGAGTAACTGCCATAGTGTACCTTTTTCAGTATGCTCTGGACACGCCGGATAACCTGGTGCTGGGCGTATGCCTTGATATTGCTCTTTGATTAAGCTGTCATTATCTAATTGCTCATCACTTGCATAGCCCCAGTACTCTGTACGTATCAATTCATGTAAATATTCAGCCGACGCTTCTGCTAACCTATCGGCAATCGCCTTAAGTAAGATAGAGTTATAAGCATCATGGTTGGCATCAAACTTAGCAACCAATTCATCTGCGCCAAAGCCAGAAGAAACAGCAAAACCACCGGCATAATCATTAATGCCTGAATCTTTGGCTGCAACATAATCACTTAAACAGCGATTAAATTGTCCCGCAGGTTTTTTAGTTTGCTGTCTAAGGCCACGAATAGTTTGTGTAACTATGCTGCGAGTTTCATCAGTATATAGCTCAATATCGTCTTCAACACGTTGTGCCGGAAATAAGCCAAATACCGCTTTAGCTTTTAGTGTGCCATTGTTGATAACGTCATCTAGCATGGCATTAGCATCGGCAAAAAGATTAGTCGCTTCTTCACCAATCAATTCGTGTTCAAGGATTTTTGGGTATTTACCTGATAACTGCCAAGTTAAGAAAAATGGCGTCCAGTCTATATATTCTCTAACTTTATTTAGGTCTAAATTATCGAGTACAGTTACCCCAAGTTTATTGGGTACTTTAGGCTTATAATCAGCAAAGCTTGTTGGATATGCATTGGCTCTTGCTTGCTCTAAATTAAGTAAGGTTGTGCGTGGCCCTTTGTTGGCATAACGCTGCCTTACCGTTTCATATTCACGTTCTGTGCGTTCAACTAATGCATCTTTTAAAGAGGGAGTCAGCAGTGAGTTCACCACAGATACCGAACGCGAGGCATTAGGGACATAAATAACCGGGTGTTGATACTTTTGTTCTATCTTAACTGCGGTGTGCGCTTTTGATGTTGTAGCCCCGCCGATAAGTAACGGTAGGCTAAAGTTTTGACGTTGCATTTCTTTAGCAACATGCACCATTTCATCAAGCGATGGGGTAATTAAGCCTGAAAGCCCGATAATGTCGACATTTTCATCACGAGCAACTTGTAATAGTTTTTCACAAGGCACCATAACGCCAAGATCGATCACCTCATAGTTATTACATTGCAGTACCACGCCAACAATGTTTTTACCTATGTCATGAACATCGCCTTTAACGGTCGCTAATAACACCTTGCCATTCGTGCTTATCTCAGTTTTTTCAAGTTCTATAAATGGCTGTAAATGGGCAACGGCTTGCTTCATTACGCGGGCCGATTTTACCACTTGCGGCAAAAACATCTGGCCTTCACCAAATAAGTCGCCAACAACATTCATACCATCCATCAATGGTCCTTCGATAACATCAATAGGACGTGTAGCTGCGAGCCTTGCTGCTTCGGTATCTTCAATGATAAATTCATTAATGCCTTTCACTAATGAATGCTCTAAGCGTTTATTTACCGGTAATTCACGCCAAGTTAAATCAATCTTTCGACCTTTTTTAGTGCCCGTACCTCGATATTCTTCGGCAACGTCTAATAAACGTTCGGTGCCGTCTTCATCAGTATTTTGAACAACATCCTCAACGGCTTGTAATAAATCTTTGGGAATATTTTGGTATATTTCTAATTGGCCCGCATTAACAATGCCCATATCCATACCATTTTTAATGGCGTGATATAAAAACACCGCATGAATCGCCTCACGCACCGGGTTATTACCCCTAAACGAAAAAGACACATTAGACACCCCGCCCGAAATCATCGCATGGGGTAGTGTTCGTTTAATCTCAGCAGTGGCTTCGATGAAATCAACCGCATAGTTATTGTGTTCTTCAATACCCGTGGCAATGGCAAAAATATTTGGGTCGAAGATAATATCTTCAGCAGGGAAACCTATCTCATCCACCAAAATATGATACGCACGCTGACAAATTTCAACTTTACGATCTTTGGTATCGGCTTGCCCTACTTCATCAAATGCCATGACAATTACAGCACAACCATAGCGGCGGATTATTTCCGCTTGTTGTCTAAAAAGCTCTTCGCCTTCTTTCATACTAATAGAGTTAACAATGCCCTTACCTTGAATGCATTTTAAACCAGCTTCTAAAATATCCCACTTAGAAGAGTCAATCATAATTGGTACTTTGGCAATATCTGGCTCACCGGCAATTAAGTTTAAAAACTTAACCATTGCAGATTTCGAATCGAGCATGCCTTCATCCATGTTGATATCGATGATTTGCGCACCGTTTTCAACTTGCTGAAGCGCTACCGCAATTGCTTCATCATATTTATCATCCATGATCAGACGTTTGAATATGGCTGAGCCGGTCACATTGGTACGTTCACCAACATTCACAAATAAGCTATTTTCATCTAAGTTAATGGCTTCTAAACCTGATAAGCGACAGGCTATTTTACGCTCCGATATTACTCTTGGCTTTATACCCGCAACAGAGTCAGCAATGCCTTTGATGTGTTCTGGAGTAGTACCACAACAACCACCGACAATATTTAAGAAACCTGATTGCGCCCATTCAATAATATGCTCATTCATGTCTTCAACAGAAAAGTCATATTCACCAAATGCATTAGGTAAGCCAGCATTCGGGTGAGCCGAGACAGCACAATCAGATATTCGCGATAATTCTTCTACGTATTGGCGTAATTCAACTGGACCTAGCGCACAATTCAAACCAAATGAAATAGGTTTTGCGTGGCGCAATGAATTATAAAAGGCTTCGGTTGTTTGCCCTGAAAGCGTTCGGCCCGATGCGTCAGTAATAGTCCCAGAGATCATTAGTGGTAAGCGTTGACCCATTTTCGCAAACACTTCTTCTACGGCTACAACCGCAGCTTTTGCATTTAATGTATCAAAGATAGTTTCGAGCATAATAATGTCGACGCCACCAGCAATTAACGCCTCAGTCGATTCAATATAAGCATCTTTTAATTGGTCAAAGCTAACATTTCGAAACTCGGGATTATTGACATCAGGAGAAATTGAACAAGTACGATTTGTTGGCCCTAAAACTCCGGCAACAAAGCGTGGTTTACTTGGATTTTGCGCCGTTATTTCATCTGCTACTTGGCGAGCTAATTGTGCTGCGACAAGATTGATCTCACTACTTAACTCTGCCATGTCATAATCAGCCATGGCAATAGTAGTCGCATTAAAGGTATTGGTTTCAAGAATATCTGCGCCGGCAATTAGATACTGGCGATGAATATCTTTGATCACTTCTGGTTGGCTTAAAACCAGTAAATCATTATTACCTTTAACATCACAGTGCCAATCAGCAAAGCGTTGACCGCGATAATCATTTTCTTCAAATTTATGATCTTGGATCATGGTGCCCATAGCACCATCTAGCACTAAAATACGTTCGGCTAATTGTTGTTCGATGAGAATAGTCGTTGCTGATTTCACTGGGTAATTCCTGTATTTTTAAGTCTAGTCTTGTTCTAACAAATATGGTGTTTCTTGATACACATAATAATTGAGCCAATTACTAAATAATAAACAACCATGGCTGCGCCAGCTATTTTTAGGCTGTTGTAGAACATCTTCATTAGGGTAATAATTTACTGGTGCACAAGCGGTTAATCCGGCACTAATATCTCGCTGGTATTCATCATTTAAGGTATGGGCATCATATTCAGGATGGCCAGTAACAAAAACATGTTTTTTGTCATTTGTTGCGACTAAATAAACACCTGCGTCGGGGGAATCGGCTAGAATATGGATACCATCTTGCTGTTGATATACTGATTTTTTAACTTCGCCAAAACGAGAATGTGGTACTTTAAATTCTTCATCGAAACCACGAGTTAATGGCTCCATAGGATTGTGTGTTTGATGGTGATAAACACCTGAAAGTTTATCTTTGCGTAATTCTCTATCAATGCCATAGAAATGATGTAAAGCAGCATGCGCAGCCCAACATGAATACATAGTCGATGTTACATTACTTTGCGCCCAATCGAATACTTCCTTAATTTTATGCCAATAAGAAATATCTTCCCAAGCAATTTGTCCAAGAGGTGCACCAGTAATGATTAAGCCATCGTAATGTTTATGTTTAATATCATCAAACAAACAATAAAAAGTATCTAAATGCTCTTTGGGTGTGTTTTTAGATTCATTTAAATGCAGACGTACAAATTCAATATTTATTTGTAAGGGGGTATTAGACAACATGCGCAATATTTGAATTTCTGCCTCTATTTTATTTGGCATTAAGTTCAAAATAGCGACTTGCATAGGTCTTATTTCTTGGTTTATTGCCCGATTTTCTGACATCACAAAAATGTTCTCATTGGCAAGAACAGTTAATGCGGGCAGTTGGTCAGGGATTTTAATAGGCATAAAAAGAGTACCAAGATAATATTTCAAAAACTTATCTTACTAAATCACACATTATTGTCAACATCTAAACGTATAGACGTCTATACCTTTTTATATAGATTTATTAAATTTTAGAATATTGACAAATTTATCTCCATGAAATAGTAGGGTATATTAATGCCATGATCGCAAGGAAGTGCATAGGTGTACTGAATTTCGACGACATGGATGTTGGAGGTAGAGACGCAGGATGCCAAAGTCAGAACATCACACTAAGCCATGGGTAGTTGTAGGTAGAATAATGCAGGAGTAATTATCGACAAGCAGTTATCGATATGCGAAAGAATGGTCCCTAGTAATTTGCGTTCATTCATCCCTGAATAAAAAAAATGCCGCACTAGGTGCGGCATTTATTAATACGTTCTTTTGTTAATAAAATCTAATAGATTATTCAGCGTCTACTTTAACTTTATCATCTTCTTTTTCCGAAGCAGGTGTAAGAAGTAGAGTACGTAACTTGCTCTCTAGCTCTTTTGCCATAGCAGGATTTTCTGCTAAGTACTTAGAAGCATTGGCTTTACCTTGACCAATACGTTCGCCCATACAGCTATACCAAGCACCGGCTTTCTCAACCATTTTGTGTTTAACACCTAGGTCAATTAATTCACCTAAACTGTTAATACCTTGGCCATATAGGATTTGGAATTCAGCTTGTTTGAATGGAGGGGCAATTTTGTTTTTAACCACTTTAACTCGGGTTTCGTTACCGGTAATTTCATCGCCTTCTTTCACCGCGCCAATACGGCGAATGTCTAAGCGAACTGAAGCGTAAAATTTAAGAGCATTACCACCAGTAGTCGTTTCTGGGTTACCGAACATAACACCAATTTTCATTCGAATTTGGTTAATGAAGATAAGCATGGTATTTGATTGCTTTAAGTTAGCAGTAAGTTTACGCATGGCTTGCGATAACATACGAGCTTGAAGGCCCATATGGCTAGCGCCCATTTCGCCTTCGATTTCAGCTTTTGGCGTAAGTGCTGCTACTGAATCGACCACAATAACATCGACCGCACCAGAACGGCTTAACATATCAACAATTTCTAACGCTTGCTCACCAGTATCTGGTTGAGATACTAATAACTCGTTAATGTTAACACCCAATTTTTCTGCGTAAATCGGATCAAGAGCATGCTCGGCATCAACAAAGGCACAAACTTTATTATTACGCTGTGCTTCAGCAATAACTTCTAGAGTAAGCGTAGTTTTACCACTCGACTCTGGACCATAAATTTCAACAACACGTCCCATTGGTAATCCGCCGGCACCTAAAGCAACATCAAGAGCAAGTGAACCTGTAGAGATGGTTTCTACATCCATGCTGCGGTTTTCACCTAACTTCATGATTGAACCTTTACCAAATTGACGTTCAATTTGACTTAGTGCAGCTGATAACGCCTTTTCTTTGTTTGCGTCCATTTTATTCTCCAGAATCTTGATGTGATATATTGTTTTGATAAAGCAAGTATACTGTATAATCGTACAGTATCAATAGTAAATATTGATTATTTTACTTTTAACTTGCAACATACGTCATAAGCAACTGATATAAATAGATAAAATAATTAACACAAACCTTCCCTAACTGTCTACATTTTAATCTAAAGAAGTTTTATACAGTAGTTATCACAGTTATTAAAGATGTTTTATACAGTGGTTTATTACAGAGTTAATTACAATAATATGCAACACACTTTGCCTAAAAGATGATAGTATTTTATCATCAACAAATAAACAATTAGTGATGTATATTTCCGCTTTTATAATTTACATTATTACTTTTTCCTTTAACTATTTAATAACTATAAAATTAATCAATGACAAACGATCTTCTTGCTCAATCTAACCCCACTCCGATGATACGCCAGTACCTTAAAATAAAGGCTGAATTCCCTCATATTTTAGTATTTTATCGTATGGGTGATTTTTATGAATTATTTTTTGATGATGCAAAAAAGGCTTCAGACTTACTTGATATATCATTAACAGCCCGTGGTAAAACAGGTGGTAATGCGATTCCAATGGCAGGTGTCCCTTACCATGCCGTAGAGAATTACTTAGCGCGTTTAGTACAAATGGGTGAATCCATCGCTATTTGTGAGCAAATAGGCGATCCGGCAACAAGTAAAGGTCCGGTTGAACGCAAAGTAGTTCGGGTAGTTACCCCTGGCACAATATCTGACGAAGCATTACTTAAAGACCGACAAGATAATTTATTAGTTTCGGTATTTGAGCGTAACACCAACTTTGGTATTGCTTATCTTGATATGAGTAGTGGCCGTTTTGTTATTTGCCAACCAGAAACAATTGAACAATTACAGGCGGAATTACAACGCCTTGCTCCTGCAGAGTTATTATACCCAGAGTCATTCCCACACAGCCAATTACTCTCTAATTATAAAGGTGTACGTCGTCGTCCTGACTGGGAGTTTGAATTAGCAACTGCGGCTAAACTATTGAATGAACAATTTGCGACCAAAGAATTAAAAGGTTTTGGTGTTGACGATTACCCACTTGGCTTAGCGGCAGCAGGTTGTTTATTGCAATATGTTAAAGATACCCAGCGTAGTGCCCTGCCCCATATTCGTACTATTAAAGCTGAATCTTATAGCGAAGGTGTCATATTAGATGCCGCAACTCGACGTAATTTAGAGCTGACTCAAAATTTAAGTGGTGGTAGCGAAAATACTTTGGCGTCTGTTTTAGATAAAACAGCATCACCAATGGGTTCAAGGTTACTGCAGCGCTGGCTGCACTTTCCTCTACGAAATATTGCCACACTTAATAACAGACAAGATGCGGTTAAAGCGATTATCGAGGAAGACATCAACTTTGACTTGCATACCACCATAAAAGGCATTGGCGATATTGAACGTATTATTGCAAGAATTGCCTTAAGAAGTGCAAGACCACGTGATTTTGCACGACTTCGTAATGCCCTTGCATTGCTGCCTGAATTACAAAATTTATTAAAACTTAATAAGCAAGCCTATTTAACTGAACTCGCGCAATTCTCACGTCCAATAGCTGATTTAGAGCAACTGTTAAGCAAAGCAATTATAGATAACCCTCCGGTGTTAATTCGTGATGGTGGCGTTATTGCGCCAGGTTATAACAGCGAATTAGATGAACTTCGCAACCTAAGTCAAGGCGCCAGTAACTTTCTGGCTGAGTTAGAGCAACGCGAGCGAGAACGCACCGGCATCTCTAGTTTAAAGGTGGGTTATAACAGAGTGCATGGCTTTTTCATTGAAATCAGCCGAAGTGCTGCAGGCGATGTTCCCGTTGAATATGTACGCCGTCAAACATTAAAAAACAATGAACGTTTTATTACTGAAGAGTTAAAAGGACATGAAGAAAAAGTTCTGTCTGCGCAAGGTAAGTTTTTAGCATTAGAAAAACGTTTGTATGATGAACTGTTCGATTTATTAGTGCCTTATATAGAGCAGTTACAATTATGCTCTGATGCCGTGTCAGCCACAGACGTATTGAACAGCTTTGCGGAACGTGCATTAAGTCTAAACTATGTGCAACCACACTTAACTAAGCAACCTGGTATTCACATTGGCGCAGGACGTCACCCAGTGGTAGAGCAAGTAACCGCGCAACCTTTTATTGCCAATCCAGTGGAATTATCAGAGCAACGTAAAATGCTTATTATTACCGGCCCTAACATGGGCGGTAAATCTACTTATATGCGTCAAACTGCACTCATTGTACTACTTGCTCATGTGGGCAGCTTTGTACCCGCTGAATCTGCTGAAATAGGTTTAGTTGATCGCATATTTACGCGTATAGGTGCATCGGATGATTTGGCCAGTGGTCGTTCGACTTTCATGGTTGAAATGACCGAAACCGCTAATATATTACATAATTCAACCGCAAAATCGTTAGTCTTACTTGATGAGATTGGCCGTGGTACTAGTACTTATGATGGCTTATCACTAGCATGGGCATGCGCCGAATACTTAGCAACAAAAACAAAAGCATTTACCTTGTTTGCAAGTCATTACTTTGAGTTGACCGAACTGGCTAATAAATTAGATAACTTGGCCAATATACACCTTGATGCTATTGAGCATGATGATTCAATTGTCTTTATGCATGCAGTACAAGAAGGTGCTGCGAGTAAAAGCTTTGGCTTACAAGTTGCTCAACTTGCTGGTGTACCTAAAAGTGTCATTAATCGTGCCAAGCAACGCTTAACTGAATTAGAAAACCAACAAGCTCCAACCGTTGTCACTGCACCGGTATCGTCGGAAATACAGTTAGATTTTTTAAATGAAGAGCATCCGGTGATCAGTGAATTGAAAATGTTAGATGAAAATAATTTAACAGCTAAGCAAGCATTAGATTTACTGTATAAACTCAAAGCACAGCTCTAAAGTTACCTACTAACTACAAATCAGTAATCAGTAATCAGTAAAAATTTACCAATAAAAAACCAGCTAATCAGCTGGTTTTTTTACGAATTTTGTTGTTAAGAACAATATACCAAGTCCATTAATTGCTATTACGCTTGAAATAACGCCTCAATAGACAAGTTTTGTGCTGACAAAATATCACGTAAACGTTTTAAAGCTTCTACCTGAATTTGTCTAACACGTTCGCGCGTTAAACCGATTTCAGTACCAACATCTTCAAGTGTTGCTGGTTCGTAGCCTAGTAGACCAAATCGTCTCGCTAAAACTTCACGTTGCTTAGAATTAAGTTCATTCAACCAATAGACAATGTTTTGTTTAATATCATTATCTTGTAAGTCAGATTCTGGACCTTGATTTTTGTCATCGGCAATAACATCTAATAATGCTTTTTCAGAATCACCGGCAAATGGTGTGTCAACAGAAGTAATGCGCTCATTTAGCTTCAGCATTTTGCTTACGTCTTTAACAGGAACATCAAGTTTTGCGGCAATATCATCAGCCGTAGGTTCATGATCAAGTGTTTGGATTAATTCGCGGGCTGCACGTAAATAGACGTTAAGTTCTTTAACTACATGAATAGGAAGTCGGATAGTGCGGGTTTGGTTCATGATGGCTCGTTCGATCGTTTGACGGATCCACCATGTTGCATACGTTGAAAATCTAAAACCTCGTTCAGGATCAAATTTTTCTACGGCGCGAATAAGGCCAAGATTGCCTTCTTCGATTAAGTCTAATAAAGGTAAGCCGCGATTATTATATCGACGTGCAATTTTAACAACGAGCCTCAGATTACTTTCAATCATTCGTGCTCTAGAAGGTTCACAGCCTTTTAATGCTTTGCGTGAAAAATATATCTCTTCTTCTGCTGTTAATAATGGTGAAAAACCAATCTCGCTAAGATACATTTGTGTTGCATCTAAATTTGATGATACTTCTTCAATTGCTTTACTTTCAGTTTTATCGTCAGCACTTACTGTAACTGATTTTTCTGTAGCCTTTGCAACTTTCCCAGGCTTCACTGCTTCTATTATCTTATCCATTGATATCTCCCAATACTCACCGGAACTAATACTTATTCAATTATCACGTGTACGCCTTATTAACTAATTAATTTATTATTACTTCGGTAAATACCGTTTTGGATCTACCGATTTACCCCTAAATCGTATTTCAAAGTGCAACATGGTTTTATCTGTACCCGTGTTACCCATTTTTGCTATTACATGGCCTGCTTTAATCGTTTGTTGCTCTTTTACCAACAACTCATCGTTATGAGCATAAGCACTTAGATAATCATCATTGTGCTTTATTATTATTAGGTTTCCATAACCACGTAATGCATTACCAGCGTAAACAATAAGCCCATCGGCCGCGGCTTTTATAGTTTGTCCTTTAGAACCCGCTATATCAATTCCTTTGTTACCCTGCGCTGAACTTGAAAAATTGGAAATAATTCGTCCTTTTACCGGCCATCGCCACTTCTTCACTTTCTGCGTTAATGACGGTACTTTTACATCAGAGAATTTTCCGCCACTTTGATCACCATACTCCTGTGATTTTTTATTTGCAACAGTTTTCTGTTCAGTTTTTGAGCTATTATTTGATGTATTTTTTGGTGCTTTTACACTAACTCGGCTAGAGCCCTGAGTTTTTCTAACATTCTGTTCTAACTTGAGTATTTGCCCAGGAAAAATTTTATATGGAGCTCGCAATTTATTAATATTTGCAATAGACCGAACATCCTTACCTGAGCGCCAAGCAATTGAATATAATGTTTCACCTGATTTAACTTTATAGCTATTTGCTTTAATACTATTTTGTGAAGTATAAGTTGTTGGTGCTGACCCAGACAGAGTCACCACAGGCGCAGGGTTAGTTCGCTGCGCACAGGAGGTCACAAGCATACTCATTACGAATATACTCATTAGTGTTTTTGCCTTGTCCTTAAAACTTAAATGTTCCATTGCGATAAATTAACGTTAAACCTAATACCTAAAAGTTAGCCGAATATAAAGTAAAGTGCCGCGGCTAATGCAACCACAGCCCAACCGATGACGTCAATGCTATTTCTAATTTTCAATTCCATTGCCGCGCCACCCCATTTAATAAGACCTGCAACTAAGAAAAAGCGCATGCCTCGGCCAATGGTTGACGCAATTAAAAACGGAATAAATAGCATATGTAAAAAGCCCGCGCTTAAAGTAAATACTTTATATGGGATAGGCGAGAATCCGGCTAAAAACACGACCCACACACCATAGTCTTTAAACCAGGTCATAGCATGGTCAAATTTGTCCATATAACCAAATTCAATCAATAAAGGTTGGATAACAGGCTCAAACATTAAATACCCGAGTGCATAACCAACGACCCCACCGATGACCGAAGACACAGTTGTTAGAGTGGCAAGGCGCCATGCTTTTTCAGGTTTTGATAAAACCATAGGCGCTAATAACACATCGGGTGGAATAGGAAAGAATACCGATTCGGCAAACGTTAATATCGCCAGTACCGCCGGTGCAAATCTATGATCGGCCCAGCGCATAGTCCACGCATATAATTTTGAGAATATGTTCACAGTAAAGCCCCTGGGACTAATGGTACGAAACGCACAGCTTCGATTTTTTGTTTAATAAAAGTATCGCCTTCACGGCGAATAAGTTTTAATACTTGTGATTGTTCACCAACAGGAATAATTAATTTACCACCATCTGCTAGTTGGTTCAGTAACTCTTGTGGTATTTCACTTGCTGCGGCGGTAACAATAATCGCTCGATACGGGCCTTTATTCGCCCAGCCTTTCCAACCATCACCATGTTTCATCGCAATGTTATGTAAGTCTATTTTTTGTAAGCGACGCTTAGCTTGCCATTGCAATGCTTTTATTCGTTCAACAGTAAATACTCGAGTGAAAAGTTGCGCTAATATCGAGGTTTGATAGCCAGAGCCTGTACCTATTTCAAGTACATTTTCAGTGCTATTATCAGCCAAAATTAACTCGGTCATTTTTGCAACAATATAAGGTTGTGAAATCGTTTGACCTTGTCCTATAGGTAACGCCGTATTGTCATAAGCCTTATGTGCCAAAATTTCTGGCACAAAAGTATGCCTAGGTGTATTGGCAATTGCTTGTAATACCCTATTATCTCTTATTCCGGCAGCATATAACTGCTGCGCCAGTAACTCGCCACTTCGCTGAGATTTACCGCTAATGCTCTGTCCTAATCTCATAATTCGAGGTCGCTCATCCAATCTGTTATTTGTTGCATACTTTTGTATGCTGTCATGTCTATGGTTAAAGGTGTTACCGATGCATAGCCATTCGCTATGGCATGAAAGTCGGTCCCTTCACCGCAATCCTGCTCGTTACCCAATCGACCATACCAATAAATATTGCGCCCCCACGGGTCAGTGGTTGCTTGCATAGTTTCAGCGACATGGCGGTTGCCTAAACGAGTCACTTTTACGCCTTTAAGTTGCTCTAAGGGTACATCAGGTACATTAATATTTAAAATTTGATCACTAGGTAATCGGTGTTGTTGCAAACGTTGAACTATTTGCGCACACACTACTGCAGCAGTTTTATAATGTTGATTACCTACTAATGATACAGCAACCGATGGCATGCCCATATGTCGCCCTTCGGTAGCGGCGGCTACAGTACCAGAATAAACCACATCATCACCTAAATTTGCGCCGTCATTAATACCTGCAACAACTAAGTCAGGTGGACCATCAAATAGTTTGCTGATACCTAAATGAACAGAATCAGTAGGTGTTCCATTAACGCTAATAAAACCGTTATCTAAAGTTTGGGTACGTAATGGATTTAATAGTGTTAGAGAGTTACTCGCGCCGCTGCAGTTCCTATCAGGAGCAACTACTAAGGTTTGTGCAAACTTACTTAACTCATCATTAAGTACTTTAATACCTAAAGCATTAACACCATCATCATTACTTACAAGAATTTTCATATAGTTACTGCAATACCTTAAGATTGAGTTTGATGCGCCGCGTGAGACATATCTTGATAATTGATTAATTCACGTAAAATAGTGGTCGCAAAACAACCTGCCGGCAAAAAGAAACTTATCACAACACTGGTATGTTGCTTATCTTCAATTATTTGCTCTAATTTGGCTTCACTTACTTGCAAGCAAATTTTACGACGTTCTTGCTTTAAGCCAAATTTGCCTAAACCTTTCGCTAAATCTTCATACTGATTAGCCACAGATTCTTCAAGGGTTAGTGCTTTATCAGTTGTTAATGACTCACCCGCTCCCCAAAGAGGTGCAGTAATATCAATATCTTTTTCGCTAAGGCGACGCTCAATTTCATCATCGATAATATCAGTATGAAATACTGAGCGGGAACCTGCCAACATATACACATCGCCCGGTATAGGAGTTAAGAATTTTTTCAGCACGATACGTTCAGCAACTATGGCATTAAATAAATGCGACCTTGCCGCCGATAAGTAAAAACCACGTTTCTTTTTATCTTTAACTTTTTTGCCGTTAAATAACTCACGCGCAGCGTCAATATTTTGACCATCGATGCCAAACCTCTGTTCACCAAAGTAGTTAGGTACGCCTTGCTCTATAACTTGTTTAAAGCGTTTTGTTAACGAGCTAATATTAGTGACGTTACGTAACGTTAACTGGAAACTATTACCGGTTAGCGCACCCGTTTTAAGTTTTTTATTATGACGTTTATAACTCAGTACTTCGACGCCTTCAATCACTAAATCAGACAAGTCATATTCAGTTTTACCGGGCACATGCACGCCAAAATATTGTTCAGTGATGGCATTACGGTCTTTTAAGCCGGCATAAGAAACTAATGCTTCTTTCACTTTAAAATACTTAGCCAATTGGCGAGCAACAAATAAGGTATTAGCACCCGTTTTACGGATATGGATAAGTAAATGTTCACCTTCACCACAAGGTTCAAACGGTAAGCGTTCAAATACTTTAAAATCTTCTACTTTACTGCGTAAATCACCATAACTTTCAGGTTTGGAATATAGATAAGGTAACTCTAATTGTTCAGTGCTCATGTTAATTTATTGCCTTTAATAATGTTACTGCGTGCACAGAAACACCTTCTTTACGCCCTTCAAAACCTAGTTTTTCAGTGGTCGTTGCTTTGACATTGACATTACTAATATCGGTTGCTAAATCACTCGCTAAAATGGTGCGCATCTTGAGCAAGTGTGGTGCTATTTTTGGCGCCTGTGCAACGATAGTAATATCAACATTACCTATTTCATAACTCTGTTGTTGCATTAACTTTACTACGTGACGTAATAATATTCTGCTATCAATGTTTTCAAAATCACTATCAGTATCTGGAAAATGATTGCCAATATCAGCCAAACATAGCGCACCTAAAATGGCGTCACATAAAGCATGAATGGCCACATCGCCATCAGAGTGAGCGATAAAACCATAAGCAAAATCAATATTAACGCCAGCAAGCACTATAGGACCTTCACCGCCAAATTTATGGACATCAAAACCATGACCTATACGCATGTTTCTTCCTTTTGTTGATTCAATATAAACGCCGCTAAATTTAGATCTGACGGGCGAGTGATCTTAATATTATCTTCCCGTCCAGAAACTATTGCACTTGCTAAACCGGCATACTCAATCGCTGATGATTCATCGGTTATTGTAACGTTACTGACGATTGCTTGCTCTATTGCTTGCTGTAATTGTTGGCACTTATACATTTGCGGGGTTTGCGCATGCCACAAAGATTCACGCGACTCAGTACATAAAATTAGATTGTTGCTATCACTGCGTTTCATTGTATCTCGAACTGGCGTTGCTAAAATAGCACCACTATGAGTATTTATGCAGTGTAAAAGTAGTTCATTAATGTCTTGATGAGTTATGCATGGTCTGGCTGCATCATGCACGAGTACCCAGTCATCACTGGCTAAAGAATGTAAACCCGCCAATACTGAATCGTAACGTTCACTACCACCAATAACCGTCGAAACATTAGTCGATTTAGCGACATCTAAGGTTGAAAAAACCTCATCATGCGCAGATAAAGCCACCACTACTTTATTGATATTTGGATGTGATAATAAACGTTCAATGGTGTGTTCTATAATGCATTTTTGATTAATTTTTAGATATTGTTTGGGATACTCGCTGTTCATACGTTTGCCAATGCCGGCAGCAGGAACAACAACAGTAAATTGTTCGGTGATAGTTGTTTTACTCACCTTTAATCCTCTTTTGGGATCACACGAAAAAATGTTTCGCCGTCTTTGATCATACCTAGCTCATTTCGTGCGCGCTCTTCAACGGCTTGCAGGCCATTTTTCAGGTCGAAAATATCGGCGTAGATCACTTTATTACGTTTTACTAACTTGTCATTTTGTTGTTCTTGCTGAACAACGCTAGCTTTTAATGCTAGGTAGTCAGACACACTATTTTTTCCGAACCAAAGTCGGTATTGTAGTAGCAACAAAAACAGTACTAAGATAGCCGTAATAATACGCATTTAAATGGGATTCTTTTATTTTTTATACTAGCTATTATAAGTGTCGAGAGGACGCTGTAAATAGAAATCTATTTTATTTAAATAATCGCTACTTTTGCGGGCATTGGCGTACGTAAATTATGCCAATTAATCTGGCATGATAGTAGGAGTTCACGTAAGGACAATGTTAATGGTTGGGTTTTACTTTCACCCTGCCATTGATGACCACTACAGGCTGCTGACAATACTTTTTTAGTTGGTTTTAACAGCATAAAATTTTGATCTTTATTCATCACAGCTTCATTGTAATTAAACCAACCACAATAATTAGTACGAAAACGCTGTTTATCGAGATCGATCTTATCAATACAATCAATCATGATCCTAGCACTAGCACCATTCTTTACGAGTACAGGAACAACTAAACCCAGTGCTAACTTATTGGTTGCGTACCATTTTTGAATATCATTAATGGTTTGCTCTTTTATTGGCAGCTGCTTGGCTTGTTTCATTGCCCAGCTAGCATTTTGCAAATCAAGAGCAAGTGGGCTTTGTGCGCCCAGCATTGAACCTGCGGTACGTTTTATGTAATGCGAGAGGCTTTGCAACTTTGCTTGTACTTGTTTAACTGAGGAAAATTCAGTATGAGCTAAAACCTGTAATTCGCGTTCATACATAGCATTACACAGTTCAGAAAACTGTGCAGCTGGTGTTGATGCTTGCGAGAGTAGGTCATGCGCCATAAAACAAATTGCTATAAAAATAAACGATATGCTTAAATAATAACAAAAAAAAGCCACTCTAACGAGTGGCCTTTAAATTAAATGATAATAATTAAGGGTTTATTGACCTTTAATTTCACTGCGACCGTTGTAAACGGCTGCATCACCTAAGAATTCTTCAGATTGTGCAAGTAAGTGTTTAATCAAACAATACTGCTTATTGACCTTTAATTTCACTGCGACCGTTGTAAACGGCTGCATCACCTAAGAACTCTTCAGATTGTGCAAGTAAGTGTTTAATCAAACAATACTGCTTATTGACCTTTAATTTCACTGCGACCGTTGTAAACGGCTGCATCACCTAAGAACTCTTCAATACGAAGTAATTGGTTGTACTTAGAAACACGGTCAGAACGACATAAAGAACCGGTCTTAATTTGACCTGCTGCTGTACCTACCGCTAAATCAGCAATAGTTGCATCTTCAGTTTCACCTGAACGATGTGAGATAACAGCGGTAAAACCAGCATCTTTAGCCATTTTTATTGCATTTAACGTTTCAGTTAACGTACCAATTTGGTTGAACTTGATTAGGATTGAATTAGCAATACCATTATCAATACCACGTTTAAGAATTTTAGTATTGGTTACGAATAAATCATCACCAACGATTTGTACTTTGTCGCCTAATAAATCAGTTTGGTATTTAAAACCATCCCAATCAGACTCATCTAAGCCATCTTCGATAGAAACAATTGGATATTCTTTACAAAGCTCGCCGAGGAAATCAGAGAATTGGTTAGACGTAAACTGCTTACCTTCACCTTTAAGGTCGTAAATATTTTTGTCTGCATCATAAAATTCAGAAGCAGCACAATCCATCGCTAAGGTGATGTCTTTATCTAATATGTAACCTGAAGCGGCAACAGCTTCTTTGATTACCGCAAGTGCATCGGCGTTTGAATCTAAGTTCGGCGCAAAACCACCTTCATCACCAACAGCAGTACTTAAACCTTTGTCTGATAATACTTTTTTAAGTGCATGGAAAACTTCCGCGCCCATACGTAGTGCTTCACTAAAACTAGTAGCGCCAACAGGTTGGATCATAAACTCTTGAATATCAACATTGTTATCAGCATGCTCACCACCATTGATGATGTTCATCATAGGTACTGGTAGGCTATAAACGCCTGGTGTGCCATTTAAGTCAGCAATATGTTCATAAAGCTCAACGCCTTTAGCATTAGCTGCAGCTTTTGCTACCGCTAGAGATACCGCTAAAATAGCATTTGCACCAAATACTTCTTTATTTTCAGTACCGTCTAAGTCAATCATAAGCTGATCGATGTTCGTTTGATCTAAAGCATTCTTGCCAGCTAAAGCAGGTGCTATATTATCATTAACCGCGGCAACCGCTTTTAATACGCCTTTACCTAAGTAACGCGCTTTATCACCGTCACGTAACTCTAGTGCTTCACGAGAACCTGTAGATGCGCCAGATGGAGCTGCTGCACGACCAAATGCGCCAGATGCTAAACGAACATCAACTTCAACTGTTGGGTTACCACGAGAATCCATGATTTCGCGAGCAATGATTTTAACTATGTCAGACATTTTAACCTCAAATTTTTATGTGTAGTACGAATTTATGGTGCCAATACTAGCTAGTTTTTTAGCCAATAAACACATTTTTTTTACATAATGACGGTGTTGATTAAATGTTTTTTTTCATCAACAAGATCACTATTGAAATGGATGTTCACACCTCTACTTATATAGAGGTACAAATAATAAAGCCGCGGCAAGTATGCGGCGGCTTTAATTAATCGTTATTATTTCTCTTGTAGTTTTTGATGCTCAAACGCAGCGGCAACAAAACTTTCAAACAATGGATGACCATCGCGAGGTGTTGAATTGAACTCAGGATGAAATTGACCCGCCACAAACCATAAATGATCTGGCAGTTCGATCATTTCAACTAATTTCTTATCAGCTGATAAACCCGAAAATACTAAACCAGCTTTACTTAACTCATCACGGAAGTTGTTATTTACTTCGTAACGATGACGATGGCGTTCAAAAACACTCTCGCTGTTGTAAATCTCAGCAGATTTTGTACCCGCAATTAAATGACACTCTTGCGAACCAAGACGCATAGTGCCGCCTAAATCAGAGTTTGCATTACGAATTTCTAATTGACCCGCTTCATCTAACCACTCTTCGATTAAACCAACAACTGGATACTCAGTTTTGTCATTAAATTCAGTAGAGTGGGCACCTTCTAGCTTGGCCACATTTCGAGCATATTCAATTAATGCCACTTGCATACCTAAACAGATACCAAAATAAGGTACATTGTTTTCACGGGCGTATTGCGCCGTTAAAATTTTACCTTCAACACCACGTTCACCAAAACCACCAGGTACGAGTAAGGCATCAACACCTTGCAATGCTTCAGCACCTTTAGACTCAACACTTTGTGAATCAATGTACTTAATATTAACCGTTAATTGGTTTTTAATGCCGGCATGTTTTAATGCTTCATTAACTGATTTGTATGCATCTGGAAGTTCAATGTACTTACCAACCATACCAATCGTCACTTCACCTTTAGGATTAGCTTCACGGAATAATACTTGTTCCCATTCGTGTAAATCAGCTTCTGGTGCTTCAATACCAAAGCGCTCACACACAAGGTCATCTATACCTTGCATTTTAAGCATTGCTGGTATTTTATAAATGCTATCAACATCGCGCATTGTCACAACGGCCTTTTCGACAACGTTGGTGAATAACGCTATTTTAGCTTTTTCATTAGCAGGAATTGGGCGTTCACTACGACATACCAAGATGTCAGGGAAAATACCAATTGAGCGTAACTCTTTTACAGAATGCTGAGTTGGTTTAGTTTTAATTTCGCCTGCAGCGGCTAAATAAGGTACTAATGTTAAGTGCATAAACATGGCACGTTCACGACCAACTTCGGTACCCAATTGACGAATAGCTTCTAGAAATGGTTGTGATTCAATATCACCAACTGTGCCACCAATTTCAACCATGGCAACATCATAACCTTCAGCACCTTCAATAACTCGACGTTTAATGTCGTTAGTAATATGAGGAATAACTTGAATTGTTGCACCTAAAAATTCACCTCTACGTTCACGGGCTAATATACCTTGATAGATACGACCGGCAGTAAAGTTGTTCTTTTTAGTCATCTTGGTGCGAATGAAACGCTCATAATGGCCAAGATCAAGATCGGTTTCAGCACCGTCTTCGGTAACGAATACTTCACCATGCTGAATTGGACTCATGGTACCTGGATCTACATTAATGTAAGGATCAAGTTTCAACATGGTCACTTTTAAGCCTCTGGCTTCTAAAATAGCGGCCAAGGATGCAGCGGCAATGCCTTTACCAAGGGATGATACAACCCCACCGGTTACAAAAATATATCTTGTTGTCATTGGATACCCAAAATAAGGAATTTATAGAAAATTTGGTTGTGCTAACAGCGTAGCAGGACGGGGCGAAATTGTAGCAAAAACAGGCGACGTCGGCAATACTCAATTATGTATTTTTGTGTTAATTGGCGGTGATATTAGTAAATAAATTGTGCTCGAGTTAAATAAATTAGCATGGCGTTATGTTATAAAGACCTTAGCCAAGAATTATACGGAAATTTATCTATTATGTTTATGCAACAGCAAATTAATATTCACGCCAAGAAACGAGGTTTTCATTTAATCGATATTGAGGTTTATGCACAGCTACCTCAGATTGCACATTTGGAATTGCTGGGGCTTATGCTATAAAGAATGGAGTCAATAATTATACGGAAATTTATCTATTATGTTTATGCAACAGCAAATTAATATTCACGCCAAGAAACGAGGTTTTCATTTAATCGATATTGAGGTTTATGCACAGCTACCTCAGATTGCAAAATTGGACTGTGGATTATTGCACTTATTCCTTCAGCATACCTCGGCATCATTAACCATAAACGAAAATGCCGACCCAACAGTGCGAATGGATATGGAGCAACATTTCAATCATTTTGTCCCTGAAAATGCGCCTTATTATAAACACGACTATGAAGGACCTGATGATATGCCGGCCCATATCAAGTCGTCCATATTGGGCTGCCAGCTAACTATCCCAGTGACCAATGGGCGTTTGGCTATGGGCACCTGGCAAGGTATTTACCTTGGCGAACATCGCGATTGTGGTGCGCCGCGTAGAATTATAGCAACACTACAAGGTGAATAAGTCAGCATATGATGTTATCAACTGACTCGAGCACCATAAAAAGCAATCAATATTAAAATTTTGCGGCAAATTTTCGCCAGAACTTAATGGTTCTAATATTCCTTATAACAGCCGAATTAAGAATTATTTTTTTCAAACTATTTTGAACAATGCTTGAGGATTGACCATGGTTTTAATTTCAAGAACATTGCCGTTAGGATCTTCAATAAAAAAGGTTTCCTGTTCATATTCAGTATCAACAAAACGACGATAAGGTTTGTCTAAATAAGCAATACCAGCCATTTCAACACGCTCTTTTAAGGCCTTAAATTCGCTTTCAGGTAAATGTATACCAAAATGAGGAACGATTACCGCCCCCATGTCGACATCATGTCGCACTTTTGGCAAACGCTCTTCACTTTGGTGTAAAGTCAATTCGTTGCCCCAAAAATCAATATCAACCCAACGTCCCTCTTCGCTATTGCCAGTCTTACAGTTAAGCACATCGCAATAAAACTTTTTAGCCAAATTTAAATCGCCAGCAGGTATGGCAAGATGTAAACAATTGGACATAAATTTTCCCTATTTTGTTATCGATTAAACTTGTGAATTATATAGCTACTCTATTTTATAGAACAGCAATCCATAGAATACCAATCCATAGAAGTCTATATATCCACGCAAAATTATTAAAAAAGATGAAATACTTTTGTTGTGGTGTTGAAAATCAGTACTGCATTATGTACCAACGTCATAAGGTTGTAGAAAATCAAAGAGATCAGTGACCTTGATAGAAAAGGCCTGTTGCTCGCTCTAAGGAGGCCATGAGCGTTTGATTAATTTACGTTACATTTCTGATGGTCTCAGTATGCCAATAACAGAAGTAAAGAATAGCATCATTAGGTACCACACATCCTAGTGCTCGTATGGGATGACGATACTACCATTAAATTCCATTTCCAAGGTTCGGTTTAAGCGAAAATTAATCGCTATATCCCCAGGGGGCTGACGGTACAGCAATTGGTTTGGTTAAATCAAAATCAACTCTAAACTCGCGACCTTCTCGTACCATGCGATAAGTAAATTGTCCAGGATAAATATACATTTGCCATGTATTCCCCATTGATTGCGGTATGCCTTGCTGAACGAAAAGTTCTTTTGAATATTGATCGGCGGGGAATGACTGCACCTGCGCCCATCCAGCATCATTGGTGTGACCACCATACATAGTAGAAACATCATTAGTGCCATCTTTGTGACGATGATCATGCTTTAATGATAAACCACTGCCTGTTTTTGTAATGATCCAAGTTCGTGATGAATCATCTCCCACATGAAATGGAATTTGTAATTCGGTATCTGTACATTTGCGTACATGCATCACTAGTGCTTTATTTTCAAAGCTACTGCCCGGCGCGTTATCAACCGTTACCTTGCCGGCAAAGGCTTTACCACAATACTGTTTTATATTATCAAAATATGCATTATGGCTATTAATTGATACTAGTGGCGCTTGCGCTTGCGCCGCACAACAAACAAGTAATGTACTGCTCAGAATAGATAAAATTTTCATGTTATGTTCCAATTAAATTGAGTTGATTTTTTCATTGTTTTTGGCTGCAAGCCAAAGCGCTTCTAATTCAGCCAATGTTGACTGTTTGATATCAAGATGTTGATCGAAATGATGTTGTTCAATGTAATTAAAGCGTTTAGTGAATTTACGACTGGCCGCTCTTAATAATTGTTCAGGGTCTTGTTTGGCATGACGCGCCAAATTAACTACGGCAAATAACAGATCGCCGATTTCTTCATTTAAGGCTTGCTGATTAACAACATCGGCAATGAGTTCTTGTTCTACTTCATCGACTTCTTCTTGTACTTTGGCAAAAACATCACTGATATTATCCCAGTCAAATCCAACATGTGAACAGCGTTTTTGAATTTTTGCAGCCTGTGTTAGCGCGGGTAACACGTTAGGAATGTCGGCGAGAATACTGAGTTGCTTATTTTTAGCGTGCCGCTCTTTGGCTTTTTCATTTTCCCAATTGGCTTTTATTTGTTGCTCACTGGTGAAGTTACTATCACTGAAGACATGCGGATGACGGCGAATAAGCTTTTCACAAATAGCGGCCAGCACATTATCAAAATTAAACAGTTGTTGTTCTTCACCAAGACGAGCGTAGAACACCACTTGAAATAATAAATCGCCAAGCTCTTTTTCAAGCTCGATAAAGTCATTAGTTTCTATCGCCTCAGCAACTTCAAAGGCTTCTTCAAGGGTATAAGGCACAATCGATTTAAAGTCCTGTTTAAGATCCCAAGGACAGCCTTTATTAGGATCACGTAGCTGACTCATGATCCACACCAACTTATTTATTGAAGGGCTGGCATTTAACATATTTTCAATATTGGCTGACATATTAATTACGGATCCTTTGTACGGCAATCACTTCATCTATTTGATCTATTTTGTCGATCAAACGATCAAGGATCTCAGTATTATCTACTTGTAATTTAAATTCCATAATATACAAATGTTTCTTGGTATCTAGGCGTGAAGACATATCGAGTACATTGGTTTTTTCATTAGCAATAATCGTTGTTACATCACGTAATAAACCAAAACGGTCGCCGGCACTCACTTGAATAGAAGCTTGATAACTATGCTGGTGTTTTGCGCCCCACTGCACATCAACTAAACGCTCAGGAAATTGGTTCAATAAATGTTGTAATTGCTCACAATTACCTTGATGTACTGAAATGCCTCGGCCTTGGGTAATAAAACCTTTAATACTGTCACCGGCAACGGGTTGGCAACACTTAGCCATATGAGTTAATAAATTACCCACCCCAGAAACGGTAATACCATTACTGTCGACTTGTTGCTTTTCAGTGTGCTGACGAATAACCATTTTAGGGTCTATCTCAGCAGCTGGTTTGGTTTTTTCTAGCTCAAATTGTAGTTGGTTAATCACTTGCGCAATTTTAATATGGCCACTGCCAATTGCCGCATGTATCTCACTTAACGCTTGTACATTAAAACGCTTATAAATTTTTTGTATATCGACACTAGCAAGATCTAAACGAGCGACTTCACTCTCGAGTATGTCTTTGCCTGCTTGCGTGTGTTTGTCTTTATCGAGTAATTTAAAGTAATGCTGCACTTTTGAACGCGCACGAGCAGTATGTACATAACCTAAGTTAGGATTTAACCAATCACGACCAGGCTTAGCATTATTACTGGTGAGTATTTCAAGTTGTT
The DNA here is from genome assembly GCA_040779355.1 of Colwelliaceae bacterium BS250. Lineage (GTDB taxonomy): Bacteria > Pseudomonadota > Gammaproteobacteria > Enterobacterales > Alteromonadaceae > Thalassotalea_A. Next base: position 202,842 of record JBFONS010000008.1, on the reverse strand, counting down.
CACCGGTTTTTAATTTATAAGTAAACGGCACAATGCGGCCATCGACTTTAGCGCCAGTACAACGATTACCAACATTTGAGTGAATGTAATAAGCAAAATCTAGCGGTGTTGAACCATTGGGTAAATCAATAACATCGCCATTTGGAGTGAATACATAAATACGGTCTTCGAATACTTCGTTGCGTAATTCATCAACGAGCTCGTGGGAGTCACTAACGTCTTCTTGCCATTGTAATAATTTGCGTAACCAGTTGATTTTTTCATCAAAGCCACCCACTTTACCAGACGCGGAGCCTTCTTTATAACGCCAATGGGCAGCAACGCCTAATTCAGCATCATCATCCATTTGTTGCGTTCTAATTTGGATCTCTACCGACTTGCCATCAGGGCCTAGTACTACAGTATGAATAGATTGGTAGCCATTTGGTTTTGGCGTAGCAACATAATCATCAAACTCACTGGGTAAATGCTTCCAGTTTGTATGCACTATGCCTAATGCGCTATAACAATCTTGTAGCTTATCAACCACAATACGCATCGCTCTAACATCATATAATTGCTCAAAATCTAACGATTTTTGCTGCATTTTTTTCCAGATACTAAAGATATGCTTAGGGCGACCATAAACAGTACCTTTAATATCTAAATCATCAAGTTTGTGCTGAATTGACTGCACAAAATCAAGCATATACTTTTCTCGCACCAATCGTGTTTCATCAAGTAATTTGGCAATTTTCTTGTAAACATCAGGGTGTAAATAGCGAAAAGATATATCTTCTAATTCCCACTTTAACTGCCCTATACCTAAGCGATTCGCCAATGGCGCATAAATAGCTTCTGACTCTTTAGCGGCAAGTACCCGGGTTTCTTCATCACTGTTTTTAACATTACGAAGATTACATACCCGTTCAGCAAGTTTGATCACAACAGCACGAACATCTTCAACCATAGACAACAACATGCGACGTAAATTATCTATTTGGCCACTAGCAAACTTTGTACCTGATGGTTGCTGTAAACTGCGGATCGCATCCATTTGATGCACACCATTTACTAAGGTAAATATCGCATGACCATAGTTTTCTTCAACGCTATCAAGGCTGATAATTTGTTGTTCGATTAATGGTACCAGTAAAGCTGCACACAAGGCTTCACCATCCATATTTAGGCTGGCAAGAATTTCAACCATTTCTAATGATTTTTGTTGGCACTGTAAATGGTCACTAAAGGTGTCTTTAAGTGCATTCCAAAGCGTTTCAATGCTCTGTTTTTTGTGTGCAGATAAATTTAATTCCGCCAACCAAGTATCAAAATTTTCGACTGACATTTGGTGAGACTTTCGCACTGAAACCATGTTATTACCTATTCTAAATATTTGAGTCTGTTAAAGGGTGAATAATGCCATTGTTTCAACATGACGAGTTTGGGCAAACATATCCAGCAAGGCAATTTTATCTAACTTGTAGCCTTTACTTAATAATACTTCAGCATCGCGCGCCATAGTCGCGGGATCACATGAAACATAGAGGATCGTTTTAATTTTTTGCTCGCTAATATTTTTTACCGCATTTAATGCGCCGGCGCGAGCGGGATCTAGTAACACTTTGTTAATGCTATTATCTAACCAAGGCCAATTTGCTTGTTCGGCATTTAAATCTGCTTGATAAAATTGGCAATTAACGAGTTGGTTAATCGCGCTATTATCATTAGCTCTTTGCACCATAGTATCAACACCTTCAACGCCAACTACAGAGTTAACTTGTTTGGCAATGGGTAAACTAAAGTTACCTAAGCCGCAAAATAAATCTAGAACATTGTCGTCGGTTTTTAAGTCTAACCACTGACATGCTTGATGTACCATTTTTTCATTAAGCTTGGCATTGATTTGCACAAAGTCATTACTGCTAAATTTTAAGGTGCAATCCGCAACTTGGTAACTTAATAAATCACTGGCACTGCCATCTAAGCAACGCACTTGCTGATCATCTTGCAGTAATAATTGATAATTTTTTGTGGCAATAAACTCAGTGAGCAATTGCACATCTTTTTTATTTAATGGCCGCGTATGACGGAAAATAACTTGCGGGTTATCAGCGGCAATGACTTCAATGTGAGAAATGGCTTTAACTGCTGATAACGAGTTTATCACCTCGGTGAATGCTACAAATTCGTCACTAAAGGTCGAATCTAAAACACTACAACTCGATATTTTAGTGAGTACGTTAGAGTTTTTTTGGCGAAAACCAACAATAGCTTCTCCCAATTTATTATATTGCACGCCGATACGAGCTTTACGGCGATAGTGCCATTCACTAGTGGTTAAGCTTTCTTGCCAAGGTAAGTCATTAATGTTGGCATTACGACGAAATAGTTCTTCGACTTTATGTTTTTTATACTCTAACTGCCCGCTAATGCTGGAATGCTGTAGGTCACAGCCACCACATTGATAAAAATGTTTACATTTAGGTTTAGCTCTTTGCTCACTGGCAGTGACAATATTGAGTACTTTTGCACGCAAGTATTTAGACTTTTCTTCGATGACTTTAACTTCTACAGTTTCGTTAACCAGGGCGCCACTAACAAAAACAGGTTTTTTTTGTACTCGAGATACACCATCGCCATTGATATCTAAGCGCTGAATATCTATAGTAAAGACTTGCTGTAAATTATTTTTTTTAGTTGTTGGTTTATAAAAATTAACCATGATGAATATAACCTTGCAAAAGCTGTAATGATGATTATACCAATTCCATTAAATATCTGCTCATTATTAATGGTTAAAACGAATAACTACTGCTCTATTAAATTGATAAGTACGACTGCATGGATGCTGAAGGTAGAGCGACGCAGGATGCTAAAGCCGAGAACAACTACTTACTAAATTTAATATATTGTATTTATCCGTTTTCCCTCATGATAAAGTGGAACACATACATAATGGAATTGGTATTAGCGAACTAGCCGTCAAATATAAAGTATTTCAATAATAATAACATGGATCAAGAGTCAAATATGAACAAAGTCTCCCTAAGAGAATGGGTATTATTTTTAACTCTTTTCCCAACGTTAATTATCGGTGTCTTATTAGGCGCTTTTTTTGCCTCTGAACGCTATAGTGAAATTGAGCAAGATATAGATCAGCGCGCATCCATTATTTCACATGCCATATCACAATCAGCTGCCGATGCGATTGAAACAACAAATTTTTTAGGGATAAATCACCTAGCAAATATTTTACACGGTGATAATCCCGATTTCGTGCGTAGCATTATGGTATTCAATGGTCAAAACACCTCTATTTTAACAACCTCGCAACGATTTTCACCGAGCCAACTGCGTTACAATAAATCAGACTTAGAATTATTAACTCAATATAAAGAACCCCTTAATGGCGGTTATATATTATATATGCCAATACGGCATCAACGACCAACGAAAGATGGCTCACCTACCTTTGAACGTTTGTATGGGTATTTGGCTCTGGTGGTTAGTAAGCAAAGTTTAGTCACTAGCTTATACGATATGCTGTTTATTTCTTTTATGGCAATAATGGTTGCCTTGATATTATGTAGCCTTTTTGCACGTAAAATGATGCGGATGATTTCAAGACCAATTAAAGATATGAACCAAGCAGTAATGAGCGTTCGTGAAGGTGTTTTGTCGGCTCGAAGTAAATATAGATCGAAAGGTGAAATAGAGTTATTGCGTGTTGGTATTAACAACATGGCACAAGCCATTGAAGATTATCAACTCGATTTAGAAGAAAATATCGATCAAGCAACCATAGACTTACGAGAAACACTCGCGCTATTTGAAGTACAAAACGTTGAACTCGATTTACAACGTAAAAAAGCCCAAGATGCGAGTCGAGTTAAATCAGAATTTTTAGCCAATATGAGTCATGAACTGCGTACCCCATTAAATGGCGTATTAGGTTTTACCAAGCAAATTCTTAAAACCCCATTAAGTGATAACCAAAGAGAGTTTTTAAACACCATTGATGGCTCAGCGAATAATTTATTAACCATTATTAATGATATTTTAGATTTCTCTAAGCTAGATTCTGGTCATATGCAAATAGAATCTATTCCTTATAACTTTCGCACATCCATTGATGAAGTCATCACCTTACTTGCACAACAAGCACACCAAAAAAGTCTTGAGTTTTCGATTGCTATTAATTCTAAAATGCCTAATTCATTGATCGGTGATGCAATGCGGATCAAGCAAGTGCTGATTAATTTAATTGGTAATGCGATTAAATTTACCGATAAAGGTTCGGTTACTATTGATATTAACTATGAATTATTAGATGACTCTAAAATTGCTATATCTGCAGAAATCCGAGATACCGGTATTGGCATTAATGAAGAGCAACAAGCAACTCTATTTGAAGCGTTTGGACAAGCCGATAACAGTATTACGCGTTTATACGGTGGTACAGGGTTAGGTTTGATCATTGCCAAACATTTAGCCAATGAAATGGAGGGAGATATAACCTTAACTTCGACAGCAAATAAAGGTTCAGCGTTTGTATTTAAATTCTTGTGTGAACTTAACCAGCTACCTATCGATGATATTGATATTCCTAACGATTTAGTAGATAAAGAGATACTCTATTTTGAACCACACTCACACACGCGTTTAGCAACCTTAGATATTCTTGAGTCATGGAAGATGAATGTAACCTGTATTACCACGTTAAATGAATTTAGTTTAAAGCAGCATTCCAAACAATATGATGTGGCATTGCTTGGTTTTTCGGTGACTGCAACCAATATTGACACCATTAAAGATTTAATTCATGGCTTAAAAGATTCAGTTCAAAATACTGTATTAGCAATAAATAATAATTCCTTAAATCTAAAAGAAACATTCCTTAATAGTGGCGCATCAGCGTGTATAAGTAAGCCATTAACAGCCACAATTTTAGCCAAGTATCTATCCAAAGAAATTAAAGACAGCAAACAAAAAAGAATAGATTTTAAGCAAGTAGAAAAGCTCCCCATAAAAGTGCTCGCAGTTGATGATAATGAAGCTAACTTAAAACTTATTACCACCTTACTTGCTGACAAAGTTGAAGAAATAGCTACCGCAACAAATGGCCAAGAAGCGGTATTACGCTGTCAAAAAGAAAAATTTGCCACTATATTTATGGATGTGCAGATGCCAATTATGGATGGTGTAACAGCAGTATCTATTATAAAAACCAATTCTTTAAATATCGATACTGATATTATTGCGGTTACCGCCCATGCCCTACAAGGCGAAAAAGAAAAGTTAATTGAAGCGGGCTTTGATGGTTACATGACTAAGCCAATCGACGAAACAATGCTCACTCATTTACTGTACGAGCACACTAATATTGATAAGCTTAATACTATTCAACGAGAGGCTAGCAATAAGTTAGACAAATCATTGCACACCTCTAAATTTGCCAATATTTTTGATTGGTCATTGGCATTAAATAGAGCGGGTAATCGACCTGAACTAGCCGCTGAAATGTTAGTGATGCTAGTAAGTTCTTTGGCTGATACTAAGTATGAATTAGAGCAAAGCATTAAGTTTGAAGACTTAGTCAAAGCATCATCTATCGTGCATAAGCTTAATGGCGCTTGTTGTTATAATGGTGTACCTAGACTTGAAAAAATAGGTCAACAAATAGAATTGCATTTGAAGCAAAATAGCCAGTTAGAAGATATAGAGCCTGAATTTTTAGAGCTATTCGATGAAATTGATATTATCATTAATGCGGCAGATGAGTACTTTGTTGAACTACATATTAACCAATTATTATCTAAATAATGGATAACATCATTTAGATAATACCACGAAGGCTAAGGCGTACTCTTTTTCATCAGATAAACTAATATGCCAATGTTCAGCTTGTATTTGCTTAGCTATTTCTAATGCTCGAGCACTCAAATGTAGGGTTGGCTGACCCGTCGTTAAAGATATAATTTCGAAATGTTGGAAAGAAATGCCATCGGCAATACCTCGACCTAATGCTTTTGCGGCGGCTTCTTTTCCAGCCCAACGCTTCGCTAAAAAACGTTCAGGTTGTTTTAAACTTTTATATCGTTGATATTCATTGGGTGTTAACACCCTTAAAGCTAAACGTTCTTGGGCTTTGTCAGCCATGTTAGCTATACGACTAATTTCAACAATATCATTACCAATTCCAACTACTGACATAACGACCTTTTATTATTCATATTGTAAATAAGCTAAAATCAAGCATGGCCGACCTCTGAAGATAAATGACCTAAATCTATGCCGAGTTTTTCCGCAGCTTTTTGCCAGCGTAACTCAATAGGAGTATCAAATAAAATTTCTTTATCGGCAGTGGTGGTTAACCAAGAGTTTTGCTTTAATTCCTCTTCTAACTGTCCTGCGCCCCACCCTGCATAGCCTAACGCAACCATAAACTGTTGCGGTGCATTATCAGTACCCAAGGCTTGTAAGATATCCTTAGAGGTGGTGATCATAATATCGTTACCTAATGCTAACGAACTTTCCCAACCTTGCTGATTGTTATGCAATACAAAACCACGATCGGGTGACACTGGACCACCGGCTAAGACGCGTTGACTAAGATGTTCAGTATTATCTTTATCGGCATCAATTTGAGCTAGTAGCTCATTCAAGGTAATACGCACCGGAATATTGATCACCAAGCCCATTGCGCCATCATCATTATGTTCACAAATATAAGTCACCGTTTTATGAAAATACGGGTCTTGCAAACTTGGCATCGCAATAAGTAATTGGTTTTCTAAACTTTCCATTTAATTTCCTGTTTACATAACTACATGACGATTTTGTCAGAGGTACTACGATTAAATTATAAGACCGAATTAGCCTTTATTTTATTGCAATTCGGTCTTATACCAAGCTAATTAGTCAACTTGGTATTGCCACTATCTTTCTCGAATGTTCTCTTCAATAGCATCCATTAATTTACCACTAATGTTTATTGGGTAAGCGGCTTCTATTTCACGAATACAGGTAGGGCTAGTGACATTAATTTCAGTCACTTTATCACCTATAACATCAAGGCCAACAAAGTATAAACCGCGTCGTTTTAATTCAGGCGCAATCGTCTCAGCAATTAATCGGTCACTTGCTGATAAAGGTCTTGCCTCACCACGCCCACCAGCAGCCAAATTGCCACGGGTTTCCCCCTTCGCTGGAATACGGGCTAAACAATAAGGCATAGGCTCACCATTAACGATTAAGATGCGCTTATCGCCATCTAAAATCTCAGGCATATATCCTTGTACCATGGCATACATTTCGCCATGATTGGTTAATGTTTCAATAATCACTCCGACATTTACTTCATCTGGTCCCATGCGAAATATTGACGACCCGCCCATACCATCAAGCGGTTTAATAATGACATCTTGGTATTGTTGGTGAAATTCGCGAATTTTTTTAGCTGAACGTGTCACTATGGTTCTTGGTGTTAAATCAGCAAACCAAGCGGTAAATAACTTTTCATTACAATCTCGCAGACTTTGTGGTTTATTGACCATTAACGTGCCTTGTTCTTCAGCACGTTCAAGCATATAGGTTGCATAGATGTATTCGGTATCAAAAGGAGGATCTTTACGCATCAGCACGGCATCTAAATCGGCAACCGCAATATCTTCGGCTTGCTCTAATTCATACCATTTATTGGCATCATCAAATACCGTAATTCTTGCTGCATTGGCACGACATACACCTTGATCTAAGTACAAGTCTTGCATTTCCATATAATAAATTTCATAGCCGCGCTTTTGCGCTTCTAACATCATTGCCATGCTTGAATCTTTGGCAACTTTTACACTGGAAATTGGATCCATTACGATACCAAGTTTAATTGTCATGTTATTTTCCTAAATACCTTTAATTATTTACAGAGACTTGAATATTATTGTTTAATAATAAGCTTAAATCACCGAATTTACATTGTTGTTTTGCCCGTAATCTACGGGAAATTATTTTATATCTCATCGAAAAAATGGCGCAAGCGTCTAACTTAAATCACCGAATTTACATTGCAGAGCAGTAATTGCCGTTAACGCAGCCGTTTCAGTGCGCAACACTCTTGGCCCAAGCAGCACTTCGGTATAGCCGGCAGAGCTAGCTTGTTCTATTTCTGCATCAGACAAACCACCTTCAGGACCAATTAATAATCTAGCTCGGTTAGCAGTCATTGGTAAGCCCATAATAGAGTGTTGCGCTCTTGGATGCAGATTTATCTTCAATGCCGTTGTTGGTTGCTGTAACCATTCATTAAGCGCAATGGGTTGTAACACTTTAGGTACCACAGACCGACCACTTTGTTCGCAAGCGCTGATGACAATTTTTTGCCATTGTTGGCGTTTTTTTTCCAATCGTTCGCTATTTAATTTAACGCCACAACGTTCAGTAAATAATGGCGTAATGGTATTCACCCCAAGTTCTACTGATTTTTGTAAGGTAAAATCCATTCTGTCGCCACGAGAAATACCTTGCCCTAAATGTATATTTAACGGCGATTCATTAGTTACCGCGGCTTGGCTAATAACATCAACCATGGCGTGCTTCTTATTAACACTGGTTAATTTAACCTGATAGTCATTACCAGAACCATTAAACAAGGTAATTTCATCATCAACTTTAAGCCTTAATACACGTACAACATGGCCGAAAGCATCATCAGATAAAGCAATCGGCTGACCAACGTTAAAGTCATCAACTTGGTAAATTCTAGGCTTGCTCATATTATTAAAAAAATTTCATTCATTTATATAGATTAGTAGTATCAAGATAGGGGCTAAACTGTTAAAAAACAATAGTAAGCATACTATTTATTATCTCTAAAACAACACTGCTGCAGTCTGGCGACTCTAAGTTAGTTTGCCTCAGAATCACAGAACTGTATCCATCCATGGCAGTTCTAAGTTAATTGGTGATATACAGGATGTATTAATGCCGAGATCACATGGAAGTACATGGATGTACTGAATTACGACTAAATGGACTTAGGAGATAGAGCGACGCAGGATGCCAAAGCCGAGAACAACGCACTAGGCCATGGATGGTCGTAGGTAGAATAATGCAGGAGCAATTATCGAGGAGCAGTTGTCGAGATGTGAAAGAACGGCCCCTGAATCACAGAACTGTAACCATCCATGGCAGTTCTAAGTTAATTTGTGACATACAGGATGTATTAATGCCGAGATCACATGGATGTGAAAGAACGGCCCCTGAATCAAAAAAAATGCCAGAACAACTGAATTGTCCTGGCATTTAAATTTTATTGAATAGTTTGCTTACAACTTATGCGGTAAGCAACTGTTGCAAATTAAAATCCTGCAGCCGCTTTCAATGCAGCAGCTTTATCGGTTTTTTCCCAGCTAAACGCCGTGAAAGTATCATCACCAACAGTCATTTCAAATGGTTCACGGCCAAAGTGTCCGTATGCCGCTGTTTGCTGATACATAGGGTGCAACAAATCTAACATTTTAGTAATACCGTATGGGCGTAAATCGAAGTGATCACGAACTAACTCTTCTAATTTAGCTTCAGATACCTTACCTGTGCCAAACGTTTCGAGTGAAATAGATGTTGGCTCAGCTACACCAATTGCATATGAAACTTGAATTTCACAACGGTCTGCTAATCCTGCTGCAACAATATTTTTTGCGACATAACGACCCGCATATGCAGCGCTACGGTCAACTTTTGATGGATCTTTACCAGAGAAAGCACCACCACCATGACGAGCCATGCCGCCGTAGGTATCAACAATAATCTTACGACCGGTTAAACCACAATCACCGACTGGACCACCAATAACAAAACGACCCGTTGGGTTGATATGATATTTAGTATCTTCAGTTAATAATTCCTCAGGCAACGTATGCTTGATGATGTTTTCCATAACCGCAGTATGTAAATCTTCTTGCGAGATATCAGGATTATGTTGCGTAGACAAAACAACAGTATCAATTGCTACTGGCTTATTATCTTCATAAATAAATGTTACTTGTGATTTAGCATCAGGACGTAACCAAGGTAGAATACCTGATTTACGCGCTTCCGCTTGACGCTCAACTAAACGATGCGAATAGTATAATGGCGCCGGCATAAGTGTTTCAGTTTCGTTGGTTGCATAACCAAACATTAAACCTTGATCACCAGCACCTTGCTCTTCCGGGCTAGTACGGTCAACACCTTGAGCAATTTCAGGAGATTGTTGGCCAATTAAATTCATAATGCCACATGTTTCGCCATCAAAACCGACATCTGAAGACGTATAACCAATATCACAAATAACTTTACGAGTGATAACTTCTAAATCAACCCATGCAGTTGTGCTGATTTCACCGGCGATAATAGCGACGCCGGTTTTAACCATAGTTTCACAGGCAACACGTGCATTTTTATCTTTGGCAATAATGGCATCTAATACTGCATCAGAAATTTGATCAGCAATTTTATCCGGATGACCTTCAGATACAGATTCTGAAGTGAAGTAATGTTTAGTCATAGTGTCTCTTAATCTTTAAATAACCTATAAATAGACCATGCTTATAATTCAATAAGCGCTGAGTGTAATCACTCAATTTAAATCTATTTTTACAATGATGCGAATTCTACATTGCTTTAAAAAATAAATCTACCTTTTTACGTCTAGACGTCTAAACGAAGGTGAAATAAAAAACTAGAAATGAGGATAATGGTACATTTTAAATTCTATTTGTTTATCTAATTTTTATGTTACAACCTGTTTACGCTGGTCCGCCAGACCCATAGCTAAAATAAAAGGCTCCGACTTTTGCAAATTAATAAAGTCACTTTTACAGGTTAACTCTAACCATTGCTGCTTAATCAAGCTTTGCGCAACCGCCCCACCTAAAGTAGAACCTGGGCCTAAGATAATTAATTTATCAGGGGCAAATTCTTTTACGGCCACTTCAATGGCTTTGCTAAAGTTATAAGGCGCAACAACTTGTGTATCTAAGGTATAATCATAAAGTTTAGCTAGATCAGTGCTATAAGGTTGCCAAACCTGACCTAAACCATCAATAAGTGGGATCTGCGGAGAAGAAAATAAACTTTTTGCTAACATTGATTTTGCTTTGTCTGCAGTACCTTTTAACAATGGCGTATGAAACGCCGCATGGTTAAACAAGTGCATTGGATATTTATCTTGCAGCACAGGTAATTTGGCTTCTAGCGCTGCGAGCCCTAGTTTATTACCACCAAAAACAACATAGCCACCGAGTTCAATTGAGATAAAAACGTCATTGCCCGGGTCTTGATTAACCTCATCTAGCCAGGAGTTTATTTGCTTAACCGCCGCGCTATTTTGACGCCAATCATCATCCATAATTGGATAAATTAACTGGCCGCCAATAATGCCATCCGTCATCATTGAGCCCATGGTATTAATCAACTCAATGGCCGCTTTCGGCTTTAATGCGCCAGCAACCGCTAACGCAATATACCAACCCATAGAGTTACCGGTCACAGCAACAATATCGTATTCATCTTGGTTAATGCTTTGGTAATCGGCCATCGCACAGGCATAAATAAGGGCCGAGGCATTTTCACCCGCGGTATGTTTGCGCATGCTGTACTTAGGCAACGCATCGAGCTCGCCTATACTGTCTTGCCCTTGCAGCATACGGTAATCATCAATAACCTTAATTAACTCAGGCTTATCTGCATGCAAACGTTGTAAATATCCTAATTCCTCTTTGTTATAAGTACCACGACCAGGGCAAATCACTACCGCCGTTTTTTTCTGCTTATTGGTATCTTTGTCGGTATTAGTTGTACTCATAATGCACCTTTTTATATTTATAACTCACTGTACTTAGGCCTTGTTATTTTTCATAATTAACATTGCCGCAGCAACAATATCATCGGTGGCGGGCAGTACATGATAAGCAGCCGAGCCTAATGGAATAAAGCAGTCATCGGCGCTGACTCGCACCAGTTCATTAGCCGTTAAGTCTATGACTTGGTGCTCATGAATTAAGGTGACTAATGCTTCACTGATAGACCCCGTTTTACGACATTCATCAACAATGAGTACGTGCTTACATTGTTTTACTTGATTAATAATACCTTGCTCATCCAATGGTGCTAACCAACGTAAATCAATCACGCGACAACTAATGGCCTGTTCAGCCAATATTGTTTCAGCCTGACGAGACAGAAAATAACCATTACCATAAGACAAAATACAGATATCTTGTCCTTCGCCGTAAACACTAATTTGTTGATTAATTTCAGGGCTTGCATGCTCGGGTAACTGATAATTTGAGGTCCACAAACCATCACCTTCTTGATGTAAATCTTTGGTCATATATAAGGCTATCGGTTCAAGAAATATCACAATACGTTGTTGTTCTTGGGCAAGCTTTACACAGCTGCGCATCATTTCGACGGCATCACTACCATTTGATGGGCAAGCAATAATTAAGCCTGGAATATCACGAAATACCGCAAACGAATTGTCGTTATGAAAATGACCACCAAAACCTTTTTGATAGGCAAGTCCAGCCACGCGAATAACCATAGGATTGGTAAATTGACCATTTGAGAAGAACGGTAGGGTTGCCGCCTCACCGCGAATTTGATCTTCGGCGTTATGTACATAAGCCAGAAATTGAATTTCAGCAATCGGTAAAAAACCGTTATGGGCCAAGCCTATCGCACCACCCAAAATAGACTGTTCGTCGAGTAAGGTGTTTATTACTCGGTTATGACCAAAGCGTTCAAATAGCTTACTGGTGACACTATAAACCCCACCTTTTTTACCTATATCTTCACCGCACATAACAATATTTTCTTGCTCAGCCATTAAATCCATCAATGCCCAATTTAGTAATTTTGCTAAATGTTGCTTTTTATTTAGATTATGTTTTTCATGAGCAAATAATTGTTGGCGTTGCTCGGCGCTAACACTCTGTTGGTAAATGTTTTCACGCGCAGGCGGAATAATACTTTCAGCGACTTGCTGAGCAGACCCTAACTTTTCTTTACTTGCCGCATGCTGGGCAATATTGGCAATTTTACTCGCCGTATCTTCATAAATTTTAACCACTTGCTCGCTGGTTAAAATATTGTTTTCGACTAAAATACGGGCACTGTGTAATAACGGATCTTGTTGTTCATTGGCTTCAATTTCAGCAATACTGCGATAGACAAACTCAGCATCTGAGCCTGCATGCCCCAATAAGCGTACTGTCCTAACATGTAAAAATACTGGCTTGCGTAATTCCCTGGCAATTTTTTCAGCTTGCTTTGCTTTATGATAGGTATCGACAATATCTAAACCATCACAGTAAATGTAATGCAGCCCAGCTCGGTCTTTATAATTTGCCGCGATCCAACCATCAGGTGTTGATGTTGAAATACCAATACCATTGTCTTCACAAATAAATACAATTGGCATAGGTACAGATTGATACGCACACCAAGCCGCACAATTAAATGCGCCTTGGGCGGTTGAGTGATTACTTGATGCATCGCCAAAATTACAAATGACGACGCTATCAAGGGGTAAATCACCGGCAAAATTGAGTCGTTTTGCTAAAGGAATACTAAATGCTGTACCCATAGCTTTTGGTAAATGTGACGCTATGGTGCTGGTCTGCGGAGGAATTGATAATGCTTTACTGCCCAGCACTTTATGGCGCCCTCCTGATATAGGATCATCTTTAGACGCGGCAAATGACAGCAACATATCGTAAAGAGGAGTTTGTCCTGGCACTTGCTTAGCCCGCTGAATAACAAACGCCCCACTACGATAATGCAAAAAGGCCATATCGGTGGCACGAAATGCTTTTGCATAAGCTGCATTACCTTCATGACCGGCACTGCCAATAGTATAAAAACTTTGCCCTTGCTTTTGCATGATGCGAGATTGCAAATCTAGATGACGGCTCATCACTTGGCTTTCAAAAATATCGACAACATCACTATCGCTTAAACCTGCTTGCGCTGGTGTGAGGGTATTATGTGTTTTGGGAAAACGTTCAGTTTCAACAAACTTGATAAAATTTTCTTTGACTATTTTATTGCGATCTACCATTTCAATTCCACGATTATGAACAGCTAATTGATGATTAAAGAGCTAATTAAAAAACTGACTCTTAGTAAAATGCTTGAATACCGGTTTGCGCACGACCTAAAATTAAGGCGTGCACATCATGAGTACCTTCATAGGTATTGACCGCCTCAAGATTCATCACGTGTCTTATAATATGGAACTCATCACTGATACCATTACCACCGTGCATATCGCGAGCCATACGTGCTATATCTAGTGCTTTACCACATGAGTTACGTTTCACCAATGAGATGGCTTCAGCTGACAATGTGCCAGCATCCATTAAGCGCCCTACTTGCAAACAAGCGAACAAACCCAGGGTAATTTCAGTTTGCATATCGGCTAGTTTCTTTTGAATAAGCTGAGTCGCGGCCAACGGTTTACCAAATTGGCTACGGTCTAATGTATATTGACGAGCGCCATGCCAGCAAAATTCTGCAGCACCGAGTGCGCCCCAAGAAATGCCGTATCTGGCTTTATTTAAACAACCAAACGGGCCAGATAGTCCTTTCGCATTTGGCAGCATATTTTCACTCGGCACAAACACGTTATCCATAACAATTTCGCCGGTAATCGATGCTCTTAATGAAAACTTGCCTTCAATTTTAGGGGCACTTAAGCCCGGCATGCCTTTTTCTAGAATAAAACCACGAATGACACCATCAAGTTTAGCCCAGACAATAAAAATATCTGCGATAGGAGAATTGGTGATCCACATTTTATTACCCGTTAAGCGATAACCGCCATCAACCGGTTCAGCACGAGTGAGCATACTTGCTGGATCTGAGCCTGAGTTTGGCTCGGTTAAACCAAAACAACCAATAAACTCTGCAGTCGCCAGTTTGGGTAGGTATTTCATTTTTTGTTCTTCACTGCCATAGGCGTTAATAGGATGCATGACTAAAGATGACTGCACACTCATAGCACTACGGTAACCACTGTCTACGCGCTCAACCTCTCTGGCAACTAAACCATAGGTAACATAATTAGCACCGGCACAGCCGTACTTTTCAGGTAGAGTGGCACCAAGTAAACCTAGTTCACCAAGCTCCCTCATGATTTCAACATCAAATTTTTCATGTCTGTTCGCTTCTAAAATCCTTGGCATCAACTTCTCTTGGCAATACTGGTGTGCAGAATCACGTATTAAACGCTCTTCTTCGCTTAATAAAGAATCGAGTAATAATGGATCTTGCCAATTGAACGTTGGACGGTTTGCTGAACTAGACATGGTAAACCTCAAAAAATTAATGAATTATGTTTGTCGCCATTAAAGTAAATCAGTCAATGAGTGATTTACTTTAATTGTTATTATGCTTTGATAATAAATAAAACTAAGATAAAGTTAAAATATACAATTCCTTTACTTGCCATAGGTAAAAGCTATACCTAGGTTTTATAAAGTTACTATTAAGTGCGAGCCGTAATGGATTTAAGAAGTTTAAAATATTATGTATCAGTATATGAGCAAGGTAGTTTTAGTGCTGCCGCTAAGTGTTGCTATGTTGCCCAACCTTCAATATCGGCAGCAGTGGCACAATTAGAGAAAACCCTTTGTAGCAATTTATTTATCAGGCATGCGCGTGGTGTTATTGCGACCGATGCAGGTGAAAAGCTCTATCCTTTGGCAAAACAATTATTAGGACAAGCGAAAGCGATTAAAACCTTATTTATTGAGCAGGACAGTAAAACACCGTTTTTATTAGGCGTAACAAAAGGTCTTGGGGTGGCAAGAATGAGTGCGCTACTAAAAGATTTTACCGCTGCGGTTGATTCAATAGAGCTCACCTTGGTGGCCCATAATGAACGCTGTGATGCACGAGTTATTATTAAAGAAGAGCTATCAGAGACAGATCATTATGAGTCCTTTTGGCAAGAAAACTACTTACTCGCCTTACCTTATAATCATGTTTTATCATTACAAAACAATATTGCTTTATCTGACTTTAATAATTTGGCATTTATTCAACGCTCACCTTGCACTGCTTGGCAATCATTACAGGACATATTAACGTTACAAGGTATCAGCGTTGATATACGTGCAAAAATTAAAACTATCGACTATGCCTTAGGATTAGTTAGTGCAGGGCTGGGGTGCGCTTTAGTACCGGCATATTCAGAAATATTGAATAATTCAGAAATCGTATTTCGTCCCATTCAGGATTTACAACTTAAACGCGAAATTGTTTTAGCCTATCAAGAACCATCTAAAGTCATTAATAAACTTAAGCAACTGGTCATAAAACACAGCAGTATTAATTAACATATACTGAAAAGAAAAACGGCTCTCTAATAAAGATTAAAGCCCAAGTTTATTAAACTTGGGCTTTATAATTTTAATTTAGCGATTTAATGAGAGCCGTATTAATCACCGTCTAAGGTTGCACCTTTAAGGCCACCAATACCGGTTTGTTCATTACTGCGCAATTTGATCATTAAGCGTAAATCGTTCGGCGAGTCAGCGTTATGCAATGCATCAGTGTAACTAATATCGCCCGCCTCATATAAATCAAACAAGGCTTGGTCAAATGTTTGCATACCTAATTCACGTGATTTAGCCATAACTTCTTTGATATCACCAACGGCACCTTTTTTAATTAGCTCACCAATGTAAGGGGAATTCAACAGTATTTCAATGGCAGCTTTTCGGCCAGTACCGTCACGCGTTGGCACTAACTGCTGGGCAATTACAGCACGTAAATTCAAAGCTAAATCAAATAGTAATTTACCATGTTGATTAGAAGGTACTAAATGCATAATACGGTCAATTGCTTGGTTAGCATTGTTGGCATGCAAAGTAGCAATACATAAATGACCGGTTTCAGCAAAACTCAGTGCGTGCTCCATAATTTCTTGTGAGCGTATTTCACCAATCAAAATAACATCTGGTGCTTGGCGCAATGAGCTTTTTAGTGCAGCATCAAACGATTCAGTATCCATGCCGACTTCACGCTGAGTGATCATTGATTTGCCATGTTCATGGACAAATTCCACAGGATCTTCAATAGTAAGAATATGACCTCGCGCATGTTGGTTACGATAGCCAATTAATGATGCCATCGACGTTGACTTACCTGTACCAGTACCACCAACAAACAACACTAAACCACGCTTAGACATAACTACATCTTTTAATACGGCAGGTAAACCTAGTTCATCAACATCAGGTATTTCAGTAACAATACGACGTATAACCATACCTGGCATTTCACGCTGCCAAAAAGCTGAAATACGAAAGCGGCCAATGTCGTCAATTGAAATAGCGTAGTTACACTCTAACGTTTCGTGAAACTCTTTGATTTGCTTTTCAGTCATCGAACCTTCAACGAGCTCAAGCGCTGACTCTTTGGTTAATACTTTATCGTCAATTGGCGTTAATTCACCATTGATTTTAGCGCTTGGCGACATATTTACGGTAATAAATAAATCGGAAGCACCTTGATTAACCATTGTTTGTAAAAGATCTTCAAAATACATAATAATGCTCTTAATTAATAACTTTTAAATTGGTTTTTATCACTCGCTTTTGATATCGCATCTTCACGTGTGATCATGCCGCGGCTCAATAAACCTTGTAAACATTGATCCATGGTTTGCATACCATGTGACATACCCGTTTGAATGGCAGAATACATTTGCGCAATTTTATCTTCACGAATTAAGTTACGAATAGCTGGCACGCCGATCATGATTTCATGGGCAGCGACTCGGCCACCACCAATTTTTTTAATTAGGGTTTGTGAAATAACCGCTCGTAGTGATTCTGACAACATTGAACGTACCATTGATTTTTCTTCTGCTGGGAATACATCAACAATACGGTCAATAGTTTTTGGGGCAGACGTGGTATGTAAGGTACCAAATACTAAGTGACCAGTTTCAGCGGCAGTCATTGCTAAGCGGATGGTTTCTAAATCACGCATTTCACCAACTAATATTACATCAGGATCTTCACGCAGCGCTGAACGCAGCGCCGCACTAAAGCTTAGAGTATCGCGATGAACTTCACGTTGGTTAATCAAACACTGTTTATTGTCATGAACAAATTCGATTGGATCTTCAATGGTTAAGATATGATCACGTTTGGTTTCATTAATATAATCAACCATAGCTGCAAGCGTAGTAGATTTACCCGAACCTGTAGGGCCGGTAACTAATACCAAACCGCGTGGGGTCTCTGAAATTTGACGGAAAATATCTGGGCAACCTAAATCGTCTAGAGATAATATTTTACTAGGGATTGTACGAAATACGGCTGCGGGACCACGATTTTGGTTAAATGCATTTACCCTGAAACGAGCTAAAGTTGGTACTTCAAAAGAAAAATCCACTTCTAGATTTTCTTCGTATTCTTTACGTTGACGATCGGTCATAATGTCATACACTAAGGCATTAACATCTTTTTCATCGAGAGCGGGAATGTTAACTTTGCGGATATCGCCGTCAACACGAATGGCAGGAGCCATACCGGTAGATAAATGTAAATCGGATGCGTTGTGTTCAACACTAAACGCTAATAGCTCGGTAATATCCATAATATCCCTAATTTATATAAGTTTTTAAAAATGATTAATATCGCTAACAATCTCGCGCAAATAGGCGAAGAAATAAAAACAGCTAGCCATAATGCCAATCGTTCATCTGCAGCCGTGAACTTGTTGGCGGTTAGTAAAACAAAGCCTGCGGCTTTGGTTCAAGAGGCGTATGACGCCGGGCAACGAGACTTTGGTGAAAATTATATTCAAGAAGCGGTTGATAAAATTCAACAGCTTGCGCACCTGCCTGATATTCGTTGGCATTTTATTGGACCAATTCAATCGAATAAAACCCGACTTATTGCTGAACATCTATCCTGGGTACACAGTGTTGACCGGATAAAAATCGCAAAACGCCTTAATGAACAACGTGATACTAACATTAACGCTCTAAACGTTTGTTTACAAGTGAATATTAGTGGTGAACAGAGCAAATCAGGAGCCTTGGTTGATGAGTTGCCAGAATTAGCTGAATATATACACAACTGTGCTAATTTAACGCTTCGCGGCTTAATGGCCATTCCAGCAAATTCGCCCGATGAAAGTGTAACAAGAGACAGCTTTAATAAGATGCAAACCTTGTTTAATCAATTACAGCACCAATATCCTAGTGTAGATACACTATCAATGGGTATGAGTGGTGATTTAGCTATTGCCATTGAATGTGGCAGTACTACAGTTAGAATAGGCTCAGCCATTTTTGGTAGTAGAAATTAATACCTAGTTAATCATAGGTTTATAAAAATAATGATAAGTGAAAAAAATATGAAAAAAGTAGCATTTATTGGTGCCGGCAATATGAGTAAAGCCATTATCTTAGGGTTAATTAACCAAGGTTTTGAGGCAAAAAACATTATGGTCAGTAATCCAAGTGCAGGCAAACGTGAAGCGTTAGCGAGCGAGTATGGGGTATTACAAACCGCTGATAATATTGAAGCCGCAAATTTTAGTGACAATATTGTTTTGTCGGTAAAACCACATTTAATTAAAGATGTGTGTCAGCAAATAACAAGCGCCATTGATATCTCTAATAAATGTTTTATTAGCTTAGCTGCTGGTATTAGTATTACTCAAATACAGTCAGCGTTAAATACACCAGCAGCAGTTGTGCGTTGCATGCCAAATACACCATCACAATTAGGCTTAGGGATGACAGGTCTTTTCCCAAGCGCAGAAGTAAATGAGCAGCAATACCAATTTTCTGATTACTTACTACAATGTGTAGGCAAAGTTTTATGGGTCGACACCGAGGCACGAATTGATGATTTATTAACCGTTTCAGGTTCAGGTCCAGCTTACTTTTTCGCCTTTATGGAAGCCATGCAACAGCAAGCAGTAGTGTTCGGTTTTTCAGAGGAAATTGCGCGCGAACTCGTGCAACAAACAGCTTTAGGCGCGGCGCAGATGGTAGTTTCAAGCGACCTGAGCATTGCTACATTACGCGAAAATGTCACTTCTAAAGGTGGCACGACTCAAGCCGCACTAAAAGCATATAGAGACGGCGGCTTACCTGATTTGGTCACCAAAGCGATGAAAGCGGCAAAAGCCCGATCAATTGAAATTTCGAAAAATAATTAACAGCACTAAACGTTACAGTGCTCATCACATACAAATTTAATAATAAAATTCCGGAGTATTAATGGAAGCAACTAACTACATACTTAACTTTTTCTTCGATTCCTATTTAATGGTGTTGTTATTAAGAGTTTGGTTACAAGCTGCACGCGCTGATTTTTATAACCCTTTCAGTCAGTTCGTGGTTAAAATCACCAACCCAGTGGTGATCCCTTTCCGCCGTATTATTCCGGGGTTTGCTGGCATAGATATGGCAACATTGGTGGTAGCATTAATTGTAGCCTGCGCTAAGTTTGCAATACTGGCTGCGCTGAACGGCCAAGCGATAGATATAGTTTCAGGTTTACTGATTGGCTTTTTATTTTTTATTAAACAAGCCGGCTATTTATTATTTATGGTAATGCTAATAATGGCACTGATGAGTTGGGTAGTGCAAAGTGGTAGCCCAGTACAATTGGTATTCCATCAATTAACAGAGCCTTTACTACGCCCTATTCGTAAAATATTACCAAATTTAGGTGGTTTAGATTTGTCTGTACTGGTTGCATTTTTATTATTAAATGTTATCAATATTATGATCGCCAGCGTATTACCTATTTGGCGTATTCTGTAAGTTAATTGGTACTTGTGTGGTCTATTTTATTAATAACCGTTATCAAATTTATATAGCATTAAGATTAACTGTTATAATTTATAGACCATAATGAAAAATTACTTAACACGTACCAGTGAGGTGCCCATGTTTAATTCACTATTAACACTGACTTCAACATTAACCGATTTATTTACTGCAAGCAAAAAGAGTGCAGGCAAATCGGCCTTAATGCTAATAACATTATTATGTTTTTCGTCATCAAGCTTTGCTGAAAACATGAAAAGACTTGGTGATTTAGAAGTACATTATATTGGTTTATCAACATCGATATTACAGCCCAAAATAGCTAAGACTTATAATATAGAACGTAGTCGTTATCGAGGTTTCATCAATATTTCAATACTCGATACTGCCCAGCAAGGTAAACCGGCAATATCAGCAGGTGTTTCAGGCAGTGCAACCAATCTAGTTGGCCAGCGCATGCAATTAGAATTTGAACAAGTAAAAGAAGGTGATGCTATTTATTACCTAGCCATAGTTAAATATCCGAATGATGAAACCTATACATTCGATATTACCATTAATGATAATGGCACCGAACATACATTAGCATTCAAACAAAAATTCTATATAGATCAATAATAGCTATTCAAGGCAGTAAATAGACGGTATTACGTAGAGTAATTGCGTGAACATTAATAAAAAAGCAAGGTTAGCAACAGAACATGACTAAAATCGTTTTAGCCACAGGCAATAAAGGTAAAGTAAAAGAACTCAGCCATTTATTAGCGGCGCAAAATATTGATATTGTTCCGCAAAGTGATTTTAACGTCAGTGACGCTGAAGAAACCGGCACAACATTTGTCGAAAATGCCATTATAAAAGCGCGCCATGCGTCGAAGATAACAGGCCTACCCGCTATTGCTGATGACTCAGGTTTAGAAGTCGATTATCTGCAAGGAGCTCCCGGTATATACTCATCAAGATATGCTGGCAAGCAATGTGATGATAATGATAATAACAATAAATTATTGAATGCACTGACCGGGGTGGCGACTAAAGATCGCACCGCACGTTTTCAGTGTGTATTAGTGTATATGCGCCATGAATTCGACCCAACACCAATCATTTGTCAAGGTACTTGGGAAGGCGAAATATCTACCGAACGTCAAGGTGAACACGGTTTTGGTTACGACCCACTATTTTGGCTCGCAGAGCAAAACATGTCATCGGCGCAGTTACCTCGAGATTTAAAAAATCAATTAAGCCATCGCGGCAAAGCACTAGCTAAATTAGTAAAGCACTTTAGTTAAGCTGAACTAGGCTAATTTTGGCTAAGAGCAACTTCTTAGCCTAACAAGCCCTTTAAATAATCATTACCATGAGCACAAAATTTTGCTAACACTACCGCCATTATCCCTTTATATCCACATTCCTTGGTGTGTACAAAAATGTCCGTACTGTGACTTCAACTCACATGCCCTAAAAACCGACATTGATGAGCAAAACTACATTAAACATGTGCTTGCTGATTTAGACAGTGATATAAAACGCTTTGCAATATCAAGACCACTGCATTCAATATTTATTGGGGGTGGTACGCCAAGCTTATTTTCAGCGCCTGCCATTAAATTGCTACTGTCTGAAGTATTAAAACGCTTTCCTAGCAGTCCAGATATTGAAATAACCTTAGAAGCAAATCCTGGCACCGTAGAAGCCGATAAGTTCATTGGCTTTAAAAATGCCGGCGTGAATCGTTTATCAATTGGTGTGCAAAGTTTTGCGTCCGATAAGCTGATAAAATTGGGCCGTATTCATGATAGTGATCAGGCTGTGCGAGCGGTTGAACTGGCCCAGCAATGTGGCGTGAAGAGTTTCAATTTAGATTTAATGCATGGTTTAGAGCAACAAAGTATTGAGCATGCACTCGATGATTTACGCCAAGCAATTGCTTTAAAGCCTAAACACCTGTCTTGGTATCAACTTACCATAGAGCCAAATACCGCATTTTATTCAAAACCGCCAACCCTGCCAACTGATGACATTTTATGGGATATTCAAGAGCAAGGATTCGAATTACTCGCCGCTGCTGGTTACCAGCAATATGAAGTATCAGCGTTTAGCCAAGGTGATGAATATCAATCTAAACACAATACTAATTATTGGCAAAACGGTGATTATCTAGGCATAGGGTGTGGCTCACATGGCAAAATTACTGTGCCTAATGAAAATAAAATCTACCGTACCGTTAAAGTTAAACATCCTAAAGGCTATATGGATGATACACGCGAGCACTTAGATCAGTTGAATGAAGTAAGCGAAGCGGAACGCCCTTTCGAGTACATGTTAAATCGTTTACGTTTATTTAAGCCCTTTAGCTTAGAAGACTTTGAATGTTCAACTGGGGTATCACGCGATAATATCATCGACAGTTTGCGCACCGCTGAAAATAAAAAATTGTTAGAACATAGCGATGATAATTGGCGAGTAACCCAGTTAGGTCATCGTTATCTTAATGACTTATTAAGTTTGTTCATTTAGGCTAAGCTTGAAATTAAATTATGATTAATACTGACGAAAAGTACATGCGCCAAGCCATTGAATTGGCAAAAGTTGCCCAAAGCCAAGGAGAGATCCCGGTTGGTGCAGTATTAGTATGTAATGATGAAGTAGTGGCAACGGGTTGGAATCAATCGATTCAATTACACGACCCTTCAGCACATGCTGAAATGATAGCCGTTCGCGCCGCGGGTGACCAAGTAGAAAATTATCGCATGTTAGATTGCACGCTTTATGTCACCCTAGAGCCCTGCCCTATGTGCGCAGGTTTGTTAGTGCATAGCAGAATAAAGCGTTTAGTCTATGGCGCTGCAGATTTAAAAACAGGCTCGGCTGGTAGTGTATTTAACTTAGTTGCTAACGAAAAGCTAAATCATCAAGTGGCGATAACGTCAGATATTTTAGGCGCAGAATGCAGCACTATGCTGTCGGCATTTTTTAAACACCGAAGAGCAGAAAAGAAAGCTTTAAAACAAGCGAATAAGAAATTAATTACCGAGTAATTACTCCCCTATAATAATGAAAAACTCCGATTAAACAAGCAGGTCCTAAGTTAAGACGTGCTATTTGATTTTTCTAAATCAATAGAATTTTGGGTGACCACTCTAAAATAAACACGCAAGCGACCACACACTTTCCGCTGAGCCGACTTCATCTGTCTACGACGTTGACTGTTTTTAAATATACGGTTTTTCATACTTTCCCCATACTCGTTGGATTCAGGTTTTTATTTTTTACTATTTGGTTTTCGCTAAATATTTTCCACTGGCTTGTTACTTAATATAGCAATTACTCAGTTGCGTCATTTAACTTAGGGTGTACGTCTTCAATAAACACCAAAGTGTCATAATAAGCACGGATATTTTCAACATAACGAACCGGTTCATCGCCACGAGCATAACCATACTTAGTGTTTTTATAATACTTGCGCTGTTTCAATAAAGGTAAGAACTCTTTAACATCGACCCATCGGTCGGGGTCGCCACCTAATCGTTGGGTGATCACTCGAGCATCTTCCATATGTCCCCAACCAACATTGTATGCGGCTAAAGCAAACCAACGTCGGTCTGGATTTTTAATACGATCAGGAATACGATTAATTAATCGCTGTAGATATTTGGCGCCACCTTGAATGCTTTGCTCAGCATCAATTCGGTTTTTAACTCCCATCTGTTTAGCTGTTGGCAGGGTTAGCATCATCATGCCACGCACTCCAGTAAAAGAGCGAGCTTTAGGTTCCCAATGCGATTCTTGATAACTAACCGCCGCTAAAAAGCGCCAATCTAGATCTTCACCATAACGTTTAAATAGCTCTTTATATTTTGGCAGTTTTTTCTCTATGGCTTGAATATAGGTACGTGTATTGACGTAATCAAATTCTTTAATATGACCATAATATTTTTCATTGAGGGTGAGTAATGTGCCGTCATGATGCACTTCACCGAAAAATTCCACTAAAGAGGCTATCAAAGAATCATCGCCTTTTCGACTCAATACCCATGCAATAGGGTTGGGCTTTTGAATAGTAAAGGCAACACTGATTTCAGGATAGTAACGACGGTTGATAGCCAAGGAATTACTGTCTGCTATGGTATAATCTAAACGTTCTTCTAATACTTCAACCAATAATTCATCACTATCAAATTCATCGGTGACAGACCAAGTTAAATCAGGGAATTGAATTTGTAATTGCTTTAGGTTTTCAGCATGACTTGAATGAGCCGCGACTTGTAATGTGCCGGTAAGATCTTTTAATGCCCGCGGCCATTCTTTACCTTGCTTGAATACCAATTTTTGACTAATTTCGGTATAACTTGGTGCAAAACGATATTGTTTTAGTCGATCCGGTGTAACAGATAAACCGGCGGCTAAAATATCCACTTCGCCATTATCTATTTTAGGAAACAATTCATTAAGGGTATAACTAGGTACAATTTCCAGCTGAACGCCTAGATGTTCGGCATACTTTTGGGCTAATTCAAATTCGAAACCACGAGGTCCCTGTGCCCCTATATAGTAACTATTGGGGCCAAATAAAGTACCAACCCTTAACGTACCACGGTCAATAATTTGTTTAAGATCAGCAGGTTCATTATTCTTGTCACAACCGGCAAGTACACTTACCGTGATTAAAATAATAATTCTGAGATTAACAGATAGATTCATAAATTTATGGGATAAATTTTTCATGTGAATTTCATTGTGGATTGTTTCTATTCGTTTTTACAGTCTTTTTTTCATAATATTTACATCTGCTTAAAATAACTTCGCCATAAGCAATTTTTCACTTACTAATTGTACTAATTTCTTTTATAATGCGCGCGCACAATCAACGATAAATACCCGTAACAAAACTAGTAGCAATTCGATTAAATTTAGCCGGCAGTAAATAGCGCTAAAAATCTATTTTTAATCGAATTGGTATTAAAATAACTATGGTGATCACATTATGGAAATCTTACGCGGCGCACCTGCGCTTTCTGATTTCAGAACAAGCAAACTCCTGTCTCAATGCGAGCAATTAAACCTGCCTGTAACTAGCATTTATGCTGAATACGTTCACTTTTCTAATAATAGTGAAGCATTAAACAGCGATGAATTACAAAAACTAGAAAAATTACTCACTTACGGCCCTTCTATTGCAGAACACGAGCCTAAGGGTACATTTTTATTAGTGACTCCTCGTCCTGGAACTATTTCTCCTTGGTCATCAAAATCAACTGACATTGCGCACAACTGTGGCCTAAACAAAATTACTCGTTTAGAGCGTGGTATTGCTTATTACATTGAAACAAGTGTTGAGTTAACTGTTGATCAAACTAAAGCACTTAGTAGCTTAATTCATGATCGCATGATGGAAGTTATCTTTAGCGACCTGAACGACGCCAATAGCTTATTTGCCACAGCAGAACCAAAGAAATTAACTACGGTTGATTTAATTGGTGGTGGTCGTGATGCTTTAGTGAATGCAAATACCGAATTAGGTTTGGCTATTTCAAGCGATGAAATTGATTATTTAGTCGAAAATTTCAATAACCTTGGCCGTAACCCTACCGACATTGAGCTATATATGTTTGCGCAAGCAAACTCAGAGCATTGTCGTCATAAAATATTTAATGCTGACTGGACTATCGATGGTCAGAAGCAGCCTAAATCATTATTTAAAATGATCCGTAACACCCATGAATTAAACAGCGATTACGTATTAAGTGCGTATTCAGATAATGCTGCGGTAATGGTTGGCTCAGAAGCAGGACGTTTTTTTGCAAACCCTGTCACTAAAGCATACGAATATACGCAAGAAGATATTCAAATATTAATGAAGGTTGAAACCCACAATCACCCGACTGCAATTTCGCCATACCCAGGTGCTGCAACGGGCTCTGGTGGTGAAATTCGTGATGAAGGCGCAACGGGTATTGGTTCAAAACCAAAAGCTGGTTTGGTTGGTTTTAGTGTTTCAAATTTACGTATACCTGGTTTTGAACAACCTTGGGAAACTGATTTTGGTAAGCCTGCTCGCATCGTAACTGCATTAGATATAATGATGGAAGGTCCACTAGGCGGCGCGGCATTCAATAACGAATTTGGTCGTCCAGCTATTTTAGGGTATTTCCGTACCTACGAAGAACAAGTCCAGTCATTTAATGGTCTAGAAGTTCGTGGTTACCACAAACCGATTATGCTTGCCGGTGGTTTAGGTAACATTCGTGACGAACACGTACAAAAAGGTGACATAGTCGTTGGCGCAGCGCTAATCGCATTAGGCGGCCCTGCAATGAACATTGGTTTAGGCGGTAGTGCGGCCTCTTCAATGGCCTCTGGTGAGTCAACTGAAAACCTAGATTTTGCTTCAGTACAACGTGAAAATCCAGAAATGGAACGTCGCTGTCAAGAAGTTATCGACCGTTGTTGGCAGCTTGGCGATGATAACCCTATTCTATTTATCCACGATGTTGGTGCTGGTGGTTTGTCTAACGCATTCCCAGAGCTAGTAGCAGACGGTGGCCGTGGTGGTAATTTTGAATTACGCAACGTGCCAAACGATGAGCGCAGCATGTCACCATTAGAAATTTGGTGTAATGAATCACAAGAACGTTATGTAATGGCTGTAGCGCCAGAGCGGATGGAAGAATTTACCGCTATTTGTGAACGTGAACGCGCGCCATTTGCCGTCGTTGGTCATGCCACAGAAGAACAACACCTAACGGTTAGCGATAGTGAGTTTGGTAACAATCCTATCGATATATCACTTGATATCTTATTAGGTAAAACACCTAAATTACACCGTGATGTTACTCGTTTAACCGAAACAGGCGCAGCATTAGAGTTAACTGATATTGCTCTAGCAGATGCCGCTGACCGTATTTTACGTTTACCAACGGTTGCAGAGAAAACATTCTTAATCACCATTGGCGATCGCTCGGTAACCGGTATGGTTAATCGTGATCAAATGGTTGGTCCTTGGCAAGTACCAGTAGCCGATTGTGGTGTAACCGCAGCAGCTCTTGATACTTACCACGGTGAAGCTATGTCATTGGGTGAGCGTACGCCTGTTGCACTATTAAACTTTGCTGCATCAGCTCGTTTAGCAGTAGCAGAATCATTAACCAATATTGCGGGTACTGACATTGGCGACTTAAACCGCATTAAACTTTCAGCTAACTGGATGTCTGCTGCCGGTCACCCTGGTGAAGACGCTGGTTTATACGAAGCGGTACACGCAATTGGCGAAGAGTTATGTCCTACCTTAGGCTTAACAATTCCGGTTGGTAAAGACTCAATGTCGATGAAAACGCAATGGCAAGAAGATGGTGAAGATAAGTCGGTAACCTCTCCTTTATCATTACTTATCACCGCCTTTGGTCGTGTTGAAGACATTCGCAAAACAGTAACGCCAGAACTAAGAATTGATCAAGGCGATAGCCGCATTGTGGCCATTGATTTATCTAAAGGTAAAAACCGTTTAGGTGGTTCATGTATCGCTCAAGTTTACAAACAGCTTGGTCAAACAACGCCAGACGTTGATAGCCCAGAAATACTAAAAGGTTTCTTTAACGCTATGCAGCGTTTAGTGCGAGAAGAAAAACTACTTGCTTATCATGATCGCTCTGACGGTGGTTTATTCACCACAGTAGTTGAAATGGCATTTGCCGGTCACACTGGTGTTGATATCGACATTAGCAAGCTTGCTGGAAACGACTTAGAAGTATTATTCAGCGAAGAGCTTGGCGCAGTAATTCAAATTCGTGAAAGCGATGTTGATGCTATCCATGCAATCTTTAGCGAGTTTGGTATTAGCGATTGTTGTACTGATATTGGTCGCATTAATAATGAAGATCATATTCGCTTTAGCCGCGACGGTGTTGAAGTACTAGAAAACTCTCGTACTTACTACCGTACAGTTTGGGCTGAAACAACCTTTAAGATGCAATCATTACGTGACAACTCAGAATGTGCTGAACAAGAGCATGCGCTGAAGTTTGATACTGAAGATCCAGGCTTAAACGTTGAACTTACTTTTGATATTAATGAAGATATCGTCAGTCATCATATTGCCCAAGACGCTGTTGAAGAGACCAACCCTAAAGTTGCTATTTTACGTGAGCAAGGCGTTAACTCGCATGTAGAAATGGCCGCTTCATTTGACCGCGCTGGTTTCTTAGCAATTGACGTACATATGTCTGACGTTCTTGCGGGTCGTGTCGATTTAAACGACTTTAAAGGCTTAGTTGCTTGTGGCGGTTTCTCATACGGTGACGTATTAGGCGCTGGTGAAGGCTGGGCTAAATCAATCTTATTCAACGACAATGCTCGTGAAATGTTCCGTGAATTTTTCCACCGTGATGACACCTTCTCATTAGGTGTATGTAACGGTTGTCAGATGCTTTCTAACTTAAAAGAAATCATCCCTGGTAGTGACTTATGGCCACACTTTGTACAGAACAAATCAGAGCGTTTTGAAGCACGCTTCTCATTAGTCGAAATTCAAGAAAGCCCGTCTATCTTATTTAAGGGTATGGAAGGCTCACGTATGCCAATCGCTGTTTCACACGGCGAAGGTCATGCTGAATTCAAATCTGAAGACGCTATTGCTGATGCTAACGATTCAAGCACAGTATCAATGCGCTATGTTGACAACTATGGGCAAGTGACTGAAACATACCCATCGAACCCTAACGGTTCACCAGATGGTATTACGGCGCTTACAACCACAGATGGGCGGGTAACAATAATGATGCCACATCCTGAGCGTGTATTTAGAACAGTTGCCAACTCTTGGCATCCTGATGAGTGGTTAGAAGACTCGCCATGGGTAAGAATGTTCCGTAACGCACGTAAGTTTGTTGGTTAATCTTTGTTAGTTTATTAACAATGACCACAACGTAAGTTACGAAATTAAATAAGGCACCTAATATGGTGCCTTATTTTTTTGTGATGGAGAAATAAGTTCATTAGCTGAACAGGCTAGTACGGTTGCAGATTTAATGGCCTGGAGTTAATGGGTGTATTAGTAAGTATTAAGCCCTATCATCTTTTGGCGAATCCATAACCACATGAGTAGTAATAGTGCTTACTTGTGATATTACCCCTAACACATCTGCATGAAATGATTTAAACGATTTAATGTCTCTGGTTTCAATGCGCAATAGGTACTCGAACGAGCCAGTAACGTTGTGACATTCTTTTACTTCGGTTGCTAGTTTTATTGCTTTTTCAAACGATCGTTGTGAATCGGTTGAATGCTCATTAAGACCTATGCCAACGTAGGCGATAAAGCTATTACCCATGAGCTCGTTATCTAATATCGCCCGATAACCTTTTATTATGCCAATACTTTCAAGCTCTTGTACTCTACGTAAGCAAGCGGAAGGTGAAAGGCCTATTTTTTCTGCCAGTTCTGAATTGGCTATTCGACCATTTAATTGAAGCTCTCGCAATATTATGTCGTTATATCGGTCTTTTTTATACATTAGTTGTTTATATTCTCGCGCATTGACGTTTATTCGCTTAAAAATCCTAACATATTCCCTATAAAATTGCATAACAAACACAATTACCGAGATACGTTTATGAATTATGAAATACTTTCAGCGTTAACTATATTTGCTTTTGTTTCTTCGATAACTCCTGGACCAAACAATTTAATGCTAATGAGCTCAGGGGCTAATTTTGGATTCAAGCAAACCATTCCTCACCTTTTAGGTGTTGGCATAGGATTTACTTTAATGATTTTTTTGGTCGGTATTGGATTAATGACAGTATTTGATCGTTTTCCGGCGAGTTACCAAATATTAAAAATACTTAGTATTATTTATTTGTTGTATTTAGCACTAAAAATAGCAAATTCAAACAGCACGACTAAACAAGAAACTTCAAACACTAAGCCTTTAACCTTTATTCAAGCCGCGTTGTTTCAATGGGTTAATCCTAAGGCATGGACAATGGCATTGACGGCAATAAGCGTATATGCGCCTTCACAGAGTTTTATTGCCGTAGTGTGGATAGCCATAATTTTTGGCCTAATAAACCTGCCATGTATCAGTTCATGGATAGTGCTGGGACAAAAAATGCAGGCTATTTTAACAAACCCAAAGCGCTTAAAGACATTCAATATTACCATGGCTGTGTTATTAGTTTTTTCACTGTACCCGACACTGTAAGATAGCTAACTTATACCAATTGAGATAAATAGGTGATCTGTTTTTTGCTGAGGAAAAAGGGATAAATACAAGGCATGCAGAATTTATATCATCCATGATAATTTTAAGTTCATTCATCCATGAATTAAAAATTTTATAAGTAGTTGTTCTACTTTTAAATTTTATAACACAGTAGTTTTTCATTTTAACCAGTAAAAATGATCAGGTATTAATGTCACTTGGTATTATCTAACAACTGAAGAAAATGGCTTGATGTTGATGATAAATATCAGGGGGCAGAGTCGCTGATATTAATCATCATTTTTAAATCGCTTATTGGCTATAATTCTTAGCACTGGTATCTACCCACTGACTCGCTATTAATGAGCAACACGCAATACCCGCGCCGGCGAAAAAGACTAATGAAGGCTGGTACAACCAAAGTAAACCGAAACTCGCCGGAATGACTACTGCAGCAATGTGGTTAATAGTAAAGCTTACACCAGCATTTGAGGCGATATCTTTCGGGTCTGCTATTTTTTGAAAATAGGTTTTAATGGCGATAGCCATGGCAAAAAAGATATGGTCAATCACATACAATACTGCAGCTATGTTAGAATTTTCAACCAGCGCATAACCACTAAATACCAATATTAAACCAATGTATTCAAACGTTAAGGCTTTACGCTCACCCACCCTGCCAATCCATGCGCCAATTTTAGGAGCAATATAAATATTCAGTAGATGGTTAAGCATATAAAGTAGAGTGATATCAGCGACATCATAGCCAAATTTTTCCACCATCATAAAGCCGGCAAACACCACGAATATTTGCCTTCTAGCACCACTTAAAAAGGTTAAGAAATAGTATAAAGAGTAACGTTTTCGAATAACCAAATGTTTATGTTGTATGACTTTTTGCGGGAATACTGGCATAAACAACCATAGCCATAAGGTGATCGCTAAGCCTAAGCCACCTAAAATGAAATAAGTATTGGTGAAGCCGATATCCCAATAGCTAAAGGCTAACCAAATAAAGCCATAAACAACCAATGCCGCAATCGATTTTATCGAAATGAGCTTACCCAATTTTTCGGGTGCTTCTTCTTTAGAAAACCATTGTAAACTCAATGATTGATTGATTGTTTCATAATAATGAAAGCCAGTAGACATTAGAATAGTGGTGGCATATAAGCCGTATTCAAAAGGAAATAAACCGGTAATCGCTACGCCTATAGTGAGTAGTGCGAGTGATACTAAAGCAAAGCTTTGTTCCTTAATAATTAATAAAATGAATACTGCGGTAAATGCCAAAAATCCGGGGATTTCTCTTAGCGATTGCAACATGCCAATTTCTGCACCACCAAAGCCAGCAGCTTCAATAGTGAAATTGTTGAGCATAGCCATCCAGCCAGAGAAACTTAAGGTCATTACTACAGAAGATAGCACTAGGAACACAAATGGCGTGCGCCACGGATGTTGTTCTTCACAGGTGTCTGAAGTGACAGAAGAATCGTTCGACATGAATGTTTAATTCGATAAGGAAACAGAGAGCAAGATTAACAAGTTTTTAATCTAATACCAATTTATATAGTCAATTAATAGCAAGTTATTTAGTCTTATAAATAATTGAAACATCTAAAAAATAAGGCGAAAATACTAACACTGAAACTATTGTAAATCTTTAGCTTTTGTCGGTATGCTAATACCAATCCTCATAACTAACTGCTCATTTTTAATGGTTAAAATAAATAACTACTGCGTTATAAAATTTATAAGTAGAATAACTACTTACTAAATTTCATGCCTTGTATTTATCGATTTTTCCTCATGAAAAAATAGAACATTTAATTAAGAGAACTGGTATTGATTATCCCAACCGAGCAAAGACTATTATGAAAACACACGACAATTCGCCTTTAACCGATTATATAGAATACCCAAAAGCTGAAATGCTGGAACGTTCAGAGCAGTTTTATCAAGACATTAAACGTCGTCATTCTATTCGTAAATTTAGTGATAGAGACGTTGACCAACAAATCATTGAAAACTGTATTAAAGCGGCGGCTAGTGCTCCAAGCGGTGCGAATCATCAGCCTTGGCATTTTGTTGCGATTCAAAGCAGTGAAATCAAAAAACAAATTAGAGAGCAAGCAGAACAGCATGAGCGTGGGTTTTATGATGGTCGCGCGGGTGAAGAATGGCTAGAAGCATTAAAGCCGCTAGGTACCGATGCCAATAAGCCATACTTAGAACACGCCCCTTGGTTAATTGCTATTTTTAGTCAAAAGCGTGGTGGTTTAAGTATTGAAGATCAAAACACTAACTATTACGTACATGAATCAATAGGCATTGCGACAGGCTTTTTAATTAATGCGCTACATAGTTCCGGTTTAGCTACGCTTACACATACCCCAAAACCTATGTCATTTTTAAATAAAATATGTCAACGAGGTGAAAACGACAGAGCGTATATGTTACTTATTGCGGGTTATCCAGCAGATGATGCAACGATCCCTGCACATGCGATGGTGAAGAAGTCTTTTACCGATATTGCTACGTTTTTATAAACGCAGTAATATCTGCTAACCAATTTAAATCTATGGCTATTTAGTTGCCATTTGAGTACTAATAGACGCGGTTAATATTTTTAACTCTTCGCTTGGGCGGCCATTTGGGCTGCCCAACGTTTCTAACACTTGTAATGTATCTAATCCTTCAATCACTTGACCGAAGACGGTATGACGACCATCGAGAAAACGAGTTTCTTTAAAGGTGATAAAAAACTGAGAGCCATCAGTACCCGGACCAGAATTGGCCATACTTAACATGCCAGGACCGTCGTGTTTAGCATCTTCGTGAAATTCGCCTGCATATTTATAACCAGGATTACCTCTACCAGTACCTTCAGGATCGCCACCTTGAGCCATAAAGCCAGGAATCACACGGTGAAACTTTAAATCATTATAAAAACCTATTTCGGTTAAATATATAGTACTTGCAACATGCATCGGTGCGTATTGAGGCATTAATTCAATAGTGATTGGACCTTTATTAGTGACCATCTCCCAAAGGTAGGTTTTATCTTCTGCAAACTCAACTTGTGGTGGTTTAGTTAGCTTAAATTTCCATTTAGGATCAGTTTTATCGATATTCTGTTCTGCGATAAACTGCTCCATACTTTTTATCGCAGGATCATTATCAACAATACTACCAATAAACAACGCACTTAGCGCAACGACATAAACAACGCCAAGTTTTTTAATAAAAGGTTTCATAGATTTCAATAGTCTCTTTTTTTTTCTCAGTATAAAGTAATACTAAACCGTGTAAATCGAATTCAATAATAAAAGCTAACTTTATTGACTCGACTTAATGTAGGTCAATAATGTTCAATTTTTTCAAATTTAACTTTTTCAATAAGATCAGGAAAAAAAATTAAAAAGCTCTGCTCATAAGCAAGGTAGTTATCTTTTACTTCATCTATTGCGCCAGCCAAATGGTTTTCAAAGCGAATTCTTCTGGCAATTGAATCAATAGCTCTCCCCGTAACATCGATACAATGGTAATGACTAAGCCAATCGTCTATTCGCATTCGAGTAACCACATCATGCATTGGCTCAGGCATAAGGTGCTCGGCATTAGCTAGATATTGATAACTTTGCTGCACAAACTGAGAAAATTGTTGGTCACTATATTTAGACCAATGCTTAACCAAGAAATGATCAAATACAACATCGGAAATGATCCCCGAGAAGCGTTTTCGTTTCGCTGACAATAATGGTTTTAAATTTTTAACCGCTGTGTGGTTATCGGTAAATTT
Source organism: Colwelliaceae bacterium BS250 (assembly GCA_040779355.1). Classification (GTDB taxonomy): domain Bacteria; phylum Pseudomonadota; class Gammaproteobacteria; order Enterobacterales; family Alteromonadaceae; genus Thalassotalea_A. The sequence continues at coordinate 168,011 of JBFONS010000008.1, read as the reverse complement.
ATCAACCATGCGATGATTTTGGATACCTTTCAAAACGTCCATTGGCAAGGCCGATTGATCTATTCCTTTGGTAAAGTCGCCCATTAGGTTACCTGCTTTAGATAAAGCATTGTTTTGAGCAAAGAATAAATGAGCAAGATAATTCATATGATACCAAGTTGATTAAATATTTGTTCATTTTTAATGGTTAAAACAAACAACTACTGCTTTATAAATTGATATGTACGACTGCATGGATGTAGAAGCCGAGATCACATCCTTAATCACATTACTATTACCTGATGGTAAACGTTAAGGTTTTATGATCACAAATATTGTTAATTTTAGAACGATTGTACTTGGTTTCAATAAAGCCAAATGACTTATAAAGATGCTCTGCAACACAATTATTTTGTGCGACATCTAAACTCACCGATTGATAACCTTGCTGCGTAGCATGCTTGATAGCCCAATCTATTAATTGCCTGCCAACACCCTGCCCTTGCATTGTTTGTACTACGCCTACATGGGCGATATATAAACTTAATTTTTTAGGTTTTGGTATTAACGTTGCAACCCGTAAACCTCTTATTGCATGAGCAATAAATTGCCATTTATAAAATTTAAGCATATCTAAAATACAGCCTAATTGTAAAACCCTAGCTTGCTCTCTATCAAAGCAAGCTATGCTAGCAATAACATGTTCATCAAGGGTTGCTACATGATGGTTTTGATAGCCGAACTGACTTCGACCTTTATTATATGATTTTTTTAAGAATACTATAGGAGTGTTAAAAACATAATCGAATGCAGCAGGTCCTGAGCTATAGATTAACGGAATGATTTGCTCACTATCTTTTTTAACTGCGCTACGAATGATTAAATTCAAAAGTAATTCCGTTATTGATATTGGCTAATATCTAACTCTATATCAGTACAACCTTTAGGACAAAAAATGCCTGGTTTATCACTTTGTTGTGGCGTAACTAGGGCGAGTGATAAATGGCATACTTTGCACTTTATATCTCTGCCTTGCATTACTTTCTTAATGGTTGCCTTTTGATCGTTAAACGACTTTGCGGTTATTTTATTAAGTGTCGAAAAATCTACTGCTGTCATGATTTTACCTAATTAGGATATTAAATTATTCTTGTTGTGGCGGACAATACCAACCATCATAGATACCGTCAAATTTACGAGCTTGATTTTCAAGTAACATTTGGTAGCCCTTAATATTATCGTAGCTTGCTGGCATTTCAGGGTATGCGGTTATTTCCCAAGGATGCTCAGGATTTTCTAAGTATGGACAAAACGATAATTTTTGATTGTTTTGCAATAATACACTGCCAAACTTTAATGCTTTTGCTTGATCCGGAAATATCACTGAAAATTGAATTTCCCGAGCCCTGGCAAGATTATCTCCTTCTAACTCCATATGCCAGAGCATATTGCCATTAGGATCAGTAGGGAATTTAGCTAAATTTCTATTCACAATAAGTGCCTATTATTAACTGACTAATTTTACTAAGTTTAGCAGTAAATTTAATTTTTGTTAGCATTGGCCTGCACCTTGAAGAGAGTGAATTTGTCACCCGTTACGACATGTTCATAGGTAAAGTTATCATCGCTTAGTGCTAAAACCCTGTAGGCATGATAATTATCGCTATCGGTCATGTCTGCCTTAAAATGTTGCTGATTTTCAACTTCAGCTTCGGTGATAGTAAAATGTAGATCACCAACAAGGCCCCACATACCTAGTTCACTGATTTCATCAACAACTGAGCCTTCTAAATTGTAGGTGTAAAAGGTAAAAGTAAAACTACCATCGTCATTTAACTGAGCAAGTTCACTAAAATTTTCAGCACCATTTGAATCACTACGATGCCATTGACCTATCAGTTGTTCTCGTGAATACATATTCATTCCATATTTAATATTTAATTGCTCGTTAAACAAGATTATCTCTTTAAATTGGTAATTTATCCTAAATATATTACTAATTAACTTTAATGCTATTGATTTGTGCTAGCGAAGAAAGTGATAATCACTGCAACTTAGTAAAATATAATTACACTACATCACACTATGCAATCAAAAATATCATTTAACCTATATCGTGCCTTTATTGTTGTTTTGTGCAACTTAATATTATTAGCACCAGCATCCGCTCAGCAACGTCCTTTGCAAGTTACCGACATCATGAAGTTTCGTCAAATTGTACAACCACAATTAAGCGACAATGGATTATGGCTAGCCTATAGTGCAAAGCCCGATAGAGGCGATAGTACCTTTCATGTGCAGTCAATTACCGGCGATGTCACTTACCAAGTCAACTTTGGTAGCAAAGGTATTTTCAGTGCTGACGGCGAATACATTGCAATTACAGTTGTACCTGATTTACTCAGCACAGAAAAAGCCGATAAAAAACAAAAGAAAAAACTTAAAAATAGTTTAGAAATCATCGAGCTTGCGAGTGGTAAGAGAGTTACTTATAAAAATATTGAAAGCTTTGACTTAAGTGATGCACATGGCTTTTTAGCGTTTTTATCAGAAAATAAAAAAACTGACGAAGGTTGCAAAGAAAAAGATTCACAACAAGACAATGCAACACTTGCCGTTAATGAAGAAGGCTCAAAACCTGAAAGTGTTGAAGAAGAAGCATTAGAAGACACAAACGATAAGGTAAAACTATTTAACAAAAAGCGTATTAATAATAACCTTACCTTAGTAAACCTTATCAATTTTGATAAGCAGCAAATAAATAATGTTGACAGCTTTAGCTTTTCACCTAAAAAAGCGACGTTAGTTTATAGCCTCTCAAGTGAGCAAGGTGAAGAAAACGCTTTAAAAGCAATCAATTTAACAGATGCTAAAACAACGATAATTATCGCGAAAGAATTAGCCAGCTTTAATAACTTTAGTTGGAATGAAGCAGGCACTAAACTTGCTTTTACTCAAGGCGATTTCAGCGAAAAAATAGCAACCCGCCAACATGACCTAAAAATTTGGCAACAACAGAAAAATGACTTAACGACAGTAAAAATGACAACTAAACAAATGTTTGTCAGCGATACTAATAAGTTAACCTGGAGCAAAGATGACGAACGTTTATTCTTTGGTGTTAAGGCGGTTATCGCCACTCCTAAAATGATTGAAACTAAGCCTGAAACACAAGCCGACTTATACAGCATAGAAAAATTAACCGAAAATCGTAACTTACAAATATGGCACGGTAATGATGCGTTAATTAAAACCAATGAAAAGCAGCAATTAGATAAAGATAAAAAGCGATTTTTTACGGCGGTTTATCATCTTGATGGTGAAGATTTTGTGCAACTTGCAAATAGTGACATTATCAACGTAAAAGCAACTAACAATGAAAATGCGGTACTGGCAAGTAGCGACCTAAAATATCGTAAATTACGTACCTGGGAAGGTTTCTTTAGTGATTTTTATATCACCGACTTGGAGACAGGTAAAAAATCGTTGATTGCTGAAAAACTGAGTTCTTATACTGATATCAACTTAAGTGAATCTGGTCGTTATGCCGCTTATTATCAAGATAAAAATATTTGGCTGTTTGATCGTAAAAAAGACAAAAACACTAATTTAACTAAAAATATAAGCGTAAGCTTTGCCGATGAAGATCATGACTACCCGAGTAAAACACCCGGTTACGGCATTGCCGGTTGGTTACAAGATGACGAAGGCATTTTAGTTTACGATAAGTTTGATATTTGGTTATTAGCCCTAGATGGCAAAAATAGCCAATGTTTAACTTGTGACACCGGCCGTCCTAACTCATTACAATTTAGAATTAACCTGTTAGACGAAGAACAAACTTATTTTAACAATAAGCAGCAATTGTTGTTAAGTAGTTATAATGATGAATTCAAAAACTTTGGCTTTTATCAACTTGATTTAAAATCTAAAAAACTCACTAAATTGCTTGCAGATAACAAAAAATACAAGTTCATTAGTAAGGCCAAAAACAGCGACAAATTACTGTTTAGCCGTGAAGATTTTAACGAATTTCCAGATTTATGGGTGTCAGACTTAAATCCTGCAAATGGCACCAAGCTTTCTAATGTGAATCCACAAAAGGAAAGTTTCTTGTGGGGCGAGCCTGAATTAATTGAATGGCAATCGACTATGGGCAAGAAACACCAAGGGGTGTTAATTAAGCCTGCTAACTATGTAGAAGGCGTGCAATACCCGGTTGTTGTTTATTACTATCGTTTATTCTCTCAACGCATGTATGAATTTAATTCAATGAAGGTAAATCACCGACCAAACTTCCCGTTTTATACATCAAATGGCTATGCGGTATTTTTACCTGATGTGCATTTTGAAATAGGCCGCCCAGGTCCTTCAACCAACAAATCAATTTTACCGGGTATTCAAAAAATTATTGATATGGGTATTGCCGATAAAGATGCCATTGGCTTACATGGTCATAGTTGGAGTGGCTATCAAACATTATTCTCTATTACAGAAACTGACATGTTTGCCGCAGCGGTATCTGGCGCACCAGTATCTAACATGACCAGTGCTTATTCAGGCATTCGTTTAGGCTCGGGGTTAACTCGACAATTTCAATATGAGCAAGGCCAATCACGCATTGGTGCGAGCTTATTCGAACGTCGTGATTTATATATAGAAAATTCACCGTTGTTTTATGCTGACAGAATTAATACACCACTGCTTATGCAGTTTGGCGATGTAGATGATGCAGTGCCTTGGCAACAAGGTGTTGAAATGTATATGGCCATGCGCCGCTTAGACAAAGATGTTATTTTATTGCAGTACGAAGGTGAACCACACCACCTTAAAAAGTATCCTAATAAAGTAGATTACACCATTAAGATGAAGCAATACTTTGATCACTATTTAAAAGGCGCACCAGCACCTAAATGGATGGTTGAAGGCGAAGCCTATCGTAACGTTGAAAAAGACTAAAGCTAGCTTATACCAAGTCCATTAATTAACTGCTCATTTTTAATGGTTAAAATGAATAACTACAGCGTTATAAACTTTATAAGTAGAACAACTACTTACTAAACTTTTTGCCTTGTATTTATCCATTTTACCTCATGAAAAAGTAGATCACTTACTTAGTGGAATTGGTATTAGGTTGATAGATAAGGTTAAAAATTGACAATAAAAAAGGCTGCAGATGCAGCCTTTTTTTTTGGTGTAATTAATTTTTTTAATAACGATTAATACTTATTTACTATAACTAATCTTCGTCACGTACAAATTTAATCTCACTAAAGCCCATACGAGCAAATTCTTTTTGACGGTAGTTTTTTACAATGCCTTGACCCCTACAGGTCATTTCTAATTGTTGCTCCATTGCTAAAAAACTTTTTATGTCGACACCTTCCGATGCTGCAGCAGCTTCATATAGATCTCGAAACAAACCATATGAAAATGGAATGATTTTGCGTTTACCTTTAAACACGTATGTTACTTGTCTAGCCATGAAATACCTCTATGCCAATTGTTGTTGTAGCCAAACAGAAATGTCTGCCACTTGCTCGCCACATACAGAGTGAGGCATAGCGTAAGTTTTATAATCAGGTGTAAAACCTTTTGCCTTTAATGCGCTAATGGCTTGTTCACCGAGAACAGGACTAACGACAGGATCTTGGCTGCCATGCATCACGGTAATATCTAAATTACGGTTAGCATCATTAATTTCAATACTGTCTTTAGTGGCAAAATAAGTCGACATAGCCATTAAACCACATAATGATTTAGGGTATGTTAACGCCGCTTGATATGCGACCGCCCCGCCCTGAGAAAAACCGGCAAGAATAATGCGTTGAGCAGGAATACCGCGGGAAATTTCTCTATCAATAAGTTTTTGCACCGCAACTGCTGAAGCATTTAATTGCGCAACATCAACCTTACGTTCGATGCTCATATCTAAAATATCGTACCATGCCGGCATTACCATGCCACCATTAATGGTTACGGGTATACGCGCTGAATGTGGAAATACAAAACGTACCGACATATAGCTAGGTAAGCGCAATTCAGGGACGATAGGTTCAAAATCGTGGCCATCAGCGCCTAAACCATGCAACCAAATAACACTAGCAGTAGCCGGTGATTTTGGCTCTACCTCTACACAAGATAAATAACTCATTATAATTTTACTCTTTAAACGTTCCAAGCAGTTTTACTGACATGAAAGAAAGGCACGTTGCTAATGCGCCTATTATACGTCAGTCGATATTGAACGGGTAATAAAATTATCAGTGCTAGGGTAAATATTGTATCGATACAAATCAGACATGTTATTGGTATTAGTTAAATATTGCATTTATGTGCTAGTCTTAATAATGATACCGTATTGACTCAAACGTGCTTAAGGTGAGTATCAGTCGTGTATTTCAACTCTATGTAAATCAGTAATAGCAATTTAATTCAGTAAGTTTTGATTGAAAGTCGTTTAGAAAAACGTAATAGAACACTAAATTTATTCGCTAGCACCATTTTACACCTATTAAATTTAGTGGTTATTTACTTTTAAGCCGCTCATTAGCTATTTGTCATAACAAAAATAGATAATCAATCACTTACTCCCGTGCGTTTTAATATAAGCAGGAGAATAATAAAGTGACTAAATCATTTACAGACACATTACACCTTGCAGAAGTTGACCCTACAACCGAAGAGTTATTGGTTGAATTGGTAAGCAACGTGATTAACTCTATTGCTCAACCTAACTTGATAGACACCACAGATATTGTCGATTTAATTTTACTGAAAATACCAGACCCGGTGAATATACTAGATGCAGACTGGTACTACGCGGTTGCTTATAGCAGTATTGGGCAACTGGTGAATGAGCAAATGGGCCGGGGTAGTACGCATTGATAATTGAGTCTTTAAAAGCAAAATAGCCTGATAAAATCAGGCTATTAGAATGCTCATGCTTTAACGAATTACTTCTTTAAAATCTTAATTGAACCGTTAACACTCTCTAGCTCAATTTCACTGCTAGCATCACCAAATTTTCCTTCAAGTTCATTGCCATAATAAGTACCTTTAGTACCTTGTAGGCCAAAGTCCGTTTTTATTGAACCATTACCAGTACTCGCCTGAACTTTAGCGCCAAAAGTATCACTGACATATAAACGAATACTGCCATTAACGGTTTCAACACTTATTTCTAAATCGTTGGCGGTATCATCAAAACTAAGCTCTACTGCACCATTCACGGATTCGACATTAACATCTGATGCTAAACCACTCGCATCGACTGAACCGTTAACAACATCAGCATTTAACTCACCACTAACATTTTTAATAGTTAACGAACCATTAACAACGTCAATATCACGTAAATCTATATCCTTCGGTACCATAACAACGTAATCAACACTGCTATTACCATTGTTATTATTGCCCCAACTGCCACTATTATTCTCGTGATCAGTTTCAACGCTAATTCTATCGCCCGATTGTTTCATTTTTACTTGCAGTCTTTCACGAGCTTTTTGATTTGAAGCATTTATTTCAGCGGTAACTTTCACGCTATTATTTTGCCAAGACTCAATAACAACATCACCATTAACATTTTCGAGTACCAGTTGACCTTGCCCTGACAAATTAAAGGTTTTTTCGATGGTATCGTTAACCTTAGCGCTAACATTCAATGTGCAGGTTGCCAATAGGGCTATTGTTATTTTAGTTAAGGTATTCATCATACTTCCTTAAAGTGATACCAATATTGTTAATTGGTATTCATTATATAAATGAGAATTTAGGTGCTTTAATCTCGCTCTTGTTAACTAAGATGCAGGTATTTAATAAAAGGTTTAAAGCATTTTAAAATAATTTTATTATTTAGTCGATTAAACGCTATTATAGGAATAATACCAGTAAAATTTTCCTTAAGGCAGTGTTCAATGTTAAATGTACAATTATTACTCACCGGTAATGAGTTGATGAGTGGTGACATAATAGATACAAATTCAGTATATATTGCCCAGGAGCTTAAAAATCTAGGCATTGAACTTGACCGTAAAGTAACGGTTGGCGATAACCTCGAGTTATTAAAAGCAGAGTTAGAATCCATTAGCCAACAAGCTGATATTGTAATTGTTAACGGAGGTTTAGGGCCTACGGTTGATGATATGACCGCGCAAGCGTTAGCTGAAATGAGTAATAAGCCATTAACGCTCCACCCTGTGGCGCTTCAACAATTGCAGGATTGGTGTCTAAAACGCAAGTATAAGCTTACCGAACCGAATATGAAGCAGGCAATACTGCCACAGGGCTGTGGTATAGTTTACAACCCATTAGGCAGCGCTCCCGGCTTCGCAATTACTCATAACGAGTGTTTGATTATATGCACCCCAGGTGTTCCCGTTGAACTAAAGGCCATGCTTAGCGATAGCATATTAGCGAACATTGCCCAAAAAATCCCAGCAAAACTACAAACAGTTACGCAAAAATTGAAAGTATTTGGCATTGGCGAATCTGGCTTACAAAAAATGATTAATGAAAGTTTCCCTGATTGGCCAGCAAGTATTGAACTTGGTTTTAGAGCTGGCATGCCGCTACTCGAAGTAAAACTTACCAGTCGCACTTCAACCTCAAATGAATTACGCAGCCAATGGTACCAAAAACTGCAACAATTACTCGGCCAGCATATCGTTTGTATTGGTGAAGGTTCAATGGCAGAAGTTGTTGTTGCAGAACTGAATACACAGCAGAAAAAAATTACCACGGCAGAATCATGTACTGGTGGAATGATTGCTTCGCAAATTACTAATGTGGCCGGTTCATCCATGGTATTTGAAGCGGGCTTTGTGACTTACTCGAATAAAATGAAATCTACATTAGTGAATGTAAGTGCCGACACACTAGCCTTACATGGCGCAGTGAGCGAAGCCGTGGTGCGTGAAATGGTATTAGGGGCGTTGGCGATAAGTGCTGCCGATTACGCGGTGTCAGTATCAGGTGTTGCCGGTCCAGATGGTGGCAGTGATGATAAACCAGTAGGGACTGTTTGGCTTGCGTGGGGAGATAAAAACACTATTTATAGTCAACAATTACACATTCCCGCGGGACGTATTTATTTTCAAAAATTTGTCTCTACCATTGCCCTTGATTTAATACGCCGATTACTGAAGGGTTATACGGATACGCCGCGCTATGTTATTGAAAGACAACCGAGTGCAGATAAAGACTAGTGTATTGGTGAATTTCACAACTTTTCGTTAAATTCACCAAAATTTCAGTAACAATAACAACTTAAAAACCAACCAACCCAGTTAACCCCTTAAAAAACAAAGAGTTGAATTGTTGGCTAAGTTTTTGCTTTATTAAAGTAATGAGTTAAATGATTACTTTAATAAAGTTTAAAAGGGAAATGAAAATGAACAAATTACTGACAGCAGCGTTAACAACTACATTACTATTGTCTGGCCAGGTTATGGCGCACGGTGATGAAGATGAGCATTCTAATAATTATTCTTTTAACAGCAACGAATGCTCTATCAACTTAAACTATGGTGTTGTGGTTGAAGGCTCACAAATTCGCTTTTTAAGTGATGATAATACTTACGTGCAAATTAACGACCAGCAGCAATTATTTGTTCAAGGTAAACAAGTTTCTCTAAACGATAAACAGCAGCAACTGGTTAGTGAATACGCTTTTGGCATTAATAAACAAGTACCAGAAATTGTTAACTTAGCACTCGATGCTACCGAAGTGGCGTTTCAAGCGGTGAGTCATGTAGTGAGTAGTATCAGTGGTGATAACGCTGAGTCTAATGACAAGGTAAATGCTATTTTCGCAGAAATTAAAGACAAAATGCACAGCCGCTTTAATAATGATAATGGTAATTATTATCTTGCAGAACAAAACTTTACCGAATTTGATGAGTACATGGAAGACGAGTTAGAAGATGAAATTGAGGCGCTAGTATCTGAATCTGTCGGTGATATTCTAATTGCAGTAGGTACGGCAATTAATAGCGAAGACGGCAGTTTTGAAGAAAAAATGGCCGCCTTTGGTGAACGCATGGAACGTATGGGTGAAGAAATCGAGGTAGCTGTTGAGGCAAAAGCCGAAGCACTTGAAGCACAGGCCGACAAACTATGCGGTAATTTAAAAGATCTAGATGTAATCGAGCAAGAGTTAAGCGATAGTGTTGCTGAATTATCATCATTTGATTTGATTAGTGTTACCGATTAACAGTAATACCAATTGGGATAAACACTGCTTGCAGTTATAAGTCCCATCCTCATAAAACCAAAACTGGCATTAATGCCAGTTTTTTGTTTTTATGTTTTAGCGAAGCGTTTTATGCTCTAGGGTCAGTATCTTTAACATCAACTCGCTGGTTATGCGTTTGCCAAAAATTCGTTAATGCCGAATATTCACTTAAATCAGCTAATTCTCTATATATCGCCCAATCAAGTAAACAGTACAAACAAATACTGGGGTATTGCCATTGAGCAAAGTCACCGTCTAAGCATTGCTTATTTAAAGCCGTTAATACGGTGGCAATGCGCTCTCTTTGCATTTTAAAGTACATGGCATCATCGCTAGTATCGAAACCACTACGTCCTAAAATAAGCATTTGCACTAATGAATCAGTGGCTGCATCAATTAGCGTTAAGGTATTTTGTTGCTGCCAACTAAGTTTACTTAACTCAAATTTATCACTCAGATAGTTAAAAATAATTCGTGAATCATAAATATGAGCATTATCATCAACTAAGAATGGCACTTTTAAGGTTGGGTTTTTAGCTTTTAGTAATTTACGGCCTTGCTCTGAAAATATATCAATATTATTAAATTCGAAATCAATCGCATGCGCAAAAATACGTATGCGGCGCACAAAAGGAGAAGTAGTAGAGCCATACAAGATCATGTTTACGCCTTAAATTTAAACGGTTTAAATAACTGCATTACCTATTATAACAAACACTGAATATAGGGCAGTGAAATGATTATATTAATGTAAACTGCACAATATAAATACGTTTATACAAGCACAATACATAAAATTACACGCCATAATTACAATATTGATCCTTATCACGTTATAATTAGTTCATAACTAAGACTCACGAGTAGATCACTTCACTATTTGATCTAGCATAACGGAATAAAATGAACGATATAAATAAGCCAGACAACCAAGAACTATCCGCTACAGATACGCCAAGTGCAGAACTTGAGCGTTGGGAAAAAATAGCCAGAGAACGTGACGGCGATGAAAAAGTAGATGAGCGTTTAGAGCAACTTGCTCAATTAAGCATGGAAGACACACTCGAGCTTAAAGAAAAAGCAGATGCTTTAAATGTGCAAATAGCGACAACGTCAGGCTTGGCAATAGAAAGCGAAGCTGTGCAATCAGTCGTTAAGCAATATCTTGATTACACCGAATTTGCATTATCTACACTGCAAAACAAACCCGTAACCGTCGACTTTGACAAATTCATCGATTTTGCTCATGGCATTGTTGAAAACGAAGATAAAAAAGCGGCCTTTGAACATTTAGGTAATGGTTTAGCTAAACATTTCAGCGCAGCAATGGTTTATTTTGCTGGGCAAAATTTAAAATAGCACTGATTATTATTGGCATTTTAATTACAGCCTGCATTTGCAGGCTTTTTTATTTCAACATTATTAAATAAACAGCTAAATATTATTTTATAGTTTTCAGCATGCGCTATAACAGGTATATTATGTGTAGCGCTTATATATTTTGCCTATTAAAAATTATCACAATAATAACAATACAAATGGAATCGTTATGTCTAAGTTTTTCCCTTTTTCAGCTCTAGCAAGCATATTTCTTCTTACCTCATGTGGCAGTGGTGGTGGCAGTAGTGATGATGTCGATAAAGAACCAACATCTCATCTTTTCACCTTACAATCGCTGATTAAAAATTCATGCGGCGATACCTCAGCTTATGCTAATGCTCAAGTATTTTTACAAGATGAAAATTGGCAAGTACTCAGCGAACATCAAGTGAATAGCGAAGGTCTTGTTGAAATAACGACAACTAACGATAAAATTAATTTTACCGTATTAGCCGCTTACAAAGGCGATAATAATATTGAGTCTTATCAGGCGATGTCTTATTACCAAGTAGACAGTGATGTGCAAGCAACTTATTACGCGACACATGCTGATAAGTTAGATGATGCAAGTTGTGAATGTGTTACTCAAGATGTCGTTTTCACCCACATAAACTCAAATGATATTCAAGGCGCGCTAAGCTCCGCTAAGTTTGAAAGCTATGAGTTAGTTGGTGGCAGTGAAACCAGGTTTAAACAAGTTGAGTCTTGTAGAGTTAAAGACCAAGAATGGCCAGAGCATTCATTTGCAGTTTATGACTTAGAAGATGGATACCTTGGTTTCCACCAAGACTTTACCACAACAGTTGGAGGCACGTGGGAGGTAGCTAATGATGGCAGCGGCGTTGCGGTTAGCTTTAACGACAAAGATATGGATATGACCACGTCGCAAATATTTAATCAAAATCGTCACTTTACTCAAACAGTCGCAGCGGGAATGAAATCAACAGTAATATTTGAGAATCATAAATACAGTGGTGAAGCAGTTTATAGCGCCACGGCCGACTTTATCTTTAAAGAGGAATCATCACCATTCGGGTCAGTGAGTTTAAAGAGTAGAGAAACTACCTTTAGCCAGGATTATAATGATGCACTAGACGTTAAACCAAGTGAAGATGATGAAAATATCGATTACATTACTTGGGCTGAAATTGAAGCTTCAGGTGCTTATGATTACTCTCATGTCAGCAACCATGGCATGGCGGTGATCAGTTATGTATTTGATGCAAAAAACCCTGATACACAAATTGATATGCCGGTACTATGGACATCTTATGGTCCAATTGCAGGGCAACTACCAATGAATACAATATTGCCTGGCTTTGAAAACATTGTGAATGGCGATACCGATATTGATGTCACCAAAGTTAATTTATTAAGACATTATAGTTTTGATAATTATCAAGATTATATAGACTACTACAGCAAGCTTGGTCATGTAGACATTAACCAACAATTGGATAAAACTAACGACACAGTGCATCAATACTTTGTTGAATTAGTTAAATAAAACATTGAGTTAAGATTAGGCTAACTACAATTTGTATGTAGTTAGATACAAAAAAGGCAGCTAATAGCTGCCTTTTAAAACATAAAAAATGTGTTTTATGTGCGAGAATGCAAGAACGTAAATGCGGTTTCAAAAGCACCTTGTTGAAATTGCTTTAAACCGGTATCGCGAAAATCAATAGTCACTTGCGCTCGGTGTAAACAGTCTTTAACATCGGCTGGTCTGATCAACTCAACCTGTACTTCATCCATTAACTGCAACGCGGCTTCAATTTTAAAGCTTTGTGAACCACCAGCAAATTTGCCTTTAGTCATGCGCTCTTTAATCACTACAGCGTCAATTTTGTAGTCTTCAATTAGCTTTTTAAAAGTAAATTGAAATTTACGAATATTCTCTGAATCAGTACCTTTTAACAATGCGATTTTTGGCACACGAGAATTCGGAATGTCATACATAGTATTTTCTAATGACATTAAACAAATGATGGCGTCATCGCCTTTAATTTCTACACCACAAACTCTCATGGATACTCCTTAATTTTGAATTGCGCTTATTATAAGCAAATTTCACTGAAGGTGATATAAACAAATTGTGGTAAAAACAATAAACAATCAATTTATCAAGCGCATCGCAAAAATGTTACAAATAATAAACACAATAAATTTGCATCGAGAGAGGGTTATTGGCAAGGTAGACCTATAAAAATTACAAAGTAATCTATTCAAAAAAACTATAAATACTATTTAGGCAAACTCATGAAAAAAAAATTACTCAGCGTTTCGATAATCATGGCTCTCACCGCTTGCTCTCCGGCACAAAAGGAAGAAGCAAAAACAGATAAAACACCAGCGACGACAATTGTAGAGGCAGAAGCAGGTGTTACAACTGCGAACACCGAAGATAAACAAACAATTGATAATAGCTATGACAAAAAAATCAACGCCAGTTTTGTTGATTTTAGCCAAGCGTTAATCACCAAATTTTGGCAGTATAATCCAGGATATGCGGTATATGTTGGTTATTATAAATACGATGATCAATTACCTGTTCCAGATGCAAAGCGCTTAGCAGAAGAGCTGACGTTTACTAAACAGCATTTAGCACAGTTAACCGCATTTGATGCGGCCAAGTTGACGCCGAATAATGCCAGTGATTATTTTATTTTAAAAAATCAGTTAGAATCGCAAATATTTACCGTTGAAGAGTTTAAAACACATCAATGGAATCCCGCTAATTATAATGTCGCGGGGGTATTCGGGGTTATTTTGAGTACCAACTACAAATCGAAAGATCAACGTTTACAAACAATTTTCCGCCGTATGGAAAACGTACCTGCTTATTACGAAGCAGCCAAAGCCAACATTACTATACCAACGATTGCTCATACTGAATTAGCGATACAACAAAACAAAGGCGCGTTAAGTTTATTTACCGATTCGATTCATGCGGCCATGTTGGAATCGACGTTAAGTACCCAAGAAAAAGCCGACTTTAATTTCAGAATAGCTAAAACGACCTCTGCCATTAATGGTTATATTCAATGGTTAGAAGATAAACTGGCGCAGTTAACCTTAGATGGCAATGCCAAAGAATTTAGAATTGGCGCAGATTTATATGAAAAGAAATTTTCATTAGACATTTATTCTAGCTTAACCGCTAAGCAGTTATTTAATAAAGCACAGTCAGAAAAGTCTCGTGTTCATACTGAAATGGCTAAAATCACCACCGAATTATGGCCTAAGTATTTTAAAGATACCGCAATGCCTAAAGATCAATTAATCGCGACTAAGCAATTAATTGAACATATTTCAGTAAAACATGTCGATAGAGACAAATTTGTTAGCAGCATTCGAGCACAAATTCCGGCATTAGAAAAATTCGTTTTAGATAACAATTTGCTAGACATGGATGCCGATAAACCATTAGTGGTAAGAGAAACACCTGAATATCAACGAGGCTTTGCCGGAGCTTCTATCAACGCTCCTGGTCCTTATGATGCGCAAGCAAATACTTATTATAATGTCACGCCATTAGATAACTTTGATGACGAGCAAGCAGAAAGCTACTTACGTGAATATAATCATTGGTTATTACAAATATTAAATATTCATGAAGCCGTACCGGGTCATTACACGCAACTGGTACATTCGAATAAATCAAAATCATTAGTAAAATCAATATTTGGCAATGGTGCTATGGTTGAAGGTTGGGCTGTGTATACCGAACGTATGATGCTTGAAGAAGGTTATGGCGACTTTGAACCAGAGTTATGGTTAATGTATTACAAATGGAATTTACGTGTGATCATGAACTCTATTATTGATTATTCAATTCATGTTGATGGTTTAGAAGAGCAACAAGCGCTTGATTTAATGATGAACGAAGCATTCCAAGAAGAAGCTGAAGCGCAAGGAAAGTGGCGCAGAGCAACGTTGTCACAAGTGCAATTAACCAGTTACTTTACCGGTTACTCTGAAATTTACGCATTACGCGAAGAACTAAAAGAAAAGCTCGGCGATGATTTTAATTTAACCGAATTTCATAATAAATTCTTAAGTTATGGTAGCTCTCCTGTGCCTATTATTCGTGACATGATGCTAGAAAAATCAAGTCAATAATAAACAATAACAGTTAACCGTATGACGAAAAGGAACAAGCACAAACTTGTTCCTTTTTTTTTATTAAAAAAAGTTAACCACTATTTAAAAATAAGAGTAAAATTAACAGCATATAGAAATTAATGTTCGATAGGTCAGTACATAGTGAAGCCAGATTCGTTTACCCAAAAGCGTCATTTCATCATTGCCTTAGGTAAGTTGCTACATCGTTGTGGCGCTACGGCCTATCGCTTAGAAAATCATTTAAAAAATGTATCTCGTTTTCTTGATGTACCCGGACAGTTTATTATAACGCCTACCGCGATGACTTTCGTATTATACAGCGCCGAGGAACTACAAGAATATAATTTTGTGGTACGGGTAACGCCGGGAGGTATCGATTTAAGTGCCCTATCGAGAACCAATCAACTCGTTGACGAACTTGCCTCTGGACAAAGAACATTAGCGGAAGCAATCGATCGTTTAAATGATATTCCAAATAAGCCGCCACCTTATCCCGCATTTGCAACCTTTTTAGCTTTTGGCGCATCATCAGGCGCGTTCGCATTATTGATGCATACCAGTTGGCAGGATGTTTTTTGGTCGACTATTTTAGGGTTTTTAGTTTATTTATTAGTGCTTTG
This sequence comes from Colwelliaceae bacterium BS250, assembly GCA_040779355.1. Classification (GTDB taxonomy): domain Bacteria; phylum Pseudomonadota; class Gammaproteobacteria; order Enterobacterales; family Alteromonadaceae; genus Thalassotalea_A. Next base: position 151,664 of record JBFONS010000008.1, on the reverse strand, counting down.
GGCTGAGAAATCAAACAGCATGGCAAATATGCTTGAACCTTTTTCAGCGATTGTGGTAGCAATATTAGCATGTGCAATTACTCTATTCGTGCCAACCATAAATGTGCCCTTGGTGATCCTGTCGGGTATTATTGTTTTTATTCCCGGATTGTCCCTTACAACAGGTTTAGGTGAATTAGCCGAGCGACATTTAATGTCGGGTACAGCTAAAATCATGGATTCGATCATGACCATGTTTAAGCTTTATTTTGGCGCGTTTTTAGGCATGACCATAGGCTTATTATTGTTTGATAAAGTAGAGTACGTACAACCTGAACTTGTGCCATTATGGACAGCTTGGATTGCGGTGTTAATTCTGTCTTTATCATTAGTTGTGGTATTTAAAGCAAGGCCAAAACATGCCTTTTGGGGAGTGTTATCGGGGATTATTGCATTCGGTGTGAGTAACTGGGCTGCACAATATGCCGGTATTGCCATTGGTGCATTCACTGGTGCTTTCGCCATTGGCGTTTACTCAAATTTATTTGCGCGATTTTTAAAAGCGCCGGCAACCGTAGTAATGCTGCAAGGTTTGGTTGTACTCGTGCCTGGCTCTAAAGTATATATCGGTTTAAATTCTATTGTTACCGGCAGTGCTATTGTACAAGCAGAACAATCAGGCAGCCAAACATTCTTAATTTTTATGTCACTTGTCGCTGGGCTTATTTTTGCCAACGTAGCCGTGCGTCCAAAGAACTCATTATAGTATGTGTATATTATTCATCGCCATTAACCAGCATAAAGATCACCCACTTATTGTTGCGGCTAATAGAGATGAATTTCATCAAAGACCGACTAAGTCAGCGTATTTTTGGGCAGATGATAACAAGCTATTGGCCGGTCAGGATTTACAAGCAGGTGGCACCTGGTTAGGCATTAATCCTGAAGGTCAGTTTGCCGCAATTACCAATATTAGAGATCCAAAAAACAATAATCCGAAAGCCAAAACCCGAGGTGAATTAGTACCACTTGCACTGCAAAATAACAGCCCTATAAATGAGTCTTGGCTCGTTGCCAATAGCGATAAATATAATCCCTTCAACCTCATCTATAGCGTTAATAATCAGTTATATTGTTTTAACAGCGCCAATAACGAGCACAAATTACTTGAGTCTGGGTTTCATGCAATATGTAATGGTTCAGTGAATGATGTATGGCCCAAAATGGCTAAAGGCGAGCAGTTACTAGAACAGTTAATCAATGAACAACAGCCAGTGCATGCGGAGCACCTATTTGCGATTATGCAAGACTCAACACAAGCACCAGATGAATTATTGCCAAATACTGGTGTGGGTATTGATTGGGAGAAGTTGCTGTCGAGTATATTCATCACCTCACCTACCTATGGTACGCGTTCGACCAGCATTTTATTGCAACACCAAAGTGGTAGCATTGATTTTTCAGAGCAGAGTTATACCTCTGATGGCGACATTTTTAATAAGAAACAATTTGCCTTGGCAAATAGCAATTAGCAATTTTAATAAATTAGTGAATAATATGAAACAAGTATGTGTAATAACTGGCGGTTCTTCTGGCATAGGTTATGCCCTAGTCACTAAATTTTTAGAGGCTAATTACCAAGTATTTAACCTAGACATTCAATCGAGTGTTCAAGGCGAATATTTACGGTGTGATATTGCTGACATGAGTCAGGTAGAGCAATGTATTAATACCATTATTAGCCAAACCAAACGTATTGACGTATTAGTCTCTAACGCGGGGGTCCACGCATCTGCAAATATAGAGAGTACATCTGAGCAGTTATTGGATAAAGTGTTCGAAATTAACGTTAAAGGCGCCTTTGCTGCGACTAAAAGTGTTTTACCCATCATGCGACAACAACAGTCTGGCAGTATTATTTATATTGCTTCAGATCAAGCCATTATTGCCAAACAAAATTCATTCGCTTATAACTTATCAAAACACGCCCTTGCTTCGATGGCAAAAACCACAGCGCTTGATTACGCCAAGTTTAATATCCGCGCCAACGCAATTTGTCCTGGCACCATTGAAACAGCCTTGTACCATAAAGCCATTGATAACTATTGCCAAAGCAATGGTGCAGAGAAGCAAAAAATACACGCCGAGGAAGAACAGCTGCAACCTTTAGGTCGCTTAGGCCAACCTGAAGAAGTCGCCGATTACGCATTATTTTTAGCGAGTGATAAAGCCACCTTTATTACCGGTAGCTTACAGGTTATTGATGGTGGTTATACTACAGGCTAGTTTTGTATAAGTGAGTGCTTAACATCTGAATTTAGTTACAACAGCGGCTGTAAAAAGCTTTGATAGTGTTGCCAGTCACTCTTATGGTTTTTGTCTATCCCTTGGCGCAGCTGCACATCACTCAAGGTAGCAATATGATTTTTGTTATCGCGAATATCTAAACAGTCGGCTTGATAATCTAAGCCAATAAAATCTAATACTTTTTTAATTTCCACCTCAGAATTTTCAAGCAATTGCTCATAGCTGATGTTATGAATAAACTCAGGTATTTCCTTGTTCCATAAGGCCATAACATTTTCGTAGTGCCCCCTATATTCCTTAATCTCACCTAGGTCACAAAAATAGGGTTCAACGGCGGCAAAGTTATTACGATAGATAGACCAACCGACAGCCATTGGTTCACGGCTAATGTGGATCACTTTAGCATGCGGCATTAATTGTTTAATTAAACCTATTGATTGGTAATTCGCTGGCATTTTATCAATAATATAATGTGCATTAGGCGCTAAACTTTGGATTTGTTGTAAGTAATGTTGCGCTAATACCCGACAATTATCTGCCGTTAATTTTGGGCAACCTTGAGGGAAGTGCGTGCCTGTTAATTGTCTAATTCCGCGGGCAATATCATCCGCAAAAAAAGGTAATTCGCCGCCAGTTGCAACCTTAGTGTGGGCAATGAGCATTTGTTCAAGTAACGTTGATCCTGAGCGAGGTTGGCCCACGATAAATATGGGTGTTGGTTGCTCTTTATCGTAGGAGTGTTGAGAAGATGATAATTTTGTTTTGCCATCGGTAAAGGTAGTTATTAGGCTTGTAAAATACTCAGCCATGTCTTGTACACGAAAATTTATTTTAGATAACTGTAATTGGTTCGCTAATTTAAACTGTGTAAAGGCTTTATCAAACATGCCCGCACGATGAAAGAGTTCAGCAAAGCTGTAATGCAGTAGAACGTGTTGTTGGTTCGTTATATTTTTATCGGCAGACGTTATGAGGCCAAACATATGTTTACAATAATCATTCATAGAGGAGTCTATTAACGCAACGTTGTGAATGCGCACTAACAAAGCGAATGCATTTATATTGTGAGGTTCAATAGCGGTTAATTGCAGTAAATAATCATTCGCTAACGGATAGTTACCTGATTCACAATAAAATGCAGCAATGGCAACTAAAGTCGATACCGAGCCGTTATTTTGCTTATATGCATATAGGAAAGCCTGCTCTGCTTTATCGATTAAGTTTAATTTAATGCATGAATCAGCAAGCGCTAGATAGATTGCTGCTGAAGTAGAGTTAATAGACAAACAACGCACAAATAAATCGTAGGATCTTTTATAATTATTCAGTGCAAAAGCTGCCTTACCCAAGCCAAACATTGCATTGACGTTGCTATTATCAGATTGAATTAGTTGCTGAAAAATTTGCGCTGCTTGCTCAAATTTACCCTGCTGTAAATATTGATTAGCAATATTAAGATTAGACATAGATGATATTAGACAAAGTCGTTTGTAATTTTTATTGTTACCTCACCATAAACCAAATGATTAATTATTGCGATAGTGGCAATAGGGTTTAATGCGCTGAGTGAATATTTTATTGCTGAAAGTCGAAATATTACAACTATGTAATTTCGACATACTTTGAATAACAAGCACGTTCAAATGTCGTGATCACACGGATGTGAAGAAACGACCATCCCTGAAAGTAAAAAACCTGCCGAAGCAGGTTTTTTTAAATATATAACTTTAATTTATTTAGAAGTTATACGTTGCTTTCACGTAGTAGTAAGCACCATTGTAATCAAATGGACCACTTTCATAATGAGTTGCACCCACTACACCATATGAAGCAGAAGGAAGTTTTTCTGCTTCTTCATCAAGTAGGTTATTACCACCAGCTGTTAGTGTAATACTTTCAGTTAAGAAGTAGCTCACTTCAGCATCAAAAGTAACAGCAGCATCTGCATCACCATTCCAACCACCAGCGCCGGCATCATCAGCATGTACAGCCCAGTATTCGCCATAGTAGTTAGCACGTAAGAACATACTTATTGTATCCCAAGACTGAGATGCAGTAAATGTACCACGGTGCTCTGGCATACCATCTTCTAAACGACGAACTTTACCAGCAGAAGTAGTATCAGGGTTAAATGAGTCAACTTCAGTTTGGTTGAAGTTATACGCCATTGATAAACCAGTTTCACCACCAAATAATGACATTGAGTAGTTAGACACAATATCAAGACCTGATGTTGTGGTATCAAAATCATTGGTAAAGAATGTAACACCAGAAATTAATTCAGGGTTTTGCACACCACGTGCTCTTAACTCGTCATAATCCTCTGCTAACACATCAATTTGACTTGATTGTGCTAAACGGTCAGTTACTTCAATAGAGTAGGCATCAACGGTTAAGAAGAAATCGCCATTTTGGTAAACAATACCACCAGCAAAACTGGTAGATTCTTCTGGCGTTAACTCTTCTGCACCATAGAAATTAGCTAATGGATCAGTAGCAGGCGCTAAGAATGTTTGAATTAGATTACCATTTACAATTGATGTTTGCGTGTTAACCACGTTAGCTTGACCAACTGTTGGCGCTCTAAAACCGGTACTATGAGACGCACGTAATGATAAATTATCCGTTAATGAATATTGTGCAGTCACTTTATAATCAGTGGTGCTACCAAAGGTATTAAAGTCTTCATAACGTACTGCAGTACCTAACATTAAATTCTCAGTGATCTGAGCTTCAACATCTACATACAAGGCAACATTACGACGATCATTCTCACCAGCAGTTTCAGGACCAAAGCCTTTAAAACCATGTGAACCAATATTGAAACCTTGATCAGCATAAGGACCGGCTTTCCAAGACGCTTCTTCACCCGCTACGATTTCAAAAGACTCTTCGCGCCATTCAACACCCATTGCAAAGTTTAAGTCATCATATAAGCCAATATCGATACCGCGAACTAAATCGGCATTAAAGGTTTTTTCTAATTGAATGTATTTACCTGTATCAAAGCTTGTTGGAGTACTTAAACCTAAAGAAGGGTTTAATGTATTTGATAATGTAAATGATGATTCATTACGACCAACTGAGCCGCTTAAATCGTAGCGCCAATCAGATAGGAAACCAGATTTAATGTCACCTTTAGTCCCCATAGTTAATGACGTATCGGTGATCGTACCGCCAAACGCTGGTGTATAACCGCCAGGGAATATTTGGTTCATAGAGAAACAGTTTGGATCAGCGACCATATCCATATACGGCTGTGTATTAAGTACATTACCTACGTTAGCCGGAACATTCGAAGGCGAAAGTGGCATAGCAGCGGTAGAATTTGAAGAGGCACAACTTGGCATGCCTGTTTCAGCTAAACCGACATCACCCACCAATAATGTATCACCACCATCAATTGAGTATACGTTACCGCGAGAGTGCGGGTTACGGTAGTAGAAACCACCGGTTACATCACGTTCAGAGTAGTTACCAAACATGTAAAATTCTTTGTCATCGCCTAAATCTAAGCCAACATTGGCAAAGACAGTAATGTCATCTTCAATTTCAGGATTACCCCAAATTTGCGCAGGATTACCCACTGCGGTATTACCATTATCAATCAAGCCTTGAGCATCTGGACGTTGTGTACTGCGACTTGTTGCATCAGCATTTTTTAATTGGAAACTAATGTTAACAAAACCATCATCTGTAAACGGTAAACCAACGTTACCATCTATGATTGTAGCCGCGCCATCACCTTCAGAAAACTCACCGGTTTTAATAGATAGAGAACCACCGTCTGAATCATCTTTTAAAACAAAGTTCATTACACCAGCAATAGCATCAGAGCCGTACTGTGCAGCAGCACCGTCACGAAGTACTTCAACTTGCTTTAACGCAACAGAAGGGATTACTGAGATATCAGGACCTTGAGCACCATCATTTACACCACCACCTTGGAATGCAATAACAGATGCACGATGACGACGTTTGCCGTTAACAAGTACAAGTGTTGAATCGGAAGGTAAACCACGCAAGTTAACTGGGCGGATAAGTGATGCGGCATCAGAGATAGGTTGAGCACGAGCAGCAAATGAAGGTACAGCACTTGCTAGTATATCTAACATGTCAGTAGCGCCAGACTTACCTAGCTCATCACCACCAACAACATCAATAGGTACTGCTGAATCAGCTACTGAACGAGGTGCAGCACGTGAACCAACAACAACGATTTGCTCAATATTTTCTTCTGCAATTGCTTCACCTTCTTCAGCAGCAAAAGCAGTTGAACTACCTAACGCTAAGCCTACAGCCAGTGTTAGTGTACGTAATGGAAATTTGTTATCCATCATTTTTCTCCCTTTTATATTTAGTATTATTTTAAGTTTTGACTTATTATTTTTTATACTACTTGTTAAATCGTTGTGTTTATTATTTTTATCAACACCCATTTTATACTGCACTAATAGAGCATTTACAAGTCATTAACATAATTAGTTACAGTTCTAACTTAGCCTATATAAGGAAATATAATATTTTTCATGGTTTTTTTTTATCTATTGCAAACATGTAATTACCCTAATTAATTAGTACCGTTTAACATATATATAGACTAAAATAATTACAGCTAACCATACAAAAACACTTACGACTATGCCTGAATTATTAGATCAACTCACCGCGCTTATGACTAATAAGGTTTTCCTGTCGCTATTTTTTGTTATCGTGATGCAATTTATGAGTCATCAAATTGTGCGCCTTATACGTAAAGACCATGATTTTTTGAATGAGAAGCACAGAACCTGGATTTCGCGCACTAAAAATATGACCGTGCTGATCATCATGGTGTTAATAATTAGTTTGTGGTGGGTTGAATTAGAGAAGTTCGCTTTTTCAATTGCAGCGGTTGCTGTTGCTATAGTAATAGCATCGAAGGAATTAATACTTTGTATAAGTGGTTCGATACTAAGAGCTAGCTCAAACTCATTTGTTATTGGCGATTGGATCAGAGCCGGTGATAATTATGGCGAGGTAATAGAGCACAACCTGCTGTCTACAATAGTGCAAGAAATTGATTTTGAGAATAATAACTACAATTACACAGGCAAAACAGTCACCATTCCTAACAGCCAGTTTTTAACTCACATTGTTAAAAACATGAATTTCATGAAGCGCTACGTTTATCACACCTTCACGATTACTACCGATAGCAGGTTGAATGTTTTTGAAGCTAGAGAATATATCTTCGAAAAAATGAATGAGTACACGCAAGACTTCATCGAGGTGGGTAAGCGTTATAATAATGTAATTGAAAAACGATTAGGTGTCGATCTACCGGGTGAAGAGCCATATATTCGTATTACCACAACGGACTTGGGAAATTTAAATTTCACCATTATTTTGTTTTGCCCTACCGAACAAGCAGTGTCACTCGAACAAAGAATTACGCAAGATTTTATGACTTACCATTACAAGCAATTAACTAAATTAAAGTGTAAGGACTAAATCAAACTCAACTCATCCCCCTTCTATATAGAGCATCTTATACCAAGTCCAAGCTTTATCGCCAACGTTGTAGACAAGGTTAATTAGTCTTTTGTGCCCATCAATAAAGATTTTTGTTCTGCTACCATCAACTTCATATAGTCCCATAATACTTGTACGCGTTTAATGCGCTTGTTATCTGGGTGAGCCATTAACCAAAAGTCTCTAATAACGTCAATTTCATCATCACATAAACATTGTAGTTGCGGGTCTTTATCTGCCATAAAACACGGTAAAATAGCTAACCCTAAATTACTTTTTACGGCCATATACTGGGCAATGACACTACTGCTTTTTAATGCCGGGCTAATATCAGGATCAAGTTCGCTCAAATATGACAATTGCTGACTAAAATCAAAGGAATCGACATAACCAATCCAAGTATGATTAGATAAATCGGCAATTCCAGCCACGGGGTGTTTACTCAGATAATCAATGCTGGCGTAAAGCTTTAATCGATAATCACATAACTTACTCACCACCATTGAAGTATTACGAGGTTTACCTATACATACGGCAATATCGGCTTCATGGCGGGATAATTTAACCATACGAGGTAAAGGTAAAATATCAATACTGATGTGCGGATGTTGTTTATTAAATTCAGTCAGTTGTGGCACCACAAAAAAACTACCAAAAGCTTCGGTTGTGCCAATACGTACGTTGCCGCTATCTTCTAAGTCTAAGCCTTGCATTAATGCAACAGACGCCTGGAAATTTTGCTCCATGGCTTGTGTTGAGCTAAATAATTGTTGACCTTCATCGGTTAAATAGTGGCCTTCGACGCTACGTTCAAATAAACGCACAGCAAGTGATTTTTCTAATTGATGAATCCGTCTTGATACCGTGGAGGTATCAATAGATAGTGTTTTAGCTGCAGTAGAGAGGCGTTTGGTGCGAGCAACCTCAAGAAATATTTTTAAGTCATCCCAATTCATTAGAGCACTTTAGCAAAGATATCGATAGAAGTCTTGCAAATTTGCAAGGACGCATTGCACTGCTGAATCTTGCACCCTGTTAATAAAGTCACTACCCTTACCATCATAAATAATCATAACCATAATCACTTAAAGATAATGGTTGAATCATAACTTACACAATGAGAGAGACCATGACAATTCGTGAAATCCCACTATTAATTAATGGTGAAAGAGTAAAATCAAAGTCAGACGTTTGGTTAGATGTATTAAACCCTGCAACACAAGAAGTTGTAGCTCGTGTGCCAATGGCAACAATTGCAGAAGTTGATGCTGCTATAGCAAGTGCTGCCGAAGCATTTAAAACATGGAGCAAAACGTCAATTACGAAACGTATGCGTATTATGCTTAAGTTTCAACAGTTACTACAAGAACACACTTCTGAAATTGCAGAATTAATTACCCTTGAGCATGGTAAAACATTACCAGATGCTGAAGGTGAAGTTGGCCGTGCCCTAGAAGCAGTAGAAAATGCATGTTCAATTACACGCCTACAAATGGGTGAAATGGCGAACAACGCAGCAACAGGCGTTGATGTCTATACACTAAACAAACCATTAGGTGTTGGCGCGGGTATTACTGCATTTAACTTCCCAGTAATGTTACCTGCATTCATGTTCCCTGCAGCGATTGCTTGTGGTAATACGTTTGTATTAAAACCTTCTGAGCAAGATCCTTCGTCAACTATGCTAATGGCTGAACTTGCCATTCAAGCGGGTGTGCCTGCAGGTGTACTTAACGTTGTCCATGGCGGTCCAGATGCGGTTAACCGTATTTGTTCACATGATGATGTTAAAGCGGTTTCATTTATTGGTTCTACTCATGTAGGGACTCACGTATATAACCTTGCGAGCAAGCACGGTAAACGTGCACAATCTATGATGGGTGCTAAAAACCACATGGTTATTATGCCTGACGCAAACAAAAATCGTGCGATTAACGATTTATTAGGCTCTGCTTTCGGTGCTGCTGGTCAACGCTGTATGGCTAACCCAGTAACAATTTTAGTAGGCGAAGCCCGTTCATGGATCCCTGAAATTGCTGAACGAGCAAAAGGTATGATTATTGATGCTGGTACTAATCGCGCAGCTGATTTAGGCCCGGTAGTCTCTCCACAAGCGAAACAACGTATTATTAAACTACTTGATTCTGGTGTTGAACAAGGCGCTACTTTACTTGTAGATGGTCGTAATGTTGTTGTTCCTGGTTTTGAAAAAGGTAACTTTGTTGGTCCAACTATGTTCTCTAACGTAACGACTGATATGGATATTTACACCCAAGAAATTTTTGGCCCAGCCCTTTGTGTTTTAGAAGTTGAAACGTTAGATGAAGCGATTGCTATCATCAATGCCAACCCTAACGGTAACGGTACTTCAATCTTTACGTCATCAGGTTATGTTGCTCGTAAATATGAAAATGATATTGATATTGGCCAAATAGGTATTAATGTACCAATTCCTGTACCAGTAGCATTCTTCTCATTTACCGGTTCACGTGCATCTAAGTTGGGCGATTTAGGTCCTAACGGTAAAGAAGTAACAAAGTTCTGGACTCAAACTAAATCAGTAACGGCTCGTTGGTTTGAACCAGATCATACTGAAGGTACTAAAGTTCACACCACAATTAGTTTGTAATTTTACTGCAAAATTAAATAGTAAATAGTAAATAGTAAAAATTAAAAAGCCGCATAATGTTAATACCTTATGCGGCTTTTTTATGAGTGAAATTAATCTACGGCAATAAATTGATGTAATACCAATTTGACTAATTAAGTGTATTTTTAGCTGCGGTAATGGTGTTTTTTAACAGGCACGCGATGGTCATTGGTCCAACACCGCCAGGAACAGGAGTGATACCACCAGCAACAGGCTCAACCTCGTTAAAATCAACATCACCCACTAAGCGGCCTTTACCAGTGTCATCCATAATACGATTAATGCCTACATCAATTACCGTCGCGCCAGGTTTTACCCAACTCGCTTTGATCATATTAGGTCGACCAACCGCAGCAACTAAAATATCCGCTTGAGCACAAATAGCGGGTAAATTTTTAGTTCTAGAATGAGCAATGGTAATGGTGCAATTTTCTTGTAAAAACAACATACTTACTGGCTTGCCTACAATGTTAGAGCGACCAACAATAACCGCATGCATGCCCGATAAATCATCACCTAGATACTGTTTTGCCAAAATAACACAACCTTGCGGTGTACAAGGCACAAGAGCGCCGGCTTCACCATTAAATAACCGACCTGAGTTCAAGGCATGAAAACCATCTACGTCTTTTTCTGGCAGGATACGGGCAATAACCGCTTCTTCATTAATATGCTTAGGTAATGGTAATTGCACTAAAATACCATGCACACTGGCGTCGCTATTAAGAATGTCAAGTTGTGCAAGTAGCTCAGCTTCAGAGGTATTATCAGTCAGCTTTATTTCATTAGAAATCATACCAACTTCAGTGGTTTGTTTTACCTTATTACGGACATACACCTGACTGGCAGGATCTTCACCTACCAGCACAACGGTTAAGCTTGGCGTTATGTTGTGTTGAGATTTTAACTGCTGTACTTCTAGCGCTAGTTTGGCGCGTAATTGCGCTGCAGCCAATTTGCCATCGATGATCATATTATTTCTAAACCTTTATGTTAATGTGCGGTGCCAACTTGATTGCAATTACCTACTGAGAGACTGAGAAAAGTCTTTTATTTTAACGTTGTTACGACCAGACTCTTTCGCTTTATAAAGGCATAAATCAGCTATTTTAAGCCAATCACCTGCGTCACGAGAGAACGATGCTGGGGCAATGACAGCGCCAAAACTAGAGGTAATATTTATAGGTTGCTTATCGTGATTAAAAATAACCGCCTCAGCAATTCTTAACCGTAATTTCTCTAGCTTGTATTCTAAGTTATCGACACTAATGCCAGAGATTAAAATAACAAATTCTTCGCCTCCATAGCGGGCAACAACATCGGTTTCACGACAAAATTCGGATTTCATTATTTTAGATACAACACGTAAACATTGATCTCCCACTAAATGGCCATGTTCATCATTAACAACTTTAAAAAAATCTAAATCAATTAAAACAACACTTAGCATTTGCTCATTACGGTGTGATAATTTTTGAAAAAATGAAAATTTATTATCAAAGTAACCACGATTATATACTTCGGTTAAGCTATCTATTTCAGCCAACTGTAAAAGTTTTTCATTAACTTGTTGAAGTTCAATGGTTCGTGCAAGTACTTTTTGTTCTAGTTCATTACGATGAGCTAATACTTCTTGCTTACTTTTTTGTATTTCGTCATATAACAAACTAATTTCTTTCGAAGCTTTCTTTCTTAGAGGCTTAAAGTCCATGTCTTGATTAGATTCAAACTTAGTTACCTGCTTCAAAATAAACAATAAGGGCTCAGTCAAACGTATGCCTATGCGCTGCGCTAAATGAATCGAAATTAAAAAGGCTAAAATTAACAACGCAAAAATAAATAAATATTCCTGCTGAACGCCGCTTACTACTGAGCTGGGATCCAATAACACATAAACTTTCCAACCATTAGTTAAACTTCCTCGGCTAATAAAGTAATCTACACTGCTGTTTTCATTCACTCTGTTATTATCTTTCAAACTTGGTTGAGTGATTGAAACTACGCCTGTAGATTGCAAGTTTAAATGTGTTTTTTCTATAAAAACAAAAGGCTTAAAGGCTGTTAAGCCAATGCTATTTGAGGCAAAAACCACCCGGTTATTGGTATCGGTAATGACATAAGAAATTTGTTCTAATATATTATTCGGCATAACATTAACTAGAGTATTTATATTAATAAAACCGAGTACTGCACCACTCACTGCGCCAGTATCATTATGGTGTAAATAAGGACTTGTTACGGTTAACATTGGGCTCGATTCAGTACTAAGCCCAGAGTCAGATTCAAGCTCAGTTCCAGGCTCAAACCAAGATATATTTACTTGCTGCGATTTGACATTATTTAGTTGTTTAAAATTCGCGATATAAGTATTTTCAGATAAGCTGAAATCACTATTTGATAGTACCTTACCCGAATTGCTATCAATGATGTGTAAAGCGTTAAAGTCATCATACAACTCGATGTAACCGTTCAGTAAATTAACTTTCTCTACATCGTCCAAATTTGCAGTGACTAACGCAGAAGTGATGCTTTGGATTACTTTTTTATGCTCATTAAGATAATTATTAGCACTTTGTATAATGTGACTTTTACTATCAATGAGATTTTTTTCAACGATATTTTGCTGACTTTGTATAACCCTGTGGGTCACCAACATAGAGGTCATCATTAAAGAAAAAGATATTACCAAGGTTGTGGCATAAACCAACTGCTCTTTTAAGCTTCGTACCATTTTCGGTTGTTGTCGGTAATTTAAGTCAAATAATCGCGGAAAAAAGTAAACAATAAGACCCGCTAAACATGAATACAATAAGCCATTAAATACTTGTTTCACGACGGTAAGTAGTAACAATTGTTGCGGCATATCGGCGACAAAAACCAGTAATAATGCAGTAATTGGCATGCCAATTAAAAACCAATAAAGTAAATCTGCATACAGTACATACCAACCTTTGCGGCGAAGCAATGCAATAAATACGGCCTCAAGACCATAAATAACAAAGCCAAAAGGATGGCCAAAAGAAAACAGCAATGATGTGCTAACAATGAGCGCCGCCAATACACTATAAAGGACACCAAAACGCATGGCGATAATGACAAATGCTACGTTACCAAGAATTAAATTAATATTAGAAGAAAGTGGTATTGGAAATAAATTTAGCAGGAAGCCAATGGCTGACAATATTAAAACAAATAATAAAGGCTTTAATTGCTCTTTGAATTGCGCACTGTTAGGCATTTTCATATTTATAATTGTTCTTATTAAGAAAATTTAAAACTAGGAAGTTAAAACATATTAAACTTTTTAGTAACAAAATACATACTTTGTTAACTGTTTTATCTATAATTTCTTAATAATTATCAATAACATTTAGTTATTAACTAAGCACTATAGGTGCGCTGAATATAAGTACACTGAATTTAAGAGTACTAATTAAGGAATATTTTTGGGTAATAAAATAATTATCGCAATGGTGCTTGGGCTTATCATAGGTTTTAGCACGCAATTCACCTTACCTGTCATTGAAACTATTGGACAAGGATTTGTGATGCTCTTGCAAATGACTGCCCTACCCTATATTTCGGTATCTTTGATCTACGGCATTGGCTCAATGAGCCGTAAGCAAGGTAAGCAACTGATTAAATTTGGCAGTATTAGTTTTTTAATTCTTTTAAGTTCGGTACTCATTTTAATTTTTTTAGCGCCCATTGCATTCCCTGATTGGACTGCGGCTGCATTTTATAGCGCAAGCTCAACAATTCCTGAAGAAAAATTAAATATTTTACAGCTATTTATACCGGCAAATCCATTTTTTGCATACGCGCAAACCATAATACCTGCGGTTGTGGTATTTAGTATATTTGTCGGTATTGGTTTTATTAGGATAGAAAATAAACGCCGCAGTCTATATGTATTTAGAGATATGCGCGAAGCCCTTGCGGTTGTGACAAACTTGGTGATGAAAATTGCTCCTTTGGGTGTATTTGCAATATCCCTTAATGCCTCGGCGACGATAATTGCAGAAGAGTTAGATGGCTTATTAGTTTATATTGTTACTATCTCGGCTATCGTAATGTTACTGAGTTTTGTTGTTTTACCTTTGTTAGTTTCAATTTTAACCCCCCTTACTTACAAACAAGTATTAGTCACCGCTAAAGAACCATTAATCACCGCATTTGCGACCGGTAGTTTATTTGTAGTGTTACCAGTCATAGTCGAGAATGTCAGAGGTCAGCTACAAGAATACGCCAAGATCGATAGCGCAGCTAAGCGGATACCCTCTATTATTGTGCCAATATCATACAGCTTACCTGTGGGCGGTAAATTACTGGCGATATTGTTTGTGCTCTTCGCCGGATGGTTTTCAGGCGAAACTATTGGCTTAGAACATTATCCACGTTTAATGCTACTTGGGGTTATGCAATTGTTTGGCTCGAGTATGATAGCAGTACCAAGTTTATTGAGTAGCTTTGATGTATCGCCCAGCATGTTTGAGTTATTTATTGTGGCCGAACAATTAATCATCTCTCGTCTTGGCGCATTACTCTCAGTAATGTTTATCACTGCGCTAAGCTTTCTGGTGACTATGATGGTCATTAAAAAGGTTAAATTCAATGTTAAACCATTTGCAGGTTTTGTTATAGCAGCGCCACTATGTACCGCTGCAGTTTTAGCTATTCTCAGTGTAAGTTTTAATTCTATTAGTCACCAATACCAAGGTTACGAAAAATTTATTAATCGTGGATTATTACTCCCTGCAGCTAAAGCGACTTATTTAAAAGAGCCGATGATAAAGCCTTATCAAAGTTACAACCCAAGTAACACTTTGCATAAGATCCAAAGGCGCGGCTTTATTCGCATGGGCTATTATCGAGATTCACTGCCTTATGCATTTCACAATAAAGACGGTTTACTTGTTGGTCTTGATATAGAGCTGGGTCACCTGCTCGCCAATGAACTGAAAGTAGATATTGAATTTGTAAAAATATTTCGCAAGCAAACCACTGAATTACTCGAAAGTGGCTACCTAGATTTAGTTTCAGGCATTCCGGTCACGCCTGAAAGCATATTAAAATATAACTTAACCGATACTTATATTACCGAGCCGATTGCATTACTGGTAAAAGATAAAGACAGAAATAAATTCTCGCATTGGGATAATATTATTGCTCAAGAAGATTTAATTATTGGTATTCCTGAAGCATTTTACTATGCCGGGGGGATACAAAAAAACCTGCCGAATAGTGTCGTATGGGAATTAGCGACACCAAGACTGCTTTTCAAAGAGCAAGGTAAGGATATTGACGCTATGCTATATGGCGCAGCTGGCGCTTCAGCCTGGACATTATTATATCCAAATTACTCTGTGGTTATGCCGCTCCCCATTGCTCCTCCTGTAGGTATAGCATTTCCTATTGGAAAACAAGATCTTACCTTTGCAAGATTTTTAAATCACTGGATAGAGTTGAAAAGACGAAGCACCATAGTAAATACTCTATATAGTTATTGGATTGAAGGTAAAAAACCGAAAAACTTTATCAGATAAGGTTATAAAAACTTTAGATGTGTAAATATTACAATTTGGTTATTCCATTTTAGTTAAAAGCAGATTACAGTAGGGTTATAGATAGTGATATATGCATTTAAGGAATACATATGATGCAAGTTAAAGAATGGGTCGACGAACTGTTTGAAATTTTTGATGAAGATAAAGATGGTGTAATTAATCGCTCTGAATTTGTTGAGCTTATTGATTGCCTTCTACAACAGAAGGGCGTGAATATGTGTGAAAGCATTTTCCTCAAATTCGATAAAAATCATGATAACAGCATTAATAAAGAAGAACTCACCGAGATGATCATTGATTTGGCCCTGTAACGCCAAGTAGCATGATTAATCGAACTAAAAATAAGCCAGTATACATACTGGCTTATTTGTTTTACCTAGATGCTAAATACCCCCCCACATGGCTTATTATGCATGTGAACAAATTGGTATCAGTCAATTCGCATTACAAAATGAAAAATACGAATCCCAATAAGGAAATCCAGACAGACAGTTAGCGACCTCTCCAACCCCTGATAACGCCACCCCCCAATAACTCAGAAATACCACTAACCAGCAATAATCTGGCCAATACAAAGACGATTTGATTTTACCTGGTATAGGAATGATGATTTCACGCTTAAATAATTTTCGACTTAACAAGTTACACGGCACAAAATAACATTGATAAATAAACATTATGCTAAGTAATATAAACAGGGCGTGATGAATAGACAGGTATATGCCAGCGACAGCAAGTAGCATAAATAACAGGTTATAGCGTTTTTGGCTCAGCAAGGAATGACTCCTTAAATCAATTTTTATTATGAGTTCTTATACCAATTAAATTAAGAATAGGAATATTTCAGATAAAAATAAAGCCCGAATTAAAACAATTATTTTTTAACTACATAAAAAAAACCAACATAATTGCTTATGTTGGTTTTGACTTGTTACTGGATATCAGCGAGTAATAATGTCTATATAAGTTATTATTTACTCAGAACAATCTGCCGCATCAAGAGTATTAATCCATGCTGATATTAAATCAACACCTTCAGTATGATGAATACTTCTTCCTAGTGGCGCCATACGCTGATTAGGGTTTGAACTAGTCATACGATACAGTAAATAAGATCTTTCAGGACGTTGTGGTACAACATCATACGCTAACGTTTCAGGGAACTCGTCCAACAACTCAACTCGATTGGTATCGTCACGGTTCGCAATAGGTTGCTTACAAACACCAAATTTAGATTGTGCAAACTCACGATTATATTCCATTTGTAAACCTGTATAACCCGCAGAACCTGCATAACCTTGCTCTGCTAACGATAATTCAGAGCGATGACAATGGGCACAGTTAATGTCTAAATAACCACGTGCAGTCGCTGTTAACTCATCCTTTGATAACTGTGAAATAATCGTATCATCGCGAAATAACATTAATTTTTCTAAATTATCTACCGCATCAGGTAATCCGGTTAAAATACCATTATCAACCCAATGAGTTAACTGATTAACGGTTTTATCACCGTAAACAAAGTCTTTATTCATATTACGGGCTTTAGGACCAATAGGTTTGAATACACTACGATCTGTACTTATTTCATCATCTTGAGTAATAGGTAAAATTTGATGACATAAAACACACGATTGAGCATCAGGTACTATGTAGGTAAAATCACGCTGTACACCGTTATGATAAGTGGTAACAGGTACAGATTTACCCGCAATAGCAATTTTAGCATCGGTTTCACGATCCCAATAATAAGGTAACGCCATCCAGCCACTTTCACGGTGGATTAATAATCGAGTTTCAATGACTAATTCAGCACCTTCACGGTTACTAGTACTTTCTGGCATTGTAAATGTTTTCACAAGTACAGTACCGACAGGGAAATCGAGTACTTCATGTTCAGTATATTTTGCTTGCATCCCTTCAGGAACAAACGCATAACGGTATTTAGTCGCATAATCAGTAAATAAAGGGATATTTAAATCAAATGGTATACCACCAGCTGTCGGTGCAGACGTTGGGTCAGACGCATCTTGAAAAAGATTATAATCAGAAAGATCACGACAGTTTTCGGTCATTAATGCATTCCAATTTACCCCAGCAGTATTAGCGGCACAATCACCTACAGCTCCAGTTGGCGCACCAGCACCTTCATTAACCGGGCGTGTTGCATCAGCATTATCACCAATGCCGTTGGCATCAATATCAGCCCATTCGCTAGCGTCTTGTGGGAATGCATCTGCATTGTCACCAAAGCCGTCACCATCCGAATCTACAGACTCGGTAGGATCCGAAGGGAATGCATCTTCGCTATCCGCAACACCATCATTATCGGCATCAGGGATTGCTTGAGTTACTAGATGTTTTGGTAAGCCTTCACTCGACTCATTACCACCACATGCACTTAACACTAATGACATAAGAGTCACTAACGACATTATTTTTACTGTTCTAAAATTTACATTAGACATAATACACCCACTAAAATTAAACCATTGGGTTGGAAACATAAGGTGGGCGAACCCACCTTAGAGAAAATACTTATTAAGTTAAGTATTTATAAGTTACAAGAATGTGTTGCGGCATCATCACCAGCACAACCGTACTTTTTACCACGGAAGGTTACAGTAGCGGCAGGCAAACGCTTTTGCGTACAAGCAAATGAAGAGGTATCACCATGCAAAACTTCGGTTTTAAAGATAGGTGCAGGTAAGCCACCAGCGATACCATTTACTGCATCTGCCATTTTAGATGGAAATACAGTGCCGATTGTTGCGTCACCAAATTCATTAAAAGAGGCAAGAGAATTACCATCAATATTGTTTGATAGACACACGCCGTCTTCAGCAGGATAAGGTAAGAAGCTATCACCCGTTAAAGCATAAAGTTCGGCAAAGCTGTCCGTCTCATTAATGATAAATTGGCCGATACCGGCAAATAAAATAGCAGGTGGTGTTTTACCGGTATTATCAACTACACCTCCGGTAGGAGTCGCTTCAAATGTTTCTGGGTCTGGTGCCAACTCAAGAGTAACTCCAGAAAAGCCATTAAACATGGTAAATTGAGGATATGCTTCATCAATACCAGGAACTAGTATGTAATCTTTTACTAAGTAACCATCAGGATTAGCTCCTGAGCGTTCAATAACATTGTCGTGTATATAGTTTTTAGTGAAGTTTGGATTCCAACCAGCCAGCATTGTAGGTACATGTTTGCCTGAGTAGTTGGCAAAATTATCATCAACTAAAAAATAGCTCGATAATTCAATTGAAGCGGTGTGATTGTCTTTAAATCTATTATGATAAATTTCTACGTTAGATGCGGCTAAATTTAAAAATCCGGTTCCAGGAGGCACTAAACCAACGGTTGAACTTACTGGCGCAACTGTAAGTGTATTGTTTGCGATCATATCGTTGTCAAACACACGAACATTGCCGCCAAAAGCTTTTTCTAAGCCAGGCAAATCGAATACTAAAATACCGCCAGTATTAGCTGTTGCTAAGTTTTTATATACATCAGCATTAGTAGAGTTTTCAATTTCAATACCGGCAACGTTATTTTTAGCAACGTTATGACGCACGACGATGTTATTTGATTGACCAACATAAATACCGGCATCGGCAGAGCCATAAGAGTAATTGTATTCTAACAGTACATTTTGGCTACCTACTGGATATAAACCATAAGCGCCATTATCTGAACTTAGCTCACCTTCCCAAATTGCCGCAGTATAGGCTAGATAAACACCGTTGGCCTTATCAATTTTGATACCATTTTTATTCGCTTCAAAAACACTAAAGTCACGAATTTCTAAATCGCTACCACCTTGGAATTTAATTGCATCGCCCGACTCGGTAGAACCACTAAAATCAAGCTGGGTTTCATAAATGCCATAACCGGTAAACGTAATGTTTTGCTTATCAATAATACTGATCGTCTTAGAAACATTAAAACGACCTTGAGGTAATACCAAAGTTTGGCCATCTTTTAAGTCAAATACGGCTTCGATAATAGCATCGGAAATATCATCACCATCTTGTGGCATGCTACCAAAGTAATCAGATACAAAAATAGCATCTTCATAGATAGAAAACCCTGATGTTGTGTATGCAAATGCGGCAGCGGCAGTACCGTCATCAGCTTCGCCAGTACCAATACCATCAGCACCAGTTGGTCCAGTAGGGCCTGTTGTACCAGCAGGGCCAGATAACCCAGGGGCACCATTTGCACCATCTTCACCATCGTCGCCAGCACAACCGGCTAACATTAAGGCGCTTGATATAGCAGCGACTAAAATTGATTTTTTCCAGCTAATTTTTTTATCGATAAAACTCATATTTACTCTCTCGTATAATTTGATCTTTTGTTAGTCCAGATATCCGTATCAATACTATTATTTTTATTTTATTTTGTTGTTAAATCGACCATTACGTGGTCGGAGGTCTAATATGTACCATAATTAACAAAAATTAAACAAATATTTAATATATTTTTAATGGAATATCATACCAAAACCAAAATCAAATACTTAAGCGATTGATTAATATCATTTATCTTAAAGATTAAAATATTAATCACAAATAAATAAAATAAACCATCACCCATGATAATTGGATTTTTGTACTATATAGATAGTTACATAAAGTTACAACTGCTTAAGAATCTGGCTTGAAAACTTTTCTTTACAACTGTTAATGAAATGAAAATTGGATGGGTAGTTACTGTTAAATATAGAGTTAATACTCAATAGTTAAATGAACAGAATATAGTTTATTTTAAAATTTTAAAGCAGTTAAATTATAAAAAAAACATTATTTTACAATACCTTAATGTTTTTATAAAAAGGCACTTTGGCTGAGAATATTTATCAAATATAAATTTATAAAAGCAAATAAAAAATCACACCAAGCCTGGTATGACCACTAAATTAAATTGTAACCAAGCACACCTAGTCGGATTTTAAAGTATTTTTAATGCTATTTAGGTATAGATAAGTCTATTTTTAGATCTAGACACTATTAATGGCACGATACATAGGAGCTAAAAACTAAAAGTACTCATAATTACTCGTGAGGTTTTTGAACATCATTACCCGAGCAGGTTTTACCACCCAGCTACGAAAAATACTTTAATGGTATTTGCAATATATGAAACGCTATGATTATGGTCAGAGGATAATAGAGCAGAAACGAAAAAAGCCTCATAATTACTTATGAGGCTTTCGAAATATGGTGCCCCGACCCGGATTTGAACCCAAAGGTACCACCTGCGTTTTAATGGTATTTTAAATAATTAAACAACTAAACTTACGATTAAAAAATAATAGAGCAGAAACGAAAAAAGCCTCATAATTACTTATGAGGCTTTCGAAATATGGTGCCCCGACCCGGATTTGAACCAGGGACACGCGGATTTTCAATCCGCTGCTCTACCAACTGAGCTATCGGGGCTTCAAGTAAACAATGTTTCCTTGAAGAGCGCGTATAATATAGCGCATTTTGTTGGTTAGCAACTTATTTTTAGAGAAAAAACTGCAGTTGTCGATTAAACAGTCTAACTGAACTTTATTTAAACAAATCTAGGGGGATAACGAATAGGTTGAATGATGTTCTAGAGCTCAAAATCACTAAAGTCATCTTCATCAACAGCAGTACATATTTTATTGCTCACAGGTGCATCGAGAAGCGATGGTTGGATAATATCAGTTTCTGGCTCTACGGGTTTTTCTTTCGGTTTGGCATATTTACGCTTTTCACGCTGCAGGCACAGTTTCACTACTCGTTGTTTTTCTGAATTGCTTAAATCAATCCAGCCAAAGCGCTCTTCACGCGAGCGAAAGCAGCCCTGACAGTTACCTTTGTCATCCGATTTACAAATGCCCCTACAAGGACTAGGCACATCAAAAAAGTCGAGTTGTAAATCTTCCATTTATACTGTCCGTAACCTTTTATCTATAGCCTTGTAATAAGGCTTAATAATTAAGCATACCTGCAATTAACGCATTTATGCAAATAGTAGCCAATTGTCATAGATACAAAAAAGGGGCATATAGCCCCTTTAATCAATTATCTGTTAATAAGTACAGAGTAAAATACTGTTAATCTAGTTTATCTGATGCAACGTGATAACTAGGATCTTCAATGTAATTTACTTCGACTAAGTCACCCGCTTTTGTTAACAATGTTCGACACTCAGCACTTAAGTGGCGCAAGTGCAGCGTTTTACCGCGACTAAGATAACGCTCAGCTAAGGTATCGATTGCTTCAATGGCTGAATGATCAGCCACTCGTGAATTTTTAAATTCAACAATAACGTCTTTGCTGTCATTGTTTATATCGAACTGCTCTAAGAAGCTCGAGATAGCACCAAAGAATAATGGACCATGAACTTCATATACAGTCGAACCGTTTTCATCCGTGCTGCGAGTTACGACAACATGTTTGGCATGCTCCCAAGCAAACACTAATGCAGAAACGATAACACCAACCACTACAGCAACCGCTAAATCAGAAATCACCGTTACGCCCGAAACTAAGACAATAACAAATGCATCGGCTTTAGGGATTTTGCCAAAGATTCGCAAACTAGACCATTCGAACGTACCAATAACAACAATAAACATTACACCAACAAGTGCTGCAAGAGGGATTATTTCAAGTAAGTTTGATGCGAACAGTATAAAACCAAGTAACGCTAGTGCGGCGGTAATACCTGAAGCACGGCCACGACCGCCAGAGTTAACGTTAATCATAGATTGACCAATCATGGCACAACCACCCATACCGCCAAAGAAGCCATTTACTGTGTTTGCTGCACCTTGAGCTACACACTCACGATTACCTTGACCATGAGTGCCGGTAAGTTCATCAATTAACGTTAATGTTAATAAAGATTCAATCAAACCAATAGCGGCTAGCACTAATGAAAACGGTAAGATGATCATAAATGTTTCAAGTGTAAACGGCACATCTGGAATATTAAAGGTTGGTAAACCACCAGCAAGTGTACGAGTTGGATCGTTTGTCATATCACGTACGTAATCAATTACTGTACGTGCATCTAAATCAAGAAATATCACTAACAAAGTCACCACAACAATAGCGACTAATGATGACGGTACAGCTTTAGTTAACTTAGGTAAAAAGTGGATAATGGCCATAGTTAATATGATTAAGCCCGCCATAGTGTACATGGCATTGCCTGTCATCCATTCTAACTCGCCAGCAGCATTGGTCACTTTAAATTGACCAAGTTGAGCGAGGAATATAACAATAGCTAAACCATTTACAAAACCTAGCATGACCGGATGTGGTACTAAGCGGATAAACTTACCTAGCTTAAATACACCGGCGAGTATTTGAAATATCCCGGTGAGTAGCACAGCAGCAAATAAATACTGTACGCCATACATAGCAACTAAACTCACCATTACTACGGCCATTGCGCCTGTTGCACCCGAAATCATGCCCGGACGACCACCAAAAACAGATGTGATTAAGCCAACCATAAAGGCTGCATATAAACCCACTAATGGATCTACGCCGGCAACAAAGGCAAATGCCACAGCTTCAGGTACTAAAGCTAGGGCAACGGTTAAACCTGAAAGTACATCATTTTTCAGGCTCGTTACTTTACTTGCATGTAATTCGAACATTATTAACTCACGTTAGGTACATAATATCAGCCGCGAAAGCGTTAACTGATATAACAAAAACTCCTAGTTAACAGTAACTAAGAGCAAGAAATTTATTTAATCAACTTGGTATATCATTGACACAAACCGGAAATTTACAATTGAGTTAGGCTTGCATTAAGAGTGTAGGCGGCGAAATTCTAATGAATTTGTTTGATTTTGTCAATATTTGCACAGTCTGTCACGATTAACTGCTTGCTAAAAAAACAGTTAACCGTATCTTCGAGGATATTATAAATGTGGGGTAATTAAACCTGTGATGGCATTGATGTGATCATCTCTGTCATTTAACGCGCTTATATAATGAAATTGTTTTCCGCCGGCATTGATAAAAACTTTTCGGCTTTCGACTTCTAACTCTTCGAGAGTTTCTAAACAATCAACACTAAATGCAGGACTAATAACAGCAACGTTACTAAGGCCCTGCTCAGCAAAACCTTCTAAGCAAGGGTCTGTATATGGCTGTAACCATTCTGCTTTACCAAACCTTGATTGAAAGCTTACGACATATTCATCATTAGACAAGCCTAGTTTCTCAGCGACTAAACGTGTGGTTTTATGGCAAAAACAAAAATACGGGTCGCCGTTTTCGAGGAACAACTTCGGCATACCATGATATGAAAAGAGCAATCTATCGGGTTTACCGTGTTGTTGAAAATGTTCTTTAATACTATTGGCTAAGCTGGTCACGTAATCATCATTATCATGGTAACTACTGATAAAATGTAATGATGGGATCCAGCGCCACTGCTTGATCTCTTTTGTTATAGCATCAAATGTAGAACCAGTTGTTGGTCCTGCATATTGTGGATAGAGTGGTAAAACGATTATTTTATGGACGCCAAGCTGCTGAAAACGTTGTAATGCTTTACTAATACTGGGATTGCCATAACGCATAGCAAGAGCGACATCGACTTCATCACCATAGCTTTCTTTAATTTGAGCCGCAACTTTTTGTTGCTGTTTTTTGCTTATCGCTAACAGCGGAGAACCATCATCAGTCCAAATACTTTCATACAGTTTGGCTGATTTTGCAGGGCGAATTCTCAAAATAACGCCGTGTAGTATTATCATCCACACCAATCTAGGTATTTCGACTACACGAGGATCACTTAAAAATTCTCTTAGATATACTTTTAATGCTGTTGCCGTTGGTGCATCTGGTGTACCAAGATTGGTAAGCAACACCCCGGTTTTAACAGTGCCAGTATTGGCTGGCCCTTTGACTATATTACTGTCGTGTAAATTTTTAGTATGGCTGATATAACGCGACATCAAGTTCTCTCTGCGGTAATTATATTGTTGGTTTGCTGATGATAAAAGCGTTAAAGCTGCGCTTCAATTGCGTTAATTAACTCATCTGACTGTGGTTCAACTTTTGATGAAAAGCGTTGGATAACTTTACCGTCACTACTCACTAAATACTTATAAAAATTCCAATAAGGTGATGCGGTTTGTTCACCTAAATAAGCAAAAATAGGGTGAGCATCGCCGCCGCGAACTTCAACAGTGTTAAACATATCAAAGGTTACACCGTAGTTAACAAAGCATACTTTGGCAGTATCTTTTTCTTCATCTTCTTCTTGAAAAAAGTTATCTGAAGGGAAACCTAACACCACTAAACCTTGCTCTTTATACTTTTGATGCACTGCTTCTAATGCTTTAAACTGCGGCGTATAACCACAGTTACTTGCTGTATTAACAATCAGAAACGTTTTACCGGCATATTCAGCGCAAATATCGACACTTTTTGAAGAGTTAAGCTTACGTACTGTGTGTTGTAAGAAATCAGGACAAGTAGATGCTGCAGCACCAGGACTCTTTTCAATGTTCGCAACATCACCACTAGCACCTGCTTGTTCAGCATGCGCAAATGGGGTCAACAGTGCAAGTACCGTTGAAAAAATTACTGGGGTAAGGTGTTTTATTACAGCTGGCATTCTATATCCTTGATTCATTAACTTATGGACTTAATATATTCTATTTACTATTCTACGATTGAATCAATCATTAAGTTCAGTGCTTTGTCATTTATTACCGGTAATTGTAATAATTCACCTTTAAAGTCACCCGCTTTCATACCTGGTTGGCCGGCATGAGAAATAACTGCAAAAACATTTACTTGCTCGACTGAAGATAACGTCATTTGCGGACTCATGGCTTTAGTATCATCTAAAGTAACGGTTAACGGTAAATCACTGGCATTAATTTTCACCGCTGCAAGTGGCATTCTTGGGCCATTTGTCGCGATAGCATAAATAAACACAGTTTTATCAGCACCACTATTTAGCTTAGCAATAATGTCATCGCTAATACTCACATTTAAAGTAATACTTGGCTTACTAGAATCTATCGGTTGAGGTTTAGGTTCAACAATAACAGTTTGCTCTTCATGATCGTGGCCGTCATGGCCGTTACCCTCACTTGCTTGCATGCCTTTCGCTTCATCAATAGCATCTTGCAATGCTGCTGCGTTTACGCCAGCACCATTAGTATCGATGATTTGTTGCCAAGTGCTAGCGGCTTCATTAAAGCGCTCATTTAAATAGTGATCCATGCCAACAAGCATTAATGTGGTTGGGTCATCGGGGTTTACTGCTAGTGCTTTATTTAACAATTCATCAATTTCGGCATTACGTTGCTGATTGTTTTGATAATATTTAGCCTGAGCTTGCAACGCATAAACATCAGCTTGTGGTCCTTCAACTTCGATGACTTTATCAAAAGCGATAACCGCGCTGTCGAATTCACCAACATTCGTTAAAATTTGTCCAAGGCGGAACCATGCATCTGAATTGTTTGGATTGTCTTTTACTTCTTTATGCAGAGCCTTTAATTGCGCCATCACCATTTGTGCTTGTGATTCTTCACCTTGAGGATGCCCTGCTGGTTGTTCACCTTTTGGCATATTCATCACTAACTCGACATCACTATAGTTACCCTGTTGACTGTATAAACCAGCACTAACGATCACAATAAATAGGGCAATAAACACTGGCCATAAAATCGAGGTTTTCTTGTCACTGGCTTGTTGCTCTTTTACAGTAGCCGTCATATCAAGCAGTAAACTGCGATCTAATTCTTCTTTTAAATAGCCAAAATTTTCTTCATCAACACCACCTTCTCGATAATCTTTTTCGAGTTCAGCAAGATGTTCATGATACAAGTCTTTATTGGTTTGACCGCGCATATTGGCTTGGTTGGCTGCATATAAATTGCTTTGGTAAAAGTGGCGGCCAATAATCAATATTGCTACGATCAAAAATAGAGCGGTAAAAATCCATAGAGTAGTCATAATTTAATCGTCTTTTAAAATTGAATCTAATTGTTGTTGTTGTTCTTTGTTTAACGTTGCTGGTTGTACATCTCTTTTGCGGACAAACAAAAATACCACAAAGCCGCCAATTAAAATAAAGGCTATAGGACTAAACCATAAAATATAGGTCATAGAGTTTACCCTAGGTCGATATAGTACATATTCGCCATAACGATTAACCATAAAATCCATAATTTCCATGTCAGACCGACCATCCATCAGCATGTCATATACTTCTTTACGTAAATCTTGTGCTATGGGTGAATTAGAATCGGCTAAGTTTTGATTTTGACACTTAGGACAGCGTAATTCATAGTTAAGTTTTTGAAAGCGCAGTTCGGTTATTTCATCGTTAAATGCATAAGTATCTATAGGGCCTGCAGAAACTTGGGTGGTAAGCATAGTTGCTAATAGCAGCGTCAGTAATGCCACGCTAATAATCTTGGTTAGGTTGTTAAAATGCTTATTGACCATTAGCAATCTCACTCTCAATAGTATTTATTAATGGTAAAAATTCACGCTGCCAGACGTTACGTTGCAATACGCCGGCAAAACGTTTACGAATAACGTTATGATGATCAACCACAAATGTTTCTGGTGCACCATAAACGCCTAGATTTAATCCTAAACCGCCTTGCTGATCAAATATCGAAAACTGATAAGGGTCTTTATAATTTAATAGCCAGTTCAGTGCAGGTGCACGTTCATCTTTATAATTTATGCCGTATAAACTAAACCGCTTATCGTTAGCAATTTTAACTAAAAATGGATGCTCATATTTACATGATGGGCACCATGTTGCCCACACGTTCACTAATTTAATACCCGACTTAAAATCAGCCTTGGTTAATGTTTTATCTTGCTCAGTTAAGCTTGTAAGGCTAAATGCTGGAAACTGTTTACCGACTAAAGCCGATGGCATGCTTTGCGGGTTTAATGATAAACCGCGATATAACAACACACCCAATAATAGAAACAGTACCAGAGGGATCAAACGAATAATAATTTTCATCGTTAGCCCTTTGCAACTTCAACAGAATTTGGGATCGCCATAGGTGATCTCAAAGCATTAGCAGTTGCCGCAGCTTCATCTTTAGCTGTTTTTCGTCTGCGGTAACGTTTATCAAGCATGGCAAAAACACCGCCCATGCCCATAAATATTGCACCTAACCAAATCCAACGAATAAATGGCTTATAGTGCACACGTACTGCCCAAGCGTCATTGTCTAATGGGTCACCAAGCGCCACATAAACATCTCGAAATAAACCAGGATCGATAGCGGCTTCTGTCATGCCCATGGTTTGCACACGGTAAGTTCTTCGTTCAGGAGTCAATAAGGTGATAAAGTCACCATCATTATCATAAAGGTTAAGTTGCCCTTGTTCGGCAGAATAATTAGGTCCCTCAACGTGTTTAACGCCTTTAAACTCTATGACATAACCTTCAACATTAATCTTAGTGCCATTGTTCATTCTAACATTAGTTTCAGACTCATAAGTCGAGACCAAAGTAACGCCAACAATAGTGATAGCAATACCAGTATGTGCAACTGCCATACCCAAGTGACTTAAACTGATTTTTTTAACGTTAGCTAGACTAAAGTTCCAACCGTTTTTATTGCCGGTTAATTGATTTTTTAAATCTTTCAGTGCAACTAATGAAACCCAACACGCGAGTCCAATACCAAACGCAACCCATGCATCAAATTCACCGGCATATAAAAATGGGAAAGCCAGACCAAAAATAACACTGAATACTGAAATAACATTAATTTGTTTAAATAACTCGCCTTGCTTAGCTTTTTTCCAACGTATTAATGGACCGATGCCCATAAAGACAAACAGCACACTCATAATAGGTACAAATACCGCATTAAAATACGGAGGGCCTACTGATATTTTGCCCATACCAAGCGCATCAATTAATAGTGGATACAAAGTACCTAATAATACCGTTACCGCAGCAATCACTAAAATAATATTACAAATTAGTAATGCGACTTCTCGAGAGACTAAGTTAAAGCGACTAAAACTGCCGACGTTTGAGCCACGAATCACATACAGTAATAATGAACCACCTACCGCAATGGCGAGTAGTACTAAAATAAACGAACCACGAGTAGGGTCAGCAGCAAATGAATGCACAGACGTAAGAACCCCAGAGCGCACCAAGAAAGTACCCAGTAAACTTAAACTAAAGGTAAAAATAGCCAATAACACAGTCCAGTTACGAAACGCACCGCGTTTTTCAGTAACCGCTAATGAATGAATAAGCGCAGTACCAACTAGCCATGGCATAAATGATGCATTTTCAACAGGATCCCAGAACCACCAGCCGCCCCAACCGAGTTCGTAGTATGCCCACCAACTACCCAGTGCAATACCTAATGTTAAAAATACCCAAGCGGCAATCGTCCATGGACGCGACCAACGCGCCCAGGCAGCATCCATTTTTCCGCACATTAGTGCAGCAATAGCGAATGCAAACGCCACTGAGAAACCAACATAACCCATGTATAACATTGGCGGATGAATAATTAAGCCGACGTCTTGTAATAATGGGTTTAAATCTCGACCTTCGAGCGGAATATTTGGTAATAAACGATCAAACGGGTTAGAGGTAAATAAAGTGAATGCGATAAAACCAACAGCAATCATACCCATAATGGCTAACACACGAGACACAAAAGCTTGGTCAACATGCTTACTAAAGCTAGCAACAGCGACAGTCCAAGCAGTTAAAGAAAACACCCAAAGTAATAAAGAGCCTTCATGCCCGCCCCAGACGGCACTTATTTTAAAATAATAAGGCAGGTGGGAATTAGAGTGACTCGCTACATACGTCACTGAAAAATCGTCCACTACAAAGCTGTAGGCAAGAATGCAAATACTTACTAACGTAAATAAAAACATGCCAAATGTTAATGGTTTAGCAAGAGTGATTAAGCGCTGGTTTTGTTGATAAACACCAATTAATGGCACGATCGATAAGCAAATGGCAAACGCAAATGCAATAATCAGTGCAAAGTGTCCTAATTCTGGGATCATTTATTACTCCGATCCTGAAACACAGTCAGGAAAGCTATCAGAAAATACTAGGTTTGTTGATACTTAAGCTCGATTACGTTAACAAAAATCAAGTACAACAGGCACTAGTCAAGTTGACACATTATACCCAGTATTAAAACAAAATAGCCAATGGCAAATGAAAGCAAGTTTACATTTGTGTACATAAAAATTGATCAATATCACCGTAACTAGTTTTAATGACTTCTTATTTTTAAAACAAACAAGTAGAATCATTACAAAGTAAATAACATAATCCTTTTAGGGCAAGCATTGACAACTGTATCTCCGATATTACTCAGCGCAGATAAATTAACCTGTATTCGTGAAGACAGACTATTGTTTGACGAATTAAGTTTTGACGTGCATGCCGGTAATATTTTACAAATTGAAGGTGCTAACGGTACAGGTAAAACTAGCTTATTAAGAATACTCGCCGGATTATCACAACCTTATTCAGGTCAGGTGTTATATAAGCAACAAACAATTAGCCAAGCAAGTGACGAATTTAAAGCTGATTTATTATTTTTAGGACATTTAGCTGGTATTAAAGGCGAAATGACCGCTGAAGAAAACTTAGAGTTTTACCTCACCATGCACGGTTTAGATAAAACTAAGGCTGAAGAAACATTAGCCAGGGTTGACTTATTCGGCTTTGAAGATGCTCTTGCTGCTCATTTAAGTGCAGGCCAGCACCGACGTATTGCATTGGCAAGGCTATGGCAAAGTAACAATAAAATCTGGATATTAGACGAACCTTTTACCGCTATTGATAAAGCCGGTGTTAAAAAGCTAGAACAGTTATTTATAAAACATGCACACAATGGTGGTGCCGTGATTTTAACCACCCATCAAGATTTATCCATTAATAGTAATGATTTTCAAAAAATCATTCTTGAACATCAGTTTTTTTAGGTATGACTATGCAACTATCTTATCGTCGAGCCTTTAGCACAATATTAAAACGAGATTTAGTCATCGCATTTCGTCATCGTGATGACATATTAAACCCGTTACTGTTTTTTATTATTGTGGTGTCGCTATTCCCATTAGGTGTTGGCCCAGAAAGTAACACTCTAATGAAAATCGCACCGGGTGTTATTTGGGTCGCGGCGTTATTGTCAACGCTATTATCGCTTGAACGTTTATTTAAAAATGACCATGCTGACGGCTCTTTAGAACAGTTATTATTAACCCCCTGCCCGACGTTTATATTAGTATTGGCAAAAATCACTGCGCACTGGCTTATTACTGGCTTACCACTGATTATCATTGCGCCTTTACTTGGGGTGTTACTGAATCTCCATCAAGACAGTTATATCGCGCTAATGTTAACCTTATTAATTGGTACACCTGTGCTCAGTTTGTTAGGCGCTATTGGTGTTGCTTTAACTGTTGGATTAAAAAAAGGTGGCGTACTATTAAGTTTATTAGTGCTACCGCTTTATATACCCGTATTAATATTTTCGACTAGCGCGATTGACGCTGCAAGTATGAATTTACCTTATGACGGACAACTTGCTATAATAGCAGCGTTATTTTTCGGGTCATTAACATTGGCCCCTTTTGCAGTAGGCTCAGCCTTAAAAGTGAGTACCAATTAAAATGTGGAAATGCTTATACCCATTAGCAAATCCCAAAATAGCAGCGTTATTTTTTGGGTCATTAACTTTGGCCTTTTTTACCATAGGCTCAGCCTTAAAAGTGAGTACCAATTAACATGTGGAAATGGTTACATC
Organism: Colwelliaceae bacterium BS250; assembly: GCA_040779355.1. GTDB lineage: Bacteria > Pseudomonadota > Gammaproteobacteria > Enterobacterales > Alteromonadaceae > Thalassotalea_A. The sequence continues at coordinate 119,836 of JBFONS010000008.1, read as the reverse complement.
CATTAGCGAATCCAGAAGTGGCATATCGCTTTACCGGCAAACTGACTCCTTGGTTTGCGATATGCAGTGCTTTATTGCTGACTATTGGGTTAGTAATGAGTTTATTATTTTCTCCTGCCGATTATCAGCAAGGCGAAAGCGTTCGTATTTTCTACTTGCATGTTCCTGCCGCAATGCTGTCAATGGGTATATATTTGGGCATGGCGATTGCTGGCTTGTGCGCCCTTGTTTGGCAATTTAAATTGGCGGAGTCATCAATTTCAGCCTTAGCGCCAATTGGGGCAACGTTCACAGCTATTGCATTACTAACAGGTGCTGCTTGGGGTAAACCTATGTGGGGCACGTGGTGGATTTGGGATGCACGATTAACATCAGAGCTCATTTTACTATTTTTATATTTAGGCGTTATTGCTCTGCAAAATGCCTTTGAAGATAAATCACTTGGTGGCAAGGCGGCCAGCGTATTAGCTTTAGTTGGCGTGGTTAATTTACCAATAATTCATTACAGCGTTGAATGGTGGAACACCTTACACCAAGGTGCAACGGTTTCTAAATTTGAAAAACCATCAATGTCGATAGATATGCTCAAGCCATTCTTATTTAGCTTATTTGGCTTTGCCTTTTTAGCGGCAACGTTAGTTTGCATTCGCTTTAGAGCTGAAATTATTTCAAGAAATTCAATGCGACCTTGGGTTCGAGCATTAGCAGTAGCTAAGGGAAATAAATAATGGCATTTACATCAATCAGTGATTTTTTCAACATGGGTGGCTATGCATTTTATGTATGGTTATCGTATGGCTTTACCTTTGTTTTATTAGTATTATTAACGATTAATAGCTTGGGTAAAGAAAAGCAAATATTTAAACAAATTCAAAAGCGCTTAAAAAGGGAAGAAAAATTAAAGCAGGTAGCCAAACAAGTCGCTCAATCAAATCAACCATCTTCAGAGAGAACGTAGTATGAATCCTCGTCGTAAAAAAAGACTTACCATTGTTACCGCAATTTTATTCGGTGTTGCTAGTGTTTCCGGTTTATCGCTGTATGCACTTAATGAAAATATAGATTTATTCTTTACCCCTACTGAAATTTTACAGGGCAAAAATGAAACTGGCATTAAGCCAACTGTAGGACAACGTATTCGAGTTGGCGGTATGGTTGTGGCAGGCACAGTAAAACGCGACAATGATACCTTACATGTAGAATTTAAGCTTAAGGATCTTGGTCCGACTATTACTGTGACTTACGATGGTATTTTGCCGGATTTATTTCGCGAAGGCCAAGGTATCGTAGCGCAGGGGATATTAGTATCACCAGATACATTAGAAGCGAGTGAAGTACTTGCTAAGCATGATGAAGAATACATGCCAAAAGAAATTGCCGATGCTATGGGTAAAAAATACGCAAAGCCTACTTACTAATGATTAGCAAGTACCGCGCCGTCATCAGATAAGTTAACGTCTTTAGTGTAAATAGCCAGTTATTACATAACTGGCTTTTTTGTGCCGGATGATTTCATTCATTATAAACTGTTGCAAGTTTGCAACACTGCAAGCAAGTAATAACGCGCCTTAAAAACCCTATCTCTTTGTTTTAATAGTAAATTCATTTAAAAACTAATTTTACATACCACGACTATACCCGAAACATGAATTAACAATACCTTGAAGTAAAACTAAACAGTACAAAACAACAAATACTATAACCTTTAAAATCAACAACTTAAAATAAACATTTTTCACCTACTTACATTAAATTAACACCCCTTGCGCAACTGTTACACCCTATTCTCTTACGTAACACTTTCACCATAGTATGTAGCCAAGACGTAACGAGCAGTACGAATAATAGCTCACCAGAATCTACAGGAATTAAAATGTTTAAGAAAAATTCTATCGTAAAAGCAATGATGTTAAGCGCAACTGCAGCTGCTTCATTAGTATCTGTAAATGTAAATGCCGAAGAAGTAGCAGTTGAAGATGTAGAACGTATTGAAGTAACAGGCTCACGTATCAATCGTACCGATATGGAAACAGCATCGCCAGTCACTGTGATCACAGCGGATGCAATCGCTAAAAGTGGTTTTCAATCAGTACAAGAAATTCTAGCAGTACAACCTACTGCTGCCGGTATGAGCTTAGGCGCTTCATCGAACAATGGTTCAGGTGGTAAAGCAACAGTTAACTTACGTGGTATGGGTGAACAAAGAACACTAGTATTATTAAACGGCCGTCGTATGGTGTCTTCAGGCACTGGGGCTGACGCTTCAGTCGATTTAAACACTATCCCTGTAGCCATGATCAAATCAATTGAAATTTTAAAAGATGGCGCATCAGCAGTATACGGTTCAGATGCCATTGCTGGTGTAGTAAACATTATTACTAAGAAAGATTTTGAGGGTACTGAAGTTTCTGCAGATCTTAGCTCTACAGATAAAGGCGATGGCGAATCAGGTGGCTTTAGTATTTTACACGGTCGTCAACTAGGTGACGGTAACTTTGTTGTTGGTATTCAGTATTCTGAGCGTGGCGATGTTATTCAATCTGATCGTGACTTTGTTGAACCAGGCCAATCTTCATTTGTTCCTGAAGGTTCTTTAGGTGGCAAGACGCCAGATGGTAACGGTGGTTTCGAACCTCGTGATCAAGGCTATGACTACACCACATCAAGCTATGCACAAACGCCAAATGAATTATTCAGCTTATTTACCAGCTACAATACTGAATTAGCTTCAGATACTGAGTTAAGTATTGATGCAATGTACACGCGTCGTGAGTCTGACCAACAATTAGCACCACAACCAGCAAATATCGATTTAGATACTAGCAAATTAGATGCTAAATACGCAGATCAATTTATTGACCCTGAAACAGGTTTAGTACCAGAAACATTAAACTACAGACGTCGTATGGTTGATGCCGGTCCTCGTCAATACGGTCAAGAAACTGACACTTACCGTTTATCTGTTGCCTTAGAAGGCTATTTAGATAACGATGATACTTGGGATATGTCTGCGACCTATGGTCGTAACGAATCAAAAGATAAGGTCGGTAACTCAATTCACGCCGGTAACATGGAACAAAGCATCTACAACAACCAAGACATGTGGTTCTCTGGTGATTCGTTAGATAGAGACTTCTTAGAATCTGAAGATATTGTTTACACTGAAGAAAACGAAGGTGGCAACGAGCAATTTACCTTAGCTGCTGGTTACCAGGGTATGACTGAAAGTGACATTGGTTACGCTGTCGGTGTTGAAAGCCGTTTTGAAAGTGGCTACTACACACCAGATCAAGTAACACAAGCCGGTGAAAGTACTGCTGCACAGCAAGATCCTACCGATGGTGATTACACAGTAAACTCTGTTTACGCTGAAATTTCAGTACCAGTAACAGACAAGTTAGCGGTAGAAGCGGCAACCCGTTATGACCGTTACTCTACTTTTGGCGGCGCAACGACTTGGAAATTAGGCGCGACTTATAGCTTCACTGATTCATTCATGCTTCGCTCTGTAGCGGCAACAGGTTTCCGTGCACCAAGTGTGAGCGAGTTGTATGCGGGTAATTCTGGTTCGTTCGATTACTTAACAGACCCTTGGGGCAATGCTCAGGATGCACAAATTGAAGTGAACTACATAGGTGATGATAATTTATCACCTGAAGAAAGTGAATCATTCACGTTTGGTGCTGTTTGGGAAATCACTGACGGTTTATCAACAACCATTGATTACTGGCAGTTTGAAATCACCGACGCGATTAGCCGCGTCGATGTTCAAGCTAAAATGGAAGATTGTTACGCTGGCGATACTGCAGCATGTGCATCAATAAATATTACACCAGAAGGCGACTTGTCTAACATGTCATCTGCGTTAACAAACATTGGTGAGCAAAATACATCAGGTGTAGATTTAAACATCAGCTACAACAACGACATGTTCAAGGTAATGTTAGATACAACTTACTTAATTGAATTTGAACAAGATGGTATTGATTACACAGGTAGAATCGATGGTAACAACGGTGCTTACTCTGAACTAAAATCAACGCTAACAGTTGGCGCAGGTATTACTGAAGATTTAAGCGTGCAATACACAGCACAATTTATTCAAGGTATGGATGGCGAGTACTACGGTGATAAATTTAGCACTGATGATGTTGTCTACCACAATGTATCAAGTACTTACTTCTTAAACGACAGCTGGTCAGTAAATGGTGGTGTTAAAAACATTATGGATACTGAACCAGAAGAAGTTCCAGGTGGTAACGATATGGGCACAGTAACAGGTACTTACGATGTTGTTGGTCGTACATTCTTTATGAGTACTTCTTACAAGTTCTAAGCGACCAACTTAGAGTAACAATGCTTACCAAGTAAAACAAATAAAGCGATGGTGTAAGCCATCGCTTTTATTTTTGAGAATTAAAAAATGAAAATATTAACATTGAAACAAGAAGAGAGCAGACGCTTTAACGACTCTCCCTATGTTTATGCACTTTCACTATTCTTAATATTTTTTGGGTTAATTGCCTGCGTATGGCATATCACTGATTTACTGACAATCTCTTCGTTCAACTTCAGCTATTCCATAGTCATAGTTTCAGCACTCGTTATCACGGTATTACTCTTAGTGTTCCTTGATAGAGTAGCAAGCAAATTAGCATCACCTGAATAGTTACAGACTTAAAGCCTGTGCATGTATAGTTTTAAGCTCTCATGTAGAAGCTCTTATTTAGAGATGATGGCAATATTCATTCCTGGTACATTTTTCACTTTATCCATTACCGTCACTACTTGCTGATGAGTTATTTGTGGATCGGCATTTAATACCACTTTACTACTAGGATTCTCAGCTAATAAAACTTCAATATTGGCGGTGACACGTTCAATATCAACTAAGCGATTATTGACATAAATATAGCCTTGTTGGTCAATAGTGAGTGCTATAACATTACCGGCAGTTGAGGGGGTTGCAGAACTTAAAGTTCTGCTGGCATCAATGCCAGATTCTTTGACAAAAGATGTGGTGACAATAAAGAATATCAACATAATGAAGATGATATCTAACATTGGCGTCATATCGACTTTAGCATTGTCATCACGACTGTGTTTTTGGTGGTTGCTGCTATTGTGATGCATCGTACTCATGGGCAATCCTTAATAGTTATTATGTATAACTATTAAGGATTATAGACAAACCAAATACACTAAAGTTGCATAAGTCATTATTCAGCAGTGCTGCAAACTAATCAGCAGAAAGTAAATAACCTTTGCCCCAGATAGTTTTAATTTGCGTTTTTTCAACACCTTGAGTAATAAGCTTGTCGCGTAAACGAGACAATCTGACATCAACTGAGCGCTCAGAGCCATCATATTCCCGCCCAAGTAATAACTTATATATGTCATCACGAGTCAGCACTTTACCTACGTTGAACATTAGCAATGAGAGTAATTCGAATTCAAAGACACTCAATGATATTTCTTTTGCGTTTACTTCACACTTTTGTTCGCTTGGCGTTAACGTGATTTCACCTACCGTCAATTTTTGGCGGTTCTTAGCCGAATTTTTGGCTTTAGTGCGGCGCAACAATGCAGCAATATGCACGGCAATGACTTGTGGACTACAAGGCTTAACTAAAAAATCATCCGCGCCAACATTATAAGCAGCTAAATGCTCAGCCTCACTGTCCTGAGAAGTTAAAAATAAAATGGGCCCTTGATAGGTCGAACGTAATTCATGGCATACTTTATAACCATCTTTACCCGGTAAACCAATATCTAACATGATCACATCAGGTTGAATTTTAATTTGGCTACGCGCAGCTTGATCACCTCGAAAAACTTGATGAACAATGTAAGATGATTTTTCCAAATAGCTCTTTAATAATAAAGACAGTACTTTATCGTCTTCAACAATCATTACTGTAGAAAATTGGCGATCTGCGCCGATGTTATTATTCATGCTTGTTATGGAGCCTATATAAAATCAAACGGGTGGAGTTAACGGAATAATAAATAGACGTTTAACCCATATTATAATGATTCTAATAAAATACCTGATGAAAAACTGTGTAGATTTGTAACTTATAAAATGAACAGCGGTGTTACAACTTAGCAAAGTGTCTACGTTAAATAAGTATCATCGTTATAAGAAGCTAATATATATAATAAAAAAGCTCCCGAAGGAGCTTTGAATAATATCGATAAAATTTATTTATGCCGGGTTAAAACAGCTCATCGCTTATATTAAATAAGTACTCTGCGCCACTCGTTGCCGAAGCAGCTAAAGATAAACGGCGGGGTAAGATACGCGCAAAAAAGAAGCGAGCTGTATGTAGTTTTGACTGGTAAAACTCATCACTCTCAACTTTATCTATAGACGCTTTAGCCATTTTAGCCCACATATATGCCATTGCAGTATAACCAAAGACATGTAGGTAATCACAAGCAGCTGAGCCAAGCTCTTCAGGGTTTTTACCTGCCGATGTTAATATAGTGGTAGTTAAATCAACTAAGTCTTGTGTTGCAATGGCAAGCGGCTTAATAAATTCAGCCATTTCAGCAGATTGGTTGGCACTGATAAATTCAGCGACTTCATCGGCAAATATTTTCATCGATGCACCACGATTCGCAGCAAGCTTACGGCCAATTAAGTCCATTGCTTGAACACCATTAGTGCCTTCATAAATTTGCGCAATACGAGCATCTCGAACTAACTGTTCTTGACCCCATTCACGAATATAACCATGGCCACCTAAAATTTGTTGACCATGAATACTACACTCTAAACCAAGATCAGAGAAAAATGCTTTAGCAAGAGGCGTTAATAATGCCGTTAAAGCAGTACCTTTTGCTTGTTCTTCACCCGAGCCATAAGTACTTAAATCAAGTTGCTTAGAAATATATAATGCGAGCGCACGGTTACCTTCATTTAACGATTTCATGGTTAACAACATACGACGGACATCGCCGTGTACCATAATTGAATCGGCCGCTTTTTCAGGTTGTTTAGCGCCTGTTAAAGAACGACCTTGTAATCTGTCTTTGGCATATTCTAAGGCATTTTGATATGAACGTACGCCACAACCTAAACCTTGGATACCAACACCAATGCGCTCAAAATTCATCATGGTAAACATACAGGCTAAGCCTTTATTTAACTCACCAACTAAATAACCTTCAGCGTCATCAAAATTCATTACACAAGTGGCTGAGGCATGAATACCCATCTTATGTTCAATACTGCCACAGCTCACGCCATTTGCTTCACCAAGACTGCCATCGCTATTAACTTTGAATTTAGGCACGATAAATAAAGAGATACCACGCGATCCGGCAGGCGCATCAGGCAATTTAGCAAGCACCAAATGAATAATGTTTTCGGTTAAGTCTTGCTCGCCACCAGTGATAAATATTTTACCGCCACTGACTTTGTAACTGCCATCTTCGTTTGGTAGGGCTTTAGTGCGGATCATACCCAAATCTGTGCCTGAATGAGCTTCAGTTAAACACATAGAGCCAGCCCATTCACCACTGTACATTTTCGGCAAATAAGTTTCTTTTAATTCATCACTGGCATGCTTAGCGATACTAAGTGCCGCACCTGCAGTTAAACCCGGATAAAGAGAAAATGCCATATCAGCACCACACACTATTTCTTCTTGTAGTGCAGTTAACATTTTCGGCATGCCCATACCACCGAAGTTAGCATCACCACCAAGTCCTACCCAACCGCCTTCGGCATAAGTATTCCAAGCATCAATGTAACCAGGAGCAGTTGTCACATTACCTTCTTTAAAACTCACACCCACTTCATCACCTTCACGAGAAATTGGCGCAAGTACTTGCTCTCCAATTTTGGCACATTCTTGCAAAATGGCTTCGGCAGTTTCACGTTCAATATTTTCAGCGAGCTGCGGCGTATTAGCCCAGAATTCATCGGCTTGAAACACGTCATACAACAGAAAATTCATATCTTTAAGGTTTACTTGATAATCAGCCACGAGGCCTCCGAAATTATTAATTAGATATTGGCGATAAGGCGAAAAACAAACGTATAATTAAAACCACCAATTAAAACACTTGTTTTAATAATGCAGTAATCTTATAGATGAGTAAAGAAAAATATCATCTTTATCACTAAATGTTAATTTACAGCCTCGTTATCCCTGACTATAACTTGCTCAGCCTAGTGGCTTTTATTTTGATGCGTTCTGATTTCCGCTGGCGTAATAATATATATATCTTCGGCGTTGAAACTGGCGCTTGTTGCTTGTTGCCACCAATGTTGCCATGGTCCTGCTTTTATTTTCTCTGCCAGTAAACTGCTATCAGTAATCGGATCAACTAATCCGCCTGTCGACATCAACAAGCCGTAAGGTGTTCTACGTTTGAGCATATTCGGAGTGAGTTTAGCAGGATCATCTAAGCCCATACTGCCCACTAATTCAAAAAAACTCTCTAAAGTGTTGTGATGGAAGTTACGTACTCGATCACTTTTATGAATAACATTGATCGCTTTACTGCGCACGGGGTCTTGAGTGGCAATCCCTGTAGGGCACATGTTGGTATTGCAATGACGTGTTTGTATACAACCTATTGCCATCATCATAGTACGAGCTGCATTTACCGTATCGGCACCAACAGCAATTTTAGATAATAAATCGAAGCTGGAGGCCGTAACACCAGAGCCAATAATTTTAATATGCTCACGTAAACCAATACCAATTAAGGCATTATGAACAAAATTGACACCTTCAAGACATGTCATTCCTAAACGATTTGCAAACTCGAGTGGGGCTGCTCCTGTGCCACCTTCTGCGCCATCAACAGTGATAAAATCTGGACTGATACCGGTTTCTAACATGGCCTTACATAAACCTAAAAACTCGACAGGATTACCAATACACAATTTAAAACCTATGGGTTTACCCTTGGTTAAATCGCGTAATTTTTTGACAAAATTTAATAACTCTTTCGGCGTTGTACACTCTGGATTTATGGCGGGTGATACACAGTCTTTGCCTTTACTAACATGGCGAATCGCCGCAATTTCATCCGTTATTTTGGCTGCTGGTAATACCCCACCATGGCCGGGTTTTGCGCCTTGTGATAATTTTATTTCGATCATTTTTATTTGCGGCTTATTTGCCATAGTACTGAATGTATCCGGATTGAAATTGCCGTTTTCATCACGACAGCCAAAAAATCCAGAGCCGATTTGCCAAACAATATCGCCGCCATGTTTAAGGTGATAAGGACTCACCCCTCCTTCTCCGGTGTTATGAAAACAGCCGGCTTTCTTAGCGCCTAAATTTAATGCTTCAATGGCATTAGCGCTTAAAGAGCCAAAGCTCATTGCTGAAACATTTAAATAAGAGCCGCTATAAGGCTGTAAACAGTCTGGTCCACCAAAAATCACCTTTTGGGCTTCCTCTCTCACTGTTTTGGGATGCATAGAGTGTAATAAACTGAGGTAATTTTCTTCGATTAAGTTACGCTGAGTACCAAAGCCAATAGTATCTCGAACATTCTTAGAGCGTTGATATACTAATGAGCGCTGCTCGCGGTTGAACGGTCTTTCTTCAGTATCATTGGCGATAAAATATTGTTGAATTTCAACTCGGTATGATTCCAAGAAATAGCGGATATGAGCCACTACTGGATATAAGTGATTTAGGGTGTGTTTGCCATGATACAGATCATAATAACCGACAACGCTATAGCCGAAAGTGAATGTCAAGAGTAGCCAAGCGAGTCCTGCATCACTGCTCGCTATCCAAATTATCGCTAACACATTACCTAAGCTCGCGATAAGCCAATAAAACTTTTGCATTATGGTCATGAATACCTACTTACATTTATAATGTTATATAAGTAAATAGTGTAGGTAATAAACAAAAAATACCACTAATATTTCTATCAGTGGTATGTATATATTTTTTTGAACCTTGATTTTTTTATTGGGGAAATATATATAATCCCTCTTATAGCCGAGTGGGATTATATAGTTACGCAAATACCTTGTTAGTTAGCGACTGATGCAAACAACTCAGAAAATTTATCTAAACCTTCATGTGCTATATCATCACTGATGGTTAACGCAGGTAAAAAACGAACAACGTTAGCGTAGAATCCACAAGCAAGCAGTATTAAGCCATATTCTTGAGCTTTGGCAATGACCGCTTGGGTGAGTTCCGGATTTGGTTGCTCAAAATCACCGTCTTGCACCAATTCAATGGCGATCATCGAACCTTGGTTTCTAACTTCGCCAATTAATTTTGGAAATTGTGATTGCAGTGCCGTTAAGCGTTGCTTAAATAACGCGCCAACTTGTGCTGAACGACTCACTAGGTTTTCTTCATTAATGATATCTAATACCGCTAATGCTGCGGCACAAGCGACAGGAGAACCACCGTAAGTGCCACCAAGACCACCAGGTAATGGCGCGTCCATTATTTCACTTTTGCCAACAACAGCAGAAATAGGGAAACCACCGGCAATACCTTTTGCCATAGTCATTAAGTCAGCTTCAACGCCGGCATGTTCAAAACTAAACATTTTTCCGGTACGACCAAAACCAGTTTGAATTTCATCGGCGATTAATACTATGCCATGTTTATCACATATTTTACGCAGAGCTTGAAGAAATTCAGCTGGAGCAGCATAAAAACCACCCTCACCTTGTACTGGTTCAACAATAATTGCGGCAACATCCATCGGGGCAATATCAACCTTAAATAAATTTTCAACTGCTTTTAATGATTCTTTAATCGAAATATCATGACAATCAATCGGGAATGGGGCATGGAATATATCGCCAGGGAATGGACCAAATAAATGTTTATAAGGTAATATTTTTCCCGTTAATGCCATGGTTAAATTTGTACGTCCATGAAAGCCACCATTGAATGCAATAACACCACGACGACCAGTATGCGCACGAGCAATTTTTACACAGTTCTCTACAGCTTCTGCACCGGTAGAAACAAAGATAGCTTTTTTGTCTGAATCACCAGGTGCGATAGCGGTAAGTTTTTCAGCAAGTTCAACAGCGACTTCATATGGGTTTACCATCACGCAAGTATGACTAAATTTGTCTACTTGTGCTTTTACCGCTGCAACCACTTTAGGATGACTATGGCCAGTATTACAAACGGCAATACCGGTACCAAAATCAATATAACGCTTGCCTTCAACATCCCAAAGTTCAGAGCCTTTGGCATGGTCAACATAGACTGGGTACAAGTTGCCTTGACCACGAGCGATGACTTTAGTTTTTCTATCTTGTAATTGTTGATTGTTCATTTTGCTACCTATTAATCTTATAAACTGCACACGTTCTATTTATACATATTGTGCTTAATTGTTATCTAAAGCATTATTTTAACGAGCTTATTTGTCTAAGCCGCCCATACATAAATATTTAATTTCCATATAGTCATCTAAGCCATATTTAGAGCCTTCACGGCCACTACCTGACTGTTTAACTCCGCCAAAAGGCGCAGCAGCATTAGAAATAATGCCTTCATTAATACCAACCATACCAAACTCTAGACCTTCAGCAACACGCCAAACACGGCCAATATCGCGGGTATAAAAGTAAGCGGCCAAACCGTACTCTGAATCATTCGCCATGGCTAACACTTCGTCTTCATCAGCAAATGCAATAATAGGTGATACTGGGCCAAAAATTTCGTTACAAGCAATAGGCATATCATTAGTCACATTGGTTAATATTGTTGGCTGATAATAATTTTCACCTTGACTGTGCCCTGCACCGCCAGCAAGCAAGGTTGCACCTGCGGCAATTGACGCAGTCACTAATTTATCAACATCGGCTACTGCTGAAGATGAGATCATCGGGCCAATACTTACCCCCGCATCTAGACCGTTACCAATTTGCAATGCCGCAACCGCTTGGCTGAACTTTTCAGTAAATTCAGTCAACACCCCTTGCTGAACAAATATTCGGTTGGTACATACACACGTTTGTCCGGCATTACGATATTTAGAGACCATTGCACCTTGTACGGCTGCATCTATATCGGCATCATCAAAAACGATAAACGGGGCATTACCCCCAAGTTCCATTGATACTTTCTTTACCGTTGTTGCACATTGTGCAATTAAGGTTTTACCAACCGGTGTAGAGCCGGTAAAAGTAAATTTAGCAATATCCGGGTGCTGGGTAAGTACTTTGCCTATACCGCGTGAATCCATGCCCACAACAACATTAAACACACCGGCAGGGATGCCAGCTCTCTCAGCAAGTTCAGCCATAGCGAGTGCCGATAAAGGTGTTTGTGTGGCTGGACGCACCACAAATGTACAACCCGCGGCTAATGCTGCGGCCGCTTTTCTGGCAATCATGGCATTTGGGAAATTCCAAGGCGTTATCGATGCAACCACGCCAACAGGCTGTTTGATCACAATAATACGCTTGTCACCAGATGGACCAGGAATTGTATCGCCGTAAACGCGTTTGCCTTCTTCAGCAAACCATTCAATGAAAGCCGCGCCATAAGCGATTTCGCCTTTAGCTTCTGCTAATGGTTTGCCCTGCTCTAAGGTTAAAATTCGGCCTAAATCATCTTGGTGTTGCATCATTAAGTTAAACCAATTACGCAATAATGTAGCTCTTTCATTCGCTGATTTAGCTGACCATGATTTTAAGGCACCTTTTGCAGCTTTAACGGCAAGCTCAGTTTCAGCAACACCAGCATCACTTACTTTGGCAATTTCGTCACCGGTCGCTGGGTTGGTCACTGAAAATGATGATTCGCTGCTATGCCAGCTACCATTAATGTATGAAAAAGGTTTAAGTAAATTGTTATCTTGTAACTGCTGCATGCTTATCTCCAACGCTAAATATTTTTGTGTGCTTAAAATTATCACTGTGTAGCTATTGAATAACAATTCTAACTAAGGTTAAATACTAAACATTAAACCTTATGTTTGGAGTAGGTAAAACTTTGAGTAATACATCAATCATCCCAAAACCCGTTGCAGAATATGATTTACGCTTACTGCGTATTTTTGTATCTGTGGTTGAACATGGCGGTTTTGCTGCGGCTGAAGTTGCTCTGGGGATCACTCGTTCCACCATTAGTGTGCACATGTCAAACCTTGAAGCTCGAATGAAGTTAAAACTTTGCTTGCGCGGCCGAGGTGGATTTTCGCTCACTGAAGAAGGGCAAGAAGTATACAATGCAGTGATTGCTTTATTTGCTTCTTTAAATGACTTTTCTTTGTATGTAGGCACGCTTGGCAAAGAGCTTAGTGGTGAAATAGTCATTCTTTGCGCCGATCAACTCGACGCCAAACGACAACAAAAATTATCCCAGGTGATCAGTCACATTCATGATCATGCGCCAAATTTGCATATTGTTTTAGATGGTGACTCTATATCTAATATTGAAAAATCGCTATTAAAAGATAAAGCGCATGTCGGATTATTTCCCGGCTATCAACAAATTGAAGGGCTAAACTACACACCAATATACAGTGAACCCATTTACTTATGTTGTGGTAAAGAACATCCATTTTTTAATAAAGTCGATAGTCAAATTTCCGATGCAGACTTAGCTGAAGTAGCCGCTATTCATCCCGGTATAGACATTGATGATTCAGGTCGTAAGCAACTGCAAAAACTAAACCTTGTCGCCAAGGCCTATCAATTTGACACTCGTAAAGCGATGATTTTATCGGGTCATTATATTGGCTTTATGTCGCAGAGCTATATTCAAGATGAATTAAATCAAGGTCAAATCAGGTTAATCCAACCAAGCAGCCGAACTTACCCGTTCAAGCTGTCTATGGTGCACAAAAAAGTGCCAAGAGAAATGAATAAAGTTAACCTGCTAAAACAAGCTTTTAGTGATGTATTTAAATGAGTAGTGCGTTTTCAATAGCGCTAAGTTGAACCAAAACCAACAATGAAATTGCTATAATTAGGTTGTAAATCTTAATCACTGTTTATCGGCTTAAGACTTTACACCTAGTAAGTTAATAATAACTCACTAGGTGTTTATTAAGTTAAAGGCCTATAAATTTTCTTCCGCAAATTTCGCAAGTGAGCTGCGCACTACACCATTTAGGTTAACCGTAGCACTGCCCGGGTAGTCTTTAAAACGCTCAACTATATACGTTAAACCAGAAGTTAGCGCAGTTAAATAGTTACTATCAATTTGCGCCAAATTACCCGAACAAACTAACTTAGTGCCCTCGCCACAGCGGGTGATTATGGTTTTTAATTGTGCGGCAGTTAAATTTTGACACTCATCTAACAATACAATGGCGTTTTGAATACTCCGACCGCGCATAAAGTTAACCGACTTAAATTGAATGTTAGCCTTTTCAATAATATAATTCATGCTGCCACTCATACTTTCATCTTGTTTATGCAGAACTTCGAGTGAATCGGTAATAGCAGCGAGCCAAGGCGCCATTTTTTCTTCTTCGGTGCCGGGTAAAAAACCGATTGATTCGGCGATTTCAGGGGTAGAGCGAGTAACAATAATTTTATCGTAAGCGCCCTTTTCAATGACTAACTCTAAGGCAGCAGCTAAAGCAAGTAAGGTTTTACCACAACCCGCTGGGCCAGTTAAAATAGCTAAATCAATTTCAGGGTCAAGTAAAGCATCCATCGCCATGCCTTGATAAATATTTTTAGGATGAATACCCCAAGCATTGCGTCCCATTAATCGTTCGTGACCTAAATCTTGAACGATCATTTTATCATCGGTTACTTCAACAATTTTACCGGCAAAGCTTTCATCTTCGTCAATTAAGTATTCATTTATAAAAGCGGCAGGGATCAAGTCTTTATCAATAATGTGCCTGGTATAACGGCCGGTAGTTTCACTTTCACAATTAGTGACTTGTTGCCAAAAATCGCCTGAAAACTTGTGGTAGCCTTTTGTTAAAAATTTAATATCATCAACTAATTGGTCGGTTCGATAGTCTTCAACAAACTTTAATCCCGCACCTTTGCCTTTAAGGCGCATGTTGATGTCTTTGGTAACAAGTACTACACGTTTTTTTGTTTGAATTTTTTGTAAGTGTAAGGCGGTTTGAATAATACGGTTATCATTTTCATTTTTTGATAAACCGCCAATTTCTTGCTCTAAGGTAAAGTCATTAAAAATTGAAATATGCCCTGGAGTCACTTGGCTTTCATGAGTATTGGGTAATTGTACGCCAGCAAGTACTTCTTCAGGCGTTGCATTAGCAAGTAAATCTTCAAGGGCTCGAATGGCTACCCGAGCATCTCGGCTAACATCTTTATTTCGGTCTTTAATGCTATCAAGCTCTTCGAGCACTGTCATAGGAATAACCACGTCATGCTCTTGAAATGATAAAAAGGCAAATGGTTCATGGAGGAGAATATTGGTGTCTAGTACGTAAATAGTGCTTTCGTCATTCATATATAATCCTTTAGCAAGCGTTAGTGTTACCCTATTACCGAGTTGATTAAATTGGCATTAAAGGTACTAAAATTAAGTAGAATAAATGAAATGTAGTATGGGCATGATTTAAACAAAACCGGTCTGGGGTTAGGGTTTTGCATTAAAACTGTATAGGCCGACAATCGTCTACAAATCAGTATTATTCATATTGGTATTTACTTGGTAAAAATCCCCTTTTTCAAAACCCCATATAGATAATTTGCCAGATAATGTTAAAGCTGGCAAGTGAAAATAAATGAATTTTTTTCACCTCTATTTAAAAATTCAACAGGCAATATCTAACATTCAATTCTATCCTTATAAATCAAGTGAAATTAATTGTCGATTAATGTCCATATATTCATTTAATTAATGAAATGTATAACATTAATCGTTACCATAGCGCCCCTTTGTCGAGCAGTAGTTTTTTTGGAGAATGTTAATGTCTTTTTTTCTTGGCCAGCGATGGATCAGTGACAGTGAATCGGATCAAGGTTTAGGTACAGTAGTTGCCTTAGAAGGAAGGTTTGTCACAATTTTATTTACCGCAACCGGTGAATCTAGGCAATATGCGATAAAAGATGCTCCTCTTACTCGTGTTATCTTTAGTGTCGGCGATGTAGTGCCATCTCACGAAGGCTTTAGCATTACTATTGAAAAAGTAGTCGAAGAAGACAATCTTTATACTTATATTGGCCCGCGCAGTGACACCAATGAGCAAACAAATTTAAAAGAAATGCTATTAGACCATTTCATTAAGTTTAATAAACCACACGACCGTTTATTAAATGGCCAATTTGACCGTTTAGATTGGTATCAATTACGTAAAAACTCACTAAAAAAGCAATATCAACAACAGCAATCTGAGCTTACTGGTTTAACGGGCGCTCGAGTGAGCTTAATCCCGCATCAGTTATATATTGCCGAAGAAGTCGGTAAACGTTTTGCACCAAGGGTATTACTTGCCGATGAAGTCGGTTTAGGTAAAACCATTGAAGCGGGATTAATTATTCACCAGCAACTGGTATCAGGACGTGCACAACGTGTACTTATAGCCGTACCAGAATCACTTATGCACCAGTGGTTAGTAGAAATGCTGCGTCGCTTCAACCTAAAATTCAGTATATTTGATGAAGAACGCTGCCAACAATACAGTGAAGGTGAAAACCCATTCAGTAGTGCGCAATTGGTATTGGTTAACTTAGACTTTTTAGCAAATAACCCTGAACAATTTGAAAATATTGCCGATGAAGATTGGGACTTAATGGTGGTTGATGAAGCACATCATTTAGCATGGTCTGCGGATGCGCCAAGTATTGAATACCAATGTATCGAAATTTTAGCCGAAAATATTCCCGGCGTACTACTACTTACCGCAACGCCAGATCAACTTGGTCATGAAAGCCATTTTGCGCGTTTACGCTTACTCGATCCTAACCGTTTTTACAGTTATGCAGAATTTATAAAAGAAGAAGAGCAATACGGCGCAGTGGCCGATGTTGCTAATGCGATATTATCTGGTGACGCAATTTCAAATGAACAACAACAAACCCTTACCAAGTTGCTCAGTGAAGTAGATATTAGCGCAAGCTTAGCATTGCTTAATGATTTTCTCGGTGATGACAATGAACAAGCAGTTGCTCGTAAAGAGTTACTCGCACAGCTACTCGATAGACACGGCACAGGCCGTATATTATTCAGAAACTCTCGTAATACTATTAAAGGTTTCCCGGGTCGTAAGTTATTTACCACCGAGCTAGAATTACCAGAGCAATACGAAGAAAAGCTACAACAATTTATTGTTAGTGATGACGATGATGTACTGCTTAATTCGGCGACAAGTAAATTAATATTTACCCCAGAAACGCTTTATCATTTAAATCATCAAAGTGATGAGTGGGTCGACTTTGACCCGCGTGTTGAGTTTTTAATTAACTTGTTAAATGAAAATCGCCAAGAAAAAATATTGGTTATTTGTACTCACGCGCAAACAGCAAAAGACTTAGAAGAAGCTCTTCGAGTTAGAGAAGGTATCCGCGCCGCAGTATTCCATGAAGGCATGACTATTTTTGAACGCGATAAAGCCGCGGCTTATTTTGCGCAAGAAGAAGACAGTGCGCAAGTGCTACTGTGTTCAGAAATTGGTTCAGAGGGTCGTAACTTCCAGTTCGCCCATCATTTAGTATTATTTGATTTACCGCGTAACCCAGATTTACTTGAACAACGTATCGGCCGTTTAGATCGAATTGGTCAAACCGAAACAATTT
The DNA here is from genome assembly GCA_040779355.1 of Colwelliaceae bacterium BS250. Lineage (GTDB taxonomy): Bacteria > Pseudomonadota > Gammaproteobacteria > Enterobacterales > Alteromonadaceae > Thalassotalea_A. Next base: position 102,126 of record JBFONS010000008.1, on the reverse strand, counting down.
GTTTGCATGTTCCTTATTTTGCTAACTCGCCGCAATCACTATTACTGAGTTGGTATCAGCAATCAATGAATGCATTTGAGCAAACGTGTGTTACTGCGCGTGCTATTTATGATGAATTTGGTACCGCTATGATGCAAACCGCATTACAGGGTTTATGGAGTGAGCAAGCCATAGCAAATATCATTAATGCCAGTCACGACATGCACCTTAAATTAAAAGTCGATTTAGAAAATGGTCGTGATAAATTACTTGAAATTCATTCATCGGGCCAAGGTAAAGCTGAACAGTTAGTGAATGATATTGAAACGCAAGATAACGACACAGATCTTGCAATGTATATGTTCTCAGTGTTTGACGTATTCGGCTTAGAACAAGACGATAAAGCAGATAACTCGATTGCCTTACAACCAAGTGAACATATGCTCAGTGCTAATTTTCCTTGTTTACCAGAAGATGGTGCAACCGTAACATTTGATAGACAAACAGCATTAAGTAACGAAAATTATCAGTTACTCACTTGGGACCACCCTATGGTTCGTGGCTCTATGGATTTACTGTTAAGTGATGAAACCGGTAGTTCAAGTATTGCTATATTGAAAAATCCAGCATTACCTGTAGGTACTTTCTTTGTCGAGTGTATTTTTACCTTTGAAGCGATGGCACCTGCTCACTTACAACTAGGTCGTTATTTACCAACTACGCCTATTCGAATATTGCTTGATAAAAGTGGCAACAATTTATCAGATAAAGTGGCCGAAGCAGTACTTGATAACCAATTATCGCCAGTGAAGAAACATACTGGTTTACAATTAGTAAAAGCCTTAAAAAGTATGATCCCAAGTTTGGTTGAGAAAGCTGAAGGCTTTAGTCAAAAACAGACAACCAAATTACAAGAGCAAGCATTAGCGGCAATGCACGTAACGTTAGATGATGAATACGATCGTTTAAGTGCATTAGCAAAGATAAACCCAAATGTGCGCCAATCTGAGCTTGATTTTATTAAGCACCAACAACATGAATTAACGCACTTTATTAACAATGCACAAATGAAGTTTGAAGCGATCCGTTTAATCGTTGTTAGTACCTAAATGCTAAGTAAAGTAACAGAGAGCATTTAATGGCCGCCAATCCGGACTTTGTTTATAAGCCACCACAAAGTCCTTATTTAAGCATTGTTTACCAAGACGATGATATCGTGGTATTAAATAAACCCAGTGGCCTATTAACGGTTCCTGGGCGCTTACCTGAACATCAAGATTGCTTACAAAATAGAGTATTAAAAGTTCTACCTAGTGCAACCATTGTGCATCGTTTAGATATGGCTACATCTGGCATTATTATTATGGCGCTTAACAAGGCGAGTCATGTCGCTATTAGCCGCCAATTTGAACATAGGCAAACTGAAAAATATTATATTGCTCGCGTTTATGGCCATTTAGAAAAGAATGTTGGTGAAGTGAATTTACCACTTATTTGTGATTGGCCAAACAGGCCTAAACAGATGGTGTGCTTTGAACGAGGTAAGCAATCGCTTACTCACTACAAAGTATTAAGTACTGATGCACAAAGCAGTTTATTAGAACTAAAACCTATCACTGGACGATCACATCAGTTACGGGTGCATATGCTAGCGCTTGGACACCCTATTTTAGGCGATAGATTATATGCCCACGATGACGCGTTAAAGCTACGCAATCGCTTACAGTTACATTCAATTTATTATTCGATTTACCACCCTAAAAGCGGTGAAAAAATCGAATTCAACGCCCCCTGCCCATTTATTTAAAGCTAGCTTTAAATAGTAAATCAATAATGACTATTTACTAGTAATAAATATTTTGTGCTTCTTGTATTGAGGTCACCTTCCATCAGGTTGATGACCTATTCAGATCACAAGGGTGCTGGTGCAAACATGCAATGACCACATGCCATTTACTTTTGACTGGTTATTAACTCATACGCAGCTTGAATATCTTGTGCTTTTTGCTTAGCATCTTCCATAAGCTCTGGCGGTAAACCTTTGGCTACCAACTTATCGGGATGATGCTGTGACATCAGTTTTCGATAGGATTTTTTAATCTCTTTAGCATCGGTATTTGCCGTTACACCCAGCACTTTATAAGCATTTTCTAAATGTTGCTTAGCTTGTTGCGGTGAATGAGAATGACCTTGCTGATGGAATTGTTCGCCCGCAACAATGCGGTCTAATAATAAATCCAGCTCTTGTGCTGAAATACCTAAGCCTCGAGCAATGGTATGAAGTATTTGGCGTTCTTTAGGATGTAAATCACCATCAGCAAATGCGGCTTGAATTTGAATTTCAATAAACATTTGTAATAAATCATGACGGCCAAAACACGCTCGCTTTATATCTTTTATTTGACTATTAAGCTCAAACCCTTCACCTTTGCCTTCACCAAATGCCTTTATAGCGACTTGCGTCATTTCATCATTAAGGCCCCATTTTTTCATGGCCTGTTTGGCAAATACAATTTCATCTTCACTCACACGACCACTTGCTTTAGCAATATGCCCCATCACTGAAAACGTTGCTTGAAAATAAGATTTTTGACGAGTTGCGGCATTTTCCGTGTTGAACGCCGTAAAATTTAAACCTAAGCCTTTATCAAATTTATGACCAAGCCATAAACCAATTAATGCTCCTAACAGTCTGCCGGCCATAAAACCAAGCAAAAAACCAATAACCTTACCCCAAATACGCATTATTTATAACCTATGATACTAATTTATTTATGTGTTCTAAACGCTGTGGAGTTCCAATGTCACTCCAAAGCCCTTGATATAACCTATGATACTAATTCATTTATCTGTTCTAAACGCTGTGGTGTACCAATGTCACTCCAAAGCCCTTGATATAACCTATGATACTAATTGATTTATCTGTTCTAAACGCTGGGGTGTACCAATGTCACTCCACAGCCCTTGATATAAAGTGCCACTAATTTTATGTTTTTGCATCGCTTGCTTTAAAATGGGTGCAAGTGGCGCTTTTTCAACAGCCATGCCTAAAAAAAGTTTAGGATGATAAATACCAATACCTGAATAGGTAAACCTAGTGATAGTGCTATTGTCTATTTCTTTAGTCACTAACTCAGCCGATAAGTGCGAGTCATTAATGTAAAAATCGCCATTAGGATTGTGTTCAGGATTTTTTACTAAAAATAAATGTGCTAACTGACCAGGCTTAAGTTTTGGCAAATGCGTAAATGGCATATCACAATAGATATCGCCATTAACGATTAAAAATTCACTGTCACCTAACAAAGGCAGTGCCTTAATTATACCACCAGCGGTTTCTAACGCGTCGCACTCTAGCGAATACTGAATATTAACACCCCACGCTTGGCCATCAGCAAAATATTGCTCAATTTTCTCACCTAACCAAGCATGATTGATGACAATATCAGTGATACCGGCGAGTTTAAGCTTTTTGATATGATGTTCGATTAAAGGTATACCGGCGACTTTTAACAAGGGTTTAGGACAAGTATCCGTTAACGGTTTCATCCTTTCACCACGTCCTGCAGCAAGTATCATGGCTTTCATGAAGTAGTCCTAATTGTTTTTTTAGTTAATGCTGGCAGTACGCGATCGGCAACAAATGATGATAAAAACTGTAAAGTGGGATATTTTGCGGCAATATCGACGATATAACTTAAGGTCAGTGGAATATCAGCGAGATAGCCTGATTTATTATCTCGATGATAAAGTCGCGCAAAAATACCAGCCGCTTTTACATGTCTTTGCAGACCCATTAAGTCAAACCATTGCTGATATATTTCGCTGGTAATGGTAAATTGTGGAAACTGGGATTGGGTAATTTGTAATTGTTTCGCTAACAAAGGGGCAAGTAAAGCATCATCCCAGCGCACATAACAATCCCTCAACAATGATACTACATCGTAGGTTACTGGGCCTATAACTGCATCTTGATAATCTATCACGCCTATTCTGTCATCGGCTAACATCATTAAATTACGTGAATGAAAATCACGATGAACACCCACTTGCGGTTGTTCTAAAGCACTATTTATGAGTTGTTGAAAACATTGTTGTAATTGTTGTTTCTCATCAAAACTTATCACCAAATCAAGATGTTCAACCACAAGCCAATCAACAAAAACATTTAATTCAATTTGTAAAAATGCGGCGTCATAAGTCGGCAGTTGCCATAAATCAGTTGATTTTATATTGCTTATTGCGGGTAACAAATCGAGCGCCTGTCGATATAAAGAACTCATGGTGATGTTATTCAAATTGTTGGCAAGCAAACAATCGCCAAAATCGCTAAGGCACATAAAACCTAACTCTTGCTGATGAGCGATAATTTGAGGTACTAACACATCTTGCATGCTAAATGCTTTGGTCATTTCAACAAATGCTAGATTGTTAACCTTATTTGCAGGTGTATCAACAATGATATAATTCATACCATCGATACTAAGTCGATGATAACAACGAAAACCAGCATCGCCATTTAGCATCACAAGAGCGTAGTCTTGATCTGGAAATAATCCCTTTAGCCAAGTATTAAGTTGTGAGGGTCGAGAATCGAAAGACAAAAAAAATCCAACAAAATAATTAAATATTAAAGCCAATATAACCAAATAGTAGAATAATGAGAATTACTATATTAAATTCGCTTAAAATAAATCTGATTTATGCTAATTAGGGCTATAATATCGACTTAAATGAACATTTTTTTGTTTAAATATCAAAACTTATTACTTCAATACAAGAATTTAATAGCAATAAGCGTTTTTCAGATACTTAATAAATAAAGTTTGTTAAACTTAAAATATAATAATTAATACCAAACATCTAAGTTAATTAAATACGTTATTTATAAATTTTAACTTAGGAAATTGCTGCAACAGCAGCATTTATAGATCGGAATGTGCATGCAATTTTCCCGAAAATTATTTTTGATTAGCTGTTGTAGCATTTACAACATTGCCTTTGCTGCTGAAGAACCAGTACTTGTGCCTTTTAATGCCCAATGCCAAATATTTCCACCAACTCCTGTTGAAATGAATTTAGAAGGTCAAGTTAATTCGCAGGATATTGTTATCCAATCAAAAAAAACGGCCATTAGTAGAAATTCACAAACAATATTTTCTGGTGGCGTAAAACTTGCCTCTGGTGATCAAAGAATTGCCGCTGATGAAGTCGTTATAGATAGAACCACAAACGAAATCCAAACAAATGGCCCGACTCGATATCAAGACACTAAGATGACTATTGATTCGGGTAAGCTTTATGCCAATAGTGAAACCAATAAAATCACCATGACCGATACTCAGTATCGAATGAACACGACTCGAGGCAAAGGCACAGCTGAAACGTTTGAAGTAACAGAGTTAGGGGCAAAATTAACGGGTTCATCATTTACAACCTGTCTTGATGATGTACCTGACTGGGAGTTTTCGGCAAGTGAAATTAATTTATCAACTGAAGACAATGAAGGTGAAGCCTGGAATACCGTATTTAGGGTGAAAGATATTCCGGTATTTTACTTACCGTATTTTAATTTCCCATTAACCAATGAGCGTAAAACGGGTTTTTTATATCCCGAAATATCGACATCAAGCAATTCAGGACTTACCGTTGCCTTACCTTTTTATTGGAATATAGCTGAAAATATAGATGCAACTATCACGCCTAAGCACATGTCAGATCGTGGAGAGCAACTTAATACCGAATTACGCTATCTCACGGGCCAACAATATGGTGCATTAAATGTTGAATATTTAGAACGTGATGACAAATTAATCAGCAATGAAGATTCGCGTTATTTAGCGCGTTACCAGCATACAGGTACGTTTTCCGAAAATTTTCGTGTTTTTGTCGACTATAGCGACTTGAGTGATGATAATTATTTAGTCGATATAGGTAGCGAGCAGTTTAGTAAAACGGATGCTTACTTGTGGCGTATAGGTGAGTTGTCTTACTTTGGTAATAATTGGCACAGTACCATAAAAGTACAAGATTTTAAGGTCCTAGGTGATAGTGATGAAAGTTATCAAACATTGCCTCAATTAGAGTTTGAGTCCTATCAACCTTTAGGCCTCTATAACAGTTCATTTGATTTTTATGGTGAATATAGCCGCTTTGAAATCGATAATGAATCTTTACCAACGGCTGATCGTTTGCATATTGAAACAGGTATTAGTGTGCCCTACTCTAGCCCCAGTTGGTTTGTGAATTCTGAGTTCAAATTAATGCATACTATTTACCAGCAGGATAATATAGAAGCTGTTAATACTACCGGCGAAATATTTTTAAAAGAAGATGTTACTCGAACATTACCAAAAGTTAGAATTCATACCGGCTTAAACTTTGACAGAGACACATCTCTGTTTCTCGATAATATGGTGCAAACTTTTGAACCGCAGATTCAATATTTATATATTCCTGACAAAGATCAAAATGATATTTATGTTTACGATAGTGCAAGCTTGCAAGATGATTTCGATGGCCTATTTCGTGACCGACGTTTTAGTAGTGTTGATAGGGTTGCCGAAGCGGATCAATTCTCACTAGGTGCTACAAGTAGGATATTAAACGAAAAAAATATTGAACTTTTTCGTATGAGCATAGGTCGGATTTTTTACATGAACAATACCAACATTAGCTTTAATGATGATGGAGAACGTGAAGATTCATCGGCATTAGCTGCTGATTGGTTTATCCAACTTGCAAAACGTTGGCAGTTTCAAGGTGATATTCAATACGATACTGAAGTTAACAATACCGAAAAAAGCCAAGTAAGTATTGATTATAGAGATAATAACCGTTCGATTTATCAGTTAAGTCACCGTTTTGTTCGTAATATATCAGGAGGCAGTATTGAGCAAGTAACCGCATTAGCGAGTGTTCCTCTTAATCGTGATTGGCAGTTTGTTGGTCATGTGACTAATGATTTAGTTAGAAAAAGATCGTTAGAAGCATATGCTGGCTTACAATATGAAAGCTGCTGTTGGGCGATAAGAGTTGCCTATCATCGTAGCATCAACACTAATTTAGACGATGAGCAATTTATCGAAGATAATCGCGATGAATTTGATAACGGAGTTATGGTACAGTTTGTACTGAAAGGACTAGGTGGAAATCAAAAACCACTTGGTGTCGACGATATGTTAGAATCAGGCATATTCGGCTACCAACGCCCATATTTTCTAAGTAATTAACCAAAGAAACTTATATTAATGAAAACAATAATTAAACTTGCCTTTGTAATATCAGGCCTTGCTTTTACCGCTATAACCACTTCATCATTCAGTTACGCGAAAGAATATCAACTTGATAGAGTTATCGCTGTTGTAAACACCGGCGTTGTTTTAGAGTCAGATGTACTAGAACTTGTGAACAATGTAAAAAAACAAGCATTGTCTGAAAAACAAAGTCTGCCATCGGATGCTGCATTGCGCACTCAAGCTATGGAAAAGCTTATTAATGACACCTTGCTGTTAGAAATGGGCGAACGCATGGGTGTACAAATAAGTGATGCTCAACTTGATCAAACAATTACCGCAATTGCCCAAGAAAATGGCGGCATGAGTCTAGAACAATTTAGACAAAAATTGGTTAATGATGGTTTAAATTATGAAAGCTATCGTGAAGGTGTCCGCCGCGAGATGGTCACCGGAGAAGTACGCCGAGCGAGTGTGCGTCGTCGTGTAAACGTTTCACCGCAAGAAGTTGATAACTTAATTAAGTTAATGCGCGAACAAACCAATACCGATATCGAATATCACATCGGACATATCTTGATTGCCTTTCCTGAAGAGCCAACACAAGCCGATTTAACGGACGCTAAAGAAAGATCAGCTAAAGTTATTGAATTATTGAATAATGGCTCTGATTTTAAGAAAATAGCCATTGCATCATCTGGTGCAACCACTGCCCTTGAAGGTGGTGATATTGGTTGGCGCGGTATTAATGAAATGCCTACATTATTTGCTGAACTTGTTGATGGTAAAAGTAAAGGTGAGATTTTTGGCCCTATTCGTACTGGCTTAGGCTTTAACATCATAAAAATACTCGATGTTCGTGGTAAAGAAATTATAGAGGTTACCGAAGTAAAATCTCGCCATATACTGATTACACCGTCAATTATATTGTCAGACGAAAAAGCTGAGCAACAATTAAACGGCTTCCTTGCACAAATTAATGCTGGTGAAGCTGATTTTGATAGCTTAGCTCGTGAGTACTCTGATGGCCCGACATCAACTCGTGGTGGTGATTTAGGTTGGGCAGATCCAAGTAGCTATGATCCAGCGTTCACCAATCAACTAGCCAAGCTTAAGCAAGATGAATATTCAAAACCATTTCGCTCATCATTTGGTTGGCATATAGTGCAACTTACAGGTCGTAGAACATTAGATGCTACCGAGCAAAATGACGAAAACAAAGCTTACCAGCTATTGTTTAATCGTAAATTTGGCATTGAAGCACAGCGTTGGATGAAAGAAACTCGTCAAGAAGCTTACATAGAAATATTTGATGACGAAGGATAATAGTAATGGTTTATAAAGTAGCCGTTACCCCTGGCGAACCTGCCGGTGTTGGACCTGATTTATTAATTCAACTTGCCCAACAAGACTGGCCAGTGCAACTTGTTGCAGTGGCCGATCCTGAGTTATTAAAACAGCGTGCTGATAATTTAAATTTACCATTACAAGTCACTATTTATGACGCAAATATCGAACCTATAGCCCATAAAGCAGGTACCATGCAAGTGATGCCTGTACAGTTACATACACCATGCGAACCTGGTGTATTAAATGCTGATAATGGTGCTTACGTTGTAGAAACATTGCGACTTGCTTGTAAAGGTAATATGGACGGTGAATTTAAAGCCATAGTTACTGGCCCTGTTCACAAAAGCTTAATCAACCAAGCTGGCATTCCATTTAGTGGTCATACTGAATACTTTGCCCAGCAAGCAAATTGTGCTGATGTAGTGATGATGTTAGCAACTCCTGGCTTGCGAGTATCTCTAGTGACAACACATATTCCACTGGCTTATGTGTCAAAAGCAATTACCTTTGAGCGCATTCAAAAAATTACTCGTATACTAGATAAAGATCTTAAAGAAAAATTTGGTATTAAAGAACCTAAAATATACGTTTGTGGCTTAAACCCGCATGCAGGTGAAGACGGTCATTTAGGTAAAGAAGAAATAGAAACGATAAGCCCTGCTTTGGAAAGTTTGCGCAGCGAAGGTTTAAATTTAATTGGACCTTTACCTGCTGACACAATTTTTCAAGAAAAGTATTTAAATGATGCAGATGCCGTATTAGCAATGTATCACGACCAAGGCTTACCCGTTTTAAAATATAAAGGCTTTGGCTCGTCAGTCAATATTACTTTAGGTTTGCCTTTTATAAGAACATCCGTAGATCATGGCACAGCATTAGAACTTGCTGGTACTGATCAAGCTGACTCAGGCAGTTTTAGAGCAGCACTCAATAACGCAATTGAATTAGTAAATAATCATAAATGAGTAATAAAAGTCACTTAGGCCATCAGGCCAAAAAACGCTTTGGACAGAACTTTTTGCATGACCAGTCGGTTATCGGCCGCATTGTTGATGCTATTGATCCATCCAGTGGTGAAAACCTAGTTGAAATAGGACCAGGATTAGGCGCTTTAACTGAGCCTGTGATTGAGCGTGCTGGCGACATATCAGTGGTTGAGCTAGACAGGGATTTAGCACATCGTTTACGCCATCACCCTTTTATCGCTAAAAATTTAACTATTTACGAAACTGACGCGTTAAAATTTGATTTTTCAACTTTAGCAGAAGAACAACCATTACGTATATTTGGTAACTTACCTTATAACATTTCAACGCCGCTTATTTTTCATCTTTTAAGCTTTAAAGATTGCGTGCAAGACATGCACTTTATGCTGCAAAAAGAAGTCGTTAACCGTATGGCTGCAGGGCCAAACTCTAAAACGTATGGCCGTTTATCTATTATGAGCCAATACTTTTGTCAGGTTTTACCGGTAATGGAAATTGGCCCAGAAGCATTTCAGCCACCACCAAAAGTGGATAGTGCTATTGTGCGATTAATCCCACACAAAGAAATTAAATATCCTGCCAAGGATTTTAAATGGCTTGAACGCGTAACACGTGAAGCATTCAGTCAACGCCGTAAAACAATTCGCAATAGTTTAAAAAAATTGTTAACGGTTGAGCAGCTAGAGTTTCTAGGTCTCAATCCAACATTAAGGCCAGAAAATTTAAGCTTAAAAGACTATATTGATATTGCAAATTACTTAACGGACAACCCACCAGAACTATAGTGATGAGTACTTAAATGATTGATGTTGAAAAGTTAGTAAAAATTAACACGCAAGTCCACTTTATAGAAGAGCAATCAGATCAATACCAGGATAGATTTGTGTTTAGCTATGTCATCACTATTGAAAATAATAGTGCTAAAACACTGCAATTAATGTCACGGAGTTGGTTAATTACTGATGCCGACGGTAATAAAGTATCGGTTGAAGGCGATGGAGTGGTCGGTCAACAGCCAATCATTCAAAGCGGCCAACGCTATCGTTATACGAGCGGTTCAATCATTAAAACCCCTATAGGTACGATGGAAGGGTTTTATACCATGAAAGATTTGCAAGGCGGTTTATTCAAGGTTGAAATTCCTGTTTTTAGTCTAGCTATACCGAATATCTTAAACTAACAAAATGGCCATATATTTAGTTGGTGACATCCAAGGTTGCTATGTTGAACTTTGCCAGTTAATGAATAAGGTGGAGTTTAACCTGCATGCAGACCAAATATGGTTTACCGGCGATCTTGTTGCTCGCGGCCCCGATTCATTATCAACACTACGATTAATCAAAAGCTTAGGCGCTAGCGCGAAAGTAGTGCTAGGCAATCACGACCTGCACCTATTGGCCGTATACGCGGGTATAAAAAAACCTAAAGCTAGCGATAAATTAGACGATCTTCTTGGCGCAGTTGATGTTGATGATTTAATGAATTGGTTAGCGCAACAACCATTATTATTACAACTTCCGAACGAGCAAGCATTTGTGAGTCATGCCGGCTTTGCACCGCAATGGCAGCTTGAAGAAGCCATTAGCCAAAGCGAATTTGTGCAACAACGAATTTCGTCAAACAATAGAACTTATTGGCTGACACAAATGTACGGCGAAATGCCTAATAATTGGGGTGATGCCAACACTGAATTAGAAAAATTTCGCTATAGCGTAAATGCCCTTACTCGAATGCGCTTTTGTTTTAATGATGGCTCATTAGAATTTAATGAAAAAGATCACCCAAACAATCTCAATGAAAATCATCGTACAAGTCTTCTCCCTTGGTTTGAATTAAACCCACAATTACAGAAAATCAAATGGGTGTTTGGTCACTGGGCTTCATTAGAAGGTCATACTACTCAAAATAATGCTTACGCATTAGATACTGGCTGTGTATGGGGCGGAAAACTGACCATGTTAAGATGGCATGACAAACAACTTTTTTCAGTTGACGCACAATTACCCACGCCATAAAGAAAAGTGAAACTGAAGTCCCAGCTACCAAACCAAAAAAACTACGAGACTTAAGTCCCAGCAAGCAGTTAAAACCCACTTAAATTCCTATTATTTGAATTTCCTCTTTTGCAATCCTCCATAAACTCATATACTTAAAAAACTTCACTATTAGATATTGAGCACAATGATGGCAAGAGAACAATTTGGTATTTGCGCAGAGCCCAACTTACACAGTTATTATTTATTGTTTAATGTAGTAGATAATAAAAATGCTTTCATTCGCAAAGCACTCTCTAAGCTACCCGCCATTTTTGAAGATTATGCAGATCAGTTTTCTGAATCAAATTTAATCGGTGTTATCGCTATTGGCGCATGTTACTGGGATGAATTCTACCCGCAAGCTAGACCAAAGCAATTACGCCAGTTTAGTGCATTACAATGTGACGATCGCATAGCGCCTGCCAATGATTTTGACTTGTATATAGAAATTCGTAGTGACCGCGCCGACGTTAACCATGTAGTAAGCGTCAAGGTCTGCGAGTTATTGGGTAATGCCGTTGAGCTAATTGAGCAGGTAAAAGGTTTTCGCTATTTAGATGGCCGCGATCTAACCGGCTTTGTCGATGGCACTGAAAATCCAAAAGGTTTGCATAAACGAGAAATAGCATTGGTTAAAGAAGACGCTGATATCGATTTTGTCAAAGGTAGCTATCTGCATATTCAGCGCTACCGTCATAATATGCAATTGTGGCAAAGTTTAGAGGAAAAACAGCAAGAAGACGTTTTTGGACGTACTAAACGAGATGATATTGAGTATGACGATGCAGACAAGCCTTTAACTGCCCATACCAAACGAGCAAACCTGAAAGACATCAATGGCAATTCATTAGAGGTTTTACGACAAAGCATGCCTTATGGTCATATGAAAACTCAGGGGTTGTTTTTCTTATCATATTGTTACACACCTGAAAATTTTGAACTACAGCTAAAAAGTATGATTGAAGGTGATGGTCATGGTAATTTTGATCACATGCTTAAATATACTCAAGCAGAAACTGGCGCAGCATTTTTTGCACCTTCGTTAGACTTTATACTTGCGTTAGACGAAGAGTAGTAAATGTGATCAAGGGGTCAGAGTGTTTGATATTGCAAATCAAGCACTCTGACCCCTTGATTTATAAGTTAATTCATCCCTGAATCACAGAATTTATGCCATCCATGGCAATTCTAAGTTAATTCATCCCTGAATCAAAAAAAAGGCGCAATGCGCCTTTTTATTTAACTACTAGCTGCTAATTATTGATATTTTTGAAACAATAAATTCAACTTTTCAACAGTAGACTCTATTTCGCTGACGTTCGTTGGTGCAATAAAAATTGTATCATCGCCAGCAATTGTTCCTAAAACGCCATCTGATTTACCTAATGAGTCAAGTAAACGCGCGATCAGCTGTGCGGCACCAGGGCTAGTATGCAAAATGATCATGACATCATTATGTTCAATATCTAAAACTAACTGCTTAAGAGGACTCTTCGCGGTTGGTACACCTAATTCAGCCGGTAAACAATACACCATTTCTTGCCTAGCATTTCGAGTGCGCACAGCACCGAACTTACTCAGCATTCTTGAGACTTTAGATTGGCTAATATTATCAAAACCTAGGTTTTTAAGGGCGTCTACAATATCCCCTTGTGATCCAAACTGTTCCTGCTTCAGCAGGCCTTTAAATGCATTAACTAATGCTTCTTGTTTTTGTTGTAAACTCATATTAGTTTCTTTTAAGTTGATGTATCGACGACAAAATAACCGAATTTATTAACACTATATATTTATAACGCTTAATGCTAGCTTAATCTTTGAATTGTATCATATTTACACGTGACTTAGAGTGTATAAACTAAGTATCTGCAATAATATAAACACTATAGACCTAGGTATAATACCAAGTTTTGTGATCTTATGACAAAATGGTTTGTATTTTAAGCCATGTTTCTGTATCTTTTGTGCGTCTAAAAAATTAAAGTAATTACTCAACACAATAGATACGTTAAATAATTACACAATAATCAATATCTGGAGAACTTCAATGAAAGTCACTGTATGTGGTGCTGCCGGTGGTATCGGCCAAGCTTTATCTTTGTTACTAAAAACTCAATTACCAGCTGGCTCTGAGTTATCGCTTTATGACGTAGCCCCTGTTGTACCAGGTGTTGCTGTTGATTTATCTCACATTCCAACAGATGTTACTGTTGCGGGTTTTGGTGCTGACGATTTAGCTGCTGCATTAGCTGGCGCTGACATTGTAATTATTCCAGCAGGCATGCCACGCAAGCCTGGTATGGACCGTGCTGATTTATTTGCAGTAAATGCAGGTATCATCAAAACATTAGCAGAAGGCATTGTTGCTAGCTGTCCAAAAGCATTAGTTGGTGTTATCACTAACCCTGTTAACGGCACTGTACCAATTGTTGCTGAAGTATTTAAGAAAGCTGGTACTTACGAAGCTAGCCGTTTATTTGGTGTTACGACTCTTGATGTTATCCGTAGTGAAACATTTATTGCTGAACTTAAAGGCTTATCAACAGCTGATGTTAAAATTCCAGTAATTGGTGGCCATTCAGGCACAACAATTTTACCTCTTCTTTCACAAGTTGAAGGCATTGAGTTTACTCAAGCAGAAGTAGAAGCGTTAACACCTCGCATTCAAAATGCTGGTACTGAAGTTGTTATGGCGAAAGCTGGTGGCGGTTCTGCTACTTTATCTATGGGCGCAGCTGCTGCTCGTTTTTGTATGTCGCTTGTTAAAGGCTTACAAGGTGAAGACGTTATCGATTACGCATATGTTGAAGGTAACGGTGAAGATGCATCTTTCTTCGCACAAGCGGTACGTTTAGGACCAAATGGTGTTAGCGAATTATTACCATACGGTAAGCTTAGCGAATTTGAAGAAAAAGCTAAAAACGACATGCTTGCTACATTAAAAGCTGACATCAAAGAAGGTGTCGACTTTATGGCTTAATACCTTTTGGTATAAATCTATAAACATAAAGGGAGCTACTTAGTAGCTCCCTTTTTTATTGCCTATGTCCCGTCCTGAAATAGGTTTACACTTTTAGGACTTATTTATGGACCATTCAATTATACTAAGATGCATTAAGTAGGTGGAATTAAGCCGTTCGATCCACAGATAAGTGTGCTAATGCTATAAGTGCTTGTTTATGCTCAGACTCAGGTAAGAAACTTAACGCTTGAATTGCTTTTTCTGCTTCTTGTTCAGCCATTTTTTGAGTAAATTCTAATGCACCGGTTTCACGCATTGCAGCTAAAATAGCGTCCAAGTGCTGCATACCATTACTTAATTCAATGGCGTCACGTATTAGCTTTTGTTGAGCTTCATTACCATGATGCATGGCATGCAATAATGGTAGCGTTGGCTTACCTTCAGATAAGTCATCACCGACGTTTTTGCCCATTTCTTGCGCATCGGCGGTGTAATCAAGTAAATCATCAATTAACTGAAACGCTGTACCTAAATGTTTGCCATAAGAGGTCATTGCATCTTCAACTGTCTTATCACGACCTGTGACAACAGCTGCTAAACGAGTAGCCGCTTCAAATAACTTCGCTGTTTTACAGTAGATAACCTGCATATAACTTTCGATAGTGGTATCAGCATCATTACAATTCATTAACTGTAGAACTTCACCTTCAGCAACGATATTAGTTGCATCAGATAATACCTGCATGATGGTCATGTTATTTAAACTCACCATCATTTGAAATGAACGGGTATAAAGAAAATCACCGACCAAAACACTGGCGCTGTTACCAAATAAAGCATTTGCTGTTTCACGGCCGCGTCTTAAGCCTGACTCATCGACAACATCATCATGTAATAAAGTTGCTGTATGGATAAATTCAATGATCGCCGCTAACGTTAAATGGTCTTTTCCTTCATAACCTAAAGCTCTTGCTGCCAGCACGGTTAGTAATGGACGCATACGCTTACCACCGGCATTAACTATATACATGCCTAATTGATTAATTAAAGCGACATCAGATTCTAACTGCCCATAGATAAGAGTATTAACTGCGGTCATGTCGGCGTTGGTAAGATCTTGAATTTGACTAAGTTTCATATTAATTATTGATTCTATTTATTAGGCTGTGAAGCATTCATTACGCCACAGTTATTTATATCCATACTATTAGTGCTGATTTTACACTATTTCTTAGTAAATCAAAGATTTCTATTTAAAAAATAAGTATAATAATGCCAAGCAAAAGTTGCGATTTGAGCGATGTATTTAATTGTAAATTTAATTTAGATTAAATTTATAAAATAATTACATGATTTTTTATATTTAGGCTTGCCCTACAAAGAATCTTAGCGTAGAATCCGCGACCTATTATTTTAATTTGTGCGCCTTAATAAATGGCGCAGTGCGGAGTAGCAAATGTACGCTGTATTCCAGAGCGGTGGTAAACAACACCGTGTAAGCGAAGGTCAAACTGTTCGCTTAGAAAAACTAGAACTTGAAATTGGTTCTTCAGTAGATTTCGAAAATGTTTTAATGGTTGCTAATGGCGACGACATCAACATAGGTGCACCTTATGTTGCCGGTGGCAAAGTTACAGCTGAAGTTGTAAGCCAAGGTCGTGGCGATAAAATTAAAATCGTTAAATTCAAGCGTCGTAAGCATTCACGTAAGCAGCAAGGCCACCGTCAGTGGTTTACTGAAGTGAAAATTACAAGCATCAACGGTTAATAGGAGTATTTAAAGATGGCACATAAGAAAGCAGCTGGTAGTACTCGTAACGGTCGTGATTCAGAAGCTAAACGTTTAGGTGTTAAACGTTTTGGTGGCGAAAACGTATTAGCGGGTAACATTATCGTTCGTCAGCGTGGAACTAAATTCCACCCTGGTACTAACATGGGTATCGGTAAAGACCACACATTATTTGCTTTAACTAACGGTAAAGTACAATTTGATGTTAAAGGTCCTTTAAGCCGCAAATTTGTTAGCATCATTTCTGAATAATCAGTAAAAGATGACGAATATAAAAACTCGCTATCTAGCGAGTTTTTTTTTGCTTTTAAATTAAATTAATCGCAAAACGCAAAACTCACCAACTAATATTTTATATAGTTGGTATTAATTGAATCATATTTATTGAAATTTGGTGTTAAGGCTACATTTAATAACGATAAAAAGTAATTCAATTGCTATAATTAGTGTAATTTTTGAACACTCGTTATAATAACAGTATATAAATACATTTATGTTTGGAGCTTGTAAAAGCCAATGAAATTTGTTGATGAAGTAGAAATTCGTGTAGAGGCTGGTGACGGCGGTAGTGGTTGCATGAGCTTTCGTAAAGAAAAATACATTGAATTCGGTGGTCCGAATGGTGGTGATGGCGGTGATGGCGGTGATGTTTACCTTGTTGCTGATGAAAACCTAAATACCCTAATCGATTATCGCTTTGAACGATTTCATAACGCTCAACGTGGCGAGAATGGTCGCAGTCGTGATTGTACCGGTCGTGGCGGCGAAGATCGCATGTTAAAAGTTCCTGTAGGAACTCGTGTGCTCGATGTTGATACTGGTGAGCAACTTGGTGATTTAACCAAACATGAACAAAAACTTATGGTGGCCAAAGGTGGCTGGCATGGTTTAGGTAATACTCGATTTAAGAGTAGTACTAACCGTGCACCTCGCCAAAAAACGTTGGGTACACCTGGTGAAATACGTAACTTAAATCTTGAGCTTCTGCTATTAGCAGACGTTGGTTTATTGGGCTTACCTAATGCGGGTAAATCTACATTAATCCGTTCAGTTTCAGCTGCAAAACCAAAAGTAGCCGATTACCCATTTACTACTCTTGTACCAAACTTGGGTGTAGTGCGTTTAAATGCAGAGCGTAGTTTTGTAATCGCTGATATTCCAGGTTTAATCGCCGGTGCGTCAGATGGTACTGGTTTAGGCATTCGTTTCTTAAAGCATCTTGAACGTTGTCGTATATTAGTGCATTTAATTGATGTATTACCTGCAGATGGTTCAGATCCTGCAGAAAATGCATTAACAATTATTAATGAATTAGAACAGTATTCTGAAAAGCTTGCTGGTAAGCCTCGCTGGTTAGTATTTAACAAGCTTGACTTATTACTTGAAGACGAAGCTGAAGAAGTTATGCAACGTGTTGTAAAAGCACTTGATTGGCAAGAAGAGTATTTGCAAATATCGGCATTTAATCGTGAAGGTACTAAAGACCTTACGCAAAAAATAATGACTTACATCGAAGCACTTCCACCGATAGTGGAAGAAGAAGAGATTATAGCGGACGACATTGAATTTAAGTGGGATACATACCACGAAGAAACAATTGCAGCGACTAGCTTAGAAGACGATCTTGATGATGAAGAGTGGGATGAAGACGATTACGACGTTGAAGTTGAATACCGTCAATAGTCACCCTAGCTAATAGCAAATGTATTAAATATTAAAAGGCCATGCAGAAATGTATGGCCTTTTGCTTTTGTAGTGCAGTAATTATCACTGTTATGATATTCTAACGTCATCAATAACCATTAATAATAAATCAAACTGGACTTCACCATGACCATTCTTTCTATGATTGTTGCGCACGCTAATGGCCGCGTTATTGGCAAAGACAATCAAATGCCTTGGCATATGCCTGCCGACTTAAAATACTTTAAACAAACCACTTTAAAAAAACCAGTGATCATGGGTCGTAAAACCTTTCAGTCAATTGGCTTTGGGTTACCTGGTCGTCGTAATATTGTGATAAGTCGTGATGCAAATTATCAAGCTGATGGCATTGAAACAGTAACATCTGTTGATGCCGCATTAGCATTGGTAACCGATGTAGAAGAAATTATGGTGATAGGCGGTGGCAGTATCTATGAACACTGTTTAAAGGCCGCTCAACGCCTGTATATTACCGAAATAGATTTAACCGTTGATGGTGACACCCTATTCCCTGATTATAACGTCAAAGGCGAATGGCAGTGTGTGAGCGAACAACCTCACAAGGGTGATGAAAAAAACATTCATGATTATAATTTTAAAGTGTACGAACGCTCTTAATTTCTAACGGCAAAGATTATCATCATAAAAAAAGGGCTGATTTAATCAGCCCTTTTGCATTTTCAAAATATACTATGTCGCCACTAGATTGAGAGCATTACGCCTCTATTTTTTCAATATGAGCGACGGCAGCATCTTGCAGCTTTGATTTTCGTGTAAACATGCCTTTGATATCTTCAATAACAATATATAAACATGGGATCAATAGTAGCGTCACTACGGTTGCAAATAACACCCCAAAGCCTAATGATATTGCCATTGGTACAACTAACTTAGCCTGCATACTGGTTTCAAACATAATGGGCACTAAGCCGATAAATGTTGTTAAAGAAGTTAGCAATATAGCTCGAAAGCGATTACAACCCGCATCGACTACCGCAAAGATAGAAGCAACGCCCGCGGCTTTGGCTTTATTCACATAATCAATCATAACTAAGGAGTCATTCACCACAACCCCGGCTGCGGCAATAATACCAAATACCGATAAGGCACTTAAGTCTAGACCAAACAGCATATGGCCAATTACCGAGCCAATCACACCAAATGGGATCACTGACATAATGATCACTGGCTGTGCATATGATTTAAGCGGAATAGCGAGCAAGCTATAAATAATCAGTAATGAAATAATGAAATCACGTAACTGAGTATTAGCACTGTCGATTTCTTCTTGAATACGTCCTGACACTTCACTTTTCACTAACGGATAGCGTTTAAGTAGTTGTGGCATAAAGTTATCACGAATATCTTGAGTAATTTTAAATGGTTCGGCTTGTGCAGCATCGACCTTAGCCCATACATTTATGGTACGGCTGCCATTTTCACGGCGGATACGGTTAACACCTTTGGTAATATTAATGTCAGCAATTTCAGATAAAGGTACTTCAGCGCCATTTGGTGCTTGAATTAATACATCATCAACATGACCAATTGAACTACGGTCACTGAGCGGATAACGCACCATTACTTTAACTTCTTCACCATTACGTAAAATACGCTGTGCTTCTAAACCATAAAAACTATAGCCAACTTGTGATGCTACATCGGCTAAGGTTAGGCCCATTGAATAGGCTAACGGTTTAAGTTTAAATTGCACTTCTTTAGCGCTATTCATTCGTGAATCATTAACATCGCTTACACCCACTAATGAGTTCAGCTTGACTTTTAATTCTCGAGAAGCAGCAATAAGCTGGTCCTCATCACTACCATCTAAGCGGAAACTGATATCGCCGTCATCTCGGTCACTACCAAATAAATTATCTTGTGTTTCTAAACTCTTAACACCCGCAATTAACGGCATATTTGCCCGCCATTTTTCAGCTAGCGCAAAAGTGTCCATAGGGCGTAGTTCAGGGTCTATTAATTTCACCATAACGCGCCCTGATGTACGGCCACGTAAATCAACCTGCATATCAGAAATCATCGGCGTGCCAAATTCAGCTTCAACTTCGCGGTCGACATCATATAAAGATTGTTCAATTGCTTTTAATGCTGAAAGTGTCGCTTGCTCAGAAGCATCTAAATTCATTTCTAATTGAATACGAGGAAAATCATGAGGGATTTTCGGTTGACCAATAAAGCGCACTAAGCCACCTTGGAATAAGCCCGCACAAATTAACAAGAAAGCGATAAAAGCACACACTATCGCATAGCGATACTTAACCGCAGTTTGTAATATGCCGCGATAAGTATTTTCAATGAATTTTTTTAAATTACGGTCAATGACAGCACGGATACGATCGAATGGATTTTTTGGATTAAATACCTTAGGTTTCATACGAGCTAAATGGGCAGGCAAAATAAGCTTTGATTCAATTAAAGAGAAAATCAAACATAACACTACGATAAAGCCAATAGATTTACCAAATGCGGCAGAAGGTCCATCACCCATAGTAAATGGCAAGAATGCTGCAATAGTTGTTAATACGCCAAAGGTTGCAGGCATAGCAACACGTTTTACGCCGCGAATAACATTGTCAATGGAATGACCTTTTTCTTCGACTTCACTATGGGCACTTTCGCCCATCACTATGGCATCATCAACCACGATACCGAGGACCAAAATGAAAGCAAATAAACTAATAATATTAACGGTTACATCTATGATACCCAATGGCATAAAGAGTAAAGTACCAAGGAAACAGACAGGTAAACCCATCATCACCCAAAACGCTAAACGAATACGTAAAAATAATGCCAACATTAAAAATACTAACGCACCACCACTGAGTAAACTATTCATCATTAAATCAAGGCGAGCTTCTAGGTATTCAGTCATGTCTACCCATGTTTCGATATAAACACCTTCAGGTAATTCCTTTTGCTTCTCAATAACGTAACTTTTAACAATTTTAGAGACATCAGTAATACTTTGATCGGTTGCCGCGCCAATAAAAAAGGTTACCGAGTTCATGCCATTGAATTTGGAGTATTGAATACCCTGCTCAAAGTCATCGGTAATAGTGGCGACTTCGCCCAATAGAATGGTTGAACCATCGTTACGAGTAATTAATGGTAAGTTCGCGAATTCATGGCCTATATAGGCCTGATTTTCTACGCGTAAATTAATGTATCCATTTTCAGCTCTAATTTGCCCTGCTGACATATTACGCGACCAATTACGCACGGCACTAGCCACTTGCGAAAATGATAATTTATATTCTCTAAGTTTATCTTTGCTTACTTCAATACCAATTTCATAATCTAAACCGCCGAAGAACTCAGAGATATTAACGGAAGGAAGTTGTTGTATTTCATCATGAATATTACGACCCAACTCTTTCAGTTGTTTTTGTGTCATATCACCATGTAAGCTTATATATTGCACTTCTTGGCGCATTTTAATGCGCTCAACAGTTGGACGTTCCATACCGGCAGGGAATGAAGATATAGAGTCAATTTGTGATTTAACTTCTTCCAGTACAATTTGTGGATCGTAGCTATCGCTGACACGAAACCAACCATTAGAATAATTACGGTTTGAGTAAGTAATAACTCGTTCTAAGCCTTGCACTGACTCTAAGGCTTCTTCAACCTTAATGGTGATGCCTTCTTCCACTTCTTGTGGGGCAGCGCCGGGATATGCAGCATTATACTCAAGCCAATTAATTTCAACTTGCGGAAAAAACTGTTTACGAATAGTACCTGCAGTTAATAAGCCGCCAACAATAATAATGATCATTAACAAATTGGCCGCAACCGGATTACGGGCAAACCATGAGATCAAACCTTTATTGGTATCTTCCATGACTATTCATCCTCAAGGGCAAGTTGTGTTTCACCCTCAGTTTGATTCTGGTTATTATTGTCATCAGGAACATCAACATTTAGCGATAAGCTCATACCTGCCACAGGGAAATCTAACGCTGAAGTTATAATTTTATCGCCTTTGTATAAACCAGCCGAAATCACTACTTGCGAGCCTTGCTGACGTAATATCTCAACACTTTTATAGCGTAATTTATTATCATCATCTAGAACCGCGACTTGCGCATCAGTCACTAAATGCCGAGCAACTAGTGCAACGTTATTGAGTTCCATGCCATGAATATCAGCATTAACATATGTACCGTAACGAATCGGACGTTGACCCGACTGCAGACCATACGGGTCTTGAATTTCAGCAACTAAATAATTCATGCGCGAGCTATCGTCGATAACACCTTCAGAGCGAACAATTTTTGCATGCCACTGTTGATTAACACCTGAATAATCACTGCTTAAAATAACATCAGCTTGCACACCACTTGCAATTAAATACTGCAGTTGATTATCGGCAACCGGTAACCTAACTTTGGCAACAGCGACATTTAATAATTTACCCAATTTCTTACCAACACTCATATAAGAGCCTAAACCAATTTGTCTATCGGCTATCATGGCATCATACGGAGAAGTGATTTTAGTACGTTCTAGATTTCGAGTCGCTCTTTTTACAGCGGCTTCAGATGCTTTTACCTTAGCCATTTCTTGAGCTAACTGCGGACGACGTAAGCTTAATTCAGTAGGAGAAGTGTCTTTAATGCGCTGCCATTCTCTTTCAGCAACTTGACCTTGGGCTTTTTCAATTTCTAGAGCTGCAAGCGCTGACGCATGGTTCGCTTGAGCGTCAATAAGTGCCGCTTCATAATCACTCGGATCGATAGTTGCTAGTAATTGGCCTTTTTTAATAAAACCGCCACGGACAAAATCGTCTGATAATGAAACAATTGCACCGCTCACTTGCGCCACAATTTCAGTTTCATATTTAGGTTGCACAATACCATATGAAGAAACGTTTAAATTTAATGCCGTTAATTCGACGTCTTTAACGGTCACAATAGGTGTTAAATCAACTATTTTCTTTTCTTCTGGTGGCTTTTTCATTGCCGAAAAAGCGACCATACCACCAACACCTGCCAATAATACAATGATAGGAATTATAATTTGTTTTTTGCTAGCCACATGGACCTCGAGCTATAGATAAAATTTTCTGGGTACATAGTAACAAAACGTAACCAAATGTAATCCACAAAGTTGTAAATAGATATTACAAACGGCGGGTATATACTAAAAAATAATAAATTAAAAAATTAGAGATGGATTTTAGCTCAGATATTAACGTCAAAACGTGATGACAACTATAAAAGCAATAGTTGCCATCAAAATAGCGGTAGAGGCTACACTTTAATAAATATCTTGTTACGGTACATCCAGGCCAGTAACAACCACTGCAACAGTAAAACAGCGATAGTATAGAAGAGAGTAAAGGCTACACTTTAATAAATATCTTGTTACGGTACATCCAAGCCAGTAACAACCACTGCAACAGTAAAACAGCGATAGTATAGAAGAGAGTAGAGGCTACACTTTAATAAATATCTTATTACGATACATCCAGGCCAGTAACAACCACTGCAACAGTAAAACAGCGATAATGGTGAGTAATATTTGCCAATGCTCGCTAGAGGCTGAAATCACTCCGCCAAATAAGCTTTTTGCTAAATACTGCCAATCAACAAGTGCAGTACCTAAATAAATAATAATTGAGTTCATACCAATAATAGCAAACGGTTTTGCCCATTTTTGCCAGCAAAGCATATCGATTAACCAATAGAATAAGGCTAAAAACAATATGCTCCAACCACAGGTGACTAACACGAAAGATGGTGTCCATAAGGTTTTATTTACTGGCAAGATAATGTCTATGCCCCAACCTAATGCAAGTGTGCCGACACCCGTTAAAATTAAATTTCTGAGCAACACTTTTTCAATATGTTTTTGTTGCATCATTAATCGACCCACGAACACACCGGCTAAACAGTTAACAATAGAACCTAGATTAGATAATAAGCCTTCAGGGTCTACAGCTAAATTTTGATAACGAATACCGGGCATTAGAGTTTGATCAACCCAGGCATTAATTGAATAATCCATGCCATAATTACCTGCACCATAATCTCCAACACTGGCAAAAGCTAAAATAAGCCAATAACCAAAAAACAAACCAAGAGTTACCTTTACCTGTGTTAAAAACTGACAATGCCAAACAATCATCGCGGCAATAAACCAAGCAATACCTATACGCCCTAAAACACTCACATAGCGTATTTCATCAAATGCTGCCGGTATACCTGTGCCCCAGCCATGATTATAAAAAACACCTAAAACGATTAATAAAAATAATCTCTTGCATGCATGCTGATATTTCGCCTTACGTTGCTGTGGGTCGAACTGGCGGATAGGTTTGGCGGCAATGCCTAAACTCACACCAGACAAGAAGATAAACAACGGGAAGATCAAATCGTATAGGGTAAAACCATGCCACTGGCTATGTAACATTTGCGCTGCAGCTGAGTCAAAAAATGAAAAGCCGGTGATAATAAATAATGCTGCAAAAATTCCTTCAGCGCCCAAAATCCAAAACATATCGAAGCCACGCAAGGCATCAATAGATAATAAACGTTTAGGTTTAGAGACAGATAAATTTAATGATTTAGAGGTAGGGTTCATAATTATATATTGCACTTCTGTAAAGTTTTTTAAAAAAAGCTATACTCAATTATAGAGTAATTGAAATTGTAGTATCTTGTTAGTTTAAAATATTTAATTTAACAATTACAGTATCATAGTTATATTGTTTAAACATAAGAAGTCAGTAGATGAAGCTGCAGTTTAAGATAGGTAGTTTATTACAGGTATTTTTTATCTGTGCCGGATTAATAACCATGAGTATTGGCATAGGCTATCGCTATTTCGTTGAGATGCCAAGAGAAGAAGCCGTAATAATATCACTATATAATAAAGACCTGTTATCACTGCGCAATACCTTTATTCAATACCTTGAAAATATAGAAAACTATAATTATGACTATGCTGTTTGGAATAATACTTATGAGTACATGGATAATCGCAATAACGATTTTATTGAAAATAATTTCAGTAATGAAACCTTCGTTAATCTAGAAATTGATGGTGTTTTAATACTGAATAACGAATTCAAAGTTATTCATTCCCAAGGCTTAAACTATAGAACTTTAAAACCAATAATATTTGATTTTTCCCCACAACAAAAGCGTTTCCAACATTACAAAATATTTGAAAAACAACAATCTAAACTAGATTCAATATCGGGCCTATTTAAGCATCGTCAACAAATATTTATGTATGTAGCAACACCAATTAATAATACTCAAGGCAATGCCCGAAATATTGGCTACTTAATGTTTCTTAGAATATTTGATCAAGCAGTCATTGATGACATAGCTAGTGTGACGCAGTTAGATCTAAACTTATTACCCTATAGTGACGCATATAAAGATAGCCTTTCTATAAGAAATGCTAGTGAGGCATTTAGCTCTGAACAACAACGTCAGCGCTTAATTGTCAATTACTTAAATGAACCTTTGGCGGTCATGAACATTACTCACACTAACAAAATGTTAAACAAAATAATTACTAACGATATGATTTTGTTAATGTTATGCCTTTTCATCGTGATGTTTATATTGTATTGGATAAGCCTTAAAAACTTAGTTCGACCACTGACTAAAGTAAGCAATGATATTAAGCAGATGGCCGGTATTAATCGTCTTGAAAAATTGGATGATAACTCTGCGGTATTGGAATTCAATGATATGGCAAAACAATTTAATGCCCTAGTTGATATCATCAATGAGCAAAAACAATCTCTGCATGCTCTTAGTCTTACAGATTCATTAACCCAAATTCCAAATAGGTTAGCGTTTGAAAACAACTTTACTAAGCAGTGGGCTCATTTACAGCGTAATAATACGCAATTTGCCATTGTAATGTGCGATATTGATTATTTTAAAAAGTTTAATGATAGTTTAGGGCACTTAGCCGGCGATGAGGCATTAATCACTGTTGCTAATACATTAGCGATATCTGCTCGTAGAGCCAATGATATTTGCGCTCGCTATGGCGGAGAAGAGTTTATATTGTTATTCAGTGGCATTAATAAGTCAGGGTTAGAATTTAAATTAAACGAAATATTAACGACGATAGAAGAGTTGAACATCGCTCATCCACAATCTGATGTAGCGCATCATATTACCGTTAGCTTAGGGGCTGTATTATTAGTCCCTCCTGCAGATGTTAAGCAGAGTGTGGTAATGAAAGATGCTATAGCAATTGCAGACAAAGCTCTATATCAAGCTAAACATAATGGTAGAAATCAAGCTAAACTAATTAGCGAGACTAAAATTTAAGGTTACATCAATGATCACAAAAATTCGCATTTTCATTAAAAATTTGCAGCAAGAAACAATTGTTGGCAACACGCTATCGTTAGAAATTGCAACAGCGGTTTTACTGTTTGAAGTGATGCGCGCAGATCAAGATTTTGCTGACAGTGAAAAGCAAAAAATAGTAGATATTTTACAACAGCAGTTTGCTTTAAATAAAAATGAAGTAAATGAAATTTTAGCGGTAGCTGAAGATGAATCATTTCATGCCCACGACTTATATCGATATACCTCTTTAATCAATCAACAATATGAGTTGAGCGACCGTATCAAAATTGTCGAACTGCTATGGCAAGTGGCTTATGCTGATGGAAACTTAGACGTTTTTGAAGAACATGTTATTCGTAAAGTTGCTGATTTATTGCATTTACGCCATGCTGAATATATTCAATGTAAACTTAAAATACAAAACGGCGTAAAATAGCTTAAAAATTAACATAATTATACTATCAATCGACGCGAGTAAATTGCTAAAATAGCTCTTTTAAAATCACCTCATTGTTCTGGATACAAAATGGCAGATATCGGCAAAATAAATACTCTTAAAGTAATCAAGTTAACCGACTTTGGTGCTTATCTAGATGGGGAAGATTTAGGTGAGATTTTATTACCTAATCGTTATCTACCAGAGGATTGTAAAGAAGGCAATGATGTCGCTGTTTTTGTTTATTTCGATTCTGAAGACAGGATCATTGCGACGACCCAAACACCTAAAGGTCAGGTTGATGAATTTGTTAGTTTAAAAGTATTACAGGTGAATCAAATGGGTGCCTTTTTAGATTGGGGCCTGTCGAAAGATTTATTAGTACCATATAACCAACAGCATACAAAAATGCTCGCCGATAAATATTACTTAGTTAAAATTTATCGTGACATGCATACCGACCGTATTGCGGCATCAAGCAAGCTAGATAAATACTTAGATATTTGGCCAGCCAACTATGAAATTGGTGAGCGCGTTGATCTTATTATTAGTGATAAAACCGATCTTGGTTTCAAAGCAATTATCAACGAGAAAAACTGGGGTCTGTTATACGACAATGAAATTTTTCAGCCGCTACGAATAGGTAAAAAAATTCAAGGTTATGTGAAAAACATTCGCCCTGATGGCCGTGTTGATTTAACACTTACCCGTGGTGGCATTGGTAAAATCAATGACTTTGCACCAAACTTTATTGCATATTTACAAGAAAATGAAGGCTTTAGCGCAATTAATGATAAAAGTAGCCCTGAGCTTATCCAGCAAACCTTTGGAGTAAGTAAAAAGACCTTTAAAAGCACTGTTGGTAATTTATTAAAAAATGGTCGCATAACCATTGAAGCTGATGGCATTCGCTTTATTGTTAACCCACAACCTAGAGCTAGGCCTGCAGGCGCTAAATACACGCCAAAGCCAAACAGTAAAAACATTAAGAGCAGTGACAAAACTGACAATAAAGTCACAAACAAAAAAACAACCGCTAAAACACCTTATCAAAAGAAATAATCTGATTGGCTTTAGTTGTAAAAAATGGGAGCTTGTAAGCTCCCATTTTTAATGATTAAAACAAATAAATACTGAGTTAGTTACTTTGATATTTTCGCACACTGACATTCACTAAAAAAGCCACTAAAGCAAGCGACCAAACAATGGCAGCACCGCTAGGTAAATCCCACATTGCCGAAACGACTAACCCCAGCACGTAAGCAACTATTCCTATAAAGTATGCGGTACGCATTTTACAGCGCTGCAATTTAATGGTGGCAAGTGCAGGTATAATTAAGCTACTAAAGACTAAAAATACCCCCACCAATTGCACCGAGCTAGTTATCGCTATTGCGAATATAAAATAAAACCATTTGCCATCTAATAGCATTGGTTTAACTATGATCAACGCTATTAAGCAAGCATACAAGGCAATATGTAAATACAATTCAGAGAATGTCACCCATAGTATTTGCCCAGAGAGTACCTGCTTTAATAAATCGCCACCATGCGGGTCATTCGCTAACAGTAAAAATGCCCCGGTGGCGCTTAATACATATAAACAGCCTATCAGAGCTTCTAGTTGCTGTTTCGCAAAACGTTCACAAAGCGCAATAATACCGGCCCCCGATAATGCAAAAATAGCGGCTACAATATAATTAGCGCCAGGCAAATGATGGCCTATTTCAGTGGTAGCAACGACAACGGCTCCTAAACCAGCAATTTGTGCAATCGCTAAATCGATAAATATAATGCCACGCTTTAATACCTGATAGCCTAAAGGCACATGGGTGCTTAAGACCAATAGGCCAGCAACAAAAGCAGGCAATAAAATATCAATAAGTTCTATCATTAGCTGTCTCTATTTTACTGCTCAGGTTTATTATTAGATGTTACTGCCAATTTAGCAGTTAACATTTTTATATGTTGATCAAACATGCTGAACAAATCGATAACCTGTTCATTGCCGCCAATGGTATAAGGCAGTTGGACAGCAGCTACATCGGTTTTTTGCTGTAACCAATTCACGCCCTTATCATCTTGATAAGCACTATAAACAACCAAATGCACTTGCTGTTGCTCAATGGTTAATAATAACGATGATAGATGCGTACTTGTTGGTGGCATGCCAGGCTTAGGCTCTAAATCAGCAACCTGTTCAATATTTAGAAAATCAAACAGATATCGAAATGTCGAATGATAAGCAATGACCTTAGTGCCAGCTAAAGGTTTTGCCTGCTCTTGCCATTTAGGAATAGCTTGCTGCCAACGTGCAGTGAATAGTTGTAATTTATGTTGATACTGTTGCGCGTTTTCAGGGTCAAGTTGTACTAACTTAACTGACAGGGCATTCGCTAATTGCTGTATTCGATGCGGGTCTAAATGCACATGCGGATTACCCAATGAATGAACATCGCCCATACTGCGATCAACCTTTACTGGTATATCTAAATTTTCAACATGATCAGATGCATAAAATAAGCCGTTGGTTGTTGACTGCACATCACGATTATTAGACTTACTTTGTAACATAGGTAGCCAACCAGCTTCTAATTCTGCGCCAGCACAAATAACTAAATCAGCACGACGCATTTTAGAGATCAAGCTTGGACGAGCTTGCACAAAATGAGGGTCTTGGAGAGCCGTTGTAGCACTAAAAATAGCACTATCAGCTAACGTTAACTCTTTTGCCAGAGCTGCATATTCCGGCTCACAAGCAAATATATTTAGCTCTGCTTTTGCAGGCAGAGCAATCGTAAGCAACGCGATTAACGTTACTAAAGTAGTTTTAAAATTGATGCGCACCGTGAGCTCCTAATGACATACTGAATTGCAGAGTTATTTGATCATCATTCATATCTTCAGTAGATTTGTCCTGATTATATTGCAAACGAACCGTAGAAAAATGTGAATGACGATATTCAATCATCGCGGTGCTCACTTTCGGTTTAAAGCCATCTGAGTATGGCTCATCAAAATCAATTTGCGAATAACGTAAACCTGCAGCCCAATTTTGCGCAAACTGATAAACACCACTCACATAAAAGCCTTTATGTTCAACATCAATATTTTCATGTTCATCGGCAAGAATACTGCCAACTAGCTGCGGTTCAAGTTCTTCATGTTCCTCATGTTCATCATGGTGTAATTCGCCTTTTTCACTCACTTGAAAATATTCTGCTGCTAGAGTAAAGTTTTGATATTTATAATTACCATTCGGTGCCCACTTCCAAACTGCGTCAACCATAAAGTATTCTTTATCGCCACTAAAGTCACACGCACCAAAAGACTCATGTTCATCTTCAACGTGGCCATCAGCTTCGTCATGTTCACCTTCTTCATGCTCACCTTCTTCATGACCATGGCTGCTACAATGTTCTGTATCATTATCCATAGCTAAAAATGATGCACCTAATTGCCAGCTATTAGAAAGGTTAAAATCACCACCGGTTTTGGCAAATACACTGTAAGCGCCAATACCATCACCTTCGGTATATGCGGGCATCTTACCGCCTTTAAATATTTCACTACCAAATTCTAGGTACATATCAGTAGGTGCAAGCCACGATAAACGTGCGCCATCATCATAATAATGACCATTCAAGAATGCTCGGTAAACAAGTGGTCTATCGGCAAAACTATCGGTGTGATTGTGTTTACCATTCAAGTAGCCAATATCTGAAAGGAAGCGCCCTACCCTTATAGATAAGTCGTATGGCATAGCCGTAGTCTGGACAAATGCTTCTTCAAGTTCAATTTCAGTTTCACCTTCATGATCGTCAAGTGCCATGGTTAACTTACCGAAGAACATGTCATCAATAGGTGCACTGATAGATATTTCAGAATGGTCATTCCAAAAACCTTGTTTTAATCCTGCTGAGTGTTCATCGACACCATAGCCGGCAATACCCGAAAATTCATCGCGCTCGGTATACCCTACATTTATAATCGCACTAACCTTTAGATCTTCAATATTAGCAGATGCAGAAGCACTGTTTAGCAATACAAACGTTGCTAAACCTAACTGAGTTTTTTTCATTTTTTTTCCTAAATACAATAAAATTGTGCTGCCAAATAGGCAGTAATAAATACGAATAGCAGAGACATTAATTATGTTATTAATGTGTTAGCTATCATTAGAACGTAAAAATTAAAATTTAGGAGGGGCTCGGGAATGGTAACAAGGTGATTCAATCTGAATAGCTTCAGATATATAAGGCGAAACACTAGAGTGTAATTGTGGGCTAACGTCAACAATTAAAGGTGTACTTAAATTGGCTAAGCCAGTATAGGCTGCTGAACAGCAGGTTTTACAATGAATTTCATCAACAAACAGATCATGCTCGGCTAAATGCTGAGCCTTAGCAATTGGCATCAATAACAATAAAGCCACAATTGCCCAAAGAGCAAAAAGTTTGTGTTTATTAAAGATGATATTCGATGAACTCATTGACTAAAGCTAGTGCCTTGAAATATATATAAGTAGATTATCGATAATCACTGCTACCGATGATTAGTGTTATATTATAACACTAATAAATTTTTCGCAATTTTTTTGTGTATTTAAGATGCTACTTTTATGCAAACAAATAATTTAAGATAGCTTGATACTTAGTTTAATGAATAATAAATACCTCATTCATTGCCATTTTAGGGATAAAAATGAATCAACCAAACTTACTATTAACGATTGAAAATAACATTGCGATAGTTACCTTAAATAAACCAGAAAAACGTAACGCCTTGGATTTAGAATTATTTAAAGCGATTGATAAACTGAGTCAGCAGCTAAAGAACAACAGACAAATACGTGCGGTGATAGTAACGGCGAATGGCGAAGACTTTTGCAGTGGCCTAGACATAAAATCAATCATGAAAAACCAGTCAGCAATGCTCACCCTATTAAAGAAACTGTGGCCAGGCAGTGCCAATCTTGCACAAAGAGTGTCTTATAATTGGCGCAAAATTCCAGTGCCGGTGATCATGGCTATTGATGGCCGATGTTGGGGCGGCGGCTTACAAATAGCCCTAGGCGCTGATTTTCGTATTGCCAGTCTCGCGTCAACATTCTCTATTATGGAAGGTAAATGGGGCTTGATCCCAGATATGGCAGGAAATTTAGCCTTACGTGAAATAGTGAACAAAGACATTGCTCTAAAAATAACGATGACAGCAGAGATCATCGATGCCAATACAGCATTAAAATACGGCTTAGTTACTGAGCTGGCAGACGAGCCATTCACTCAAGCGATGCGCTTAGCTGCACAAATATCTGAACGTTCCCCTGATGCTGTTGCTGCAGTGAAAAAACTTTATCAAAATAATTGGTTTAAAGCTGAGTGGATCATGCTTGCTAAAGAAAGTTATTACCAAGTAAAAATACTGTTAGGGAAAAACCAAAAAATTGCCGTTAAAAAGCAGCTGAGTCCAGAGAAGGATATAGCGTTTTGTGTTCGTAAGAAATGGTAGTAACAGGCTAAGCTTAAATGGACTAATTCAATATAAACAGCGAATGACTAACCTAACAACAATCTAAGCAATATAAAGGTCAAAAACTGTTTAAGCCTATTACCTGGTGGGGCTCTGTAGAGATTTAATAAATCAAAAACTCCTTATATTGTATGCACTGGCTACAGTATAAGCAGTTTTTTGATAAAGGTATCTTACTAGGGATTGAATGGTTGGCTGTAAACTTCGGCTTTGTGCCATATGATCTGACCCCATAAAAGCTGACATTAGCTTTAATGCCTCTAATGGTAATGTTGAGCGTAGAAAGTCTACTATTTGCAATAAAATGTACATTGGTTTCTATTTCTTTCAATACGATCCCCAGCAAACATTCAATAAAAACTATTTATTTCAAAATAAATAAAATATTTATCAACCTTTGGTAATAAATCACGTATTAATAACTATCAAAACAAAAATTATCAGTAAATTTAACGTTAAAGTTTAGTAATAGGAACAACAACTCAATGTTCGATGAAAAAGAACTTATGTTTCAAGTTAAAGCAGGCCAGCTCGATAAACTGGCCACACTTTTTGAAAATAATAAGGTGCAACTCTTTAATTACTTTTTACGAAGAGGTAATAACCGTGCGCTAAGTGAAGATTTAGTGCAAGAAACCTTTATGAAAATACTTGCTTATCGCACTAGTTTTACTGGTAGCAGTACCTTTAAGTCTTGGATGTATGGTATTGCCCGAAACACGGTTGCCGACCATTACCGTAAGAATAAAAATCAAGCGTTGCACTGCGATATGGATGATCAAGAATTAGCGAGTGAGCAGACCTTAGGTGAAGAATTTGAAACAGAGCAGCAAAATGCCATTTTCAATAAAGCTTTAGCCAGTATTTCGCCAGCAGATAGAGAAATTATTATGCTCAGTCGATTTCAGCAATTGAACTACCAAGAAATATCGACCTTGTTAGATTGTAATTTAAATACCTTAAAGTCTCGTATGCGAAATGCAGTGAGTAAATTAAAGATGAGTTATCAATTATTAGTTGGAGAAATTAGTTAATGAAAAATCAAACAATTATCGATTGGAAAATTGCTTCACTAACCAATAATGACAACAGTGAGTTAAGCAAAGAAATGCAAAGCTACCTTGAGCAAAACAGTCAATTACAACAAGAATTGTTATTTATTGAACGCTTCTGGACAAATGATGTTAAGCCATTGGTTATGCCGTCTGACAAATTAGATGCTAGTTTTTATCAAATGTTATCTAGAGCACAAAGCGCTCAACAGCAAACAGCGCAGCAACAAAATGACTATCGTTCTTCTTCACAAGAACAATCATTGTCTTTGCTAGAAAAAGTTAAAAGCTGGTTTATGCCAAATCATGTTGCCCAGTTTGCGACGTTAGCCTTGGTATTTGTTATCGGACTTAATGTAAACCAATCGCCGAATAATGAAAATGGTAGTGAAAACTACAGTGTATTACAGGAAAACATATCATCGTTAACGACAGTGCTAGCTATGTCTATGTTGCAAAAAGACTCGGCCAGCGAACGCCTTTCAGGTGTTGCTTATAGCCGCCAAACTGATTTATCAAACCCACTACTAGTTGAACAACTTATTGAGTTATTGGCGCGAGATAAATCAACCTCAGTGCGACTCGCAATAATAAACAGTCTAGGCCAGTTAACGTCTTTTGGTTCGTCAGAACAGCAACTTTTCACCTTGGCTATAGAGGAAGAAAACTTATTAGTACAAATAGAGTTATGTCGTTTATTGCTTAATTATGGCTCCGCCGATATTAAAAAATTATTAACCGAACAAGTAAATCAACAACGTTTAAAACCAGAAGTACGAGAGTTTATTCAAGCGCAATCAATGGCTTCATATATTTAGTTTTATCTTTAGGAGTAACCCATGAAAAAGACATTATCAGTATTATTTTTAGCGATGCTAGCAGGAAGTATTCAATTAGCAAACGCCGCAGAAAAAAGCTATAGCTTACCTTTATCTAAGCCAGGAGAGCCTGTTTCAATTGAAGTTGAAGTATATCGGGGCAGTATTACCCTGGTTGGTTATAAAGGCGACACCATAGAGATAAGTTCAAAAACATCAGATTTTTTAGGTGAAGATAACAATCTTAAAAAGGTCAAGCCACCGATAAATCAAAGTAACTCGTCAAGATCTACAGAAGGCTTGAAGAGTGTTAAAAACCAATCGATGCGATTAGAAATTGAAGAGAAAAATAATGAAGTGGCAATTAGCAGTCAAGTTATAAATCAACATGTTGATTTAGTCATTAAAGTGCCACAACGTGCATCGATAAACTTAGAGTTATATAAAGGTGGGGATATCAATATCGATGGCATTAGTGGCGGTTTAGAACTTGAAGCGTACGAAGGTATGATAATAGCAAAAAACATTTCAGGCCCTATTGTTGCTGAAACAGCACGAACAGATATTGTTGTTAGCTTTTCTGATTTTGCCAAAACTAGCCCTTCTTCATTAACAAGCCATATAGGTAATGTTGATATTACTTTAGCAAAAAACATTGCTGCTAATGTAAATGTTCAAACCTACCAAGGTGAAGTGTTTTCGGGTCTAGATAAAGACTTTGCTGTGATTGATGAAATCAAGGAAAACAAAAAAGGTCAAAAACAAGAAATAGTCCTTGGCGGTATAATGCAGGCGAAAGTTAATGGTGGAGGACAAACGTTATCATTAATTAGTTATAGCGGAAATTTGTATATTCGAACAGCCAAATAGTGATGTAACCCTATTTCAGTTTTAGGCATACATATGCCTATTAAAAGAAGCCCTAGGGCTTCTTTTTTTTTATTTTATTCCATCTCACCCCCTGGTCAAATAATCAATAAAATACTTCTCAAAATAAATAAATATTGATCAACCTTTCGCTCAAAGTTACGTATTAATAACTATCAAAACAAACATTAGGAGTGGAATACAACAGAGCCATTTAGATGTTACAAACCATTCACGTATTTAGCCTATTAATAGCTAAAAGCGATAAATTTTTATATAAAAGGATCAAACCATGTACAAAATTTCAAATAAAAATAAATCAACATTTGTTAGCAAATGTTCTGACAGCCGAGCTGTAAAGTTATTCGTTTCGTCACTAGTCATGTTATTTGTCTTACTTTTCCCTAGTATGCAATACGCTTTTGCTCAAGAAGTTGCCCACAAAAAAATTGCAGAGTCACCCACTAAAGTGAAACAGGAAGAAGTTGAGATTAAGACTGCGTTAACAGTATTGGTTGCACGTAAACAAATGCCAACACTACAGACTAAAGCCAAGCAAAAAACTCGTTCCAAATTAAATAATTTAGAAGACAAATCAACCTTACCAGTAAAGGCAAAAAGTTTATCAATTTAAGAGTAAGCGCACCTTAAAAAATATAACTGAAGCGCCACTTCAATAAAGTGGTTATTCAAATCGGAGATTCCACACGACTATGAAAAAATTAAATCTAATTCTAGTTACGCTTTTATGTGTAAATAGCTTTGTTGTTTACAGCCAAGAAAACAACGATAAATATGAGGATGTATCGAAATTAATTGATGTCTGGTTAGAGTATGAAAAAGATTACCAAGACATCCCTTTTATTTCGGGCGTAGCCATAGAGGACCAGAAGATATTATGGAGCGGCGCCTTTGGTAATGCTAACGTTGAAAGTTCCCTAGCAGGTAATGAAAACACCATGAGTAGCATCTGCTCTATGTCAAAAGTATTTACTGCAACCGCTATTATGAAATTAGTAGACGAAGGTAAAATTAGCCTAGACGACAAAGTGAAAGATATTTTGCCAAAATTTGCTGTCATTCAAAAATTCCCAGAAGGAAGCTCAGTTACTGTACGCTCGTTACTTGCTCATACATCAGGGTTGCCACGCGATACTAATCATGGCTATTGGGGTGGACCTAAACATGCTTTCCCAACGAAAGATGAATTGTTTGAAAGTCTATCAACTCAAGAAACAGAACGCCCTGTTGGAGCTGAAGTGTCGTACAGTAATGTTGGCTTCGCTTTGCTAGGGCAAATAATAGAAGCAGTGACAGGTCAAACCTACAAAAACCACGTCGAATCGAGCCTATTTCAACCTCTTAATATGTCTAATTCAGTTGTAGAAATGCAATCATCTCTCTACGGAAATAAACATGCGATAGGTTATACAGCGGTCAATAGGTACGGAAAGCGTAATCGTGCTAATTTTTATCAAGGCAAAGCGATGCAGCCTGCCATGGGCATATCAACTACCGCTCTTGACTTGGCTAAATTTGCCATGTGGCAGTTTCGATTAGCTGATGCTTCAAAATCCGAGCTCCTGCAACCATCTACCCTTAAAAGTATGTATAAAATTCAAGGAACTAAAGAAGGCGAACACGATCGCGGTTTTGGCTACGCTGTTTATACCGACAAAAAAGGCAGTGATTGGGCTACACATGGTGGAGTATGTCCAGGCTACGTAAGTTTTCTTAAAATGGACGTGACAAATAAAAAGGCCTATGCCTTTCTTGTCAGTGCAAACCGTGGCAATCCATATAAGTATGTCAATCGCTTAATTGCTATTCTAGATCGCGCAGAACAAATAAAACCAACAGAAAAAAGCGATCTTGATTTGTCTCAATATACTGGTTTTTTTAACGTAAACCCTTGGAATAGCGATTATTATGTAGCTAAGTGGGGCAATGACTTGGTTAGTCTGCACTTTCCAATGGAGTCACTTAAGTACTCGATGCGACAGTATCAACATGTTGAAGGCGATAAATTTCAATTAGTTGAAAATGGTGAGCTGGTTGATGAAAAAATTCATTTCACTCGCGATGAACAAGGAAATATTTTAAACATCAATAATATGGGGAATTATCATTATCCAACAACTTACCCCAAAAAATAGCCGTTAAAAAATAACTCAGCCCAGATAAAAACATAGAGTTTTCAACCAGACAAAAGTGGTGATATATAATTTAAATTGTGAATTCCCCTGAATAGTTGATTGAACAAGTGTTCAATATCATTATTTTAGAATAAAAACTCGAAACAGCATTGTAAATGAGTTGTTATTCCAGTATAAAAACATTGATAACATTAAAAAAGTGAAAAAAATCAAAATAAAAAATATTTAGGGAAAATAAATGAGTCATAAAATAGCTCTAACAAAGCTAGTTGCAGCAATGAGTGTTGCACTAGCGAGTCAAACTGCATTTTCTGCAGAACAAAATAACACTGCAGATGAGCAAGAAATTGAAAACATTGTTGTCGTCGGTTCGCGCGTTGCCCCAAGAAGTATTCATGAAAGTCCGGTACCAATCGATGTGTTTGACGCTGAGAGCTTAGAGAAATCTGGTTCCATGGGCGGTGAATTAAGCCAACTTTTACATAATTTAGTACCATCGTTTAACTTTCCTCGTCAATCTAATTCAGATACAGCTGATTTAGTACGTCCAGCACAATTACGCGGTTTAAGCCCTGATCACACCCTAGTATTAGTGAATGGTAAGCGTCGTCATACTACAGCGATATTAAACACGGGTGGTAAAACAGGACGTGGTAGTGCACCGGTAGATTTAAACACTATTCCTATGAGCGCGATTAAAAGAATTGAAGTGCTTCGTGATGGCGCGGCGGCTCAATATGGTTCTGATGCGATTGCCGGTGTCATTAACATCGTTTTAAAAGATGCGAATAAAGGTGGTCAAGTATCTGTTACTTATGGTGAGCACGATACCGAATTTGAACCAACCAATGAAGATATCAACGATGGTGAAACAACCCTAATTACAGCAAATGCTGGCTTTACTTTAGGTGAAGACGGATTTCTTAATGTTACCGCGCAATATCGTACTCGTAACGCCACCAATAGAGCTGGCTTTGACCAAGTTCCAGGTTGGGAAATGGATCCTGAGTGGTCTTGGTCTGGCGCAAGCTATGATGCCGCAGTAGGTAAAAAAACACATAAGGTTGGCGATCCTGAAGAAGATGGTTTCAGCTTGTTTGCTAACGCAGAAAAAGCGTTAACAGAATCTATCGACCTCTACAGCTTCGCCAATTTAAGTGAGCGTGAAGCAACTGGCTCTAATTTCTACCGTTATCCATATAATTCTTATAATAATGTTATAGAAATTCATCCCGACGGTTATTTACCAACAAACGTTGGTACTACTACTGACACATCTCTAGTTCTTGGTGTTAAAGGTGGTAATGATTGGCATTGGGATGCGAGTGTTAATTATGGTGCGAGTGAATTTGAACTAGATGTTGAAAATTCTCTCAATGCCTCTATGGGCATAGACAGTCCCACTAATTTTCATATTGGCGATTTTGAGTACGACCAAGTACTCGTTAATGTTGACATCACTAAGTCGTTAGAGTTGGCGCGTATGCCAGTGGCTCTTGCGTTTGGTTTAGAATACCGTGAAGAAAACTATAAAACATCACAAGGTGACAATGCCTCATTTGCGTTAGGTGCTAACACTAATGCAGCGCCAGGCTCGCAAGGTATTCAAGGTTTACGCCCTGAAGATGCTATTGACGTAAATCGCGATGCAATTAGTCTGTATGTCGATTTAGAATTTGAAATCACTGATGACTTATTAGTTGGTACAGCGCTACGTTATGAAGATTATAGTGACTTTGGTGACACTACTGTTGGTAAACTTACCGCTCGCTATGCTTTAACAGACAATATTGCGCTACGCAGCGCCGTAAGTACAGGTTTTAGAGCGCCTTCATTAATTCAAAATAATTATCAAGCAACATCAACTGACTTTGGTGAAATGGGCGCGTTATCAACATTTGCTATATTACCGGCAACTGATTCATTAGCTATAGCATTAGGTGCACAAGAATTAACCGCAGAAGAATCAGAAAACATTAGCGTCGGTATTTCTGCAAATTGGGATATGGGTTTTAGTGCCACATTAGACTTTTACCGTATAGACATTGATGACCGCATTAGCTTATCTGAAGGTATATATACTGATAAAAATGGTACGCCAGTAAGCGACATGCCAGAGGCGATTAATCACCCTGGCATCAACGGTGTGCAGTTTTATAGCAATAACGTAGATACTCGTACTGAAGGTCTTGATTTAGTTATGCAATACGCTTGGAGTGAGTTTAATTTCAGTTTTGCTTATAACAAAAATGATACTGAAATTACCAACGGTGGCGTTACTAATGTTGAAGAAATCAATACATTAGAATCGGCGGCCCCAGATAATAAAATGATCTTATCGGCACAATGGGCATCGGGCGCTTGGTCAGTAATGACTCGAGCCACTCGTTATGGCGAAACCACACGTGTGCTAGATTTTGGCGGCGGTTATGAGCCAGAGCAAACCTATGGTGAAAATACTGCTATCGATTTAGACATAAATTATGCCTTTAAAAATGGCTTGTCTTTTGCCATTGGTGCCAATAATTTATTAGATGAATACCCAGATGAATCTATCGAAGATATCGCCTATTTCGGTAACTTACCTTACGATGTTGTTCCGCCTATTGGCATCAATGGTCGTTATATTTATGCACGTACTACCTATACATTTTAATTAAAGGAATAAAAATGAAATTTGTAACAATTTTACTTACGTTAACCTTATCTCTAACGTTTTCTCAACTGAGCTTCGCAAATTCAGTACTTGTTTTTCAATCTGACTTTGGTGTAAAAGACGGTGCAGTTTCAGCAATGAAAGGGGTCGCTGTAGGTGTCGATAAACAACTGCCTATTTATGACTTAACTCATGAAGTGCCAACCTACAATGTTTGGGAAGCATCGTATCGCTTATACCAATCATCGTCATATTGGCCAGTAGGTACTGTATTTGTATCTGTGGTTGACCCTGGTGTTGGCACTAAACGTAAGTCTGTTGTGTTAAAAACTAAAGCAGGTTATTACTTTGTAACTCCAGATAACGGCACATTAACTATGGTTGCTGAGCATCAAGGCATTAGCGAGGTTCGTGAAATTGATGAAAAAGTAAATCGCCTAGCCGGTTCTGCTGACTCATATACTTTCCATGGACGTGATGTATACGCTTATACAGGTGCAAGACTTGCAGCTGGTGCGATAACATTTGAGCAAGTTGGTCCAAAATTACCTAGTGAAGTTATTGCTATTGAGTATCAGCATGCAACAGTAACTGACGGTATGATTAACGGTAACATTCCAATTTTAGATCCACAATTTGGTAACGTTTGGACTAATATCCATCAAGATAAACTTACTGAAGCTGCGATTAAGCTGGGCGATACTTTATGTGTAACGGTACAAGCTGATGGCAAATCAGTGTTAGACACTAAACTGCCATACCTAGCGTCATTTGGTAAAGTCGAAATTGGCGAACCATTAGTTTATGTAAATAGTTTATTAAATGTGTCACTCGCGTTAAACCAAGCAAACTTTGCTAAAAAGCATGGTATTGCTTCAGGTGCTGCGTGGCAAGTACAGTTTAAACAATGTAATTAATACCAAGTTATTTTTGTTTACACAGTTTTAAAATGTAAAAGGGTCAATATTAATTGACCCTTTTTTATCATCGATTAATTGTATAAATCATCTCAGATCTCACTGTTCGCCGAGGTTAACATTGCCTTGAACTGCTGAGTAATAGTGTTTACCACATTTTTTTTGCACTCTTTAATTCGCTACGAATTTAAATATTGCCAACCTCTTATATTAGTGACTTTAATTTTTAAAGCTCAAGTAAACGATAACCTACGCCATAAATTGGCTGAATACACTCAGAATCAGCTCTGATTTTCTGCAATTTTTTACGTAAATTTGCGACATGACTATCAACCGTTCTGTCGCTTACGGCTCTGTGATCTTCATACATGTGGTTTAATAATTGTTCGCGGCGCCATACTTTTAGTGGCTGAGTTTGCAATGCATTTAAAATTCTAAATTCCACCGGGGTGAGCTCAAGGCTATGACCATTGAGACTTGCACAAAATGCAGCTTCATCAACAATTAACTTAGTGTCGGTTTGTGTCATAGCATCAGCATTATTCATTCTGCGCATGATAACTTTAATTCTAGCGACGACTTCTCTGGGGCTAAACGGTTTGCAAATATAGTCATCCGCACCTATTTCTAAGCCAATCAGGCGGTCAATTTCACTTACTCTTGCGGTGATCATAATAATGGGCACTTGTGAGAAACTTCTTATTTCTTTACATATTTCAGTGCCATTTTTTTCTGGAAGCATTAAATCGAGTAACACCATACTTGGCTTGTGTTGTTTCACCCACGCACTTGCTGTGCCGCCAGTATTTAAAATACTTACCGCAAAACCTTCACTTTCGATATATTGCTTTAACACTGCGGCAATTTTAACTTCATCTTCGACAATTAATATGGTTTTCAAGTTAGTGTCCTTGTATCGAAACGGGTAGTTCAATATCTATTGCCAGGCCGCCTAACTCAGAGTGCCTAGCTGAAATAACACCGCCATGAGCTTTTACAATCGACTTGCATATCGATAAACCCAAACCGGATGCGCCAGTGTTGCGATTACGTGATGGGTCGACTCGATATAGCCGTTCAAATATTTTATCTAAATGCTGCTGAGGCACACCGGGTGCTGAGTCTTCAAAGGTAAGCATAAGTTTATCTTGAGTAACCTTGCCAGTGATATTAATGACACCACCTGGCTCTTTGTAGCGCATTGAGTTTTCTAATAAATTAGTTGATAACTGTCTTAACCTGAACGGGTCGCCGACAATATTTCCACCGTCGATAAAGTCAACATTAACGGTAAGCTGTTTGGCTTTAATTTGTTCGTTCATGCCTGCTACGGTATCTTTGATGTCGTGAGCAAAATTAAATTTTTGGAAATGAAAAGTAAGTTCGCCAGAATCCGCTTGCGCTAATTGATGTAAGTCTTCGATAAGGGTATTGAGCCTTAACACTTCATCTTTTAACGATAAAATTGCGGGTAAATCAAGTGGTTTATGGCCATCTTCAATACATTCTAATTCAGCTTGTAAAATAGCGACTGGGGTGCGTAATTCATGAGATATGTCTGAGATCCACATACGGCGTTTTTCCCGATCTTGCTTTAACGTATTCGCTAACAAATTAAAATTTTCAGCTAACCTTCCTAACTCATCTGTGGAATAGTCGGTAATTTGATTATCGAAATCGCCTTCTTTAAGCTTATCAACCTTGGCCAATAATAAATTCACCGGTGAACTGATTAATCGGGTAAAGATGGTCGCCAATATGCCGGCACACGCAAGCGCAATTAAGATCGCATAAATTGCGACTTTTATCTGTTGATTAGAGAATTCTTTATCGATATTTTCAAGTAATTTCGTTATTTTCGGTAATGCTAAATAGCCAATAACTTGCTCATCAACAATGATCTCCTCATAAGTGGGTATCACCTTTGTTGGTTGCCCTAAAATCAATTTCTTATGGTGATCGAACAAACCTATTATTTTGAATATATCATGCCTAGGAGCTAATCTTTCAGGTGTTGGTGGCCGAGGAAAACGCCGCTGTCCATCGAGTTCGGCGTGCTTGTTTCGCTGACTAAATTGATCACCTGAACGAGCTTCAAACGGTGGTTTATGCTCCAACAACTTTTTGAATCTCTTAGGCCAATGACTTTTACCAGTGAGTGATTGCCAACCATCTTGGCGATATTGCGATTTTAATGCAGAAATTAACGGCTGCACTCGTTCTATTTGTTTAGCTTGAGCAAGTACCAATAAACC
Source organism: Colwelliaceae bacterium BS250 (assembly GCA_040779355.1). Classification (GTDB taxonomy): domain Bacteria; phylum Pseudomonadota; class Gammaproteobacteria; order Enterobacterales; family Alteromonadaceae; genus Thalassotalea_A. Next base: position 59,045 of record JBFONS010000008.1, on the reverse strand, counting down.
TTGCTTGAACGATATACGCTGTAAAGCTTGCATAGCGAGCAAGCTTACACACGTAGTGATTACTATCGCTAAAAAGACTTTATGACTAATTTTTAATGTCATACCAATAGAGCTCTAAAATTTAAAATGGCAGTTCCTACTTTATCAAACCTTTATATTTTGTGTTAGTCGAACTAAGAAAAAAATTTGATAACGTCAACGAAGTAATTACGTTATTGTTCTGTAGGTTTTTCTTGCTTATGTTTGCCGTGCCTACTTCTTTGCATTCGATCCATTTTATGGTTTTTTATATCCTGTAATTGTTGTAATTGCTGCGCTGTCAATACAGTTGATAATTGCGCTTTAAATTCAGCTATTTTATAAACACCAGCACGAGCCAATTCAGCGGCTTTATCAGCAGCGCCATCAATATCGCCATCTTCCAATAATTTGGCAACTTGCTTTTTGTCTGCCTGCATAGCAGCACGTTCAGTTTTTTGTGCGCTCATTATTTCTTTGAATTTTATGGTTTGCGCTTCATCTAGTTCTAATCGCTGAGCAAGATTGTCTACATCTTTCTGGGGCTTCGCCATAGCGTAGCTACTCGAAATTGCAAGTAGCGAGAGTAGACTGATAGCGGTCATTTTTTTCAATAAAGTATTCATAAACACGTCCTTAACATTAATATTTTTAAGTAAAATTTAACAACCTAAGCTATATAAATAACGATAGGTTGAGTATAGATTAACGCGAAAGTAAGCATACAGCATGGAGGAAATGTGAAGAAAGTGTGGAGATGGTTTTTAATGAAATGTATGGCCATAACTCATTATGACCAATGTTGATAGATTATTTTGGTAGGCGAAGAATATGCGCAGCACCAAAAATGAACGTTTGGATGTAATGCTGAGTATTATCACCAGGGGCATTATCAATGCGCTTTTTGAAGATGAATATTTCAATAATGTGGGCAATAGGTAAAACGATTATTACCCAGTTTAAAATAGCCGATAAATTTGGCTCAAATGGCATAACTAAGTTATAAAAACAGCCAAGCCATAACATGGCGACAATTAATTTCATGCTAATTCCTTAAAATCGTAATTTGTATTATATAAACACACTATATAATACAAAACCTAACCAAGAAATAGCTAATAATAACCAAGGGGCAAAGTTACTTTTTGCTCCGCTCTCAGCTTCGGCGTCATCAGTGATTGTTGCTGACTTTGCTTTTTGTAATTTTTTCTTAGCTTTGTCTGCTTCTCTTGCTTTGGCTTTATGCAATTTTTTGTATTGTTCAATACCTTTTTGAATACCTTGCTCAATCAGTTTAGTTTGCTCTTTAGTTTGGCCTGGTTTTTTAATGCCGCCTGCAATTTTAGTCGCAGTTTGCTGGACTTCAACAGACGGTTTTTCAGCTTTTGCAGCTTGATTTTTATCATTCACTGATTTGGATTTATTCATGTAATACTCGTGAGTTGTATTTAGTCGACTTATTAAAGAGTAAAATAGTTAGTAAACACTTTATATAATTCAGTACCTTGATGAACACTTGCTGATGCAAAGTGTAAAATAGGTAAGCAATCTTCTTCTAAGCTAAGATAATGTAGCGCGTTACCATCACCATAATTATCCATTCTTAAGATCCTAGCTAACGGTTGCCCAGCAGTTAATGGTTGGCCAAAATCTGCTAAGTAATCAACCATCCCGCCCATTGGCGAGTAAAACATTTTGTAGTCTGTTAAGTAACATGCGTAGCGAGTCATCTCATTAGGTAGCAATGCATTATTGTTTAGTACTTTTTTATATTGTAAATAACAGAGAATACTTCTGGCATCAATAAGCGCCTCATCAAGATCGATTAATTCTTGTGATCCTAACTCTACAGTAAAGCTTTCTTTATTAAAATCTACATCACGACCAAGCTCAGCTAGTGCTTGAGTTAAACTCCACCATGGACAAAATGTTGCTTCATCCATTGCGCCAGCAAAACTGTTTGGGATCAAAATAGTATGTTCAATATTAAAATAACTTGCGCTTGCTTGTGCATATTCAGGACAATAAATATGTTTAGAAGATATTGGACCTGTGTGTAAGTCGAGGACAATATCTGCTTGGTGGGCCATTTGCTGTAATTGATAAGCAATGCGCCTGCCAGTAGATAAACCATAATTATTATGGTCTATCTTATCGGCAATTTCGTTATGCATGTATTGCTCAAACTTAGCTTTAATATCCTCTGTTGAGCAATCAATATTTCGCTGAGCAAATCCGTCAATAACACTTTCATCAAAATGATACATACGGTTCCAATTAACCCCAGTGATGGGATCGAATCGTCCTAGTGTGTACTCACCATTCTTATGGTTACAACCAATTGGGTTAGCATAAGGAACTAACGTAATATCCCCTGCTAGGTATTCTTTTTGCAGTAATTCCAGTAATTGATAAATAACCGCATTACCTTGTACTTCAGCGCCATGTATATTTGCTTGAATATATACTGATGGGCCACTGCCGTTGCCTTGTAAGCGATATACAGGAACAGTTAAAGACACACCACTTGCCATCTCACCAACGTTAAGTAACTCTTTAGTTAATTTAGTCATCTATATATTTACTTAACAGCACGTAAATGAGTGCGATTTTGACAAAGCCATTCGGTGATCGCCTGATCAGCAGCTAAAATACCTTGGTCCGAAATAAGTTCTAAATGAGTCAGCGGTGCTCGCAGCACAGGCGTATTTAATACACTTTGTTTATGCATTAATACCTTTACCGGAATAGGGTTAGATTGTTCAAATAACGCATTAGTTGCATCATACCAAACAGACATCAAGCCGTTGGTGTCACCCCTTAATGATTTTTCAACATACAAATTAGTCGCTTCTGGCCATGCATTGGCACAAACAGATACCAAGCCAACCGCGCCCGCAGCAGCTAAAATTGGGATCAAAGGATCCTCACCGGTATACATCCGCATTTTAGGTGCCGCTTTTTTATATGCCATAAAGGCATCAATGTCACCACTGGCTTCTTTCATCGCCCATAAATTTTTATGTTCGCTAATATTGGCAACTGTTTCAGTAGGAATACTAATCGCACTTCTCCCTGGCACGTTATATATCATGCAAGGATGCTTGGCAGCATTTAACAATTGATTAAACCATTGTGTTTGACCTACCACTTCTGGTTTAGCGTACATTGGCGTACCTAATAAATAAGCATGAATAGGTAAATCATTACACTCTTCAACCCAAGCAGTTTGTGCTTTTAAATTAGCACCTCCAACGGCAACCATTAATGGCACAATCGGGTTTAAATCACATACAAATTTTACAATTTTTTTCTGCTCGGCCAATTCAATAGCTAAACCTTCACCTGTGCTACCCAAAAGCAAAATAGCATTACCTGCTTGTTGTTGATCATCAACAAGCTTAGCTAAACAGTTGTAGTCTACTTCACCAAATTGATCGAAAGGCGTTACTAACGCTGTCCATAATGGGTAATTATTAATATTGTATTGAACACTAGTCATCTAAAATCTCTTACCGAGTAATAATTTAGCTATAAAGGCATGCATACCAAGTAGATCACATACATAATCAAATTGGTATTATAATGCGCAATTATAGCAACATCTAAATTAATAAGCTTTATCAGGGGATGTGTATAAGTAGGAATTCGTACAAATAAATGCACAAAGACCAGAAGCACTCCACTATAAAAAGTATGTGGCAGCCGATAGGATTCAACCTACACGTCCGATACTAACAACATCAAATTTGCTCGTACCTCGGCATTAATCCCCCTCGTTATTTATCAGTGGAGTTTGATCTCCTCAAAATAACTACCTGGTTAATGCTCCTCTTCTGGCCCTCAAAATCAAGGGCTGTTGTAAATGATAAAATCATCTATATATATAGCGGTATTTAACCACTTACCTCCAGTTTATTCAATAAGCGACCTAAGTTTGTTGTATTGATTTTACGGTTTTTCGATAAAAACATTAATTTACCGCTCATTCTTTACTGAAATACGCCTAAACTAAGAGTGATAGTAATTAAACATATTGCAGAATCGAAAAAAAGAATATAAATGTGTTTACTATCGAGCGATAAATGTCGAAAATGCGCGCAATTACTAAATTACCTTTTAACTACTGAGCTTTTATTCATGTCACTATCAAATCCATCAAAGTTATTACTTCGCAGTGAAGAATTATTAGTCAGCAATAATCCATTAGTTGTTGGTTGCCCTGATAGTGAATTTCTAAACAATTTAATTAACATCGCCCCGCAGGCAACTATCAGTAGTTACCATATAAACTTTGAGTATTATCAAGACAGCAAAACAAAATACCAAGATAAAGTGACAACGTCTTTTACTGAGAATTACCAAAACAGTACCGGTAACTTACACGACTTAGTGATTATTTATTTTCCTAAATCAAAAAAAGAATATCAGTTTATGCTGGCTATGTTAGCGCCAACATTAACAACAGATGCCACTATTTTGGTGGTTGGTGAAAATAAAGGCGGCGTTAAGTCTTGTGAAAAACTAAGCATAGATTTTTCTACTATTTGTAACAAAATTGATTCTGCTAGGCACTGTGCGTTATATGCGATTAGCTTTAATGGTAATGATGCACCATTTAACTTCGATGACTGGTACAGTTATTTCGATATAAATGTTGATGGTGTTGAGCTCAAAATAGCGTCATTACCAGGCGTATTCAGCCATGGTGATTTAGACAATGGTACACGTTTATTATTGGAGCATTTACCGAGTCATATTTCTGGTAAAGTTTTAGATTTTGGTTGTGGTGCAGGTATCATATCGGCATTCGTGGCGAAAAAATTCCCACAAAGTAAAGTTGAATTACTTGATATCAATGCATTAGCCCTTGCCAGTGCGAAGAAAACATTAGAATTGAATCAACTAACAGGTAGAGTATTTGCGTCAAATGGGTTGTCTGAAGTTAAAGGGCAATACCAAGCGGTTATTTCTAACCCACCTTTTCATCAAGGTATAAAAACTAATTATCAAGCAACCGAAACATTTTTAAAGCAGGTTAAAGAGCATTTATCTTTTACCGGCACTTTAACAATAGTCGCCAATAACTTTTTAAAGTACGCACCGATTATCGCAGCAGAAATATCAGAGCCTGAGTTACTCGCTAACAAAAAAGGTTTTGCCATTCACTTCTGTCAAAAGAATATATAACCAAGTAATAAGGCATAGTCGTAAAATATACCCAATATTTATAACAGCAGAAATATCAGAGCCTGAGTTACTCGCTAACAAAAAAGGTTTTGCCATTCACTTCTGTCAAAAGAATATATCAACTTAGCTGTTCATTATTAGCACTAAGTTGTTAAATTATGCAAAAACACATGTAAACACCTAGTTAACGCAGCATGAAATTAACTAGGTAATCATCAGATTTTGCCATCATTAATCATGCTCTTATCTATAACAGCCCGCCAAAATTACAATTTGTTGCATTTTGATTTTTTCATAACAAACCCAGCAATAAGAGTTTTACCTATAAAAAACAGAAACTTAAAAATAAAAACAGCGTTTTTTTTACAAAAATATCATTACATTTTTACAACAATTTCACCATTGTTTACTTTTTAACTTGCTCTATCATATACATCATTAATTTATAAGAATGATTTATCTAACCTTTACGGCGGTAAATTTTATCTGGTGAGCATTTATTTAAACAATGAATTTCTCATCCAAAGTTTTTTATTGAGGTATTTATGACGAACCAAGCAAAAATATTAATTGTTGAAGATGAAGAAGTAACACGTTTAAATTTAAAAAATTTATTCGACGCTGAAGGTTACAACACCCTTGTAGCTGCAGATGGCGAAAGTATGACCCAACAATTACAAGCTAATAATATTGACTTAGTATTAATGGACATTAATCTTCCTGGTAAAAACGGCCTATTATTAGCCCGTGAATTATTAGAGAAAAATGACACAGGCTTAATCTTTATTACCGGTCGTGATAGCGATGTAGATAAAGTACTTGGTTTAGAAATTGGCGCTGACGATTATGTAACAAAGCCTTTTAATCCTCGTGAATTAACGATCCGTGTACGTAATTTATTAAAACGTACCCAGCAAGCTGAAGTGACTACGCCGGTAACAGATACAGCGATGATCCACTTTAATAACTGGCATCTAGATCCTAACTCTCGTCGTATGACTTCACCACAAGGTGAAACATTCCCAATTCCACGTGGTGAATATAGAGCATTACGTTTGCTTATGACTAACAGTGGTAAAATTGTTACTCGTCAAGATTTAATTCAAGAAATGACTGGTCGTGATTTACGTGAAAATGACCGCACTGTCGATGTAACTATTCGACGTTTACGTAAGCATTTTGAAACAGATGCAACAAACTCTGAATTCATCAATACTATTCACGGCGAAGGTTATCGCTTTGTTGGCAGCTTAGACGCTTAATTGCCGATATACTTCAAGCTTTGAATAGAAGTGGCATACCAATTTGATTATGTAGGTGCTCTACTTTTTCATGAGGGAAACGGATAAATACAATGCATAAAACTTAGTAAGTAGTTATTCTTACTTATCATTTTTATAAAGCAGTAGTTATTCGTTTTAACCATTAAAAATCAGCAGATATATAATCAATTTGGTATTATTGAGCTAACCATTTTTTTATGGCCGAAATACTTTGTTGATTAAGTACCTTAAGTGCTTCTACTTCAATGGTAAATTCAGTAAAACTGCGCTTTGAATACTCCAGCTCTGAGACTTTAGCAAACACACACTTCAAGCCGGTGTTACCCGAGGCCGACTTCAAAATATGACAACTATCTTGCCAAGCGTCATAACTACTATCACTAATGGCTTGCTCTAGCTTGTTAATGTATTTGTCAGACTGCTCAACATATAAGTCGACAGTTTGCTGAAAAATTTCAGCGCCTAATACATCTTTATACTGAGTGATAATTTCTAATTCAAGCAAATCCATAGTGCCTACCTTTACTGCATCAATTGCAATGAACATATCATGAAAAAATAGCGGTTGCTTTAAAATAAAGCGTATTTGACCACTTTCAACCAAATAGCTACATACAATTAACAGCCTGATCACATAAAGATGCTTTTCATACTTTAATACCGCTCGAAAAACCTTATAGATATTGACCTTAATACATTTTTCATTCAGAATAGCCGACCATTTTAGTCGGTCTTTAATTCAATATGATTATTTTCTGATTATAAATACAAATAATAGTAAAAATTTACTCGCGTATTCGTTAGAATGTGCGTCATTAAGCGTAGTTAATATTAGCTCGCCGATAAACTTAATTAAGATACTGAAGAAATAAGCGGAGCACTAATGCCGACCTCAATGCCAGATATAGCCAACCACACCACAGCACAAACTGAAGGTACACTCGATAGAGTGGGTATGGGTAATATTCAAATGCCGATGATGGTAGCGGCAAAAAATGAAGCTGAACGAATGATTTCAGCTCATATAGATGCGTTTGTTAATTTAAATGATGCTAAAGCAAAAGGCATTCATATGTCGCGTTTGTATCTTTTACTTGATGATTTATCGAGTGGTAATACCCTTAACTACCAATCATTAGTTGCGCTTTTAAATGAATTTATTAGCTCTCACCATGATTTAAGCGATACCGCTTATGTGAAGTTTAGTTTTGATTATCCGATGCGCCGTGAAGCTCTTGTTAGTGGCAAATTAGGATGGCGTGTATATCCAGTGACTATTATAGGTAAGCTTGAAAAAGGTGAGTTTGATATTGAACTATGTGTTGATATTGCTTATTCATCCACTTGCCCTTGTTCAGCGGCATTAGCACGACAGTTAATTCAGAAATCATTTACTGAAAAATTTGCAGAGCAAGACAGTATAGATAAACAAGAAATGCATCAATGGCTTGGTTCTACAGAAGGTATTGTAGCAACACCACATAGCCAACGTTCTATTGCTGAAATTAAAGTTAAATTAAACTCATTAGTAAACACCTTCCCAATTACAGACGTAGTCGATACTGTTGAAGCTGCCTTACAAACGCCGGTACAAGCTGCAGTTAAGCGTGAAGATGAACAAGAGTTTGCACGTTTAAACGGTCAAAACTTAATGTTTTGTGAAGATGCTGCACGTCGAGTACAACATGCGATGAACTTAATTGAAGGTTATGATGATTTCTGGGTTAAAATAAACCACTTGGAATCACTGCACGCACATGATGCAGTTGCCGTTACCACTAAAGGCATTAGCAACGGTTATAAAGCGTAAACAAAGACCTTTTCGATAACCATCCCACATTCAAAACCGAGATTATTCTCGGTTTTTTTATGCCATTCACTCCTTAAATCGTAATATCATAAAGTTTTAGGATTAATTGAATACTTATTTCGCACTTATTTTAATCAAAATAGAATCCATTTTAAAAGTTTACAGCCATTATTACAAAACGTTAACACCCTCATTTTTACTGAGTTTGCTTGCAAAGCAAGCTATGCCCTCGTTTGCACATTGAAATTAGTTATGTAATTTACTTATGAGTAATAGCTCTATTTTTGATTGACCTTTGCTAAACATAACTATATCTTAAATGGTTCCCCCAGTAGGCAATTGCAATATTTATTCAGTTTTTAACTATTATTATTCGAATTGCAACTCTTTCGCTACTGGTCAGATACAGGAGAATTAATGCATGCAACTTTACGATCCCAATTATCAAAAAGACAATTGTGGTTTTGGTCTTATCGCTCACCAACACGGTGAAACGAGTCATAAGCTGATCAAAACGGCCATTTCCGCACTGGATCGCATGCAACATCGTGGCGGTATTGCTGCCGACGGCAAAACCGGCGATGGTTGTGGTTTATTAATGCAAAAGCCTGATAGTTTTTTCAGAGCTATTGCCAAAGAGAATAATTGGAACTTAAGCAGCAAATACGCTGTCGGTACTATTTTCTTAAACCCAGATGCAGAACTAGCAGCGCTTACTAAAAAGATTTTACAAGAAGAACTCGAACAAGAAACATTAGACGTTATCGGCTGGCGTGTAGTCCCGGTTGATCTTAATGTACTTGGCCCAATTGCACGCGGTAATTTACCGGCAATTGAGCAAGTGTTTGTTAATGGTCCTTCAGGTTGGCTAAATAAAGACATTGAGCGTCGTTTATTTATGGCACGTCGCCGCGCCGAAAAACGCATCAGTGATGAGCGTTTTTATGTTGCCAGTTTGTCATGTTTAGTGACTATCTATAAAGGCTTGGTAATGCCGAAAGACTTACCAAATTTCTATTTAGATTTGGCTGATATTCGTATGCAATCAGCTATTTGTGTATTCCATCAGCGTTTCTCTACGAATACCTCTCCACAGTGGCATTTAGCGCAACCATTTAGATATTTAGCCCATAATGGTGAAATAAATACTATTCGTGGTAACCGCCAATGGAGTCGTGCCCGTACTTACAAATTTAAAACGCCATTAATGCCTGACTTGCATGATGCGGCGCCATTTATCAATGAAAGTGGCTCTGATTCATCATCATTAGATAACATGCTTGAGCTATTTATGGCCGGCGGTATGGACTTATACCGCGGTATGCGCTTATTAATGCCACCAGCATGGGAAAATAATCCATCAATGGATGATGATTTACGTGCGTTTTATGAATTTAACTCTATGCATATGGAGCCTTGGGATGGTCCTGCAGGTATTGTAATGACCAATGGTCGTCACGTTGCTTGTAACCTTGACCGTAATGGTCTGCGCCCTGCTCGTTATGTTATTACTCGTAATGGTTTTATTACTCTTGCCTCTGAAGTTGGCATTTGGGATTACGGCGAAGATGAAGTTGTTGAAAAAGGCCGCGTTGGACCGGGTGAAATGTTATCAGTTGATACCTTTACCGGCACAATAATGAAATCAGCTGATATAGATAACGATTTAAAATCTCGTCATCCTTATCGTGAATGGCTAAATAATAACATTCGCCAATTAGTACCGTTTGATAAGCTTGAAGGCGAACTTATTGGTACGCGTGCCTTTAGTAACCAAGAAATGGCGCAGTACCATAAGTTATTTAATTATTCGTATGAAGAAATTCAGCAAGTCATTAAAACTATGGCTGAGAATGGCCAAGAAGCAACAGGTTCTATGGGTGATGATACACCTATGGCAGTGCTATCAAGCAAATCGAGAAATTTATATGATTACTTCCGCCAGCAGTTTGCACAAGTAACCAACCCACCTATTGATCCATTACGTGAGCGTTTTGTAATGTCATTAGGAACGTGCGTAGGTCGTGAACATAACGTGTTTAATGAAACCACGGGGCATGCCGATAGAGTGTCATTTGAGACGCCTATTTTGATGTATACCGGTATTAAACAGTTACGTGAATTTGACCCAGAACATTACCGTTCAGATACATTGTGTTTAAATTATTTGCCAAGCGAAGGCCTAGAAGCTGCGATTACACGTATTTGTGATGAATCAGTTGCTTTAGTGCGCGAGAAAAGCACAGTGATCTTAATTTTAAGTGACCGTGCCATAGCAAAAGACAAATTAACTATCCCTGCAGCCATGGCTGTTGGTGCAGTACAACAACGTTTAGTGAAAGAAAATTTACGTTGTGATTCAAATATCATTGTTGAAACGGCGTCAGCTCGTGACCCACACCAATTCGCAGTATTACTTGGTTTAGGGGCAACAGCTGTATATCCATTTATGGCGTACGAAACTATTGAAACCTTGGTAGAACAAGGTCAAATTGATTTAACTGCGCGTAAAGCTGTTGAAAATTATCGCGATGCCATTAATAAAGGTTTACTAAAAATCTTATCTAAAATGGGTATTTCGACGATTGCTAGCTATCGTTGTGCGGGTTTATTTGAAGTTATCGGTTTATCAACAGAAATCATGGCACTATGTTTCCCTGGTATTCCAAGTCGATTAGAAGGTAGTGACTTTAGGGATATTGAACAAGATAACATTAATCTTGCTCGCAAAGCCTGGATGCCTCACCAAAAAGTCACTCATGGCGGTTTATTAAAATACGTACATGGCGAAGAATATCACTGTTTTAATCCTGACGTAGTAACCAGCTTACAACGTTCGGTACAAACAGGTAATTACGACGACTATAAAGTATATGCCGATGCGGTAAATACTCGTCCACCAGCAACATTACGTGACTTAATTGGCTTTAAAGAAACCGAAGCTATAGACATTGATAACGTTGAAGCCGACACTGAAATGTTTAAACGCTTTGATAGTGCGGCAATGAGTATTGGTGCATTAAGCCCAGAAGCTCATGAAGCACTAGCCATTGCGATGAACCGTTTAGGTGGTTCGTCTAACTCTGGCGAAGGTGGTGAAGATGCGAGTCGTTTTGGTACGGTTCGAAATTCACGCATTAAGCAAATTGCCTCAGGTCGTTTTGGTGTCACACCACACTACCTAGTCAATGCCGACGTATTACAAATTAAAGTAGCTCAAGGTGCTAAACCTGGAGAAGGTGGTCAATTACCTGGCGATAAAGTAACGCCATTAATTGCTAAATTACGTTACTCAGTACCTGGTGTAACACTAATTTCACCGCCACCACATCACGATATTTATTCAATTGAAGATTTAGCCCAGCTAATTTTCGATTTAAAACAAGTAAATCCTAAGTGTATTGTGTCAGTTAAATTAGTATCTGGCCCAGGCGTTGGTACAATTGCATCTGGTGTTGCGAAAGCATATGCCGACTTCATTACCATTTCTGGTTATGACGGTGGTACTGGTGCAAGTCCATTAACATCGGTTAAATATGCGGGTTGTCCATGGGAGCTAGGTTTAGCTGAAGCCCATCAATCATTAGTTGCGAATGGTTTACGCCATAAAGTTCGCTTACAAGTAGATGGCGGTTTAAAAACTGGTGTTGATATTGTTAAAGCGGCAATTTTAGGTGCTGAAAGCTTTGGCTTTGGTACTGCACCTATGGTGGCATTAGGGTGTAAATTCTTACGAATTTGTCACTTAAATAACTGTGCAACAGGTATTGCGACCCAAGATCAATTACTACGTGATGAATACTTTAAAGGTTTACCTGAGCAAGTAATGAATTACTTCCGTTTTATCGCGCAAGAAGTTCGTGAAATTTTAGCTAATCTTGGCGTTGAATCTTTAACAGCATTAATTGGTCGTACCGACTTATTAGTAACGTTACAAGGCATTACGGCTAAGCAACAAAAATTAGATTTATCAGGCATTATTGCTGATGTAGTGGCTGGTGAAAACACCGCACTATATCAAACAGATACCAACGAACCATTTGATAAAGCCGTGCTAAACAATAATATCTTAACGCAAGTTCAAAATGCTATTGATGAGCAAACGGGTGGTGACTACTACTTTAATACCCAAAATACAGACAGATCTGTTGGTGCGTTAATTTCAGGTGAAATTGCTCGCCAGCACGGTAACCAGGGTATGAGTGGCAACCCTATTCACTTACATCTAACCGGTACAGTTGGGCAATCATTTGCGTGTTGGAATGCCGGCGGTTTAGACATTACTTTAATTGGTGATGCTAACGACTATGTTGGTAAAGGTATGGCTGGCGGTACAATAACTATCATGCCACCTAAGGGCGTTACTTACCAAGCTCACCTTACGCCGATTATGGGTAATACCTGTTTATACGGCGCAACAGGCGGGTATTTGTACGCGGCAGGTTGTGCGGGCGAACGTTTTGCTGTTCGTAACTCTGGTTGTAATGCTGTTATTGAAGGTACTGGCGACCATGCTTGTGAGTATATGACCGGCGGTATCGTCACTATTATTGGTCAAGTTGGCCTTAACTTTGGTGCTGGTATGACGGGTGGTTTCGCTTATGTACTCGATGAAGCAGATGACTTAGATGCACGTTTAAATGGCGAATCAATTGAAATCTTAAGTCTTGACGAGTTAACCATTCACCAAGAGCATTTACGTGGTCAAATAAACCATCATTTAGAACAAACAGGTAGCTCACGAGCTCAATATATTCTCGAGAATTTTGCAGAGTTTTCAGCGAAGTTTAAACTAATAAAACCGAAAGCCACTGATGTGAAAACCTTATTAGGTCATCGCAGTCGTTCATCAGCAGAGCTTAGAGTTCAGGCGCAGTAGGAAGTTTTATGAGTAAGAATGTTTATCAATTTATTGATGTAAAAAGAATTGATCCACCGAAAAAAGCTATCGATTTACGTAAAGCAAATTTCGTTGAGATTTATCAACCGTTAAGTAATGAACAAAGTTCTGGCCAAGCCGATCGCTGTTTAGACTGTGGTAATCCTTATTGTGAGTGGAAATGTCCTGTACATAACTACATTCCACAATGGTTAGAGTTAGTTACCGAAGGTAAAATTATTGAAGCGGCAGAGCTTTGTCATGAAACCAACTCACTACCAGAAATGTGTGGTCGAGTGTGTCCACAAGACAGGTTATGTGAATCAGCATGTACTCTAAACGATGAGTTTGGCGCGGTGACCATAGGTAATATTGAAAAATATATTACTGATACTGCCTTTGCTCAAGGTTGGACGCCTGATTTAAGCCATGTTATTTCAACGGGTAAAACTGTTGCAATAATTGGTGCTGGCCCTGCGGGTCTTTCTTGTGCAGATGTGTTAACTCGTAATGGTGTTAAAGCAGTTGTTTATGATAAACAAGCACAAATAGGTGGCTTGCTTACTTTTGGTATTCCATCATTTAAACTTGAAAAAGAAGTGATCCAAACACGTCGTGAAATATTCGAAGGTATGGGCATTGAATTTAAGTTGAACGTTAATGTTGGTACTGATATCAGTTTCAGCGACCTTAGCGACCAATATGACGCAGTATTCTTAGGTTTAGGTACATACACTGACATGACAGGTGGTTTTGATAATGAATCAGCTCCTGGCGTATATACAGCGTTAGATTACTTAATTGCTAATACTCAACATACTATGGGCATTACTGAAAACGCTAAGCCTTACACTAGCTTTGCCGGTAAAAAGGTTATTGTATTAGGCGGTGGTGATACTGCGATGGATTGCGTACGTACCGCTATTCGTCAAGATGCTACTGATGTAACTTGTGCATACCGTCGTGACCAAGCCAATATGCCTGGTTCTCCGCGCGAAGTACAAAATGCTAAAGAAGAAGGTGTAGACTTTCAGTTTAACATCCAACCACTTGATATTGCTGTTGACGATGCAGGTAATGCTATTGGCGTTAAGTTTGTTAAAACTCAATTAGGCCAAGCAGATGCAAATGGTCGTCGCTCACCAGAAGCAATTGCCGGCAGTGAATTTGTGATGGATGCCGATGCGGTTGTTATTGCTTTTGGTTTCTTACCAAGCCCACCACAATGGATGAAAGATGCCGGCGTTGAAGTTGACAGTCGTGGCCGTGTATTAGCGAAAGATAGTTCTAATTTTGCGATGCAAACAACCAAGCAAAATATTTTTGCTGGTGGCGATATGGTGCTAGGTTCAGACTTAGTGGTTACTGCCGTTGATGAAGGCCGTAAAGCTGCCATTGGTATTTTAGATTTTGTCTTAGCAGAAAACTTGATTCAAATTCAGCAAGCTTAATAGCTAATTTATCAGTAAACAGTAACTTGATTGAAAGGCGGATTATTCCGCCTTTTTATTTTTTACGCGACATTTAGTTAAAACTAAAATCTTAGCCACTTAATTAAGACGGTACTCTCCTTTATTATTTCTGCACCACTATCGTGCAAAAAAATGATTGCAAAACAATCAAGCTTATTTCTATAAAAAACAAATCACGCCACAACGCCCGCGAATAGGGTTTCAGCACATTGGTACATTTATTGCTAATTTAGTTTTAACGTAACTGAAATGATAAGGGCAATACTTGTGGATAAACAATACATAATATCTACCGATTTAGATGGTACATTACTCGACCACAACACCTACCAATTTCACAAAGCCGCACCGGCATTAGAATTTTGCGATGAAAGTGCAGTCCCGGTTATTTTTAATACCAGTAAAACTTTTTCAGAAACAGAAAAGCTGTGTAAACAACTGAATAACAATCATCCATTTATCATTGAAAATGGCTCTGCTCTGTACATTCCAAAAGATTACTTTGACTTACCTGAGCAATCTAGCATTCCTAAATACGATGCTGGCGCATATTGGTTATTTAAATTCGGTTTAAATAAAACCCAAATACTCTCGCAATTGGCAACATTTTCTGCCAACAAAAAATATCAATACGCAGGTTTTTCAACGATTTCAACTCAAGAGTTGGCAAGGAAAAGTGGTTTAACATTAGAGCAAGCCGCATGTGCAAGAGAGCGACAATATTCCGAGCCACTCGAGTGGTTAGACACTCCTGAAAAACTTGAGGAGTTTAGAAAACAGCTAGAGTTATATGCTTTAAATTGTATTAAAGGTGGCCGATATATACATATTATAGGGCAAACCAATAAAGCCAAACCATTATTATTTTTAAAAGAATTATACAAACAGAAGTTTTCATCACTACAAACCCTTATTGCCTTGGGCGATAGTGACAACGATAAAGACATGCTCGACTGTGCCGATATAGCCATAGTTATAGAGTCACCTGCTCACCAAAATCCGGTGATTGAAACACATCCTCATTTAATTCGCTCTAGATACCAAGGTCCTTCTGGCTGGAATGATTCAATAATGAGCTTATTACAACCAACTAGCTTAGTAAGTTAACAACAACTTATTCTCAAATATTTAAGGAGTAAGTTGGAGTGTGTGGGTGATTTTTATCAAAATGGCATTATTACAACATTACATAATTTATCGAAACGTCCAGATGCAGACATGGAAGTTGAACTAGTTGAGTTTAGTAAAAAAATACCTATGGGATTAGTATTACCGTCTCTATATACTGAGTTACAAACTAAAGCCCTACCTAACATTGTTAATGACACTATAAAGTTGCGACCCTAGCAAACACTGTAGGTCAGTAATAAAGCTTAAATACCCTTAAAAAATAAATGGTATTTATGATAGTAATTTCTTATTTATTGGTTACACTAAGGTTTAAGTAGAGGATTAATAAGGAAATTATATTGTTGGAGTTTAATGTGTTTGGAAAGGCAATGGGCGTACGTAGAACGTTGTCAAAGGAATGGCATTTATATAAGACGACAGAGTTAGGCGTGAGAAGACGCGTCTATGAGATCAACATTCCTGCCGATTTCAACGAAGATCAAATTTTACATTTATTAGACATAACCTATAGTCAATTCGCTACTCGACAACAACCCCAAGTGAAGCGTGTTGATTAAATAACTAAGCATGACTCGATAAAATAATAAATGAACAGCGCAATTCAACAGCAGACCTAAGATAAATATGCAAATTTTGCTTGTAGCCGATATATTTGGTCAAACCAGTGCATTAAAACAGC
The DNA here is from genome assembly GCA_040779355.1 of Colwelliaceae bacterium BS250. Taxonomy (GTDB): domain Bacteria; phylum Pseudomonadota; class Gammaproteobacteria; order Enterobacterales; family Alteromonadaceae; genus Thalassotalea_A. The sequence continues at coordinate 42,583 of JBFONS010000008.1, read as the reverse complement.
TAGCAACATCCCTGCCGTGTAACACCATAATTGTCGACCCCTATCAAGGGCAATTACTTAATTTCGATAATGAGCAACACGCTTATCAATACTTTAATCAACACATTGGTCTATCGAGTTACTCACAAATACTAGCCAAAACTATCGACTCTTTAAACGCAAATACAATCATTGTTGCATTTAGTATTGGCGCCAGTGCCACATGGTTATTATCAGAGAGTATGCCCTCTCATATTAATAAGGTTATGGCGTTTTATGGTTCTCAAATAAGACATCACATCAGTGTTTTACCACAACTACCATTTGCATTAACTCTGGCAAGTTCAGAGCCACACTACAGCGTTGCAACACTCGCTAAAACACTCGCGGTTAAAAACAACGTCAGTGTGGTTATTGCCGATCACTTACACGGTTTTATGAACCTTCATTCGGTTAACTTTAATCAACATGCTTATAATAAATATTTACAGCAAATTATTGCTGCTATATCTCGTTAGTTAGTGTGTATAATTGCTCGTTAATTAAATACGCCATTACGATCATTGAATAAGGTAGAAATGTGTCAAACATTGAATTTTCAGCCGCTCAAAAAGACGCTCTAATATTAAAATTACAACGTTATTTCCAAACAGAACTTGAGCAAGATCTCGAACAATTTGATGCTGAGTTTTTATTAGATTTTTTTGCCAAAGAAATGGGTAATGTCTATTACAATCAAGGTTTGTATGACGCACAAGCGGTACTCAATGAAAAAGTAGACAGTATTAGCGACGCTATTTATGAAATCGAAAAACCTACTGACATATAACAGGAATATATACAGATGAAAATTTGGGTTGATGCTGACGCCTGTCCAGTAGCAATAAAAGAAATACTCTTTAAAGCCGCAGATAGAACACAGACAATAACAACATTACTTGCTAATCATAGCTTGCGTATCCCGCCATCTAAGTTCATTAAGTTTATGCAAGTAAGCTCGGGCTTTGATGTTGCCGATGATGAAATTGTACAACGTTTGAGCGCGGGTGATTTAGTGATCACCCAAGACATACCGCTGGCCTCAGAAGCGATTGATAAAGGTGCTATCGCACTTAGCCCACGAGGTGAACTATATACAACCGAAAATATACGTGCACGTTTAAATATACGCGATTTTATGGACACTATGCGCGCCAGTGGCGTAAATACCGGTGGACCACCACCAATGAATCAGGCCGATAAGCAAGCATTTGCCAATCATTTAGATAAGTTTTTAACACAGCATAAAAAACCTTAGTATAAGTAAATATTAAGCTAACTGTTCTGCTTTTGTTGGTAGTTTTATCGGCTAATATCTGGCAAAATACTGCACAATAAAATAATGAATACTGAGACATATTATGAAAAAACATCAAGAACACATTGTTTGCATTAAGTCCGATAAAGTAAAACACCGTGAACACGGATTTGTTGACTATAAACTCAATAATAGCGACCTTATGCTGGGTCAACGAGCATCACTTGAACAAGATGATGATTTTCGTCAACTTTTGCCTATTTCAATTTTTACCCACAAAGGCAAAGTATGGGCATATGAACGCACATCTAAAGGTGGGGAAAGCCGACTACACAACAAAATAGCGGTGGCTGTTGGGGGCCATTGGGATCTAGCAGATCTTGTGATTAAAGATAGTGTTATTGATCTTGAAAAGTCTTTATCGCAGACAATGGCAAGAGAGCTTGAAGAAGAAGTTAACCTTACCTCATCGATTGTAAAAACCATTGAACTTGAAAAGAAAGTCTGTGCCGATGATACCGAGGTTGATAGAGTTCACTTGGCTGTTGTATATGTTCATGAACTTGATGGTGAGGGTATTGAGTCATCAGAAGATCAATTAAAAACAGTGGGTTTTATTTCGCCTAGTGAATTACTTTCTGGTGATTATAACATTGAGGCATGGGCAAGAATTATTTGTGAGATCCTAACGGATTAAAACAATACTCAGAAAACACAATAATCACTTAGCGGCCATTTAATATTACTGCAGTTCTTAATATTTAAATAGCCGCCCTCTTCTGGTGATAAAGCAAACCACAGTTGTCTAGCATAAACGTCCTAATTAAATTTTATAAAACGATTCTATACTTTGCCCTTCAGAAGTTGATGCTATTGGTCTTTGCCTTTTTTAGCGATGATGATCGGTGAATGAATAGGGGTTTTAATAATATTGCCGTCCATAACCCCTATAATTGTGCCAGTGGCGCTATAACCGCGGCACAAATAAGATCTGAAAATAAGATGATTTTCACCCATTCAAATACGAGTAAACCACTATGTAAAGCCACGCGTAGTAGTGGTTACACAAGTGCCGACACTGAAGGTAATGCCCACCAAGTAAGTGCAAAATGCATTTTTTATATGCCATCACGGAGAAATTGGTTTCCCAGCCTTAAAAATTATATTGATGCGTCAATTTATAGACTGTCATAGTTAAAAAATAGCTAGAGTTGTTTTATCTGCTGATGAAATCGATAACACAAAACAGGTTATCAATACTTAAAAACACTCAAGAAAAAATTATAAAATCATAAAATCATAAAATCATAAAATCATGATTTTGTTGGTAAATACTGATTTTATTACTATAGTTAACTTTTATAATTTATTGTAAGGAAATTTATGGATCTTTTAAACGAGCTCTTATCGGCATCTCCTTTAATTGCGATATTTGTCACCCTTACTTTTGGTTACTTGGTCGGAAAAATAACCATTGGTAGATTCGTATTAGGTGGCGTTGCAGGCACATTACTTGTTGGTGTACTCGTTGGCCAAGTTGGCGTTGAAATAGATGGTGCAGTGAAGAGTATATTTTTCGCATTATTTATATACTCTGTTGGTTTTCAAGGCGGGCCTCAATTTTTCGGTGCGCTTAATCGAAAAACATTAAATATTTTGTTATCTGCTGTAGTTATGACCGTTACTGGTTTGCTTTGCGTTTTACTAGTCGCCTGGGGATTTGATTTAGATCGAGGCACTGCGGCGGGTCTTGCAGCCGGCGGGTTAACGCAATCGTCTATTATTGGTACTGCTGGTGATGCTATCAGTAAGCTTGGAAATATTAGCGAAGAATCAAAACAAATAATGCAAACGAATGTTGCTGTGGGTTATGCCGTTACTTATATTTTTGGCTCTTTAGGCCCTATTATTATGGTTACCTGGTTTTTCCCGACAGTAATGAAATGGGATATACGTGCAGAGGCAATTAAAAAAGCTGAGCAGATGTCAGGTGGTACCCCTGATTTGGAACCTGGACAATTTAATGCTCTTGGTCGAATAACAACTCGAGCTCACCTTGTTGATGCGAAAAGTAAATCTGTTGGCATGACAATTACAGCGGCTAATGTTGCAATAGATAATATTACCGTTGAATTAATACGGCGCAATGGCGAGGATTTTAATTCTGAAAGTTCATTACTTATACAACCTGGTGACATTGTAGTTGTTACAGGCCTGAGTCATTCAATCGATCTTGTGCCAGCTTATTTAGGTGATGAATGTAATATTCCGGATGGTATGGTACTTATTCAAGAGAATCGCCAGTTACTTGTGACAAACTCGAAACTTATCGGTAAAACTTTTTCAGAAATTTTGCAGACAAGCACAGTTGCAGCTACGCATGGTGTCTACTTAAATGGATTTAAACGCGAGGGCAAGGATGTTGTTATTTCACCAGAACTTATGGTGAAAAAAGACGATTTAATCCAAATAACCGGTACAACTCAAGATTTGAATCGAGTTCAAGATAAAATAGGTGATAGGCTAATTTCTCCTTATATAACCGACTTTGTGTTCTTTGGTTTAGGTATGACTGTAGGTTTATTTATAGGACTCATTAGTTTTAAGTTAGCTGGCATTCCTGTAACCATAGGTTCAGGTGCGGGTTGTTTGGTTTCTGGCTTAACTTTTGGTTGGTTGCGAAACAAGCACCCTCGTTTTGCATCATTACCAATGGGCGCATCTAATTTCCTACGTGATTTTGGTCTTGCCGTGTTTGTTGGCTTAGTGGGTTTAAAGGCGGGTCCTCAGGCTGTTATTGCAATTAAAGAATATGGCTTAACGCTGCTATTTCTTGGTGTTTTTGTCACACTTGTTCCACAAATTATTTCTTTTTACTTTTCGTATTATATTTTACGTATTAAGGATCCAATTGAAGCTCTAGGTTCTGTCTGTGGTGGCCGTAGTTCCAATTCAGGTTTTGCCGCACTTCTGGACAATACAAAAAACGCAACACCAGTTTTCTCGTTTACAGTTACGTATGCACTAGCAAACGTTCTGTTGACGCTTTGGGGTCCAATTATTGTAGGTATTATTTCTATTAACGCAGCAGGATAGGTATACATTATGACAAATAAAATGAATTACGCAGAATTAGCAGATCTTAGTCCATTCGAGTTAAAAGATAAGCTCATAGAGGCTGCACAAAAAACACCAGACCGTTTACTGCTTGATGCTGGGCGAGGAAATCCTAACTTCCTTGCAACGCTGCCACGAAGAGCCTTTTTGCGACTTGGTGATTTTGCCCTTGAAGAAGCTGAACGTTCTTATTCTTATATTAACGAAGGCTTTGGCGGCATTCCTCACAAAAAAGATATTGTTGGCCGCTTTGATGCGTTTGCCAAAGAGAATAAACATACTGAGGGGGTACAATTCCTTCAATCTGCAATTAGCTATGTGAAGGATCAGCTCGGTTTAGATCGTGAAGAATTTCTTCATGAGATGGTTAATGCGTGGTTAGGCTGTAATTACCCGGTTCCACCACGGATGCTGACAAGTATAGAAAAAATTGTTAATCAATATATTGGCCAAGAGATGTATGGCAATGTTGCTTTGAGTAATGATTTTGACCTGTTTGCGACTGAAGGTGGCACAGCGGCTATGACGTACACATTTCAAACAATGTTTACCAATGGTTTACTCAAAAAAGGTGATAAAATTGCGTTAACTACCCCTATTTTCACGCCCTACCTTGAGATACCTGGATTAGCTGAGTATGAACTTGAGATTGTTGAAATTCGTTTAGATGAAGAAAAATGGCAGCTTCCAGATTCTGAAATTGCAAAACTTGAAGATCCTGATATTAAACTTTTTTGTGTCGTTAATCCGAGTAACCCGTCTTCCGTTAAGTTTTCTGATGAAGTGCTAGGTAAAATTTCTGACTTAGTAAAAAATAAGCGTAAAGATTTATTTATTGTGACTGATGATGTTTATGCCACCTTTGCTGATAACTTTGTCTCGCTGTTTGCTGCGTGTCCATATAATACCCTTTGTGTTTATTCGTTCTCTAAATATTTTGGGGCCACCGGTTGGCGCCTTGGTGTAATTGGTATCCAACATGATAATGTGTTTGATGATGCGTTAAAAGCAAAATCAGAAGCTCATCAGCTTACCCTTGATGAGCGTTATAAGACCTTAGATCCTAACCCTCGTGGCATTCGCTTTATTGATCGTATTGTTGCCGATAGCCGAACTGTTGCGCTTAATCATACCGCAGGATTATCCCTACCACAGCAAGTTCAAATGGCGTTATTTTCACTAAGCTGTCTTATGGACAGAGGTCAAAGCTATAAAGCAGCCGCCAAGCGTATTATTCGCGAGCGCTACCAAACGTTATATAAAAATATGAATGTTGATTATGCCGTTAATGAGAACGCTGTCGATTATTATACATTACTCGATCTTGATGTATTAGGCGTTCAAATGTATGGGACAGACTTTGTTGCCTGGTTCAAAGAAACTGGTCAAGGGGCTGAATTCTTATTCCGTTTAGCTGATGAAACCGGAGTAGTGCTTCTGCCAGGAAAAGGCTTTGATGTTCAACATGGTTCGGTTCGGGTATCTTTAGCGAATCTTACTCAGAATGAATACGCAAAAATCGGTAAACTAACCCGTAAAGTTATGGATGAATATCATGCTCAGTTTATTAGTGCTAATAAGTCATAATTTTTGTTGTTATGGCTAATTACCTTGTTCATATTGTTATAAGTGAGCGATTTACTTGGCATGAGTAACGAGAATTTATTGATATAAATATAAGGTGATGTCGATATTCGGCTCACCTTTTTTGCCATTATAATTGATGAGTACTTATGCACGAACATATTATAATTCTAACTGTCGCGTTATTAGTGTTGCTATATGGCTATATTTCAAAAGCATTAGCTGTATTTAATATATCAGGTCCTATGTTTTTCACAGGCCTAGGTTTACTTATGTCGCCCTTGGGCTTAGATGTGAGTCAAGTAGCTGTTAATGCTGAGTTTGTTACCATTATTGTTGAGATTGCCTTAGTTCTGGTGCTCTTTAGCGATGCAGCTTTATTGGATTTAAAATTACTGCAGCGATCATGGCGATTACCCGCCCGTTTATTAATCGTTGGTTTACCGCTAACCGTTATTATAGGCGCGTATACAGCGACGCTCATTTTTCCTGATCAACCGAGCCTTTATATGTTGCTACTTGCCTTATTATTAACAGCAACTGATGCTGCACTTGGAAAACCGGTAGTTTCAGATCCAAATATACCAAAGACTATACGCTCAACAATTAATGTTGAAAGCGGACTGAACGATGGCATTATTTTTCCATTAGTCATTACTGTGCTTGCTATGATTACTAGCAATTTAACCCAAACCGATGCGGGTGATTCTAACTGGTTTCGTTATGTCCTACAGCAAGTAGGTTTTGGCGCAATCATTGGTGCTGGCGTTGGTTTTATCGGTGCAAAACTCTCCGTAATAAGCGTGAATAAAAATTGGATGGTAAGTAGTTACAAGAATTTGATCCCAATTGCTTTAGCTATTTTATCTTTCTATTTGGCTGAATACTTAAATGGGAATGGTTTTATTTCAGCTTTTTTTGCCGGACTCTTAGTCGGAAATACCAGTATCCAAGCACGTGAGCATATTGAAGACTTTGCAGAAAGTGAAGGAGAGTTACTCGTACTAATAACGTTCTTTTTATTTGGTTTAGCTTTTGTCCCAGAAGTTAATGAGTATGTCACTATAGAGGTGTGTATTTATGCCTTTTTAAGCCTAACTCTGCTACGTATGCTACCAGTGATGTTCTCTTTATTAGGCGCTAAACTGGATGGTAAAAAATTAGACTTATCTAGCTTACTTTTCATCGCTTGGTTTGGTCCTCGTGGTATTGCATCAATTTTATATGTACTCATTGTCGCCCATGAAGTCGGCGTATCAGGTTTCGAAACGCTGTATGCAACAGTTATGGTCACTGTGTTTATGAGCATTATCGTGCATGGGTTTACTGCTCATCCGTTAGCACATTGGTATGGTAAAACTCATAAAGATGATTGACGTTATAATCACCTGAATTGTTGAAACTTCACTGCACCCCTTCAGCGATATATGGAGATCTTCAAAATAATTTATAACCGTTTAAAGCAGCTTGCCCATTAAACCAATACAAAGGTAGCTTAATAAAGTGTCCACTTTTGGGGGTCACTTCATTAGTCGCCTTTTTTTTATTAAATAAATACGTATTACGTTATAATACAAAATCGATAACATCCTTTGCATTGCAACATTTACAACACAGGAATTTTTATGAAAGCAGGTATTATTGGCGCTATGGAGCCAGAAGTTGCCATTTTAAAAGCAAAAATTATTAATTTAAGCGAACAAAAATTTGCCGGTTATACATTTTTCTCGGGCACTATTGATGGCAGTGAAGTGGTATTAGTGCAATCAGGTATCGGTAAAGTTGCGTCTGCATTAGCAACCGCGTTAATGATTGATAAATTTCAGCCTGACTATATAGTCAATACTGGTTCTGCTGGTGGTTTTGAACAATCACTTAAAGTAGGTGATATTGTTATCAGCTCTGAAGTACGTCATCACGATGCTGATGTAACCGCGTTTGGCTATGAGATTGGACAACTGCCGGGTATGCCTGCGGCATTCATTCCACATCCTGAATTAGTTAAGGCTGCACAAGCTGGTATTGATAAATTAGTCGGCATTAAAACGTTAACGGGTTTAATTACTACTGGCGATACTTTTATGACTAAAGACGATGATATTGCTAAGGCTCGTCATAACTTTCCAACCATGGCTGCGGTTGAAATGGAAGGCGCTGCTATTGCACAAACCTGCCACCAATTTAACGTGCCATTCGTAGTAATACGTTCAATGAGTGATATTGCCGGTAAAGAATCTCCAACATCATTTGAAGAATACTTAGAAACAGCATCAGTGAATTCTTCTGCATTAGTAATTAATATGCTTAATGAATTACACCATGTAACGCTTAATTAAACCATTAATGGAGCTCTTCGCTATAAGAGTGCTATTAGATAATATCACTCTAAGGATACTGCAAAGCCACATTAGATTAGTTAAGAATATGATTAACGTTATATTGAATGATATCCCCTTTATTCATGACACTCTGGAATTTTAATGCTTCATAAAATACTTATTTTTATCACCTGCACATTGCTTTTTATCAGCCACGTAGTTCAAGCTCAATCGATGAAAGCGGGGATCATTGGAGCGATGGAACAAGAAGTCGCTATTTTAAAAAGTAATATGACTAATGTCACAGAAAAGCAGATTGCCAATTATCGCTACTTTTCTGGCAACATAGGTGGTACTGAGGTAGTACTGGTTCAATCTGGCATAGGTAAGGTTTCAGCTGCCCTTGCAACATTGTTAATGATTGAGCATTTCTCGGTTGATTACATTGTTAATACCGGTTCAGCTGGCGGCTTTGCCAAAGAGCTCAATGTAGGTGATATAGTTATAGGCGCACAGCTTAGTTATCATGATGTTGACGTTACTGCATTCGGTTACTCTATAGGACAAGTTCCTGGTATGCCTGCATACTTTAGTGCTCACCCAGTGCTCGTCAAAGCAGCACAAACGGGTACAAATGAACTCCCGAATATAAATACTATAACGGGGCTCATAACATCTGGTGATACATTCATGACCAAACAAGATGATATCAGTAAAGCCCGCAAGAACTTTCCAACCATGGTAGCCGTTGAAATGGAAGGCGCGGCAATTGCGCATACATGCCAGCAATTTAAGGTGCCATTTGTGGTTATACGGTCTATAAGTGATATTGCAGGTAAAGAGTCTGCTACTTCGTTCGATGAGTATTTGGTCACAGCAGCGGTTAATTCTTCTCAGTTAGTACTTAATATGCTGATTGAATTAAAAGCTAAATCATTAAATTAAAACAATATTTGAACAACTTAAATAAAGTCCTGATTTCCATTTCAGGATTTTTTTTGCTTTTATAATAATGATTAAATGCTACTATTTGTTTATATAATGCTAATTTGAATAATAAATTAGCCAACTTGCTCTAATGGAGAGTCACTGTGTTTCGAATGCTTGTTATTTTTAGTTTAATCACGTTTACTGCCGCATGCGGTAATTTTGGTAAGTTTGAAAAGCCTCCAGAGGCTAAGGCAAAATTAACCGGAGAGGCTAGCCAACAACAATTATTGGACATGCAAAGTAATAATGAAAACTTTTTATTGTTAGATGTGCGCAGCCCTGAAGAGTTTGACGCAGGTCATATTTCAGGCGCCGTAAATATTAGTCATGACGAATTAGTCAGCAATCTTAATAATGTATTTACCTATAAAGATAAAAACATTGTTGTGTATTGTCGTTCCGGCAAACGAGCTCGCATTGCTATCGATATTTTAAAAGAGAATAGTTTTCATCACGTTAATCATTTAACCGGTGATATGAATGCCTGGCAAGCCGCTGGTTTAAAAGTAGTGACCGAGTAATAACAATGGCTGAAATCGTACAACCAATGAGTAGTTTTATCTATTACGCTGATATTTTTGGCGTGATCGTTTTTGCACTATCGGGCGCTCTATTAGCTGGGCGCTATAGACTCGATCCATTTGGCGTTATGGTACTTGCTGCAGTCACAGCAGTGGGAGGCGGCACAATACGGGATATCATTTTAGGCGCGCCAGTATTTTGGACAGTGCAAACTGAATATATAGTGGTTATTTTCTTTACTTCAATATTAACAATACTATTAATTCGAGAGCCTAAACTAGTCCCTAGGCGTTTTATGCATATTGCCGATGCATTTGGTTTAGCCTTATTTGCAGTGCTAGGTACTAATAAAGCGCTTGATTATGGTCAACCTATACTTATTGCGATTATCATGGGTACGATTACAGCGGTCGCTGGAGGCATGATCAGGGACATTATTTGTAATAGGATCCCTTTAATTTTACGTGAAGAAATATACGCGACAGCCGCTTTATTAGGTGGCTCTTTATTTGTGGTGTTCAAATATATTGGTTTTTCAGAAGTATTAGCAGGAACACTTGCTATGACGGGTGCGCTAACGTTGCGCTTAGCAGGAATTTATTGGAAAGTATCCCTGCCGGCATTTAAATTTGATGATGAAATAAAAAGCTAGTCGTCAACTTGGATACCCCAGCCATCATTATAGCCATCGAATTTACGCGCTAGTGTTTCAAACAGAGTCTCATTTTTAATAATGTTGTCGTAACTTGGGATCATGGTCATTGTGCAGTCAACATCCCATACATTGGGTGTTTGATCTGGATGTACTTTAACATTAGCGTCTACATCGCTATTTTCGAGATGCTCAGCCATTGCTCGAGCATTTTTTTCATCTTCGAATAATTGAAAAAATTCAACAATTAAAGGTTTACTTAAATCAATACCAGCATCTGACATTTCAGCTAAAATAGCACCGGTTTCATCATTTGGAAAGCTCATCAATTTACTCAATAAGTTATAAAATTAAAAGTACACTCATTATACCTAGTTTTATGCAAATAAAGGTATTTTAAAATGTACTTATGTTATCACCGTTAAACTGATTCAGGCGGAAAATTAGCTAGCATTTCAGCGACGGCTTCAATAATAAGATCATTATTTTCATCGCTGCTATTACCCTCTTTTAGTTTTATTTTAACAAAACTGCGATAAACAGAGCGTTGGTTCGCATTATCAATAATATCGATAATCAACATAGAGCTTTTAATATCTTTATTCAAATCCTGCTGTTCACTGGGACTACAACCTAAACATGCCTTTACACCTTTGTTATACTCTCTTAGCTCTTGTAAACTCCGCCCTACCCAAAAATAACTGACAACCACATCTGCTTTTTCATACTCTGCATAGCTAAAATTTCGTTGTTCCATAACATTTTCAATTGATATTTCAATTCGATTGCGTTGAAAATCACTTAGGTGTTGAATATCACTAAATTTAGATTCACGCGGGAAGATGCCATAAGTTTTCACTTGGGAAAAATCATAATCTTGATCAAAACGATATTCAGTTTGACTGCTACAGCCACTGATTAATAAAGTCACCAGAGAAATAAATAGAAGAAATGTTGTTTGTAGAATTTTTAACATCGATGGCTAAACCAAATTATTTTATTATTTGTAACAACTGTACGGTATATTTATACCAAGTCCAATACTTATCTATACAAAAAAGCCAGTCAATTGACTGGCTTTCAATTATAAATAAAAATTCAGCTAGGACAAAGTAACTTTAGCAAATTTACGTTTACCCACCTGGTAAATGGCAGTAGTTCCAGCTTGGCATTGTAATTTGTTGTCAGCAATTTTTTCACCGTCAATTTTAACAGCGCCTTGCTTGATCATGCGCATCGCATCAGATGTACTTGATACTAAACCAGCCTCTTTAAGAACATTGGCAATCGCCATAACACCACTTTCGGTGGTAATTGCTTTTTCATCAATTTCATCAGGCATAGCGCCCTTTTGAAAACGATTAATAAACTCTTGGTGAGCAGCTTGTGCAGCCTCTTCATTATGGAAACGTGCAATAAGCTCTTTAGCTAATTCAATTTTTACATCTCTAGGGTTAGCACCTTGCTCTATTTGGATTTTAAAACCAGTGATTTCTTCAATCGGTTTAAAACTCAATAAATCATAATAGCGCCACATTAGTACATCAGAGATAGACATGATTTTACCAAACATTTCAGTTGGTGAATCAGTAATACCAATATAGTTGCCTAACGATTTAGACATTTTTTGCACGCCGTCTAAACCTTCAAGTAAAGGCATCATTAATACGGTTTGCGGACGTTGTCCTTCACTCTTTTGTAATTCACGGCCCATCAGTAAGTTGAATTTTTGATCGGTACCACCAAGTTCAACATCGGCTTCAAGCGCAACACTGTCCCAACCTTGTACCAATGGGTACATAAATTCATGAATAGCAATTGACTGACCTTCTTTGAAACGTTTTTTAAAGTCGTCACGTTCCATCATACGAGCAACCGTTTGACGAGAAGCCAATTTAAGCATGCCCGCAGAGCCTAACTTTTCCATCCAAGTAGAGTTAAATTCAACACGAGTTTTGGCCGGGTCTAAAATTTTAAATACTTGCTCTTTATATGTTTCAGCATTGGCTAATACGTCAGCTTCGGTAAGTGCTTTACGAGTAACGTTTTTACCGGTTGGGTCACCAATCATGCCGGTGAAGTCACCAATCAAGAAAATAACTTCATGGCCGAGTTGTTGAAATTGGCGCATTTTATTAATAAGGACAGTATGACCTAAATGTAAATCAGGTGCCGTAGGATCAAAACCGGCTTTAATTTTTAGCGGTTTACCTGTTTTTAGTTTTGTTAACAGTTCATCTTCTACTAAGATTTCTTCTGCGCCGCGTTTGATCTCTGCAAACGCCTGCATAATATCGCTCATTTATCTGCCCTACATATGTGATACTTTTCACGCTTAAAAAAGCGTAAAGATATAATTTAAATTGAAAGTTACCGAATTCTACTTCAATACTAGGTTTTATAAAAGAGTAACCGTGAAAAGGCCAATATAAAGATAGATCACACTCAGTTTTTATATTTTTTAGATAAAAATTATATAAATTAAATTTTTTTTAACTCCTTAATATTGTTCGTTTTTTCGACACGGTTACAATTTGTTCTCTCTATGGGCTTGTTAGTAAATTGTATAATTTGTTATAGTTATGACTATGAACAACTTATTTTATCACTCGGATTTCCGTAACATTTTGATTAAATTGAAAAATATATTTTTAGAACTACCAAAAAGACACCAGCTATTGATCAGCTGTTGTAGTCTTTTCTTACTGATCTTGTTATTTTTGCCTGCTGAAAAGGCGACTGCAAGCCGTCAAACTGATGCTGCTTCAATAGAAGTTGGAAAAATATATCAGCTAGAAATCCCTGAAGAAACCCAATTAGCTTTAGTACAAGCAGAGCAAAAAAAACCGAACAACATTGCTTGGCAAACGGCAACGGTGCAGAGTGGTGATTCACTGGGTAAAATTTTAACTCAATTTGGATTTAGCTCGAAAACTATCCATGAGCTAAGCATTAGCAAAGAAGGTAAAAAACTTACCAGCTTAAATATTGGTGATAAGTTATTAATAGCAAGTAATGATGAAGGTGAATTGTTAAAACTGCATTATCCTATTTCGATCACCGAAACGTTAAAGTTCGAACGAGCTGAAGATAGTTACATATGCTCGGTTGCCACTAAAAAAATAGAAACACGACTTGACTATGCCCAAGCCGAAATCACGTCGAATTTCTGGAATGCCTCGCTTGAATCGGGTCTTAATAACAATCAAACCATGAACCTTGCTAACATTTTTGGATGGGATGTCGATTTTGCTTTAGATATTCGTGCTGGTGATAGTTTTAACGTTATTTTTGAAAATGAATATATAGATGGTGAATTTGTTGGTCACGGTAAAATTTTAGGTGCCGAATTCATCAACCAAGGTGAAACATTCCAAGCGATCCGCTTTAAAGACGGTGAGTTTTATGCACCTAATGGTGACAGCATGCGTAAATCATTCTTACGTGCACCAGTAAGTTTTCAATACATAAGCTCAAGTTTTAAACCAAAACGCTATCACCCGATTTTAAAGCGCGTTAAAGCCCATAATGGTGTTGATTATCGAGCGCCAAAAGGTACACCCGTAAAAGCCGCAGGTAACGGTAGAGTTATCGCGTCCACTTATAATAAGTACAATGGTAATTATGTATTTATTCAGCATGCGAATAACATTGTGACAAAATATCTGCATTTCTCTAAGCGAGCGGTAAAAAATGGCGCCAGAGTAAAGCAAGGTCAAGTGATTGGTTACGTTGGTTCAACAGGTTTATCACAAGCACCACATTTACATTATGAATTCTTACTAAATGGCGTACATCGCAACCCTCGCACAGTTAAACTGCCTAATGCGCAGCCAATTAATAAGAAATACAAATCGGAATTCACGCAAGTTGCTAATGAGTTATTAACTAAACTAGAAGGCTCTAAACGTGCCTTATTAGCTGCGACAGATGATGCCCCAAGACCTATTACCGACTAATTTATATATTGGCTTAATGTCTGGTACCAGTGCTGATGGAATAGACTTAGCACTGGTCAACTTTACTGCAGACAGCCACCAATTAATCGCATCGTTTTATCAGCCTTATACTGATGACACGAGAGATCTTATCACTGCACTTTATACTCCCTGTAACAATGAAATTGATCGTATGGGTTACTTAGATAAGTTACTCAGCCAGCAGTTTGCAAAAGCCATTAAGCAGTTTTTATCACAACAGTCTTTACTAGCAAGCGATATTAAAGCTATTGGTAACCATGGCCAAACGATCCGTCATCGACCTGTTCAACAACATGCTTTCACCTTACAAATTGGTTGTAATCAAACCTTAGCGTGTTTAACAGGCATTAAAGTGATTGGTAAGTTTCGTGATAAGGACATCGCTCTTGGCGGCCAAGGGGCACCTCTAGTGCCCGCCTATCATAAAGAAATATTTGCCAGTAAAGTTACTGACGTATGTGTGGTCAATATCGGTGGCATCAGTAATATTACTTTTTTACCGGCCGATAATAATAAATCAATTTGTGGTTTCGACACCGGACCTGGTAATGCTTTATTAGATGACTGGTATCGTAGTCATCACAAAAATTGCACACATGGCATTGATTTAGATGGTCAATGGGCAACAACAGGCAAGGTAAATGAACAACTCCTCAGCGCCCTGTTAAGCGATCCCTATTTCAGTTCACCTGCTCCTAAAAGTACAGGCCGAGAATATTTTCATTTAAACTGGTTACACGAGCAACTATTAAATACTCGTCTATTAGATAAGTCCTTAAAAAATGCAGATATACAAGCAACATTATTACAACTCACTTGTATTTCGATTGCTGATTCAATACAAAAATTATCCAATAAATCATCCATTATACTTTGTGGCGGCGGAGCAAATAACCCTTTATTAGTACAAAAGTTAACTGAATTTTTACCAACTCACAATATTAGTAATGCTGCTGCTCATGGCGTAGAAAATGATAGTTTAGAAGCGCTTATATTTGCTTGGTTGGCGTTTGCGCACGAAAATAATATACCAGGCAACCTTCCAGAAGTAACAGGCGCAATGTACCCCACTGTACTTGGTAATTCTTACCAACCTTAACGATAAACTTATAGTTGAACTTTTCTCTAGCCAGTCTGTCTAATTTTTACACAAATAATTATTTGGGAGTAAGGTATGGATCTTGAGAAAGTTCGAATCGGTATGGTGTGTGGCAGTGCTAAAGGCAGTGGTACTGTTACTTGGGTAGATGGCGCAACACAAACGGTATATTTAACAGATTTAGTGGACAATCATTGTGTTGAAGTTGGTATTGAAGAGATCATTGATGATCCTCAAATTCATAATCATGATGACTTTTACTATTAATATTGAAACACGCTCAATTCCCTCCACAATAGGCTCACTTTAATTGTTATGTTCTAGCATTAAATTGGGCCTAGTTTCATTTTAAACTATTTTTAACATTAACTTCCATTTTACATTTATCCTGTTATTATAAATGCAAATGACAGCGCTGTCATATTTACAGGTATATTATATTTCAGCGAGTTAATACAAAATTTAGGAACTATCATGCAGGTTATTATTTATGATGATGCACAACAAGTAGCAGAAGCTGCAGCCGTTTGGGTGAAAACACTTATACAGCAAAAGCCTGATGCCGTTTTAGGGTTAGCGACTGGTAGTACCCCTATAAGCCTGTATGAAAAATTAGTTCAGCAACATAAACAAGGTCAAATGAGTTTCGCAAACGTTACCTCATTTAACTTAGATGAATATCATCAAATTAATGAGACTAATCCACAAAGCTATCGCAGCTTTATGAAAACACATTTATTTGACCATGTAGATATTGATCAAGATAACACTTACCTACCCACCTGTGCTGTCGGTCAAAACCCTAGAGCTCAAGGTTTAGATTATGAGCAAAAGATTCAGCAAGCAGGCGGCGTAGATCTACAAATACTAGGCATTGGCGCTAATGGACATATTGGCTTTAATGAACCTACATCTAGCTTAGTTTCAAGAACCAGAATAAAGACCTTAACGGAACAAACGATCACCGATAACTCACGTTTATTCGCCGATGGTGAAGAGCAACCAACTATGGCAATGACTATGGGTATTGGTACCATCATGGAATCTCGTTATGTGTTACTTATGGCCACAGGCTTGAATAAAGCTAAAACGGTAAGTGACATGATCACCGGCGCATTGTCATCAATGTGTCCAGCATCGGTATTACAAATGCATGAAAATGCCGTGATTTTGTTAGATAAAGAAGCAGCAAGTGAATTACAGAACCAAGAATATTATCAATGGGCTAATGATCAAAACACTAAACTAAATACTGAGTTTGGTTTATTCCATAATTATTAATCGTTTTTCTATTTTTTTATTGAGAGTTTAATACTCTTGATAATTAGTATCTATCTCCCCCAGAGTTTGCCTATACCTATGTATAGGCTTTTTTTTGTCTATTGCTCTATGATCCCAAGTTGACGTATTACCGGCACATTTTTAATGGTTAACATGAAAAACTACTGCGTTATAAAATTTATAAGATGAATAACTACTTACTAAACTTTCCGGCTTGCCTACATGTAGGTACTTAGCTTATGTTTGCAACGTATAACCTGTGTATTTGTCCCTTTTTCTTCATCAAAAAATACGACTACATATATGTAGAAGTTAGAGCGACGCACTAGTACAGGATGTACGTAGGTAGAACAATGCAGGAGAAATTGTCGAGGATGCCAAAGCCGAGATCATTTAATTAATCAAATTGCTATTAAATATATAACAAATGACGGCTATTGGTTATAGTTTAAGAATAACCTAATAATATAATCGATATATGCGCTCACACAGTTTTTCAAGCAACCAGCCAGAACACTTTAATTGGCGTATTATAAAACAAGTATTACCTTATTTACTTGAATATAAGCAACGTGTTGCTTATGCCTTGTGTTTTATGATCTTGGCAAAAATAGCCAGTGTTTGTTTACCCTTCATTTTAAAGTATATCGTTGATGATTTAGATAATTCCGCCACAGATACTATAGCTATGGTAGCCGCTCCAATTGCATTAGTGATTGCTTACGGGGTTATACGCTTTTCTAATGTACTATTTGGTGAAATACGCGATACGCTATTTGGCCGAGTGACGGAACGTGCGATTCGAAGAATTGGTTTGAAGGTATTTAATCATCTGCATTTACTGGATTTAGAATTTCATTTAAATCGTCGCACCGGCGGCCTTTCAAGAGATATAGAACGTGGCACCACAGGCATTAATTTTTTAATGCGTTTTATGGTGTTCAATATCATTCCAACCTTGTTAGAAATCACCTTGGTCGTTGGCATTTTATTTGTTAACTACGGTATTGGCTTTGCCTTAATCACTTTAATATCAATTGTAAGTTATGTCGGATATTCAATTAAAGCAACAGAGTGGCGCACAAATTTTGTTCGGCAAATGAATAAGGCTGATTCCGCGAGTAATTCACAAGCTATTGATAGTTTAATTAACTATGAAACAACCAAGTATTTCACTGCTGAACAATACGAAGCACAGCGTTATGATGAAGAATTAGCCGACTGGGAAGTCGCCAAGCGTAAAAATCGTCTTTCTCTCTTTGTGTTAAATGGCGGACAAGCGTTAATTATTGCGATATCTATGACTGCAATGATGATGTTAGCGGCGATACAAGTTGCCAATGGCACCATGACCATAGGTGATTTTGTGCTGATCAACGCCTTTATGATGCAAATATTCTTGCCATTAAATTTTTTAGGCTTCGTATATCGAGAAATGAAAGGCTCGTTAGCTAATATAGAGCTGATGTTTAATCTGTTAGATATTACGCCAACCATTAAAGAACACATTGATGCAAAACCATTAATCATTGATAAAGGCAGGGTTGACTTTAACGATGTGGATTTTAAATATCACCCTGACAGAGATATTTTAAACAAGGTTAATTTTAGTGTTATGCCCGGCGAAAAAGTAGCCATTGTTGGCGCAAGCGGCGGCGGTAAATCCACCTTAGTTAAACTGTTATTTAGGTTTTATGATGTAAACTCTGGCAGTATCGCAATTGACGGCCAAGATATCCGCAGCCTTACCTTTAAATCATTGCGCAGTGCTATTGGTATAGTGCCACAAGATACCGTGCTTTTTAACGATAACATTCTAGAAAATGTCCGTTATGGTAAACAAGACGCCAGCGATGATGAGGTATTACTAGCAATTAAATTAGCCCACCTAGATCACTTTATAAATTCGCTTCCCGATGGCGTAAACACTCAAGTTGGTGAGCGCGGTTTAAAACTTTCAGGTGGTGAAAAACAACGAGTAGCGATTGCCCGCACTATACTCAAAAAACCACCTATATTGGTATTTGATGAAGCAACATCTTCATTAGATAGCGAATCAGAACAAGCCATAATGACCGCTTTAAAAGAGCTATCACAAGGTGTGACTAGCTTAGTCATTGCCCATAGGCTTTCAACAATTATTGATGCAGATAAGATTATTGTTATGGCACAAGGACAAATTGCAGAAATAGGCACCCATGATGAGCTTATTGGCCAAAATGGTAGCTATGCTAAATTGTGGAATATTCAGCAACAAAAGTAATACTAATTTGATTAATACCAACTTGGTATAAGAAATAGTAAGCATAAAAAAAGCTCTTATAAATTAAGAGCTTTTTTTTGAAACATTACATTTTTACACTAAGATAATTCTTAGTAGGGTTATGTGTACCATGAAACTAAAAAACAAATAAAACCTGAGTAAAAACAATTACATAAATAAAAACAATCAACTTTCGTAAAGTTTTTGGTGAACTTTCATAGGGTATTGTACAAAAACTTTACAAAATCACTATCTGATAGAGTACAAAATATTTCCATTGAGTGCCACATAATACATTTTTGGATAAATTTAATTATAGGGCTGAGAATACTATTTTTAATGTTAAATTTTAACTAAAAGAGTTCTTAATATTGTAAAAATAGGCTCCACTTTCAAATTCACTTTATTCAGAACGGTTAAAAATAGTTTAAATACTCTAACTCGTTTTCTAACATTGGCTAAAGACATAAATTTACATTTTGTTAGTTAATCTTACAAAAATCTTTACTCCAATGAATCACTTCTTGGACCGTACTATTTAATACCTTTCTTTGAGAATAAAAGACATTAAAGCCGATGATAAATTCAGACGATATTTCTTTGATTTTTATTTCGGCAAGCTCGCCTCTCTGCACATAGGGTGTGGCAATATGGTTAGGAATCGGACTCCAACCTCGTTGTTGTAACATGGCACAGAGCACATCATTATTACTCACTATATTACAATGAGGTGATACGTCAGCGTAAGCGGTATTCAAGATGGCTAAATTTTCACTTAAATATTGCACTTCGAGCTGTAAGTCAGCTAGTTCAATATTGTCACTATCGAGTAACGGTGAATTAGGGCCGGTATAAATACCCATTTGGGCATTGCCAATATAGGTATAGGCTATTTCGAGCTCCGGTATCGCAGCATTTCGATTAGACATAAATGCTAAATCAACGCTATTTTCTTGTATCAAGTCGAATGCTTGATCACGATTTCGGTGTAACCAATGAACTTTTGTAGTCGGGTAATGCTCAGCTATTTTTTTTTCTACGTAAATAAGTAATTCAGTGGGTACGATCACATCATGAACTAAGGTTAACTCGGTACATTCTTGGTCAAAAAAAGCTTCTCCGTAGTTTAACAATGCTTGATTTTGACGATCTACAAGCTTTGCGCGCAGATATAAGGTTTTAGCGTTATCTGTTGCGGTTGCTTTTTTACCTACGATAGTAAATAAAGAAAAACCCAAAATATCTTCATAACCCATCACTTGTTCTCTGATGGTTGTTCTCGCTTTATTGAGTTTTTTTGCTGCTTGACTGTAAGAGCCTTGTTCGTAAACGGCTATAAAAGCACTGAGTTGTTCAAAGGTATACATGTAATAATAGCCTAAATGTTTGGTTTAACCTGTCATATCTGCCTTGTTCGTTTGAATATTATCACTATAATTGCCGAATAAACAGATTTACGACTAATACTTTTAAACATTTAGGAATTTTCTCATGAAAAAAAGAACTCTCTCTTTAGCATTATCCATGGCGTTACCTATGGCATTTATGTCAAGTGTAACCTTGGCCAATGCCGACTTAATCTTTACTAATGGTGATATTGTTACGGTTACCGGCGAAAATGATCGTGCACAAGCTGTAGCCATTAAAGATGGCAATATTATTGCGGTTGGCAGTAATAAAGACGTATTAAAAGAAAAAGGCTCAAAAACTGAAGTACGTGACCTAGCAGGTAAAACATTACTGCCTGGCTTTATTGATAGCCATGGTCACTTTGTTAACTATTTACCATTAGCGGATTCTTTATTTGTTTATCCTGAGCCAATGGGCACGTCAAATTCAATCGCTATTATTAAAGAGCAGCTTAAAGCGCATTTAGCGCAGCCTGGTCTTGATAAAAGTAAAATGCACATTGCCTTTGGTTACGATGATTCAATACTTAAAGAGGCACGTCACCCTACGGTAAAAGATATCGACTCGGTAACAGAAGGCTTTACAGTTTGTATGGCACATATTTCAGGACATTTATTAAGTTGTAATAGTGCAGGTCTTGAGCTGTTGGGTTATAACAATAAATCAGAAAATCCAAGCGGTGGTATTATTCACCGTGATGAAAATGGTG
Organism: Colwelliaceae bacterium BS250; assembly: GCA_040779355.1. Classification (GTDB taxonomy): domain Bacteria; phylum Pseudomonadota; class Gammaproteobacteria; order Enterobacterales; family Alteromonadaceae; genus Thalassotalea_A. The sequence goes on along the minus strand of JBFONS010000008.1, from coordinate 21,382 downwards.
AATTAACAGGTGTACTTGAGGAGTCAGCGACTTATCCAGTGTTTGGCCATATGACGGTTGATCCAGCTAAATTAGCAGAAGCCGCCACAAAAGCACAAGAAATGTTTACTAAATATGGTATTACCACTGCACAAGAAGGCTTGGCGACTAAAGCGACAATGGGCTTAATGCAGCACCTGTCATCAGCGAACCTTTTAGATATTGATATTCTTACGTATGTTAAGTGGTATGAGTTTGACGAAATTTTAAAAACGGCTCCTTTAGGTGAGTATGTCAACGGTTTAAAATTTGCCGGTATGAAAATTACCACTGATGGTTCACCACAAGGTAAAACGGCTTATTTGTCAACGCCATACTTTGAAGTGCCGCATAACCATTCATATACCTATCACGGTTACCCAATAATGCCGCAAGATGAGCTTAACGAGTATGTGTCAACAGCGTATAAAAATAATGCACAATTGATCATTCACTCTAATGGTGATGCTTCTTCTGATATGGTGTTGGATGCTGTTGATTATGCAATAGAAAAGAACGGAGAACGTGATCACCGTACGACTGTTATACATGGTCAAACGATGCGTCTTGATCAAATTAAAAAGGCTGCAGAACGTAACATGATGACGTCTTTCTTTGTTGCACACACTTACTTCTGGGGTGACTGGCATCGTGAATCAGTATTGGGTGAATGGAGAGCGTCTAATATCTCTCCTACAGGTTGGGCGAACGAACACGATATGAAGTTTACCCTTTCTATGGATGCGCCGGTACTTTTCCCTGATCAATTAATGAATATGTGGACTGCAGTTAACCGTATTACTCGTACCGGTGTTACGTTAGGTGAAAATCATAAAATCACCCCTTACCAAGCACTTGAAGCGGTAACAATACACGCGGCTTACCAAAACTTTGAAGAAGACAGTAAAGGAACCATTGAAGTAGGTAAACGTGCTGATTTAGTTGTATTAGCTGATAACCCACTTACTGTTGATACTATGAAAATTAAAGATATTACGGTACTTGAAACGATTAAAGACGGTAAAACTATTTGGTCTAAATAACTATTTTAATGACATAAAATCCTCATCAAGATAAATAATGTTATCAGCACACCAGAGGTGCTGATGATGTGCTCATTGATGCAAAAGAAAACTCGGTATTTCAAACAAGTTTGATGATTTTGACCAACCTAGCTTTGAAGGAAATAATTTACAAATACCCGCTTCGTTTTTAATTATCAACTCACGCGAAAAATAATGCTCTGTAATGGAGCAATACACAAAATTTACGTTTACCAACATAGCTATTTATTCAAGTTGTGTAATTTATACGGCTAAAGAATATTTAGTTTTAGTGGTAAAAACTAATTTATTACAGGAATATAATGAAAATTAGCAAATATATTCAATACATACTCGTTGCATTAATGCCTATTACTGCTTTCGCCCAAACTCCAACTGACTCAGAAACTTTTGCTGAATCTCCAATGTGTAAACAGCAAACTTTAACCGGTGATTGGAGTGGCTCGCGTACTGATCTTAAAGAAAGTGGCATAGCGATCAAAGCTGAATACACGGGATTTTATCAAGGTATGGAACAAGGTACTGGCGATAAGGGTTACAACTTCGACAACCGTTTTGATCTTTATGCTGACTTTGACCTAGGAGAGCTAGGTTTATGGGAAGGTGCAAAATTACACACCCATACTGAGTATGTAACAGGGAATACCCCGATGTTTCATGGTGGTGCGCTATGGCCACAATTCAGTGGTACAGTCGTCCCGCTCGGTTATAACGACGAAATAGCACTGACTAGTTTATATCTTAGTAAAAGCTATGACAGTACCCACGTAATGTTCGGTAAAATTAATGCCTTGGATTTACTTGCCGGAGACCAATTTTTTGGTGGTTTAGGCACTGAACGTTTCATGAATATCGCTTTTGTAGCGCCGCCAAGTGGTTTGGTACCCCCAGTTATGACTGGTGCGATAGTGAGTCATCGAATGGGAGATTATACATTTACTGGAATGGTGTTCGATCCAAATGATCAAACAAGTAACAATAACTTTAAAGGATTATTTGATGAGCTCAATGTTCAACTCGGTATTACTAAAAGAGTCAAATTATTTGATAGAGCGTCAACCATCGGCCTTAACGGTACTTATAGTACGGCGACTAAAAAAGATTTAAGAGATTTTCTTTTACCTGTGGACACTACTTTACCATTTGATGACATTGCAGGTACTAAAAATGGTAGTTATAGCATTTCATTACAAGCAAGCCATATACTGGTAGAAAGTGACGCTATTCCAGGTAAAGGCCTTGGTATTTATGCAAAAGGAACACTGTCTGACGGAAACCCGAATATTATCAATTCATCACTTCTAGCAGGGTTTACTGCAGAGGGAATTATCAATGCGCGTCCACACGATAAAATTGGTCTAGGTTATTACTACTATAACTTTAGTGACCATCTACAAGATGCGCTTTTACCCCTTGCTGAATATAAAAATGAAGATGGTGTAGAGCTTTATTACAACGCTTCAATAACTCCATGGATGAATATTACCGCTGACATACAAGCCATTAATCCAGCTACTGCAAATAATGATGATATTGTGATGCTTGGTTTAAGAATACATATTAAACTTTGACCCTGTTGTTAAGTTTCATCAAATGTAATGACAACAGATCAGAAAGCCAAACTAATGACTTAATCATCTCAGCTAGTTCGGTTTACTTGTAAGGTTCAGCTTCAATGCTAACCTTACAAAGCTTAATCGTTTTTAAGTAAAAATCAGCAAATATTCGTCTATGACATACTTAAGTTTTTTCACAAAAACATCTTCAAAAGCTCCAGATTAAAACATGATTCATCAACTAAAAGACTGATAACGTTGCGTTCACCTGTTGAATTCACAGCTTACAACGGCCCCTGGCTTGATACTTCCACTTTTTACTAAGTGATGTAATCCTATGGCGCAATGTACCCCATAGTGAGATAGAACTGAAGATGGAATTCGCCTCAAAGCTAGGATGAACAACGATTAAGATGAGAGGCTATGATATTTTAATATCTGAAGGCGACTCGTTAGCTTGTTGTTTTTATCATTGATTAAATTGTGTTGCTACTTCTTCTGGCACCGGAAAAATTTCACTAATGTCGCAATCAAGAAGGTGAATGATTTCATAAATTCTTTCGCATGACACAGGTACTGTGCCTCTTTCAATCCGGCTTAAGTAATTACTGTTACGTATGTATACACTTTTAGTAAGGCGATTTACTGAGAGGAAAGGATATTAATATTTTCGATGTATACATGAAAAATAAAAAACCCAACAGTTACGTTGGGTTTAGGTAATTTCTAGTGCTTAAATTTACACTTATGTAATAACTAAGATCTAAAATGGAATATCGTCATCAAAATCCATTACTGGTTCTTGTGGGTTTACTTTAGGTGCTTGTTGCTTTTGAAAGCCACCTTGTTGTGCAGGTTGTTGGTAACCGCCTTGCTGTGGTGCTTGCTGCTGATAACCGCCCTGTTGAGGAGCTGACTGCTGCTGGTAACCACCTTGCTGAGGAGCCGCTTGTGGTGCTGCTGGCTGCTGGTAACCCGCTTGCTGAGGAGCAGCTTGTTGTTGGTAACCGCCTTGCTGCATACCCGCTGCCGGCTTAGTTTGGTTAAAACTTCCACCTTGAGCTGGAGCACCTTGACCTGCGCCACGCGAATCTAGCATTTGCATTGTACCGTTAAAGCCTTGGATAACAATTTCAGTAGTGTACTGATCTTGACCTTGTTGGTTCTGCCATTTACGCGTTTGTAATTGGCCTTCAAGATATACTTTTGAACCTTTTTTAAGGTATTCGCCTGAAATTTCAGCAAGCTTGCCAAACATGACAACACGATGCCATTCAGTTTTTTCTTTTTGTTCGCCAGTTTGCTTATCTTTCCAAGTGTCTGAAGTAGCAACAGTAAGGTTTGCTACAGCGCCGCCACTTGGCAAAAATTTAACTTCAGGATCTTTTCCTAAATTACCAACAATAATTACTTTATTTACACCAGCCATGAAAAAATCCTGTTTTAAACTAAATTGAGCCATACGCAGCCCGACAAAATGCAGGACCACTTACGAAAATTATAAGAGTTAGTTAGCCAGTTTATCATCGAAATTTAATTTTAAATAGTCTTTAAATGATCTTATATTGGCTTTTTCTATCGTGTTTTTATATTCAACAAAAAAGCCCCAATAGATCAACTATTAAGAGCTTTTAATAAACATAAATAAATTTATATCTATAAACTTATTTGCCAACCTAATACGGCTTGCCAATCAGTGTTAAGTTGCATGCCATCAAAGTCTTGCTCAATTGGCTGGCTAAACTCTAACGACACCTGTTGGTTTTTCAATAAGCCACTAGTAAAACCATAAGACGCACCAACTCCCCATTCAAATTGTGCAACACCACGTTGCTTTGGGTCTGCACTAGGCATCATCATTGGATTTAAGCGTTGGTCATGACCAGAATAATTTTCTTTATGTACATAACTTAAACGTACAGAAACACTCAATGATTCAGTTACCCCATAGCTTGTCCAGTTATGCCACTGAACTTTATCGCCCGGTTTATAATTAGCATCATTGTTTTCAAGGGCCATTTCATAGTTGAATTGACTGCCAAATTGCAAATACTGTTGATCGACAATAAGAGTATAACCGGCAAGTAAGTTAGTTGTTTCACTACCAATTTGCATTGGGTAGCCCATAAGAACGTCTTCGCCTGACATATCAATTCGGGTTTGATCAATATCGCCAAGAGGCAAGCGCACACCTAGAGTAAAATGGCTACGATAAGCATCACCATTAAAACCGTTAATTAATGCACTGAATGACACATCAGCTAAGCCACTACTGTCCATAGACATGTCATGGCTCATATTCATACTTGCCATTGTATCCATAGCCATTGTACTAGGCATGGTCATTGGCATGTTTTTCATCGTTGAGGTCATTTCTTGATCGACAAAGTTAGCCATTAACATCAAGGTAATATCATCCGATGGAGCATACATTAAATCGAGCATGTGCATATTCATACTCATGTCTTTTGGCACCATAGAATACTGTTCTAATGCTTTAGCAGAGCTGATGCCCGTGGTACCGGTTTGTAACCCTTCCATCTCCATCGTCATAAAGCGATAAGAAGCCATCCAACCACCTTTATGGTGCAAATGACTGCCCATAATACTAATAGGTGTTTTTGACGGAGTAATAAATACATTGCCATCACTATCAGCCATTTGATGATGCTGATGTTGATTGGCAAAACTTGCAAAGCTAATTGCCAGCATAGGGAAGAGTAATAATGAGTATTTAGTTGGTTTACAAAATTTAATATTTTTCATAGCGTGCAGCTTATTTTTATACAAAGATTAAAGAGTTATTTTTTTGTAGAAAGCAAGGTAACAGCTTGGAGAGGGGTTAAACAGTAAAAGTAACAATGCCGTACGATTAAACCGCACGGCATTGATTTATATCAATTAATAAATGATTATTGGAAAAAGAAAGGTTCTCTTTTATTATCATAATTACCAATTTCGTTCATTGAATCAGCATCATAAATACGGCCATTAATCATTACATGACTGACTTTATCTGATTGGCGAATATCTTTCACCACATCACCATCAACCACAATAATATCGGCCAGTTTGCCTACTTTTAATGAACCAATATTGTCATCTAAACCTAAATGCTTGGCCGGATCGATAGTCGCAGTGCGAATCGCTTGTAATGGCGTCATGCCACCTTGTGCCATCATCCACATTTCCCAATGAGCCGCTAAACCTTCACGCTGACCATGAGCACCAATACCAACGAGTACGCCCATATCTTGCATTTCTTTCGCAACATTGGCTACGTTTATATGGTTATAGTGATGCTCGGGGGCAGTAGTACGGCGCATTGCACGTGGTGCTAATACATTTGCGGGTACATATTTACTCAAACGTGGGTGTTTCCACACTTCAGTTTTATCATACCAGTAATGTTCACCTGAAATACCACCATATGAAACCACTAGTGTTGGTACGTAAGCTGTTTTTGATTGCTGCCAAAATTGACGAATATCATCATAAATTTTAGCGGTAGAAATTGAATGCTCTAATGATGTATGACCATCGGCAACCATAGACAAGTTATGCTGTAGTAATGATCCGCCTTCAGGTACAACCATCATACCAAGCTCACGACCCGCTTGAATAATTTGCTGACGCTGATTACGACGTGGCTGGTTATAAGACTTAACACTAAATGCGCCAACTTTTTGTAAACGCTCAAGTTGGAATTTAGCATCATCTAAACTATCAACATGTGATGTATAACCTGCTGCTGAGGCGCCGTATAAAATACTACCCGTTGAGAAAATTCGAGGTGCAACAATGTCGCCTGCTTTTTGTAATTCACTGGCTGCAAATATCTCAGTAGTATCATTTGATGGGTCGTGAATAGTGGTTACACCTAGCGAGATAGTCGCGTAATTTTTCCAATTTTGCTGTGGAATAATTTCATTACTGCCTTGCGCTCCATGCGCATGCGCATCAACTAAACCTGGCATTACAGTTTTACCCGTAACATCAATAACCGTTGCACCTTCTGGCACGCTTACATCACCGCGCTTACCAACAGCTATAATATGCTTACCTTCAACAATAACTACGCCATCGTTAATAACTTGCTCACCTTCCATAGTAACGACTTGCCCGCCAACTAAAGCAATAATGCCTTGTGGCGCATCTACTTTTTTAGTGAAACCTAAAGCTGTAATTTTAGGTTTAGCATCTTCATCAGCTTTATAACCAATATCAAACATACCATTTAAGCTTGCTTGATATAAATCAGGGCCAAGACTCCAATAAATTTTATCGCTGTTGGCGTTAAAGCTAATGCTTTCGCCAGCTCGAACAGATAATTTTCTTACTGGAATATTACTTGCTTTAGGGCCGATATGGATCACATCACCGCGCTCAACAAGGGGGGTGACAAATACTTTAAAGCGTTCTGCAAATGCTAAATATTTACCATTTGGAGACACTTTAAATTCAGTAGCATATTTACCTGTATATAGAGTCTTTTCATTTTGACCATCTAAGTCAATACGAGCAAGTTCAGGCGTTTCATCATATCGTTGTACATAAATACGGTCATTGCGCTTGGCGAATTGTGGGGCGCTACCATCATCAGTGATTAATGTAGGTTTGCCACCTTTGGATGGTACCTGATAAATACCGGCGTTTAATCCCCATTTAGGGCTAGTAATATAACCCCCTTCAACTTTTCGATAAACCACAACCTTACCGTTAGGTGAAAACGTTGCTTCAATGTATTTTCCTGGTTCAGACAGTAAATTCTTACCTTTACCATAACGACTCGATACTACTCGAATATTACCTTGTTTTTGATCATCCCAAGTAGAGTATACAATTTGATCACCATCACGAGAGTAGCTTGGATTTAGTTCGAAGTGATCATTTTGCTTGGTTAAACGCTTAGGTTTACCATCAGGTAATGAACGGGTGTAAACATGTCCTAATGCTTCAAATAAGACTTTTTTACCATTAGGTGATATTTCCACATCGCGTAACATTTTCACATCAAAATTTGCAATATCAAGATTTTGCTTAAAGCGTAATGCATTTTGAATTTTCTTTTCGGCTGTCACTTTAAACTCAATAATGTTCGATTTTTTATCGTTAATATTAAGCTTATTAATTTTACCGCCGGCCCAAAAGATAATGTCTTCATTATCAGGTGTCCATGCCATTGTTGGGTAAACACCATGAATCGCCCAAGTTTCTTGCATGTCTCTGTCTAACTTATCGTATACAGGTGTTTGCTCACCGGTTTTTAAGTCATAAATAAATAACGTAGATTGAAAATCAACTCGCGAGATATAGGCAATTTTAGTACCATCTGGAGAAGGTGTTGGGCGAATAGCTCCGCCACGTCCAGATATAATCACTTCAATTTCACCGGTTTCACGGTCAAGGCGTTTTATTTTATAAATGCCTTTTTCACTATCTTTTGAATAGTGGAACGATTTTCCTGGAGTAGCATCTTGTGAGAAGTAAACATAACGGCCATCAGGAGAAAATGCTGGCTCGCCTAAATCTTTCTGCTCATTAGGACGCTTAGTTAGCATCATGCCATCACCACCGGTTTTGTGGTACATCCACACTTCACCAGCACCTAAAGAACGGCTACCAGTAAAATGTTTACGGGCAACGATAAAATCACCATCAGGGCTCCATGCAGGAGAGTTAATTAAACGAAACGTTTCGCTAGTCACCGCAGTTTGGTTTTCACCATCAATATCCATTACCCAAATATTGTCGCCACCACCTTGATCAGACGTAAAGGCAATATGTTTACCGTCAGGTGAAAATGTTGGCTGCATTTGCCAAGCGATATCAGAGGTTAATATTTTAGCTTCACCGCCAGTTACTGGCATAATGTAGATATCACCCAGTAAATCAAACACAATGGTTTTACCATCTGGTGAAATATCAACGTTCATCCAAGTACCTTGGTCTACATTGATTTTGGCTGTACTAAACTCACCTTGTGGTTCATCGACTTTCCACTCGGCTTTTTTCTCTTCTTCTGGCGCTTTAGGCTCTTCGGCAAAACTCATTGATGATGCTAGCAACATAGATAATGATGCAGCAATAATCGACGGTCTTGTCTTCATCTTAAAAAATGACATACGTTTACTCATTGTTAGTTAGCTTGCCAGAGTTGCTACCAAAATCGTTTTTAATAAAAATGATAAACCCTGAATTTTTCTATGTATGAAATAGAACATATTGGTTACAAGGTGTAAAGGTAGGTAACAAAATGATGAAGATTTTTAAGGTGAATTACGCAGTTTAAACGGTGAATCACTGGATGATGTAGTTTGGTTTGATTTTCTCTGTTTGATAGAACTGACTACGTTTAAGCATTAGTTTTTGCTCTGCAGTATCCACTATATTGTTAAACTTAGGGTTTGCTCTTAAATCAGCAAAAAAGGCGGAATATTTCAAAAAAAGAATACCATCATAATAATCGCCTTTCACATATAATGTGTCTAAATACGTTAGTGCTTGCTCTGGCTCGTTAATTAGAGCTTTTAAATAAGCTAGTTCAAGGTAACTTACCTCTGGATTATTACTCATTTTTTCCACGCGAAGGATATAATTTTCAACCATCTTAATTAGATGTTCATTTACATCTTCATTTAAAGCTCTTTTTATAAAAATATAACAAGCGCTAATAAACACATCTTGATCGAGCAATACATCTGCCAGGCCCATTTGAGGATAACTTTTTTTAATCAAATGCTTAGCATTAACGAATTGTTTATTTTTCAAGGCAAGTTCAACTTCAATAGTAATATTGTCACTATGCGGATATTGAATAACTTTTTTTAAAACAAATGCGTCCATATTTTTATCATTAATTAAACCTTTATCATATTGTGTCAATGCCATTAAATAGTAATTAAAAACAATATTAGCTTGGTAGTTTTCTTGTTTTAATGCCTTTTCTATTTCAACGTTTGCCCTATCCAGATCATCAAGCGCTAAATAAAAATTAAACGCTTGGTCATAATTCAACTGCGAACTTTTAATTGTCTGCTTATTTAATATCTGTTGAGCTTTGTGCCAATCCCGGCCACTTCTCCAGTAATATTTTAAGGCAAGAGCGTTATTATGAGACGCGTTAGGGGCAATTTCATTAACCAGACGTAGATAATTTTCAGCTTCAATAATTCGTCCATTAAAGTAATTAATAACAAACAGGTTGATTAATATGATCTCGGAATACGGGTCTAAATTTGCAGCCTTAAGGAATAAGGCGTGTGACTTTTCAAAATTAGGCTCTGAAAATTGATAAAAACTCCCAAACCAATGAAATAACTGAGCATAGTTAGAGTTTTTACTGACCGCACGCTGGTAAAACTCAATACTTTTATCAAGCTGTTTAGTCGATTGATAATAAGCTGCAATACTGGTATCCATTTCAGCACTATTATTTAGCAATTCTAAATAAGGAGTAAGAAGATTAGTTACTTTTTTTAAATAAATTCTTTCTGAGGAGTTACTATAAAGTGATTGTAAGTAATAAGTATCCGCTAGACCTGAAACCGCCAATTGATTATGTGAATCGATACGTAAAGATTGCTGAAATGCTGATACCGCATTTTTCAGATCCTCAGGTGTACGGCTCCGCATGTAATAGCGACCTTTTAAATATGAATCTTGAGCTGCCGCTATTTTAGTACCGTGTTCAGTGAGTGTGGCCAGTTGGTCATTTAACAGAGTTATCTTTAGCTGTTCAACGACGGCTTCTGAAATTTCATCTTGAATCTTAAATATATCTTCAAATTCATAGTCATAAGTGGCAGACCAGAGGTGGTAACCACTATCAGCTTGGATAAGCTGAGCTGTTACTCTTAATTTTGTACCTGATCTTCTTACACTACCTTCTAATACGTGTTCTACATCTAATTTTTCAGCAATTTCTTTGATGTCCATATTTTTGTTTTTAAAGAAAAATGATGACGTTCTTGCGGCAACTTTAATTTGTTTTATCCGTGATAATACATTTAATAACTCTTCTGACAATCCATCTGAAAAATACTCTTGCTCAGGATCATTACTCATATTAACAAACGGCAGTACCGCTATAGAGGTTATATGTTCATTTAAAGGCATTTCAGAGGTAAGTGTTGAGGATGCTTCTTTAACTATTAAATTGGATGCTTCAGCTACATTATCAGTATCAGTATCAAAATAGGCTTCGTAAGTTAGGAAGATAACTGCAATAGCCATAAATCCAATCACCATAAAATCAAGCTTTCGGCCAGTCACATGGGTGATTGACTCTTGATGATCAATTTCTTTACTGCGTTTAAGGCCTTCAGGTGTTAGTTCAAAGGCCCACGCAAAAAGACAGGAAATAGGAAAGCCGATAAGCAAAAAGGTAAAGGTTACTGGCACAATCCATTGCGGTAAATTTAAATGGGGATCGAGTACAGTTACTATCTGGATAATTAACCAAGCAGTGATTAGATATGCGGTAGCAACTTTAAATACGTTACGGCGTTTTAATTCCTTAAAAACGGTCACGTTTATCCTTTATTGTTATAGTTTTACTTTAATAGCTAAAGCTTAGCCTAAAACAATAATTTTGTTTAATAAATCAGCTAATTGATGATGTTACTTGCTATATCCCCATCTCGGCATAATGGTTTGTTCTATGCCTAAATGATCTAGCATTCGTCCCACCATAAAATCAATTAAGTCATTAATGCTTTGTGGGTTATGATAAAAACCGGGTGCTGCAGGCATAATAGTCACGCCCATTTGCGACAAGCTATGCATATTGGCTAAATGAATAGTTGAGAATGGGGTTTCTCTTGGCACCATAATTAACTGGCCACGCTCTTTAATCACCACATCGGCAGCGCGTTCAATTAAGTTATCACTCATACCTTGGCTAATCGCAGCCAGCGTACCTGTTGAACAAGGGCACACTACCATTTGTTTTGGCGCGGCAGAGCCTGAAGCGACAGGTGAAAACCATTGTTCTTTACCAAATACAGTAATTTGCTCAGGTTTCGCTTGGTATCTGTCAGTTAAAAATTTTGTTGCCGCATCAGGGCTCGCAGGTAACTTAATCTGTACTTCAGTATCAAGCACCACTCGTGCAGCACTTGAGACAAGTACATACACTTGATAATTAGCGGCGATTAAGCATTCTAATAAACGCAGTGCATAGAGTGAGCCTGAAGCACCGGTAATTGCTAATGTAATTTTACTGTTAAAGTTTGCCACTAAGCTTCCTTTGGAAATAACGTTCGACTGAAGTCAAACCTACGTTTATACAATTTATTAAATTAGTATTAGGTATTTAATAAATTAAGTTTATTGATAAGCTTGGTATGAAAACCACCAAAACCACCGTTACTCATTACGACAATATGATCGCCTGATTTGGCATTTTTAGCAACTAAGTCAACCAACTCATCAATATCAGTCAGACAATATGCCGATGCTTTGCAGTCGTTAATGAGCTCATTCACCGACCATTTTATATTTTCATCTTGGTATAAATACACTTCATCGGCGTTATCTAACGATGCCGCTAACGTATCTTTATGCACACCTGATTTCATTGTATTTGATCTTGGCTCTAGTACGGCCAAGATACGGTCAGTACCTACCGCAGATCGAAAACCAGATAAGTTTTTACTGATGGCCGTTGGGTGATGAGCAAAGTCGTCATAAACGTTAATATTATTGACTTCACCCACTAACTCTTGGCGACGTTTAGTGTTAATAAATTCAGCTAAGGCTTCACAGGCAACATGACTCGGCACACCGGCATGACGGGCAGCGGCAATAGCAATTAAGGCATTGTCGATATTAAAATCGCCAATTAAATTCCAGCACACTTTACCTTGCAATACTTGATTGAAAAACACCTTAAATTGACGACCATCATGACTGATTTTTTCAGCTGTCCAACCACTTAAATCGCCACTATATTCAACGGGGGTCCATGCGCCCATGTTGATAGTGTCCTGCAAAGCAACATCATTTTTTGGTGCAAGTAATAAACCGTTACTTGGTACCATACGTATCACGTGATGAAATTGTTTTTGAATGTCCGCCAACGTATCAAATATATCGGCGTGATCGAATTCCAAATTATTCATCGCTAAGGTACGTGGCCGGTAATGCACAAACTTAGAGCGTTTATCAAAAAATGCAGTATCGTACTCATCGGCTTCGATGACAAAGAAAGGTGAGTTTCCAAGACGTGCTGAGCTATCAAAATTTTGTGGTACACCGCCAATCAAAAATCCTGGCGTTAAATGTGCATATTCTAGGATCCAAGCCAACATAGAGCTAGTAGTTGTTTTGCCATGTGTACCTGCAACAGCAAGTACCCAGCGGTCTTTCAACACATTTTCTAATAACCACTGTGGCCCTGATGTATAAGGAATATTTCTATCCATCACATACTCAACCATAACATTACCGCGTGACATCGCATTGCCAACAATAACAATGTCAGGTTGGTCAGTTAAATGTTCAATTTTATAGCCTTGCATCAGTTCAATGCCTAGCTCTTCAAGCTGTGTGCTCATTGGTGGATACACATTGGCATCACAACCAGAAACTCGAAAACCTAACTCTTTAGCAATAGCAGCAATACCGCCCATAAACGTGCCACAAATACCTAAAATATGAACATGTGTTGTCATTAATAATCAGCCTTTAATCAATAATACTGTCTAGTGCGACGAACCAATTGGTGAACCTGGCGGTAATGCTGCAGGAAGCTCTTTAATAATAGTTTTACCGTGTTGTAAGCTAAACTGAATTTGTTTATTAAACAATTGGTATTGCGCATATAAAGGATCCAACTTTTGATGATAATTACCCTTACTCGCCAACCATTGTTGCAAAGCTAATAGCTCAGCAAATACGGCCACTTTTACCTCACCAACGGCACTTTCACTATGATAAAGATTTAATACACGGTCAAGCACTTGTTGATTAACGCGCTGTTGCACTAATAAAGACAAACCTGATTGGGCATCAGCTTTAATTGTTTGGGTAAACAGTGCATCTAATAGCGAGCGCACAGATGCTTGTTTATTATCGAGTGCATGTTGCTGTAATAAACGAGCAAGACGTTGTTCATTCAACAATAAACGTAAAGTATGTTTGGCGCTTGCTTGCGCGGCGCTGATAGGATCAAACGTTAATCCGGTATTTGATGAGAAACTTTCACGAGTTCGGGAATAGCCATAAGCTTTAGGTGGTATCAAAGCAATAATATTCTCAGGTAGGGTGAGTACATCCGTGCTTAGAGTGTTTAATAAAGCATTAATTGCTAGCTGTTGTTGCTGTGCAGGTACAACGGTAAATGCTTGGCTATCTTCGCCTTTAATGGCATAAGAATAATTAATCCCGGCAACAATTTTAGCGGCGGCTTCAACTTGATAGCGATGAAAGTTATAGATAGGTACTAATGACTTTTCTAATTCAGAAAATGGTGTGCCCAGCGCAATAGTATTTACACCAAAGTTAGCTAAAGCCTTGGCACGTACTTTTAGTACACGATTTAACTCGATAACCGCATTACCGCCGTTATCCCATAAATGTCCTGACGCATCAGCACCCGACTTTGGTCTGGCATCAGGGTCTGACATGTATAATAAACCCTTAGCTTTAGTGGCTTTAACTAGCTCAACTAATTCTGTTGCTTCATTAGCATATTCACCATGAGCATAGGCAATGACATATTTATCCCATTCACCAATATCTGTTGCATAAGCATTCGATAAATCAATATTGCCGTTATCATCAAGGGTTACATAAGGGTGCGGATAATCCATCACTGACGCTCGGTTATTTACACTCGCAGAAAAGTTATGCGCAATACCTAAAGTATGACCTACTTCGTGAGCCGATAATTGACGAATTCTTGCTAAGGCCATTTCTTGCTGAGCACTAGTGTCAGTATTCTCACCATTAAAAGGTGATGTTAGGCCTAGGGCAATTAAGTAATCTTGACGAACTCTAAGTGACCCTAACGTTACATGACCCTTAATGATTTCGCCGGTGCGAGGATCAATTACAGATGCGCCATATGACCAACCTCTAGTTGCTCTATGTACCCATTGAATAACATTGTAACGAACATCCATTGGATCTGCGTCTTCAGGTAACATTTTTACTTGAAAAGCATTTTTGTAACCTATCGCTGAATAGGCTTGATCCCACCATAATGCGCCATCAATAAGTGCAGAACGCACAGGCTCTGGTACACCTGGGTCTAGGTAGTAAATAATAGGTGCAACGGCTTCACTGACTAATGCGCTTGGGTCTTGCTTTTGTAAACGATGTCTCGGAATTAATCGTTGTACTAATGGTTCAGTAATTGCACTCGCATAATCAGCAAATTCTACAGACCACATACCTGAATAAGGATGGAATTTACGGGTTTGGTAATTATCATCCGGTAAACGAATTAAAGAATGATGCATGTTCACCGATACTGCAGTCGACTCAGGCGTAACTGAACGTAAGAAGTTACCCGCATCTTTACCTGTGAATGTAACAATAGCTTCTAGTTCGGTATTATCGACAAATGCTTTAGTTCGCTTAGCATATAAACCACTACGAGTTTTATCTATACTAAAACTGCCCTGTTCACTAGTTTTTAAAGTAGCTGCTAAACCATGAATATCTGATAGTAAAAATGGGGTGTAATCGATAATTATTTTTTTATCTATTATTTTTTCAATTTTGAAACCCCATATAATTGAACTAGCAAATGCTTCGTTTATGGAATCTTGTTCTGGCTTATTATCACTATCGGCACGGTAATAGGTATTTATTTGGCGTAAAAACACTTTATTACCCACTCGTTCAAATTGTACTAATCGAGTATCACCTAATTGACCACGATCGATACCAATGTCATTGGAACCAATACCATGTGGCAAACTGCTTTGAAAAAGAAATTGTTGTTCGAAATCAGTAATTTCAACAAATACTTGGGCACTAGTATCGTCAATATAAAACGGCATAAACCCGTCATTAAAAGTTTTACCTTTAGTAAAGCTATCACTGGCGTGTACTGGTGATAAAAAGCCCATTACAACCATTAATAGGGTAATGACAATATTTAAACGTTTCATATAAACCTTGTGTGTTATTTTTATTTTTGTTTTGACCGCTGCAAATATACCTTAATTCATCAAAAATTGGTTTAAAGTTATAATAAATAATTATTATCACTGAATAATTTAGATATTTTTTAGAGATCTAAGCGATTATTGAGTACAATAGAGTTTAATAAATTAGAACTATTTCATTCAAAATTACATAAATTCAGGTATCCCATGCAACGAATTGCCCCAGCTTTACGCGAAGACGATGTTCCATTAGATTTGATTTCACTTATAAAAACTATACTTGCCGCCACAAAAGAAATTTCTTTTCGTGTTGGTCAAGGTCACCTTAGTGATGTAATGGGTTCAACTTTAGATGAAAATATTCAAGGTGAAATTCAAAAGCACCTTGATGTTGTCGCTAATCAACTATTCAAAGACATCACATTAGAGTCTGGCTTTGTTAAAGCGATTTCTTCTGAAGAAGAAGACACTTCTGTAGCGGGTCATGAAACGGGTAAATACATCGTTTCTTTTGATCCTTTAGATGGCAGTTCTAATATCGAAATCGATTCTTTAATTGGTACTATATTTTCAATTATGGAAGCACCTGAAGGCATGAAGGCTGCTGATCCTGATATGTTCAAACAACCTGGTACTGCACAAGTATGTGCCGGCTATGTATTGTATGGTCCTTCGACAGTTTTGGCATTAACTACAGGTAAAGGTACACACTTTTATACCTTAGATAGAACACATGGCAGTTACATGCTTACTGAACGCAACATATCAATTCCTGCAGATACCGCAGAGTTTGCAGTTAATATGTCAAATCAGCGTTTTTGGCAAAAACCTATGCAAAATTATATTGGCGATTTATTGCAAGGTACCGATGGTACACGCGATAAAAATTTCAACATGCGTTGGATTGCAGCTATGGTTGGTGATGTGCATCGGTTATTAGTTCGCGGCGGTTTATTTACTTATCCTGCAGATAATAGGGATGTAAATAAGCCATATAAGTTACGTTTAATGTATGAAGCAAATCCAATGAGCTTTTTAGTTGAACAAGCCGGTGGTTTAAGTGTAACCAGTACTGGCCGAATTATGGAAATAATGCCAACAGATATTCATCAACGTGTAGAAGTTATCCTTGGCTCTAAAAACGAAGTTGAAAAGTGTTTAAGTTATTATAAATAATTATCGGCTAATATGACTAAATAAAACCTGACATTGTTCAGGTTTTTTTATGTCCGATGACATTCAATAGTTATAACTGACTGTATATAAAACCATTTTATTAACAAAAATTACACAATCTAGCTAGAATAATTCATACTGTGACTATCAAGATTTTATTCTGAGAGTTTTATGATTTTAAATAGAGTGGCCAAAATCAAAAGAGCACCAATTAATAAAGTAATATTTGCTTTATTAATCATGTTTTTTCTGGGCTTTAACCAGGCAGTTCTCGCCGAAAATAAATCGGTAACAGAAGAACCGCCTATAGAGGCGAAGCAAGAGGCTGAACAATCATCTGCAGATATTTCAAAGCAATCTGAACAAGAGCCTAACAAGTCCGAACTAACAACTACTGATGAAATAACTTCTACTGAAACAAACAGTGATGAAACAACTTCTGCTGATGAAATTGCAATTTCAGAACAAACCGAAACAGTTGAAATAGCAACGCCTTTAAGTGAATTACCCGAAAATAGTCTTGAACGTTTTGAAGCTCAATTTTATGATCTTAAAAATAAAGTCGCTAGCTTAAGTCGCAGTCCTGATGATTATGAAGAGTTATATGCTCACATACGGCCCATAATGATAGAAAAAAATCAGCAATTGTATGCCTTATTAATAGCTAAAAATGTTGATTTAAGTTTAATGAGTCAACTCAACAATGATGCTAAATTTCGAGAGTTATTTAGTAAAGCACGAGAAATTAAAAATTTTTATTTATTGCGCCAGAAAATATTCAATCAAGCAACAGATGAGTTTAGAGAATTACTTACTAGTTCAAAGTTGAATGGTATTACCGAAGCAAAACTTGAAGGCGCCTATGTGCAATTACAAGTTATTATCCTTAGTAAAGGCACTTGGCAACGGATTTTAGAAATACCAGAACGTTTTCAAATATCACCTGTCGACATTTCTTATTCGCTTATTTTAATCATTGTTGCTATTTTTGTGATGCGTATCTGGCGTAAATGGGCAAAAACGGGACTACCCGAATTGCGTCAAAAAATTCTGGCCGTGCGTCCAAGAACAGCGGCAAGAATGAAATTTGCGAGGGCTATTTGGTACTTTGAACAAACACGCAAACCTATAGAATGGTTACTGTTTATCAACTTCTTATTAGCTAATATTGATATCTTACAAATCCCACTTTTAAAATCTGTTGTTGGCATAACTGCGTTTTGGATATGTTTAACCTATTTTGTTTATGGTTTCTTAACCAAAATGATCGAACGTGGTAAGCAAAACGTCTTAAAAGACATGAACAAAAAGAAAACGTTGTCACTAAAAGCTGCAATATGGTGGGCAGGTTGGTATAAATTATCATTTGAATTAACCGCTTTATTGGTTGCTAATGGCACTATTTTTAGCTGGCTTGAATCTACTTTCTTGGTATTAATTCTGCCCATTTATGCTTTCTTTATTTTTCAATGGCGTAGTGATTGTTTCCAGTATGTTGATGACGAAAGAGATACGCCGCCAGTTATCCGTAAATTAGTTACCGTAAGAGTTGGTTTAAGAGGCTTTTTAAACGCAAACATAGCATTACTATTTGTCGTTTATTTCTTTTGTATTAAGTTCTTTATGGGCTTAATTTCTAAAGTTGAATCAGGACGTAGGTTAACCGCTGAAATTTATCGTAAAAAACTTTTGAATGATAATAAAGAACTGCTCGAGCGCACTAAGGATTCTGCACGCTTATCTGTAGAACAAAATGACATGATAATCCATGGCGTTGGCATATCTATAGATTCAGTATTTGCAGCACCCGTGAATACAATTTTAAAAATGGCCGAATCTAATGAGCGTAGCCATGTATCGGTAATAGGTGAACGTGGCATAGGTAAAACTTATTTTTTACATGAAGTTAAACAAGCTTATCCCAGCGCAATTATTATCAATTGTACCGAAGATTTTGATGATGTGCTCACGTCTGTGAAGCAGCAATTACAACTCGATGGTGACAATGTTAAAACCAACGACATAATCAAAGCATTACGAGAGCAAGAGATTGATTTATTCATGCTTGATAATTGCCATCGTCTACTTACGCCTGATACTAGTGGGCAACGTGAGATCCGTCGACTCTATGGCTGGATAAATGAGCTCAAAGGGGAAGCATTATGGGTAATGAGTTTTGACAGTAGTTCATGGAACTTATTTAATGCCTTAGGTATCGCAAATGGCTTCTTCGCCAAACACATCCAGTTAAAAAAATGGTCTGAAGATCAAATTTCTCAATTGTTTGATAATCGCTGTAAAGGCGCTGAAATTGATGTTGATTACAGCCAGCTTATTATCCCAAGGCAGCTTGCCGATATGGACGAAGGTTCAGTAGACATAAAGAACAAAACCGGCATGTACAGGATCATCTGGGGTTACGCTGATGGAAATCCTGCAATAGCTTGTCGAACGTTAGCAGATGCAATTGTCATCGACAATGATAAGGTTATTGCAAAATTACCATCATATCCGCAGAGCCATATTATCGAAGGCTTTGAAATAAACAGCTTGTTAGTTCTGCGGGTTATCAGCCAATTCGGTCGTTGCCGAGTGAGCGATGTTGTACAGAATCTTAGATTACATGGTCTTGTTGTTAACAGTGCAATTGCGGCCTGTGTTGCGCAAGGGATCATCGAGCAAATTGACGGTCGGTATCAGATTAGCTGGCTATGGTATCGCACGGTATCAAAATTTCTTGCTCGTCAAAACTTACTTACTCGTTAAAGGATATATTTTATGTTATTTAAACGCTTATCAACCATTATCCTATTGAGTTTAACTTCGGCTTTGACTTTCCCTGCATTTGCACAGATTCCAAATCAAGAAGAATTACAAGTTATTACTACCCTTGCCAATGTTGTAAAACCAATGGGCATATTTATGTCGATTATTTTATTTATCATCGTATGGGCGGTATTAAAGATCACAAAAACCATTGTAGATGATCTCTCTGAAGTATTTGCAGAGCGAAGATTATTGCTGCAAAAATCTATGGTGTTTTTTCAGTTTATTGCATATTTTTTCTCAATAGCAACAGCTGTAATGTTGAGCTTTGAATTTAGTAAGGAGCTGCTTGCAATTTTAGGTGGTACTTTAGCCGTAGCATTTGGTTTTGCGATGAAAGACTTAGCGGCATCAATTGTGGCCGGTATCATTATTATGTTCGATAGACCTTTCCAGGTTGGTGACCGAGTATTATTTGGCGGTGAGTATGGCGACATTATTGCTATCGGCTTACGTTCGGTAAAAATGAATACTCTTGATGATAACGTGGTTACTATTCCAAACAATACATTTTTAAATCAACTCACCTCATGTGGTAACTACGGTGAACTTGATATGCAAGTGGCAATAATCTTTCATATCGGTATTGATGAAGATTTAGAGCAAGCACAAAGTACAGTACGAGAGTGTGCAGCATTAAGTAAATTTGCTTATCTAAACAAACCGATTAATGTACTTGTTAGCCAAGTCCTTACCAATAATTTCATGGCTTACAAGCTCACATTGAAAGTCTATGTATTAGATACAAAATATGAAAAATCACTAGAAACTGACATCACTTTAAGAGTAAATGAAGAGTTCAGAAAACATAGTATAAAAGCGCCAAGCATGAGCATTACTAATACCGTAAAACGTATTTCTGCATCAAGTTAGATACTAAGCTACGCTAATAATGCGAGACTAAACTCCCGCCCAACCAGAGACTAAACTCCGTCATCCCACACGGGCATTAGCGTGGTGTGGGATCTTCCCTCCCACCAACCGGTATTTAACCTAACCCGGTTGGTGAGGTTTCAACCTCACTAATGATTACGCAGTAATCAAATAGTGTCAGCTACGCTAATAATGCGAAACTAAACTCCAACAGGTATTTAACGTCACTCGGTTGGTGAGGTTTCACCTCACGTAATAATTACGCCTTAATCAAATAGTGTCAGCTACGCTAATAATGCGAGACTAAAGTCCCGCCAACCAGAAACTAAACTCCAACAAACCGGTATTTAACCTCCCCCGGTTGGTGAGGTTTCAACCTCACGTAATGATTACGCAGTAATCAAATAGTTTCAGCTACGCTAATAATGTCTAGTTAGACATACTTTAGTGGGACGGGATGGCCACGATCGCATGGATGCGAAAGAGTGCTGACCTACGAGTAGCTTATGTATAGATTTAGAATGGGAGTCTAGCAATGATGAACATGGATGTTCGAATGCCGATAAGTTCATGGATGAACGCTTTTATCGGTGACCTACTGGTCATGCGCCGGAAATTTAAAGCAAAAAAGGCTATCCGTTAGGATAGCCTTTCTTTAAATGGGAGTCTAGCAATGACCTACTCTCACATGGGGAAACCCCACACTACCATCGGCGCAACTGCGTTTCACTTCTGAGTTCGGCATGGG
>JBFONS010000089.1:0-208 GCA_040779355.1 Colwelliaceae bacterium BS250 | reverse complement strand
GCACCGTAAAGGTCTCTACTTTCTCTTCATCTAACGCCAAGTACTGAACGTCCGCATTCGCTACGTTATACGTCCACTCGCCGGCTTCGGTAATACTCAAGCTGCCCAACGCGCCCGCACTCGCGGTAATGCCCGTGGTCTGGAACACATTTTCGCCCGTATCCGCATCGCTGATGGTCAGCGTGCCCGTGTCCGTTAAAGTAGGATC
>JBFONS010000088.1:0-209 GCA_040779355.1 Colwelliaceae bacterium BS250 | reverse complement strand
ACCACTTTGTGATTCATGACTGGGGTGAAGTCGTAACAAGGTAACCCTAGGGGAACCTGGGGTTGGATCACCTCCTTACCTTAAGTAGAACAATTTAATGGAAGCTTAGCTCTTGAGTTAACTTCGCGAGTGTTCACACAAATTGTATGATAACGAAAGATGAAGAAAATTAGGTCACAGACTTTTGGACCTATTACGATAGGTCTGTA
>JBFONS010000087.1:0-214 GCA_040779355.1 Colwelliaceae bacterium BS250 | reverse complement strand
CAGGTGTGTAAGGACTGCGAAGTCTTGAGCTAACTGATACTAATTGCCCGTGAGGCTTAACCATACAACACCCAAACAGTTTTTGTTTGAGTCTGTATGGTCTGACAAAGATTATAGAAATTATCTATAACAGAAATCACGCATTAAAATAGAATTTGAGTAAGATTCGAAACGATATTCAGCTTTCAAAATTGGTCTAATTTGTTCCATACAA
>JBFONS010000086.1:0-221 GCA_040779355.1 Colwelliaceae bacterium BS250 | reverse complement strand
ACATTACGTTGATTTTACCAGTCTTACCTTCGGGTAGGACAAAACCAACTTAATGATGAATGAACACACAAAACGACGTAATCAATCATAGCAATATGACTGGTTATAGTTTTATGTAAAAAATCCTATTCTTCGGAATAGGGTCAGAATTCATTGAGTAGAAGCAAACTTGTTTTGCTTCAAATGTAACAACTTTTTAATTGAAGAGTTTGATCATGGCT
>JBFONS010000085.1:0-221 GCA_040779355.1 Colwelliaceae bacterium BS250 | reverse complement strand
AGCCATGATCAAACTCTTCAATTAAAAAGTTGTTACATTTGAAGCAAATCAGGTTTGCTTCTACTCAATGAATTCTGACCCTATTCCGAAGAATAGGATTTTTTACATAAAACTATAATCATTCATATTGCTATGATTGATTACGTCGTTTTGTGTGTTCATTCATCATTAAGTTGGTTTTGTCCTACCCGAAGGTAAGACTGGTAAAATCAACGTAATGT
>JBFONS010000084.1:0-223 GCA_040779355.1 Colwelliaceae bacterium BS250 | reverse complement strand
TCGGGAGGACGGTTACCACTTTGTGATTCATGACTGGGGTGAAGTCGTAACAAGGTAACCCTAGGGGAACCTGGGGTTGGATCACCTCCTTACCTTAAGTAAAACAATTTAATGGAAGCTTAGCTCTTGAGTTAACTTCGCGAGTGTTCACACAAATTGTATGATAACGAAAGATGAAGAAAATTAGGTCACAGACTTTTGGACCTATTACGATAGGTCTGTA
>JBFONS010000083.1:0-231 GCA_040779355.1 Colwelliaceae bacterium BS250 | reverse complement strand
ACGGTGAATGTGACCGATCTAAACGTCCTTTTTAGTGATACCTCTACAGACGTAGATGGCACAGTGGTCAGTCGTTTGTGGAACTTTGGTGATGGCAACAGCGCGACCACACAAAACCCAAGCCACAGCTACGCCTCGGCTGGGATATACACCGTATCGTTAACGGTTACCGATAATAATGATGCCAGTTCAAGCACGAGCCAATCAATCACTGTGACTGCCCCGGCAAAT
>JBFONS010000082.1:0-238 GCA_040779355.1 Colwelliaceae bacterium BS250 | reverse complement strand
GCTTTGAGTCATTGTTTACCAACAACACAGTCTTTTGAAAAACTTTTCAAATAACGGTTGACTTCAAATCTCAGGTGCTTATAATGCGCCTCCTGCTTCGGGCAAACGGCAACGTTCACCAGGCAACAAGAGTACAGCGAATGCGACTGACTCTTTCATAAGTTTCTAACTTATGAGTTCTTTAACAATTAGTTATCATGCAATTTGTGTGGACACTCACATTACGTTGATTTTACCA
>JBFONS010000081.1:0-241 GCA_040779355.1 Colwelliaceae bacterium BS250 | reverse complement strand
CCGTGGTCTGGAACACATTTTCGCCCGTATCCGCATCGCTGATGGTCAGCGTGCCCGTGTCCGTTAAAGTAGGATCTGCATCATCTTCCGTCACCGCACCAATATCGTCGCCCGCAATCGTTGGCAAGTCATTCGTGCCGGTGATCGTCACAACAACGTCGTGCGTGGTGCCGTCTGCCGACAGCACCGTAAAGGTCTCTACTTTCTCTTCATCTAACGCCAAGTACTGAACGTCCGCATT
>JBFONS010000080.1:0-243 GCA_040779355.1 Colwelliaceae bacterium BS250 | reverse complement strand
AATCAAAACTGGTTGCTTTAATTTCTCTTGCAGATGTAGCTGCAGAGCCGATAGAAACTTCGTATACATTGTCATTTTCTAAATCAGCTGACGGGATAAAGGTCAGTTTTGCATCAGAGATAACCGTGCTGCCAGCAACTGCGCCTTGTGCATTTCTCACATTGATAGTTGCTTGAACTTCAGACGATTCAATGGTTTCTGAAAAGTTCACTTCGATGCTTGGATTGATTGCCACACCAGTAG
>JBFONS010000007.1:0-239952 GCA_040779355.1 Colwelliaceae bacterium BS250 | reverse complement strand
CCCACCACATTTACAAAAAACGACCTTATGGTCGTTTTTTTGTTTTTGAAGATAATTATTTAGCGACAAACAGTCGCAGGTTCGGTAAGTTCAAGTACGTGCGCGCCCACCACATTAATACAGAAACCGACCTATGGTCGGTTTTTTGTTTTTAAAAGATAATGATTTAGCGACAAACAGTCGCAGGTTCGGTAAGTTCAAGTACGTGCCGCGCCCACCACATTTACACATTAAAACGACCTTGTGGTCGTTTTTTTGTTTTTAAATAATAATTATTATCTGTGTATAAAATACTAAGCGAAATAATAGTTCCTATTTTGGTAGGTGAGGTTTTAACCTCACGTAATGATTACGCAGTAATCAAACAAGTTTTAGCTACGCGAATAACGCGAGACTGAAGTCCCGCCAACCAGTTATTTATTAAGTATTCGATATTGCGCTATTTTTCTCTTATAGTTCTAACTCCAAATTTTAAAAAATCCTCTCCTAAAACCTTTTTTCGAATAATTATTTATAAAAACTGCATTTTTTAATAACTTAAACGATTTTTTATGCGTATTTATTCTAAAATGTGTGATAAATAGATGCTTTATGCTCTTGACATGAATTAATTGCAATAAAAACCTTAAATATTGTTGCTTAAATAAATTGGAGTGATTATTCTATTTCTTTTAACTTATTGAGTTAGGGTATGGAAAATTTAAGTTCGTTATTTAGTGAAGCGGCTATTTTGATGTTAGTCGGCATGGGATTTGTCTTCGTTTTTTTAAGTATATTAATTATCGCAATTAATCTATTAGCAAAGCTCGCTGTTAAATTTCCTGACCCAATCCCACAAACTAGACAGCCTAAACGTGCAACCAATGTCGATACTGGTGAGATCCCAGCAAATATAGTTGCTGCTATTACTAGCGCTGTAACTCAATACCGCAAAAATAATACTAAGAAATAGGAGTTGAATATGACAAGCCCACTAGGTATCACCGAAGTTGTTTTAAGAGACGGTCATCAATCTTTATTAGCTACGCGTTTCCGTTTAGCTGATATGTTACCCATTGCCAAAAAAATGGATGAAATTGGTTATTGGTCGATTGAATCTTGGGGTGGCGCAACGTTTGACTCTTGTATTCGTTATTTAGGTGAAGATCCTTGGGAACGTATTCGTGCTCTTAAGGCGGCTATGCCAAACACTAAGCAACAAATGTTGTTTCGTGGCCAAAATATTTTAGGCTACCGTCATTATGCTGACGATGTAGTTGAAAAATTTGTTGAACGTGCTCATGTTAATGGTATTGATGTGTTCCGCATTTTTGATGCGATGAACGATATTCGTAACCTTGAAACATCGATTAAAGCGGCTGTTAAAGTAGGCGCACATGCACAAGGTACTTTGTCTTATACAGAAAGCCCGGTACATACTCTTCAAGGTTGGCTTACTATGGCTAAGCAACTTGAAGATATGGGCGCCCATTCTTTATGTATTAAAGATATGTCAGGTTTACTTAAACCGTATGACGCCCAAGAACTTATTGAACAGTTAAAACAAACTGTAGAGTTACCTATTGCCTTACATTGTCATGCAACCACTGGTTTAAGCATGGCAACACAAATGAAAGCAATAGATGCAGGTATTGATGTTATCGATACATCTATTTCATCAATGAGTATGACTTACGGCCATTCACCAACAGAAGCTGTAGTGTCTGTTGTTGAAGGTCATGCACGTGATACCGGTTTAGATTTAGTTAAACTTGCCGAAGTTGCTGAATATTTCCGTGATGTACGCGAAAAATACGGTAAATTTGAAGGTAGCTTAAAAGGTGTTGATGCTCGAATTTTATTAGCCCAAGTTCCTGGTGGCATGTTAACAAACATGGAAAACCAATTAAAAGAGCAAGGTGCTGCAGATAAGTTTGATGAAGTATTAAAAGAGATCCCTAAAGTTCGTAAAGAATTAGGTTACATACCTTTAGTAACGCCAACCTCGCAAATCGTAGGTACACAATCTGTGCTTAATGTATTAACTGGCGAGCGATATAAAACAATCACTAAAGAAACTGCTGGTGTATTGAAGGGTGAATATGGTGCGGCTCCTGCACCTGTTGATGCTGAATTACAAGCTAAAGTACTAGATGGCGCAGAAGCTGTCACCTGTCGTCCGGCAGATTTACTTGAGCCAGAAATGGACAAGTTAAGTGTTGAACTGAAAGAGCTTGCGCAACAAAAAAGTATCAACTTAGCTGATGACGAGATTGATGATGTATTAACCTACGCATTATTCCCTCAAATTGGTCTTAAATTCCTAGAAAACCGTAACAACCCGGATGCATTTGAACCAATTCCAAGCAAAGATGATATGCAGCTAGCATCAGAACAACCAAACGGTGGTGCAGAAAACTATGCAGTACAAGTTGATGGTAAGGTTTATGATGTTGTTGTTGCTCCCGGCGGAACAATTAAAAATATTGCTGTGGCTTCATCTGCCACTGCAGCTCCTGTTACAGCTGTAGAAAGTGCCGGCTTGCCATTAAATGCCCCTCTTGCTGGAAACATCTTTAAAGTGTTAGTGCATGTTGGCGACGCAATTGAAGCTGGCGAAGTAGTATTAGTAATGGAAGCCATGAAAATGGAAACCGAAATCCGTGCTACCGATTCAGGTACTATCAGTTCAATTTTAGTTAAAGAAGGTGATGCGGTTGCTGTTGGCGATGCATTGCTTACATTATAAAAAAGGTTAGTTAAATGGAATCCTTGCATACCCTTTGGTTATCTACAGGCTTAGCTAACTTTGCCGTTGGACAAGTTATCATGATGCTTGTTGGCTTAGGTTTATTATACCTAGCCATCGCTCGTGGTTTTGAACCATTGTTGTTATTACCTATTGGTTTTGGCGCAATATTAACCAATATCCCTGTTGCTGGCTTTTCTGAAGTTGGTGGTTTATTGCACTTTATCTATTACGCAGGTATCGATACTGGCATATTCCCATTATTAATATTTATGGGCGTCGGCGCAATGACCGACTTCGGCGCATTAATCGCTAATCCTCGTATGTTGTTATTGGGCGCTGCTGCGCAATTTGGTATCTTTGCAACCTTGTTTGGTGCTATTGCCTTAAATGCTATCCCAGGCTTTAATTTTACCTTACAGGACGCGTCAGCGATTGCCATTATTGGTGGCGCCGATGGACCTACGGCTATTTTCTTAGCAAGTAAGTTAGCACCTGAGTTATTAGGCGCTATTGCTGTTGCTGCTTATTCTTATATGGCTCTGGTACCAATTATCCAGCCGCCAATTATGAAGGCATTAACCACAGTAGAAGAACGTAAAATTGAAATGAAGCAATTGCGTCATGTCACTAAAATGGAAAAAATCATCTTTCCATTAGCGGTATTAATGATGACTATTTTCTTCTTACCTGCAGCAACGCCGTTAGTAGGTATGTTCTGTTTAGGTAACTTAATGCGTGAATGTGGAGTTGTTGACCGTTTAAGTAACACTGCGCAAAACGAATTAATTAATATCGTCACTATCTTCTTAGGTTTAGGTGTTGGTTCTAAACTAAGCGCTGAAGCATTCCTTAATGTTGAAACGTTGGGTATTTTAGGACTTGGCGCTGTTGCCTTTTCTATTGGTACTGCGGCAGGTGTATTAATGGCTAAGTTACTTGGTAAGTTCTCTAAAGATCCTATTAATCCACTGGTTGGCGCTGCAGGTGTTTCAGCTGTGCCTATGGCGGCGCGTGTTGTTAACAAAGTTGGTTTAGAGTCTAACGCTCATAACTTCTTATTAATGCATGCAATGGGACCGAACGTTGCTGGTGTACTTGGTTCGGCGGTAGCTGCTGGTGTATTACTTGCGCTTGTAGGTCCATAGATATAGCTGTCCTTAAACATTAGTGGTCCATAACCAGTAAACCGTAAGATATTTTATTTCATAAAAACCAGAGCTTGCTCTGGTTTTTTTATCGCTGTAAATAAGTTACTGTATTATTAATCCTGATAACCCCTAAATTGTGAGTATTAACATGTCTTCACATGAAAAGATCAACTACATAGAATTCCCTGCCACAGACATTACTGCCACTAAGGCGTTTTATGCAAATACTTTTGCTTGGCAGTTTACCGATTATGGCCCTGATTATAGTGCATTTAACGACGGCACTATTAACGGTGGTTTCTATAAACATAATGCTATTAGCAGTTACGAAAAGGGCGGTGCATTGATTGTTTTATATAGTAACTACCTAGAAGAGACTGCTGCGAAAGTTCTCAATAATAGCGGTGTTATCGTCAAGCCTATTTTTGCATTTCCAGGTGGTCGCAGGTTTCATTTTACCGACCCTAGTGGTAATGAACTAGCCGTATGGTCAGATAAGTAAGCGCGTGCGTATTTTTGTTGTAGCGTTATTTTTTAGCGGCTTGTTTTTGGCTTATAAGCAGGCATTAATGCCCGAATGGATAATCGTGCTCTATGTTAGTCTGAGTCTGTTTACCTTTATTGTTTACGCTGTCGATAAACGGGCGGCAATAAAAGATAAGTGGCGAGTCGAAGAGTTTAGTTTACATTTATTTGCCGTACTTGGTGGCTGGCCCGGTGCTATGCTTGCTCAACAACTGTTACATCATAAAAGCAAAAAACGCTCATTTAGAGCGTTTTTATGGGGTTGCACTGTGATAAATATTACATTAACCAGTGCTATTTTGTACTACCTATTTTAACTAGTACAGTCAGTACCACAACTAGCTCGGGCGTCTATTGCGCTGGGCATTGCCATTGTTTGAGTTACCGCCTGAGTTACCTGATGGTTTGCCACCATTGGTACGACGGTTACTAGCAGGCTTGCCGCTTGTGTTTTTAGCATAAGGGTTATCTGCAGATGGCCTTCTGCCTTTGTTTGCAGCTTTATTGCCATTGGCACTGCCATTACTGCGTTGACCGTCTTTATGTTCTACTCTAGGTTGCTTCGGCTTGCTTGCTCTAATTGGACGTGTATCGTTAGACTCAGGCACAGGATTGCCAGCTTCAAAACCAACTTCCTCAACACGTGGAATGATTTTTTGCGTTAAGCGTTCAATACCTACTAGCATTTTAAACTCATCAGCACACACTAACGAAATTGCATGACCGGTACTACCTGCTCGGCCTGTACGACCGATACGATGCACATAATCTTCAGAAACATGCGGTAATTCAAAGTTGACCACTTGTGGTAATTGATCAATGTCGATACCACGAGCGGCAATATCAGTTGCAACAAGTACGCGAATGCTGCCGGCTTTAAACTCAGCTAACGCTTTCGTTCTTGCGCCTTGGCTTTTATTACCGTGAATGGCCATGGCCTTTATGCCATCTTGTTCAAGGTGTTTGGTTAATCGGTTAGCGCCGTGCTTAGTTTTAGTAAACACTAACACCTGCTGCCAATTATTATGACCAATTAAGTATGATAATAGGCGTGGTTTTTTGTTTTTATCTGTGGTGTAAACTAATTGTTCTACGGAAGGCGCTGTGGCGTTTCTTGGTGTAACAGAAATTTCTACCGGATTGTTTACTAAGCTTTTCGCTAACTCGCGAATATCATCAGAAAACGTTGCTGAGAATAATAAATTTTGACGATTTTTAGGTAACGCAGCTAATAGTTTTTTAATGTCGCGAAGAAAGCCCATATCTAACATTCTGTCGGCTTCATCGAGTACTAAAATTTCAACTTGATTGAATTTAACCGCATTTTGATTAAATAAATCTAACAAACGACCCGGTGTGGCGACTAAAATATCAACGCCTCTACGTAAGCGTTGCATTTGTGGGTTGATTTTTACGCCACCAAAAACAATAAACGACGTTAAATCTAGGTTTTCACCATAAGTTGCAACGCTTTCACCAACTTGCGCCGCGAGTTCACGTGTTGGCGTTAAAATTAGTGCTCTAATATTGTTTGATTTTGCTTTTTCGCCACGAGACAGTTTTTCTAATATAGGTAAAGTAAATCCTGCAGTTTTACCTGTACCCGTTTGGGCAGCTGCCATTACATCTTTACCTTCTAAAACTGCAGGAATTGCCTGCGCTTGAATAGGTGAAGGAGTATCGTAGCCTTGTTTGGCTACAGCAGATAAAATTTGGGCCGATAAACCCAGAGAGTCAAAGCTCATAGAAAAGTCTCATTTAGCAATAAAAATAGCATTAAATCATTAATACCTAATGGGTATAAGTAAAATGCCAATGAGCGTAGTCGTGTGATTAACAACTACACTAGAATGTTAGCGTTGTTTACGCCGGCGCATAGTACAGTATAGTGGCCATAGTTACAAACTAGCCAGTGATGTAGATCATTAAGCTGAAGAAACCAATTAAGATAATATTAAATGCAAATATATAGGCAAAACCTTTCATACCCTGTTTGGCTGTGTAGTTATGTTTTTGTAAATACCAAAGCCACACTACGCACATGATGATTGGTAAAATGAAAAACAAGCGCATTAACATTATTTGAATATCCTTTATTATTATTTAGTTTTATTACTAATTATATTAGAGCATTAATTAGCGAGTTGCTGATAGTAATATGATTTTTAATTATTAGTCGCATGACTATAACTTGTTTTATCGGATTTTTCTGACCAAGGAGCGACTTTTAATAGCATTAACATGCCAGGTATTGCTAAAGCGGTACAGACTAAGAAAAATGAAGTCCAACCAATTTGTTCAACCATAAATCCGGTAGACGCATTAGCAAACGTTCTAGGCAGGGCCGTTAACGCCGTAAATAATGCGAACTGAGTCGCCGCGAATGTTGGGTTGGTGGTGCGAGCAATATATGCTGTAAATGCAGCGGTACCTAACCCAACGCCTAAATATTCAAATCCCATAGCAAATGCCAGGGCGTAAGTGTTATGACCTATCTCCGCTAACGCCGCAAAACCTAAAATACTGACAATTTGAACAACACCAAAAATCCATAACGCGCGGTTAATACTAAGCTTTATCATCACAATACCACCAACCGCTAAGCCTATGGTCATTGCAATAATCGATGCTGTTTTAGCAACCACACCTATTTCAGTATTGGAAAATCCTAAATCTATAAAAAATGGCGTTTGCAGAGCCGTTGCCATATTGTCACCAAGTTTATATAAAACTAGAAAACATAAAATAAATAACGCTGACTTTAAGCCTTCACGGTTAATGAAATCTTTAAATGGTAGCACTACTGCTTGCTGTAATGTTTGCGGGGCATTGGCTTCACGGCGTGCTTCTTTAATGCAAAGAGTCATTATTATTCCGCACAGCATAAATGCGGCAACCACGACAAATACATATCGCCATTCGATGTGATCAGCCAATATAAAACCAAGCGAGCCAGGCACTAACCCAGATAATCGATAAGCCTGTACATGAATAGAGTTACCTAGCCCTAATTCATGATCGGGTAATAGTTCACGTCGGTATGCGTCTAAGACTATATCTTGGCTCGCACTAAAAAATGCAACAGCGGCTGCTAAATAGGCAACAGTCCAAATAGACATGGTTGGGTCAATGTAACCAAAACTGGCAATAGAAATTAACAAGGCAATCTGGGTAAATAACATCCAGCCACGTCGACGGCCTAAAAACGGAAATGAATATCGGTCCATCGCCGGTGACCAAATAAATTTCCAAACATAGGGAATGCCAATCAAGGAAAATAACCCGATTTCTGCAAGGCTTACGCCTTCACTGCGAAGCCAGCCAGGTACTAATTGATAAAGGAAAAATAACGGCAAACCAGAGCTGAAACCAGTAAAGATACAGATCAGCATACGTTTATTAAAAATGGCATCTTTTAAGGATGGAGTGGACATTAATACAGAGCCTGAAATTATAAGAGATATGGGAATTAGTATTGAGGTATTAGGCTAACAAATATTAGCTGACAAAAGAAGTGTAGTGAAAATAATAAGGTTAGAAAATCGTAACTGACTCGGTTTTAAGTAAATAAGTAAGTGAGTTATTTAAGCAACTGGGCGCCAGCCAATACAATGGATAGGGTAACTGCCAATACCATTTAAAAAGTCTAAACAGGTTTCTATTTCGCTCGACAATGATAAGTCGTTTTCAAGGTCATTTATAGAGCCAAGTTTTAATTCGTGAATAAGGTGCCAAAATACTCGCTCCCTAGAATTACTTGGCACTTCATCGGTCACGTTTAACTGGGTCCACTCTTCAAAGCAGTCCCAAATAAAGTTATCTACTTCTGTTGAGTGCACCGACTTTTTTAATAACGCATTAAGTATGTAGACCAACTGTGCAATTTTATCATTGATAAAATTTTCGATATGCAAATTATCCTCTGAACATTTAAATCACCATCACCTAAAATTTTAGATGAGCAATGATAAAAAAGCGAAAAATTTGCTAGATCAATTTATGGAGGGCAAGAGGGGGAATTATTTTATACACCTTCCACGAGTGATTGTTAAAGTAAATTGTAGCTATTATAGAGGTTTTGATTCTTCTGCGGGGGCTGTTTCGATAGGTTCTTCGTAGATATAATCTGCAGGCATTAATGTTGCTTTAATTAATATGATTGGTTTAACTGGCACGTCTTCCCAACCCTGTTGCTCGTTAAAGTCGGTTGCACTTGCGGCCATTTTAGTGAGTACATCTTCACCATGAGTGATGCTGCCAAATACGGTATAGCCCCAAGTTCTTCCTGGGTCTAAATCGGTGTTTTCACCAGCATTAAAGAAAAATTGTCGAATCGCACTATGCTCATCATACTGCCTAGCCATTGCAATGCTGCCAAATGTATTTTTTAAACCATTGCCTGATTCATTAAATACCGGTTTACCTTCTTTTCTAGGAATAAAATCAACATCATAGCCGCCACCTTGGACAACAAAATCTTCCATTACGCGGTGAAAAATGGTGTTGTTATATTCGGTCGAAATTACATAGTAAAGAAAATTATTTACCGCTAATGGTGCTTTAACGCGATCAAGCTCTACTATGATCACCCCCATAGAGGTGTCCATTTTTATTTGCGGATACAAGTTGTTGCTATCAATTATTTTTTGCTTGGCATTAGCGTTAAAGCTAGCACTTAAAAAGACTAGAACACAAAGAAGTAAAGGCGCGAATAAACGTTGCATAATATTAACCTTTGATGAAATTCTGAAGTTGCTCATCTTCAATCACTTGGGTAATTAACTTGGCTAGTTGAATATTAAAGTCTTGTTGTAACTCGTCAATATCAGCGGTAAGCGGTCCGCGACTTGTTGCACGAAGCGTAAACGTTTTAGATAAAGTTTGTGCAGGGTTTTCAACTTTTACTTTTAATTTGATAATGGTATTCGCACGATAATCGAGTACATCTTGATTAACGTAAGTACGAGCACGTTCTACCGAAAAGTTTAATTTAATGTCACCAGAGTCAATTATCGCTAAACCTTGAAAGCCTAACTCTTGGCTAAACTGATGATCCAATACATGCTTTAAAGAAGTTGTAGTGCCAATTAACTTTGATTTTTTATTATTACTTAATACTTCAACAATATGATTGCTAGCGCGTATGTCGGTTACTGATAACTTTGCTGTTAATTGCTGATAAACCACTTGTTTGTTAATCGTTAACTTTGGATTTAAGGTAATAGCCGTAGGCTCATTAGCGCAGGCGCTAACTAAAAGAACTGATAAGATAACTGCGATGGCTTTATACATAATTACTTCTTAGCTGATAAAATGACGAATTTTTGATTACTGGCGATAACGGTACTATTACCAAATAAACGTTGCAGTTTTATATGGTAGGCAAGTTGTCTGTTGCCTATTATCCTTAATTCGCCACCACTTTTCAAAGTTTTATAACTTTGTTTAAACATTTGCCAAGCAATATGGTCTGTAACGGCCTGTTGTTGGTGAAATGGTGGGTTACATAATATTAAATCTAAGCTATCGTCAGCCACATCGGCTAAACAATCATTTACATAAAAGCTACATTGACTCATTTGTTCAGGTAAATTACGCTCAACATTGTCTTTGGTCGACGCGATGGCCATGTAAGACTCGTCATAAAAATACATGTTTATGCCAGGGTTTTTAGCCAGCATTGCTAAACCAAGCACGCCATTGCCACAACCTAAATCTGCCGCGGTAAGTCCTTCATCAAGCTTTGGCAGGTGCTCTAATAAATTACGTCCACCGATATCTAAACCATCTCGAGAAAATACATTGGCTTTATTACTGATAGTAAAGTCGGCAACGCCGTATTTTTCACCCTCTAATTGCCAGCTTTTTTCCATGGTTAATGCTTGTTTTTTAGTGGCATCAATTAGTGGGAAAATTAATCGCGCTTTTTTTACTGCCAATGATGTTGTTGTTTCACCAAGGTGTTTCTCAAATAACTTCAGCGTTGAGCTATGAATATCTTTAACTCTTGCACAAGCGAGTACAACCGTATCTTTATGCGCTATTTTCTGAATTTGTTGTAATTGATATTCTAAATAAGCGTTGCCCTTAGGCAATTTTAAAATGATCAAATCAACGGGCGTGTTAATCGCTGAAACACTATCAACAAATTGCACATTGTCTTGTGGTAAAAAGTTATTTTGAAAATTCTCTTTTATGCCTTGCTCAGAAATATACGAGTCACTCACTAATTGTAAATTATATTCAAATAAATTTACCGCAATCGCACCAAAACTATCATTGAAAATAACTATGTTAGGATCATTGTCTAGTAGCTTTTGCTCATTGATATGATTAATGACCAACTCATCACTGGCATCCCAAGCTTGCAGGCTACGATTAACCTGAGCGAATGGGTATCGGTCGAGCTCTAATGGTCGATCGTTGTATAAAAATGGGCTTTGCATAGTGCTGATTTAGTCCTGAATTAATTATATCGGGTGAATTATACTGATATTACTGACAATCACGCTAGAATAAGGCGGTATTGTCGCAAAAATAGTGACGTTATACCAATTATCAATAGGTATTTAGGCTTAAATGGAACAATTATTTAACTCCCCTCCAGAAGTTTTATGTTCAGGTGATTTAATTTACTTTGCTGATTGCTACTCATTCCTGCAAGCAAGTGACCTGTTTACAGCATTAGCAACAGAGCTAGATTGGCGGCAAGAGTCTTTACAAATGTATGGTAAAACTGTGGCTATTCCAAGACTACAAGCTTGGTACGGAGATAGTACCGCTGATTATGAATATTCAGGTTTAAAGTTAACGCCATTGCTATGGCATAACACCTTAAAGAATATTAAGACTCATATTGAATGTTACTTAAATACGCATAAACTTGAGCTTAGGATTAAAGGTAAATATGCCTTTAATTCAGTGTTGGCTAATTTCTATCGAGACAATAATGATGGTATGAGCTGGCACAGTGATGATGAAATACAACTTGGCGAACAACCGGTTATTGCATCTTTATCGTTAGGACAAAACCGAAAATTTAGTTTAAAGCATAAAATTAGTGGTGAAAAATTAGATTTAAATTTACAATCAGGCAGCC
Organism: Colwelliaceae bacterium BS250; assembly: GCA_040779355.1. GTDB lineage: Bacteria > Pseudomonadota > Gammaproteobacteria > Enterobacterales > Alteromonadaceae > Thalassotalea_A. The sequence continues at coordinate 228,449 of JBFONS010000007.1, read as the reverse complement.
TGTTATTAATGCGTGGTGATTTGCAAGATAATTGGCGACATTGCTTAGCCAAATCTAAAAAGCCAATGGCAGGTAGGATCAACCTTACGTTTCGTCATATAGTCACATAAGCACAGTTACATAAGCATCACTAAATAACATTTATTTTTAAATTTAAGGAACCGAACATGTTAATCGCTGACATTATCACCGAGAAATTAACGCAAGCTTTTACGCCACTACATCTTGAAGTACTCAATGAAAGCTATAAGCATAATGTTCCAGAAGGCAGTGAATCGCATTTTAATATTGTCGTTGTCAGTGAAACGTTTACCGGCCAACGCTTAATTGCTCGCCATCGTGAAGTTAACGCGGTATTGGCTAACGAACTTGAAAACCATATTCATGCCCTTGCTATGCATACCTATACACCCGAGCAATGGCAAACAATGAACGATGCTAGTGTACCCAATTCACCTAATTGCATGGGCGGCGGTAAATAGTACAACTAAATAGTATTGTTATCAGTACATTAGGAAATCGTTAATTAACAACTGTTTTCATTTCATCCGAGTTGTTTTTCTGATATTTTTAAGCCTCGCTCTATTTGCTAAAAAGCGAATGCGCTTAAAATAATTATAAAAATAAATAGAGGATGAAATGCCCCGCTCAAGTATTAACTGGTTTATTCACACCATAGATCAATTCACCGAATGGTTAGGTAAAGCAATTGCTTGGCTTACCCTTATCTTAGTGATCCTGACGTTCTCTATTGTATTATTACGTTACGGTTTTAATCTTGGCTGGATAGCTCTGCAAGAAACGGTTTTATACGCCCACGGCGCAGTATTTATGTTAGGTGCCGCATATACTTTAAAACATGATGGGCATGTGCGAGTTGATATTTTTTATCAACAATTCAGCAAAAAGCAAAAAGCCTTAGTTAATCTTGGCGGTACAGTGTTATTGCTGATGCCGGTTTGTATTTTTGTATTTTATGTCAGCATTGATTATGTGCTGCTGTCATGGCAAATTCTTGAAAGTTCGAAAGAGCCGGGCGGTTTACCTTTAGTTTATCTGAATAAATCGTTAATTTTATTACTTGTTATCACGCTTGCTCTGCAAGGTATTGCGGAAATATTGCGTAATATAGCTATTATCCAAAACAGCCACCGCGACACTCCTATAAAAGGGGCTAAGTAATGGAGTACTTAGCACTATTGATGTTTGTGTGCGTGTGTTTGGTTTTGTTAATTGGCTATCCTGTGGCATTTTCATTAGCGGGTACCGCATTAGTTTTTGCCGGCATTGCCAATTTAATGGGTTATTTTGATGGCTCATTCTTAACTGCATTACCTTCACGTTATTACGGCATATTAAACAATCAAACCCTACTGGCCGTGCCATTATTTATTTTTATGGGCGGCATTTTAGAGCGTGCCAAAATCGCCGAAGAGTTACTTACTACCATGACACAACTGTTTGGTTCTGTTCGTGGTGGTTTGGCTATTTCAGTCACTTTAGTTGGTATGCTATTAGCGGCAAGTACCGGTATTGTTGGTGCGACTGTTGTAACCATGGGGTTGTTGTCATTACCGACAATGATCAAGCGGGGTTATGACCCGCAATTTTCTACTGGAATCATATGTGCCACTGGCACATTAGGGCAAATCATCCCGCCTTCAATCGCGCTAGTATTGCTCGGTGATGTGTTATCAAATTCATATCAATTAGCTCAGCTTAAGCTGGGTAACTTTAGTCCTGATACCATAAGTGTTGGCGACTTATTTGCTGGAGCTGTGATCCCCGGCCTCATTTTAGTGATGATGTATATTGCCTATGCGGTATATATGGCCATTGCCCATCCTGACAAAGTACCGCCACCTAACACCGATGATCATCCGCCAGTATCAATACCAAAACTGTTCAAATCATTAATACCGCCATTAGCGTTAATTGTCTTGGTATTAGGTTCAATTTTAGGTGGTTTTGCTACACCTACCGAGGCTGCAGGTGTCGGTGCATTTGGCGCATTAGTGTTAGCACTATTAAATGGTCAGTTGAACTTAGAAAATTTAAAATCGGTCATGCAAAGCACCACAAAAATAACGTCAATGGTGTTCTTAATTTTACTTGGCGCAAGCTTGTTTTCGTTAGTTTTTAGGGGATTAGGCGGCGAAGAAATTATACAGCAGTTCTTTGCCGAGCTTCCTGGCGGTGCAATAACTGCTACTATCATAGTGATGTTAGTCATATTTCTACTGGGTTTTATCTTAGACTTTATCGAGATCACTTTTGTTGTTGTCCCTATTGTGGCGCCAATATTATTAATGATGGATATTAATCCTATTTGGCTAGGGATCATGATTGCGGTTAATTTACAAACCTCTTTTTTAACGCCGCCATTTGGTTTTGCACTGTTTTACTTACGCGGTGTTGCCGATAAATCGATTAAAACAATACAAATTTATAAAGGCGTAATTCCATTTATTATTATGCAGTTACTCTTGCTCGGCGCTTTGGCAATTTGGCCTGAAATCGTCACTTGGCTACCTAATAAAATCTATGGTTAAATACCCTAAAAATAACGAATACAGTAACTCAGTTAAGCAACTAAAATAATAATTATCAAACTATACAAAAGCTTGGGATAAACTCAAAAATGAAAAAATTAATTAAAACCGTACTGGTAACATTGAGCTTGGCTGCATTGCTAAGTGCTTGTGGTGAAAAATCGCCACAAGTCAGTGTACAAAATGTTGAGCAACAAACGTTTAAATGGAAGTTGGTAACGACTTGGCCAAAAAACTTTCCAGGCCTTGGCATGGGACCCGAAAAGTTTGCTAAGCATATTAATGCAATGAGCGGCGGTCGTTTAACCGTACAAGTATATGGGGCAGGGCAGTTAGTACCTGGCTTTGAAGTATTTGATACGGTGCAATCTGGTACGGCTGAAATGGGCCACGGTGCCGCGTATTATTGGCAAGGTAAAATGCCGGCCGCGCCATTTTTCACGGCGGTACCCTTTGGTATGAATGTTGATGAAACCAATGCTTGGTTATATTACGGCGGCGGCATTGAGTTATGGCAAAAACTTTATAAGCCGTTTGGTTTATTACCCTACCCAGGAGGCAATTCAGGCGCTCAGTGGGCCGGTTGGTTTAATAAAGAAATTAACTCTATTGACGACATTCAAGGTTTAAAAATGCGTATCGGCGGCATTGGCGGTGAAGTCTTTAGGCAAGCGGGCGGTTTACCTGTACAAATGCCTGGTGGTGAAATTTTTTCATCACTTCAAAGTGGTGTAATTGATGCCACAGAGTGGGTTGGTCCATACAATGATTTAGCCTTTGGTTTTTACAAAACCAGTAAATATTATTATTCAACTGTATGGCAAGAGCCAAGCGCAACCTTAGAATTTTTGGTTAATGAGCAAGCATTTAATGCCTTGCCAAGTGACTTACAAGCTATGGTTGAAGTGGCGATTAGAGCTGCCAACGATGATATGTTAAGTGAATATACAGCACGAAACAGCCGTGCCTTAAAAACGCTACAAGAAAAACATGGGGTGCAGGTAAAAACATTCCCTGCAGAGGTTATTGCTAAGTTAAAAGCAACCACCGAACAGGTGATTAACGCAATGGTTGCCAATGATGCCAGCTCAGCTGAAATTTGGTCATCTTATAAAACATTTTACGATGACATTAAGGCTTATCATAAAATAACCGACCAAGCTTACCTTGAAAATAGGCAATAAGTGCCTTATTTTATAGGTAATTGTTAAAAAACCTGGCTGCTCTGACCTCATTGCAATTTAAATTAGGTACAATAGCGCCAGTTTACTATTCATAACGTAATGATCTTCACAGCAATGTGGTTTGTTACGTGGTTAAATAATTAAATAATTAAAAAATTAAAGGTTTTATTATGATCATCAAGCCAAAAGTACGTGGTTTTATTTGTACCAATGCACACCCAGTCGGCTGTGCTCAGCATGTTCAAGAACAAATTGATTTTGTTAAATCTCAGCCGCAAGCAGACAGCAAGCCTAAGAAAGTATTAGTCATTGGTGCGTCTACTGGTTACGGTTTAGCGTCACGTATTACATCTACTTTTGGTAATGCTGCAAGTACATTAGGTGTGTTTTTTGAAAAAGAACCTACTGAAAAACGTTCTGGCTCTGCTGGTTGGTATAATACTGCAGCATTTCAAAATGCCGCTGACGAAGCTGGCATTTATTCTAAAAACATCAATGGTGATGCATTCTCAAATGAGATCAAACAGCAAACTATTGACACCATCAAGCAAGATTTAGGTCAAGTTGATTTAGTGGTTTATTCACTAGCATCACCTCGTCGTACCGATCCGGTAACTGGTGAAGTTTATGCTTCGGCATTAAAGCCAATCGGCCAAGGTTTTACGACTAAAAGCTTAAATACTTCTAAGCGTGTTATCGAAGAAGTTGCAGTAGAACCTGCCTCTGAAGAAGAAATCGCAGGTACCATTAAAGTGATGGGCGGCGAAGACTGGGAACTTTGGATGAATGCATTAAACGACGCTGGCGTGTTAGCTGAAGGTGTTAAAACTGTCGCTTACACTTATATTGGCAAGCAATTAACTTGGCCTTTATACGGTAAAGCCACCATTGGTAAAGCTAAAGAAGATTTAGACAGAGCAGCCACTGAAATTCGTAAAGTAACGAGTGACATTAACGGTGAAGCCTTTGTAACATCATTAAATGCGGTAGTTACGCAGGCGAGTTCAGCAATTCCAATTATGCCATTATACATTTCAGCCTTGTTTAAAGTGATGAAAGAAGACGGCACTCAAGAAAATCCAATTCATCAAATTCAACGTTTATTCCGCGAAAACTTATTTGCCGTTGAACGTGATTTAGATGAGCATAATCGCATTATGCAAAACTTGAAAGAGTTAGAAGATAGCGTCCAAGACCGTGTTCAGCACATTTGGGATAACGCTACTACTGAAACTATCGACGAGCTTACTGATTATGTTGGCTACAACAAAGAATTCTTAAAATTATTTGGTTTTGGCGTTGCTAATGTTGATTATGATGCTGACGTAAGCCCAATCGCTGCGATCAATAACTTAGTTTAATTATAACTAACACATATACTTTAGTCTTAAGCCCACAATTCTGCTGGGTTTAAGGCTATTTTTTTATCCTTCGCCTGACAAAATCTTTATAGTTATTTATTATTATTAATCCTTGTTTTTATTAGGGTTTTAAATTTTTTTTGTACTAAAATCAGCAAATCTAAGTTATTTGTTATGAAATGTTACTGCTAGCATAGAAATTGTTAGTGTTTTTATGCTAAAATTCGCGCCAGAAAAATATTAACTTTAATTCCCCAACCGTTGATAGTTTGCTTTGCATATTATTGACCAAATAAGGAAACACTGGATCAGTAACCTCAATATGAGTGTCATTGGTTTGTAATACTCCTATCAAAGTAGTGCATATGTGTATGATTACAATAAAAAAAGGTCTGGATATACCTGTTGAAGGCACGCCCCAGCAAGTAATCCATGATGGTTCAACCATCAAAACCGTAGCAACGCTAGGTGAAGAGTTTGTGGGAATGCGTCCTACCATGTTTGTAAAAGCTGGTGATCGCGTTAAAAAAGGTCAGGATCTTTTTGAAGATAAAAAGAACCCTGGCGTTAAATTCACAGCCTCTGCAGCCGGTATTGTTAAAGAAATTAACCGTGGTGAAAAGCGTGTTTTACAATCTGTTGTCATCGAAGTTGATGGCGATGAAGAAGAAACATTTAACGCTTACTCTACTGAGCAATTAGCATCGCTAACGCATGCTGATATTGAAAGCAACCTTGTTAATTCAGGCTTGTGGACTGCTCTTAGAACACGCCCATTCAGCAAATCACCTGCCTTAGGTAGTGAAGCTGCTCACATCTTTGTTAGCGCTATGGATACTAATCCATTAGCAGCAAACCCTGAAGTTGTGATTAATGAGCAAACTGAAGCATTCCAAAATGGTTTAGTGGTTCTGTCTCGCTTAACTACTGGTAACGTATTTGTATCAAAAGCACCAGGCGCTAATATTCCTGTTGCTGGTAATGCAATAGTAACTGAATTTGCTGGCAAGCACCCTGCGGGTCTTGTTGGTACACAAATTCACTTTTTAGCACCTGCGTCTGCAACGAAAACTGTATGGCACATGGGTTATCAAGATGTTATTGCTGTTGGTACTCTATTTACTACCGGTAAATTAGATTCTAACCGTGTTATAGCTCTAGCAGGTCCTGCTGTGACTAAGCCTCGTTTAGTCCGCACTGTATTAGGTGCTAGTACTAATGAGTTAGTCGCTAATGAGTTAGCAACTGGTGAAGTTCGTGTTATTTCTGGTTCACCTTTATTGGGTTCTACTGCGAAAATGGTACACGCCTACTTAGGTCGTTTCCATGTTCAAGTAACCGCGTTACTTGAAGGTCGTGAAAAAGAATTTATTGGTTACATGATGCCAGGTGCAAACAAATTCTCTGTTACTCGTGCTTATTTATCGCACTTTTTCCGTAATAAAGTATTTAACATGACAACAACGACTAATGGTTCTGCTCGTGCCATGGTACCAATTGGTAACTATGAACGTATTATGCCGTTAGATATATTACCTACATTATTCTTACGAGATTTATGTGCTGGCGATACTGACAGTGCACAGTCATTAGGTGCGCTTGAGCTAGATGAAGAAGATTTAGCACTATGTACATTCGTATGTCCAGGTAAAACCGATTATGGCGTTCTCCTGCGTGATTGCCTAACCACTATTGAGAAGGAAGGCTAGACATGGGCTTGAAAAAGTTTATTGAAGATATCGAGCCGCATTTTGAAAAAGGCGGCAAGCACGAGAAATGGTTCGCATTATACGAAGCCGTTGCTACGGGCTTATTTACTCCTGGTTATGTGACTAAGGGTAAAACTCACATCCGTGACAGTATTGATCTTAAGCGTATTATGATCACTGTTTGGATAGCAGTATTTCCTGCTATGTTTTTTGGTATGTACAACATTGGTTTCCAAGCTGTAGATGCCTTATCTAACGGTTATGCATTAAGCGATACTTGGCAGGTTGGTTTATTCCAAATGCTTGGTGGCTCACTTACTGCCAGCTCCGGCTGGTTTAGCATGATGCTATACGGTGCCTGTTTCTTCCTACCTATCTACGCAGTAGTATTTGCTGTTGGTGGTTTCTGGGAAGTATTATTTGCAGCCGTACGTAAGCATGAAGTTAATGAAGGTTTCTTCGTTAGCTCAATCTTATTTGCATTAATCTTACCGGCAACAATTCCTTTATGGCAAGCAGCCTTAGGTATTACGTTTGGTATCGTTATCGCAAAAGAAATCTTTGGTGGTACAGGTAAGAACTTCTTAAACCCAGCATTAGCGGGTCGTGCATTCTTATTCTTCGCTTACCCTGCTGAAATCTCTGGTGATGCTGTTTGGGTTGCTGTTGATGGTTTCTCTGGTGCGACTCCTTTAAGTGCTGCGTTAGCTGGCGCTGTAGATTACTCAATCAATACTGATTGGTGGAATGCATTCTGGGGCTTTATCCCTGGCTCTGTTGGTGAAGTATCAACATTTGCTGTTCTACTAGGTGGTGCATACATCCTTTATAAGGGTATTGCTTCATGGCGCATCGTGTTAGGTGTGTTTGCAGGTATGGTTGCAACATCATTCTTATTCAATGCAATTGGCAGTGAGTCAAACTTAATGTTTGCTATGCCATGGTACTGGCACTTAGTTGTTGGTGGTTTTGCATTCGGTATGATGTTTATGGCGACAGACCCTGTTTCTGCGTCTTTCACTAATACTGGTAAGTACTGTTTTGGTGCCTTAATTGGTCTTATGGTTGTACTTGTTCGTGTTGTTAACCCTGCTTTCCCTGAAGGCATGATGTTAGCAATATTATTTGCCAACTTGTTTGCTCCGCTATTTGATTATTTCGTAGTTAAGTCAAACATCAAACGGAGGCTTGCTCGTAATGTCTAGTAAAAAAGAAAGCTTTTTAGGCACTCTTGGGTTTGTTGTTGTTGTTTGTTTAGTGTGTGCTGCACTTGTATCTGTTTCGGCAGTACAATTAAAGCCTCTACAAACGGCGAACAAACTTTTAGATAAGCAAACTAAAATTTTAGAAGCAGCTGGTTTATTAGAACTAGCGGGTGACAATATCGTTCCTACTTACAACAAATTTGTTGTAGCTAAAATGATTGACCTTGATACCGGAAAATTCATCGAAGGCGATACAGATTCTTTTGAAGAACGTCGTGATGCTCGTGATGTAGCTAAATCAATCAAACCTGCAAACGATATTGCTGGTATAAACCGCAGAGCAAATAGCTCAGTAGTTTATCTAGTACGTAACGGTGCTGGTACAATTGATACGGTTATTTTACCTATCGTTGGTTCAGGTCTTTGGGACTTAATGTACGGATTTATCGGCTTAGAAGCAGATTTAAACACAGTTAAATCTGTTGTTTATTCTGATCATAAGGAAACTCCGGGCTTAGGCGCTGAAGTGATGAACCCGAAGTGGAAAGCCTTATGGCCTGGCAAAAAGATGTTTGATGAGCAACATAATATTGCTATTCAAATCGTTAAAGGCGGCGCTAAAAAAGGTGATATCCACGGCGTTGACGCATTATCTGGTGCTACATTAACCAGTAACGGCGTTGAAAGAACAATTCATTTTTGGTTAGGTGAAGAAGGCTACGGTCCATTCATTGCTAACTTCCGCGAAGGAGGCCTTGACTAATGAGCGATTCAGATACTAAAAAGGTATTAATATCACCAATTGTTGATAACAACCCTATTGCCCTACAAGTACTTGGTATTTGTTCTGCACTAGCGGTAACAAGTTCAATGGCAAACGCATTAGTAATGACCTTAGCGGTTATGCTAGTAACAGCGTTTTCAAGCTTGTTTATCTCTATTATTCGTAATCATATCCCTTCAAGTGTACGTATCATCGTGCAAATGGCGATTATTGCCTCATTAGTTATCGTGGTAGACCAAGTGTTAAAAGCTTTCTCTTACCAGTTATCTAAAGAGCTTTCAGTTTTCGTTGGTCTAATCATTACTAACTGTATTGTAATGGGCCGCGCTGAAGCGTTCGCAATGAAAGAAAAGCCAGTGGTAAGCTTTATGGATGGTATCGGTAACGGTTTAGGTTACGGTGTTATCTTAATGCTTGTTGCATTTGTACGTGAACTATTTGGTTTTGGTACATTCTTTGGAATCGAAGTATTACCTCTGATCCAAAACGATGGTTGGTACCAAGCGAATGGTCTTCTAGTATTACCGTTCAGTTCATTCTTCATTATCGGGTTATTAATTTGGGCTATTCGCCAACTTAAACCTGAACAAGTTGAGAAGGATTAGACTCCATGGAACATTATATTAGTTTATTCGTTAAAACGATTTTCATTGAGAACATTGCCTTAAGTTTCTTCTTAGGTATGTGTACTTTCCTAGCGGTATCTAAAAAAGTTGATACTGCTATGGGTCTTGGTATTGCAGTTGTTGTAGTACTAGGTATTGCAGTACCTGCTAACCAAGTGATTTATCAATTAGTATTAGCACCAGGTGCACTAGATAGCGTTATGGGTATTACTGACCCGTTGCAATCTATTGACTTAAGCTTCCTTTCTTTTATTACTTTTATCGGCGTAATTGCGGCATTAGTACAAATATTAGAAATGGTACTTGATAAGTTCTTCCCAGCTTTATATCAAGCCTTAGGTATTTTCTTACCACTTATTACGGTTAACTGTGCAATTTTTGGCGCGGTATCGTTTATGGTAGCGAAAAACTTAACATTTAGTGAATCTGTCGTTTACGGCATTGGTTCAGGCATTGGTTGGGCGTTAGCGATTGTTTTACTTGCGGGTATCCGTGAGAAAATGAAGTACTCTGACGTACCAGATGGTTTGAAAGGTTTAGGTATTACGTTCATTACTGCAGGTTTGATGGCTTTTGGCTTTCTTTCTTTCGCTGGTGTGTCGTTATAAAGTTAATGCAGGTTAAGAGCTTGGCTCTTAACCTCAGTGTTGAAAGGAAAATACTATGCAAGAAATAATTCTCGGCGTAGGCATGTTCACCGCTATCGTTGTAGCTTTAGTTTTAGTAATTTTATTTGCTAAATCAAAGCTTGTAGCTGAAGGTGATATAAAGATCTCTATTAATGGAGATCCTGAAAAGTCTGTTGTTACTGCTGCTGGTGGTAAACTGCTTGGCGCATTAGCTGACCAAGGCATTTTCATTCCATCTGCCTGTGGTGGCGGTGGTACTTGTGGTCAGTGTCGTGTTGAAGTGCATTCAGGTGGTGGTGATATTCTGCCAACTGAAGAAGGTCACATCAACAAACGTGAAGCCAAAGCCGGTTGTCGTTTAGCGTGTCAAGTTGCTGTTAAACAAGACATGGTAATTGAAGTTGAAGATGAAATCTTTGGTGTTCAACAATGGGAATGTGAAGTTATCTCTAACGATAACAAAGCAACTTTCATTAAAGAACTAAAACTACAAATTCCAAATGGTGAATCAGTACCATTTAAAGCGGGTGGTTACATACAAATTGAAGCACCTGCGCATCACGTTAAATACGCAGATTTTGATATTGATGAACAGTATCGTGGTGATTGGAACCATTTTGGTTTCTTCGACGTAGAGTCAAAAGTTGATACCGACACATTACGTGCGTACTCAATGGCAAACTATCCAGAAGAAGCCGGCATTATTATGCTTAACGTGCGTATCGCTACGCCGCCTCCTGGACGTTTACATTTACCAGCAGGTAAAATGTCATCGTATATCTTCAGCTTAAAAGCTGGCGATAAGGTTACTATTTCTGGTCCATTTGGTGAGTTCTTCGCTAAAGAGACTGACAATGAAATGGTATTTATCGGTGGTGGTGCGGGTATGGCGCCAATGCGTTCTCATATATTCGATCAGCTTAAGCGTCTTCAGTCTAAGCGTAAGATGAGCTTCTGGTACGGTGCACGTTCTAAACGTGAAATGTTCTATGAAGACGATTACAACGGCTTAGCTGCTGAAAATGATAACTTCGACTGGCATGTGGCTCTATCTGATCCACAACCAGAAGATAACTGGGATGGTATGACAGGTTTCATTCATAATGTATTGTTTGAAAACTACCTGAAAGATCACGAAGCGCCAGAAGATTGTGAGTACTACATGTGTGGTCCTCCAATGATGAACGCTGCAGTTATCGGTATGCTTAAAGATTTAGGCGTAGAAGATGAAAACATAATGCTTGATGATTTTGGTGGCTAATACCAAGTTGATTAAGTAATTAAAAAAGTGCTCTACTCGAGCACTTTTTTTTGCCTAAAACCCAGTGATCTCTAACCATAGTTAATGTATAATGCGCGCAAATTATAGCCTTCTATGTTGCTTATGTTCTCTAACAAAACCTTAAAATTTGCTGTTGTATTGTTATTTGTCGCAAGCTTAATCGCCTGCTCTCCAGAACCTGCAACAACTCCATCTATAAGCGCTGTTGGCAAACAAGAACTGGTGTTAACTGGCTATACTATGGGACCCATTGTTTACACCGTTAAATTAATTGCGGATAAACAAAACGCAGAACAATTACAGCTAGCCCAAAAAGTGGACGACTTACTGGTTAGCATTAACAAGCAAATGTCGACTTACGATGCCAATTCTGAGCTTTCAAAATTTAATCAGTATCAGGGTCTTGAATCTAGGACTGTATCAACAGAACTTGGGCAAGTTTTAACCGAATCAATTAGGCTTGCTAAGCAAACCAATGGCGCGTTAGATGTGACCGTAGGTCCATTGGTTAATTTATGGAGCTTTGGTCCTGAAAATCGCACTGAGAAAGTGCCTAGTGAAGATTTGATTGCCCGAACCAAAATGCATATCGGCATCGAGAAAATTTCATTAAAAGATGGTAAATTAGCTAAGAATGACAGTAAAGTGTATGTTGATTTATCCGCAATTGCTAAAGGCTTCGCCGTTGATAAAGTTGCTGAGTTATTAGAACAACATGGTTTTAATGACTATCTTGTTGATATTGGTGGTGAAATGCGTTTGCACGGTGTTAAAGCTAATGGCTCAAATTGGCACATAGCGGTAGAAAAACCTATTGCTGGCGCAAGAGCCGTACAAAAGCTTATAATACCCGGTAATAACGCTGTAGCAACTTCAGGTGATTATCGTAATTACTTTGAGCAAGATGGTATTCGCTATTCGCACACTATTAACCCTGAGTCGGGTTGGCCGATAAACCATAAGTTGGTATCGGTAACTGTTGTGCATCCATCGTCTATGACAGCCGATGGCTTGGCAACCGCAATTGAAGTGATGGGGCCCGAACAAGGTTTTAAGTTCGCCACCGAGCACAATATTGCCGTATATTTAATATCTAAAACTGATGATGGTTTTAGTGAACAAGCTACTCCTGAGTTTACGGCATTAATAGCCAAGTAAGCTTTTATATTAAGAGGTTTTAACATGTCGATATTTTTCATAACCTTTGGTTTTTTTATGGTCGTTGTTTTAGCAATGTCTGTAGGTTATATAGTGCAACAAAAAACCCTAGCAGGCAGTTGTGGCGGTTTAGGTAATGTTGGCATAGACAAAGCTTGTAATTGCGATAACCCTTGCGAAAAACGTCAAGAACGTGAGCGCGTAGCTGCTTTGAACGAAAACAGTATTGATGTGAAAAACATTTAACTTATAAGCTAAATGTTTAAATTAGAATAATGAAACGGAGGCTTGTGCCTCCGTTTTATATTTCAGGGACGAAATAACTTAGAAACACCAAGGACGGTAACGTTTCTGTATTTTAGAATAAGCGTTTACTTTTTAGGTGGATACGCTGCAAGAATAGTCGTTACTAAACTATTTATTTCAGTGATTTTTTCTTGTGGTGTAATATCATTTTCGGCTTCAAAACCGTCCGTACCACGCCACACTAACTTATCTTTATGATATATATCTATAGTGATTTTTGTATAAACATTAAAATCACTATCTAGAGGTATCGTAGTACCCAAGCCAACGCCTGTAGATGAACTACCACTGCGACTACTACCGCCTAGCCCAATACTGAATGAGGATTTATTTTCACGTTGTTCTAAATTGGTAAAATAACTGACTTGCACGTCACTATTATCAGCATTCACCGTCATGGCCTTATTATTTAGTTGTTCGTTTATGGCCGTCTTTATCCTGTCATTGGTTAATTGGTCTAAATCAGCTGTTTGCTCTTTAGTCTCAACAATTTGATACTTTTTAAAGGCACTAAAATTAGTGTCGGTATCATAATCTACCGTTGTATTTGTACTTTGGCACCCTTGCAGTAGCAAAGCTAATGCGAATATTTTACAGAATGTTGTTATAAATGCTTTTCTCATAAATTCTCACCATGGTTGAATACTATTAAATATATAGCCTGTAATTATTTAAATAGCCAAGTTAAGCTATTAATAATCATCTAAATTAACTGTGGTTCATAGTTGCGGTTCATGGCCGTGGTCAATGGTTAGATGCAAATCTGTGGTGTTTGAGAAAACCTGTAACTGCTCAGTTGAGTCATCGATACCGACAGTTGTGCCAACAGGGCATGGTTTTTTAAATGTTGCTTTGATATATCCGCTATTAATATGTTGAGACAATAGAGAATAATGAACAAGGTACATGCCGTGCACTATAGCTGTACGCATACCAAATATTTTTGCCAATAAACTGCTTAAATGTATTGGATTATAATCGCCACTTGCGCGCGCATAACGCCACAAAGTCTGCTGATTAATAGTGCTAGAGTCACTTGCTTTAAATTGTTTGACGATTGCATTCTTAGCATTTTTACCGCCGCTTTTAACTTGAAGCATCACATTAGTATTTTTGATACATAGCAGGTCATTTTGTATTAATTCGCTGGTTATTTTTAGTAATACACCTTTTGGGTGTGTTCCTGCGTGCTCCACTTTTATTTTTACTGTGATCTTTTCTCTATAATTTATTTGCTGATGGCGTGTAAATTCTGCACTTAAGTGAATCAACCCAATAGGCGAAGTTATAAACTCTTTACTCGCAAATGTGTTAATTAAACAAGGAAAAGCGGCAATAAAAGCGAAGCTTAACGGCAATTCGTTGCAAGGCTTTATATTAAAAAGTTTCTTAAATGCGAATGTTTTTGGTCGTGGTAGCATAATGTCAGAAAAAACTTTTGTAAATTCTGCTTGGTTCTTTAAGCCATCTTTATGTTGTTTTTTAAACATCAATTTTAAGTAGTCTAACATAGGTAATTCCATCACTTGACGAGTCAATCATTAACCAGTAATCTGCGTTATTAACAGCCAGTTAGCAATTGTTTTTGTAATATCTAGTGTAAATATTTGAATTATCACCTTATTGCATAATAATGAGTTAGGCTAACAATAAATTTTAGCCATTATCTTAAATTACCTAACCAATGCCAATGTTGCAAATAAAAGGACGTTCACATGAAAATATTCTCCAAGACTCTACTGCTATTAATTACTGGTCTCTTCGCTCAAAGTGCAGTGCAAGCGCAAGAATGGCAATTCAAATTCACGCCTTATATTTGGGCCGCTGCTAATGATGGTAAATCAGGTGCATATGGTACTCTCCCAAATGGCATGCCTTTTGAATCGGTTAGCGATATAGACATTAGTTTTTCTGATTTAGCTGAAGAGCTTGATTTTGGTACCATGTTTAATTTCACTGCAAGTAATGGCGATTGGTTATTATATTCAGAAGTGACTGTTCTAAATATATTCGATGCAAAACCGCCTCAGCCTGGCACTAGCGATATATCTGTTGAAATTGGCGGTGAAATTGTTGATGTAGCAGCTGGGCACCGTATATTGGCTCGTGATAATTTCAATTTATATGGTTATGTCGGCGCGCGTTATTTTAATCTAGAAGTTGATGTAGAGTCTAATAATTTGGGTACTATATCTACAGGCGATGATTTTGTTGATCCGTTTATTGGTGTACATGCTAAATGGCAAATAAATAATACATTTGGCTTACAAGGTCGACTAGAAGTAGGTGGTCTTGATGACCAGCCTTCTGAAAATACTTTAGTCTCAGTAGTGCTCGATCATAACTTAAATGAGAATTGGTCTTTAAAATACTTCTACCGCATGATGAAAGTTGATTACAAAGACAATGGCTTTATTTATGAAATGGAAGTTACCGGCCCTGGTATCGGTGCAACATACATATTTTAAGTGTATTAATCTAGATTTAACCTAGGTAATTAAAGCGCCCTTAGTGGTGCTTTTTTGTGTCTGAATGTTTTTGTTTTGTTTGTCTATTTACCTCATTTATGATGAAATTATCTTGTGCTACATATGCGCCAAAGTAATAATTAAATCGCATCTAAGTCATTGGAATATCGGCTTTGAGGGGATTATTATTGCCTTAATCAAAAAATACATTGATGAAACAGTGCGAAAACTGGCACTTACGATGTTTTTAATTCATAGTGATTATTCAACATAATCAATAGTAAGAATAATGTCATGAAAAACATCACAATTTTAATACTGCTGAATACCATATTCAGTTTTAATAGCTTTGCTGCAAGAGATTTCAGTGATGTTGAAATCACTACCACAAAAGTAGCTGGCAATGTTTATATGCTGCAAGGAGCTGGTGGTAATATAGGTGTATTAGCGACACCTGAGGGTTTATTACTCGTTGATGACCAATTCGCACCATTAGCCAGTAAAATTGAACAAGCTATGGAAGCTATTGATCCGGCACCATTAAAATACATAGTTAACACTCACTATCATGGTGATCACACGGGGTCTAATGCACACTTTGCTAAACATGCCCCTATCTTTGCACATAGTAATGTCAGAAAACGTGTTGCAGAAGATAACAAAAAACAGGGCAGTGATTTACCTGTAGTTACTTATGAAGATGGCGTAACAATACATTTAGCTGATGAAACCATTACATTAACTCATATGCCAATGGGACATACCGATGGTGATAGTGTGGTGTATTTTAAAAAATCCAACGTATTACATACCGGTGATTTGTATTTTCAAGGTCGTTTCCCTTACATTGATTTAAAAGCTGGTGGCACAGTTAAAGGTTATTTAGCTAATGTTAAAAACATGGTGAAGCAATTCCCTAGTAATGTACAAATCATTCCAGGCCATGGTGAATTATCAAACATGGATGGTTTAAAACAGTTTGTTGCTATGCTTGAGTATTCAGTTGCACACGTTGAAACTGCATTACAAAAAGGTGCATCTAAAGACGAAATCATTGCTGCTGGTATTGGTGATAAATATAAAGCTTGGGCTTGGCAGTTTATTAATGAAGAGCGTTGGTTAACAACTTTAGTCGATGACTTATCTAATAAATTACACCAGTAACACTTAATTCCGTTGTTAAAGTTGAATTTTGCCTCCTGAATACGTACACTGTTGTTATATACAGTTATTTGATTTTATTGAGATCGGGGCAATTCAATGCGAAAAATTATTCACATAGATATGGATTGTTTTTTTGCCGCAGTAGAAATGCGCGACAATCCGCAACTTGCCAATGTACCAATAGCTATTGCTGGTAATGGCCCACGCAGTGTCACTGCTACTTGTAATTATTTAGCTAGAGAATATGGCGTAAGGGCAGCAATGCCGGTGGGTAGGGCACTGCAATTATGCCCGCAGTTGCAACTTGTACCTGGCCGTATGCACGCTTATAAAGAAGCATCGGTACATATCAGAGAAATTTTTACTCGCTACACCGACAAAATTGAACCCTTATCTTTAGATGAAGCCTATTTAGACGTAACCGATTGCAGCGAGTGTGGTGGTAGTGCCACCTTAATCGCTGAAAAGATCCGTAATGACATACAGCAAGAACTAAATTTAACCGCCTCTGCTGGTGTTGCCACCAATAAGTTTATCGCCAAAATAGCCTCTGACGAAAATAAACCTAACGGTCAATGTGTTGTACCTCCAGATAAAATTGATGAATTTGTGGCTACCCTCAATCTTAAAAAAATCCCTGGCGTTGGCCCTAAAACGCTAGAAAAGCTAAACCGTCATGGTTTATATACCTGCGCCGATGTTAGAACGAGTACTTCTACTTATATGGCAGAGCTGATGGGTAAGTTTGGCCCGGCCATTTATACTCGTTCTTTTGGTATTGATGAACGCGAAGTTGTTTCAAGTAGGGTACGTAAGTCTCTTGCCATTGAAACTACGCTTAATGAAGATATCAACAAGGGCAGTGAACAACTTACTCATTGCTTAGATGTTGTTGCTAAACTTCTGCCAAAATTTCAAACTCGCCTAGACAAAGTCACTGATTTAAATATTGTCCGCCAAGGAGTGAAGGTTAAGTTTGCAGACTTTACGCAAACCACTGTCGAGCACAGCCAAGATAGTTTAAATGAAGAATTATTCGAGCCATTACTCGCCCAAGCAATCGAACGAGGTAATGGTAAAAAAATACGATTAATCGGCATTACTGTCGGCTTCGCCCCAAAACAAACCGAAGCCAATAAGCCGGTTGTCTGCCAACAGCAATTAGCTCTAGCGTTATAATTCAACGCACAATATCCGCATATCTAATGATATAAATGCAGAACTAATGTTTATTTTAACAAAACCATTAGTGTCCATTGCATTACATTTTTTTCTACGTAATATTAATTGCTTATGATTAAAATAAGCATTTAAATTATTAGCAATAATGTAGTGCCGTTAATTGAACTGTTAAAAGCAAATATTTACTCAGGAGTGTTATTCTCGATGGAATTAAAAATGAATGTTATTGATTCATTCACCGATACTATTTTTAAAGGTAACCCCGCAGCAGTGATTATTACCGAGAGTTGGTTGCCAGCTGATCTTATGCAAACTATTGCTGTTGAGAATAACCTTTCAGAAACAGCATTTGTTAAAATAGTTGATAGCCAACATTATGAGATTCGTTGGTTTTCGCCATTAACCGAAATTGATTTTTGTGGGCATGCCACTCTAGCCGCCGCATTCGTTATTTTTGCTAAAAGTAATCATTTAAAAAAAATTAACTTTTTTGCTAAAGCTGTTGGTAATTTATCTGTTACCGAAATGGATAATGGCTATATCGAAATGAGCTTCCCTAATAAACGACCTGAAGCGGTTAACGATATACCTTTAGCGTTAATAAACGGCTTATCAATTAAACCTTCGCAAGTTTTGATAAATGATCAGGCGTATTTTGTTGTGTATGAACAAGAAGCCGATGTGCATAACGTTATATCTAATAATGAATTACTAAAGCAGCTTGCTCCTTTTGATATTGTAGTAACATCAAAATCAACTGAATATGATTTTATTTCTCGTTATTTCTGGCCAGCAAATGGTGGTGATGAAGACCCTGTAACCGGTTCTATTCATAGCGGTTTAGCCCCATATTGGGCTGATAAATTAAACAAATCTGAACTCGTTGCATATCAAGCATCTAAGCGAGGAGGGAAGTTAGTATGCCGGGTTGAAAGTGATAAGGTTTATATTTCAGGTAAGGCTGTGCAATATCTAGAAGGTAAAATTACAATCTAGTGACTCGTGCTTGTAGTAAGAAATAAAGCCGAGACATAATCAAATTGGTATTAATCAAATATGACAATAATTTATAATTTAACAGATAAACATATTGAACAACTTCTGCAAATGTACAAAGGCGTGGGTTGGGGTAAAGACCGTTCAATTGAAGACGTTAAAAGCTGTGTACAAGGTTCACAAATTTGTATTGGTATTATCGATGCACATAATAATCTAATTGGCTTTACTCGCCTTATTACTGACTTTATATACAAGGCTTTTATATTTGATGTAATGGTAAGCGCTGAACATCGCGGTAATGGTTTAGGTCAAAAGCTTATGAGTATTGTTAAGAATCATGAAAAGTTGCAAAGTGTAAAACACTTTGAATTATATTGTTTTCCAGAAATGGAAGCATTTTATGAAAGCTTTGGTTTTACAGCCGATGTTGGCGGCATTAAATTAATGCGCTGTGCTAATGCCTAACAACTCGCTCATCCGAGACATTACTTAGCTGTCTACTTTCTCTTTGGGTATTATTGTAAGTCACTATATTCTCATCTCTGCTTGCGTTAATTGTTGGTACCTCGGTTATAGTCGTCTTATATGTGAAAATAGCCTTACTTTGCAGCACGCCCAAAGGTCCTCAAATGCCGGTTGGGTACATTACGTTATATAGCTATAGGTCGCAAATGTGCCAATAGCGGAATTAGCCAGCTCATAACAAAGCTACCTTTGACGGGCTGATTCGCCACCAAAGCTGTCGTTCACTTTTTAATTATTAACGATCACTTTGTGCATTGGAGACTTTAGCTCTTGGTTCACCGCTAGGTACATGCGATAGTTGAGAAAAATATTTAAGTAAGCTTTAACAATATAAAAACTGCATTATCTTAATTCATCTTAAAGTCTAACTGCACAGTGGCGTAAGCTTCTACAGGTTTTCCATCTTCAAATTTAGGTGCATACCGCCATTTTTCTAATGCAGCCAAAGATGACTTCTCAAATCCTCTACCGCCTTGAGAATCTAATATTTTTGTTTCTGTAACTGTTCCAAAATCAGAAATAGTAAAGCCGACTTTTACCCAGCCTGACTTTCCTCTACGAGCATAATCAATGGGGTATTTAGGCTCAGCTCTAAATAAAGGTCTTTGTTCTTGACTGTCATCCCATGGCGTCATTGAACCAATGGCAATACAATGTTTGGTTGCTTCATCACTTTTACCTGTTTTTTCTAGAGCGTTAATTAGAAATGCATAAGTGTTTAGCTCTAAGGGATGAGTTGCCCCTTCTAGAGATTCGAATACAGGTAAGTTAGTCTGCCAGTATTCAATCGCTTTGCTATATTTTTTTCGTACTAAATAATATTTACCAGCATAAAAATTAGAGCTAACCACGCGCTTATCATTTTTAGGTAAATTTTCTGTAAAAAACTTTTGTGCGGTTAAAATAGCATTACTTTTTCTAGAGCCTTGACGAAGTAATGCTATGCCTGCTTCTAATTGTATTTGCGCATTAAAATAAGGATGTTCTTTTTCATGGTCTTCTGCCACATCTAAAGCTTCTAGATAATAATCAATCGATTTCTTTCTTTTGCTATAAGGTAGAGATTGACCTAAAAGAATATATATTTCAGAAAGCTCTATTGCATTGTTTCCATATTCACTTTTGAAAATATTTAACGTGTTTAAAAGTAATGGAGTTGCTTGTTTTTTTTGTTTTTTATTGAGGTGTTGTTGAGCTAATATTAGGGCTAAGTTTGCTGTATTGATATTAGTTTCACCATACAACTTACTGCCTAATTGATAAGCTTCTTTCGCATATTTAAATTGCGTATCTTCATCATTACTTTTTACCGCTTCTTGATATGAATAGTAGGCAGTTTTGAACTGGGTGTTTAATGTTTCCTCTGGTTTTGCGTTAGTGTTAAATGACAAAGTTGTTAGTATTGCTAAAGATAAATAAGTCCATTTTAGAAGCATTTGTTTTCCTTACACATTGATTATTCTTAAGTTAATGTCCGTTGAGTATTGTTAATATAATTTCACATTTAAGTAAATAATACTATCCGTTTAATTCTGATTTTAATTATTCAATAGAGTAATTTGTTACTCGTGGGAAAGGTTTGACACAGAATGTAAGAAGTAAAGTCGGCTCTCACTATTAAAAAGTTGACGTTCTGGTATTAAATGCGAGCGGCAACAATGAGCTTGAAGCAGACCGTCAGGTTACTAAATTTTTAACTGCCGTTATTCGCTCTCTATAGTCTGTGATTTATGAATACATTACGATAAATTGATAATGGTCTCAAGTTCCAAAAACAGTTATTCAGCTTGTTAATATAATACGATCAGTAGTGCCATAAATTAGACCATTTTATTAATATATTGTCTTTGCGAGAAATAAACCGAAATTGCATGTAAGAAATAATACCGCCTTAAGTGGTATGTAATATTTGTATAAATGGGTAACAAAGAGAACCGAGCCACCACTTACGAATGAGGCTGAATTAAAAGTAACTTTTGTTTCATAAAATCGATAAACACGCGGTTTTTATTTGGCATATATTTACTTTGCACATACTGCAAGCAAATATCACCTTGATAATTACCTTGTAACTGCCAATCTTCCAATAATGGAATGAGTTTCCCTGTTTCAATACCCTGTTGCGCGATATAATCGGGTAAAGAGCCAACACCAAAGCCCTGCTCAATAGCATCTCTGCGCATTTCACTGTGGTTAATTAGATATGAACCCGTAACTTGAACGGTAGTTTGTTGATTTTTTTTACTAAACCTCCAACGACTATCAGCCATATTCTCGCCTAAGCAAATGCATGCTAAATTTTTTAAATCATCGGGGTGTGATGGTAGTGTGTGGTCGGATAGAAAATCAGGGCTAGCACACACCACATGTTGAACATGCCCGAGTTTGACGTTTACCAAGGCTTCAATGGGGTTGTCATTAATATGAATCAAGAAATCGACACCGTCATGGATAGGATCTAAAATACGGTCGGACACTTTTAAATGCAACTGAATGTCTGGGTAGCATTTCAAAAATTCAACAAATAGTGGTCTTAATACCTTATTGGCTAAAGATTTTGGCGCTGCTACTCTCAATAGCCCACTAACCATAGATGTTGCCGAGCGACTGGCATTAACCGCTTGATCCGCAGACTCAACCATCCGCTTACAATAATTAAACGTTATTGTTCCTGACTCGGTTAATGCCAGTTGTCGTGTAGTACGCTGTAATAGTTTAATACCTAATGCATCTTCTAATCGGCTAATTTGGCGACTCACTGCTGAAGGTGTTACCCCAAGTTTTTTTGCCGCTTTACTAAAGTTTCCCTGCTCAACCACAGTGACAAAAATAGCCATGTCAGACAATAAAGGGATTAATTTATTTGTGTCCATCAGGCACAAGTCCTTTTACAAATAGGTGTATTGTTTTAATTTTCTCATATATTAACATAGTTGCAGAGTAATAAATGAGTTACTGCGAGCATACTTCAAATTGTGAGAGGTGAATATGGAATTATTAATAAATACTTATATGGCAGAAATTATCGCGGTGAGCACAATTGCTATTTTTATGGCTATGTTACCTGGGGCTGATTTTGTGATGGTGACGCGTACGAGTATCTACAATGGCCGTTTGGCAGGTTTATATATGAGCTTAGGTATGTGTTTATCTGTTTGTATTCATGCCAGCTATTCAATTGCAGGATTAGCAGTCGTGATTGCAAATTCGCCATGGTTATTTTCTGCAATCAAATATTTAGGTGCGGCTTATCTTATTTATATTGCTTGGCAGTTATTAACAACACGTGAGATTTCAAATAAAAAGCAAAGTAATCAATCGACTCAAATGTCACCTTCTATAGCGTTACGCATGGGGTTTACTTGCAATATATTAAACCCCAAAACATCTATCTTCTTCTTAAGTATCTTTACTCAAGTGGTATCGGTAGATACTCCGCTGATAATGCAGATAAGTTATGGATTGATCATTATGTTGGCACATTTCATCTGGTACAGCGGTGTTGCTTTACTGTTATCACACCCAAAAATGCTACCTAGCTTCAATCGACAAAAACAAAAAATTGATAAAATAGCAGGATTTGTATTGATGCTAATTGCTATAAAGCTCACCTTAGTTAATTCTGTTTAAGTAAAAATGGCTGCTTCAATGTTGATTTTGACCAGCATTTTGCCACCGTTATTTTAGAAAAATTGCCTTTAATGAAATCGGCGATAACGTTAGTAGTGCTCACAAAATTAGTTAATTCTGACTGGCTGGTTAGCGCTCTAAACAGTCGGTGACGACTACTAAAAATTTTTGTAATTACAATAACATCATGTATTGTATATTTATAAACGATTAAGGTTGCCATGGGTGGCTTTGAGCCGTATGCGGACGTTTCAGAAAGTAGTTTTTACATATGAATATATGGTTATGTGTTTTTATTGTCATAAATAAATATTAAGATTAGTCCCATCAGCATTATAATTCTACACTCTATAAATGCGTGAAAAACATTTATATTTAAAAGCCAAGAGAATCTCTTATGAAAAACTGGATAAAGCAGAGTTTGCAAAAAATTGAAGCTGACTATAATCGTTCGGCAGATACTCACCTTTTAAAAATAGATATCCCTAAAACCCCTTCGATTCACCTATACCTTAAAGATGAAAGTACTCATCCTACAGGCAGCCTTAAACACCGGTTGGCCCGTTCACTTTTTTTATACGCTCTGTGTAACGGAAAAGTTAAAGAGGGTACCACTATTGTCGAGGCATCATCTGGCAGTACCGCTGTATCTGAGGCATATTTTGCAAAAATGCTCGGCTTACCCTTTATTGCTGTTTTACCTAAATCAACAGCGAAGAGCAAAATAAATAAAATCGAATTTTATGGCGGAAAATGTCATTTTGTTGATTCTGCTCCAAAGATGCATGATGCAGCGACAAGGCTTGCAGCAGAAATTGACGGATACTTTATGGATCAATTTACCTATGCTGAACGAGCGACAGATTGGCGTGGCAATAACAATATTGCCGAGAGTATTTATAACCAAATGGAAAAAGAACCTTACAGTATACCAAGCGCTATTGTGATGAGTGCTGGTACCGGTGGCACTTCAGCAACTTTAGGTAGATATATCCTTTATAGAGGCTTTGATACAAAACTTCTGGTAGTAGATCCTGAGAACTCAGTTTTCTACGATTGCTTTAAATCTGGTGACCGCACACTGACAAACAATAAATCGAGCCGTATTGAAGGTATTGGTCGACCTAAAGTTGAACATTCTTTTCAACCTAATGTTATAGACGAAATGATGCAAGTGCCAGATGCAGCAAGTGTAGCAACAATGTTATGGTTGGAAAAAATTATTGGTAAAAAAGCAGGAGCTTCAACAGGAACTAATATATGGGGGGCATTATGTATTGCTGAAGAGATGGAGGCTAACAAAGAACAAGGCTCAATAGTGACTTTGATATGCGATAGCGGTGAAAGGTATTTAGACTCATATTATGACGAAAAGTGGGTTAAAGAGCACGTCGGTGATATTCAACCGTACACCGATAAGTTGAATGATTGGTTCTTAAAATAGTAGCCCAAAACATATTAAAGGTTTCACTTCTTTATTACTTTTTGATTTACTCTTTAGCTCTATGTTTACTCCAGCTTTATTGCCCAATAAAACTGGGAAGGGACCCAACCTAATTTTCTTATTTAGCGATCAAAAGACATAAGACAATTATTGATACTAATGACCGTTTTGTCGGTGCAGGGCCGTTATCTATAAAAAATCTCAGCCAAATATAATTGATATAATTGATATAAATGACTCATGTCATCTTTGTGGCATTAGTTAGCCTATTCATCATCATCAAAACCGTTCGTTAATAGAGCCGTGTTATTGCTACTAATCCTGACATTTTTTAAGTACAGACTCGCACCTATCTTAAAAAAACTGATGTAAGTCGTTGACGTTATCTACGGGGATTATTTTAGCTTGATAGTTGTTAGCATCACTTGGCATATTTTTTCTAGGGACAATAATTGTTTTAAAGCCATTACGTATTGCTTCTTTAATGCGTTCTTGCCCCATAGGCACGCCGCGTATTTCACCGCCTAAACCTACTTCACCTAAGGCGATAGTGGTGGTGGGTAATATGGTATCTTTAAATGACGACAATAACGCTAATATCATCGGTAAGTCACTGCCGGTTTCATCATTTAATTTTAAGCCACCCACCACATTAATATAAATATCTTGGTCATTCATATTAACGTTCATGCGTTTATTTAATACCGCTAACAACATTGATAAGCGGCGAGGGTCAACACCTACTACAGCGCGCTGTGGACGTTCACTCATGCTGTGATCTACCAAAGCCTGCATATTGACTAATAAAGTACGACCGCCTTCGTAAGAAGCATAAGCAATGTTGCCAGAGGCTTCTACTGCTTGTTGTAAAAATATTGCTGAAGGGTTAGTGACTGATTTAATGCCGGTAGGGGTCATCGCAAATGTGCCAATTTCTTCGGCGCTGCCAAAGCGATTTTTTAAGGCTCTCAGAGTTCGGTATTTACTGTCAGACTCACGCGTTATTTTTAACGTGGCATCGCCAATATGAGACAATGTTTGCGGGCCAGCTACATCACCGGCTTTTGACTCATGCACCACTAAAATAAGTGTTAAACCATGCTCTTTGGCGGTGCGATTTAGATACGCGGCAGATTCTTTTACTTGCGTAATGTTACCCGGTGAGCCATCAATGTCTTCAAGGAACATGGTTTGAATACTGTCGATTATGGCAAACTTATGGCCATGCTCTAACATGGTTTGGCAAATGAGCTGGATGTTGCCAGAGGTCATAATATCGATGTTTTGTAAATCAAGACCAAGCCTATCGCCTCGGTCTTTTATTTGAATTTTACTTTCTTCGCCTGATACATAAAGCGCGGGTGCTATTTTTGATAAATTTGATATTACATCAATCAGCAGCGTTGATTTACCGGCACCTGGCGCGCCTGATAATAATACTACCGAGCCTTCGACTAAGCCTTCACCTAATACTCTATCTAATTCATTACTTCCGGTTTTATAACGAGTTAATACTTGCTGGGAAACATTACTAAGCTTTTCAACACCACTGTCTTGTACCGAATAACCTTTGTTAATACTGGCAACGGCTTTATTGGTGGCTTTGGCTTGCTTAAACTCTTTTATAGTATTCCATTCTTTACATTCGCCGCATTGACCTTGCCAGCGAGGAAAGTCAGCACCACAGTCATTACAAACAAAGGCCGTTTTAGTTTTGGTTTTAGACATAGTGAATTAAAGTCGATTAGGTATGTACGTATATACAGTGTATTGCTTTAGTGTTGATCTGGCAAGGAGATCAACACTAATACCAAGTTGATTAATTAACTGCTCATTTTTAATGGTTAAAATGAATAACTACAGCGTTATAAATTTTATAAGTAGAACAACTACTTACTAAATTTTATGCCTTGTATTTATCCATTTTCCCTGATGAAAAAGTAGATCACTTAATTAGTCAAATTGGTATAATATTTTAAGCGGGGTGTTTTGTTTAGTTAATAGTGCTATTTAAGCCAATGTAATAAACAATCTAATCCAGAAAAATTAATGCTCGATTGTGCTTGTTGTAACACTACCGGTTTTGCTTTGTAAGCAACACCAAGATCAGCAACACTGAGCATGGCTAAATCATTTGCGCCATCGCCCATAGCGACTGTTTGCCCTTTGGCTGTAGCAAATTCGTCTGCTAAGCGGAGTAGGGTATCAGCCTTAACTTGTGCGTCGGTAATGCCGCCCACAACCTTACCCGTTAATTTGCCATCAACAATTTCTAATACGTTTGCTTGGGTCGCATCAAGGTTTAACTGTTGTTTTAAAATTTCAGTAAAATAAGTAAAACCACCAGAGGCAACGGCAATTTTCCAATTGTGTTGATGTAATTGCTTGATCAATATTTCTAAACCAGGCATTAGCGGTAAGCTAGCACCAACTGTTGATAAAATAGATTCAGGCGCATCGGTAAGTGCTGCCACTCGTGCTCGCAAGCTTTCGGCAAAGTCGAGTTCACCTAGCATTGCCCGTTCAGTCACTTCACTCACTTCTTTACCAACACCAGCAAGTTTGGCTATTTCATCAATACACTCAATTTCTATTGTGGTTGAATCCATGTCCATCACCAATAAGCCTGGTGTGGTTAAACTTGGAGCATTAGCAATAACTGCTGCTTCAATTTGTTCGCAGAGGGCGAAGGCATTCACTTGTGCTTTGCATTGTTCAATATCTTTACAGTCTAATGCAAAACGGAAACTGGTTTTACCTACTCGGTTATTGAGCTTTGTTATTGCTAAAATATTTGCGTCTATTTGTGTCGTTAGTTGTAACAGTTGCTCTACTGTGGTGTTTGCAAACAGCACCAGTTCAACTTGGTTATGGATCGCTGCTTCAGCGTTTTTAAGTAAACAAATTTCGTTTGATTCGATACTAAGTTGTAATGGAAATTGTTCTTGATATGAGGTAAATAATGCACTCAATTGAAGAGCGTTTGTTTGCTTAGATAGCGCGACCGATTTAACTAACACAATAAGTTCCTGAATTCGTTTAATAGCAAATATATGCAGATGTAAAAAATTTGGTTCTATAATCGCAAATAACCATCTATAGTGTATATACATTTCATCAATTTTTTTAACGATGACTAATCCAAACGAAATTTTATATCCACAAGTCAGCTCTATCTACAACAAGTTAATGCAACTTGGGGTGGGTATTATATTAATTATTTTGATCTTAAATTTGTCTATAGTTAATAGTAGCGATAATAAACAACAAATTACCAAACACTTCCAACAAGTATCATCGGCCTTTGTTAAGCAGTCGGTAAACTCATCTCGTATTTTGTTAGCAGCAAAAAATAAAAAACAATTACATCTTTTTATCAACAGCTTAACCGAATCGGCAGCGGTAACCCAAGCTATTTTATATGATAAAAGTGGTCAAATAATTGCGCAATCTGATGGCGCTACTTCCGTTAAAGAGTTGTACGGTGTCGCGCAGGGCAGTGACGATAGATCGGCAACTCATATTGCCTTTATCGAAGAAATTAGAGGTGAAAATTTGCAAGGGTATTTACGTTTGAATATTGTTAAAGACGTTCTGATAAAACCGCTCGAAGTACAACAGCGATCACAAGATGAGCTGTTTAGAATTATGATATTAATGTCGGTATTTGCTGGTTTTTTACTTACTCGCGGTTCAAATAGATTTTCTCGACAAGGTTTTCGCTTACCTAAGAGTAAATAGCTGCTCTACATTCTGCTCAATTTGATTGGCAATGTGTTTGTTTTGTTCATTGCGTAAAGCGCACAATTGCTCAAATACATTGGTAATTTTTAATGGTGAATTTATCTCACCCTGAAACCCTGCGAGTGGCATAGCTGGCGCATCGGTTTCTAGTAAAATACTTTCTAATGGAATTTTCTTAATCGCGTCTCTGGTTTTATGTGCTCGTTCATAGGTAATTGTGCCACCAATTCCTAGTTTAAAACCTAAATCTAAATACGCTTTCGCTTGTTGATAATTACCTGAAAATGCATGTATAACTCCGGCTTTATTTACTGAATTCGCCTTGAGTATTGGTTGGATCAGATGATGGCTTTTACGGTGATGAATAACCACAGGTTTATCAAATTTGTTGGCAATGGCGAGTTGTTTTATAAAAAAGGTAGTTTGTTGTTCAATATTGTCAAAAGCACCATCAATACCAATTTCGCCTACTGCAACTATTTTCTCTGCAACTAACAAATTTTCTAAGGTGATTAAATCTTCATCACTGGCTTTATTTATCCACCACGGGTGTAAGCCTAAGCATGCATGAATATTACTATGATGGCTTGCTAGCTCTATAACTCTAGACCAGCTTTTGGCGGTAATGCCAGGGACAATAAATCGGTGAATGTTGTGTTGTGCACATTCATTAATGAGTTGTGCACGAATGGCGTTAAATTCTTTAAAATCTAAGTGACAATGGCTGTCAGTGAAGAACATAACGGCTACTCATTTGTATAAAAAATCTACTTACGCAAGCGCTGGATTGCTAACAAAGCGAACATTAAGTACTTTCGTCTTTGATAAAGTCGATGGTATAAAATACAAAAAATATTGATGTAAAAATGAGTGTGACAAGTAAAGTAATGCCTTTAAACTCAGAGTGAGCGACAAAATCATCAAAAAAGTAAACGTAATATACAATAGATGAAATACTAAAAAAGCCGATGATACTATATAAAAAATACTTGCCGAATTGCCCTTCTTGCACATTAATCATCCCTGTTGTTTTTGTTTCGATTACTTGTACTATATTAATATAGTACAAATAAACAATAAATGTACTTTATTAATCATTACAATATGATATAGACAATATATGTATACATAAGTAACTGACAACGTAACCATGGCAATAGCCTTTAGCCATGGTTACGTTGACGCTAGCTACTTACATTTTTTCCATAACTTCAATACCAAGTACATCTAAACCTTGTTGCAAAGTTTTTGCAATTACTTGGCAAAGTAATAAGCGCGATGTTTTCACTTCGTCACTTATTCCATCTTTTAATATTGGGCAAGCTTCATAGAATGTCATGTACAAACTTGCTAACTCATATAAGTAATTACATAACAAGTTTGGTGTACATTCACTGATCACCGCATCAAGTACTTCTTCAAACTGTAATAACTTAACCGCTAATGCTTTTTCTTGGGGTTCAATAATTAGCATTTTTTGCGTAACGTCGGCTAAATTTACATTGGCTTTTCTGAAGATACTTTTAATACGAGTATAAGCATATTGTAAGTAAGGTGCTGTTGCGCCTTCAAAGCTAAGCATGGTTTTCCAGTTAAAGATGTAATCACTGGTTCTGTTTTTCGATAAATCGGCAAATTTAACTGCACCAATACCTACTTTACGAGCGATGTCATCACGTTCTTGGGCTGAGAAATCGGCGATCTTTTCGGCCATTAACGCTTGCGCACGACTGATTGCTTCATCAAGTAGTTCAGCCAGTTTAACAGTACCACCAGTACGGGTTTTAAATGGTTTACCATCATCACCCATCATCATCCCAAACGGACAATGATCATAAGTTGTCGTTGCGGGTAAAAAACCGGCTTTACGAGCGGTTATTTCCACTTGTTTAAAGTGCAGTCCTTGGCGGGCATCAGTGAATATAATGATGCGATCAGCGCCTAACTCGCCGCTACGATGACGACAAGCAGATAAGTCTGTGGTTGCGTATAAATAACCACCACCAGACTTTTGCACGATAAATACCGATGGTTCGCCATCTTTATTGGCCATCTCGTCAATAAATACTGCTTTTGCACCTTCAGATTCAACCGCGATATTTTTCGCCATTAATTCGCTAACTACATTCGCTAAATCAGGGTTGTATGCACTTTCGCCCATAATGTCTTGCTGCGTTAAGGTAACGTTTAATTTTGCGTAAATCTCTTCACTGTGGTGAATTGAAATATCAATAAACTGTTGCCATAATACTAAACATTCGGCGTCGCCACCTTGCAGCTTAACTACAAAATCACGAGCTCTGTCGGCAAAACCATCTTCTTCATCAAAACGAACTTTAGCTTCACGATAAAAGTTTTCTAAATCAGCTAACGCTGTTTCAGCTACTTCATCACTTGCAAGTTTATCGTTAAGGTGAGCGAGTAACATACCAAATTGTGTACCCCAGTCGCCCATATGGTTTTGACGGATAACTTTTTCACCGCGAAACTCTAACGCGCGAACAACAGCATCACCAATAATGGTAGAGCGTAGGTGACCTACGTGCATTTCTTTGGCAAGATTTGGCGCTGAATAATCAACAACCACTGTTTGCGGTGTTTCGCTTTGACTGACGTTTAAGTTGTCATCGGTATTGGCAACGACTAATTGCTCCGCTAACCAAGTTTTGTTTAAGTGAATATTAATAAAGCCAGGACCCGCTAATTCAACTTCTTCAACCATGTCACCTAAATCAAGCTTATCAACAACCTGTTGTGCTAACGCTCTTGGATTGGTTTTTAGTTTTTTCGCTGCACCCATCACGCCATTGGCTTGATAGTCACCAAAGTTTGCGCGAGTTGATGCACTAACCGCAGGGTTAGTATCTTCTGGTAAACCCGCAGCAACCATAGCGGCGAGTACTTTTTCACTTAATATTTGACGAATATTC
The DNA here is from genome assembly GCA_040779355.1 of Colwelliaceae bacterium BS250. GTDB lineage: Bacteria > Pseudomonadota > Gammaproteobacteria > Enterobacterales > Alteromonadaceae > Thalassotalea_A. The sequence goes on along the minus strand of JBFONS010000007.1, from coordinate 197,567 downwards.
ATAATGTAAGTCTAATTTTTTATCTAATTATTTGAGTTTAGTGTTCACGGGTTTTGTGAAATTCAATGTCTGGGTAACGCTCATGCATTAAATTCAAATTAACCATAGTTGGCGCAATGTAAGTTAAATTGTTACCGCCATCGAGTGCCACGTTGTCGTAAGCTTTTTTCTGGAATTCAGCCAGTTTACGCTCGTCACTACAAGATACCCAGCGTGCTGTTGCCACTGAAATTGGCTCATATATAGCATCAACGTTGTATTCATTTTTCAAACGATGCACAACAACTTCAAATTGTAGTACACCAACCGCGCCTACAATCATGTCGTTATTACTTAATGGTCTGAATACTTGTACAGCACCTTCTTCTGATAATTGAATAAGGCCCTTTTGTAATTGCTTGGCTTTTAATGGATCGCGAAGGCGTATACGGCGGAACATTTCAGGTGCAAAGTTTGGAATACCGCTAAACTTCATATTTTCACCTTCGGTAAAGGTATCGCCAATTTGAATTGAACCATGGTTATGTAGGCCAATAATGTCGCCTGCATATGCTTCATCAACGTTAGATCGATCACCGGCCATAAAGGTTACAGCATCGGCAATTCTTACATCTTTACCAATACGTACTTGCTTCATTTTCATGCCTTTACTGTATTTACCAGAGCAAATACGCATGAAAGCAATACGGTCACGATGTTTTGGATCCATATTGGCTTGAATTTTAAAAACAAAACCAGAGAATTTTTCTTCTTCGGCTTTAACTTCACGTGCATCAGTAATACGAGGTAAAGGTTTTGGCGCCCAGTTAGTTAATCCATCAAGCATATGGTCAACACCAAAGTTACCCAATGCCGTGCCGAAGTAAACTGGAGTCAATTCACCACGTAAAAATTCTTCTTGATCAAATTCATGACATGCACCAGAAACAAGCTCTAGCTCTTCACGTAAATCGTCAGCATAACTGCCAAGTATTTTATCTAACTCTGGGTTATCAACGCCTTTAATAACCACTTTTTCTTGAATAGTGTGGCCTTGCCCTGTTTGGTATACAAATATTTCATCCGTTAAAATATTATAAACGCCTTTAAATTCTTTACCCATGCCTATTGGCCAGGTAATTGGCGCACATTTAATTTTTAGAATGTCTTCAACTTCATCCATTACTTCAATAGGGTCGCGGACATCGCGGTCCATTTTGTTCATAAAGGTAATGATCGGTGTATCACGTAAACGAGTAACTTCCATTAATTTAACGGTTCGATCCTCTACACCTTTCGCAGTGTCAATAACCATTAAACATGAATCAACAGCGGTTAGAGTACGATATGTATCTTCAGAGAAATCTTCGTGACCAGGCGTATCGAGTAAATTGACTAAACAACCTTGATAAGGAAATTGCATTACCGAGGTAGTGATTGAAATACCCCTGTCTTTTTCCATTTCCATCCAGTCAGATTTAGCATGCTGACCTGACTTTTTACCTTTTACAGTACCTGCTTTTTGTAACGCTTGACCGAAAAGTAATACTTTTTCAGTAATGGTTGTCTTACCGGCATCCGGGTGACTGATGATGGCGAAAGTTCTACGCTTGTTCACTTCCTGCTGTTGAATTGTCATGTTTTACAATTACTCGCTACTAAAAAATTATCTGCCGTGTCTGTGGTTGAAAAATGTACAGACATAAAGACCCGACATTATACAGAAGTCATAATGGTAAAGCAGTAAATATGGATCAGTTTGTGTCGAAAAAATGCAATTTTTAGAAGATATTAGAGAGTAATAGCGATTGAGTGGTAATTATAAGTGTAAAGACATGACTATAGCATCTTCATAACCTACTGTTGCAGGATAATAGCCCGTACGGCGATGTACTTGCATAAAGCCATTTTTCATATACATCATTTGCGCAGCTGTGTTTGACGCACGTACTTCTAGATGACAAGTCACAACCTTGTTTTGTTTCGCTTTATCAATAAAGTCGTTGAGTAACGTTTGCCCATATCCCTTGCCTTGATGTTCAGGATGGACACAAATTTCCATTAGCGTTAATTCATCAATCACCAAATTAGCCACATAAAAACCAATGGCTTGTTTATTGAGTTTCAATTGACGAGTGATATAACGGCCACCAATGCAACTTAAGAAGGTCTTTAGTGTCCATGGAAAAGGGTTTGCAGCGGTTTCTATTTCATATACTTCAGCACTCTCTTGCTTACTAAAACTACGCATACATACTGAAGTCATTTATTTTATTTCTACTGTTGAGGCTGAATTGGTTATGTCGCTATTTAGCGTTAATTGTTGCTGATTTTCGCACAATAATGCCCAAAGCTGTTGCTTAATGGTGTGGTTAGCTGCAATACGATCAAGTCGGGGCGTTAATAACTGTTTATGTTGTAATGAACATTCGTCATTGTCATGAAATTGCCAACATAAATCCGCTAATTTTAACGCGGCAGCCGTTGCCGATATAGCACCTAGGTTAGTGTCTAAAATAAGTAAGATATCTTGCAATAAAACATTGTCGACTAACTCTTCAGCTGAAAACATTGGCTTGACTTGGATTATCGGTGTCGATGGCGTAGCACTGATAACTTCACAAGTCGATTGTGGAGAGTGTGCCGTGGTCGATATTTTATTAATCGTATTTTTTACATCAGTAGGCTGAACAGATTTATCTTTATAAAAGCCAGTACGAGGCTGCCATAAGCTAATGCCCATAGTGTTTAAATAATTAAATTGTTGTTCTGTAACAGCCATATTATCTCTCAACCGCTACGTTTTGTAGCGTATCAATAATGCCAGATCTGCATACTAACTTAAAGTGAAAACTCTGTGTGAGTATAAAATTTACGTATAGTGTTGTTTTTATATACCATTTTGCCAAAAAGTAACACATAACCGTTAATTCTTACACATTGACGGCAATGATGTTCTACACTTATCCATTCAATAAAAATACTTATTATTTAAATAATTTCAAATATTAAAATAAAATCATTATCAAGGAAATAAAATGAAAAAAACATTATTAGCAACAGCCTTTGCTTTATCAATGGCGTTACCTGGGACGGCTATGGCCAATTTTTATATTGGCGCGGGTGTATATGAGTCTGAAAACGATGCATTACCAACGGATGACACAGTACCTGCCTTCTTTTTAGGTTATAACATTATAGATACCAGTATTTTTATGTTTTCTGTTGAAGCCGGTTATTACGATTTAGGTGATTACAGTTTCGATATTGCAGGGCTTGAAAGTGTTTCTGCTGAAATCGAAGCCATCACCTTAGCTGGCGTTGCATATTTACCCATTGGCCCTATTTTCGAAGTGTATGCAAAAGCAGGTGTTTCATCAACATCAGGGGATATCACCTATGGAAATGATAAACAAAATATTGATGGTGAAGAAGCATTCGGCGGTGTTGGTGCATCACTTGATATTCTTGATACGTTAGATATATACGTTGAATACTTAGTATTTGATAACGAAGTTGAGTCTGAGCTTGTGGGTGCTGGCGTTCGTTTCGCCTTCTAATTTAAGCGTAATTTAACATTAATAAATCCACATTTAATTTATCTATATTGGTAAATTTATGTGGATTTTTATTATCTCAACAAATCTTCATTTAAAATTTCCCTTTTACCAAATCTTGTCTATTATTTGTATTAATAACAAAAACTTATTTAGCTGTTAAGAGTATTAATAACAAGTTTTTTCGCCTCCGCGTTAATAAACAGTACTTAATACAGCTAATGTCGGTAATTTTGCTAAGTTGTTTTATTGGCATTGTTGTATATCGGTAATACTGGGAGCTTGCGTGAACGCATCCGAACAATTACCTGAATTATGGCCCATAGCGGCTTACTTTGTATTCCTCATATTATTGTTAGCTGCCATGCTAATTATATCCTATGTGCTTGGTCCTAAAACGAACCGACGTAAAACTCACACGCCATATGAATCTGGCATTATTGCCGTAGATGCTCCGCGCAGTCGTTTTACTAATCATTTTTTCCTTTATGCCATTTTCTTTGTCATTTTTGATTTAGAAACAATATTTTTGTTTGCTTGGGTTATTGCCTTTGATGAGGTCGGTATTGCGGGCTTTATTGAAGCAACAATCTTTATCACTATTTTACTCGTCGCGTTAATTTATGTTTGGCGCATTGGTGCATTAGAATTTAAACGCAAACATATTCCAGCAAGAGAAGCCTTAATCGCACAGGACAAAAATTAATGGAATGGTCAATTACCAAAGCAGCTATTGATAAAGAAATGCTGGCGTCACACAACATAAGTGAAGAAGAACTGAACCGAAATGTTTTGTTTGCCAAACTCGATGACATGCTCAACTGGGGCCGGAAAAATTCTATTTGGCCATTTAACTTTGGTTTATCTTGCTGTTACGTAGAAATGGCAACCAGTTTTACCTCCAGGCATGACATTGCGCGTTTTGGCGCAGAGGTGATCAGAGCGACCCCTCGCCAAGCCGATTTGATGGTTATTTCTGGTACTTGTTTTCGTAAAATGGCGCCAGTTATTAGGCACCTTTACGATCAATTACTCGAACCTAAATGGATTATATCTATGGGCTCTTGTGCTAATTCTGGCGGTATGTACGATATTTATTCAGTGGTGCAGGGCGTTGATAAATTTATCCCCGTTGATGTGTATGTACCGGGTTGTCCGCCGCGTCCTGAAGCCTTATTAGAAGGCTTATTATTATTACAAACAAAAATAGCCAATCAGCCAAGACCAGTAAGTTGGGCTGCTGGCGAGCAACAAACCAGTGACATTGCTAAACCATCACTGCGTGATATTAAAAATAAGTCGCGCATTGATGTGACTTACCTAGATGAACCGGATTCTATCTAATGGCGAATGAAAAAATCGATAAAGCCAGCGACTGGCTTAATAATTCAGATTTCTCAGTCAAAGATAAAGTCAATGCGCTTAATAGTGAATTACTATTACAGCAACAATGGTTAATTGATGATATTGAAACCTATTGGGTTGATAAACAGCACTTGGTTATGTTGATGCAAATATTGCGCACTGAATTAGAGCAACCTTTTGATTTTTGCTTTGATTTAACCGCCATTGATGAACGTATTCGAGAACATAAACTTATCGCTAATGTACAAGATTTCACGGTTGTCTATCATTTACGTAGCTACAAAAGTAATCGTGATGTACGCATTAAGGTTGCTTTAACCGCGACTGATAAAACGCTTGATAGTGTATCGGGTATTTGGGCTAATGCTAATTGGTATGAACGCGAAGTTTGGGACATGTTTGGTATAACCTTTGCTCAACATCCGCATTTGACGCGCATATTAATGCCAAACACTTGGGTTGGTCATCCCCTATTAAAAGAACACCCTGCACGCGCCACTGAAATGGACCCCTTTACACTATCTGATGCTCAGCAAGATATTGAACAAGAAGCATTAAAATTTAAGCCCGAAGAATGGGGCATGAAACGCAGCAGTAAAACCAGTGATTTTAGCTTTTTAAACTTAGGCCCTAACCATCCAAGTGTGCATGGTGCATTTCGCATTGTGTTGCAAATGGAAGGGGAAGAGATTATTGATTGTGTGCCGGATATTGGTTATCACCATCGCGGCGCAGAAAAAATGGGCGAGCGTCAATCATGGCATAGCTATATTCCTTACACTGACCGTATAGATTATCTTGGCGGCGTAATGAATAATTTTCCTTATGTGATGGCGGTTGAAAAACTGGCCGGTATCGACGTACCCGAACGAGCTAAAACCATCCGCATTATGACGGCTGAAATGTTTCGCATATTAAGTCACCTATTATTTTATGGCACTTTTGCACAAGATGTTGGCGCAATGTCACCTATCTTTTACATGTTTATTGACCGCGAAAAACTGTTTGGCATTGTTGAAGCCATTACGGGTGCTCGCATGCATCCAAGTTACTTTCGCATTGGTGGCGTAGCACAAGACTTACCAAAAGGTTGGGACAAACTGGTTAGAGAATATGTAAATTACTTACCCAAACGTCTCGACCAATATGAAAAAATGGTTATGCAAAATGGTTTATTAAAAGCTCGTACCGTTGATGTTGGCGCCTACACCACTAGCGAGGCGATTGAGTGGGGAGTAACCGGACCTGGTTTGCGGGCAACAGGATATTCTTGGGACTTACGCAAACAGCGACCTTATGGTGGCTATGAAAATTTTGATTTTGAAATACCGGTTGGTAATAAAGGCGACTGTTACGACCGATGTCAGGTACGTGTTGATGAAATGCGTCAAAGTATCCGCATTATTGAACAATGTTTAAATAATATGCCCGAAGGTCCTTACAAAGCAGATCATCCACAAACCACACCGCCAGATAAAAGCCGCACTATGACAGATATTGACAGTTTAATACCTCATTTTGTCAACGTCTCATGGGGACCTGTGATCCCAGCTGGCGAAGTATCAATGAGTGTGGAAGCAACGAAAGGGATCATGGCTTACCACTTAATTAGTGATGGTAGCACCATGAGTTATCGCACGCGTATTCGTACTCCATCATTTGCCCATTTACAAATGCTACCACTGATCTCACAAGGACAAATGGTGGCCGATTTAATCGCAACGCTGGGCAGTATTGATTACGTTATGGCTGACGTAGACAGATAAACAAAATAAATAAGAGTCGAACTATGAATAACAATAGTGAAGCTGGCTTGGCTCAAATATCAAGATTACGTTATGGCTGACGTAGACAGATAAACAAAATAAATAAGAGTCGAACTATGAATAACAATAGTGAAGCTGGCTTGGCTCAAATATCAAGATTACGTTATGGCTGACGTAGACAGATAAACGCAATAAATAAGCTAAATAGATAATAGAGAGCTAGGAATAACAATAATGACACTTGCTTCACTCAAATATCAAAAAATAGCAACGGTGCAAATAGATCATCGCAGTTACTTAACTGCGGATGAAATTAGTGAAATAGAGCATGAAACTACTATTTTAGAATATCGCGAAGCTGCCGGTATTGAAGCGTTAAAAATAGTACAACTTAATCGTGGCTGGATAAGTGACGACAGCTTGTATGCCATAGCTGATTTATTGCAAATGCCGGTAAGCCAACTTGAAGGCGTGGCAACATTCTACAATCTTATTTATCGCCAACCAGTGGGCAAACTCGTTATCCATCTATGTGACAGCGTCAGCTGTTATTTAACCGGTTATGAAAATATAAGCGCAATTATACAAGCTGAGCTAGGTATTGGTTTTGGCCAAACGACCAGTGACGGTGTTTTTACGTTATTAACAAATGTGTGTTTAGGTGGCTGTGATAAAGGTCCTGTGATGATGATTGCTGGTAATCACTATCAACAACTCACTACTGAAAATACTATAACCACGCTGCAAAAGTTGAGGGTACAAGTGTTAAAGGGTGATCAACTATGATGATTGCAGGGACTCATTACCAGCTACTCACTACTGAAAATACCCTAGCAACACTGCAGCAATTAAAAGCGCAAGTGCTTAAAGGTGAGCAATAATGGCGGACTATAATCAAGCTGATATGCCATTAACGGCATTAGTTAATGTTGACAAACCACTCGATTTTCAGGGCTATGTTGCAGCAGGCGGTTATGTTGGCGCGCGTAAAGCAGTATTAGAAATGCAGCCGAGTGATGTACTGAGTTTAGTGAAAGATGCCGAGCTTAAAGGTCGCGGCGGAGCAGGCTTTCCTACCGCGATGAAGTGGAGCTTTGTGCCTATGTTCAAAGATGACGATGAACATGCGCCAGATAATAAATACTTAGTGTGTAATGCCGATGAGATGGAGCCTGGAACGTTCAAAGATAGATTGTTACTTGAGGGCGTGCCACATCAATTGATTGAATCTATGATCATTGCCAGTTACACCATTAATGCCAATAAAGCCTATATTTTTATACGCGGAGAATACTTTTTAGCAGCAGAGCGTTTACAGCAAGCAATTGATGAGGCCTATCAAAACGGCTGGTTGGGTAAAAATATTCAAGGCAGTAACTATCAACTCGATTTACATTTGCATACCAGTGCGGGTCGTTACATTTGCGGTGAAGAAACCGCATTAATTAATGCTCTAGAAGGTAAGCGCGCAAATCCAAGAGCTAAACCGCCTTTTCCCCAAGTCAGTGGTTTATTTGGTAAACCTACCATAGTCAATAACGTTGAAACGCTAAGTAATTTACCGCACATCCTAAAAAATGGCGCTCAATGGTTTAAAGATATATCGCCAAATAGTGATGCCGGTAGCAAAATATATGGCGCCAGTGGCCGGGTTAAAAATCCTGGTTTATGGGAGATGCCAATGGGCATGACCATTCGTGAAGTGCTCTATGGCAAAGCCGGCGGTTTGCAAGATGGCCTTAAGTTACGTGGTTTATTACCCGGCGGTGCATCAACTGATTTTTTAACTGAACAGCATTTAGATGTGCCGATGGATTACGACAATATATCTAAAGTCGGCAGTCGTTTAGGTACTGCAGGCATCATAGTGTTAGATGATCATAATTGTCCGGTTGGCATGGTGCTTAATTTATTACAGTTTTTTGCTCAAGAATCTTGTGGTTACTGTACACCTTGTCGAGACGGCACACCTTGGGTGGTAGAAATATTAACTCGTATTGAACAAGGAAAGGGCACCTTAGCCGATCTAGATACATTGCATAAACTCTGTGATTTTATGTGGATAGGTAAAACCCACTGTGCATTAGCGCCGGGCGCAGTTGAGCCCTTACGTAGCGCCTTAAAATATTTTCATGATGATTTTCAACAGCACATCGAACGAGGCTGTTGTCCTCTTAAACACGGACATTAAGGAGGCAATATGACAGATAATAATCAACAATCATCAACCAATAACTCCTTGCTCACCATTCATGTTGATGGCGTTGCTTATAAAGTTGATCCAACGGATAACTTATTAGCGGGCGTGTTATCAAATAAATTAAATTTACCGTACTTTTGCTGGCACCCATCAATGGGCTCTGTTGGCGCGTGTCGTCAATGTGCAGTAACGGTTTTTAGTGATGAAAGCCAGTCAAATGGACGCCTTGCTATGGCCTGCATGACGCCAGTAACCGATGGCATGCATATTGGTTTAGGTGATGATTATTCCAGTGCATTTCGCGAGCAAGTTATTGCGGCCATGATGACCAATCACCCTCACGATTGTCCTGTCTGCGCCGAAGGCGGAGAGTGTCACCTACAAGATATGACCGTAATGACCGGCCATTCAGTTCGCGAATATAAAGGTGACAAACGTACCTTTGTTAATCAAGATTTAGGCCCTAATGTTGGCCACGAAATGAATCGCTGTATTACTTGTTATCGCTGTGTTCGTTTTTATAAAGATTATGCTGGAGGCACCGATTTTGGCGTTTATGGCTCGCGTAATCAAGTGTGTTTTGGCCGTCAACAAGATGGCGTACTCGAAAGTGAATTTGCCGGTAACTTAATTGAAGTGTGTCCAACCGGGGTATTTACCGATAAAGCGTTTTCAGCGCATTATTCACGTAAATGGGATTTACAATCAGCACCGTCAATTTGTAAAGGCTGCTCAGTCGGCTGTAACCTTAGTGTTGGTGAACGCTACGGCAGTGTTCGCCGAGTCGTTAATCGTTATAACGACAATATTAATGGCTACTTCCTATGTGACCGTGGTCGTTTTGGTTTTTCGTACGTTAATGCCAGCGATAGAATTAACCATACGCAGGGTATTAAATTTACCGATAATAGCCCTACCGAGCAGGTAACTGCTAAAGATGTACATATTTCATTAGCTAAGTATAAAGCTGAACAATTCATTGCCATTGGTTCGCCGCGAGCATCGCTCGAAACCAATACCACGCTTAAACATTTATTTTCAGCGAAACACTTTTGTGCGGGTTTAACACAAGCACAAATGCACATGTTGAAAATTAATCAACGACTTAATCGCCAAGCAAAAATAGCCAATATTAAACAAATAGAACAAGCTGATTTAGTGATTGTATTGGGTGAAGATGTTACTCAAACAGCACCAAGAATTGCTTTGGCAATAAGACAATCGGTACGTAATGCCAGTTTATTGATTGCCGACCGATTACGCATCCCAAGATGGCAAGATGAAGCCGTACGCACCGCTGCCGGAAAAGTGTTGTCGCCATTATTTATTAGCGCTATAAACGCCAGTAAACTAGACGATGTAGCGACAGCGGTAAACTATTCAAATAGTGATGATATAGCGCAAATAATAGCGGCCATTAGTACTAAGTTAACAAATGAAAACGCACAACTTAATTCGTTAAGTACTGAGCAGCAAAGCTTTGTTGAACAAATTGTGGCAGCCCTTGCCACGGCGCAAAACCCATTGATTGTCAGTGGTCATAGTTTAGATAATCCTGAGATCCTAGCGCAGTGTTTACAGTTAAATAGCCAGCATAAAAATAAATTTAGCTTTGCCATTATGAGTGAGCATGCCAATAGCATGGGGCTGGCAAATCTTATTGACGATGACACCTTGTCACTAGAGCAAGTGATAGAGCAAGTATCGCTAACAAATCAAAGCGAAAAGCCGAATCAAAACGGCCAAGCCAGTAGTTTATGTATTGTTGAAAATGAGTTATCTAATTTAACGAGTGTTCAGCAACATCAGCTACTCAGTTCAGCAACAACAATTTTGGCTATTGATCATAACGAAACCATAGTCACAAAACATGCGGATGTAATTTTACCCGCGGCAACATTCAGTGAATCGCAAGGTTTATTGGTTAATTATCAAGGCTTAGTGCAATGCTTTTACCCTGCGTTTGCACCTAAGCTGCCAATATTAGCTAGCTGGCGTTATGTGCAAATGATTGATGGTGTACTTGGCAAAGGCGAATTAAAAGATGTAACCACTGATAGCACTCAAAATCTGAACTCTGGTATCAACCAATGCTGGTCGGTACTCAATCGTATTGAAGAGCACTTCCCCAATACAGAGGCATTTATTGCCGAGCAGTTTTTATTGAAAACGGCCAGACAAAGTCACCGCGCATCAGGTCGCACCGCTATGATGGCCAATCAAACGGTACATGAAGCGAAAGCGACCATAGATGGCAATTCAAACTATAACTTTTCTATGGAAGGTGGCAACGTCAATAGCACATCCGCAATGCCATTTACTTGGGCACCTGGTTGGAATTCTAATCAGTCGATTAGTAAGTACCAACAACAGGTAGGCGGGCCATTAATTAATGCCGCACCGATAGTGAACATATTTGATCCCAATGCTGATGATGAGCCCATTGCATCAACATTCGCCACAGAGCCTGACAGCTTAGATGGTCAGAGTTTAGATACCAGGGCCGATAATATTAACGAAAATGCATTAACTATTTACCCAGCAAAACACATTTTTGGTAATGATTATCTTGGCTTAAAAGGCAGTGAATTTAAATTAACCGCGCCAATTCCATACATTCAGGTAACCACTCTAACTGCGCAAAAATATAATATTACTGATTGCCAATATATCGATATTAATATTGATGGTAGAGCGTTTATTTGTGAATTAATTATTACCGCGCAACATGCTGAACATAGTGCCACCTTATATTTAAATGAACAGGCTAGCGAAATGTTTGAACTAAGTGATGTCAGCATTAAGCCAGCAAGTTCAATGCAAATAGATGCTTTTAAACACAAGTTACGGGATGATTTAGCAACTATTGAAACACAGCAACAACAACAGTTAGCGGCAATTAAACAAAATGATCAATTCATTCCGATCAGGTTAATGGCGGGAGGACTTGATGATGGGTAATTTACCGATAGCGTTAGCAATTGATACGGCAGTTATTTTTAAATTAGTCGAAATAGCGGTTATTTTAGGGTTATTGATCCCAATTGCCGCCATGTTAGTTTGGGTTGAACGCCGTATGATCGGTATTTGGCAAGACAGGCACGGCCCTAATCGAGTCGGACCTGGTGGTATATTACAATCTCTTGCCGATTTATTAAAAATATTAGGCAAGGACGAGTTTACCCCTAAGTTTGCCGACCGATTTACCTTTATTGCTGCGCCTATTATTGCCGCTGTTACGGTATTGATGAGCTTTGTGGTGATCCCGTTTTCGGACTCTATTGGCGTTAGTGATTTAAACATTGGCGTATTGTTCTTTTTAGCAATGACATCCTTAGCTGTTTACGGTGTAGTACTTGCTGGCTGGGCATCAAAAAATAAATATGCATTATTGGGCAGTATGCGCGCCGCTGCGCAAACCATAAGTTATGAAGTGTTTATGGGGTTGTCTGTAATGGGCGTGGTGTTGCTCAGTGGTAGTTTTAATCTGAGAGAAATCGTTCTTGCTCAGCAAGAGTCATGGTTTATTACCAGTCAGTTCCTAGGTTTTGTGGTGTTTTTAATTGCCGGAATTGCCGAAAGCCATCGTTTACCATTTGATTTACCTGAAGCTGAAACCGAGCTTACCGGCGGCTTTCATACTGAATATTCGGGTTTGAAATTTGCATTGTTTTTCCTCGGCGAGTATTTGGGTGTCACCTTAATTTCAGCTATGGCAGTAACATTATTTTTTGGTGGTTATTTACCGCCAAGCTTTTTACCTGCTGACATTGCCAATATGATCCCTGCTTTAGTGTGGTTTATAGGTAAAGTTTTTGTATTGATCATGTTTTTTATCTTATTACGCACATCATTGCCAAGACCTAGGTTTGATCAATTGCTCGCCTTTGGTTGGAAAGTGATGTTACCACTGGCGCTCTTTAATTTGTTACTTACCGCCGCGCTAAAACTTACCGGCGTTATAGGAGTAAGTGCTTAATGATTAAGTTATTTTACAGTCAGTTTCATACGATGTGGCTAGTGTTAAAACATACTTTTACCAAAGCCGATACCGTGCAATACCCAGAGCAAAAACCTTATTTAGCGCCAAGATATAGAGGCCGCATTGTGCTTACTCGCGACCCCGATGGTAATGAGCGTTGTGTTGCGTGTAATTTGTGCGCAGTCGCGTGCCCGGTTGATTGTATTTCCTTACAGCAAACCATTGATGATGATGGCCGTAAACGTGCTGAGTTTTTCCGTATTAATTTTTCTCGCTGTATCTTATGTGGCTTTTGTGAAGAAGCATGCCCAACGTATGCCATTCAATTAACCCCTGATGTCGAGCTTGCTGAGTACGACAGACAGAATTTAGTTTATGAAAAAGAGAATTTACTGATCAGTGGCCCAGGAAAATATCCAGATTATAACTTTTATCAACAATCTGGTGTTGCCGCAGGCGTGAAAGGTAAAGGTCAGGGCACACATGAAAAACAGCCGATAAACGTCAAAGATTTGATGCCGTAGAGGCCATCTTAGTTAGTTAGTTAGTTAGTTAGTTAGTTAGTTTTGTTGGTTTAAATAGAATAAATCGACTGGTTATAACAATAATAAAGGAATACACATGAGCGCTGGAGTACCATTTTATTTTGCGGCTGTTGTCGCCATTATAGCAAGCCTTCGAGTCGTTACTGGCAGTAATGCCATTCATGCTTTGTTGTATTTAGTGGTATCACTGTTAGCCGTTGCTGTGTGTTTTTATTTTATTGGCGCACCATTTGCTGCAGGTTTAGAAGTTATAGTTTATGCCGGCGCTATTTTAGTACTATTTGTTTTTGCCGTTATGATGTTTGACTTACAAGGTGATAAAAATCCTGAACACTTTCATGCGAATGGCTCTATAGCTAACTTCTCTACTTGGTTTGGACCATCATTATTGGCGCTAGCTTTGTTAGTTGAGCTCATTTATATCATTAATTTTAGTGATGCAGGCGGGTTAACCGCATCTAATATCGTCGGAGCTAAAGCGGTTGGGATATTACTTTATGGGCCTTACTTGTTAGCCGTTGAAATTGCCTCGTTTTTATTACTCGCAGGATTGATAGCGGGTTATCATTTTGCCAAAAATGATGCCACCGGGGATCACCTATGAATGCTCTCCCGCTAATTAATGTATTTACATCAGCCTCGGCGTTAACCGTCATCAGCTTTAGCGGAGGTTATGAGCTATGAGTGATATTCTTTTAAGCGATGTATTTGTTTTGGCCGCTATTTTATTTGTGATTGGTTTTATTGGTGTGATCACGCGCCGAAATACACTATTTATGTTGATGAGCCTAGAAGTGATGCTTAATGCCGTAGGTTTAGCGTTTGTTGGTGCGGGCAGCGCATGGCAAGAAGCCGATGGTCAAATTATGTTTATCCTAATTTTAACCTTGGCAGCCGCTGAAGTTGCGGTAGGTTTAGCACTGCTAATTCGCTTGCAGCAACAACGTCAATGTTTAGATATTGACGCTCTTAATGACATGCGAGGTTAATATGGATATTTTAGCTCTATTACCATTTTACCCACTCATTAGCTTTTTAGTATTAATCATATTTAGTAAGCGCTTATCTTGGCTTGTGGCAACCATTATATCGGTAGGCTCTGTTGGCTTAAGTGCGCTCAGTTGTGGTTATTTAATTTATACCTACTTACACCATGCTGATAGCGTGGTGAGCGTGCATTTATGGCAGTGGTTTATGTTGGGTGATGCGCCGGTTAATTTTGCTTTGCGCTTAGACAACCTTGCGGCTGTTATGGTGAGTGTTGTGAGTGGCGTAGGTTTTTTAATTCATGCCTTTGCCGCCGCTTATATGAAAAGTGACGAAAATTTTAGCCGCTTTATGGCCTACATGAATCTATTTATCACCGCCATGTTGTTATTGGTATTGGCAGATAATTTAGTGTTGTTATATCTGGGCTGGGAAGGTGTTGGCTTATGCAGTTTCTTACTGATTGGCTTTTGGTATCAAAAACCTGAAAACGCTGCCGCTGCGAAAAAAGCATTTATTGTCACTCGTATTGGCGATACCTTTTTTGCTCTGGCATTATTTTTAATCTTTAGAGAAACTTCAAGCTTAAACATTAATGATATTTTAACCGCCACAGATTTAAGTGACCTCGCCAATAACGACATGGCTTTTTGGATATGTTTACTTCTTGTCGGTGGCGCAGTAGGTAAATCGGCGCAACTACCACTGCAAACATGGTTACCTGACGCTATGGCAGGGCCAACTCCGGTGAGTGCTCTTATTCACGCCGCAACTATGGTTACCGCCGGTGTATATTTAATTGCTCGCATGAACGGCTTATTTATTCTGACCCCCGAAATTATGACGCTAGTGGCTTGGATTGGAGCATTAACATTAGTACTCGCTGGTATTGCCGCGCTTGCGCAAAGCGATATAAAGCGAGTGTTAGCATACTCAACCATGAGTCAGATTGGTTATATGATGTTAGCGCTTGGCGCCGGTGCTTATAGTGCAGGAGTTATCCACTTAATGACGCATGCCTTTTTTAAAGCGTTATTATTTTTAACTGCTGGGGCAATTATCTTAGCGCTGCATCATCAGCAAAATATGTTCAAAATGGGCGGCTTATTTAAAAAGTTGCCATTGATTAGTCTATTGTTTTTTATTGGCATCGCCGCACTTATTGCATTTCCAGGTACGTCTGGCTTTGTTTCTAAAGAAGCGATTATTGCCGAACTTTATTCTTCAACTACCGCAGGACCAGTATTTTGGTGGTTAGCCATATTCGGTGCACTGCTCACCAGTATTTACAGCTTTAGAATGATATTTATCAGTTTTTTTGGTGACTATCGCGGCGATCATGAGGTCGATACTAAGGTACCACTATTGCTGTTAATACCTCTGCTGGTACTTGCTATATTAGCTCTGTTAGGTGGTTTAATTACACCGGATTTAAGTTATCTATTTCCAACCGTTGTAGTTGAACATGCGTCAGAGCCTAGTTGGCTGCACACTGTTGCTATTGCTACGCCATTGGTTGGTATTGTTATTGCCTACTTGTTATATTTCCCTAAAACAGCTGCTGATGTTGTTGAGAGTAAGTCATCACTTACATTATTTGTGCAAAATGGCTTAGGTTTTGATGTGTTGTATAAATGGTTACTGGTTAAGCCTTTTGTGGGTTTAAGCCGCTTAAATAAAAATGATTTAATTGATCAATTTGTCAAAGGCATCAGTTGGAATGTGGTCACTTGGCATGAAGCATTAAAAACTACCCAGAATGGTCAATTACGTTGGTATTTAGCAACGCTTGGAATTGCTGTGATTGTATTACTAGGAGCGTTGCTATGATCTTAACGCAAATAATTTTAGTGTTATTTTTTGGTGGTATTTTAGCTTGGAAAGTTGAAGCTTATCGCACCGGCAGTGCAAAGTGGTTAAGTATAATAGCAATCGTTTTTGCTTTTGCTTTATTGCTTCAATTTGCCTCAACAAATCATCAAATTTTTGAGCAATACCTAGAATTAATGAATGTACCCTGGATCCCTTCATTTGGCATTTCTTATGCCGTAGGCATAGACAGTTTAAGCTTTATTCTTATCGCCTTAACCTTATTACTGGCACTAATATGTGTATTGGTGTCATGGCATGAAATTACCACTAATGTCGGCTTTTATTACTTTAATTTAATGGCCAGCATTGCCGGTATTGTCGGTGTATTTTGCGCGACTGATTTATTCTTGTTTTTCTTCTTTTGGGAAGTCATGCTTCTACCCATGACCGCATTAATTGCGATTTGGGGGCATGAGCATCGTCACTACGCCGCCATTAAATTTTTCATCTTTACCCAAGTCAGCAGTTTATTAATGCTCATTGCAATTGTTGCTTTAGCTTTAATCCATCAGCAGCAAACAGGACAACTGAGTTTTAACTATTTTGTATTACAGCAGCTAGTGATAAATGACGATGTTGAATTTTACCTAATGTTAGGTTTTTTCATTGCCTTTGCAGTGAAACTACCTTCTATACCATTTCATACTTGGTTACCTGATGCTCATACACAGGCGCCAACAGCAGGTAGCGTGCTTCTTGCGGGTGTTTTATTAAAAACAGGCGCTTATGGTTTAATACGATTTGTACTGGGATTATTCCCTGAAGCCAGCTTAGAGTTTGCTAATGTTGCCAGCTGGTTAGGCGTGTTTAGTATTTTGTATGGTGCAAAATTAGCGTTTGCACAAACCGACTTTAAACGTTTAGTCGCTTATAGTTCTATTTCACATATGGGCTTTGTGATGTTGGCACTATTTTCGTTTGAAAGCATTGCTTATCATGGCGCAATATTAACGCTAGTGGCACATGGCTTAAGCAGTGCCGCATTATTTGCTATGGCAGGGATGATTTATAGTCGACTACACTCTCGCGACTTATCTCTTATGGGCGGTTTGTTTGTGAGTGCGCCGCGTATGGGGGGGATGTTATTAGCGTTTGTTGCAGCAGCATTTGGACTACCCGGTTTAGTAAATTTTGTTGGTGAATTTTTAAGTTTAACAGGCAGTTTTAAAGTATTTCCGTTGCAGGTGATATTTGCCGCTCTTGGCCTCATTGGCTCAGCCATATATGGCATGTATTTATTTCAACAAAGTTTTCAAGGTGAAGTCAAAGCTAAGGTTACTGATTTAGGTCAAAGAGAGTTACTGATTTGCGCAAGTTTACTGCTGTTATTAGTATTATTTGGTTTATTTCCTGAGTTAATTTTAAATCATTTTGAACACCAATATGCATTCTTTAACAGCGACATTTTAGGCAACCATATTAACGGCAGTGATATTATCGCTGTATTTGCTAATTTTCAGCTGACTGGTATGGAGAAATTATCATGAGTGCTCTTGAACTATTAGCCATTGCACCACAACTTATACTGTCATTAGCCATTGTCCTACAATTGTTATTAATTGCGGTTAAACGCACCCGTGTGTTGATCCAATTGTTCACTTTAGCAAGCTTAATGCTTGCTGTTGTTTCGCATTTTGCCATATTACCGGCATTGAACAGCCAAATTACCATATTGTTTTATCTCGATGAATTTGCCGTTGCGGCGAATCTATTAATTCTTTTAAGTGCAATCTGTTGTGCGCTTATTAGCGGCAGTTATTTAAAAGTAAGTTTTGAAGTTGATGATGAGTTTTATGTGTTGCTATTACTCACCACTCTTGGCGCTTCGCTATTAACCATTAGTACTCATTTTGCCAGTGTGTTTTTAGGGTTAGAGTTATTGAGTATTTCGTTAATCGGTATGATGGGATATTTAAGGCATAGGTCACAAACATTAGAAGCTAGCTTTAAGTACTTAATATTAAGCGCTACAGCATCGAGTATCTTATTATTTGGCATGGCAATGGTATACGCCTATAGCGGTGATATGAGCTTTGCTTATATACAATTCACTTATCCGCAAGTGAGCGAACAATCGAGTCCCGAATCATTGCATTTGTTAGCGCAGGCGGGCAGTGTATTAATACTTGCGGGTATTGCCTTTAAGCTATCCTTAGCGCCGTTTCACTTGTGGACGCCTGATGTTTACCAAGGTGCACCTGCGCCAGTGACCATGGTGTTAGCGACAATATCTAAAATAGCTATGTTTACAGTACTTGTTAACTTTTGGTTTTTATCCGATCAATATACCGATCCAACCTTAACCAATATTCTTGCCGGACTTGCGATCACGTCGATGCTAGCGGGTAATTTATTAGCCTTAAAACAAACCAATATTAAGCGATTATTAGCATATTCATCGATTGCTCATATGGGCTATTTGGTCATTGTACTTATCATTATTGCACCCACATCGGTAGATCTTGCCAAGCAAAGCGCATTGTATTATTTATTTGCCTACTGTATTGCGACGCTTATGTTATTCACCTTTATTAGCCAAACCTCTAAAGCCAATAAAGAACATGATGAAGATGAATGGCAACATTGGCGCGGCTTGTTTTGGCAATCACCTATGCAAGGTGTCGCGATTATTTTTGCATTACTGTCTTTAGCGGGCATTCCTTTAACCGCAGGTTTTATTGGCAAATTTTATCTTATTAATACCGCTGTTATTAACCAAGTATGGTGGTTGTTAGCAAGTTTAGTTGTTGGTAGTGGTATTGGCTTGTATTATTACTTACGCATCATCTTTATGGTGTTAGCTAAGCCTCAGCTTCATTCAATGACCCAAGCACAAGTTTTACCCACTCGTAATATGTTATCGCACTTATTATTAGTGAGTTTTACTATTGCGTTATTACTGTTTGGATTGCTACCTGATTTGCTCATTGATGGTCTCTATTTCTTATAACTGCCCAACTTATACCTTGTTATAAATACTAATAATTAGTTTAATTGACTACTGATTATTAGTGTTATTATCATTTTTAACATCTAAATTAACAAAACATCAATAAAAACAATGAATTATAAAGTTGGCTTATATCTTGATTGTATAATGCTTATTAGTCATATATAAAAATTTTAAATTTTCAGGGATAAACAATGAATTCAGTATTTAAATTAACGAAAGTTACGATGTTATTATCTGCGGTAATGATCTTGCCGGGTTGTGTTATTCATGTGGGTGCATCGAGTGCTGATGTGCATTTACAAGAAGAATTGCAATTGAATGCTAATCAACTTGATACCTTAGAAGTTGATGCCGGAGCAGGTAGTTTAACAATTATAGGTGACGCTAACGCAACCGATATCAGTGTGTCGGCCAATATTCATACCACCGAAGAAAAAGACTTTCAATTAATGTTAGTGCAAAAAGGCTCTCGCGCAGTATTAACTAGCGAAAATGGTTCTACCAGCGGCTTTTGGAATGGTCAGTCACCAAGCATTGATTTAACCATTACTGTACCGGCACATTTAGCGCTAGATATTGAGGATGGCTCAGGCGATATCAATATTAAGGGTATCAATAATCATGTTGATATTAGCGATGGCTCTGGCGAGATGCTAGTTGAAAACGTACAAGGTAATTTATCGATTGATGATGGCTCGGGTGAATTAGAGGTAAATAACGTTAGTGGCGATGTCATTATTGATGACGGCTCTGGTGAGTTAGTTGTTAAAAACATTTCGGGTAATGTTAGCGTAATTGATGGCTCTGGAGATTTACGTATTCATCATGTTGGCGGTAAAGTGAGCATTGATGACGGCTCAGGTGGTATTGATGTACTTGACGCTGGTGGTTTAAACATCACTGAAAGCGGCTCTGGTGGCCTACAAGTTAAAGATATTAAAGGCGAATTTAATATCGAGAGCTAATATCGATAACTAATTAACCAGCCCTAATGGACCTGATCTGTCAATCACTCCCTCGGAACATCTGGTAATGTAGAGCCCAAACAGTTAATTCTGTTTGGGCTTTTTTATTTCAGGGACGAAATAACTTAGAAACGCCAAGGATGGCTATGTTTCTGTACTTTTTCCGTTAATAATACGCAAGCGTTTAATTTGTTTACTATATTTTGATTAATACCAGTTAAAATATATTTCTAGATAGGTAATTAAATGATGAGCCAAGTTTATCTTCGAACATTATTATTTTGTTTGCTGACATTTCATTCTAAAACTTTTGCCGAAAGCAATAGTGTCATCATAGACATAAAAGAGTGGCAAGTACCTTGGACTGATTCTCGGCCAAGAGATCCCGCCATAGATTCTCAAGGCAATGTTTGGTTTTGCGGGCAGGCTGGTAACTATATTGCTCGCTTAAACCCTGAAACAGCAAAATTTAAACGTTTTACACTACCCGATAACACCCATCCCCATAACTTAATCATCGATAGTAAAGATAATATCTGGTACGCCGGTAATCGTAATAATTCTATTGGTCGGTTGAACCCTATCACTGCTGATATTGAACAAATCGATATGCCAGGCGATAAGCCTATAGATCCTCACACTTTAGTGTTTAATGCCGAGCAAAATATTTGGTTTACCGCGCAATGGGGTAATAAGGTTGGCTTTTTAAATACTAAAACACTCAAAGTTAAACTCATTGATATGCCGATACTAAGCGCCAGACCTTATGGTATAAAAGTCGATTATGATGATGTGCCATGGTCGGTGTTATTTGGCAGCAATAAATTAGCGAGAGTCGATCCGCAAACATTTAAAGTCACTATGGTCGATTTAGTTGATACTGAAGAGCGCCCGCGTCGACTTGAAATAAGTCAGAATAATGATATTTATTATTTGGATCATCAATTAGGTTATGTTGGCAAATACCAACCCGCAAAAAATAAATTGCAACGCTGGCACGTGCCTGAAGGAAAAAACGCTAAGCTGTATGGTTCTGCAATTGATCAAAATGATCGTTTATGGCTGGCCTTAACCGGAGTAAAACCCAATAAAATCACCGTATTTGATACCAATACCCATACATTTATTGCTAGTGAAGCTATACCAAGTGGCGCAAAATCGATTAGATATATGTATTACCACCAACAAACGGATAGCGTTTGGTTCGGTACAGACGCGAATACCATTGGTCGTGCAAAATTAACAATAAAGCCCTGAAGCCAATTTACTTACAATTGTTAAAATATTGTTTTAAATATAATGCTTTGAATCTATTGGTTTTAATTTATTTGGTTACGAATTGATGGCTAAGGATTACACAATGTTACTTGCATTAATCGTACAACACGGTATGATGCGCCAACTTTCATATCACGAGCTAAAAAAGAGCCGCGAATATGAATACAGTGGGGTTACTTCCGCCAACCGACTTGCCCAGCTAATTTCCAAATTAGCTTTAGATCAAAATAGAGTTTTGATCGTGCCATAAGTCTCCCGGTGGTTAACTCGAAATTTTTCGCAGTTTTATACCATCGACAGAGACAATTTCTGTTTTTGTATTTTTCTGCCTATTGAGAAAACATATTAATGACTGAATTAAACAACACCACAATTGGTTTTGACGCTTTAGGTTTACCTGATTTTATCCTTTCTACCCTAACTAAAATGGGTTTCACGGAACCAACACCAATCCAAGCACAAACTATCCCTTCACTTTTAGAAGGTAAGCACGTTCTTGGTGAAGCTCAAACCGGTACTGGTAAAACAGCTGCATTCGGCTTACCTGCACTAGCTAAATTAGACATGAGCATTCGCAAGCCACAAATGATGGTTTTAGCACCAACTCGTGAGCTAGCAATGCAAGTTGCTGAAGCAATCGAAGAATTTGGTAGAGACATTAAAGGTTTGCGTGTTGCAACTCTTTACGGTGGTCAATCTTACGGTCCACAATTATCACAATTAGAAAAAGGTGCACAAGTTGTTGTTGGTACACCTGGTCGTTTAATGGATCACTTACGTCGCAAAACATTAAAACTTGGTGACTTATCTTTCTGTGCACTTGATGAAGCTGATGAAATGCTTAACATGGGTTTCTTAGAAGATATCGAGTGGATCCTTGAGCATTTACCAAAAACTACACAAATGGCATTGTTCTCTGCAACTATGCCATCAGCAATTCGTAAAGTTGCGAATCGCTTTTTAGTAGACCCTGTACACGTTAAAATTGCTTCTACGACTAAATCTAAAGCAAACATTACACAGTTAGCATGGAAAGTGTCTGGTATAAACAAAAATACTGCAATTGAGCGTATTGTTGAAACGTTTGACTATGAAGCTATGCTAGTTTTCGTTCGTACTCGTAACGATACTCTTACTGTTGCTGAACAACTTGAACGTTTAGGTTACCCATGTGCCGCTCTTAATGGTGACATGAACCAAGCACAACGTGAACGTACTGTTGAACAACTTAAAAATGGTCAAATTTCTATTTTGATCGCAACTGATGTTGTTGCACGTGGTTTAGATATTCCTCGTTTAGATTTAGTCCTTAACTATGACTTACCTGGTGACAGCGAATCATATGTTCACCGTATTGGTCGTACTGGTCGTGCTGGTCGTTTAGGTACTGCAATTTCATTTGTACGTCCACGTGAAATGTATAACCTTAAAAACTATGAACGTTTAACTGCAGGTACAATCAACACGTTTGAATTACCTACAGTACAAGAGTTAGGCGGAATTCGTATTGAGCGTTGTCGTAAATCATTAATAGAAACTGCTCAGAAAAAAGATCTTGGCGAAATGCGTTCTATTTTAGAGAAAATGGCTGCTGATTCTGAAGTTGATGTTGCTGACTTAGCTGCTGCTCTATTGTTTGAAAAACAAATGAAGCAACCATTTGAGCCAAAAGAAGATCCAAAACCTCGTCGTGAACGTGCTGAAACTAATGGTCGTGGCGACAGAAATGATCGCAATGCTCGTGGCCGTGATGGTGAACGTAGTGGTCGTGGCGAACGTAGTGGTCGTGGTGAACGTGGTGAGCGTAGTGAACGTCCACAACGTAGCGAACGTCGTCAATCGTCAGGTGCTCGTCCAGACGTTGATTGGCAAGCATACCGCATTGAAGTTGGTAAAGAGCATGGCGCTCGTCCAGGTGATATCGTTGGCGCAATCGCTAATGAAATCTCACTAGATAGTGCTTACATTGGTCAAATCAACTTACATGACAACCATACTATCGTGCAATTACCAAAAGGTATGCCGAAAGATGCATTTGAGCAATTACGTAAAGTACGTGTTCGTCGTCAGCAATTAGAAATAACTGTTTCTGATGAGAAGATTGAAGCTCAAACTCGTCGTCCAAGAAATGACCGCCCTAGTGGTGATCGTCCAGCTCGTAATAACTAATACTAATTAGTTTACGACGATAAAAGGATAAGCTGAAAAGCTTATCCTTTTTTTTGTTTTAAATTTAATTAATGGAGTAACTATTAAGTACGCTAAATGACAATTAAAAATTGATAAAACAATAAAAACATTACTAAAATAGTCAAAACTGGCTATGCTGTTAAGTATAATTATAATAACAATTTTCACTTTAGATATGAATTTTCAGTATTTACCAAGAACATTCCTCTTACTCGCATTCTGTGTTTTTTTTAGCACCTCATCCTTTAGCGTAGAACTTGATGAAAATCCTGATAAGGATTTACAAGATGTTGACAACGCAGCAAGTAATTTTTCAATCGATGATATTGAAACTCTTGAGTTAGAAGTACTCGAAACGCCGCCAATCATTGATGGTGATTTAACCGATAAGTTTTGGGCATCGTCGAGTATTTTGAGTCTTGATATTGAAATGTATCCCGACCGATTTACTAAGTCGATTGTCGACACGGATGCGTTAATCGGTGTGACCAAAACTCATGTATATTTTGCCTTTAATGCTTACGACCCTGATATATCGAAATTACGCACTGCGGTTCGCGATGAAGATGGTGTAAAAGATGATGATTATGTTTCTGTTGTTATCGACCCCACCGGTAATTTACGCCGTAAATATGAATTTAGAGTAAACCCAAGTGGCAGTAAATCTGATGTACTGCAAAACACCGTAAGTGACAGGTACATTTATGATTGGGATACTGAGTGGGAAGCCGCGGCAAAAATAACCGATAAAGGTTGGTTGGTTGAAATTGCTATTCCTATTGATTCATTAAAGCAGCCGGCGATTGAAGAGGGTGAAAAAAGTCAGTGGGCGTTGATTTTGAAACGCAGTTATCCACGTATGATCGATCGCACTATGGGCGGGATTTATATTATTCATCCGCCAGATCCAAGCGCTTCTGAAAAAATAATTTCACAAGGTAGTGATGGGGTAGTAGTGCAAGATGTATCGAAAAACTTGCAACTTTATCCTTATGCTATTTGGCACCCCGCTGAAAAACGTGGCTACCAACAGACCTTTGAACAGGATACTGAGATAGAAGACGTTGAAGCCGGTATCGACTTAAGTTTAACCATAAACTCGGCCACTAAAATTTCAGCAACAATTAATCCCAACTTTACCGATGTTGAAGCTGATGTTGCCCGCGACAGTATTAATAATCCATTTAATGTATTTCAACCGGAAAAACGTCGATTTTTTCAAGAAGACATGGACTTGTACTCAACATTAATGCCGTTAGTATACACCCGAAATATTCTTAATCCTGATACCGGGGTGAGTGTATCCCATGAAACTAAAAAAGCCGCTTCAGGTCTGTTCTGGGCCAGTGACACTGATACAGAAGTCATTATGCCGGATAATTTAGGCTCTGAAAAAGTTGAAATTGAGTCCTTTGAAAATGACTCCATGGCAGCACGATATGTTACCGCTGCCGGCGGCAGTGCTTATGGTGTATTAGGGACTGTAAGAACCGCAGATGACTATAAAAATGGCGTGATATCTTTTGATAGCTTGGTTAATTTAGGTTTAGATGACAAATTGCGTTATCAAATAATGTACTCACAAACCGAATATCCTATTACTTTCGCAGAAGATTTATGTGAGGAAGATGGCTGTGTGAATGTTGATGAAAGCAGTGATTGTGAGCTAGGTTTTTGTGACACCAACACCTCAGTATTAAGAGCTCCTCAAGATGAAACCATTGAAGATTATGCTATGCAAGTAAAGTATAAGCATACCGGACCTAAATCACTGTTTTGGGCAAATTATTTTAATGTAGGAAAAGATTTTCGCGCCGATTTAGGTTTCGTAAAACGTACCGATTATAAATTATATAATATTGCATATGGTCGAAACTGGTATTTTAAAACATTCGCTGGTGATGACGGTAAATCACGTGGTCGTGTCTATTTTGTCGCTACCCATATTGAGTCTCAAAAAGGCGAGAAAATTGAATCTGGTTATGATGTTTGGGCTGAATTTAGAGGTTCATATCAAACCGTATTCCGCCCTGGCTTTCGCATTAAAGAGCGAGCGGTTAACCGCATACAACAGAATACTTTAGAGTTAAAAGGTAACGCCCCAAAATTTGATGAACAATATTTACAATGGTATTTTGAAACGTCGCCATTTGCAGCTTGGACTTTTAATTTAGATGGTCGTTATGGGGAAGTGGCTGATGCCGAAAATATTGTCCTTGGTGATATGCGCGAAGTTAAGCCGAGAGTTCGATATCAAATAGGTGATTTCAACCTTAGCTTACAGCATACATATCGTAATTATGATTATACCAACAGTACTTTATATAAAGAAAATTTTACCACTTTTACCATGAATTATCGTCCTGATGAAACACGAGTGTTACGTTTTTTATTAAAAATGGATGAAACCGAACGTGATATTTCGCGCTGGCGTGGTGATGAGTTATCCTTCGAGCGAGAAATGGAAGCTGAGCTCACCTATAGTCGAGAGATCACTCCAAATTTAACGATATTATCGGGTATGAAATTTACTCGCGAAAAAGATAATGTAATTGATGATGACTTTACCAGTAAACGTGAAATTTACCTGCGTTTAAACTACAACATGGGCTTTATTGGTAATTAATAGTAAACCACATGCGCTATAAACAATTATAATTTTTACCAGTAATTAGATCTTAGGAGTTAATATGTCAATTGATCACGCTATATCAGCTCATTATTTACATGGTAACTTACTCGCTGAAATCGAACGTGCACTACTCAAACTTGGTAAGACAATCGATATAGTTACCATTAGTGACTTAGCGCCTGTTGATGAATTTCACATCGGCGGTCGCATTGCCAGTAAGCACTTTTTAGAACAACTTAATCTCTCCCTTAATGACCATGTTTTAGATATAGGTTGTGGCCTTGGCGGAGCTGCAAGGTATGTTGCCGAGCATTATAAATGCAAAGTCAGTGGCATTGATTTAACGCCAGAGTACATCAAAACAGGCCAAGCTCTATGTGCATGGGTCAAACTCGATAAATTAATTGATTTACAGCAAGGCAATGCCTTGGCAATGCCATTTCAAGCGAATAGTTTTGACCGTGCCTATATGATGCATGTTGGCATGAACATAGAGGATAAACAGCAACTATTTAATGACGCAAATCGTGTGTTACGTTGTGGTGCTTATTTTGGTATTTACGATATTATGCGCCAACAAAATGGTGATTTAAGTTATCCTGTGCCTTGGGCAACAACCAGTAGTATCAGTAAGTTAGCAACAATAGATGAGTATAAAAATGCGTTAATTAAGGCCGGATTTGATATTATTAGCGTAACCGATCGCTATGATTTTGCCATAGATTTTTTTAAACAAATGAAAGTAAAAAGTAAAGCTAATGGTGGGCCAGCACCTCTAGGTTTGCATACACTAATGCAATCGAGCACTGCGTTGAAAGTGAACAACATGATCACCAACTTAGATAAAGGGCTTATTGCTCCGATAGAAATTATTGCAGTTAAAAGGTGTTAGGTATTCAAGGTACAGTTGCATCGCTCTAGTAGTATAGTCTTGGAGATAAATTCAATGACTCCTATAAATAAGGAGCCAGCTAGGCAAACTTTATTTAATGCCATCTATCGTTACGTTTAGATCTTTCAAAATACCATCACGTAAGTTATAAACAAAACCATGTACGCTAATTTCTTGACCTACTGCCCAAGCATTGATCATTGTTGTCGTGTTAGCAACGTTTGCGACTTGCTCAACTACATTGAGTTCACATAATCTATCTGTTAATGCATTTCCAGAGAGAGTATCCAACTCGCTTTTATGAAAGCGTTGAACATCGGATATATGACGTAACCAGTTATCAATTAAACCATGCTGTTGATTATCTAATGAAGCTGCAACGCCACCACAGCCATAATGGCCACATACAATAATATGTTTAATTTTTAAAATATCTACAGCGAATTGGATAACCGATAAGCAGTTTAAGTCAGTATGAATAACTTGATTGGCAATATTACGATGTACAAAAATTTCACCAGGTAACATGCCGAGTAATTCATTAGCGGGAACACGTGAATCTGAACAACCAATCCATAAATATTCTGGCGATTGTTGCTTGGAAAGCTTATCAAAAAAATCCGGCTGTTCGAGCTTGATTTTTTCAGCCCAAGCTTTATTGTTTTCAAATAAGTGTGATAGAGAAGCCATAGTCACTTAATACAAGTTATTATTTTAGCCATTGTCGGTAAAACTAGAGATCTTGTAAAGCGCTATTTCATACTAACTTATATCTGGTTGATAAGTGATTAGATGCAGGACTGATTAACACGTGTTAAAATTAGCCAAATTTATGAGTATTATACCAAGTTCATTAATTAACTGCTCATTTTTAATGGTTAAAATAAATAACTACTGCGTTATAAAATGTATAAGTACGGAAGCATGGATGCTGCAGGTAGAGCGACGCAGGATGCCAAAGCCGAGAATAACTACTTACAAATTTTATGCCTTGTATTTATCTATTTTTCCTCATGAAAAAGTACGACTACATGGATGTAGAAGGTAGAGCGACGCAGGATGCCAAAGCCGAGATCACTTAAGTAGTGAAATTGGTATTAATTTATTAAACAGAGTATTTATTATGGCAAGAGCCGCACAAGCATTACATATTTTAGTGAAACATTTAGAGCAGGCTGAAGATATTTTAAAACAGCTAAAAAAAGGGGCTAAATTTCAAACTTTAGCGAAAAAATATTCAAGCTGTCCATCGGGTAAGAAGGGCGGCGATTTAGGTGAATTTAAAAAAGGCCAAATGGTTCCAGCTTTTGATAAGTTTGTGTTTAGTGGCGAAATTTTAACGCCGACCATAGTCAAAACTCGTTTCGGTTATCACATCATTAAAACGCTCTATCGCACCTAATAAAGTGTCGAACTGAATAAACAACAGAGCCCAATAAATAACGCTATTTGTTATCAGAATCTTCTTTATCGAGTTGTTGATTGCGCTGTTTTATTTTAGCCAATTGTTCTGGCGTTAAATTAAACTTTCTCGCACTTTTATAAAGCATATATATGCCACTGAAAATAAATAACAGAATAAAAATAATAAGCAGCCATAATGATATCGACATTAGTTAATCCCTTTTAACTTTGTTTAATATTACTATGTTAAGTAAAAGTGATTTACGTAGCAAGGCGTTTACTTAGCCAAGCAGAAAATATTAAATGCGTGAATCGAATAATTAATATCCCCATTTACTAGACATGAGATATATTTTTTTACTAAAAATACAAAAAAAATGCCACCTAATCAGGTGGCATAAAAAATAGCATTTCAGGGAGGAAAACTATGAAAGTTAACTGTTACTTATGATACTTGTTATTAAAAAAAGTTCCGTTAACCAAATGTAAAACTCTGAATAAATTTGTTGTTAATGATATGTAAATTGATTAAATCCAAGTTAAAGCTATGAAAAATGATTAATTTAATAGCCATAAGCACCTATGGGTTATAGCCACAAGTGCTTTGTTATCTGCCTGATTTATCGAAACTATATTGCTCTAGACGGCCACGATAAAAACAATACCAAGATAAAAGCGAACGTGCTCGCTATTATGAACTGCTATCATCATTTCGACGCACATTAAAATGCATTTTTATCATCTACGCTATATTCAATAACGCCTTCAATATTAAACATAACTTTAGGATCATATTTACCTGTAGTTAATTCAGCTAGTAATGCTTTATGTGTTTATTCATAAGATGCCATTTCGTATTTAATTAGCGTAAATGATTATCGCCTAATATTCGTAGACAGCGAGTACATAACCTTTAAGGCATAATCTATGAATACCAAAGGTATGAATGACTATAATTTGCTCTGATCTGTCACAGATGTTCTCTAAAAAACTTATGTTGGCATTTTGCATACGTATTCAATTGTAAAAAAAATGTATGGTTTGTGTGTTATTTGTTACAGATTCGCTTGTCTGCTTGATACATCTGACCCTCATTATATATGGGCTAGCGCCTTACTAGTCAAAATTCAAATGTCGTTAGTTGTACTTATGTTCAATGTTTTTTTTGTTTTAGAGCCAAATTGAATACGTATGCAAAGCATATCTAAAGACAAATTCGGCACTTATATTAGGAAAGATAACTATAAAAATGATAGTTAGTTAGAAAACTAACAATAAAAATATTTCAAGGATTAATATGAGGGGAAATAATTATGCGTACATTTAAGCCGAGTAAGCTTTCAATAGCCTTGCTTTCCTGTGGTTTTATGC
The DNA here is from genome assembly GCA_040779355.1 of Colwelliaceae bacterium BS250. Taxonomy (GTDB): domain Bacteria; phylum Pseudomonadota; class Gammaproteobacteria; order Enterobacterales; family Alteromonadaceae; genus Thalassotalea_A. The sequence continues at coordinate 167,629 of JBFONS010000007.1, read as the reverse complement.
TGTCTTCTGGAGGTCTTTATGCTCAAGAAGAGGTTGAAGCCACACCACAAAAAGAAAAAATCACTGTCAACGATAATGCCGATGAAGAGATTGAAGTCATTGAAGTAAGTGGCTTTAGACGTTCACTTATTGAATCTATAAATCAGAAACGTTTTGCTGATATGGTCTCAGAGCAAATAACTGCCGATGATCTTGGGGCACTACCTGATGTTTCAATGGCCGATGCTCTCACACGATTGCCGGGTATCTCTGCGGTAAGAACCGGAGGGCAAGCCGCTGAAATTAATATTCGTGGTATGGACGGTGGCTTTGTATTTTCGACCTTAAATGGTCGAGAACAAGTATCTACTAGTGGCTCTCGAAGTATTGAATTTGATCAATACCCATCAGAGCTTATTTCACAAGCTTCTGTTTATAAATCACCTAAAGCATCACTTATCGAAGGTGGTGTTGCAGGTACGGTTGAACTAAAAACTGCCAGCCCATTGGCGAATGAAAAACAGCACGCTTTTAGCATTAATGTTCGTGGTATGTATAACGACCGAGCGAGTGAAGTACATGACGCTGATGAATTTGGTAGCCGATTAAGCTTTTCATATCAGGGTAAATTTGCTGATGATACTGTCGGTATCGCTTTAGGTTACGCACGTTTAGAGCAGCCTAGTGTTGCTACCCAGTTTGTTGGCTTCGCCTATAGCGACCTTAAAGATGTCGATTTTGTTGATGGCGATGTAGAGGGGCCAGATAGTTGCCCTGAATGTGAATATATTAGCGAAGGTTTTGAACTGCAGCATTTAGGTGGTACTGAAACCCGAGATGGTTATGTTGGCGCACTAGAATGGGCACCAAACGATACTTTTAAATTTAGAGCCGATGCCTTTATTTCTAAATTTGATACCGAATCTTTTGCTCGCGGTATGCGAGTTAAGTTAGGTGGCGGCACTGCTGCTTATGGTAACCCTGTCATAAGAGATAATGTGGTTATTGGCGGTACGGTTAATCGTACCACTGACAGCTATACACGCGTAGAAATAGTGAATGATGATAACCAAGACTTTGATGAATTAGAAAGTTATGGATTAAATTTTGATTGGCAAATTACCGATAATTTTTCTAGTAACCTCGATTTGTCTTACTCTAGCGCCGAGAGTGATTTTAGAAATGGCTTACTTTGGGCTTTAGTTGGTGAAGACGCCAATGCAGAAACACCTGTATTGGACCGTAACGTGTCTATATCATATGGATTAAATGGCCTTGATTTACCTGATGTTGGTTTTAATCAAGCCGATTCTTTTACTAATGTCGATAACTTGATGGTCAGTAAGTATGGCATTTATCCTTTTGTTAATAAAGATGAAGTTAGTGCTGTTAGAGCCGATTTTACTTATGTTTTAGATAACGATCATATCGCTTCAATAGAGTTTGGCGCGCGTTACTCTGATCGTGAATATAGTAATGATCGTTCAGTATTTGAGTATGGTGATGACGGTGCTTTTTCGTCAACAGAGCCGCCGTTAAAATTAACCGAAGATATGACTGATGTTGTTGAATGGGAAGGGGATTTTTCAAATTTCCCTAGTTATTTAGCGGTTGATCTTGATAAAGCATTAGATGCGTGGTTCCCAAACGGCACACCACAACCTATGCAAACTTGGGGTGCTGACGCTAATGGCGTGATGAATGAAAGCACTTCTTGGTCAGTATTACAAAGTGGCTCTGTTTATGAAAAAGTTACTTCCGCATATGTTATGGCCAATATTGATAGCGAACTTTTTGGTTTGCCAGTAACGGGTAACGTGGGCATCAGAATGGTTGATACCGATCAATCAGCCTCTGCCTATGAAAATGTCGGCGGCTTAGCCGAAGCCGGAGCTCAATACATTGTTGATGAAGCTGGGCTAGTTAACGATAGATATGCACCGAAAGAACTTGGTATTGAATATACTGATTATTTAATGTCGATGAATTTAAATTTCAAAATTACTGACAATGACCAAATTCGTTTTGCCGCAGCAGAGGTTATGTCGCGTCCACCGATTAATCGATTAGCTGCCGATGTTAGTACCAACATTAATGATGATGGTGAAATTACCGGTTCAAGTAATAACAATCCGTTCTTAAAGCCTTTCTACGCAACGCAATATGATATTTCATATGAGCGTTACTTTGAAGATACCGATGGTGCTTTTGTGGCAGCATTCTTTTATAAAGATATTGAATCCTTTATTCAAACCATCACTATGTACGACTTTAACTTTTCTGAAAATGGTTTTTACGTCCCTGAGACAGTAATCGACCCAGAAAGCGGTGTACCAGTAGATGTTGACCCTGTGGGAGAATTCACCACCTCGGTGAATAATTCTGAAGGCGGTTATATAAAAGGCATTGAATTAGCCTATACCCAGGTATTTTCTTTCTTACCAAGTGTATGGTCGGGCTTGGGCGTTAACTTAAGTTACTCACATACTGAAAGTGAAGTTGAATTTCAAACCGATCTTGCTGGTAGTGAACGAACTCAATCTTTACCTGGATTATCTGAAAACGTGTTTACGGCCATTCTGTTTTGGGGCTATCAAGGTTTTGAGACTCGATTAAGTGCACGTTACCGCGATGAGTTTGTTTCAGAGCAGTGGGGCGTTAATGAGCAAGTCGTAAATTATGCCGCTGAAACCGTTATTGACTATCAAGCATCTTATCAAATAAATGAAGATTTAGGCTTGTTAGTGCAAGTAAATAATTTAACCGATGAACCTACACAAAGTTACTTTGGAGAAGAAGAATTCTCTGGTACTACGCAGTACTTTGGCCGCCAAGTGTATTTTGGCTTCAATTACTCGTTTTAATATCAGTGACATTTAAAAGTAACTTTATAAGAATTAGGAGAAAAAATTATGTTTACCACCTCTAAGCTTGCAAAATTCATGCTTATCGCTTTGGTATCAATGGTGTTATCCGCCTGTGGCGGAAGCAGTGATGTAGAACCCGGAGGCGTGTTGTTAACCTGTGATGTGCCACTCATTCCAAATGCAGCAGGAGCAAGTTGTGTAGCACCACCACCTATTGCTTGTGATGCGCCGACAGTACCCGATGCACTTAACGAAAAATGTGTGGTTGGCGTTGATCCTAATGCCCCAACCCCAGTTTATTTTCCCGCAGCCAATGAAGCGATTGTTTATTATAATCGTTCGGCAAAAGGGGCGGATAATAGCGCCAACGATCCATCTTATGAAGGTTACCGACTTCATACTTGGAATGATGCCACGTGTGATGCATATGCTGCGCCATTTGATGTAAGTGATTGGAGCAATGGTCATCAGTTTGATGGTATCGACCCAGCCTATGGTGCTTATTGGATTATAAACTTAAAAGAAGATCACAATGCTTGTGGTAACTTTATTATTCATACGGGCACTGACGATGCAGGAAAGGCCTTAGGTCCTAATAATTCTCAAATGCCATTAATGCAAGACGATGAAACTTATCAAAGAATGAATTTTACTTTTGACGGCAATGCTTCAATATTTGAATACCCTGTTGTTTCTTTAGGTAAGCAGCCATTGTCTATAGAAGGGTTTAAAGCACATTGGATAGATGCGAACACGTTCGTATGGAATCCTGATTTCGACATTGTTTCAACGGTTAAATTACATCATGCCGTTGAAGCGGGTATTACTGCCGACGTTGAAAATAACGATATGATCAGTGGTACGGTAGTTGAACTTGTTGAAGCTACTCTAACTGAAGAGCAAATGGCAGCAGCACCATTAGTCGCAGATTGGCCGGCCTTTATTGGCGACTGGACTGTTGCAGAAGCAAAGGCTATAGCGAAAAACCAGTTAGTATTAGTTGGTTATAATACCGATGGTGAAACAGCAGCTGCAACCAATGTACAAGCCGATTTAGTGCTTGACGATCTTTATACTAAAGGTGAAATGGATGCCGATGAAGCAACGCTTGGTTTAGTTTATGAAGACGGCGGCGTGTTAGTTTCTTTATGGTCACCAACCGCACAAAACGTGACATTAAACGTTTATGATGCAACTAAAACTATGACGAATAGTTTTGCTATGACCGAAGACCCAATGACAGGTATTTGGTCTTATCAAGGTGATGCAAGCCTTGATCGTCAGTTCTATCGTTTTGAGCTATCAATTTATCATCATCAAAATAAAGCCATAGAAGTGATCCAAAGCACAGACCCATATTCAGTGAGCTTATCTACTAATGGTGAATATTCTCAGTTTGTAAATTTAAACGACATTGATTTACAGCCAGAAGGTTGGGAAGGTCATCAAGTTATGACCATTGAAAACTACGAAGATGCGGTTATTTATGAAGGCCATATTCGTGATTTTAGTGCTCGAGATGAAAGTACTTCAGTGGCTAATCGCGGTAAGTTCTTAGCATTTACCGAAGTTGATTCAATGCCAATGCAGCATTTACAAACATTGGTTGAAAATGGCTTAACCCATTTCCATATGTTACCTGCAAACGATATTGCTACGATTAATGAAGATCCTGAAATGTTGGTTGATATGACCGATACTGTTGGTGATTTATGTGCGTTAAACGCCGATGCACCAGTGTGTGGTGTGGAAGATGAAAGCGCCACTTTGCAGTCAGTTTTTGAAGGTTACAGTTCTTATACTAACGAAACTGCCCAATTAACAGAAGCAATGCGTGGTTATGACAGCTTTAACTGGGGTTATGATCCGAAACACTTTAATGCACCTGACGGCATTTATGCTTCAAACCCAGATGGCGTAACGCGTATTATTGAAATGCGTTCGATGATCAAAGCATTGCACGACACCGGCCTTAGGGTTGTTCTTGATGTGGTTTACAATCATACCAACTCAGCGGGCTTGTGGGATAATTCGGTATTAGATAAAACCGTTCCTGGTTATTATCACAGCCGTGATATTGAAACGGGCGCAGTACTTAACTCGACTTGTTGTAGTGATACTGCACTTGAACACCGTATGATGGACAAGTTAATGGTCGACTCATTAAAGCAATGGACCGCGCAATATCAGTTTGACGGATTCCGTTTTGACATTATGAGTCAAGGTTCTAAAGCACAAATGCTTGCTGCTCGTGAATCAGTGCAAGCCATTGACCCTGACAATCATTTTTATGGTGAAGGTTGGTATAAAGACTCTCGCGGTTTTGAACGTGCCGATCAAGAAAACATGGCAGGCACGGAAATGGCGACCTATAACGATCGTATTCGTGACGGTATTCGAAATGCCACATTATTTAATAATGACGCTTCTTCAGATTATCCATTTGAACAGCAAGATATTGTTAAATTAGGTATGGCGGGTACGTTAACTGATTATGTTTTGAAAAACTTTAATGGTACTGACGCCGCCGGAAGTGCTTTTGGTATGTATGCAAAAGACCCTGCTGACGTGATTAACTACGTGTCAAAACATGATAATGAAACGCTGTGGGATAATTTACAGTTCAAACTTAATTTTGATATGAGCAACAGCGAGCGTGTTCGCGCGCAAAATGTTTCACAATCAATTATTTTACTTTCACAAGGTATTCCTTTTTTACAAATGGGCGGCGATTTCTTACGCTCTAAGTCATTAGATCGAAATACTTATGATGCGGGCGATTGGTACAATTTAGTTGATTTCACTTTTGCATCGAATAACTGGAATAAAGGCTTAGCCGTTGATAAAGGTGGACGAAGTGACGATGACTTAGTGTCGTTAGCTTCAAGTCCTTTAACAAGTGTCGCAATGTCAGATACGATGTTTGCTTCAAGCGTATTTAATGAATTCTTAAAAATACGTACTACCAGTCCATTGTTTAGATTAACCACTGCTGAAGATATTATTAACCGAGTTGGTTTTCATAATATTGGCAAAAATCAAACGCAAGGCTTAATTGTGATGAGCATTGATGATGGCGCTGAATTAGCAGATCTTGATGCAAACTATGATGCGATTGTAGTAATCGTTAATGGTAGCGAAAATGAACAGACGCACACTATTGCAACTGCAAGTGATTTTACTTTGCACCCAATATTAAGCAATTCTGTGGACTCGACGTTAAGTGCTGCAAGTTATAGCCAAGGTACAGATGAAGGTAGCTTTACCGTACCCGCATTAACTACCGTGGTATTTGTTAAAGCTCAGGGTGAAACACAAGGTTTAGGTCTTTCTGCTTATGCCACTGCCGGCGCGCCAGATGTTGTGCCTTATGGTGATACAGTTCCATTTGTTCGTGGTGACATGAATGGTTGGACCGAAGATGATAATTTAACCTATATTGGTGATGGACTCTATCAAGCTAAAATTAGCCTTGCTGCAGGATCTTATGGTTTCAAATTAGCATCGGCTGATTGGTCAACGATTAACTTAGGTGCACCAGGTACCGGTGGTTTAGTCTTAGAAGATGAAAGCTTTAACTTATTACCGGGTAGTAACGACAATTTAAGCATTACCATTGCCGTTGACGGAACGTATATTTTCACCCTAGATGCCTTTGATGTATCTGCGCCTACTTTATTAGTAGAAAATGAAGAGCCGTTTGTTGGCACTGCGGTTTTCATTCGTGGTGATATGAATGGTTGGAGTGAAGATAACCCATTAATGTATATGGGTGATGGTAAGTATCAAGTCACCATTAATATTGATGCTTCAACGCCGTTCTTTAAAATAGCATCTGCTGATTGGTCTACCGTAAATATGGGCGCACCAAGTGATGACACCGAAGTATTTGAAGGTGAACAACAGTTATTAGTCAGTAATAGTAACGATAATTTATCAATGACGTTTGCCACCGCTGGTGATTATACTTTTGTCTTTGATGCCGCTGATTTAGCTGAACCAACATTGTCGGTTTATGCCGCTGAAATGTTTGGTGCAACACCGGTATTTATTCGTGGCGACATGAATGGTTGGGGTGAAGTCGATGCTCTTAGTTACGATGGCGCGAGTAGCTATTCTGTAGAAATCGATCTAGCAGCAGGAGATTACGGTTTTAAAGTAGCTTCGGCAGATTGGTCAACCTTCAATTTAGGTGCACCGGCTGAGACTAATATTGTGACCCTAGATTCACCACTAACATTAGTGCAAGACTCGCAAGATAATTTGAGTCTATCTATTGCTGAAGCTGGCGTTTATGTTGTTACAGTAGCGGGGCCTAATCCGCAAGTACCAACAATTACAGTGACGAAAAAACTGTAGTCACTAGCGTGGGGTAGTGTCGTTAAGGCTTATTTAGACTTAGTTTAGGTTTAGTTAAGCTTTAACACACACCTTATTAAGGTGTTAATATCATCTTATAAAGCGTTACAGTTAAGCAACCTTAAAAAGCTCTCTACTGGTTAGAGAGCTTTTTTTACAGGTGTATATATATCACTTACAAACATCTAAATTTATAATATGTTCAATGATGTTTGATGAAATAAGCCTTCAAAAAATCGATTAATAATCGTAACTTTTTAGACTCTGCATTACCTGGCGGGAAAACACCATAGACATTAATGTCTCTTACACTGTAGTCATCGAGTACAGATATTAAAGTGCCATCTTCAATTTTTGGTTTTGCATCATAAACAGGAATGCGACCCAATCCATGACCACCTTCAACAAATGCGGTTCTCGCGGCAGCGTTATTCGTGCTTATTGTTCCTTTCATGTCAATACTGAATGAACGTGTGCCTTTGTTTATTTCAAGTGTGCCAGAGGTTAATTTATATAAAACCCATTGGTGTTTATTGAGATCAGTAGGGTGTTTAGGGAAACCAAACTTTTTAAAATATGCGGGTGAGCCACATAGGCAAGTTGCTAGAGTCGAGAGTTTTGTTGCTTGCAGCCCTGAATCAGGTAATGGTGCGCCACGAATCGCAAAATCAATACCTTCTTTTATAATATTCACAACTTCATCAGTCAACATCACATCGAGATCGATTTTAGGGTAGATAGTTCTAAATTTATTAAGGGCCGGAACAATGGTTTGTAAGCCGACATTAACAGGACAAGTAATTTTCAATAAACCAACCGGTTCATGTTTAAGGTTTTCAATTTGTTGGTTTGCAGCCGATGCTTGTTCTGCAATAACACGACAATGCTGATAATACTCATTGCCAGCTTGGGTGGCGGAAATTGTCCTGGTCGAGCGATTGAGTAATTTAATGCCTAAATGTGCTTCGAGTTTTTTAATATGGTAGCTCACCACTGCACGAGATAGTCCTATATGCTTGGCCGCACCACTTAATGTTCCTTGCTCAATAACTTGAGCAAAAACAACCATACTTTTTAATTGATCAAATGAAACATCCACAACTGCACATCACTAGTTAATTACTGTATTTTTATCATTGTATCATTTATTGATACAAAGAGTTTCATTTCATCTGCATTGTTTGATTGTGTTTATTTAAGTAAACTTATCTCAATTACAAAATAAATTGTAAAACTTGAAATACAGAGGCTTAAAATGAACGCAAAGAAAATATTAATGGTATTAACATCACATGCTGATTTAGGCGATACAGGCGAAAAAACTGGTTTTTGGATAGAGGAGTTTGCTGCACCATATTATACATTTAAAGATGCAGGCATAGAGGTGATTTTAGCATCGCCAGCTGGCGGTCAACCGCCCATTGATCCTAAAAGCGAGTTAGATGATTTTCAAACGCCAGCAACTGTTCGATATAACGCTGACAGTGACACACAAAAGGTTATCGCTACTACCAATGTACTCACTGAAATTAATGCCGATGATTTTGATGCGGTATTCTATCCTGGCGGTCATGGTCCTTTATGGGATTTAACCGAAAATAGTCATTCAATTGCATTGATTGAACGTTTTCTTGCAACGAATAAACCTGTTGCTGCTGTATGTCATGCTTCCGCAGTATTATTAAACGTTAAAGATAGCTCTGGTGAATATGCGATTAACGGCAAAGCAGTTTCTGGTTTTACTAACAGTGAAGAAGAAGCTGTACAACTTACTAATATCGTTCCATTTTTAGTTGAAGATGAATTGATAAAGCGTGGTGGAGACTATCAAAAAGTTGACGACTGGCATGCCTTTGCGGTTCAAGATGGACTGCTTATTTCTGGGCAAAATCCAGCAAGTTCAATATTGGTTGCTGAGAAACTACTGAGCCAATTAAACGCATAATTTTACTTTATTGAAAGACATTTACTGATGAACTCTAATGTTAGTTATTTGACTAAAGTTCATTTTGACTAATAATAACGTCATTATCTTGGTGATGACGTTATTAGAGTCAGTACTTCCAAGACATTAATTTATCAAAGTAAACAGTTACATTTCTTAGTGCAGTGTAAATAATTAGATAAAGAGAATCGAATATGAGTCAAACAGAGCAAACAAATCGCCAAATAGTGCTAGCATCGCGTCCTCTTGGTGCGCCCACCAATGAAAACTTTAAAACTGTATTAACGGATAAGCCAAAGCCTAAAAATGGCGAGGTTTTGTTACGTACGGTATATCTCTCTTTAGATCCATATATGCGCGGGCGTATGAACGACGCAAAGTCGTATGCTGAGCCCGTCGCATTAAATGATGTCATGGTGGGCGGAAGTGTTTGCCGAGTAGAAGAGTCAAATAATGCTGGGTATCAACAAGGAGACTTGGTGGTTGCATTCGGCGGATGGCAAGATTACAGCATATCTGATGGTATTGGCTTACTTAAATTAGATAAAAACATGACCAATCCATCTTATGCATTAGGTGTATTAGGCATGCCTGGTTTAACCGCTTATATGGGGTTATTAGACATTGGCGAACCAAAAGCCGGTGAAACCGTTGTGGTCGCAGCAGCTACTGGTGCTGTAGGAAGCCTAGTTGGCCAAATAGCCAAAATAAAAGGCTGTAAGGTCATTGGTATCGCGGGTGGCGCTGAAAAATGTCAGTACGCATTAGATACACTTGGCTTTGACGCCTGTCTAGATCATCATGCCGACGACTTAGCGGAGCAACTAGCAAAAGTTTGTGATGACGGTATCGATGTTTATTTTGAAAATGTTGCCGGTAAAGTATTTAATGCAGTTTTACCACTACTAAACCCAAAAGCTCGTATTCCGGTATGTGGTCTTATTTCGCAATACAACGCAACTGAATTACCTGAAGGTCCTGATAGAATGTTTGCGTTAATGGGTACGCTTCTGGTTAAACGAGCTAAAATGCAAGGCTTCATTGTGTTTGATGATTATGGTCATCGTTATGATGAGTTTAGTAAAGCTATGGTAAATTGGCTGGTTGAAGGAAAAATTCAATATAAAGAACATATGGTCGATGGCTTAGAAAATACTGTATCGTCATTCATCGGTCTGCTCGAAGGCAAAAACTTTGGCAAATTGATTGTTCGTGTTGGACCAGATAATCTGAGTAATTAACACCAATTAGTTTAATTATATTATTTTGTATTGATGCATTTTGCATTAATATACGATGAATAAAAATGGGATCACCGCAAGGTGATCCCATTTTTAATGGCAAAATCGCAATAAATATTCAAACTATTTTATTGGCTCTATTGGCGTTAATTGTAGATCTATCAATCCATATGAACGGCAGAATCTATGATCCAACCCAAGCCTAATTCCCCCTGGGATTTTGTCTCAGGGGGGAATTTAAAGTTTAGGTTATTTGAGATGCGACCGTCTCTGATGTGCCACAAAGAGAAGTAGAGAAAAAGCGCGTAACATATACCGAATAAGAAATAATACACCGTCTTCCCGTCGTGTTTTTGGACGGGATCTCCTTCAGCGTACTGTGGATTGATGAATTAACTTTTGATCTTGAATTGAAATCTTCAATTGGTCTGCTATGTGCCAACAGCGGTCATTACAACCATTTATAATTTTTCTATTTTTGGTTTTGGAGCTGGGCCATTAAATGCGTTTGCAAAATGATATAAGAAGTTTTTCTCATATTCATACTTAACGATAAACCTACTGTCATCACTAAGTTGTACAATCAAACTCAATTTCTTTGTTGGCGAAATAATATTTGTTATATCAGCTTTATAAATTACACCTACTTTATCTGATTCAGCAACTTTTAAAGGGATTTTCTTTGAGTTTTTGTCTGAACTAAAAATAATGTGAGTTGGTATAATGTCTTCTGACTTAGTTTCATTAAAGTGCCGAAATTCAACAATAAGTTGATCTTTATCTTTTGAATGTTCTACATCATTCTGAAAATATCCCACAGGTAAAATAAATGTAAAACCTATAGAACCCCATCCTTGTTTAGTGTTTATAGGATAAGCAATATATTGCTGCTGATTCAAATCTAAAGCAAAAGCATTGGGAGCATATGTACCCCATCCCCAACTGGCTTTGTCTATCGTCACATGGTCATAGACAGCAACCGCATACATATCAGTATTAGGTTTAATTGCTAAATGAGTTGATTTCTTTATAAGGGAGCATCCGCTTACAAACAATATCAAAACTAACGATATAAATAATTTCATACTACTTCCTTAAATATTGAACTTCCGTTTATCGCTCAAAGCGGAAGTGCCGTATCCGCATCTTAATTTATATCGTATCCCTTCCGATAGCAATGTCAAATATTCACTTTTTAGCTCCCCACTTAAGGTTAATGCCTTGAAGTTAACCCCCTGATTTTTATTAAATTCTGTGCTATTTTTATAATGGATAAAGATAATATAATGCAACTAATCAGGGAAACCCAATGAAACTCAAGTCAATTTTATGCTGTCTATCTATAGTTTTAGGTTTAGCAGCATGTTCAGAACAAGCTAAAGAGCAGGTTAAAGAGCCGGCACCTGCTGTAAAAGAACAGCCACCAGTGGCCACTGTAAGTAAATATAGCGCCGAACAATTTTTTCAAACAACTACTGTTTTTGGTTCTTCCATTAATCATGATGGTAGTGCCGTGCTGGTTTCAAGTGATGCCAGTGGTGTTTTTAACGCCTACCGATATCCATTAGATGGCTCACAACCAAGTCAATTGAGTTCATCAGAAACCGATACTGTGTTTGGTGTAAGTTGGTTTCCTAACGATGACAGATTTTTATACAGCGCTGATCAAGGTGGTAATGAGTTAAACCATTTATATGTGCAAGGCCTCGATGGCAAAGTCACAGATTTAACACCCGGTGATGAATTAAAAGCGAGCTTTATGGGCTGGCTTGACGATGGCTCATTCTACGTAATGAGCAATGAACGTGATGCTAAAGCAATGGATGTATACCGTTATTCAGGTACAGATTATTCACGTGAAATGGTGTTTCAAAACGATAAATTATTTAGTGTTGATAGCCAAAGTAAAGATGGCCGCTGGTTAGCGTTAGTTGAAGAGATAAATGGCAGTAACTCAAATATCTACCTTGCCGACCTCAGCTCTAAAGACAAATCAGTTAAACTTATTAGTGCTCACCAAGGTGATATTTCCTTTGGTGTTTATGGTTTTAACCCGGCATCGACTGCTTTATATTATCGCACCGATGAATTTGGCGAATTTGATCAGGCATGGTCTTATGATTTGAAAACTGAAGAAAAAGCTTTATTTTTCAAAGACAATTGGGATGTAAGTTTTGTTTATTTCTCTAAAGATGGTAAATACTCGATTGTTGGCGTAAATGATGATGCGCAAACTAAGTTGCATATAACCGAAGTTGCCACATCAAATAAACTGGCCATGCCAACTTTACCTGCGGGTGACTTACGTGGTGTTAGTTTTTCTGCAGATTCATCAAAAATGGTGTTTTATATCAACTCTGACACCTCACCATCAAACCTGTTCACCTACACTTTAGGTAATGAAAGTGCAACGCAGTTAACCAACACCTTAACCAGTTCGATGCAAGAAAGTGATCTAGTTGCCAGTGAAGTCATTCGATTTAAAAGCTTTGATGGTTTAGAAGTACCAGGATTATTGTATAAACCTAAAGCTGCAAACGCCAATAACAAAGTATCGGCATTGGTGTTTGTCCATGGTGGACCTGGCGGCCAATCTCGAAAAGGCTATCGCGCTATGATCCAACATCTAGTTAATCATGGCTATGCTATTTTCTCGGTAAATAATCGAGGCTCATCTGGCTATGGCAAAACGTTTTTCCATTTAGATGATAAAAACCATGGTGAGAATGACCTACAAGATATTGTTTATGGCAAAAAATATTTACAGACGTTGGATTGGGTTAACGGCGAAAAAATTGGCGTTATTGGTGGCAGTTACGGTGGCTACATGACCATGGCCGCTATGACTTATACCGATGAGTTTGCTGTTGGCATTAATATTTTTGGTGTAACCAATTGGGTTAGAACTCTAAAAAGTATTCCACCATGGTGGGAAGCCTTTAAAAAGTCTTTGTATGATGAAATGGGCGATCCAGAAACTGATGAAGCTCGTTTACGTCGCATATCGCCGCTATTTCATGCCGAAAATATTAAAAAGCCGGTGCTAGTGGTGCAAGGGGCGAACGATCCAAGAGTGCTACAAATCGAAAGTGATGAAATGGTTGCTGCTATCAAAGCCAATAATGTACCCGTTGAATATGTGTTATTTAGCGATGAAGGTCATGGTTTTAGAAAGAAAGTGAATCGTATTAAAGCGTCGAATTCATATTTAGAGTTTTTACAAAAATACCTTTAAACACTGTTAACGATAAAGTTAACGCAAAGGGAGATCTAGTTCAAAGGCATTAACCCTTTATTGGGACTTTAAAATAATCGAGGCATAGTCCTCGATTTTTTATGCCTTAAATTTGAATATTTGACAGGGCAAGAATCCCAGTATTAGAGTGCTACAAAGCACCGTTCTTATTTCGACTTTGGGCAATTGTAACACCAACACATTATTAAAAAGTACATCGCTATCATACAATTATCGAGAAAGAGCACCTATTCTCACCGTGCTTTTAGTGGGATCACCTACATCGTATTATGGCTCTAAAAATTAGCTTTTGGTTTGAATTGAAACCTTTAAATCGTCGGGTTAGTGCCATCAACAGCTATACGATTAGTTGCCTTAACTTTTAACTTCAGCAAGAAAGCAGACGTTAACTTTATACTTCAAACGATGGTTAACTAAGCCAATAGATGTCGATAATATTAGCATGAAAACAGACCTCGTAACGTTCGCTTAGTAGTCTTACCCTATTTTCGTGGACACACTATAATTGTTGTAGAGATACAACAGGAGGTGTTTATGACTAAAGGTAAAAGTTACCAACGATATCCTGCTGAGTTTAAACGTATGGCTTTATTAAGAGCCTCAGAAGATGGTGTCACAGATGTCACCGTTTGTGAAGACTTAGGCATTAGCTCCAGACAACTAAGACGATGGCGAGATGAGTTTCGTTTGAAAGGCGATGATGCATTTAAAGCGACAACCGCAACTCGAAATATTGAAATCATTCAGCTCAAAAAAGAACTTGAGAAAACTAAGAAAGAGCGTGATTTTTTAAAAGATGCGGTGGTGTTCTTTGCCAAGGAGTCCGATTAAAGTTTCGTTGTATTAAGCGGCACCGCGACAGTTATCCTGTAAGAATGATGTGTGGTTTATTGAGAATTTCACGCAGTGGTTACTACGCCTGGCTAAGTCGGCCATTATGTAAAACCAAGCAAGAAAATATTCAATTAACCGAAAAAATATCAGCAATATTTGAGCAAAGTAGAGGCGTATATGGAGCTCCAAGAATAAGGGCTGCGCTTAACTCTGACGGCCAAAGTTGCAGTAAAAACAGAGTGGCTAGATTAATGCGTATTGCGCGATTAAAAGGCCGCCCTAAGCGTGTATTTAGAAGGTCTGCCAAGTCTAATCCATACGCTGATCCTGCACCCAATTTGCTACGTCAAAACTTTGTTTCTAAAGCTGTGAATCAAGTTTGGTCTTCAGACATAACGTACATCCAGACCAGACAAGGGTTTGTCTACTTAGCGGTCGTAATGGACTTGTATTCACGTAAAATCATTGGCTGGTCCATGGATAAGAATATGAGCAGACACATCACCATGAACGCTTTAGGGATGGCTGTAGCGGCTAGGAACCCAAGTGATGGTGTCATCATTCATTCGGATAGAGGCGCGCAATACCTGAGTGATGATTATCAAGCCATGCTGAAAGAAAATGGCATTCAATGCAGCATGAGTGCGAGAGGTAATTGCTATGATAATGCGGTTGTTGAGAGCTTTTTCGGTTCATTAAAGCGAGAAAGAGTTTGTCGATACAAATACAGAACAAGACAAGAAGCTCGATTAGATATATTCGATTACATCGAATGCTTCTATAATAAGAAGAGGTTGCACAGTTATCTTGATTTCAACAGTCCAATAGACTTTGAAGAGAAGACAAAAGTGCTTAATTAACTGTCCATTTTTATGGGGCAAGATCATAGATACGAAAGCGGACATTAGCCTTTGCCTATCTAACGACAAGTGATCCGACATTGCGGTCATAAGTTAAGAGTTTATGTTAGGCTGATTGAACTCACAGCGTAAAACAGTCACTCAATAATAAGATTATTTAACGGCAGCTAAGGGCGAATTACAAACCGTTGCTGCCGCGAAAGCGTTAGTCTTCTAGAACGAACGTAGCACATCACTATATGAGAAGATAAGATTACGATGAAGACACTGTTCATGGCTTTGATTTGCTCGCACACTTACTAAGGAGTTTACGGACAACTCTAGCAAATACGTTTTCTCTGACGAAATAAAGTAGGCAACTTGACGTGCATAAGCTGTTTTCGAATCAGCACGGTTTACTTCTCACTTTTCTTCCAACAATTCTCGATTAAATGAACTACTACGTTGCCAACTGTTGCTTGCGATACTGTCCAGGGGTGCAACCGGCAAACTCCTTAAATGCGCGCGTAAAGGGGGCGACAGAGGCAAAACCACTTTCAATCCCAACAACAAGTACGGGCCAGTCGCGTTTATCAGATGCACTTAATATAGTTTTAGCGTATTCAATACGCATCTGGTTAACGTAATGATTAAAGTTTTTGGCATTGAAATGATTGAGCATAATAGCGCGGATACGATACTCAGGAACGTCTAACTCGCGAGCAATATCGGCAACGCGCAAACTCGACTCCAAAAAGCGTTTTTCCTCAACCAATAGCGCATGGATTTGATGAGCGAGTATACTTCCTTCCTGAACGGATGAATCCGTATTTTTTTCTTTTTGGTCAATCTGCTGTTGGCGAAATCGAATCAGTCCATGTGAGGTGGTTAATATCAATATGTAAGCGAAAACCACGAGCCAGTCTCGTCCTGCACCCGCTAATAAGTCAGTTGGAAGTGCCGTGGAAATTAACATGACACTGACAATGCCAATAATGAGTGAAGACAGGTAAATAGTGGATATTTTACGTTGTGTTGCTGTTGCACTCTGCAACACTCGGTAACCTTCCCAAAACGCAAGAATGAGCATACCAGAAGATAATATTGCAATGGCTTCGGATAAAACGGCTGTTAGCGTAGGGATCC
Organism: Colwelliaceae bacterium BS250; assembly: GCA_040779355.1. Classification (GTDB taxonomy): domain Bacteria; phylum Pseudomonadota; class Gammaproteobacteria; order Enterobacterales; family Alteromonadaceae; genus Thalassotalea_A. Next base: position 151,163 of record JBFONS010000007.1, on the reverse strand, counting down.
AGTCTGTATTTAGCAGCCACATTTTTTCAGAAAAACGTAAAAGGTGTCGTAATATCAGGCATGCCCCTAGTAAGCCTACGAAAAGGAGGTGATGGTGATTTATAGGATTGGCTTTACGGAAAAATGCACGAGCAAATAGCCAGTATCCACTACAGGTGGCAAAACCCAGTGTACCGATCAGGTGGTGATAGGGTGCCCAATAGTCGCCTGTCAATTTACATGCAATATACATAGACGAAGATGCACAAAAAACTGCGAAAGCTAAATGCAAAACATGCTTTTCTCGAAGGCGATAATGAATGCTGGCTAATGCCATACTTAGTAAAACAATAAATAATTGCGCGACTTTTAGCAGTTCCAATTTTTACTCCCCTTATTTCTACAGTGATTTTACACTAACTCCATTCTTTTTCGATAATTTTCTTATTTATTGTATTTTTCGTGCATCGATTTTCAAATTCGATACTCCTTGAACCCCAGTGGATGGCAGTATTGAGGCGAAATTTGAAAAATGAGGAATGGTAATGAAAAGTAAACCTGTCACTGATAACGAAGATGTTAATGCAAGTGGAGATATTAATAACGAATATGATTCAATACAAAAGGACGCCCCACCAGTGCCACTTTGGAAAACATGGGGGCTTCGAATAATTTTTGCTGCAATGGTGATAGTTCTGGGCTCAAAGCAATTGAATTATATTCTAGAGGGCGCTTCTGAATGGGGAAATTGGAGAGGTCTCGGACACGCGATGTTATTCACGCTTGCTGTATTGGCAATTGGCGGGGTTTTTCGTCCCTTAGCGTTTCTACCTATTATGATCTATGAAATCGCTTGGAAAACAGTCTGGCTGGTTGTCGTCGCATTACCACCATGGCTGGCAGGTGAGCAGATTCCGGGCATCGTAAGCGTAAAAGGATCGATAATAGGCATTTGTTTATTAATTATTCTGATTCCATGGAAGTACGTAAGGTGGAGATATTTTACTCAACCTATTGAACCATGGAGACGTAATAAGCAAGTTAGTAAAAACAATTAATAACTGCAATAGTAATTAAGGCAGCGAAAGCGATGATGTCTTGGGTATCACGTATGAGTGCATCCATCACTGCTTTTATATAATTATTCAATAGTGCGAGGGCGGATTGGTAGCCGCTCTCGTTATAGTACAAAATGACCGTTTAGACTTTTCCTCACGTCAGGCAATAATGGCACGTAGCCTTCCATGAACAAGGGGATATCAAACGTCCACTACCACACCAAGGCACACAATCATTTGAGTTTTTTGATTGGCCGCTCAATATAGACGGTGGCGTTTCATCTCTGGAGGGGATCTTTTGCCACAAAGAAGATATTAGCTTTTATTGCTAATTGGACACGTTCGATTAGATTTTGTATCAATTACTAGTTGCATCACAATTTTGGTCTTACATTCTCAATAACTTCTGTGCTCACCCAATAAAAATTTGCTATTCCGCCTTCCTCGTTATATCGGCTAAAAAATAAATATTTGCCATCTGGAGTGACGCTTGGAACTCTTTCATGAAAGTTAGAATTTACTGTATTTCCAAGGTTAATTGGTTTTGTCCATGTTCCATCTTTTTCCTTAAAATAAACATAAATATCGCTATTTCTTTTTTTATCTTCTTTGTTTTGAGCTTGTACCAATAAATAATCTTGAGATGAGGAAATAAAAGGGTGAGATCCAATTTCAACTACAACCTCCTGCACTTCGGGAAATCCACCACTTTGACTGGATGAAGAATACATTTTTCGTTTTGAACGGTTGTCATAAAAAACGTCGCCGTTTTTCGCTTGAGTCAAATTCATCACAGCATCGCCATTTATAGGTGAATCAAGTTTAATTGCATTGCTCCAACCATTGCCCAAACGATCTACATACCATATTTCTTCATTTGTAAAGCCAGAGCTATAGCCGGTAAAATAAATTCTTTTCCCGTCAGCCCTGACGAATGGTTCCATTTCTCCAGCTTTTTGTCCTTTGGTAAATTTTGCTTTTTGAATCGGTTTCCATTTTTTGTCTTCGATTTTTGAAAAATAGATATCAGCCGGTCCTTTCTTTGGTTGTACCGAAAAATATATTTCATCTAAATCAGGGGAAAACGAAATACCGAAGTCAAATCTTCCATTGATTGAAACAATACCCGGCGCAAAAACTTCAGGAATTAAACCGGGTGTTTTTTGCCCAAGATATGGGCCTTCTAAGACTGGAAATTCATTTTTAGCATAACTTTTACTACTGAAAGCTAGAATAGAAAACAGCATAATAATTGCAATACAAATATACTTCATAATTTACCTTTATTTTGAAATCAACGAATTATTTAACTTCGCTAAATGTGATTGAACAAGACATCAGTTTAAACAAGTCTACTTTAAAACACTTGACGTCATTATGAATTTTAGCTGATTTGTTTCTGACCACGATAGTAAATTTATTAGATGCAAATAACGCTTTTTATGATGACGTGTCAGTAACATGACTCGAGTAACTCATAGAGAATATATGGAAAGAGTTTAAAAGCTAACGTTAGCAACGCGCACAGATAAGTCCCTTTATCAAAAATATTAATGGTCAGCTATCGTATCAAAGTTAGCATTAGGTGACATGATTTTAACTCGCTAGTACCGTCGTTTATTCGATCACTGCTGCCATTAGGTTCTTGAATAAATTACTTTATTTTCACTACCAAAGTAAACGAGATAAAAGGATGCCTAAATTCAACCAGACTCATTTAGTTCAGGTCATTTGCTCGCTCAAAACAACTATCAAAATAATTATCCAAACAAGCATTACAGCTAACGGGGAAAACGCTATGCGAGCATAGAAAAGTTTATTATATATCAATATTTTCTATCGCTTACCTGCTACAATATTAGCTACCATCATCATAACTATAAACCGATTATCATGGCTAAAAAAGCACTATCCATTCGTGATAAAACCATCTTCGACGGTATTTTCACTAAATATTTCTTAAAATTTATGTTTACCCTTTGGTTTAAAATTGCAGGTTGGAAGCTTTGCAAAAATGCGCCTGAAGGGGCCGGTGTGGCTATTGCTGCGCCTCATACCTCAAATTGGGATTTTTTTTACGCTCTTGGTGCCGCCATACTGCAAGATGTGAAAATATACTTTTCCATTAAAGATAGCCTATGCCGGGTACCCGTATTAGGCACTTGGCTAATGTATCTAGGTGCTATTCCTATTGATCGTTCAGAAAAAGGTGTTGGTCAAGTTCAGCAAATAAAAAACTTTATCAATAGCCAAAAATTGAACCGAGTGTTTTTCTTATTTACCCCAGAAGGTACCCGTGGTGCAGTACCTAAATGGAAAACAGGATTTTACCATGTTGCCCAAGGTTGTGATTTGCCCATCTTTTTAGCTAAAGTGGATTATATTAGTAAAGAATCGGGTGTTTTTCATACCTTTAAATTAACCGATAATAAAGAGGATGATATTAAGGCGATACAGGCTTCTTATGAGAGTATTCCAGGTAAGTTTCCGTTACATCAATACCCGCCATACACAGGTAGCATGCCAAAAATATCTGAAGCAGAAGCCAAAATAATCAAAGCCATGTATTCTTTTAAAGGCGCAGCCACTAAAATGGAAATCACCGCCAAAGCTAAACTGGGTGAACTATCAACGACCATGTTAGACTTTTTAATTGAGAAGGGCATGTTAGAAAAACTTTCACCTTCTGCTAACAATAGCGAGCCTAGCTATCAACTGACTTTTTCTGGTAGAGGTTGCTTTCTTCATTTATCGCCAAGTGTTTAGCTATTATGCACCGTAGCAAGCTGTCATAGCTCTATCAGGCCAAACAGCGGAAGTTTGAATTTATCAGCTATTCGCTTTCGCTATGCGCATCAACAAGTCATAAACACGAATGAGTTAACCTTAGCTTTCGTATCCAAAATGAACGGAAAATTGGATAATTTCAATCAAGTTCCAAATGACGCCATTATAGTTTCAACGGATCCTGTACGTTGAAAATAGTTTTACAGTCACTAAAAATCACTAATGAGTAGAGTCTACATCTACATCCACATTCATCAAAATGTCACATTAACGTCATAGCTTTGTCATGCCCCAGAACTACTCTTTCTTTATTTATAAGATGGAGTTTATTTATGTTAAAACCTAATTCAAGAATAACTTTAATTCGCAAACGTAGTGCTGCTCATAAAGTTTATGTGCCTGAGCAAGTGAGAGAGAATCAATATTTATTGGTTGAGTTTAAACCGAGCTTAGAGTTAATAGCGTTTATTTCTGGCAAGAGCGGTTGTGGAGTCTATTTTGCTGACTTTTACCGAGAGTTAAGTCTTAGTTTCTTTAACCTCTGCGAAGAATTTGAATTTAATAATGTCAGTTTTATTGCTAAAAATAAGTTGGTTCGAGTGATGTATGCACAAGAATCACAAGTTATCGAAACACCACAGCAAATATTGTTCATGTATGATCCCAAAATTCATACTGGCCTAAGAACTTTTTTTAATCCGGACTTATTAGCCGATAAAATCGAGTTGTTATTTCTTGCTACCGGTGATGATATAAGGGCGAATGCACCAAAATTTCATCAACGCGTTAATTGTTTAATTAGAAAATTTGCGCAGCAAATGGTACTGGATATAGGCAGGTTTAAAATTCGTGATCACCAACACTTAACTTATGACATTTTTGCGGGTCATAAAGGCAATAAAAAAACGCTAACCCATGGCTTTAGGCCAATGCAAACAAGATATCAGCAACAAGGCTTAATATTACCAAAAGCAAAAGATCAGATGAATTTTGCCATTGCTAATTTACCTGTTAATAGGCAATTGCTTAAACGGTGTGAGATTGATGACAATGCGCACGATCCATACAATCCTTTATACGCACATATTAGTGATTTATTTGTAAATATTGCTAAAAAGTATAATTTAAACCAATTAGCAATAGTTGCTAATGGTAAATTCCCGATTATTCGCCAAGATAATGAAGATTACGTCATTCCTAATGGTGAATTGCTTAATCTTGGCTTTAAACCCGGTGGTAATGGCGGCTTATTCGTAAGTCAGTGGGACAGTAGAAATTTAGTCGACAGCATTAAGTTAGTCTTTATCGCCACCGATAGTGATAATAATCGCCGTGGCTATGGCCGATTTGTGAATCACTCAACACAAGTGATAAATGAGTTGTGTATGGCATTAGGGTATATAAAAGAGCAAGACGCAATTACGTTAAGATTTCATCAGCATTTAATGTATTTAGTACCGCAAAGGAATAATGATAATAGTGTAAATCAACTAACCGACCGCAATTGATTTACGCAATAAATTATCATTAATTATTTACCCTGCAGGCTTGCTATAATTCGCCGTGGCGAACTACAATCGCGAGGTTCGCCAAGGTAAATAACTCGCCAAGTGCCCATAGCCAATTGAAGTGCCCCCCAATAGTTGGACAAATAACTATTATAGTGTATCCACGAAAGGGGGTAAGACAACACAGTCGACAGCAGGTTGTTGGTTTATGATACGGATGATAAACAATGGGCTTACTGTAAAGTAAACCCATTTTTACATTAAGGTGGCTACAAAATTAGTTATCAACAATTAACACTAATAGAACCACTTAATTACAGTTGTGTCGCCGCTTTCATGTTACTAACAAACTGACCCAGATCAACGAGCATTTGCTTGTTATCGTTGAGATTTTTTTCAATAATCTTAACCACTGCACTACCACTAATGGCACCTTTTGCACCATTTTCGATGGCTTGTTTAACATGTTCAGGCGTTGATATACCAAAACCTAATACTGGTGCTGGGGCATTATATGCCGTTAAGGTATCAATGAGATCCTTACCTGGTATATTTGCGACTACTTCAGTACCTGTAACGCCAGCTCTACTTAATACATAGGTATAGCCTTCACCCAAATCGGCTACTTGCTTTAGTGTGCTACTCGTTGCGTTTGGCGGGGCAATGAAAATTGGTGCGATACTATGTTTAATTGCCGCGCCTCTAAATTTTTTGCTTTCACGAATGGGCACATCGGCGATTAATACCGAGTCAACACCAGCAGCGCTCATATCTTTATAGAATGTGTCGATGCCACGGGCAAATACTAAGTTGGCGTAAAGTAATAAGCCAATGGGAATATCGGCATTATAGGCACGCACTTTTTTTAATATTTCAATACAAACATCGGTATTGATATTGGCGGCTAATGCACGCTGGGCAGCATGTTGAATGGTTAAACCATCTGCACTTGGGTCTGAAAAAGGAATACCTAATTCAAGCGCATCGGCGCCATTATCAATTAAGGTTTTGATTATCTCAAATGACTGTTCAGCATTAGGATCGCCAATAGTCACAAAAGGAATAAACGCCCCTTGTTGCTTGTTAGCTAATTGCTCAAAGCTAATTTGGTAACGATTTGAGGCTACTGTACCTGAAGTTGACTGACTCATTATTTGCTCTCCCGGTAGTTCTCACCATTTAAAATACTGTGTACGTGAGTTAGATCTTTATCGCCACGACCAGATAAATTGACTAATATTACGGTTTCTGTGGTTGCCGCGTCAGCCATCTTCATGGCATGTGCTAAAGCATGTGAAGGTTCAAGCGCCGGAATAATTCCTTCCGATCTCGACAGAGCTTGGAAAGCCGCAATCGCTTCATCATCGTTAATGGCAACATACGTTGCGCGCCCCGTTTCTTTTAATAACGAATGCTGTGGCCCAACACCTGGGTAATCTAAGCCAGCAGATACAGAATATGACTCTTCAATTTGACCATACTTGTCTTGCATAATGTAGGTATAGGCACCATGTAACATGCCTTTGGTGCCCGCAACTAAAGTAGCGCCATGACGATTAGTCTCGACACCTTTACCACCAGCTTCTACGCCAATGAGCTTAACATCGGTTTCGTCAATAAAGTCGTGGAACATACCAATCGCGTTTGAACCACCGCCAACACAAGCAACCACATAATCAGGTAAACTGCCTTGTTCAGCTAAAATTTGCTGCTTGGCTTCAATGCCGATCATTTTTTGAAACTCACGCACTATCGTCGGGAAAGGATGAGGCCCTGCAGCTGTGCCTAATAAATAATGAGCATTTTCATAATTTGCTGACCAGTCGCGCAATGCTTCGTTTACGGCGTCTTTCAAGGTACCAGAACCTGCGGTTACTGGAATAACTTCTGCGCCCATTAATTCCATTCTAAATACGTTGGGTTGTTGACGTTCGCAATCTACTTGGCCCATGTAAACTCTACATTTTAAGCCAAGTAAAGCACAGGCTAAAGCGGTTGCCACGCCATGTTGGCCGGCGCCTGTTTCGGCAATGATTTCGGTTTTGCCCATTTTTTTAGCCAGTAATGCTTGGCCCAACACTTGGTTAGTTTTGTGGGCGCCGCCGTGCAATAAATCTTCACGTTTTAAATAAATTTTTGCCAATGGATTTTTGACCAAATTACGACATAACGTCAGCGGAGTAGGGCGACCCGCGTATGATGTGAGTAAGTGGTTAAATTCAGCTTGAAACGCTTCATCTGTTTGTGAGTCGATAAACGCGGCTTCTAGTTGCTCTAATGCAGGAACTAACAGCTCGCTTACATACATGCCGCCGAAGTCGCCAAAGTATGCGTTTAAATTTTTTGAGGTATCTTGTGTCATTACATTACCTAATCTTGTTTAACTAATAGTGGTTAATTAGTTCTGTGTACTAATAATGTCTAAGCAAACTAAACGCCTGCTCTAACTTTGTTTTGTCTTTAATGCCCGCGGATACTTCAATGCCTGAGTTTATATCAAGGCCATTAATATCGCTGTCGTTCATTAACATAATTGCTTGCTCTAGGTTATCAGGGCTTAATCCGCCCGCTAACATAGCTTTAGATAAGTCTTGCTCGCACTCGGCTAGCAGTTGCCAGTTAAAGGCCTCACCGCTACCACCTTGTTTACTGTCGAGTAAATATTTGTCTGCGCCAAAATTAAAATCGGCGATGCAATCTTTTACACTAATCGCTTTTACTATCACTACATTTGATAGTTTTTGTGCTTCTAAATGCTCACGTAATTCATTAATGTAAGCTGCACTTTCATTGCCATGTAATTGTACGGCATTTAGGTTTAGTTGCTTAGTAATAGAAGCTAGTTTTTCAACATCTTCATCAACAAAAACACCCACGTAGTTAATACCGCTTGCGGTTTTTGCCTTTACTTCGCTAATTAACTGCTTTGCTTGTTCTGGAGTAATATAACGTGGCGATTTTTCAGCAAAAATTAAACCCGCAAAATAAGCGCCGTTATCGATGGCCTTAATGATATCAGTACTTCTGGTTAAACCGCAGACTTTATGCTCACCAAAAATCAGTTTACGACAAGCTAGGTCAATATCATCTTCGGCCATAATTGAGCTGCCGACTAAAAAACCATTTACAGCAGGGGCCAGTTCGCGCACTTGCTTATTGTTGTATATACCTGACTCTGAAATCACTAATCGGTCACTTGGGATCATTGGCGCTAATTCAAAGGTACGAGTTAAGTCGGTGGAAAGATCACGTAAATTACGATTGTTTATACCAATCAACTTAGCATTAAGCTTTATTGCTCGCATCGTTTCACTGACATTAGACACTTCGGTTAATATTGCCATGTTGTATTGTTCTGCAACCGCGGCTAATTCAACATATTCTTCATCACTGAGAACACTAAGCATTAATAGCACAGCATCAGCGCCGTAATATCGGCCTAATTGTATTTGATAACTATCAACAAAAAAGTCTTTATTTAATACCGGACAAGTAACGTTTTCGCATACGGCTTTTAAATAGTCGTGGTTACCTTGAAAGTATTTAGCATCGGTTAATACCGAAATCGCACTGGCGTATTTTTGATAAACAGAGCTAATGGCAACCACGTCAAACACTTCTCTAATGAGCCCTTTTGACGGTGATGCTTTTTTACATTCAAAAATATAACCAGCATTATCTTTTGCTAATGCGCCATACATATCTTTGGTTGATGGTGTGAGCTGGTCAATAAAACTTGCTAATGGCATGCTTTGTTTTAACTGCGCAACTTCGATGCGTTTATCGGCAACGATTTTTTCTAAAATATTAGCCATTACTTGTATTTACCATATTCATTAATGTTGTATAAGCAGTACCAGATTTTAGTACTTGTTTAACCATTGTTGCCGCTTCTGCTAAATCGTCGGTTTTGCCAGCAAGATATAATAGCGCTGCGCAATTAATGGTTACCGCGTCGGTATGGGCAGGTTTGCCAGTGCCTTGCAGTACGGCTTTACTGAACAATGCATTTTGTTCGGGCTCGCCGCCTTTAATACTCTCTAGGCTGTGCTCTGTTAAACCAAAGTCTTTTGGTTGCACCGTACGCTCTGTCAGAACGCTGCCATTTATCTCTATAATTTGTGTTTCACCATGAATGGCCACTTCATCTAAGCCACTACCAAACACCACCCATGCGCGTTGCACACCAGTGAGCTGTAAAGCTTTTGCTATTGGCATAAGTAATTCTGGAGTGTAGACGCCAAGCAACATAACTTTAGGTGATGCAGGGTTTACTAACGGACCTAATATATTAAATAAAGTGCGCACGCCCATCGCTTTTCTTACTGGCGCTGCGTGGCGAAAACCACTGTGATATTTGGGCGCAAATAAAAAGCATAAGCCAGTATCTTTAATACATTGTGCAGCCGTTGCTGGCTCCATCATCAAGTTTACACCAAAGGCTTCGAGCAAATCGGCTGAGCCAGATTTACTTGAGACGCTGCGATTACCATGTTTTGCGACTTTTAAACCACAAGCGGCTGCAACGATTGCTGCGGTAGTTGAAATATTAATCGTATTTGCACCATCACCACCCGTGCCGACACAATCAACTAATGGCCAATCCAAATCAGGAAATTCTGGGAACTTAGTGGCAGCATTACGAATTGCAATCGCTGCGCCGGCTATTTCATTGGGTGTTTCACCTTTAATTTTTAAGGCGGTTAACACTGACGCCATTAGTGCCGGGTCTACTTCACCATTAACCACCTGAGCAAAAAATTGCTCGGCTTGTGCTTGTGATAAATCTTCAGCACTGATCAGTTGCTCTAATATATTGCTCATCTTCTGCCCACGCTCTTGTCTAATTTTTTGTCTAGGTTCTTGTATAGGTTGTTATTCATTTAGCTGTCCTAATCCTATGCCAGTGTATTATCGCTGCTTTGCTCACCCAGTAAATAGGTAAAGCTTTGTGCTAACAGTTGACTGCCTTTCGATGTTAATAACGATTCAGGGTGAAATTGAAAACCTAACGTTTTGTCTTTAGCATTGGCAACCGCCATAGGTAAATCATTGTACTGCGCGAGTAGCTCTAAATTATCCGGCATAATGGTTGCAACCAATGAATGATAGCGTGCTACCGGTAACGGTGAAGGTAAGTTAGCAAATGGGCCAACACCATTGTGTTCCACTAATGACGCCTTACCATGGACAATTTCACCTGCTCTATCAACTTTACCGCCATAATGCTCAACCAAGGCTTGATGACCTAAGCAAATACCTAATATTGGATATTTACCAACTGTTAAAGCAACCAACGCCATTAATGAACCTGCATTTTTCGGCTCACCAGGACCTGGTGATAGCACTACAATTACCGGATCAGTTTCTTGCTCAATTTTATTAAAAATAAACTCTGCAGCAACAGTGTTGCGATAAATGATCGGTTCAAAACCAAGCGTTTTAAATTCATCGACTAAGTTGTAAGTGAATGAATCTAGATTATCTAGCATATATAATTTAGTGGTCATTACTCGCTCCTAGCTTTGTATTCGCAGCATTGGCTATCTGTACCGCTTTGATCACCGCTTGCGCTTTTTGTCTGGTTTCATCTGCTTCACTTTGCGGGTCAGAGTCGTAAACAACCCCAGCACCTGCTTGTACGTGAGCAATATCATTTTTAACGAATGCTGAGCGGATCACAATACACGTGTCCATATCACCTACGCCGTTAATATAACCTACAGCGCCGCCATAACTGCCACGGCGTTTACCTTCAATTTGACGAATTAATTCGGTGGCTTTCACTTTTGGCGCACCCGACAAAGTACCCATATTCATACACGCTTGATACGCATGCAACGCATCGAGTTTGTCTGACAATGTACCGCATACACGAGAGACTAAGTGCATAACGTTTGAATAGCGGTCAACCTTTAGTAATTCAGCAACATGTCTAGTACCACCTTTAGAAACACGGGCAATATCATTTCGAGCTAAATCTACTAACATTAAATGTTCAGCTTTTTCTTTTTCATCGTTACGTAATTCAAGTTCAATACGGCCATCTAAATCAGGTGAGTAGATACCTTGTAAATTAAAACCGCGCGGGCGAGTGCCGGCAATTGGGTATAATTCCACTTGGCGATTATCCGCTGAAAATTTCAGCGCTGACTCAGGTGATGCACCAAACAAGCAAAAATCATCGTCTTTTAAAAAAAACATATAAGGACTTGGATTGGTCAGCTTTAATGCTTGATAAGCCAATAGTGGGGTCTTGCACGGCAATGAAAATGTTCTTGATGGCACTACTTGGAAAATATCACCGGCTTTGATGTGTTCTTTCAATTGCACAACTTGTTGGCAATATTGTCCGTCACTGATAGTCACATCGACTGCAGATTGCGAAGCTTGGCTAATATCAATGGTTGGTGCTTTAAGGTTTTGTTGCTCGCAATTTTGCTGCAATTCACTTAACCGATCATTTATTTGTTGCTGACTTTGCTGCTGATTTAAACCACTAAATACATTACCGATAATTTCAGTTGTTTGACTTTGGTGGTCAATAATAATTAATGTTTCAGCAAGGTAGTAAACATAGTCTGGGCAAGTATTATCACTGTCGGCAACACTGGGTAGTTGTTCACTAATATTAATTAAATCAAACGCGAAGGCACCGCCAACAAATACTGAAAAAGGGTGTGTTGGCGTATTTTTAACATTGGTGATGGTTTGTAATTCACGGAGTACCTGCATTGGGTTTACAACCAGTAATCGTGTTAACTCATCTTGTTGTTCAGTATTTTCGATAAAGTTTAAGGTTAATGAGGTTTTACTATGCTCACTAATCTGTACGCTTGTACTGAATTGAGGTTGATAAAAACGCTGTGCTAAAAATTCAATAACAGCTGCGCCGTTTAAGGTTTTTGCATTAATGGTCACGGTAAAACCGTGGCATTCAATTTTTACCGCAGCATCAAGTAGCATTAAACTTTTTAGTGCTCTTTTATCGCTAATTTCAGCAGATTCAAGCAGGATCGTATTGGTCTTATTCGCACTTAAATTAGTATATAAGGTTAACGGGTCACTTTGGTATTTAGCTTGCACGATTTTACTGGTGACAAAGCCTAAAGACTGATCATTGTTTGTACTCATTTTACTACTATTTCCTTACCCGTATTCATTTGTTAGCAAACCGATATTTAGAGGCTATTTGCTTAGCATATATATTAATATTATCTGCTGTTTTGATTAAATGATTGTTTCTTCTATAAAAGTATTTTTAGTTCTAACTAGAGGACTGTAAAAACGAAAAAACCCGCCTATAGAGCGGGTTTTAAGAATATTTTTGTCAACGACAAAGCTCATAACCCCTATGTAGAATTATGCCACCACCAAATGTTTAATGTTGTAAATTGATTAGTACGTTGTGTCATTGCTTTTCTTATCTATGTTGATTATAAAACTGTATGCGTAACATCTTGGTTTATTTAAGTACCAATTTTAGACGTTAACACGTAAAATCATAACTATACCTATAGGAAAACGCAAAAACGTAATGAAGTCAACTGATAAAGCTAAAAAAAGCGGTGAAATGAACAATTTATTACGAGTAGACTTTCACAGTCATACTACTTGCTCTGACGGACACCTCACTCCGCAAGAATTAATTGCGCGTGCAGCTAATTATCAAATTGACCAATTTGCCATAACCGATCATGACACCATCGCCGGCTTTGCTATTGCTCAGCAGTATATAAACGATGAAAACCTGAAGATCCGTTTGATCTCAGGTATTGAAATATCCACTGTTTGGCAAAATTTTGAAATTCATATTGTTGGCTTAAATGTTGATGTAGAAAATGAACACTTATTAGCCCTTATTGCAAAACAGCAAGATGGCCGAGAACAACGTGCATTAGCAATGGCCGAAAAGCTCAGCAAAGCAGGTTTTGATAATTGCTATGAAGATGCTAAAGCACTGTCTAAAGATGGCACCATTACCCGAGCTCATTTTGGTCGGGTACTGCATAATCGTGGTGTTGTCAGTACCATGCAAAAGGCATTCGATAAATATATAGGCAAAGGTCAGCGTGCTTATGTAAAACCTATGTGGTGCTCAATTGCCGAAGCCGTTGAGGCTATCAGTCAAGCTGGCGGTTGCAGTGTTATCGCCCACCCGTTGAAATATAACTTATCAACTAAATGGTTAAAGCGATTGATCACTGACTTTAAAGAAGCCAATGGTGATGCCATGGAAGTAACATCACCACAAATGAATCATCAGCAAAGAGATTTATTAATATCGTATTGTAATGATTACGGGTTAACAGCCTCGGTTGGATCTGACTTTCATTACCCGAATCGCTGGAGTGATTTAGGCAAAAACTTAGGTTTACCTGAACACACACCGGTTGTTTGGCAACAATGGAATGACAGTCTCTATAAGCAATAATAGATGACTCACTTGCTATAAAAAGCACTTAATAAAGGATATATAATGAGCCAGTTTTTTTACATGCACCCCGACAACCCGCAGCCGCGATTGTTAAAGCAAGCGGTGGAAATTATTCATGCTGGTGGGGTCGTTGTTTACCCTACGGATTCTGGCTATGCCTTAGGTTGTCATACCGGTGATAAAAAAGCGTTAGATAGAATTTGCCGAATTCGAGATATCGATAAAGATCATAATTTTACTTTATTGTGCCGTGACCTATCTGAATTATCTGTATATGCGCGAGTTGATAATGCTAATTTTCGATTATTAAAAAACAATACCCCTGGTGCTTACACCTTTATTTTCAAAGGCACTAAAGAAGTGCCTAAACGGTTATTAAATCCAAAGAAAAAAACCATAGGCATTCGCATACCAGATAACCGAATAGCCATGGCGTTATTGGAAGAGCTCGGTGAGCCATTAATGTCTACTTCGCTTCTACTGCCAGGTAATGATATGGCAGAATTTGATCCTGAAATTATTCGTGACAATTTAGAGAAGCAAGTGGATTTAATTTTAAACGGTGGCTATTTGGGCGAGAAACCAACCACGGTAATCGATTTTTCTGAAGGCTTTGCCGAGGTTACTCGTTTAGGCGAAGGCAATCCCAGTCCATTCGAATAACCTATTTATTAAATAAATAAGCAAAAAATAAATGGCTAATAACACCCATTCTAGCAATGTAATAAAACCTGAGCAAAGAGATATGATGCAGCAAGTTCTGCCTCTAGCTTTGGTACATGGCGAAGCGTTAATAGAGCAACCGCTGGATTTATTTATTCCCCCCGACGCCTTAGAAATTATTCTAGAATCTTTTGAAGGACCATTAGATTTATTACTGTATCTGATCAAAAAACAAAAATTCGATATTATTGAATTACCCATTGCTGAAATTACCCGTCAATACATGGAATATGTAGAGGTAATGAAGGATATTAAATTGGAATTAGCGGCTGAATATTTGGTGATGGCGGCAATATTGGCTGAGATTAAATCGCGACTGTTATTACCTAAAACTGATGTAGACGCTGATGAAGACGATCCTCGCGCTGAACTTGTACGCCGTTTACAAGAATATGAAGTCATTAAAAGCGCGGCGCAAAATCTTGATCAAATACCTAGATTGGAGCGTGATAACTTTGCCGGTAAAGCCAGTCTCCCTGAAAATTATAAACCAAGATTTGTTGAAGCTGATGTTAGTTTGCAAGATTTGGTGATGGCGCTGCAAGGCGTTGTGAAACGTGTGGCTGCATTTGAGCATCATCACATCCAACGTGAGAACTTATCAACCCGTGAAAGAATGACTAAAATTTTAGTATTGTTACGCGATAAACAATATGTTGAATTTACCCAACTGTTTATGATTAATGAAGGCAGGGAAGGGGTAGTTGTTACCTTCTTAGCGGTACTTGAGCTCATAAAAGAGTCATTAATAGAGTGTGTTCAAGCCCAAGTTTTTGGTGTTATTCAAGTTAAATTAGTCACTTAAAAATAATAAATATAAAAGTAAACTTATGAAAAAACTATCTGACTCGCAACTTAAATCCTTAATAGAAGCTATGTTATTTGTATCAAGCCAACCGCTTTCAGTAAAACAGATACAAAAAACCTTAAGTGAAGAACTAACTTTAACAAAAAAACGCATCATTGCTGCTTTACAACTACTAGAAAAAGACTATGATCAGCGCGGGATAGAATTAATCGAAGTGGCTTCTGGTTTTCGCTTTCAAGCGAGAGATGAATTTAGTGACTTAATCGCGTTGCTGTTTAAAGAAAAAGCACCGCGATACTCAAGAGCACTACTAGAAACCTTATCATTAATTGCCTATAAGCAACCAATCACTCGTGCCGAAATCGAAGATATTCGCGGAGTTGCAGTAAGTAGTTATATAATTAAGACCTTACAAGAACGAGATTGGATTGAAATAGTTGGTCATAAAGAAGTGCCAGGACGCCCAGGGCTGTATGGTACGACCAACGCATTTTTAGATTACTTTTCTTTAAAATCACTAACTGGCTTACCTGAATTAATGCAAGTTAATCAGTTAGATATTCACCCTGAGATAGGGTCACAAAGTCAGTAGGGCGATACCTTACTGAATAACAATGAGTTTATTAAATGTCTGAAAAATTACAGAAAGTCTTAGCTAGAGCGGGTCAAGGCTCACGTCGTGAAATGGAAACTGTTATCAGCAGTGGCCGTATTAGTATTGATGGTAACGTTGCTTATTTAGGCGATCGCGTAGAAGGTACTGAGCAAATTCGTATCGATGGTCATCTTGTTAAAATAGCGCAAACAGATGAGCAACCATGTCGTGTGTTGGTTTATAACAAACCTGAAGGCGAAATGTGTACTCGTAAAGACCCTGAAGGCCGACCAACTGTATTCGATAGACTACCTCCAATTGACGGGAGCCGTTGGGTTGCTGTTGGACGTTTAGATATAAATACCTCAGGTATGCTGCTTTTCACCAATGATGGTGACCTAGCAAACCGTTTAATGCACCCATCACACGAAGTTGAACGTGAATACGCAGTACGTGTGTTCGGTGAAATTAATGAAGCTATGTTGCAAACGTTACGCCACGGCGTAAAACTTGAAGATGGCATGGCTAAATTCAATAAAATTAGCTACAAAGGCGGCGAAGGTCGTAACCATTGGTTCCACGTGGTATTAACGGAAGGTCGAAATCGTGAAGTACGTCGTTTATGGGAAAGCCAAGGCGTGCAAGTGAGTCGACTTATTCGTGTACGCTATGGTGATTTTCCTATGGAACGTCGTTTACCATTAGGTGGTTGGATTGAGCTTGGTCTAAAAGACGTAAACTACTACCGTAAATTGGTTGAATTGCCACTTGAAACAGTGTCAAAAGTTAAAGTTGATGAAAAGAAAATCGATAATACTAAAAGTCGAAAGATTCGCAAGAATGTGAAAAAACATCAACAACGTCAACAAGCACAAGGTGCTGGTGTTCGTCGTAAAAAGAAGTAGTTATATAAAGTAACTATTGAAAAATCAAATAGTAAACACAAAAAAGAGGACTTATTAAGTCCTCTTTTTTTAATTCAGGGAAGAATTAACTTAGAACTGCCATGGATGGATACAGTTCTGTAATTCAGGGAAGAATTAACTTAGAACTGCCACGGATGGATACAGTTCTGTTATCTGCAATTTAGTCGTTATAACGATTTAATTAAGCGTTAGTTAACCAAGCTAAAAAGCATTTAGTGTCGTTCAAGTTGTTAAATGAAATTAACTTTGAACTATTTTGATCTGTAACCACAATATTGTGTTTATTTACAGAAACTGATTGTACCGGATACTCTATTGAATACTCAGTACCATTATATGTATAAGACATAATAATACCTTCTTGTGATGCATCTTTTTATTGAGATACACATTAATTAGAAAGCTTTATTCTCGTGTGACAATTTTTTATCAATAGATGCACATATTAAAATATTGGACATATATTGTTTGGTATTACGGTTTGATATTTTATTTTATTTAAACTATCTACGGCATTACTTATGCGAATGTTTTTTAAACATCCTGCACATTCAGACAACAATTAAGCTTATGTTTTTGAGTAAGACAGACTGTGAAAGGGAAAGTTTACTAGTGGATTATTGTAAGGAATAATCAGTTAAATAATCTAAGCTAGATTAAATAACGACGCCACTATAATCAAAGCTGTTTAAATAGTAAACACTTATTTTTATTTATTTAAAATCAATTCAAATAATTGCAGTGTTCGTTATGATTTTACTGATTGTATAGTGATAATAGTATCGACTAAATGGTCAATATTTTTTTGATCAACATAGACACCATCAATGATCAGTTTGCATATGCCGTGTAATGTTCCCCAAGTGACTTGCGCCATACGCAATGAGTCAACATCTGGTTGTAATAAGCCAACATTTTGCCAATGTTTAACCAGTGATAAATGCGCTTGGAAATTAGTGTAAGCAGTTTGTTTGAGAGGGTCAGAACTTGCTTGGTTTTTCCAAATAGTGCCGCCAAACATAAGCTCATAAATTGCCGCATTATTTGTTGCGAAAACAATATAGCTATGAATATATTCTTTTAATCGTTGCTGCTCATTGAGTGTTTCATTCGCTAATATTTCGGTGCAGATATCTTGCCAAGCACTAAAACCAAATTCTGCAATGCCAGACAGTAAGTCACTTTTATTTTTAAAGTGATGATAAAGTGCAGATCGCGATACACCAATAATTTCACCAAGCTTACGCATTGATAACGACTCAGTACCATTTTCTTTTACTAGAGCATAGGCATGTTTCAGTAGGGTTTCACGCAAATCACCATGATGATATTGCTCATTTAGCTTAGTACTCGATGTTTCTGCTTTGGTCATTTTATTAGCTGTTTATTGAATTTCAACTACCCTTTATAAACAACTATCTTGACACTGTCAAAATTTATGCTATTTTGACAGTGTCAAGATAGTTTGGAATTAGACAATTTTTTGTTTATATTAGTCAAGCTACAAAAATATTAGATCATCTAAGGTAAAAGTATGACAACAGTAACAAACCCTTTTCCGCATTTGTTAGAGCCATTAGATTTAGGCTTTATTAAAATTCGTAACCGTACCCTAATGGGATCAATGCACATTGGTCTTGAAGAAGAACGTGGTGGTATGGATAAAATGGCCGCATTTTATGCTGAACGTGCTCGTGGCGGAGCCGGCATTATTGTTACTGGTGGTATAGCGCCAAACATTGCCGGCTGGGTAATGCCTTTTGGTGGCACTATGAGTCGTAAAAGCCATGCCGAAAAACATAAAGTTGTCACTGAAGCTGTTCATAAGGAAGGTGGCGTTATTTGTATGCAAATTTTGCATACCGGTCGTTATGGTTATCATCCATTTAATGTTGCACCGTCAAAAATACAAGCACCCATTAATCCTTTTAAGCCTCGAGCATTAAGTTCTAGAAAAGTTTGGAAAACCATTAAAGATTACGCTAATTCGTCATCATTGGCTCAATTCGCCGGTTATGATGGCGTTGAAATTATGGGCTCTGAGGGTTACTTAATAAATCAATTTTTCTGTGAACGTACCAACCAACGCACCGATGAATGGGGTGGCAGTTTAGAAAACCGTGCTCGCTTAGCTATTGAAACAGTAAAAGCTGTTCGCGCTAAAGTAGGCGAAAAGTTTATCATTATTTACCGCCTTTCAATGATTGATTTGGTTGAAGGTGGAGCTAGTTGGGATGAAGTTGTTTACCTTGCTAAAGAAATTGAAAAAGCGGGTGCTACTATTATCAATACTGGTATCGGTTGGCATGAAGCGCGTGTCCCTACTATCGCAACTTCTGTACCTCGCGCAGCATTTACTTGGATCACCGAGAAAATGAAAAAAGAGGTGAGCATTCCGCTTATCACCTCAAATCGAATTAATACCCCTGAAGTGGCTGAAAAAGTGTTAGCTGATGGCCATGCTGATATGGTGTCTATGGCACGTCCATTTTTAGCCGATGCAAAATTTGTAGAAAAAGCCGCCGCTAATAAGTCAGAAAATATCAATACCTGTATTGGTTGTAATCAAGCCTGTTTAGATCATGTTTTTAAGAAACAACGTGCGTCTTGTTTAGTCAATCCACGAGCATGTTATGAAACAGAATTAAATTTTCCGTTAGCGGCTACTAAGAAAAAAGTTGCAGTTATTGGCGCAGGACCAGCAGGTTTAGCATTTGCATGTTATGCGGCCGAGCGTGGCCATGAAATTCACTTATTCGATAAGGCCAGCGAAATTGGTGGCCAATTTAACTACGCTAAACAAGTGCCTGGTAAAGAAGAATTTTTCGAAACTATCAGATACTTTAATAACCAAATTAAGTTAATGGGCGTTAATTTACATTTAAATACTGAGCAAGATGCCAAAACATTAGCGAGTTCTGATTTTGATGAAATAGTTATCGCTACAGGGATCAAGCCAAGAACGCCTAGTATTAAGGGTGTTGAGCACAGTAAAGTGCTGAGTTACTTAGATGTTTTACGTGATCATAAACCAGTAGGCAAGCGCGTTGCTGTTATTGGCGCTGGCGGTATAGGATTTGATGTTGCTGAGTTTTTAGTGGAAGAGCATAGCTTAACCATGGACGCGGATAAGTGGCTTAAAAACTGGGGTATTGATAAGACCTTTAGTAACAATGGTGCATTAATGCCTTGTGAAATTGAGCCATCAGCACGTGAAGTATTCTTGTTGCAACGTAAAGCCACTAAAGTAGGTAAAGATTTAGGTAAGACTACGGGTTGGATCCATCGTGCTACATTAAAGCAAAAACAAGTACAAATGATCAATAACGTAAGTTATGAAAAAATTGATGATCAAGGCTTACACATTAAAATAGGTGAACAGACTAAAATACTCGATGTTGATAATGTCATCCTTTGTGCCGGTCAAGATCCATTACGTAATGTTTATGACGATTTACAAGCAAGTGGTAAGTCGGTGCATTTAATTGGTGGCGCTGATGTTGCTGCCGAGCTCGATGCAAAACAAGCAATTAGACAAGGCGCAAATTTGGCCGCCATTATATAATACCAAGTTGATTAATTAATTAGTCAAATTGGTATAATGCTTAATTCAGCTAGTATGAAAAAGCACCATAGAGATTGATTATCATGGTGGCTAATACGAAATTTGGGATCTGATTATTCAGGTCCCTTTTTATTTATAGAACAAAAAATAGATAGGTAGATTAAATTACCAGGAAGTGATTAACACCATCACCCCACGCGAGTAACAGTGATAGCACCTTCTCTCACATGAGCTAGAGCGATTAGCATCGTCATCCACCGCATGAGTATCAGCGATTAGCCTGTCATCCCACATGAGCTCTAGCGAGGTGTGGGACCTGCTGACACATTGCATTTAACCGGGTGAATTCTCGCATTGCCTTGCACATACAATAAGTGAGCAGCGTGGCGCTTGTTGGTTTTACTTTCTAACCAAACTGCCGGGATTATCTCTCGAGCAATGGCCGCTTCAAATATTCTTACTGGATATTGCTGATAATAATAAAGGGCTGCTTGTATATGCTCTGGCGTATTTGGAAATAGTTCATTGCGATTATCTTCAAACTCTTCATTTAAACACTGCACTAACTGAGGTCTAACCTCACTATTTAGCCAATCAACAAAACGGTTATATTGTTTTGCCTGGTACAAGCGCCACATCATCCAAGCTAGACAAAATAGGGCGGATAGGGCAATAAATTCAATCATAAAGAGCAATAACAAAGTCAAAAATTATATTAATACCGAGTTTATCAATTCAGCAAACAATACACATTATATTTATAACTTATTTAACATTTGAGCTTAAACGCTAAAGTGTGCACCTTCTAACATTAATAATTTTGCTTTAATTCCTAAGCCACCGGCATAACCGGTTAATTTATTATTACTGCCAATAACTCGATGGCAAGGCACTATTATGGCAATTTTATTCGCGCCATTTGCTGTGCCAACGGCTCGAACTGCCGCAGGTTTATTGATGTTCTTAGCAAGTTGCCCATAACTGATGGTTTTACCTGACGGTATATCGGTAAGTGCTTGCCAAACTTGTTGTTGGAATGGTGTGCCACTTTGAGCAATGGGTAAGTCAAAGTGTGTTCTGTTGCCTGCAAAGTATTCCGATAGTTGCGTAACCGCTTTGTGTAAATGGCTAGGCGAATTATCGCTTAAAGCTTGATAGTCAGCGTTAATTTGAACCGCGACTTTACCTTGTTGAAAGGCAACTTCGGTGATGCCATCATTGTTGGCTAAAATCGCTAAATCACCACACTGGGTGGTTAATATATGGAAATGGATCATGTGTTGTACTGCCTATTTATAATTATGCTAAGTGCTAAGTATTTGGTTTTAATGAATGCCATAAATAAATAGCTGCGTAGGCACGCCAAGGGCGCCAAGCTTCGCTTATTTTTAATATCTGTTTGCTATTAATTGTTTCGGCATCACTCGATAATGCTTTAATTATACCCAAATCTGCGGCTGGAAATGCATCCGGTAAACCTAAGCCACGCATGGCTAGATAATTAGCGGTCCAAGGACCGATACCTTTTAATTTACACAACTCTTGCTCAAACGATTCAGTGTCACCTGGACGATTAAATAGTTCGATATTTTGGCTATAAAATTCAATCCAAGTGTGCAAGGTTTGCTGGCGAGTATTGGTTATGCCCAAACCATCAAAATCGCAATTTAGTAATTTTTGATAACTAGGAAATACTCTGGGTAAATGCTCTGGGTATACAATACCTTGAATATGTTCTACTTGTTGACCAAACTTTTCAGCAATTCGACCAGCAAGCGTTGTTGCCGCTTTTACCGAGATCTGTTGCCCTAAAATTGCCCTAATGGAAAACTCGAATACATCCCAGCAGCCAGGTAGTCTTAGGCCTTCAAAACGATCGATGCTTGCTGTGAGGATAGGATCTTGTTTTAGGTGTTCACGCACTACGTCAAGATGACAATCTAAATCAAACATTTTACGCACTCGAGTCACAATCTCTGGCAGTTTGCTATAGTCGCTAAGTTGAACGTCTAAGTACAAACAATCTGCCTCTGGCTTTGATACTTGCAACCAACCAAAACAATTATCTAAGTGTATTGTGCGTTGATAGGTATCTGCTACATGCTCAATACTGGGGATTTGTCGATGTTGAAAAAATGACAGCATTAATGGCCAGTTTAAATCACCTTTATAATGCAATGTTATGCGCAACGTATCAGATTTAATGGCTTTACTATTCGCTCGTATTTTTGACGGAGGTAATTTGTATTGAGCTTTAACATGATCATTAAAGCTACGTAAACTGCCGAAACCACTAATTATTGCGATGTCAGCTAGGGGTAAGGTGGTTGTGAGTAATAATTTTCGGGCTGAAATTTGACGTTTTTGATTAATAAATTGCTTCGGTGTTAGGCCTAAGGATTGCTGAAATAAACGTTGGAGTTGACGATCACCGATATTACATTGTTTTGATAATTGTTGCACGTCTACGTGAGGCTGAGCATTGAGTATCGCTAGGGCCGTGTCTATGATTGTCGGTAGTTTTTGCCCCGGAGATAACTCAGGTTTGCAACGCTTACAAGGTTGATAGCCGTTAAATTCAGCCTGCGCGGCACTTTTATAATAACGCACATTTTCTTCTTTGGCTGGGCCTGCCGGGCATGTTGGTCGACAATAAATACCAGTGGTAAGAACCGCCGTATAAAATTGACCATCAAACCTAGTGTCACGAGAAAATCTCGCTTGCATACAAACTGTACTGTCTAACTGCATAGCATGATCACATTAATGAGTAATGACACCATGATATGTTAAATGTGTTGGTAAATCTCGCGAAAACCCGACATTACTCGTAATTACCAGCTACGTACCCAAGCTGTGTCTATGTGCACAAAACCTGAATTAGGATAATAACCAACACCGCCTAACTTTAATGATTTAGCTGTATCTCTAACGAGTTCTAGGTCAATGCCCGGAATACAAAAATCAATGGCCATGCCTCTCATATGAAAACTTTTCTTGGCAACACCACTGCTGCGACCGGCAAGCATAGCGTTAGTTTTTTCGGAACGAAAGCCTGAGATAATGTGAATTTCTTTATCGGTTACTAAACGTTGCTGAATTTGATGTAAAAAATCGTATAAACGTCTATCCATAGGTGCTGATTCATTTTGACGATGATCACGTAAGGTGTGTTCGAACGAATTAATAACATCGCCTTGAAACGAATTGTTAGCCCAATATACGCCTTCAGTACGTTCATCGGTATGACGATTGTAAAGTGCTAAACGACGCACAGGTTGCTGACCTAAACTTGCATGTGCAGTGGTCGAAATTAATGGCGCAGTTGCCCCAAGAGCTATAACTCCAGTGACTTTACGAAAAAATTGTCTACGATTACCACAAGCTAAGCCCATACAGCCTCTAAATTAGTTTTATACAAAAGGACGCACAGATTATAGGTTTTATAATTACTTGGCAATAGTACAAAAAGTAAACAGCACTGCTGTTTTTACTGGTCTGTAGGCTAAGTTGTTAACCGTAAAAGGTTTTTTTACTAAAATTTAACAATAAACTAAATTGTTATAAATTGTAGTTTGAAGTGAAAAACGCTATAAAGCGCCGTTTTCTTGCAATGTTGTGTAGATTTGATTCGCTAATTGTTGATAGCCAAGCTCATTAAAATGAACCGAATCTGACTTTAAACTAGGACTCTTTAGCAGAGAAGCTATGATGTCATCAATAAATACTAATTGGTATTCATCGGCGAGTTCTTGATAAAAGCTGGCACTATCAGAAAATATACTTTTACTCGGCACGCCAACTAATACCACTTCAATACTTTGTTGCTGAGCCTGTTCAATCATTTGTGCCAAATTTTGTTTTGTTTGAGCAAGGTTGTGGTTACGTAATATATCATTGCCACCTTCCATCAAAATGAGCATATCAGGCCTATGTGTCTGTAAAGCGAGCGGTAAACGCAATAACCCTTGAGCTGTTAATTCGCCAGAAATACCTGCGTTGATAACTTCTAAGCCTGACAACTTAGCTAACACACTGGGATAACTATGGGCTTTTTTAACACCTTTGCCAAATGTTAAACTATCACCAAATGCTAATATTTTGGCCGACGTTGTTAGGGGCTGTAATTGCTGTTCGCTACAAGCATTTATACTCAAGATGCAATATACATAAAGTATAATTTTTAGATATTTCATAATTTTATTAGACCTGTATTGGCAATAGTGCCCTAATTTAGAGGAGATGGTTGAAACTACATAAAATAAATTAGCCAAACAACAATACCCCATAGCGTATCTATTTAGTTAAATATTATCGTCTGCAAGGCACTCTTGTATAGCTGTTTGCTTATCGAAAAACAATGTTACTTTAGCTATATTTACACCAAATTTGGATATTTCAGTTGTATTCATCACCCGGTATTTATCTATTTGGTACATCCAATCATCCATAGCGACTTGATATGTATCATCATCTACTTCAAGTAATAATTCGTACTGAAAGTGGAAAGCAAAGCCTTGATGTTTACCTATTGCCGTACCGACAACATCTTCAGCTTGTCCTTCATAGCTGCCATCGGCCAGTTTTGTTAATTGCCAATTACGAAAGCTTATTTCACCGTCATTATAATAAAATTTTTCTGCTAAAACACCGTTATTCTCTAGCCAAGTACCGTTTAGCTCGACACAAAATCGTCGTGTTACTTTGTCGCTATAATCTTGGATCATCCCTCTAGCAATAACCTTTCCGGTAAAGTAAGTTTTAATATCAAAATTTTGTTTTGTTGGTTCATAGTCGGTTATATCAGCTGAACAGCTAATAAGAAAAAATGCAGTAAAGCATACTAATAAACTCGATTTAATTTTTTGCATTGTTATTTTCCATTAATAATTCCTTACGCAGCTTAGGTTCACTAGTATTCTCAGCAAGCCAAATATCAAGAAATATTTGAGTAAACTCAGTCTCATCAATAGTACCAATATATTGTTGATTAAAATAAAATATACTGGATCCTTGATGAACAAACAAAGTTAAGGTATCTCCCTCATTGATATCTGGCCAAATGCGTTTTAGTAAAGGTAAGTAAGCTTGGTAGTTTTCTGTTGTTACACCTTGATATTGCCATTGCTCAACAGTTCGTTCGATTAAGTCATCACTAGAAATATCGGTTAAATAGTTTATTTCATAAATGAGCTTTTCATTTTCTATTTTAATTGGATACTTACCAGAAGTTGTCAGCAACTTACTATTATAAAGATCCCAAAATAAAATTGAAAATGTTGTTTCACCAACGACCTTGAAATTATGTTCTTGGGTGATCGTTTGCAGATTTTTAGATTGCGTTAATTTGTGTGCAGAATATACCATCGACACATTGGATATAAATAAACCAACCGCAATAAAATAATATTTAAGCATAGCTTACCTCGACTTTAACTAGGCGAGACATTAAATAGAAGAACAATATAAATAATACTGCCCAAATCAGGCTTAAAATTAAATAACTAAAAAATAATGAATAGCCAAAATCAACCACTCCAAATTTATAGCCCGCGATATAGCTTAATGGTGCAAACACAGCACCTACTATAACTTGCATAAGTTTAGATGATTCTAATAGTCTTAAACTATGACAAATGGTTGCAGCAAAACATGCCCACAAACACATCAACCAAAAGGGAATGTGGTTAACGTCAACAAATATTAAAACATTAAAATACTGTAAAAATGAATCTACACCAATACCTATGAAGGTAATGACAAGTATTAGTAACACTTCATTCGGCTTTATTGAAAGGAATAAAATGTGAGCAATCAGCAATACAAGAGCAATAGGTATAAAACTATTGCCCCAGTAAACCAAGCCAAACCATGAAATATTAAAGCCAATGATATTTATAATCACAATAGGTCCTCAAAACTGCTATTACTTCAATATACGTATGAGGTAAGACTTAAGATTAATAATAAGTCGAAAGTTAATACTAAATAGGTAAATGATCAGAGCAGTAATGTCGGAATAAAGAGCAGTAAGAGTCTTGGCAACATTAGTGATTAAGTGAGGAGCTTATGTGCAGTTGCTATTTAATCTCCTGAGTTGAATAAGTATAGGTATGGGCAGCATAGTCTCTTTAGATTAACAGTAGCGAAATTTTAGAAGTGATATTTGTAGCTAAATTCAATTATGGAAGCATCTATGGTTTTATTAGGATATACATATTCCAGTTCAAAGCTCCCTGAATTCATTCGGTACCCGAGTCCTATGCCTGCACCTATATGAGAGTTTTCAGCATCAGATTTTATTAACGTTATATCTGGAAAATCAGTGTAGCCGTACTTTACTTTGAAATACCATAGGTCTGATATATACGCTCTGAATGCGGTAAATATGGAATAGTTATTAACATTATCGGTGCCAGATATTGAATCCGAATATTGAACTTCAACACCTAATGTTAGAGCCTGAATGTCTGCAGAGTCAAAGCTCTGTTTGAGAAAGTTATAGCCAGTGGTAATAGAAACATTAACTGAACTATCTCCATCTAGATCTAAATTGCTCAGGCCAGCGCCTAGATATACACCATTATCTGCGACAGCTGTCGAGCTATATGCACTCAATACTGACGATACTAAAATAGACAATGTGATAAATTTAATGTTCATATCATAGACTCCCACATCAGTACTTTATACCAAGTCGATCGCATATTTAATCAAATAGGTATAACGCTTTAGCTATTTTTTACGTTTTGAAGCTGCCATAGCGACTATTACAACGATAATTACGACTACCAATGCACCCATTACTGAATTACTCATAACTTTTCCTTTTTATACAATAGATGAACGTTTGTGATTAAGGCTAAATTATAGGACTAGATCTATTACGGCTCAGCTAATAAGTGAAGCAAAGCCGGCGGTCATTAACTCCCTAGATGTCCTAATAGCTTTAACTAATATTAGTGAGTCGTTTGTTATAATCCGGCCCACGAATTTATATAATCAGCCAATTCTTGCGGTTTTTCAAGTGGTAACATATGGCCTGAACCTGAGGTGTTAATCACTGACAACTTAGGGTTTAAACTTGTTAGCTTATTAAACCAATCTGAATTCACTAGCCTATCATCATCACTATAATAAAAGTGACTATGTAATGGCAGTCGACTTATCGTTTGAGAAAGATCTGTTCTTGCTGATGTATATTGATACTGGCTGATAAATTCATTTTCGCCAAGATCACTATCCATTTCCAAGATTAAATCGATAAGACGATTGGTTTGATTGTTGCGATCTAACATATTCGCTATTCTCTTTCGGCTAATCGTTTTGTAGCCATATTTTTTAACGAAGTCGAGAATATCATTTCGTTGCTTCAATTCTTCAGAAGGTAAACATGTTGGGCTATTGGATATAACGAATAGTTTTTCAATGCGCTCTGGATATAACATTGAAAAATAGCTTGCGATATATCCTCCAAGCGAAAAGCCGATCAAATTTACTTTATCACTACTAAATAAGTCGTAATAGTATTTAGCTAACTCGTCAAAATTTTTGCCCCGTGGGATATCCACATGAACCAGCTCAAGTGAACTATGTAAATAAGGACGCAACTCGGTCCATAACTTATCGTTACACATTGTACCTGGGATTAAATGTAATTTTTTACGTAGAGTCATTGCTAGAGATATTAGCCTTTTTATATTTTGGGTATTACTGCAACTATTTCGACTTCAAGAAAGTGACCTTTCTCGTAAAGCCTACTCACTTGAACAATTGAGGAACTTGGATATTTATCTTTGTTAAAAAAGCTTTTTCTTAGTTCTGTATGGGCTTTCATGGCCTCAATATCGGTTGTATATATCACTTGTTTTACAATGGCATCAATGTCTACACCGTAATCGTTTAATATTTGATTGATATATTTGTAGATGTCTTCAATTTGTTCAGGAAAGCTAGGTTTATCACTGGCTATTCCTGATATGTAAATTGTATTTCCCGCTCTGACTACTTGCGAGTAGCCATAATCATTCTCCCACGAATAATAATTCTTTCTCTCTATAGTGGGGGCAGTAGCACAGGCAGATACTGCTAGTATTGCAGCTAAAATTAGGATTATTTTAAAATTTGAAATCATTATGAACTCTACAGTTGAAGAAAAATACAAGGCCACTTTAAGCCATTATATATTATGGCTAAATAGAAGCGGCGCCTAGTTAATGTCCAAATAACCACGGTAATTAATTGTTATAAGTTTATTTATAAAGCTTATCAGTAGCACTTTTGAGCTCCGCAGTTGGTAGAAACTGATCTGAAATAGTTAAAATAGAGTGCAGGTTATTTCTTAATTTATCCAGTTCAATGTTACCGGGATTAACCGCTGTTTGTAATAAATGAATCGCCATGTCAGCAAGCAATACTCGTTGCTTTTCTAACCACTCTTTATCACCTTCAATAGCTGAATTTTTTAGGTAGCTAGTTTCCACTATGCTATGTAATTCCCAACTTGTTTTAATTAATCTTTTTTGTTCTTCATCATTCATGGGGATTATTATTCCTAAACGTTTAACGCCCTAATAAAGGCATAAAATAGTTCTCTAAACTGTTGATTAACGAAATTAGGCAGCTATTTTTGTGCTTATTTATTCGCTTGTTATATTCATTATTCACTGTATTTGCGAATAACAGATACTTTGCCGTTTTCAATTTCAAGGATTTCTAAAGTACGGTACCTTTGCGTGATCAGCTCTTTAGTTTGAGGATGGATGCCTTTGGCTAAAGTGTCATATTGTATTACCACCACATCATAACCATGTGTAATGCTAATCACTGATCCTGTATATTCAGTATGAGCACCAAGGTAGTGACTCATGCCTTTACGGATGCTGTTTTTGCCATCAGAATTACGAGCATCGTCAGAGTCATAAGGAAGATGTTGGTGGCCAACATCTTCCGCTAGGAATGAAAGATAATGTTCAATATTCTGTGATGTTGCTTTAGGTGATTGAGTTGCAGTCCAGGCATTAAAGTAGTTATTTGCAAATTCTTTACTGTTGAACTCTGCGGCATTAATGACGAAAAACCCTGATATAGACCATAGTAAAATGGATATAAAAACTTTCATTTAAACTCTATCCCTAAATATTTATAGCACGTCTAACTAATAGTCGTGATAGACACTTTTGTACTCTTACGTCATTTGTTACGAGCATTTGATGCGTGATGCTAGTTTAATGGTTTTATAAATCGGAACGCAAAACGATCTTGAGTGCCTTTAAAGACACCCCACGGTTTGCTGTGATCATCTTCCTTATTTCTCAGAACATCGGTAGAGCCATCAAATACAAATCCAATTTTTTCTATTTCAGAGCGGACAAACTTTTCGCCTATTCTGTGAAGATCGCCCATATTCGCTAAGCCAGAGTCAGCTTTAGCCGCATTATCTAAAATAATTAAACTACCTCCAGGTTTCAACGCCTTAAAAAGACTCAAAAGCAGTTCATCGCTCATCTCATTGTTCAAATAAATATCATGCAGCACAAAGAAAATAACAATAGAGTCCAGCTGCTCACTATTTATTTGATTTTCGCTAAGAACTTTGGTGTGTTCGTTAAGTGAATGTTCTCGAAGTGGCATAACATTAGCAAGTCGTTTATCTTTTAGACGCTCTTTATTATAAAGAAAATGAACATAAACCTGACCTGAATCGCCAACCAGCCAAGACAATAACTCTGTGGTATAACCACCACCAGCGCCTAATTCAAGTACTTTGTCGCCTGCTTTTATTTGCGTAAATGGCAGAATATCTAGAGGTTTTCTTTTTGCATCAGAGGCCAAATCCGCGGGTGTTCTATCGGGATGATTAACCGCGTTATGGTATAAACTAGCGCTGCTAGCCGATGCCGAAAATGAACATGCTATTATCAGTAATACTGTATTGATGATACTCACACTTCTAATTTTCATTTTTACTCCTTTAAATCATATTACGAAAGCACTCAGCAGCCTGTAAATAGGCAATGTACAATGAGTTAAATAAGGACAAAAGCCATTTTATTTTGTCCTTATTTGACCTATTTAAAGAGGCGCTTAATTATTGTTTAGCTTTGCTTTATATTCATCTAAATATTGTAGATGTTTGTTTTGATTCCAAGTACTCATAGTTTTCGACTTTTCTACCGCTTTAAGCTGGTAATCAATGGCTAGTTGGATATCACCAAGTTCGGCGTAGGCTTTTGCTAGTGCCGAAATTGCATAAGCAGATTCCGAATATAGCTCTACCGTTTTATGAAATATAGCCAATGCTTTTTTAGGATCACTTGCCATAAGAGAATTTGCTAATGCTTTTAAAGACCCTTCTGCAGAAACACTAAAGCCATATTTTTTAGTTGAAAGTATTGAATAATATTCAATAATTGCAGCTGCGCCTTTTTTAGAGATGTCTGAATCAGGCTTTAAATTGGTAAACATATCAGCAAAAAGTGCCTCTATACCATTAACAACTGAGACGATAGGACCTGACATGTAATTATTTTCAGTATTATGATGTACTTGCCAGTCGAGTGTTTTTGGTGCCACTTCTTTTAATGTTTGTGCAAAAGCATCAAATGACGCTAAATTACCTCGTTCGTATTGGTGATCGCCTATTGAAATGTATAGAAATCTTAATTTATCATCGAGTTGAGTCAGTTTTTCTGGCGCATCCAAAGTAATGTCACCAAAGTCATTTGCTAACGAAGGGCTGGAGATAATATACGCATTAAAAAGTTCAGGCCGATTCAGTAAAATATATAAACCAAAGGCGCCGTTACTGACAAAACCATTATAAATTTTGAAACCATTAGTGCGATATTTTGCATCAATGGTTTTTAATAAGTCAGATTCAAAGTAATCTAAGATGGCGTGATTTTTAGGGTTTTCAACGAGTTGCTCGAACAAGCTAGCAAATTCAGCATTATAGCTTGCAGGTGTTACCACGATAGATTCAGGCCATGGCCAACCACCATTATGACTTAACCAATCATGCAAGCCACTAAGAAAAGGCTGACTTCGAGGGTGCAAATCAAAAATAACAAAATATTTTTTATCTTTGTTAATCTCCAGCTCATAGCCTTGTGGCAAAGTAATATTATATTCAAGCGCTTCTTTAAATAGCTTAGATTTTACTTTTAACGGTTCAACAGGGTTAAGTGCGGTAATATCAATTGCATTGGCAAAAGCCGAAAATAAGGCAAGAGTAAACAAACAGCCCTTTATACATTTTTTGAACATTATTAAATACCTTTGTAGTAGATCAACATTTCGATGCATTGCCAACGTCGTAATAAGCGACAAAATAATGCAGGTTATAATTTGTAAAGAACGACACGGCCCGATTTATGTGCTCACGTGACTGGCTTGTTATGTTTATTAAATTAATATTCAAAGTGATTTTTTTCTACTGATGATTTCGAGTATATTCTGCTCTGGATCGATAACTTGAAGCAAATCAATATTGAGTTTTGTATCATTATAAATCCGCCCAGCTTGAACCCCTTGATTGATTAGGCACTGTTTCAGCATTGGTAGATTTGCATTAGTATATATGCCAAATTTCATGACACCGCGCCATTGTTCTGGCTTAGATTGTTGCACGTAATCACTCGCTTGAAGAGCGTCATCTCGATTAAACACTTCAACCACAAACTCTTCCTTTTGCATTAAAATGCCATTAACAGTACCGTCAGGAAAGGCAAATTTTTTAACTGTCTTTAAACCGAATGTATTTTGATACCAATCAGCAAGTTTACTTTCCTTATTTGTTGTAAATGCTATAAAGCTCGGCTCAATGATCACTTTACTAAAACAAGTCGCATTTTGCGCATATGCCTTTGGTTGAAAAAGAGTAAAGCAAATAAAAATTATGCTGAATAGCAGAGTAGATTTGCCGATTGATATAGATAGTGTTTTTGAGATTTTCATTATTTTTATATTCTCTAATATGTATAACGTCAACTAAAAGGCTTGATAGTGTTTTCTAAAATTATCAAACAAGCGCAATCAATAAATTTAGATAAACTCGTTTGTGTTATTTCTTAGCCGTAAATTTAAGACGTAATAGTGGTTGCCCTGTTGGTTCATGAAACTTTTCTTCTAGGTACTCAAAGCCATACTTTGAGTAGAAATTACGACCAATAGAGTTTGCTTTGAACACTTCAACCTCCAGACTTTCATGAAGACTTTGGGCTTTATCCATCAGCGATTTACCAATACCTTTACCATGATAATTAGGTTGTAAAAATATAGCACCCACTTCGTTACCCATGAGTGCAATGAATCCCTTTACCTCACCATCAACTTCTGCAACCCAGGTATCGGTATTTGGTAGATAAATGTCGGCAACATTTTTGCGCTCTTGTGCGATAAAATCGTCCGTCATAAATTCATGGGCTAAACGTGTTGCTAATTCCCATGTATCAAGCACTGACTTTAAATCTGATGCTTTATATTGTCGTATTTGCATGGTTTATATTCCTTAGCTGTAACTTTGGTCGCTGTAATTATTGGGATTGCATCAGTAGATGATGGATCTCATCACCACGCACCGGTCGTATTAAACGATCTATTTCCTTGCCATCACGCAGTAGAATCAAAGTCGGCCAAAGCTTAACGTTAAATGCGCGTCCTAGCGGCTTGCCCTTACCGTCATATAGTTTTATATGGACAAGTTCAGGATGTTCAGTTAACTCCTCCTGCACTAGGGGCTGAGCTACTTGGCAATGCGAACACCAAGGTGCGCCAAACTCGAGAATAATATCGCCTATCATTGCACTCACTTGTTCAAAAGTGGGGGCGGCTTCTGAATAATCAGAATTTAATGCATTCTGGTCACTGCTCATATGACTTACTTTCCTCTTATCGATTAAACAATAAATGTCTAACATGCCATCTGTAAAATCTGGCAGCACATTAAGTGCTTAAATATAATTGCTTATAATGTTTCACAGAGTAAAAAAACCAAGTCGATTTTGTGCGTTTAAATGGCTATGAAATCTTTATTTCTTCAAGATGATTATACAAATGCATTACATGCGCTATTTCATATTCATCTTTTGTTAATTCACCATATGCAAAGTGTGGTGCAAGAGTGCCTTGATAACTATCGAACTTAAGCAATGCATTTTTTAAACGATATAAAGCTATTATTGCATCTCCATTTTGGGTCAGCGATGGCGCGCCTGGAATTGGCTCATTTAAGCCATGGGTCATCTTACCTTTGGACGAAAAAATGGAGAATGCTAATTTACCTATAGTGCCCTTAAAAACATTCGATTTATGTTCTGGGAATTGAGACATTGAATATTCTACACTTTGTGCGCAATGCGTAAATATTTGACTTGCATCCCATTGCCCTAAATTTATAAAATTTTCATTAAATAATTTATCTAATTTTTGCATCGCAAAGTCTACAGTAAGAATATCTTTATTCTTATCTTCAATGAACAACAAGGTTCCTGCACCTATTGCTATAATAGCTCCTCCACCTGCCAGTGAAGCTTTAATAAACTGCCTACGTTGCACACTATTCCCTTAAAAATATTACGCCCGAATAAGGGCAAAAAATTATTGCTTAAAATATTGAGTATTGAAAACCAGCAATTGTTTTTTGCCCTTATTCATTAGCTTGTTAGGTGTTGTCGATTGTGACCTCTGTATCGTCATCTCCGGATATAGGTTGAACGTCTTCAGGATTGTTATCGTCTAGACCTGCTTTTTTCAAGCGTTTCTCTTCCTTCTTTTTCTTTTTAGCTATTTCTTTCTGGCGCTTTTCGAAAGAGTAATTTTGCTTAGCCACTGGTTTCTCCTCTAATAATTTCAACATTGTAGTCTTTAGAATACGATATTTTTCAACTGATTGCGCTATTCATCTGATTGACAGTACTCACTATTGCGATAGGGTAGATATCAATACCTAATTTACAGCGCTGTTCATAGGCATAACGCCTAAATAATAACCTTAAAAATGTTTGATAAAATGTTTATATATTTGTTAGTTTTTTGACTCCACAGCTATACAAAGCTATTAATTGACGAATAAATAACATCTATAATAGGCCATAAATTTAAGCGACTATTAAGACTTGACCTTAAGCTGATATTTTTACCTAGAATAAGATTAAATAGTCTGTTGATTAATATTTATTCAAACACAAAGTATTTTCTAAGTAACTTTGGAAACAAATCTAAACGTTGCTTAATTGCGTCAGAGCTGGGGTTGTTTTTAAGTGTCAATTGACTATCGTTTTTGATCCTAAACTCTAACCAAGCCCATGCCATTTTGTGTGTCGATGGGTCACTACTTAAAAATTCAATGTTTTTTTCTAGCTCACTTATTTGAGTGTTAGTCATCAATGGTGCACCTGCCTTACCTAAAGAATTAACCCTAGCAATGGCTAGACCAACAGCCAAAGCTTGTTGCTCATTATTTGTGAGAACAGGACTTATCTGAGATGATTGAACCTTGTTTGTAAGCATCATGGTAGGAGCAACTATAAGTAATAGTATGATTTTGAGCTTCATATAGAATTCCTTTTGTATTCTATTGTTGTCTAATGGCCATATTTACAACGCGTTAGGTAAGCGCTTTTAGTTAAATTTTAATGCATTATTAGCTTTTTGAGCTTTCAGCCAACGACAGACTAACTCTTTAACTTCTTCTACTATCGGCTCTTTACCTGAATCTACATAACTCCGTAAGGTAGGTTCACCAACTTGTAGCCTAAGCATGTGATCCATATTATCAATAATATGAATTTCAGATTCACTTGGTGAAATTGAAGGGATCAACCGTGTGTCATCAGGATGACATTGAAAATCTTTACTACCGCCAATAGCCAATATGGGGTGCTTAGTTTTTTGTAAGTATGACTTAATATCGTAATTAAAGGTCTCACGATAAAATTTAGCACTCACTCTAGTAAAGGACACCCAAATTGTCTTTGCTTTGGTTGTTTCTACTTTTTTCCTAAGATCTACCATCGTCTGCAATGGCTTTTTACTGTAAAACAAAAACCTAGCGAGTATTCCTTTAAGCCCTGTTATTTTATCTAAATCCCGATTAAGTACTTCAGCATTTTTTACGCCATCTTCTTCAAAACTACGTAAACTCGCGCATAACATTATGAGACCAGCCAGATTAGGTTTTTTTACGCAAATTTCGGGCGCTAATACCGCACCTTCACTATGACCAAGTACATAAATATTATGCTTATCAATATTCGTTTGTACATTTAAGAAATCAATAGCTGAACAGGCATCATCAACCATTTCACTTAGCCCTGCGGTTTTAAAGTTTCCTTCGCTTTTGCCACACCCGCGTTTATCGTATCGTAAAGATGCAATACCATTTCTTGCTAAGTACTCAGCAAGAAATTTAAAAATTTGCACCATAAATCCTGATATATTTCCATCGCGATCTTGTGGTCCACTGCCGTGAACCATCAACACACATGGGCAAGACTCTTTGATTGTTGGAGTTGTTAACGTACCTACAATAGATAATTGAGATGATGAAAAGACAACTTCTGCTGAGTGTAAAGTAAACGCCATTTAAAAGTAACGCCACTTAATTGGCTTGATAACGTCTACATTCATGACTGCAGCAACATTGAGTAATAAATTATACCGTCTTGATTTTGTTGCATGCCATCTAAACGGAAACCGAAACTCTCATATACAGGAATTGCCATAGTCGAAGATTTTACCCAGTAGTTGCCAGTGCTTCCTTGATCTATGCAGATTTTATTCGCTGCTGACCATAATTGTTTAGCGATGTTTAACTTTCTAAAACTAGGGTCTACAAAAAGCTGACTTAATTTCTCTTTTCTATAAATGGCAATCATGCCAACAACTTTATCTTCCTTAATAAAACACAGCATCAAATATTCCTTATTCAGGATGCGATTTTTTATAGCTTCTAATTGAAGAGTTTCTTTAAAGTGTTTCACCCCTTCTTTATCAAAGTCGGTGTTACTCTCTGGCTCAGCAGCCCGTAAAGTTAGAGTGCGAATATCTTCCGCATCATTGGTTGTGGCTTTGCGTATACTCATTACAATCCTATAACGTTACATCTTCTGTGTTTAATAATTCTTCTAACTCTCTATAGCCCTCAAGTTCCATTAATAATTGCCCCTTCTCGTGCTTCGCGATATCGAGCCAATGCTCTCCTTCTAAGGCTCCAACTAGTGCATAGAGAAAATTTAAACTAGGTTTGGTATTACCTTTTCTTTTTAAACGAATAAAAGCACGAATTGCGCCTATTGCCCTTAAGTCTTGCTCGGTTTTTATTCCCACTTCAATCAATAATTGCTCTGACTTAGGACCTAAACCTTTTAAATCTCTTAACTGGGACAAATGCAAACCTCGACTGAAATATAGCGCTACTTTTAAGCAGCAATAATATAGTTGATTATGTTAAAGGCAGTGAAAACAACCAAGGGTATTGTGTCCATTTGCAGGTTTTGTTAGCGTTGACGACTCATCAGCATAGCCATTCCTAACCAAGAGAACCATACGATTTGACCTAAGCCAAATATTTCTGTCAGTATTTCAGCAGGATAGATAGTGAGAATCCCAGCTAAGCCAATAAACAGACCCAAATAGTTTAATGCTTTGGGGAATTCATTAATTCTTAAGGCGGCAACACTCAATAAGAGCACCCATAGCCCCCCTATAACTTCGTTACCTCCTCCTAAACCTTCAACTATAGTATTGATCACTATCCAAACGGTCATAGCTTGCTCTACGTCTTTAGCTGAGAGAGCGATAACAGTTGCTAATCCTATATTGGCAATCATGCCACTGGCAATGACGAGGCCAACCCAAATAATACCGAAGACAGCAGCCGTTTGTGATAAAGCGGGTGCTTTTATTTTTAGGCGTTGATGAAGAGCTAAAACCAACACAGCCAAAAGAATTCCAAAGATGACATACATAGTTAAATTAACTACAGATAGAATCGTTTGATTATGAGATAGAAAAACAAACTTTTGGGTATTATCCGCGTCTACAGGAAAATCCCAATACGCCCCAAAAAAAACAAAAGCTGATATATAAATAGCGGCTTGAAAAAGTGCTGCAACGCCGGCCAATTTTTGTAGATTATTCACCACTGAACCCTTTATGAACTAAAGCTAAGTTAAGTTAACACGAAACAACAATCGTTAATGACTTCAATATGTAACAAAAGTTAACGGTCGTTAAAGCCAAGTATTATTGTCGCCTAAAATATTGACTGGCACGAAAACAGCAACGGTACATTGTACCGTTTGCATAGCTTGTGCAGTATTGTCTGTTTATTTATGACTACCGTCGCATGTGGGTTGTGATGCAGTCAGCTTACAGCCACAAAGAAACATTTTTTTAGATTCTGTAGCGGTAAACCTTACAGGTGAAAATTCAGAACCTTTATGAGAACCATCACAAAAAGGTTGTTTCTCGCTTTTACCACAAGAACACCAAGAATATTTTTTACCTTCTTCAACGTCTACTGCATAGGGCGTATCAGATGCTCGTACTGGCTTAGACATGATAACTCTCCATAATTTGATCTAAATATAACGCTTAATTAAGCGTACAAATTGTTGGCTTTAATTTCAGCAGAGTAAAATAGCCAACTATATTTTATCCCGACTGACTAGCTTTGTTTGTGCAAAAATCGATGGTGGCATTATTGTAATAGCCGTTTTTCCTACACTGTTATATAGAGGAGTGCTAAGGAGTATGCACCGAAAGCTAGTGATAAGCCCTTAAACCATCGAGGGATCGTGATCACTAAAATCATTAATGTTATACCAACCAGTGGAATTACAAATGATAAAAGCACCGGATTTCCAAACATAACAATATTAACATAAGGTCCAATTAGAAAATAAGCCAACATTGACGTTGCTGAAAAACGGCCCAAACTTTGGCTGTGCAGCAACATATCGAAATGGCCATCATCTGGATCTGGAAGCGCCATTTCAGCAGCACCGTAAATACAAATAGAAGCGGATATTAGGATAAAAAAATGTAGAAATATCCAGTCAGTATAATCTCGTAGTCCCCAACCAATCCACCATAACTGAAGAATAAATATCATAATACTTAAGCTCCAGATAATTGTAGACCAATGAATTTTCACTTGCTTATGGTAACGGATCAAATCACCTACAACATGAAGAAGGCGTGTTATAGCCATTCCGATAATGATGGAAACGGTAACAAAAATATACTCGTGTTGTGTCATAGATTACTTATCCAAGTTATTTTATAAATAATGCTGATACTTGTTATGTGCACTTTAAATAACGTCCATTCTCATTTGAACTAAGGTTTTACTGAAGCCTAGTTTATTATATGCAATTACTGCTGATTGATTGTGCTCAAAAACATCAAGTCGAACCTCTACGATGCCTTTACTTTTACTCCAATCGATGAGGGAATCTATAATTTGTTTGTTTATGCCTTTTCTTCTGTATTTAGGAGCCACAAACATAAAGCCTAAATAAGAAAAGTAATCATGCTTTTCAAATGGTTCAGATTTCTTTAATAGCGCATAACCTGAAGCAATTAATTCACCTTGATATTCAGCTACAACTAGTTGTGAGTTGGCACTGGTGATTAATTTTTCAAGATTGTAATAACTGATTTCACTATCTTTAAGGCTTTTATCAAACGGACGTTCCGAAGCGATCACACCTTGTTCAAATTCAAGCAACTTATCCAAATCATTTAATTGAGCTTTTCTAATATTGATGTTCAAACTCGTAACTCCATAAATTTTAGTGCGCTAATGGCCTTAAATGGCGAGGGTCTAGCGGGCTAAAGAGCTCACAAACGATAACAGCCCACTGTATTTATTGCTGTTAAGTTTTTATTATGCAGAAATTAGCAGTAATTTTAATTCTATTTAGACACTACAATTTTAATGATCGCGTCAATTTTTACATATTCTAGGTTCTTCTTAGTTTGTACTTTTAACCAATAGTCTGATGCCGCTATTACTTCACCTTTAATAACATTACTAAAATCTGTTGTTCCGACGGAGATCACTACATTTTTCTTCAATACTTCTTGCAACATCATTATTTCCTTTAATTTCGTTAATGAATTTCAGTTCAATAAGGCAATATACGCTTATGATTTTTACCTTGTTTTCTTCAAGAACAATAAGTACAGCTACTATATCCAAGTAAAATATAACAGTTTAGTAGATCGATTAACTCTTCATTTTCACGATGAAAAATTGCCATTATTTCATTTTATTTAGTCTACATTAACCTTTAAATAGTTATTATTCAAAGAGATATTTTTCATCCATATTTACACATAGACATAGAAATAATAATTATTTATTAATAAATACATTTTTGTGCGCTTTAGTTGAATTATGCTTTTAAATAGTCGATATATATTATTCTAGTCAAAATATAGAGTGTCATTTTAAGCTTTTGTTACGCGGACAAAATTGAATTTTACATTAATATAAATAAACTCTTACATTTTAATGTTAACTACCTGTTAATGGTCGTGTTAGTTTTCTATACTTAAGATATTGCTATTACGGCAAATTCACCATTATTGAGAAAGCAGTAGATGAAACGAATCAAAGGTAGTAATAAAAGCTATTTCAGAAATATCAATAACCTATTGTTTATTGCACTGGCGTGCGTCTGCTTGCCACTGCAAGCAAAAGAATATTTTGAATTTAGCCATTTTCAAATCCAAGCACCTTTTAATATTTCACAAGAACCGATAAGGGCTGATTTATTACCAAATCGAGGTAAAGAAATCATTGTACTAGGTGAGAGCGAAGATAGTTTAAAGTTAGCTTTATATGCATTTGATGATGTAACCAACACATACAAATTACATTTACAACAAACCATACCGGAACATTTTTTAGGTTATGATTTGAGTGATGAAAATGACATTAACGAACAGGCATTATACTTTTTAACTAGCGATAATGTGCTGCGCTTTAATCCTCAAATAAATGCAAATACAGCAACTGATGGCCACTTTGAAAGTATCCTTGCAATAGATTCAATGTACATTAATCAAAATGTGACTTATTTGCAGCAACTTGATTTTGTTGATGACTTAAATAGTGATGGTTATGACGATATTATTTTGGCTGATTTTCGTAGTTTAAACGTATATCTTCATTCGGGCACGGGGTCTTACCTCGCGCAAAAATTGCCTATAATTCCAACCGTAGAAATATTTGACGCACGAGTGAGTTATACCGAGCGTTCATATTACTTAATTGATATGACTCAAGATGGTAAAAAAGATATTGTTATTGCAGACAATGGCTCGTTACTATTATTTGCACAAACCAAGCAAAATAAATTTTCGAAGATTGCGACAACAATTAAAGTGAACAAAGATATAAGGGGTGTTAACTGGTGGGATGCCCGAGGCGCAGATGGTCGTAATTTAGATCAAAGTGATTTGCAATATCGTACGGTTTCTCATATTGAAGATATTAATAATGACGACTTACCAGATATGGTGGTGTCGTATACCAAAAGCTCTGGTGTGCTTGATAAAAGTAATGACTATGAAATTTATTTAGGCGCGTTAAAAAACTCAGTATTAACCTATAGTGACAAAGCTAACAGTACGGTAAAAGGTGAGGGTACTTTTTCGGGGTTAGAGTTTGTTGATGTTAACAATGACAATAATCAAGAGATCATGGTCTCATCATTCGATATTTCAGTATCACAGATTATTGGTGCACTACTTACTGGCAGTGTTGATCAAGATGTTCTTATATTTACCTTAGATGCTGATCATAATTACCAACAAAAAGTGAGCGAACAAGTTCAGCTTAAATTTAGCTTGTCGAGTGGTAAGAGTGGCTCTCCGGTGGTAAAACTTGCCGATTTAGATGGTGACGGCTCTAAAGAATTAATTTTATCAGGCGAAGAGAATAGCCTTAAAATTTATCCAGGTAATACTGATGGCAGCTTAGTGCAAGGCGATCATCAAACGTTAGATATTCGTTTACCTAAAAATGGTTATTTGATCTCTAATGACGATTTAGACTTGGATGGTAAAGATGAAATCCTTATTCGTTATGCTAGTGAAGATGGCGAAAAAAGGCACAAAAATTTACTGGTATTGTATATTAAGTAAATTATGCCAGCGGTGAATGAAAACTATAAACGTATTTGGTCAACGGTACTTGCTGTGCCTAAAGGTAAAGTTGCGTGTTATGGCCAAATTGCCGATTTAGCCGGTTTACCTGGTAGGGCTAGATTGGTTGGCAGGGCGTTAGGTTATGCGCCAAAACATTTAAATGTGCCTTGGCATAGGGTGATTAACTCACAAGGGAAAATTTCATTTGCGCTTGCGAGTGATAATTTTACCGAGCAAAAAGGTTTATTGCAAAGTGAAGATGTTGTGGTATTAAATGGGCGGATAAAGCTCAGCACTTTTCAATGGCAACCTGACCTGTCTGAATTATTGTTTACTCTGCAATATTAATTATATGGAGTTACTGCAATTCTAAATAGCCCCATAAATATCAATTCTAAATAACCACTCTAAATAATCAGGCTAAATAGCCATAGGTTGATAACCAGGCTGTTCTGTTACGCGTTGTAACCACGCATTAATATTAGGGTAGCTAATTAAATTAAAACCCCCTTCGTGCGCCACATGGGTGTATGCATAAAGTGAAATGTCAGCGATAGAATAGTCATTGCTGACAAAAAACGTCTGGGTTGCCAAGTGATGTTCCATCACATCTAATGCTTTATAACCCGCTTGTTGTTTGGCTTTGTATTCCTGCAAACGTTCCTTAGGTAGGCCTAAATATTTTTCAATAAAGCGAGCGACAGCAATTGTCGGTTCGTGCGAATATTGTTCAAAAAATTGCCACTGTAATATTTTCGCATGGTTAAGATTGTCATTTGAGCAAAGGCTAGAGCCTCGAGCTAGGTAATGCAATATTGCATTCGATTCTGATAAAATCTCGCCTGAATCCAATTGTAAAATGGGGATTTTACCGTTGCGGTTTTTACTTAAAAATTCTTCGTTTTGAGTCTCGCCTTGTAAAATATTAATTTCTATCCATTGATAATCAATATTAAGATTTGCACACAGCAACTGCAGTTTATAACAATTGCCTGATTTACTGTCGCCATAAATAATCATGTGTTTAGCACCAATGGGTAAGTTTACGAGTAACTTAATGTTTTATTAATAAGTTAATTTACTTGCAAAAGGCTTTGTTGCCAATGATTTTATAAGCGGGAGTACCAGATACTAAAGTATCTTTTGCGAATACGGTCAAACATTTAGGGCATTGGCATGGCGTAACTGTAAAATTTTTAACGATGCGCTCTTTAAAACATTTCAATAATGCACCTTTACCGCCTTTTTTATATTTGAACAAAAGCGTATTACATTTGTTGCAGATAACCTCTACGGTTTTATCTGGCATTTTTTTATTGGGCTTAGCCATAGAAGAATATTTAGTGGAGTGAAAAACAAAGTATATAAACATTGCCAACAAATAACTACGTCAAAGGCTCTAATGGCGTATTTATAACGGCAAAATTGTAAAATTGTACTATTGTTATCCTAACCAATTAATACAAGTTTGTTTTTTGGGATGTCAATACAACATGCACAAGGTTGTAGCATAGATGTACTTGCAGAGCATTCTGCCAGAGTGTTTCTTGTGTTTATTTACAAGGAAATAAACAATGAAAAAATCAATACTAACAATTGTTACGGCGCTAGCTTTATTTAGCGTTTCTTCGCTAAGTTACTCTGAGGAAGCAGGTAAACGCTATGATGCCTCTGCCAGTTGGAAAAGTGTAGTAAAGATAAATTTTAAGCCAGGTAAAACTAACGATGCTTTAAAAATAATTAAAGATTATTATAAACCTGCGACGGTAAAAGCTAAAACATCTGGA
Organism: Colwelliaceae bacterium BS250; assembly: GCA_040779355.1. Lineage (GTDB taxonomy): Bacteria > Pseudomonadota > Gammaproteobacteria > Enterobacterales > Alteromonadaceae > Thalassotalea_A. Next base: position 107,825 of record JBFONS010000007.1, on the reverse strand, counting down.
CCCGAAACAATAATGGAAATGCACACTGGTGACTATGATTTACTCGTTGTTTGGGGTATGCCAGGAGGGATCAGTGATATGACTTGGGAAAATCACCCTGATAATAAGCTATGGCGTGATGCCTTAAATGAAATTGCAGGCGGTGAAGAAAAAGCGCAAGCAATTATGGATGAATATTTAAGTTATATTGACAATGCTGAAAGTGATATTGCTATGGTGCGTTAACCGCAATGTCAATGTATAGTCCGGCTTGGTCATTTTCTAAGCCGGATAAACTATGTATGAATTGTCTTATTGAACGCTAAATTCATCCCATGCTTGCATCGCCTCTGCAACCGTCATAACAGATGGTCCACCACCCATATACATTGCCACATCGCACATTTCTAAAAACTCTTCGTAACTAGTATCCATTTGAATAAGGGTTTTTACATGAAAACCAATACAGCCATCACAACGATTAGCAATAGCTATAGATGTCGCCATAAGTTCTTTCGTTTTAGCTGATAGAGCGCCGTCTTTATGACAAGCCTTAGCCATCGATGAAAACCCGCTATAGACATCATTATGCTCTTTACGTAATTTTCCTAACTGCTTAGAAATTCCGGAAGTGATTTCAGTGTAATTCATAGCTATCCCAATGTGATTATGTAAATTCACCTCCACTATAGTCGTTTATAATGAAGGCGACTTTGCGCAATATCAAAATATCATACCAATTTGACTAATTAAGTGATCTCGGCTTTGGCATCCTGCGTCGCTCTACCTTCTACATCCATGTAGTCGTACTTTTTCATGAGGAAAAAGGGATAAATACAAGGCATAAAATTTAGTAAGTAGTTATTCTCGGCTTTGGCATCCTGCGTCGCTCTACCTTCTGCGTCCATGCAGTCGTACTTATAAATTTTATAACGCAGTAGTTATTCATTTTAACCATTAAAAATGAGCCGTTAATTAATCAACTTGGTATTAACTCATAGATTTTCGCCTCGCTAAACGTTACAGTTGCTCGATATTATTTAGGAGACATATGTAGTGAATGATGATTTTTTAAAAGGTGTTTATCTGAGCGGTGCTGGGGAAACTGTGGTGTTATTGCACAGTTCATTGAGTAGTAGTCGCCAGTGGCAAACCTTAGTGAGTAAATTAGAAAGTAATTATCAATGCATTAATATAGATTTACTCGGCTATGGACAAGCACCTAAGGTGTGTGATGCCGAACATTATTCCCTTACAACAGAAACGCAACGAGTATTAGCCGTAGTTAATCATTACATAGGCAATAAACCGTTTCATTTGGTTGGTCACTCCTTTGGTGGCGCTAACGCCTTAAAAATAGCCGTAGAGCATTCAGCAAGGTTACTGAGTGTTAATCTATTTGAGCCGGTAGCATTGCATTTACTCGAGCCGGGCAGCCAAATGCGTCAGCAAGTCGATGAGTTTTCTTTAAATGTTGCCGGTTTAGCGAATAATGATGCGGCTCAATACTTTACCGATACTTGGAATCGTCCTGGTTTTTTCCAGCAATTACCCAGCAAAATACAACGCTTAATGGCGAACGATATTGATAAAGTGAAGTTAGATTTTATTGGTTTATTCGGTGAAACGTATGAAGTGCAAAATTGCGATGTGATCAAGTGCCCAGTTAACATAATGCATGGCTCGAAAAGTCCGGTATTTACTCGAACGATAATCGATAAATTGGTTGCTGTTTTACCTAATGTTTTTGAGCGAGAGATAAAAGCGGGTCATATGGCGCCAATTAGTCATAGCGAACAAGTAGCAACAATGATAAATGATTTTATAAGAAATATATCATCATTTAACTGAAACCATTCTGCTTGCGCAATCGTTGTCGCTAGCAGAAATGTGCAATCGTTTAATGTTTACAAACAGTGGTAGGTTAGTTGCAGTTATATGCCAACCCGCACCCATTTTTGCCATTGTAAGCCTTGGCGTTTAACTAATCGTTTTAAACTTCTATAAAGAGCTTGAAACTCAACAGCGTCAACAATGTAAAACAAAAACCACGCAACAGGGGCAAGCAGTAATAAATTAGCATGGAATTTCCTTTTGCTATCTACCAGTACTTGGATACTAATAAATGTCGCCATAAATGAAATCATTATTGCTAATGGCATGTAGTCATTAGTGACAATTGTATAGGTGAAGAAAACCCCCAAAATCAAGGCTTCAAGCAACAATACTAATTCGGCATAAAGTGCAATTGGCAGAATTAACCAAGTTAAATATTTACTGTGTTTTTTTTGTGTACTAAAAAACAGTTTTCTAAATTTAATGAATGTTTGAAAACGTCCGAACTTCCAACGTAAGCGTTGATCGCACAAGCATTGCCAATTTGATGGGCCTTCGGTATAAGTTACTGCGTCAGCTGCGTATCGAGTTTTATAACCTGCAGCTAAAATACGTGTCGACATTTCAATATCTTCAGTGACAACTTCTTGACTAAAATCACCTACTTCTTTTAATACGCTTGCTCTGTAAGCGGCCGCTGCGCCGCCAATAATAAATACGGCATTAAATACTGAATCGGCACGTCTTAAGAAAAATCCTGATAAGTATTCAAGTTGCTGAATAACCTCTATTGATTTTGACTTATTACCAACCACAACATTACCGGCTACTGCGCCTACTTTGTCACAACTAAATCTTTTAACAGTATTAATGATGGCATTTTCATCCATTACACAATCGCCATCTATGGTCATTATAATGTCGTTTGTTGCGACCTTTAGGCCTTCGTTTAAGGCTATGGATTTTCCGCCATTGGTAAGTTGCAGATATTTAATTGCTAGTTGAGAGTTATTTGCTTTGTGGCGTTTGATAAAAGTAGTGACTAGCTTATGAGTACGATCGCTAGAGCCATCGTTAATCACTACAATTTCAAGTTTCGGGTAATTAGTTGTCAGTACAGACTTAATCGTCTTAATTATGCCAACCTCTTCATTATACGCAGGTATAAGAACTGAAACCGAGGTTAGTTTTTCGCTGTTAAATTTACGAGAACGATAAAATTCTATCAAGCTATATATTGGTGATGAAAGCAGTTGTACCAAGTACTTTGTTAGTATAGGTAATAGAACGAAAAATATAATTGTGCGACTATTATCAAAATTATACTGGCTGAGTTTGTCGCTAAAAAGCGCTTGGTAAAAAACGAAAAGTGTTAGGATATATAGCAAGGCTAAAGGCATTGCTTTAAGAATTTTTAAAAAAAGTTTCATGCGTAAGTTCTCTGTAAAGCTAAATCAGGACTTCCTTTACTGATACTAGTATCGTTAAAAATGTAGTTAACTTGTTACCGACGTGTGTGAAAATTGTACCGCAGTATGGCAGTATATTTACAGATGTAAACCATTATTTTAAAAATAGCGCTGTTTATACAGTTTGAAGTTGTTGCTATATACAAAAAAGCCCAGCAAGGCTGGGCAAAAGGTATAGGGAGTAAATAGGCCAACGTTTAGGGGAGTTGTTGGCCGTTTTGCGCGAGCAATTCAGGACTTATTCAGCGTTGCCCTCAAGCAAGCTTTTTGCACCAATAGCAATCTTTCGAGGTTTTAATGCTTCTGGAATTTCTCTTTCAAGCTCAATATGTAATAGGCCATTTTCCATATGGGCCGCAATAACTTTTACGTGATCACCAAGTTGGAATTTACGTTCAAAATTGCGCTCGGCAATGCCTTGATAAAGGAAGTTTCTATTCTCTAAATTTTCAACAGGTGCTTTCGTGCCTGTTATGATAAGTGAGTTCTCTTTTGATTCGATATCAAGCTCAGAATCAACAAAACCAGCAACGGCCATAGTAATACGATATTTATCGTCGGCGATTGATTCAATGTTATATGGAGGGTAAGCAGGTTGTTTTTCAGCTCGATTAGCTTTATCCATTATTGAGGCTAAGTGCTCAGCACCAATGAAAGAACGGTATAAAGGGCTAAAATCTTTTGTAAGTGTACGCATGGTAATATCCTATCTATTAAGCAATATTTAATTGTGCCTCTCATTAAGAGCAGGCGATTTATGTACCAATCCATTTTTGATCTATACTGATAAGCAGTAATTAAATCTGGACTTGGTGTGTCGTAGACCCATTATGGCGACTACACTATTAAAGATGGGATTAACTAAATGAAATTCAAGAGTAAATAATTAATTAATTGAAAAATAATTGTTTATTTGTTTTAATCGTCTGAAAAATAAAGGGAATTATATGTCAGGAAATATCGACTTAGTACTCGACTTTTGGTTTGGTGAACTTGATAACCAACTATCAAGCCAACAAAAAGCACAACTTTGGTATGCCAGTTCTGCTGTGCTTGATCAACAAATTAAATTTAAGTTTGAGCATTTATATGAGCAAGCAATACAAGGGCATTTAACTAATTGGATGCGTACAGCTAAAGGCGCAATGGCATTAATTATTCTCCTCGATCAAATGCCAAGAAACATGTTTCGCAGCACTGAAAAGGCTTTTATTGGCGACCATGTAGCGTTGCGTTATTGTTTGGAGGGCATTGATAAAGGCTATGATAAAGAGTTGGCATTGGTAGAACGAAGTTTTTTCTATCACCCGCTAGAGCATGCCGAAGACCTTGATATACAACAACACTGTGTGGAACATTTTCAACGCATGCAGCAGGTTTATAATAATGATAAACATCAACAATTTATTCGAAGATCACTTGATTATGCCAAGCAACATTTGGAGATAATTGAACGCTTTGGCCGATTTCCACATCGTAATGCAATACTCGGAAGGGAATCTACGGCGCAAGAACTGGAATATTTGAAAATAGCGACAGGTTTCGGTCAAACGGCTTAAACAATCGCCATGTTGACCGAAACAGTTTTTAAACGTGATTGCTAAGAAAATTAATTGCTTTCTGTTGCCGGTGCTGTAGTTTTTTGCTCAACAACATTGGCGGCTTCTTTCACTGCATTTATTGCCAATTCATAATCTGGATGCGTAGATATATCAGCGACAAGCTCTTTGTAGCTGATTTTACCGGTATCATCAATCACGTAAATAGCGCGGCTTAATAAACCCATATCTTTAATTAATAAACCATATTTAGTGCCAAAATCACGCCACACAGAATCAGATAAAACAGTTAGTTTATCAACACCTTCGGTACTACAAAAACGTTTTTGTGCAAAAGGTAAGTCGTTACTAATCGTTAGCATCACAATATCTTCAGGTAAATTAGCAACTTCTTCATTGAAACGTTTAGTTTGCAATGAACAAACGCCGGTATCTAAACTTGGTACCACAGAAATCAATACGGTTTTACCGGCAAAGTCTGTTAAGTTAACTGGCGCAAAACGCTGATCAACCACTTTGAAGTTTGGTGCTTGATCACCAACATAAAGTTGCTTTCCTATCAAGGTAATTGGTTTACCACCTGCAACCACTAAACCAACGGTTTCGGTGACTACATTGCTTGCTGCAATGCTACTGCAACTTATTGCTGTGGCTAAACAAAATGTTATTAATTTTTTCATAGTGTTATTATCTTCTTCATTTGGTGGCAATGTTAAATACTGTGAATATTCTACTACGGTTAATGAACAAGTTCGCCATTTACCCAAGTATTTATTACTTTAGTTTTCCAAATTTCCTGCGCATTGATGGTAAAAATGTTTTGATCAATTAAAATGAAATCCGCTTTTTTGTTTACTTCAATTGAACCTAGTTGTTGTTCTTGATGCCCAGCATAGGCCGCATCTAGGGTAAACGATTTAAATGCTTCACTCACCGTCATAGCTTCATTACTGTACCAACCACTTTCAGGTAAATTTTGCTTATCTTGGCGTGTTACTGATGCATGTAAACCATAAAATGGGTTAGGGTATTCAACTGGGAAATCAGATCCAGCGGCAATAACAGCCTTTGCTTTTAATAATGAACGCCACGCGTAAGCCCCTTTAATACGATCTTTTCCTAATCTATCTTCAGCCATGTTTTTGTCACTTGTGGCATGCGTTGCCTGCATCGATGCAATTATACCAAGCTCGGCAAAACGAGGGATGTCGCTAAGTTGCAACACTTGTGCGTGTTCAACTCTATGGCGTAATTTTTTACTATTGGTTACTTTTATTAATTGCTCGTAATTATCAATAACGATTTTATTGGCATTATCGCCAATGGCATGAGTATTCACTTGAAACCCGGCTTGCATCGACTTTTTCATTAACGCATTTAATTCGTCTTCATCGTGCAGTAATAAACCTTTGTGATGTGGCATGTCTGAATAATCTTTAATAAGTGCCGCCCCGCGACTGCCTAATGCGCCATCAGCTGATATTTTTACTGAGTTGATGATGAACATATCATCGTCGCTTGCAAAGTGACCTTGCGCAAGCTGTTGCTCAAGTTGTGCATCGTTTGCATCTATCATGGCATTGATACGGATGATCATTTCATCATTTTTACTTAAGTGCTTAAATGCGGCAATATTGTCGGTAGATATACCCGCATCATGTACACTTGTTAAGCCGACACTTGCCAATGATTGCATCGCTATTTTCAATGCCGCTTGAGTTTCTGCTGCGGTTAATGCCGGAATTTTTGAATAAATTAAATTCATCGCATTATCAATAAATACGCCGTTTGGGTTACCTTCTTTATCACGAATGATTTGACCACCACTGACATCTTTAGTGTTAATATTTATGCCCGCAAGTTGCATGGCTTTACTGTTTACCCAAATGGCATGACCATCTATTCTTGCTAATACTACGGGTGTGTCTTGAAAGTGTTCATCTAAACTTGCTGCACTTGGAAAAGATTTACTTGGCCATTGCACTTGATTCCAACCCCGGCCTTGAAGCCAGCTTAGTTGTTGATTTTTTTTGGCATAATTGACGACACGGGTCACTGCGTTTTGTTCAGATGTTGTATCGACAACATCTGCTCTAAGCAAACTTAAACCGTAACTTAATACATGACCATGCGCGTCAATAAGCCCTGGTAATAACGTTTTTCCTTGGCCATCAATGCGCTTGATGCTTTTATCATTAGGTAAATCATCGGAGTTAAAAAACACTTTATCTATTTTGTCATTGCTAAATTGTACTGCTGTAAATTGTTGCAATGTTGTACCGTTATGTGAATAGCCCTGCACGTTTTCAATGATTGTTGTGCCGGCGAGTAATTGCGTTGAAAACATGCCACTAATTACCGCGCAGGTAGCAATTGCTTTAGATATATTTGATTTCATAATTTTTACTTATTATTAATGATATAACCATCTTATCAGTAATATTCTTTACAGCAATATTATCGTTAAAATAAAACAGGGTGCTATTGATTAAATAGCACCCTGTTTAGGATTTTAATATTGCCAGCGCATATTTATGCACTCCTAGTGGCTGTTGCTGGCGCTATATTTGCCGCTTTACTGGCCGGGTAAATTACCGCTATTTGGCCAACAACATATAATACAATCATGCCCAATAGAATTAATTCATTATTAATTGGCGACATTGACAAGGTATTTACCAGCCAAATATTTAAGCCAATGGCACCTGCTGCGCCGAGTATTACACCAAAGGTTGAGATCATTAAGTTTTCTATCATGAAATAACTCATAATTTGGCCTCTAGTTGCCCCTAACGCACGGCGTGTACCAATTTGCTTAGTACGTCTGTTAATACTAAACATGGCTAAGCCAACAATACCAAACCCAGTGATTAAAGTAAGCACGATAACAACAGTGGTTAATATTTTATTTACCGCGTTGTGGCCTCTATAGCTGCGCTCTCGTACTTCATTCATGGTGGTAACGTTACGAATTATTCGGCCCCTATTACTATCAGCTAAGGCTTTTTCAATTATTGGCATAAGCTCATCACGGCGACCAGACTCTGTTTTAATCATGAATCTGCCACCTTTAGTCTCCATTTTAAAGGGTACTAACATGCTCCGCTCAACACCATTCCAGCCATTCCAAGGAGCTTGTAATGACTTAACGATACCAATAATTTGTATTGCTTGGTTTTGTGAAATATATACTGTTTTAGCCAGTGCCGATTCCCAATCATCGGGAAATAAATTCTCCGCCATTGCCTTGGTAATAATTGTTTTTGCAGGCCAAGAAGATTGGCTAGCTTCACGCCATTGAATATCAGTTACTGCAAAGTTTTCACCGGCAAGTAGCTCTAAACCTAGGGTGTTAATCGCATGGTCGTCAACCATATATACTGCCACGCCAACAGAATCTTTACCTTCACCGGCTTCGGTTTGTAAACCCATTGACCAGCCGCCACCACTCATTGGAATAGCATTAATTTGTATTGCATCGACTACTCCATCTGTTTGGCGTAATAGACGTAGGTCTTCTTCAAGGGCGATTTGCTGATTATAATCGTTGGCAAAAACGGTATTCGATAAGAAAAACAAGTTATCTTCATCTAAACCACTCGGGCGTTGCATTTGAGCATTACGCTCTTGCATCATAAAAACAGCATTAACCATAATGGTTAAGGTAAGTGCTATTTGTAAACCTATTAGTAATGCGCCAACTTTGTTGCGCAATAGAGCACGAAAAATCAATCCTAATTCTTGCATATTATATTCTCCTATTGGCTTTTAAGTTGCTGGGATGGTTGCACATTGCAAGCTCGCCATGTCGGATATAAGCCTGCTAAAATGCTACTGATAATGGCCAATGCAATTGCGGCAAAAACCATAGTGCTGTCAAGTGATGTTAAGCCTTTTAGCATATCGCCGTATAAATGGGTGATACCTATTAACCCTAACCAAGCAAACCCTAAACCTAATATGCCGCCAGCAATACCGATACAAGCCGACTCAATAATGTATTGGGCAAATAATGTTCTGCGACTCGCGCCAAGCGCTTGACGTAACCCTATTTCAGGTGCTTTTCCTAAAAATTTAGCGAGTAATAAACCAACGGTATTTAATAAACAAACGATTAAAAACATTAATGACATTATCATCATCATGATGGCGTCATCAGCCACAACTTGCTGCTGTTCAAGCCATTGCATGACATTACTTAAACGGTTATTTAAAGGGCGATCGAAGCGACCAAACTCTTTTTGTTGTTCAACATAGGCGTTAAGAAAACTTAAATATTCATCTTTAGCTTGTGCATTGGGCAACTCTACCCAAAATTGCAACCACACACATTCAGAGTTAAGAAATGCATCAAAACCATCACCTGAAGGTTTCCAACAGTTGGTATTGCCTGAGCGACCAATTTTCTCTTCGGCTATCATGGCAAATGGCACAAAGATTTCTTCTGAGTCATTAAATGCACCAGTGCTTATGTCATAAAATCTAGGCGTTGGTTGCCAGTAGTCAATAACGCCAACCACTTTAAAATAATTGCCATTAATTTTTACATTGTTGCCTATGGAATTTTCACCACCAAACAATCTTTGATTGGTTTCTGAGTTTATTACCACCACTTGTTCTTTATTTAAATCGGCATTTTCATCCCAGCTGCCTCCATAAATAAATGGCACGTCAAACATAGTAAAAAAATCGGCTGAGTTTGCACGAGCAGTCACCATAAATGGAATGCTATCTTTGCCTTCTGGCTCTATAACACCATTGGCCTGTGCTTGAATACTGTGTCTAAATGCATTGTTCTGAGCAGCAAGATAGGTTGCATCACGATAAGTGAGTTGTACTGGTGGTGTACCATCGTCATTAGCCGGTTCATTTATATCCCAACTATCAAGCTGGACATTATAAAGTTGCGAGCTTTTATGAGGTATTGGATTGGCTGACATTAGGTGATTTACCGTCACCGTTGTCATTGATGCGCCAATACCTAAACCAATGGCAACAATCATCAACAAGCTTAAGCCCCAATGCTTTACCATACTAATGCGTGCTAGGCGTAAATAATAAAAAAACATATGAGCTCCCTAAGCAATCGCTTTAGCATTGGTGAATACAACATCTAATTCACTGACACGACCATCTTTTACCTGAATTTTTCGTGCCGCGCGATTAGCTAATTCATTATCATGAGTCACCATAATAATCGTGGTGCCTTGTTTGTTTATATCTTCGAGTAAACTCATCACGCTTTGCGCCATATGAGTGTCTAAATTACCGGTTGGCTCATCGGCTAATAAAAAGCGAGGATCTGTTGCTAATGCTCGAGCTATAGCGACACGCTGTTGTTGCCCGCCTGAAAGCTGGCTAGGTAAATGCTTCATTCTTGATGCTAAACCAACCATATCGAGGTGGTGTTCAATACGTTGTTTACGCTCTTTTCTATTAAAGCCCCGGTAACGTAGTGGCACGTCAACATTGTCAAATAAATTGAGATCAGGGATTAGGTTAAAGCTTTGAAAAATGAAACCTATTTTTTCATTTCTAATTTTTGAACGTTGGCTATCATTTAACTGCGCAATATTAATGTCGTCTAGTAAAAAATCGCCACCACTAAAGCTTTCTAATAAACCGGCAATGTTTAAAAAAGTGGTTTTTCCTGAGCCAGATGGTCCGGTTACACTGACAAAATCACCTTCATTTACGGTTAAATTAAAATCTCTTAATGCATGAGTTTCGATATCATCTGTTTTAAATACTTTACTAATATTATTCATCGTTAACATGGTATTTTCTCTCTAATAAAATTATTGTCTTTAAATTTTTGTCTTTAATTACGACCATCAATTACTGTCTTTAATGGCGGTTATCTATTTTTTATAAGTTAGGCGCTGTGATTATTGGGTAAGTAATACCTGTTCGGCATTTTCAAAAATGTCGGTACCTGAAATAATTATTTTCTGGCCGGCTTGTAGACCTGAAAGTATTTCGACTGAGCTCAAACTTCTAGCACCAACATTAATCATGGTTTTCTTGGCAATGCCATTGTCGACAACATAGGCAAAACGACCATTGCTGCTATCAAGAAATTGACCACGCTTAACTTGTAATACGTCTTCTCTTGATTCGAGTAAAATGCGAGTGTTTAAGCGTTGATTTTGACGCAAGCCCGGTGGTGTGTTTTGTTCGAAGCGTACCCGTCCAGTAACCTGATTGTTCAGTATTTCGGGGGAAATAGTTACTAGACGAGCACTAAAACTTTGTTGATCAAAGTTAATGTTTACATCCATACCTATGGCTAAGTCATCTGCATAGCTTTCAGGAATATCCACTTCAATTTCAAATTGGCTTAAATCAACCACCATTAAAATGGCTTGGTTTTTGGTTAAGTAAGTTTTGTTTTCGACATTTAAATTACCAACAATGCCATTTACCGGAGATACCAGTATTAATGCATCTACTTGGCGTTTAATGTCTTTTACGAGCAACTGTTGGCGCTGAATTTGTAACCCTAGTGATTGTAAGTCAAAGTCTAGGCTTTCTTGGTCTAAATCTGCATCAGCAACGGCATGATCAAATTGCAATTTAGCATTGGCTAAATCATCTTGGGCCTTTTCAAAATCAATTTGGCTTATTGCACTTTTAGCAAAACCTTGGTCTGCTCGACGTTTTTCTCGCTGTGCAGTGGTTAGTGCTACTTGCGCTAAATCTACCGCTTTTTGGTCAATGAGCTCTTGTTTCTTTGCTTGTATTTCTTGGCGTTTGAATCCGGTTTGCAAGTTTTCTAAACTCGACAACTCTTGTTCTAAGCGACTGGTTAGCTCAGGACTATCTAAGTAACCTAGTTCATCTCCAGATTTAACTTCGCTGCCCGCTTCAATTGCAAAGGTAATGGTACCTTCAGCAGGGCTGTATATGGTTGGACTTACCGCCGCGACTACTCGACCTTGTACCGATATATCACGAATGAAATCGGCGGTGTTGATTGTAGCTAAACGCACGCGTTGTAGTGGAAATGACTTTTCCGCCTGACTCCAGCGGCTTGCTGCCGGCGCAAACTGCCAAATACTAAGCGCAATAATTGCTGTAATTACCGTGGCTATGGTGATGCGTTTTTTTAATGATTTATGTGTTGCAACCAGGACATCTTGGTTGCTAGTGTCTGCAATTTTCATTTAATTCCCCCGAATTAGTTTATATATACCCGTCACCATCCAAGATGCTGGTTTCAGAGTGCTTGAGCGATTCCAATACAAGGCGCAGTTATGTAGTAATGGTTATTCCATTACAAGTAGCTGCAACGAAGTAGTGGGATTGCTCAAGCGCTTCTTCGATGGATTTAAAAGTAATTTATGCAGCGTTATTAAATTGAATAATGGAACAACCATTATCTAAATTTAATGCCTAGCCTAAATTGCTTTTAACTCCCACTGAAATCCTGTACTTTGATTGGTAACGTGTATATATGTCGCTCCTCAGAGGGAAAAGGTTTAATTGTTGTTACAGTTTTTTAACAAATAATATTTACACTCGTACGTAAATACCCATCCGGTCAAGTAACTTGCTTTAAAATCAATAGGTTATATGTGTTTTGCTAGGGGTTTTAGTTTGAGGAAAATTTTCTATTAGTAATGAATATTATTTAAAAATGAGTATTTTTCATATTAAATTAGCTAATAAAACTAAATTATCAGCTGATGTGTTTTTTTGAGGATAAAATTATTAGCATTGAAAAACTGCAAAGGTGGTATTTCAATGGTTATTTTAGTCGCGGCATTTATTGGCATAGTCGGCTGTTTAGCATAACGGTAAACGGCGTTTTTTGGCTAAATTTATGACTTAATCGATTTTCGATAAAAGAGTGTTTGAGCAACTAAAAATAAAACGAATAGCAGTATTAATAGCTTTTCTAAATAAATACCAAACTGACTATAGAATGTTTGGCCAGTCACTAATTTAACTTTAGTCGATAACACTGATTCGGTAAATTGTGGGATATCGGCGATGATTTTACCGTTATGATCGATTACCGCAGTTAAACCATTATTGGTAGCGCGCAGCATTGGCCGACCAAATTCTAACGCACGCATGCGGGCAATTTCTAAATGTTGATGTGGTCCATGTGAATCGCCAAACCAAGCATCGTTACTTACCGTTAAAATAAGGTCGGTATTGTTGTTCATATTGGCGGCAAGCTGCTGTGGAAAAACAATTTCAAAACATATTAATGGTGCAATATTTAAGTTATTTGCAATTAAATTTTGTTGCACATAATCGCCACGACTAAACGATGACATTGGCAGATTAAACAATGGTGCAATAGGCCTGAGAAGGTCGGCAAAGGGTACAAACTCACCAATAGGTAATAAGTGGTGCTTATCATAATGATTATTGTTGCGATAATAATAATCGCCTTCGTTATCAACACTATTTTTAGTGCCTAAAACCACTAAACGGTTAAAGAAATTACGAGTATCAGGGTTATAATTAATCACGCCGGTGATAAGAGCAGATTGTTGCTCAAACGCTTGTTTATCAAGCTCGCGCAAATATTCTTGCGCTAATGGCTCTAGTCTTGGGATTGCTGCTTCTGGCCAAATGATCAAATCGTGATTTTGATATAACGGGGCGGTCATATCAATATAGCTATTGATTATTTTTTGTTCTTGTTGCTCATCCCAACGCAGTTCTTGCTTAATATTACCTTGCACTAAAGCAACATCAATTGTTTCATCGGTAACTGTAATAGTAGTGAATTGCGAGCTGTAATAGGCCATTAAAACAATAATGACTAGCACTACACGGTTCATTAGTAGATGACGCTTTTGCAATGCCATGAATAAAGATACGGTAAACATCAGCAAGACCAATGTTATGCCGGTTTCACCAATAATAGGAGCCAGCGGAGCAAGCGGACCATCTATTTGACTATAACCTAGTGACAACCACGGAAAACCGGTAAGTATATGAGTACGTAGGTATTCAGTGAATAACCAAATGAAGGGCAGGTAATAGAGGTTGAGTTGTTTACTGCGAGTCAGTTTAGCCGATAAATAGCAGGCTATAGCAGGGTAGAGTGCTAAGTAGGCGCTTAACAATATCATTAATAAAATCGATACCATTAATGGCATACCACCAAACTGGGCAATACTAACATGTACCCAGCTAATACCTGCGGCAAACCAACCTAAACCAAAACTAAAGCCGTGCCTGAAGGCGGCTTTGCTTGATTTGTTTTGCAGTTGTAAAAACCACACCATTAACGCAATAAGAGCGATGGGCGATAATGAAAATGGTGCATAAGCAAAAACTAATGCTGCACCGGCAAGAAAACTTATTAGGTATGCATAGATACCGTTATTAATTTTCAGGAAAAATCCTTGTATCGCGTTCATTCTGCTTATCTTTTTATGCTGGTATTTTTATTATGGTCAATTGGCTTTTTGCAGACTCTAAAACGTTAATATAAATTAACGTTCGTCGGCAAGTTTACCATTAATTTCATGACCTTTAGGTACAGTAACTTGTAGCTGTAAAATACGACGTTTGTCGGCAGACACTATTTTAAATTCAAAATCATGAATAGTAATGGTTTCAGCTTTGTTTGGCACATGGCCAAATTGGTGGATTAAAACGCCGCCAATAGTGTCAGCTTCTTCTTCATTAAATTTACAGTTAAAGTATTCATTAAAGTCATCCATGTCGGTTAATGCTTTTACATGGTAGACATTACCACTTAAATGACGCATTTCGCGCTCTAACATGTTGTCATGTTCATCTTCAATTTCGCCAACAATCAGCTCAAGTATATCTTCAATGGTCACTAAACCAGATACTCCGCCATATTCATCAACAACAACCGCCATGTGATAGCGCTCTTGTCTAAATTCTTTTAATAGTGGTTCAACGCGCTTACTTTCAGGGATAATAATCGCCGGGCGAATAATATCTTTTAAGGTAAATTGGTGAGCGGTGTCGGTGAAGGCATACGCTAAAAGATCTTTAGCAAGTAAAACGCCTTCAATATGATCAATATCATCATTGACTACTGGAAATCGTGAATGTGCAGAGTCGAGTATTATAGGTAAAAATTCGGCTACTGTTTGTTCAATATCAAGAGTGACCATATGCGAGCGAGGGATCATAATATCGCGTACGCGCATATCCGATACTTCAAGCACACCTTCTAACATTTGCTTCGTTGACGGTTTGATCAATTCTCGGTCTTCAGCATCGTTTAATACTTCGACCAATTCTTTTTTATTTCTCGGCTCTCCAGTAAATACCTGAACAATTTTATCCATCAGGGATTTTGAAGAACCGTTTCCAGAGTGGGGGTTGTCTTCGCTCATAGAGCTTGTTTTATACCTTTAAATGTAATGCCAATAACATAATTAATGTCACTGATATATATTAACTATCTATTTCAATATACGGGTTTTCAATCCCTAAAGGCGCCAAGAGATTTATCTCTATGGTTTCCATTTCTATTGCATCATCTTCACTTATATGATCATATCCTAATAAATGCAAGCATCCGTGTATGATCATATGTGCCCAATGGGCATTAACTGTTTTGTTTTGCGTAATGGCTTCATTTTCAACAACATCGGCGCAAATAACTAAGTCACCGAGTAGATCTAGCTCAATACCATCGGGTACTTCAAATGGAAAAGATAATACATTGGTTGGTTTATCTTTTCCGCGGTACTGGTGATTTAATTGTTGAGATTCGCTAATATCGACTAAGCGCAATGTTAGCTCAAAATCTTTGTTATAAGACAACAATGCCGCTTCTGCCCATAACTGCATTTGTGCTGTTGATGGCAAATTGCTATTTTCACAAGCAAATTGAATATCTAGAGTAATGGTTGCCATTATTTTGTGTTCAACTTAGATGTGATTGTTATTGTTATCATGACGCTCGTAGGCTTCGATAATGCGGCCTACAACGGAATGTCTAACAACATCTTTTGCTTGGAAAAAGTTAAACGCTACGCCTTCAATATCTTGTAATACTTCAATAGCATGGCGTAAGCCAGAACGCTGACCGCGAGGTAAATCTACCTGGGTTATATCACCGGTAACAACAGCGCGAGAGTTAAAACCAATGCGGGTTAAGAACATTTTCATTTGTTCAACTGTAGTATTTTGGCTTTCATCTAAAATAATAAAAGCATCATTGAGTGTACGGCCGCGCATATAGGCAAGGGGAGCGACTTCAATAACGTTACGTTCTATCAGTTTTTCAACTTTTTCAAAGCCAAGCATTTCAAACAATGCATCGTAAAGAGGGCGTAGGTAAGGGTCTACTTTTTGTGATAAATCGCCCGGTAAAAAGCCGAGTTTTTCACCGGCTTCTACTGCCGGACGTGTAAGTAAAATTCGTCGTACTTCTTGGCGCTCTAATGCATCAACGGCACAAGCTACGGCTAAGTAAGTTTTACCCGTACCAGCAACGCCAACACCAAAACTAATATCGTTGTTGAGAATGTTTTGCACGTACGAGCTTTGGTTTTCATTACGCGGTTTAATTACCCCACGTTTAGTTTTAATGGTAACCATTTTATCATACTCACCAGCGTTATCAGCTAATGGCTCAAGTATGTTTAAATCGAGTACGGCTAAGTGGATCATTTCAGCGGTGAGGATCCCCGCTCGACCTTTAATAGGTGTTGTTTCGATGTATAAGTTTTTCAGCAAAGTAATAGTAGCAAGGCAGTGATTAACATTACCTACTACTTTAAATTCGTTACTTCGATAGCTTATTTCAACCCCTAAACGGCGTTCTATTTTACGTAAATTGTCATCTAACGAGCCGCATAAGTTAGCAATACGGTCATTATCTACTGGTTCTAAATTTATAGTCTGGCTATGTATTTTTGAAGTCAAAGACTGAGTTCCCTATTAAATGACAATGTGTGTTTTGGTGTTCTTAAGGTGTAAACGTGGCAACGCCTAAATCATCAGTGTCGCTTTTGCTTTGCTGGTGATGTTGATTTGCTAAGATATCAGCAGGTGAATGCGCAATACGCAAGCCCATTTCATCTTCGGTACGAATTAACTTACCGCGTAGTGAGTTACTGTAAACGTCATAAATTTCAACATCGACAAAACCACCAATTACCGTGTGCGGCGCTTCGAAATTTACAATTCGGTTATTTTCAGTACGGCCACGCAGCTCCATAGGGTTCTTTCTAGAAGGACCTTCGACTAATATACGTTGCTCAGTACCTAGCATTTTACGGGCAATTGATAATGCCTGTGTGTTAATGCGGTCTTGTAAAATGTGTAAACGCTGCTTTTTAGTTTCATCTGAAACATCATCAACAGCATCTGCAGCTGGCGTACCAGGACGTGCTGAGTAGATAAAGCTAAAGCTTAAATCAAAATCAATGGCTTGGATTAAGTTCATTGTTGCTTCGAAGTCTTCAGCCGTTTCACCCGGGTAACCAATGATGAAATCTGAAGACATACATAAATTAGGTCGAACTTTTTTAAGGGCGCGAATTTTTGATTTATATTCAATCGCAGTATGACTACGCTTCATCATATTAAGTATGCGATCAGAACCACTTTGTACCGGTAAGTGTAAGTGATCAACTAATTCAGGAATATCTTTATACGCTTCGATAATATCATCAGTAAATTCTACTGGATGCGAGGTGGTATAACGAATACGGTCAATACCATCAATGGTTGCGACTAAACGCAATAAATCAGAGAAACGACAAATACTACCGTCATGGCTATCGCCGCGATAAGCATTTACGTTTTGACCTAATAAGTTAACTTCACGCACGCCTTGCTCTGAAAGCTGGGCTATTTCATATAATACGTCATCTAATGGACGACTAACTTCTTCACCACGAGTATAAGGTACAACACAGAACGTACAGTATTTACTGCAACCTTCCATAATTGAAACAAAAGCTGTTGGGCCATCAGCTTTTGGCTCTGGTAAACGATCAAATTTTTCAATTTCAGGGAAACTTACATCAACGACGTTGGTTTCACCATTATTTACTTGGTTAATCATTTCAGGTAAACGGTGCAATGTTTGTGGACCAAAGACTAAATCTACAAATGGTGCACGTTGACGAATAGCGGCACCCTCTTGCGAGGCAACACAACCACCAACACCAATAATTAAGTCTGGCTTATTATTTTTAAAGTGTTTCCAGCGTCCTAGCTGATGAAACACTTTTTCTTGGGCCTTTTCTCGAATCGAGCAGGTATTCAGAAGTAGCACATCGGCTTCTTCTGGTTCATGTACTTCAACAAAACCATGTGTTGAATCTAATAAATCAGCCATCTTCTGCGAGTCATACTCGTTCATCTGACAGCCCCAAGTTTTAATATAAAGCTTTTTACTCATTGTTACTTTGCCCAAAATAATTCGTAATGTTTTGTTAATAACCTAAATATTGACGGTTATTAACCAAAAGGGGACGTATTTTACTCTTTCTTCACAACTGACGCTAGCATCATGCCCGTATTAATTTGTAATTAAATGCATGGACGCAGTATTTAGCTGATTTTGATAGTAAAAAACCGGTAAATAGAAAATTTACCGGTTTTAATCTTGGTGTTATGTCGCGCAAAAATGGACTGTGGCGTAAAAATAGAGTTACTTTGCTGCAATGAATACACTTTTATCTGTTGGCACACTTGCTAAAGGCATTGTATTTTGTTGTAACCTAGCACCTATATATTCGATATTATTTCTAGCTTGATGCTGAATTTCAATGACTCGCTGATAATTCAGTTGTTGTAAAGTATGCGCGGTGTTCTTTGCAACGATATCAATACTATTTGAATAAACAAATTCATAAACAGGCATGCTTTGCTTTACTGTTGAATTTGCATTGACCGGATTAGCTAAACAAGTTGCTGATGCGGTTATTAGTGATAGTCCTAGTAATGTGGCTGCTAACGTTTTCATAATGAATTCCTGATGATTGTTTAAGTTATTTATTTAGCATCATAAAATGTGTTTATCATGCTTTGTATAGTACTTAAGATAGAAGATGTTGCAAAAAGGTTGCAGCGTGGTTGTAAGCAATTGTTTCAAATCGAGGGATCTGAAACAGTTGCTTACATAGCCGATGAAAATAGTCATTCATCGTACATAACAGGGTGTTCATCTACGATGCTGTTTTTTAGTTATTTGTTTCATTAAATCAATGGTTTACGAGTTAATTGTTGGCTTTTTTATTAGTTGGTAATTAAAAAGTAATTTATTTAAAGTCTTGGTATTTAGCAATTGCTTAGTTAACATTGCTAACAATATAAATATCAACATTAGTTGGATTGAGATGTTAAAAGTCGATTGTTTAATTATAGGTGGTGGCATGGTTGGCGCTGCTACTGCGCTATCATTGTCTAATTTAGGGTTAAAAGTGGCCGTTGTCGAAATGCAGCAACCTGAATCGTTTAATTTAGAGCAAGCATTCGATTTACGTGTATCGGCAATTTCGATTGCCTCAGAGCAATTACTCGCGCAACTTAATGCTTGGCAACAAGTACAAGAATGGCGCAGTTGTGTTTATAAACGCCTTGGCGTTTGGGAAGACGATATAGCTTATGCCGAATTTAATAATGAAGAAATCAAACAAAGCCATTTAGGTCACATCGTTGAGAACCGTTTAATTCAGCTCGCTCTTTGGCAACAATTACAAGCCAAAGACAATGTCACTATGCTTTGTCCTGAACAGTTACAATCATTTATTGAAACAAAAAATCACATTAATGTTGAGCTAACAAACACTCAAGTCGAAGCAAAAATACTCATTGGTGCAGATGGTGCTAATTCAAAAGTACGGCAACTCGCGGGTATTGGCATTACCGGTTGGGAGTATCAGCAAAGTGCAATGTTGATCAATGTGAAAACAGAATTAGGGCAACAAGACATTACTTGGCAGAAATTTGTAAATGGCTCGCCACTTGCTTACTTACCAATGCCTGGTAATAATGCATCGTTAGTTTGGTATCAACAAAAAGCTGAAATTAAACGTTTATCGCAATTAAGCAATGAGCAATTAACAGAGCAAATTCACCTGCACTTCCCTAAACGCTTAGGCAATATTGAAGTTGTTGCTAAAGGCGCGTTTCCACTAACACGTCGTCATGCGAATCAATACGTAAAAGGTAGAGTCGTGTTAATTGGTGATTCTGCGCATACAATTAATCCACTTGCTGGACAGGGCGTAAACTTAGGCTTTAAAGATGTTGCAGCATTGCAAAGTGTCATTGCCAAAGCCATTGGTAGTGGTGAGTGTTATCATCAATTTGACATACTGAAGCGCTATGAAAAACAACGAAGAATCGATAACTTGCTAATGCAAACTGGTATGGATGCAATTTACACCACATTTTCAAATCAGTCGTCACCTGTAAAACTGCTCAGAAATATTGGTATATTTGCCGCACATCGAGTGCCTATTCTTAAGATTAAAGCATTAAAATATGCTTGTGGTGTATAGCGGTATTAAATAACTCTTGCGTAAATTATGTACATTATCTAAAGTTATATTAAGTTCATTTTACTGGGATGTTTATGAAAAAATTAAATTTTATTGGTTTACTCAGCGCATTATTTATTATTACGAGTGCATTTAACACCGCGGTTGCTGAAAAAGATGATCCAAATTATAAAATAACCAAATGTGATACTGAATTATGTAAGCATTGGTACAATGAGTATAAACGGAAATCTCGCGAAGGATATTCTGATGCAATGGAAACATTAGGTTCGTTTTATCATGTGGGTTATGGAACTGAGGTAGATAGAGCGTTAGCGCTCAAGTGGTATAAGAGGTCTGCAAAATACTTTAGTGTAGCTGGTTCGTATAAAACCGGGCTATTTTATTTAACCGAGTCAGGCTTTATTGATACTGACAAAGGTATTAGTTATTTAAAGAAAGCCGCTCGCAAAGGACATTCTGAATCGAGTTATTTAGTTGGTATGCTTTATTCTCAACAAGAATATGTTCAACCTGATTATGATGAAGCCGACAAGTGGTTAAGTCAGGCTTATCGTACCGCTCATGAAAAAGTTAAAGCATATACTCATTATTTAAATGATGAAGATATGCTCACGATCGAAAAATTCCCTGAATTATCGCTACTGTATCAAGAGCAACAAGCGCTTAATGAAGCACAATTATTGGCTGAGCAAAAAGCACTAAATAATCAAAAAGAGCAATTTAACAGCCCGCAAGATGAAATGGAAGTGATAGAAATTTCGCCGTTAATGCTTACAGATTTATTTGCCGCTGATTTTGATTTTTTTAAAACATTCATGGCAGAAAAAAGATCAGGGCAAGCACAACAAGGCTTATATCGCCGACCTTGTGCAGAAACACTTTCTTGTGCTGAAATGAGTAAATCTTATTTTAATTACCTGAGAAGTATTGATGGTGGCGGTGCGTTAGCAGGAAATTAAGTTGGCTTTAGTTTCTTTCTATTGGATCCCTTGATGAGTATTAATCATAGTTATTAATGCTCATCAAGCGGCAGATTAGTTACTGATTTTCATGTTGTTGTTGTTGTTGTTGTTGTTGTTGGAACCCTTTGTCCGTCAACTGAACATTTTTCTTTACTGATAAGTGTTAGATGAAAGCCGATACCGCCTGACGTATTCTGTGATGCTAAAAATACTTTTTAGCAAACTCTGACGTAAAGTAGTGATGAGTAATTATGTTAGAAATACAGTCTTAACACTGTTTCAGCAACGCAACCTAAGCGTTTCGAATTTTCTACTTCAATGCTAATTTCATTAATCACTTCAATACTTTTTCTCATCGGTTTTAATTCGATCAATCTCGTCCTTGCTCGAACTCTTGCTCCTGCTTTAACCGGATATGGAAAACGAACCTGATTTAAACCAAAGTTAATGACCATTTTTGCATTAGGGTATGGATTACTTTCTGGGTTTACCGTGTCGGTTAGTTTAGGAATTAAAGACAGGGTTAAAAAACCATGAGCTATTGGCGCTTTAAATGGTGATTCTTTCGCTGCACGCTCTGGGTCGGTGTGGATCCATTGTTCATCGCCGGTAACTTTAGCAAACTGATTAATACACTCTTGGTCTACCGAATACCAATCGCCTAGATATGTTTCTTCCCCCAGTTTTAGACGTAGCTCTTTGTAAGACTTTTCAGCTTCAGGGGTTTGTACTAACTCTTTTTGTTGAGTGTCTTCATTGTCTTGAATACTAAACTTTGAAAACCAAGGATTATTTAAGGTATTAGTAAGAGATTTAGTGAGTTTCTCTGAAAGTAAATCGCTAATATTTTTAAATTTAGGCTCAAGCTTGGCTTTAAATTCATTATTACGTTGCTGTAATTGTTCGCGCTGCTCGCGAATAAACCCGATAACTTTCATTAGTGATCCTTCTAATTAAATATCTATGCTTAAGTCTAACTTCAAAAAAACTATTATAGCCTTCTATTTATTTTCAACAAAGTACAGCTGTAAGCTGAAAATTATTTAATAGCAGATCCTAAATTTAGCTTATTCAGATATTAAATTTTAGATATTAAATTTTAGGCATAAAAAAACTCCTAAGATAATCTATAAAAAATCATCTTCGGAGTATTTTGCCTAGCTTAGTAAATTAAGTTATATGATGTTGCATTTAGTGAAACTTGAATTCTCACATTCTTAGCTATTATTGAAGAACCTAAATTTAGCACTTCTGATATTAATTTAGTCATTAACATTATAGGGCTTACTATTTTGTCCTAAGGGTTTCAATAATCTGTGCATCCACCCAGTAGATATCTATATTTCCTTTGTCATCTATGCCTCTGTTGAAGAGTATGTACTTTCCATCAGAAGTAACGCTCGCATAAAAATCCGCTTTATCGGAGTTAACCTTATCGCCCATATTGATCGCAGGCCCCCATGAATCATCTTTTTGTCGGAAACTAATATAAAGATCAGTTTCCCCATAGCCGCCTTCCCGCTCGCTATCCCAAATCAGGTAGCTTTCGTCTGGCGCGATGAAGGGGTGGGCTGTCCATTTACCAGTGTTGACCACGGAACCGATGTTTTTGGGAGCCTGGCGCTTGCCGTCCTTGATGGTTGATATCCGAATTACGTCGTTGCTTTTATAATCATCAAAAACATAGGTGCCCTTGGCGGATGCTGACAGGCGCATAATACCCCAGTCTTTTCGGTCAAACATCGGCCCAAGGCTTTTCTGTTCTGACCAGCCATCACCAATGCGGTCCTTATAGTCTTCTGCCATATGCATGCGTTTACCATCAGGCGAGAATACAATTTCACCTGTCCTAGGGAATTCAATGTATTTCTTCCAGACATTGTTTTGCTGCCTAAAGCCGATTACCGTAGGGCTAAAGCTTTTATCATCGGTGCCACGGTCTAAGGTAAAGTAAAATTCTTTCATGCCGGGCGCAAACACCCCTTCAAGCTCCCAGCGCCCTGTAGAGATGATGCCCGGTGCAAACGGCTCTGCTACCATGCCAGGTGGCTTTTGTCCCATATAAGGGCCTTCCAAAAGTGGGAATTCATCTTGAGCATGACTTTGATTATTCAAAGTCAAAGCAGAAAGCATGGCGATAAAAATATAAAAAACTTTCATAATTGATTCCTTATTTAAAATTACTTTGAGGTTATTGCTTGGGCCTAAGCGTCTCAATAATCTGTGCATCTACCCAGTGAATAGCTGAATTACTTTTGCTTATAGGACTGTTAAAGAAAAAATACTTTCCGTCTGGCGTTACGTAGCCTCCTCTTTCTGCACCGCTTGTATTTATTTTATCCCCCATATTAATGGCAGTACCCCATGAACCGTCTTGCTGCCGATAGCTGATATACAAGTCAGATTCACCATATCCGTTGACTCGTTCACTATCCCAGATTAAATACGACTCATCTGGCGCAATGAAAGGGTGAGCAGTCCATTTTCCGGAGTTAATATCCTTACCGAGAAGTTTGGGTTCTTCACGTTTTCCGTCCTTGATCCTTGATATACGAATTACATCGTTGCTTTTAGCATCGTCAAAAACATAGGTGCCCTTAGCGGATGCAGATAGGCGCATAATTCCCCAATCTTCCCGGTCGAACATGGCTCCAAGACTTTTTATTTCTGACCATCCAGTTTTGGTGCGTAGCATATAATTTTTGCCCAAATGCATCGTTTTACCATCTGGACTAAGAATGGGGCGGCCCACTCTGGGGCCCACGACAGACTCGTGCCATCGATTATTTTCGGATTTAAAGACAACTAACGACCATTTGCCGTCTTTACTATTTTTTCTCGTAAAATAAAATTCTTTCATATCGGGTGTGAAGAAAGCGCTACCGTCACGATGTTCTATTGAAAGCACATTAGGGGCAAAAGCTTTTGGAATAGCGCCTGGTGGTTTTTGCCCCAGGTAAGGGCCTTCAAGGACTGGAGGTTTATTATGCCCATAGCTTTTGCTATTCATAGCTAACACACAAAACAGCACAATAATTGCAATACAAATATGTTTCATGGTTGTCCCTTATTTAATAAATGCCGGTAGGATGATTGTTGCAACTTGAGTAATTATTTTATCTTCAAGGTCATGGCCGGTAACCACAACAATTAAATCAAGCTCTTCAATTGTTATAATGTGCTGTCCACCACCACCCCAAGCAATTTTGACATCATAGCTTTTATCTCCAACTGTCATATCTGTTTGATACCAAAAATAGCCATAATTAAAGGTGTCGGGTTGCCAATCTTCGGTAGGTTTAGTCATTCTACTGGTGGCATTAGCTAAATATTTTGCTGAAATAAGTTGTTCGCCATTCCATTTGCCGTTGTTAATAGTCAAAGTGCCCCACTTGATCATATCGCGCGATGTCATACTCGTGCCCGTGTCCCCTGTTGGCAGGCCACTGAGGTCATTTTTCCAGCTGTAAACATTGATCCCTATCTTAACGAGAAGTTCATTTTTGATAAAATCTTTAGCGGATCCTGGCACGACAGCATCAAGTACTTGCATGACCATTATCGGGTCGGGGGATTGGTAATGATAGCTCTGAGATTCTGAGGTAATAGGCGTACTAAGCTCAAGATAAGCCTGAATTTGATCTAAGCCTTTAAACTGGCTGGATTTTTCCCTGAATTCTGTTAACTGTTCTTCACTGAACCGAAGCCCAGAGCTCATAGTTAACGCTTTGTGCAGGGTGATCTTTTCTACACCATCGACAAACTTTACCGGGTCCAGATCTTTGAGAAAACTGATCAGAGGTTTGTTCAGATCAGCCATTGTCAGATAGCCCAGTTGAATTGCACGGCCAACAACCAGACTTGTATAGGCTTTGGTGGTTGAGGCTTGCCAATGGGGCTGGTTGACGCGACCGCGCAAATAATAGGATTCAAATATTAGTTTGCCTTGGCGGGCAATAAGCAGACTATCGTAATCACCATGCTTTTTATCGGCAATCTCTTGCGCTAGCTGTAAAATCATCGCTTTATTACCGCCATTAGCGACCAAATCGCCAAGCGCTAGACCGTCTTTTCTGTCCGCCGGGGTTGAATCGATAAAGGCTTCTTTGAGATACGGAAGATCCCAGAACGAGAGCTTGGCATCGGCGGCTGAAATCTCAGGTGCACTGCTATTGTTTGCTTCAGCACCTTGGGCCGCAAAGCTACTCATACCGCCCAAGATAGCTGCGATGATTAAACTTCTTATTTTAGAGTTGATGGTCATATTAATCCTCCTTATTGTAAATGCCTCTGCTCAAGGCAAAATTATGATTTATGGCTTGGGTCTGAGTGTCTCAATAATCTGTGCATCCACCCAATACATACCCGCATTTTCTTCGCTTATATATCTGTTAAAGAAAAGATATTTTCCGTCTGGCGTTACATTTGGTCCACCTTCATTACCACTTGTGTTTATTGTATCTCCCAAATTAATAGCAGCAGACCATGAACCATCTTTGTGTCGAAAAGAAATGTACAAATCACTGCCACCATATCCACTTTCTCCTTGGTCATCCCAGAGCAAATAGGATTCATCGGGTGCTATGAATGGGTGCGCGTTCCAGTCTCCGAAATCAATGTTCACTGCTTTTGGTTTTTCATGTTTACCGTCAATTAATCTAGAATAACGAATAGGGCCTGATTCAGATGCCTCATCAAAATAGTAAGTTCCGTTAGATGAAGACATCAAGCGCATGATGCGAAAGTTTTTAAAAAGAGGCCCTAGGCTTTTTATTTCTGACCATCCAGTTTCGGTGCGCTCCATATAATGTTTGCCCAAATGCATAGTTTTACCGTCTGGAGTAATAATAGGGCGACCCACTCGAGGGCCCACTACAGACTCGCGCCATAGATTGTTTTCAGATTTTAAGACCACTAATGACCACTTTGCATCTTTGCTGTTTCTTCTTGTAAAGTAGAATTCTTGCATATCAGGCGTAAAGAAACCGCCACCGTCACGATACTCTTTAGAAAGACCTGTGGGTGCAAAAACTTTAGGGATTGAACCCGGCGGATTTTGCCCAACATAAGGGCCTTCAAGGACAGGAGATTTATCATGTCCATAGCTTTTGCTACTGATAGCTAACACAAACGTTAGCAGAGCAATAAAAATATAATTAAGTTTCATGGTTTATTCTTCTTCTGTTGTTATGTTCGTTATGTTCGATAACCAAGTCACGCTGCGTACACCCGTCAAAGGAAATGCTGATTGATGACTACCTTCAATCACGGCATGCTTTAAAGATAAGCTCTTGTCGTTTTTATTTTTCAGCAGGGTAATAAATTCTTCGATATGCTTACCCGCCTCTTTTTCTAATGAGCCGTAGGAAATGAAAACATTGGCATTAAGTCCTTTACCTTTTAATGCCGCATTCGAGCCTAACTTGGCTAGAAAAGGAATATCGCCTTTAATCGCAGGACTACCCAAGATATAGTTTTTAAAGGTATCGGGCTGTGTCAGTAATATATAAGCGCCAAATTCACCGCCAGCGGAATAGCCAAAATAGGTGCGTCTATCAGGATCAGTTCGATAATTGTTTTCTACAGTCTTAATTACATCATTACGAATAAAGTCCAGATGATTACTGGCCTGTCCTAGATGATGTTTAGCTTGAATTTCTGGCTTGCTTGACTTCCTCATTGAATAATCACGATTTCTGCTGTAATGCGCCCCATATTCTTTCTTTAAATCTTCATTGATGTCCTGCTGCCAGGAAATTCCGACCAAAATTGCTTCTTCCATCAGGTATTCTGTGGAGCTGGATAATAATTCGATATGCCACATCGCGTCAGTGAAATAGATTACCGGGTAAGTCTTATCTTTATTCTTTGCGTATTCCTCAGGTAGCTTAATATACAGCTCATACTGTTTATCAGCCTGAGTATCTTTGATAGGGACGACTTGTATTTTTGATAATGTGAAATCACTCGTCTCATTCATCTCGATCGCCTGGACTGTTAGAAAAGGCAGTAACAATAAAAGAACTAGAGTAAAACTCTTGTTAATATTCATCAATTTCTCTCTTGTGTGTATTTCAAGGTTGTTGGCAAGGTTAGGCATCAATTATAGTTCGCTCTTTAAATATCATGAATAAAGTAAATTTATATGGATTGAAATTTAAATGCTTGAAGTTATGATGATTTTTACCTGACGTCTTGCTGATAGTGCAAAAATCAAACGTTATCAGTTGATTAATTAATTTTGTTTAGCTGAAGTAGGGGGTGTGCTAAGGTAATTAATCTTGCTTAGACTCCCTGTTGAGCACAAGCTTTCATCCTTAATAGAGGTTATATGGCAGAGCAATATTGGATTGGTGGTTTTTATATCGACTTATCCAGAAATCAAATCACTCAAAATATGCAATCTCAAATAATTGCCCCAAAAGCTTTGGCCGTTCTAACTTGTTTGGCTGAAAATCAAGGGAAAGTGGTTAGCCATGACGTATTGTTAGCCAAAGTCTGGCAAGACACTGTGGTATCAACTAATACACTGCAAAGAAGCATCGCCCAATTAAGAAAAGCCTTGGGTGACGATGGTAAAGTTCAAGTTTATATTAAGACACATGCCAAACAAGGATATAGCCTAGAGTGTGATGTTCGCTGGCATGATAGTGTCGACTCTACAAATGCTGAATCGGCTAACCTCATTAGCACCCAGGAAAATGGTGTAGATGAAACTCGTACCAGTGAAGATAATAATGAAGCTAATAGCGATATTCATCCCGCCAATAATACCACCACGAATACAGCAACTCCTTCAGCAGAGAGGTCTAAACCTAGTTTAAGATTGATTGCTATCATCATTAGCATAATGGTTCTGGGTTTTATTGGATATCAGTATCTCGCTCACAAGCAACCTGCGCAATTGTCCTTTGGAAAGTTACGCGCATTAACATCAACAGACGACAAAGAACTCGCAAGTATTTATTCGCCTGATGGTCAGTACGTGGTTTTCCATCGATATTCAGAAAAGTTTTGTACTAATAATATCTGGGCAAAAGATACCAAAACACAGAAAGAGTTCCAGCTAACAAAGAACTCAGATTCATACGGTAGCCACAGTTTTTCTAAAGATGGTAAGAATCTGGTATTTATTAAAACAGGAGGTTGTAATAATCCAATCCCGCAGAAAGAATGTTATAAACTCATGGGCTTGGACTTTACCAAGGCATTAGTGTCGCCTCAATCTCCGAGTGTATTGATGGAATGTAAAAATTCAAAAATACGCAACCCTAAATGGTTAAATAATAACAATATCGCTTTATTACAGAAATTTTCAGAGCGTTGGAAGTTAACCAGTTACTCGGTAAATGAAAATAAAAGCCAAGTTCTATATGCCCTCGATGATGGTAATATACTCGACTATGACTATTCGGCTACAGACGATTTAATTGCACTAACGAGTATTCATGATGATGGTCATTATTACATTGAAGTGCTTAAAGAAGATGGTCAGCTTGTATCGAGCCATCGAATTAACTACCCGAAAGAAATAGCAGAATTCAAACTTATCTATCCCAACTTTTCTCCGTTAGAAAATCAATTTATTTTTAGTACCGGTAGACAACTTTTTACACTATCTCATGACGGCCAAGTCACTAATATCAGTTTGCCACTTGATGAACCCATAGGATCGCCAATATTTCATCCCGATGGTAATCGAATGTTGGTAATTAAAGGACGCTACGATAGTGACATCGTATCAATGCCGCTTTCACAGATAACACAGACACAAACAGAAAAGGCTGAAAACAAACAAAACAATAATATCTCCGTTATACAGCGTTCGATACTTGGTGAAGACAACGCCATTTTACAACCCAATGGCGAATTAATCGCTTACGAATCGCAACGTTCAGGAGAAGGACAACTTTGGATCACCAATGGCAACGATTCACAACAACTCACCCATTTTCCTATGGATACTTTTATATATGGAATGGATTGGGCGGCAGACGGTAAAAGTATTTTAGTCAATGCTAACAACGCTCTAACTCAGGTATACCTGGATTCAAATCAAAAAACCTTTTCATTGGAATATCCTGTTGTTCAACTTTTTCAATGGGATAGTAAAAACAACAGCGCTTTATTGCTTATCCGTATCAAAGGCATATTAAAACTAGCCGAGCTAAATTTAACGACTTCCGAGACACATATTATTAATGATAAGACAGTTAATTGGGCACTAAAAAGTGAGAAAGGGCAATTAGTCTACACGGATCATATGGATAGGTTTTGGCAGCCAGGTCCCGCTGAAGATCACCTCATTGAAGCGCTGGATGGTCAAGGAAGCAATAAGCAGAAATTTTTGATAAAAGACAATGTCATTTATGGTTTCAATGATGATTTTAAGTTGTGGTCGTATGATCTTAACGAGGAACTATTTGAAATTATCGGTGAATTACCTGACACTGTAGATTATTTAACCGACATAAATCAGACACATATTTTTATGACAGTCCGTGTTTCCTCAAAAAAAGAAGTGGTTGAACTCACTTTAAGAGAATAAAGCAATCAACATATTCTAGAACGAGACAAACCATTTTTGTGAGATTGGTTTAATTTCCAAATTTAGCTTTTTCAGATATTAAATCTCAGGCATAAAAAAACTCCGAAGATAATCTATAAAAAATTATCTTCGGAGTTTAGTGAATGGTGCGGACGGAGAGACTTGAACTCTCACATCCTAAAATACTGGAACCTAAATCCAGCGCGTCTACCAATTCCGCCACGTCCGCAATTCGAGGTGAATTATAAAGATCGTTTGCTAAAGCGCAAGCGTTTTTTAATTAAAAATAAGTTTTTTAATTCTATTGTTTGTTTAAACAGCATAAAAATGATTAATAACATTTTGAATAGATTAAAAATAGGTTTATGTAATCGCTTTTACCTAGTATTTCTGTTTTTTTCAGCTATCCATTGCGACATGTACTTTGTGCTGGTCATGGTGTGATGCTTGAGCATGCTACCGGTAAAATTATTAAGTCTGTGTTGTTCTATGTTTTCGGCTACAGCTTGAATTTTTGCGATTAATTGCTCTCCCAAAATATTAGCATCATAGCGAGCACTTAATATTGGCTTAGCGTGTTCTTGCAGAGTTATCCATTGCTGCTCATTGTTATATAAATCGATAGCGGCCTGAGCAAAATCTTCCATATTATCAGTAATAATGCCTGGCCAAGGTTCTGCATCAATCATACCTTCACTGCCTATTGAAGTCGTAACACTTGGGGTTTGCATTAGCATTGCATCTAGTAACTTGCCTTTAATGCCTGCGCCAAACCTAATTGGGGCTAAGCACACTCTAGATTGCTCCATAACAGTATAAGCATCTTGTGCCCAACCTTTAATTAAAAAGCCTGTTTTAGGGTTGTTTAAAGCGGTTGCTTTTGGTGGCGGATAAGAGCCGTATATATGTAATTCAGCGTTGGGTAATTGCTTTCGGATCAAAGGCCAAATTTTTTGCAGGTACAAAACTGCGTCCCAGTTAGGCGCATGTCTGAAATTACCTATCGTCATGAAATGTTCACGCTGAGAAAAGTTTAAGGTTTGTTGTGGGTATTTATCTAAATTCACCATAAAAGGTAAGTAGTGCAATAAGCTTGCATCAACTTTAAAAGTATTTACCAATAACTCCATTTCAAAACTCGAAATAATAAGCGATACATCACAGCGTAAAATAGCGGCTATTTCCCGTTTGGCAATATCGCTAAATAAATCACTTTGACTCAGTTCACGCTCGCCCTTATGAGCATTATGCCTGGCGTTGCGTAAACACTGTAAATCTTCGGTATCGAGCACCTTAACTGCATTAGGGCAGTTTCTTTCAACGCGCCAACCAAATTGCTCTTCCATCATAAATCGGTCGAACATGACTAAGTCTGGTTGATAATCACTAATGTACTGATCGAAGCTATCATTATTTAACTCGATACTTTTACTGCTGATGCCTTCGCTTTCTAAATCAATCATATGATCTGAAGGCTGGGCAGGGGTGGCGAATTCCACTTGCCAATTTTGTTGCTTATACAAACGTAAAATTGACATCATGTGACTGCCAGCAGCGGAAGAGTTTGGCTCAGGCCAGACATATCCAATAACGAGAATTTTTTTCATTTTATGACTTATAAATAGAGAATATTAAAAATATGACTTAATTACCCATATTATGACATGAAACTAACCGCTTGGAATTAATTTAAACTGTGCTGATCATTGTAGTGGCTGATTTATCTGGCTGTTTTATTCAGGCGAATTAATTGACATTAATGCTGCAGGATCAAAAAAATTACTACATATGAAAGTCATAGTAGAGTTTATATTTATTAGAGTTTAGAGTTTAGAGTTTAGAGTTTAAAACAGAAGGTAGAAGAGATTGGCTGGGATACGATGATTTTCACCTCGGACATTAATGCTGCAGGATCAAAAAATTGCTACATATGAAAGTCATAGTAGAGTTTATATTTATTAGATATTAGATATTAGATATTAGATTTTAAAACAGAAGGTAGAAGAAATTGGCTGGGATTTGATGATTTGAACCTCGGACATTAATGCTGCAGGATCAAAAAATTACTACATATGAAAGTCATAGTAGAGTTTATGTTTATTAGATATTAGATTTTAGATTTTAAAACAGAAGGTAGAAGAAATTGGCTGGGATACGAGGATTTGAACCTCGGAATGACGGGATCAAAACCCGCTGCCTTACCGCTTGGCTATATCCCAACTTTAAATCTTCTTACATTGTTGTAGCTATTAATTCTAAATAATTATATTAACTAGAAATAATGGCTGGGATACGAGGATTTTAACCTCGGACTAAATTGCTGTGTGATTAAACTCACTGCAACATCGCTTGGCATAACCAAACTTTAGTCTTCTACATTGTTGAGGCTATTAATTCTAAAAGGATTAGAAAAAATGGCTGGGATACGAGGATTTGAACCTCGGAATGACGGGATCAAAACCCGCTGCCTTACCGCTTGGCTATATCCCAACAATGTTTTTGCTACGATTTATGAGTTTTAACGCTCATATTCCAAAGGTATTAGGAAAACCTAATTTTTATGGATTTATTATATCGCAATAATAAATGGTGCGGACGGAGAGACTTGAACTCTCACATCCTAAAATACTGGAACCTAAATCCAGCGCGTCTACCAATTCCGCCACGTCCGCAAAATGGTGGCTACACCGGGACTCGAACCTGGGACCCCATCATTATGAGTGATGTGCTCTAACCAACTGAGCTATGTAGCCATACCAAAACACTTTCTTAAGTTGCCCTAAGCAAGTGCGGCGTATTATGCAAATCTGCCTTGCTGTCGTCAACTCTTTTTTGCAAATAAATGCGACTTTTTGTTTGTTTGCTCAAAGAGTCGTCATTTTGTGCTAATAATCGACACTAAAATTCAATATTTTAATATTTTGTTACGAGTTTTAACTAATTGCCGAACTTGTTTTCTCAAAGTTCTTTCTATTACTCATTATAGAAAAAGCTGCTGGTACAAAATAAAATGACAATAAAGTGGTTAAAACAGTACCACCGGCAATTGCAACAGCAAATGGAGGCCAAAATCCACCACCCGCTAAAATTAATGGTAAGAAACCACCAACCGTTGTAATTGTGGTTGAACTTATATGGCGAGTACAACTTAATACGCCATGGATGATTGCTTGTTTATTACCTTGCACGGCTTGTGAGTCTGCTTTTAGTTCGGCAAGTATTACAATGGCGGAGTTAATTGCGAGCCCCA
This sequence comes from Colwelliaceae bacterium BS250, assembly GCA_040779355.1. Taxonomy (GTDB): domain Bacteria; phylum Pseudomonadota; class Gammaproteobacteria; order Enterobacterales; family Alteromonadaceae; genus Thalassotalea_A. The sequence continues at coordinate 74,743 of JBFONS010000007.1, read as the reverse complement.
TTAAACCTAACAAGCCAATAATCACTGTAAAGCCAAAAGAATAATTAAAGACATAAACACTTAATAACCCTAAGCCTGTCGACATAAAGGCTGAAATAAAAATGATGCTAGAAATTCTAAATGAGTTAAATGACAACACGACAACTGTGATTAAAATAGTGAGAATAATACCGACACTCGACATTAGTTTGCCAACAGCTTTATCTCTTTCGCCCGATTCTCCACCTACTTCCATGGTGTAACCCGTTGGTAGAACAAAACTTTGCTCGGCTATTTTTGCTCTAATATCATTTAACGCTTTAGAGGGAAGGACACCTGCACGAACGTAGCCTTCAATAACATTAACGCGCATACCATTTCTGTGAGGTATAGCACCACGGCTTGGGCTTATTTGTACTTGGCTAACCGCTGATAATGGCAAGTAACTGCCATCTCTTGGATTAACAATTGGGTAGTTAGTTAGCGCGCTTATGTCTTCTCGATGTGCATCACTGACCTTAACGCGGACATTAATCGATTCCGTTGCCTCAATAATCGAACCCTGCACAGCGCCGTCTAATCCTGACTGCAATTGGTTAGCAATATTAACTAAATTTAGATTTAAGCCACTTAATACGTCTTCATCAGCCTTTAACCAAACTTTTGGTGTTCCTGGTAATAATGTTGCGCGCGAGTGCACAATATCATTGGTTTGCGAGTAAATATTTCTTAGTTGCTCGCCAAGTTGTTGCAATGTATCTAAATTGGGGCCAAACAAGCGAATTTCTATAGGCGCATTGAACGGAGGTCCTTGTTCTAGTTTTCTTACCAATATTTGTGCTTGTGGGAATTTTTCGTCTACTAATATCTGCAATTGTGGTATCAGTTTATTTGCGGCCTCAAAATCTGTTGCTGTAACCATTGCTTGAGCATAGTTTTGCATGCCATCTTTAGAGCTAATTAAATTGTAGTAAAATGATGGCGCGCTTTTGCCAATAAACCAACGCAAATGTTCTATACCATCATAGGTCGATAAAGTGTCAGATATTGACTGAGTCATCTTCTCGGTGGCATGAATACTTGATTGCGCAGTCATAAATAATTCAATTTGAAACATGTCTCTATCAGCTGCAGGGAAAAATTGCTCATCGAGCTGTTTGGCACCAACAAACCCTAATAAAGGTAAAATAAATACTAACGCAATCATAATTTTTGGTTTTGCTAAGGTAAACTCTAAACTGCGCTTAAACCAAGACTCTAATTTTGGCAGAGCTAAACCTACGTGATACCAAGAGGTTTTCTTGTCGTTAATTTTGATAAACCTGCCAGCTAAGCCGGCGACAATTGTGTTCGATATTAAATAAGAGCCTATTAATGCAAAAATAACACTTAACGCAATACCGCCGACAAACTCTCCTGCATCACCTGGCATTAACACTATTGGCATAAATGCTAATACTGTAGTTGCGGTTGAACCTAACAATGGCAACCATAAATGCTGAACAGACTCGAGTACGGCCTGAAAGCCTCTTATGCCTTGCTGTTTTTTCTGCTGAATGGTATCGGTCATAACAATGGCGTTATCCACCATAATACCTAAAGCAACTACTAAGCCCGTTACCGATATCTGATGAATGGGTAAGCCATAAAAATTCATTACGGTAAGAGTAAATAATACCGTTAAAGGTAAGGATACAACGACAATTAGCGCCGAACGCAGGCCTAATGAAATAAATAGCACTGCGGCGATGATCACAAATCCGAAAATGATGTTAATGACTAAATCACCTAAACGTTTTTCAGTATAATTGTTTTGATCAAATAACACCTCAAGCTCAATTTCTGCAGGTAATAAAGTACCAAAATCAGCTAATTTGTCAGCAACTTGCATTGACCATTTATCTACTCTAACGCCTTTGATCATTCGCGTGGCGACAACTAATGCAGGTTTGCCATTAACAATAGCCATTTCTGTCATAGGCGATTTAACTTTACGAGTAATCGTTGCCACATCACCGACTAATAAAGGGCTATTATTACCAGTAACAATGGGGATACTTCTAATTCTGTCTATTGAATCTAATGCGCCGGTGATCTCAATTTGCATTTGGTTATGATTATTAACCAACTTACCCGCGGGAACTTTAACGTCAGCATTGGCAATTGCTTTACTCACTTGCTCTAAAGAGATACCTGCCATTGCAGCAAAGTCTTGGTTAAATTCAACGACTATTTCTTCGTCATTTGCACCATATATAGCAACAAAGTCAGTATTGTTGACTAAACGTAGCTGTGATTTCAACTCGGTAGCATAACGCCCTAAAATCAGTAAATCTGATTCACCTTCTGCCACCCAATTTAAAGAAACCAATTGCGTAAATGCAAATGTTCTATCGTCTTCTAATATTGGCGGTAGGGCATTACTTGGCAAGTCAGGTGCTGCATCACTAAGAATATCTCTAATACGTGAGAACACCGGGTCTGAATCTTTTACTTCGCCTTTGAGTTTTACTTGAATAACCGAAATTTCTGAGCGAGATGTGGATGCTAAGTATTCTATTTCAGAAAGCTTACGCAAGCGTTGTTCTAACTTTTCAGTAATTAATGCTTCTACGCGTTCGGCACTAGCGCCAGGGAGTTTAGTAACAATACTTGCTACTCGATTGATCATGTCTGGATCTTCAGAGCGAGGTAATACATGTAAAGCGGCAGAGCCTGAAACAATGATTAATAAAATTAATAATGTCATCAAACGGCCATTTTTAAGGAACGATGCGATCATAATAATTGCCCCTTAAGGTTCTATTCTAACGATTTGGCCGGGTACTAAGCGTTGAATACCACCGCTCAGTAACAATTCACCATCGCTTAAGTTGCCTCTGATAAATGCTTTGTCTTGCTCGCTGTGGATTATTTCGATGCTATGGCTCACTAATTTGTATAAGTTAGCTTTTTTACCATCACCATCACTATTACCAGCAATCGCATCAAGCGTGTAAATATTCCATGTACCTCGAATACCGTCTGTTAATGACGTAAGGGGCACCCAAAAACCAGTTTGCTGATATTCTTGGGTAAATGTGAAATAACCTAATTGATTATTATAAACTTGCATATCATTAGGCAGAGGAAAACGTAATTGCACTGTACGACTTTGTTGACTTAAATCAGTATTAATCGCTAGTGAATTTACGGTTAGCTTTTGCTTGTTAATGATCAACTTAAAATCTTGTTGATTTTGAATTTTGGCGATTAGATGTTGTGGCACGCCAACTTTTAATTCGTTGTTACTGCGCTGCTGCAAATGAAAGCTGCTAATTTGTGGGTTAATGATTTCACCAACATTAATATTTCGTTTATTAATAGTACCTGCAAAAGGTGCGGTGATTTGAGCGTGCGTTATTTGGTAGTTTTTGCCGGCGATGTTGGCCTTAATTTGCAGTTTATTGGCCGCTAGTACTTTTTGTTGAGCTTGTAATTCATCCTTCTTTTGCGTTGAAACATAACCTTTCTCAATTAAAGATAAAATTCTAACTAAATTGGCATCAACTAAATCAGCTTCGGCTTGAACTTGGCTGAGTTGTGCCTGTAATTGCTGAAACTCAATGTGTAAGAGTTCGGTATCTAAGTCTGCTAATGGCTGACCTTTAATAACATTATCACCCTCATCAACATATATATTGGCTACTCTACCCGAAACTTCAAAGGTTAAATTGGAACTTTGCTTACTCATAATAGTGCCAGAAAATTTACGTAACACCTTGTAGCTGTCTTGATGAGCTAATATTTGGCTACTGGCTTTATGATAATAAGTTTGCTCAGGCGTGTTTTTGCTTGCTACTGTATCTTCACAAGCAGATAGCAACATAATAAAAATGAACACTATCATTGAGCTTACACGAGTATCGAAGTGGGAAAAATTTATATTTTTACAACTAAATATATGAGGTGACATAATGGCTCTTTTTAAACTAAACTAGACTATTGAGTCCAGTTTAGTTAAATTAAACTGGACTGTCTAGTGTGATTTGTTACAATTTGTTTATATTTAATTACAAAATTGCATATAGATCGTACATAAATAGCAACGATTCGGTTAAATTAATATCAGTTAAGCAAGATAAAATAGTAGGAAAGGTAATAAGTGAAGAAAGCTAAGGTACGCAGTAAAAGTGAAGAAAAGCGCCAGGGGATCCTTGCTTCGGCAATCGAAATTTTTTGTGCTAAAGGTTTTACTAAAGCGAGTATGGACAGTATTGCTAAAGCTGCAGATGTATCTAAACAAACTGTTTATAGCCACTTTGGTAATAAAGATGACTTATTTGCCGCATCTATTACACAGCGCTGTAATGAATTTAGGATCTCGGCACTGCCAAAAAATATATTATTAGAGCCTAAAGTTGCGCTGTTAACCTTTGCTGAAAACTTTATTCAATTATTATTATCGGATGAAGGTATGGCTATTCATCGAGTGTGTATTTCAGAATCGCAAAGTAACCCAAAAGTATCACAATTATTTTATGCAGCAGGTCCTGAGCAAGTGATTAAGCAAGTAGCACAATTATTAGCGTCCTATAACGAGCAAGGTTTATTAAAAATAAACGATGCTCAGTTAGCCGCTATTCAGTTCTTATCACTTATAAAAGGCGAAGCGGTAATGCGGCGTGAGTATAATACTGAATTACAAATCAATGCTAGTGATATAGAAAGCTATTTAAAAAGCTCTGTAGAGCTTTATTTATGTGGTTACGGTTATCAAGAACTGTAACTGAAAAACTTACTACACCTCGTTTCATAACAAATTTAAGCCGCTATTTGAAACTGGCGCTAGAATCTCTAACCAATAATTGAGGTGTGAATTGTTGGCAAACTTCATCTGAATCTTGACCTCTAATTTCATTGATCAATAAAGCCGTAGCATTTTGCGCAATAGTTTGATTTGGCTGATCAGCAGTGGTTATTTTTGGCCATGTTTGGCGAGAAAATGGGCTATTTTCAAAACCAACGATTGATAGTTGATCAGGAATATTGATATTTTTCAATCTAGATGAGAATAACGCGCCTGCAGCAATTTCATCGTTACAAGAAAATATAGCGGTTGGTCTAGGATCGATTGCAAGCAGTTTTTCAGCGCCTTGTACACCAGATTCAAATGAGTATTCACCATCAACAATAAGTTCATCACGTACAGAAATATTATTCACAATTAGTGCAGATTTATAACCATCAATACGCTCCGATGTCGATTTATGTTCTTTGCCACCTGAAATAAAACCAATATCTTTATGGCCTAAATCAATTAAATGTTTGGTTAGCTCAAAAGATGCATCAAAATCATTTATCATAATACACGGCGTATGATTTTCAGCCAGTGAATGGCCCGATAAAATACTGACTAATTTAACACCCATAGCGGTTAATTGGTCGGTGATCTCTGGCATTTCTGAAAAAGGCGGGGTTAGCACTACACCGGCAATGCGTGAGTGTTTTATCATACTGGTTATTTCTTCAATGATATTGTCGGCTTTTGAATTACAAGGGTGGATAACCAGTTCAAAATTTTGTTTTTTACATTCAGACAAAATACCATTTTGCATGTCAATAACATAATAAGCATTTGGGTTATCGTAAATATAAGCAATGGTATAAGAGTTGGATCCGGCTAATGAACGCGCCGCTAAATTAGGCTGATAATTTAACTCTTTTACTGCAGCCATTACTTTATCGCGAGTCGTTTGGCGTACCGAACTCTCGTTATTAATAACTCTTGAGACGGTTTTCATTGAAACCCCAGAAAGATCAGCTACATCATTAATGGTAACTTTCATTTCATCCATGCCTTTATATTATTGTTTTAATTTAATTCACTGCACACTATATAGTATTTAGTACTTCGCTTTGTAATAAAGTTTCACAAATTAATTTAATTATTTAACTTAAATATAACAAATGAAAATTGACAGCGCTGTCATTTAACTTTACCGTATTAACCATATTTTGCAAGTTTTAGCTGAAAAAAGAGATATATGATGAGTCAAAGAGAACAATTAGCTAGTTGGAAGCTGCTAGAATCGTTAGCCGTAACTATGAAAGAAAAGCACATGAATGATCTATTTGCAGCGGATCCGCAACGCTTTGATAAATTCTCCTTAAAACTACCTGGGTTGCTATTCGATTACTCCAAAAATCTTATTGATAGCAATGTTATGGCAAACTTAATGCAACTAACTCGTGATGTTGATGTGACTGGCTGGCGTGATAAAATGTTTAATGCTGAGCGCATTAATATGACTGAAGATAGGGCTGTGTTACATACGGCATTGCGTAATCGAAGCAAAGACGCAATTATGCTAGATGGCGAAAATGTTACTGAACAGGTAGAACTGCAACTGGAAAAAATGCGTGGCTTTGTCGAAAAAGTAAGGCAAGGGCATTGGCAAGGATATTCAGGTAAACGCATTACCGATATTGTTAATATTGGTGTTGGCGGCTCTAACTTAGGTCCGCAAATGGTTACTGAAGCATTAAAACATTACAGTGACCAAAGCGTTAATATTCATTACGTATCAAATGTAGATGGAGCGCAAATTACCGAAGTATTAGCACCGCTTAATCCTGAAAAAGTATTGTTTATCGTATCCTCTAAAACATTTACCACCACAGAAACCATGACCAATGCCAAAACAGCGACTGATTGGTTATTGGCAAAAGCCAAAGACAGACAAGCGATTGCTAAGCATTTTGTTGCCGTGTCAGCGAATATTAAAAATGCCACTGAATTTGGTATTGAAGCAGATAACATTTTTTCTATGTGGGATTGGGTTGGTGGCCGATTTTCATTATGGTCGGCAATTGGTTTACCCATTGCACTAGATTTAGGCTTTGATAAGTTTATAGAATTACTCGAAGGTGCCCATGAAATGGATTTACACTTTCAACAAACACCCATAGAGCAAAATGCGCCAATTATAATGGCCCTGTTAAGCGTATGGAACTGTACCTTTTTAGGTGCTAAATCTCAGGCAATATTACCGTACGATCAAACATTGCACATGTTAAGTGCCTATTTACAGCAAGCTGAAATGGAGAGCAATGGTAAATCTGTGTCTTGGCATGGTGAGAAAATTCACTACCCAACAGTGCCTTCAATTTGGGGCGAATTAGGGATTAATGGTCAACATGCATTTTATCAATATTTACACCAAAGTAATAATATTGTGCCGGCTGATTTTATCGGCTCAGTGGAAAGTGTTACACCTGTCGCCGGGCATCACACCACCTTAATGTCTAACTTCTTTGCGCAAACTCAAGCGCTTATGACGGGTGTGAATGAGCAACAGGTAAGAGCTGATTTAAAAGCGAAAGGGCGCAATCAAGAAGTCATTGATAAGCTAGCACCACATAAAGTACATCAAGGGAATAGGCCAACCAACACATTATTGCTGAAGCGTATATCACCGAAAAATTTAGGTATGTTAATCGCCTTATATGAAAATAAAATATTTGTGCAGGGCATTATTTTACAGATATGCTCATTTGATCAATGGGGGGTTGAGCTGGGTAAAGGACTCGCGGTTAACATACAGCAAGAGCTTGAAAGTGATGAGGTTTGTACAACTCATGATAGCTCGACCCAAAACTTGATTGCATTTTACAAGTCGGAGCAAGCCAATACGTAATGCCGCTCAGTATTGAATAATATTAAGAAACTAAATAAGTAAGTAGATATGAAAAAGACGAGCATGCTCGTCTTTTTTATTTTTTTAGATATTAATACTAAATTATTAGCTGAGCTTTTTAATACCTCAGAAAGTTACTTTTCAGCACTAACCCAAGCATAAACTTTACCAGCAATAAGAGCGCCGACAATAGGAGCAACCCAGAACAACCAAAGTTGAGCTGTGGCCCAATCACCAACGAATACAGCAACACCTGTACTACGTGCAGGGTTAACTGAGGTATTACTTACCGGGATAGTAATTAAGTGAATAAGCGTTAAACACAGACCAATTGCAATTGGTGCAAAGCCTGCTGGAGCACGTTTATCAGTAGCCCCTAAAATAACCATTAAGAACATAAATGTCATGACCACTTCAGCAATTAACACTGCCATCATTGAGTAACCACTTGGTGAATGTTCCGCATAACCGTTTGAGGCGAAACCTGCCGCTACGTCAAAGCCGGGTGCGCCTGATGCAATTGAATACAAAACGGCTGCGCCAGCTATACCACCAATGACTTGCGCTAGAATATAAGGTATTAATTCATTGGCAGGGAAGCGACCACCTGACCATAAACCAATTGATACTGCTGGGTTTAAATGACAACCCGAAACATGGCCAATAGCATAAGCCATAGTCATAACAGTTAAACCAAAGGCAAGTGAAACACCTACATAACCAATGCCAACATCAGCAATACCTGCTGCTAAAACTGCACTACCACAACCGCCTAATACTAGCCAAAATGTGCCAAAAAACTCAGCGGCTAATTTATTTGTTAGAGTCATAATTATTTTCCTATGTTTATTTTAACGTGTTAATTATTGTTGTTTTAAAAGCTGTAAATACCCAACCTATGACTTAAGTAATTGATATTAATCGTTTCTTAATTGGTGTTTTACATTAAATTAATACCAGTTACTAAATGTTAAGCCTACCTACAAGTTAGTCTGTTTTAGCAAGAATTGCCTAAAAAAACCAATATTTTTAATAAGTTAACTACTTTTTTGTGCAATTAGTACGCATTTTTTGTCTTTAAAAGTAAAAAAATACAATTAATCACAAAAAAAATAACTATCGGTAACCTATTGAAAACTAGAGAGTATAAATTACATTGTAAACTTATTGTTAAGATTTTTTGATATAAAATGAACTAATTTTGTAATTTTTTGTAGCCAAGATGTAAAAATCATTGTATGGTTTTATCAAGCTTTTGACAGCGCTGTCATTTGGGGTCACAAAGAATATATACATTTTCTTTGTTTGCTATTCAGATAACGGTTCATTGAAGTGAAAACTAAAAATTATAAGGGTAGGAAACAAAATGTCATCATTCAAATTCCAAAAACATGTACTTGCAACAAGCATCGCCATGGTTTTATCTGGAGCTTCAGTATCAGCAATCGCTGCTGAAGAAGCTGCTAGTGAAGCAGATGCAAAAGATAGTATCGAAGTTATTGAAGTTACAGGTATTCGTGGTAGCAATAAGAAAAATTTAAACGCTAAGCGATTCTCAAACTCAATAGTTGATGCAATCAGCGCTGAAGATATCGGTAAATTTCCAGATAAGAACGTAGCTGAGTCATTGCAACGTATTCCTGGCGTAACTATTCAACGTCAATTTGGTGAAGGCGCGGCGGTTTCTATTCGTGGTGCAGGCCAAGATTTAACATTAACTACGTTAAATGGTCAAAATGTAGCTTCTACAGGTTGGTTTGTACTTGAACCTGCAAAACGTAGCTTTAACTACGAACTTCTTCCTTCTGAAATTGTTGGCGGCATAGAAGTTTATAAATCATCTCAAGCTGATTTAGCTGAAGGTGGTATCGGTGGTACTGTTGTTGTTAATACACGTAAGCCACTTGATTTAGATGCAAATACTATTTTTGCATCAATCGAAGGTTCATACCAATCTGATTCTGAAGAAACAGACCCGCAAGCATCACTAATGTACAGCTGGAAAGATGATGAAGAAAAATATGGTGTATTAGTTTCTGCCGTTATGCAAGAGCGTTCATTACAACGTCAAGGTAACGAAGCATTCTGGGAATGGGGTGCAGGCCCGGTTGCCTTTGAACAAGAACGTAAACGTTCAGCTATTACAGCAACATTCCAATACGCGCCAACAGACAACATGGACTTTGTATTAAATTACATCAACATGGAAATGGAAGCTGACAACACTAACTATGCATTATGGTTAACTCAAGCGGATACTTCTTGGGGCGATACATCTAATACTACTTGGTTAGGTCAAGAAGCCGATAAAGATGGCAACATTACCAATCAAGGTACACAAGTTGCTGGTCCATTAAACGTTGCGTTTTATCAAGCACGTCCTCGTGAAGCAACGATGGATTCAGACGTAATTGACTTAACGTTTAACTATGCTGGCGACGGTTATCAATTTGAGTTCCAAGTAGGTTCAACAGAATCAACTGGTGGTACTGATTTTGAAATGGTTTTAGATGATGGTTTAGTTCCTTCGATTGCTGGTGGTACTTATGACTTTACTGGCGGCGAACAAACTTGGCAGCTTCCTGCTGGTTTCGATATGGCAACCTATGATCCTGGTACGCTTGCTATGGGTACAGGTTCAAACTTTAATCGTACACCTAAAACTGATGAAGAATCATATGTTCAAGCGGACATCACGTTTGACGTTGACATGGGCGTAATTAGCTCAATTAAAACCGGTGTTAAATTTTCAGAACATGAAACAACATCTCGTCGTTATGAGTACATTCAAGAAGATGGCTTTAATAATGTGATATCTACAGATGGTATCCAAGATGGCACTATGGATGTTGGCTCTGGCAATTACGAAATCAAAAAGTTTGATGCTGATGCATTAAAATCTTGGGCAAAAGACAGCATCATCGGGCAAACTGAAGACTTAGGTTCATACTCTCATATTGAAGAAGATAGCTATGCTGCTTTTGTAATGGCTAATTTTGATGGTGATGGCTTCCGCGGTAACTTTGGTGTTCGTTATGCAGGTACTGATGCGAAATCTATCTACTATGTAGAAGGTGCTAAAACTGATACTGAATCAGATTACGCTGAATTTTTACCTAGCTTTAACTTAGCATTGGATGTAGCGGATGACGTTATTGTTCGTGTTGCAGCATCTCGTGCAATGGCTCGTCCACAATACGTAGATATGTATGTTAATCCTAACGTTGTTGGTGCAAATGATGATTTACCAGACAATCAATATTGGGTTGTAGGTAATGTTGGTTTAGACCCATTTATTGCAGATATGTTTGATATCGGTGTTGAATGGTACTTTAATGAGTCATCTTTAGTGTCAGCAACGTTGTTCATGAAAGATGTGAAAAACTTTGTAACGTTCACTGAATCTCGTGCTGATGCAGCTGATATCGATTTCCCTCTAACAGGCGATGAAGCGGCTGCTGGCTGGACTGTTCAAGAGAAGTCTAATGGTAAAGATGCACAAATTGAAGGTTTAGAACTTCAGTATCAACAAGACTTTGGTAATGGTTTTGGTACGTTAATTAACTATACGTATACAGATACTGTTACAGATGAAGATACTTATGTAGACGGTAACCCGTTCTTAAGTGATTCATCTAAAGATCAGTACAATGTAACGGGTTATTTTGAAAATGATACATTCTCTGTACGTTTATCTTATAACTGGCGCAGTGAGTACATGATCCGTGAGACTGGTTCTTATGGTAACCGTTTACATGATGACTTTGGTTCATTAGATATGAGCGCAGTTTGGCATGTAAATGACTACTTAGATTTTAAATTAGACGCGACTAACATACTTGAAGAAGAAGCTAAGCAATACGGTAATAACAATTACCCAACTTCTTACAGCGGTTTTACTCAAGGGTTTCCATTATTCGAATATGAATCGGCAACTCGCATAAACTTAGGCGCAAGCATTAAGTTCTAAGCACAAAACGTTGAAAAACTAAAAAAGGGGAGAATTTCTCCCCTTTTTTATAAAAATTGTAAATATGACTTGTATTGGTTTAATCCCTCGGTTTAGTCTATCAACCTGTAATTTCAACGAGCGCATCAATAAAATAGTTTTTGCCCATTGATATTAAAATTAAGGCCAACATTTCGGGAGTAATAAAATGAGCCAGAATATTCAACCATTAAATAAAAGCGTTCACGCAAACACAAAAATAAAAGTACAAAAGAACTTTCCTCACACAGCATCACAGCATTTAGCACCAGTTGTTGTACACGAATTTTCTAGAGCATCAGCAGAGTTCCCTGTTGTATTTGTAAAAAATTCAGAAAGTGGCACGTTTCAACCGGTAGCATTATTTGGCGTTAAGCCAAGTGAAAACCTATATACACAAACTGAAACTTGGGAAGGTACCTATGCACCTGCTTCTATTACCCAGTTTCCATTAGCTTTAGTACCAGAAGCTGAAAATTCAGATAAGTTTATGGTAGTAATTGCTACTGAAACATCTGTAGTAAATGAAGATGAAGGCAATGCCTTGTTCGATGACACTGGCGCCGAAACTGAGTATTTATCTCGTCGCAAAGAAGGTATGGGAAAATATATCGAGCATGTTCATATTACACAGGCTTTCACTAAAGAATTAGTCGATAAAGATTTATTGATTCAACAAAATTTAGAAATAGATGCAAATGGCGAAAAAATCAACATTAATGGCATTTATTTAGTTAGCGAAGAAAAGCTAAACGGACTATCAGATGACGATTATTTAAATCTTCGTAAACGTGGCTATATTGCTCCAATTTACGCACATTTAAATTCAATGAATCAAGTACGTCGTTTAGTACAAAAAAAAGTGGCTTTAGCTACAAAGTAATCTAACTAGAAGGCTATTTGTCTATCTAGTTCAAATAAAACTATATGACATGGTGATAAATGCCTTATGACAAAGAATGTTAAATCTATAACTGTTGTTGGTGGTGGTTCGTCGGGTTGGATGACTGCATTATATTTAAACAAATTATATAATCATAGCCAACCAAACATAGCCATCACTGTTATTGAAAGTAAAGATATTGGCATTGTCGGTGTCGGAGAAGCAACGGTGCATTCTATTCGTTTTTTCTTCGCCGCTATGGGGTTAGATGAAAACGAACTACTTGCTGAAACTAATGCCACGTTAAAAACTGGCATTATGTTTCGTAATTGGATGAAACCTAAAGATGCTGAAACACATCAGTATTTCCATCCTTTTGAACACCAAGCTTTAGGACAAATTCTAGATATATCATCTGCATGGTTATTAAGCTCTCGCTTTCTCTTTCAACGATATGATCAAGGTGTAAGCCTATCAGCACATCTTATGGCTGAAAATCATAGTCCTAAGATGCCCACTTCTAAACCATATCAAGGCATAGTTCCTTATGGATACCATATAGACGCCACTTTAATGGCACGTTTCCTCCGTAAAAAAGCGACAGAAGCTGGTGTACTTCATGTTGAAGCGACTGTCGAAAAAGTTAATGTAGAGCTAGGCAATATTAAATCGGTAACAACTGATGTAGGTACCTTTGCTGCGGATATATTTATAGATTCAACAGGATTTAGAGGTTTATTAATTGAGGCGCTAAAAGCGGACAATTGGCAATCTTTTGAACAGGAATTACCTTGTAATAAAGCTGTAGCGATGCAAGTCGAATACAATAAAGGTCAAGTCCCTAGAAGCTACACTACAGCAACAGCTTTATCTAATGGCTGGGCATGGGAAATAGATCTCACATCTCGCCGTGGTACTGGTTATGTCTATGATGGAATACAGCTTAATAGAGACCAAGCCGAAACTGAATTAAAACAACATTTAGGTGCAAGTGCGAATGTTATAAAAACCTTACATCTAGATATGAAGATAGGGTGCAGGAAAGAGTTTTGGGTTGGCAATTGTATTGCTATTGGCTTATCTGCCGGCTTTATTGAACCGCTAGAGTCAACGGGTCTGCATTTGATTAATGTTGGCGCAAAACTGTTAGCAACGCATATATCTTCAAATCAAATAAATCAATCAAGCCGAGACTCTTATAATCGCATTATGAATGGTGTGTACGACGATTTAAAACGCTTTATTGTATTGCATTATTGCCTAACAGATCGTGACGATACTGAGTTTTGGAAAAAAGCACAGTTAAGCGTCGACTATTGTCCGACGCTGAAAACACAACTCCAGGTTTGGCAACATAAAACCTGCGAATTCATGGATTTGGCAGGAGGCTATTCAACAACATTCACCGATGAAAATTATCGTTATATTCTTTACGGAATGGAGCATTTTCCTAAGTTACATATGCCTTTTGAACAGGAGAATTGTAAACAAATTTTTGACCGTCTGAACTTTATGGCGACGAAGGCTAAGGCTGTTACGCTTTCACATAAAGATTATTTACGCTCTTTAACTGTGCAAAACGGTAATACCTCCATCAATCTAAATCAGTCCACGTCTTGATAATAAATGCCGACTGTTAGGAAACTTAGTGATGATTAAAGACTCAGGTTCGAATCAACAAAATATCCGCAATATTGTCATCCTAGGTGGTGGCACTGCAGGATGGTTGTCAGCTAATCACTTAGCTAAACAACTGAATGCAAAATTTAATGATGAGATAACGATTACATTAATTGAGTCGCCAAACATTCCAACCATTGGTGTTGGAGAAGGAACGGTTCCTTTAATTAGAAACACATTAAAAGAATTGGGCATAAGCGAATCAGAGTTCATTAAAGAGTGTGAAGTTACCTTTAAACAAGGAATTAAGTTTGTCGACTGGCTGAATAATCCTATAGCCGGCAAGCCGAAACACTATCATCACATTTTTGATTACCCTCTGATTAATGAATTTGAACATTTAACGGCTTATTGGTTAAAGAACTTAGCCGGAGAAACCACCAGTTTTGTTGATGCCGTTGCATTTCAAGGAAAGTTAATTGATTTAGGTTTAGGCCCAAAAGATATTACTCAGCCCGAATTTCAAGGTCATTGTAATTATGCATATCACCTTGATGCCGCCAAATTTGCGAAATTGTTAACTAAGCATGCCTGTGAAAACTTAGGTGTTAAGCATATTTTAGCTGAGGTTAAAGATGTTGAGCTATCTACTACTGGTGATATAAAAGCACTTCACACAGATACCGCGGGGATCATTACCGGTGACTTCTTTGTTGATTGTAGTGGCTTTGAGTCGGTGTTATTAGGTAAGGCATTAGGTGTTAACTTTATTGATAAAAGTGATGTGTTATTTGCAGATCACGCTCTAGCAATACAAGTACCCTATGATACACCCGATCAAAATATACCGTCAGTGACAATATCAACTGCAAAACCCTCTGGTTGGATTTGGGACATAGGCTTAACTAAGCGCCGTGGTACTGGCTATGTCTATTCAAGTGCTCATACCAGTCATGATGAAGCTGAACAAGTATTACGTGACTATATAGGTCCCACTGCTGAATCACTAAATGCCCGTAAAATCCCAATGAATATTGGCTATAGAGAAAAATTTTGGCATAAAAACTGTGTTGCTATTGGGCTATCTCAAGGGTTCGTTGAACCACTTGAGGCCACTGGTTTGTTGGTCTTCGACGTTACCGCAAAAATGTTAGCACAACAACTACCTAGTACCCGCTCTCATATGGATATTGTTGCTAAACAATTTAACCAAAGAGTCGCTTCTAGTTGGGAAAAAGTAATCGATTTTATAAAATTACATTATGTTCTTTCAAAACGTGATGACAGCCAGTTTTGGCTTGATAATCGCGACTTATCTACCTGCTCAGATACATTATTAGAACGTTTAGAATTATGGAAATATCAACTGCCATCAGCATATGATTTTGCCAGTGGTTTTGAAATTTTTAATTTAGAAAACTATATGTATGTACTTTATGGAATGGAGTTTAAGACTGATTTGAGTGCGATGGCCAACCGATTTAGCCAGGATGAGCAAGCGAAACAATTTTTTGAAAAAATTAATCAGTACGGCAACAATGTAAGTTCTAAACTCCCAGAACATCGACAGTTGTTAGAAAAAATCAGCCGTTTTGGTTTACAAAAACGATAATCGTAATGCTCATTAAACATAACTTTTCAATTTCACTTTCGGAATTTAATATGAAAAAATACTTAACACTGTCAACGTCAATTTTAATTAGCCTACTTTTAGTAAGTTGCGGTGAGATTAGTGATGACAATTTAGCAGGCCCGCGTGATGCGAATAATCAACAATATATTGATCAATTTGCACAAACTCTCGATGTTAAATACCAATTAATTAGCAATGTTCCCGATGAGCAATGTGCTCCTGAAAGAATGGATGGCAATTGTTTTCAAGTACAGCTGCATTTAACACCAACGCAAGATTTTTTAAGCAATGATTGGGCTATCTATTACTCACAAATTAATCCTGTGCAAAGTGTTGCGAGCGCTGATTTTATCATTGAACATATTAATGGTGATTTACATAAAATATCTCCGACATCTGAATTTAAAGGCTTCACAGCAGGTGTAACTTATACCTTACCTTATCGTGTCGATTTTTGGTCACTGTCTGAAACAGATGCGCTACCAAATTACATTTTTGCAGTGGATGGCAAAAAAGCACAAGTCATTAGCAGTACTGAAACAATTGTTGAAGCTGGAACAGGGTTAGAAATAGCGCCTTTTGTGAATAATTACTCCAGCGTAACTAAACATTTTAAACGTTCTAAAACGGATAAAACTGAGTGGGCTACGGCGAATGTGTTATATGAACGTAATGCAAAAAAACTAGCCGCGAATAACGATTTATCAAATTCGCTTATTCCTACACCAAAATCAATTGATGTTACACAATCAGCCTCGAAATTAGATTTATCAACAGGTATTAATATAAGCGCCAAAGGCATAGAAACTAATGCCATTGCTAGCGCCTTATCTCGATTAGAGTCTTTTGGTATTAAACAACAATCTTCAGGCGTAGCCGTTACATTAAGCATTGATAGTAGTAATAACACACCAAGTAGTTATCAACTGAATGTTGATGCTAGTGGCATTAACATTAAAGGTGGCGATCAAGCGGGTGTATTTTATGGTCTGCAATCTATTGCAGCACTACTCAGCCTAGATAACCTAAAACTCCCTTATTTAACTATTAGTGACGAACCTCATTATGAATTTCGTGGCATGATGGTAGACGTTGCCAGAAACTTTCATTCAAAACAGTTTCTTTTAGATTTAATGGAGCAAATGTCTGCTTTAAAGATGAATAAACTGCATTTACATTTAGGTGATGATGAGGGCTGGCGTCTTGAAATTAAAGATTTACCGCAATTAACTGAATTAAGCAGTAAGCGTTGTTTTGATTTAACTGAAACTAGATGTTTATTACCACAACTTGGTGCGGGTATTGACGAAAATAGCAAAGTAAATGGTTTTTATAGCATTAGCGATTATAAAGAAATATTACAATACGCGAGTGCACGACATATTCAGGTTATTCCGTCACTCGATATGCCAGGACATTCACGTTCATCCATTGTGGCAATGAAATCTCGTTACAATACCTTTATGAAGCAAGGGAATGAGGCAGCGGCTAAGCAGTACTTATTGCATGATGAAAATGATAAAACTGTTTACTCCTCAGTGCAGTATTACAATGACAACACTATAAATGCGTGTATGGAATCTTCATATGATTTTATCGGCAAAGTGATGGACGAAGTTAAAGCCATGCATGCAGGCGCAGGACAACCTCTCACTCGTTATCATATTGGTGCTGATGAAACCGCTGGTGCGTGGGTTGAATCGCCAGTGTGTAAAGAATTTATTGCCAATAATGAATATGGCATCACCAAAGCTGACCAATTAGGTGGTTACTTTATTGAGCGTGTTGCAAAGATATTAAGCGATCGAGATATTGAAACAGCGGGTTGGAGTGATGGCTTATCGCATACTAATAAAGACAATATGCCGAGCGTAGTACAGGTTAATTCATGGGGTGTACTCTCGTGGCAAGGTCATCAAGCCGCGCATAAGCTGGCAAACCAAAATTGGCAAATAGTGGCTTCTAACCCCGATGTGACTTATTTCGATTTTCCTTATGAAGCTGATCCAAAAGAGCATGGTTATTACTGGGCGACTAGACATTCTAATAGTGAGAAGTTATTCCAATTTATGCCGGATAACTTACCTGCGCATGCAGAGTTTTGGTTGGACCGGGAAGAGTTACCTTATGAAAGTAATGATTCTGTGCAATTGTCAGCACAAGGTGATATTGAATCTGGTCCGCTTGCGGTTGGAACAAAATTTGTGGGTATTCAAGGTCAGCTGTGGAGTGAAAACACCCGCAGCGACAATTTAGCTGAATATAAAATATTTCCTCGATTGTTTTCGCTAGCAGAACGAGCATGGCATAAACCTAATTGGGCTGTTGAGTATAATTCAAGCGGCCAAGTATATAACCAGACGACTGAAAATTTCACGGCTGAGATGCAAGATAAACGCAATCAACAATGGAGTGATTTTGCTAACACCATTGCCAATAAAGAACTGCCTAAATTAGATTTGGCCGATGTGTTTTATCGAATTCCAACGGTAGGTGCAAAAATACAAGCGGGTAAGTTATATATGAATAGCGCTTATTTAGGCTTGCCATTAGAGTATCGAACAACGCTGGGTGAGTGGCAAAAATGGTCAAAACCGGTGGGTGTTAGTGGTGAAATTGAAGTAAGATCACGTTCTAAAGATTTACACAGAGCTGGTAGGAGTTTGTTTTTAAAGGAATAATTAAGCCTTGAAAATGAAGTGTTACATTAAAGTAAAATAAATAAGAAATCATAATGACAGCGCTGTCATTCTGGTGTAGTCTTAGTAATAACATAAACAGGGGCCCTATTAGAATATAGGGTTGTTTGTAAAATAAGAGGCGTGCATGGCTAGTAAACAACAACAGCTATATTTGGGTATCGATGGCGGCGGCAGTAAATGCAAAGCGGTGATCCTTAACCATGATATGCAGATATTAGGCACTGGTATATCAGGAGCTGCAAATCCTTTTCACAGTTTAGAACGAGCTCAAATTTCAATTATAAAAGCAACAGAGTTAGCATTAACAGATGCTAACCTTGATAACAGCCTTATTAATGATTTAATTGCAGGGATTGGTTTAGCTGGGGTAAATTTACCGAAATACTTTGCATTGATGAACGCGTGGCAGCATCCTTTTAAAGAAATGCATTTAGCCACCGACTTGCACATTGCTTGTCTTGGCGCGCACGAATCTGACAATGGTGCGATTATGATCACCGGTACAGGCTCTTGCGGTTATGTAACCGTTAATGGTGAGTCTTTAATTATAGGTGGTCATGGTTTTCCTCATGGTGATGTTTGTAGTGGCGCATGGCTTGGTTTTAAAGCAGTTGAAAAAGTACTGTTATCGTTTGATGGTTTAATCAAGCCAACCTTGTTAACCGAAAAAGTGTTTAATGCAATCGGTTGCCATGACTCTAATACACTTATTGAAACAATTGCCGGTCACGGTGCTACTTATTATGCTCGTTTAGCGATTAGTGTATTTGACGCCGCGGATGCTGGTGATGAAGTTGCCATTAAAATTATCAATGAAGGTTGTCAATACTTTACCGCTGTATTTAATCAGTTGATGTCAAAACAACCGCAACGCTTATCCTTAATTGGTGGTTTGAAGCCTCGTTTAGAGCAATGGTTAGATAAAAATGTGGTTGAGCAAATATCACAACCTCTTAATCCGCCAGAGATTGGCGCGGTGTTGTTTGCGATGCAACAGCAAAGCAAATAATAAAACTCTTTTGTAGTTATTTTGGACGTTAGTAAAATGATTAAACACATTTATCCTGAGTATTTTTTTGATGGTAATAGCGTTCGTGCAAATATTTGTGTGAGTATTGCTGAAGGTAAAATCCTTGCTATAGAAGAGTTAGCCGAGCAACACACACAACGTGTTGCTGGTTTAATGGCACCTGGTTTTATTGATGTGCAAGTAAATGGTGGCGGCGGTGTATTATTTAACGCCACACCCACGGTCGATGCTATTGCGGCAATTGGCTTAGCGCATGCTCAATTTGGCACCACAGGTTTTTTACCTACTCTAATTACTGATGATATAGAAGTAATGAAAACCGCAGCTGATGCCATAAGCCAAGCAATTAAACAAAGTAGTTTAGGTGTATTAGGTGTGCATTTTGAAGGACCTCATTTATCTATTCCGAAGAAAGGCGTACACAGTACTAAATTTATTCGCAGCATTAGTGCTGCCGAGATGGCTATTTTTACTCGTCAAGATTTAGGTAAAGTAGTCGTGACTCTTGCACCCGAAAATGTTGCTGTTACTGATATTAAAACCTTAGTTGCTGCCGGAGTACACGTTTGTTTAGGACATTCGAATGCAGATTTTGATACGGTAAATAATGCTTTAGCTGCTGGTGCTACAGGGTTTACGCATTTGTTCAATGCGATGTCGGCCTATCAAGCAAGAGAGCCAGGAATGGTTGGTGCTGCATTATTAGATGATAACAGCTGGTGTGGTTTAATTGTTGATGGCCATCACGTGCATTATGATGCCGCTCGACTTGCGATTAAAGCCAAGCAAACCGGAAAAATGATGCTGGTAACCGATGCGATGCCTCCTGTTGGCACCACAGATGAAAGTTTCCCATTTTTCGGTTCAAAAGTCATTCGTACGGGTGATAGATTAAATGCCTTAACAGGTGAGTTAGCGGGGTCTGTACTGGACATGGCTGGCGCGGTTAAAAATACAGTTGAAAAAGTACATATAGATAAATATGAAGCGCTAAGAATGGCGGCAATGTATCCTGCTGAGTTTTTAGCTGTGGATGATAGTAAGGGGCAATTAAGCGTTGGCAGTTGTGCTGACTTTGTCATTATCGATAATAATATAGATGTTAGTCAAACGTGGATTGCGGGACAGCAAATTTTTTAAATTTCTGTACTTTGAAACAATTAAAACAAAAATTAAATACAACAATACTGATCAGCACAAACAATAATAATATGCGATCGGCAACTTAACAAAAGGCAAAATTATGACAACAACGGTTGAAACTCAAGCAACTAAGCAAGGTAACTTCATACCTATGGCAATAGTTGCCGGCTTATTCTTTATCTTAGGGTTTGCGACTTGGCTTAATGGTTCATTAATGCCTTATTTAAAGCAAATTCTAGATCTCTCTGCATTTCAAGCATCACTGATCATCTTTTCATTTTATATTGCGGTAACTTTTACCGCATTACCCTCTGCGTGGATTATTCGTAAAGTAGGTTATAAAACAGGTATGGCGCTTGGTATGGGCGTAATGATGATTGCGGGTTTATTATTTATTCCTGCGGCACAAACACAAGTTTTTGCATTATTTTTATTTGCACAACTTGTTATGGGCGCTGGACAAACGCTATTACAAACTGCTGTTAATCCATATGTTGTTCGTCTTGGGCCTGAAGAGTCAGCCGCCGCTCGTGTGAGTGTTATGGGTATTTTAAATAAAGGCGCCGGTGTTATCGCCCCGCTTGTGTTCAGTGCACTTATTTTAGATAGCTTTAAAGATAGAGTCGGTGTTGACTTAACACAGCTGCAAATTGATGAAATGGCTGACAGTTTAATCCTTCCATATTTAGGCATGGCATTGTTTATCGGATTATTAGCAATACTTGTTAAAAAATCATCTCTGCCAGAGCTTGAAAGTGAAGAGGACTCTCATGATCAAGATAAAAGTCATTTAAAAGCGGCTTTATCACACCCTAATTTAGCATTAGGTGTAGTGGCGTTATTCTTTTATGTCGCGGTTGAAGTTATTGCCGGCGATACTATTGGTACTTTTGCTTTATCGTTAGGGGTTGAAAGCTACGGTATCATGACATCCTATACCATGATTTGTATGGTTGTTGGTTACACCATAGGGATTTTAACAATCCCTCGCTTTTTATCGCAACCAACAGCATTAAAAATTTCCGCAATATTAGGTTTAATCTTAACGGCGTTAATTGTCACTGGCGACACTAATTCCTTTGTCATTGCTAACACTCTATTAGTACCACTTGGCGGTGCGGCATTACCAGATACCTTGTTATTCATTGCTTTCTTAGGTTTAGCGAATGCCATTGTATGGCCTGCAGTTTGGCCTTTAGCATTGTCTGGAATGGGTAAATTAACCAGTACAGGTTCAGCGCTATTGGTTATGGGCATTGCCGGTGGTGCATTTGGGCCACTATCTTGGGGTATCGTCAGCTCGTTGACAGATCTCGGCCAACAAGGTGGTTATATGGTGATGTTCCCATGTTATTTATTCATATTATTTTATGCCGTTAAGGGGCATAAAATGCGGAGTTGGAAATAATTCCCCCAAGTTTTAAATGATAAATTAAAGCCCCAAACAACCAAGTTGTTTGGGGCTTTTTATTTATATAAATCGATAACTAACGCATAGAACTAACTACGGACCTAGTTGGGGTGATGAAGTCAGCCAATCTAATACTCATTTTGAGCGGGCAAAAGCAATTAAGATAATTTAGCCCACGTTCACTATTGCAATAAAACCGACTTCGATGATCAAATCAAAGTTGGCTTGATATGTTGTAAATAAATTATTCTTTAAACTGAAAAAAATGCGAGTTCATCTCAAACACGTTTATTTTAAGTAAATACTTTGTTATAAAAAAGACGTTCATCAAAGCACTATAACGTGATGATTGATCGAGTAATAAATTAAAATAATGGGAATTAATGTTGAAAGTATTTAAAAAAACCATACTTATCCTTAGTTTTTTTGGGGTGCTAATTAATAGTGCGTGGGCCGCTAATACTCAGTTTGATTTTTCGGTGACACCGATTGCTAAAAATGTATACAGCATTGTTTCACCATCATATGGTCTGCCTACCCCTGAGAACAGAGGCTGGAATTCCAATAGTCACTTTGTAGTGACCGATAAAGGGGTTCTGCTATTTGATACAGGGTCTTCGCAATCGATTGGTAACGCAATTAAGAATGCTATTAAATCAGTCACAGATAAACCAGTTCGTTGGGTAATTAATTCGCACAGTCATGCGGATCATTGGCTAGGTAATGCTGCGTTTACCGATACAGACATTGAAATTATTGCAAGTAATTCAGCTCTGACAACAATGAAAGAGGATGGACCCGGAGCTGTGGGTTTTTATTCCCGAGTGACAAAAGGTGAAATTGGCAATACTAAACTTGTTTATCCGACTTTGTTATTAGCTCAAGGAGAAAAACGTAATCTAGGGGGCGTGGACGTTGAATTCATTTTTTCTAATGATGCACATTCTCCGGGAGATATTTTGATGTGGTTGCCGAAACATAAAATTATATTTGGCGGTGATGTATTAAGTTCTGAGTGGATGCCTATTCTTACCTCGCATGGAAATATTGCCAATTTAATCGACACCCTTTATGCTTTAGTAACGTTGAACCCCGACATTGTTTTAACGGGACACGGTACAGCAACTACGGCGGATTCGGTAAAACGAGATGCTGATTTATTAGATGGTGTATGGAAACTTGTAAAAGCGGGTTATGAAGATGATAAAAAACCTAATGAAATCATGTTACATGTAAACGCTATGTTGGGACCCAAATATAGACCTTTATATAATAATTTCGATTCGGAAATAAAGCGCTATGTTGAGCTGATGTATAAAAGCCTAAAGTAGCGTTTTTAAAAACAGTTATTTGTTATCTACCAATATATGCTAATTGCATAACACGATTTTTTCAAAGGTATGGATTGAAGGTCCGCAGTTGGCACCTTGTCTTTCTCACAATGAAACGCCTTACAGTGCATACAACTTTTGCAGTATAGGCGTTTTTAGTTTTTACAAATCCATATTATACCAATTCCACTAATTAAGTGATCTCGGCTTTGGCATCCTGCGTCGCTCTAACTTCTACATCCATGTAGTCGTACTTTTTCATGAGGATAAAGGGATAAATACAAGGCATAAAATTTAGTAAGTAGTTATTCTCGGCTTTAGCATCCTGCGTCGCTCTACCTTCTGCGTCCATGCAGTCGTACTTATAAATTTTATAACGCAGTAGTTATTCATTTTAACCATTAAAAATGAGCAGGTAATTAATGGACTTGGTATTAGGTAATCCGCTTGAACAATACCTAGCTTTTCTTACTGTCTAAAGCGGCAACTATTTGTGATTTTTTATTGGCAATATCAGCTAATATTTCAGGCAGTCCATCTTGGATATATTTGACACCCAAATTTTGCTCTTCTAACTGGGTCGGCGTGCGAGTATTTTGACTGTTATCGCAGCTTTGATCTGAAATGTTATTTAACAAATTAGTATTTATGCTCTGCAAGTTGGTTAATTTTTGTTGTAACCAAGTGATCTCATTTTTCGCGTTTACCGCATCTTGTAAATTTTTTCTTTCTAAATAAAGGTAACGGTTTGATATCTCAACTAACGAACTTTCACGCCAATTATAGCTAAAGGTTTGATGGTCCTGATCACGCCAAATAAAGTCACGAGTCTGTTCATTTACGCTCATATGCGTTTTATAATCACATTTAGCTAGCGGTTCAACCTCCGGCTCGCTAGCGCATGCCGCCAGTAATATTACCGTACTAGTGACCATTGATTTTAGTATTGTCACCATGTTTTGTTTATTTGTGTGCTTCATAACTCATCCATAATTTAATCATCTATATGAAAATTATAGACGAAAAAACTAGCTATAACAGATAGATGTGGTTAAAAATCAATTATTGTTGTTTCTATCAATATTAAGTTGGTAATAAGTGATGTCTACTTTTTCATGGATGAGTTGCTCGCTACCATCTTTTAAATAACTCATCCCCAGTTTTTTCATAACCTGTATAGATGCTTTGTTGCCACTCATCGCGATAGCTGATAACTGTTTGACTGCAGTGTTGGCTGTGAGTACGTTTTTAAAATGTAACGCTGCTTCTGATGCATAGCCTTTACCCCATGACTTTTTCATAAAGCGCCAGCCAATTTCAATATTGTCTGTTTGTGGGTGGGCAGTAAAGAAATTCATTGGCCGAAGTAAAATCCAGCCAATAAAATTATTTGTTTCGGTTATGGTTACTTTCCATAACCCCCAATACTTATCAGCATTACGATAGCTTTGCATACGAGGAATGAATTTTTCTTTAATATCGACCATACTACTTGTTACACCACCGTTGATATAGCGCATAACCGCTGGGTCTTGGTCAAGTTGATAAAGTAAATCGGCGTCTGACTCATCCATTAAAGAAAATGTAAGTCGGACTGAATGGTTTATATTAATCATTTAAATATCATTAAAGTTGTTTTAAATTATATTGTGATAAAATTTTGAATTGTCATCAATAGATAACAATTGGTTTACTCTTTATAGCATATACTCGCTACTTTTACGTTTTGTTAAAGTTTAGACTTAAACTATGTTGCTATTGCGACAAAGCCCCGCAATTTTACTATCAATTATTTGCATAAATTATCAATTTAATTGATATTAATAGAGCAACATTCTGTTTTTATTGTTTTTATTCCCTATAATGAGTCAATACCGAGTTTTTTAAAGTCGAACCCAACCCTTGAGATCTTTTATGAAATTTTCAGCGTTATGTAAATTAGCCGTTGCTGGCATTGCTATTAGCAGCCTTGTTGCCTGTGAAAAACCACAACAAGTAAAACCTGTAACCGAAGTTCTGGTTAATACAGTCAAACAATATCCTTATAAAAATAATACTAACTATGTTGGCCGTTTAACCGCAGCAAGTGATGTTAAAATTCAAGCGCGAGTTGTAGCTAAAATTACCGAAGTTAATTTTAAAGATGGTAGTTATGTTGAAATGGGTACCTTGTTATTCAAATTGAATGATAACGAGTTACAAGCTGCTTTAAAAAAAATGGAAGCGCAGCGAGACCGTGCAAAAACGTCTTTGTCTGTTGCTGTAAAAAACTTTAAACGCGGTAAAGAACTTGAGCCAGATGGTTATATTTCCAGCTCTGAAATCGACGATTTAGAAGGTAAAGTTGACGAAGCAAAAGCTTCGCTTGATTCTGCAGAAGCAGAGTTAGAAACTGCTGAAGTAACTTTATCTTACACTAAAATTTTAGCCCCTATTTCGGGTAAAATAGAGCGTAGTACATACAGTGTTGGCGATTTAGTAAGCCCAGAGTCAGGCTCATTAACCACTATTGTTGCCACTAATACTATGGAAGTACCGTTCCAGCTCAGTGAAAATGTGTACTGGCAGGTAGTCCGTAAATACCAAAAGCTTGAGAGTACTAAGAAAGACAATAAATACAATGCACCAATAGTAAAAATTTCCCTTAATAATGAAGAAATTTATCCGTATGAAGGGGTTATCAGTTATGTCTCTAACCGTGTTGACCCTGAAACGGGCACTATGGAAATTCGAGCGACTCTTCCTAACCCTGATGGTATGTTAAAACCGGGCCAATACGTAAAAGTCATTCTAGAAGCTCCGCAAGATGTCGATGTAACCATGATTGAACAAGGTGCTGTGCAGTCTGATCAGCAAGGTGATTTTGTGATGATAGTATCAAAAGACAATGTTGTTAACCGCCAAAATGTAAAATTAGGCAAACGTGTTGATACTATGGTTATTGTTAACGAAGGCTTATCAGGCGAAGAAACACTTGTGGTTATCGGTGTACAACGTATACGCAGTGGTCAAACTGTTAAAACTAAACAAATTAAAGCCGTAAGTGCTGAAAGTCACTAGGAGACTTCGATGATAAGTACAACATTTATCACGCGCCCTAAACTTGCGCTTGTAATTGCAATAGTATTAACTTTAGCAGGTATTATTTCTGGTATTAATTTACCCATTGCTGAATACCCTCCAGTGGCGCCACCGCAAATAGTGGTAAGTGCCAATTACTCAGGTGCATCTTCTGACGTTGTAAAAGAAAGTGTAGGGCAACCTATAGAAGAAGCGGTTAATGGTGTTGAGGGCATGATCTATATGTCTTCGAAAAGTGCCAACGATGGTAGCTACAAATTAACGGTTACTTTTGCCGTGGGTACTGACCCAGATATGGCGCTTGTTCGGGTGCAAAATTTAGTATCGATGGCTGAGCCTAAATTACCGCAAGAAATAAAAGTATCTGGCTTGATGATTAAAAAGCAATCACCAGATATGTTATTTTTAGTGAATCTATTTGCAACTGATGGCGGTTTTGACCGAGTCTTTATTTCGAACTACGTGAAGATTAATTTAATCAATAGCTTAAAGCGTGTAGATGGCATATCTGAAGCTACTATCATGGGTGAAGCTGCGTACTCGATGCGAATTTGGCTAGATCCACAAAAAATGGCCGGTCTTAAAGTTACCCCTAATGATGTTAAAGCCGCTTTACAAGAGCAAAATATTCAAGTAGCCGCAGGTAAAGTAGGGGCACCACCTTCTAGTAGTGATGTTCGAACTCAGTATACTTTGCAAGCACAAGGAAAATTAACAGAAGTTGAACAATTTGAAAATATTGTACTGCGAGCAACATCAGATGGTTCGTTAGTCTTTCTTAAAAATGTTGCTGAGGTTGAATTAGCGCAAGCAGATTATTCAGTCGTAACCAAAATAGATGGTAAAGGCTCGAGTACTGTTGCGCTTTATTTATTACCTGGTGCCAATGCGTTAGACACCGGTGACAAGGTAAAAGCTTTGGTTGCCAAAATGGCCGAAGACTTCCCTGAAGGTATCGATTATTCAATCGGTTACGATACTACAAGGTATGTAAGTACTTCGATTTCAAAAGTATTCATTTCGTTAATGCAAGCGATTGCCTTAGTAATCATCATAACCTTTATATTCTTAGGAAACTGGCGTGCAGCATTAGTGCCTTCAATTGCTATTCCAGTATCACTAATAGCATCATTTTCAGTGCTGTTTTTAGCTGGCATGTCGATTAATACTATTACCTTATTTGGTTTGATTTTGGCCATAGGTATTGTGGTAGACGATGCTATTTTGGTTGTTGAGAACACCGAAAGACATATGGAAGAAGATAAAACAATCACCCCTGAAGTTGCGGTAACCCGTACCATGGAAGAAGTTACTGGACCTATTGTTGCTACGACTTTAGTGCTTTTAGCGGTATTTATTCCTGTGGCTATGCTGCCAGGCTTAACCGGTATTATGTATCGTCAATTTGCAATAACCATTTGTGTGGCAGTACTGTTTAGTTCATTAAATGCATTAACACTAAGCCCAGCGTTGTGTAAGTTACTATTAAAACCTCATGGCGGTGAAGCGGCATGGTATAAAAAATTCAATGTGTTTTTCAATTTTATCAAAGATAAATATGGTAAAGCAGTTGCAATATTAATCCGTAAAACATTTGCCATGGCTGTTGGTTTAATCCTTGTTTTTGGCGCACTAACCTTTGGTTTTATCAATACACCTACCGGTTTTGTACCATCTGAAGATAAAGGTATTTTCATTGTTACTGTACAACTTCCGGATGCAAGCTCATTAAGTCGATCGGAAGAGGTGCTAGAAAAACTCACTTCACAATTGCAAAAAGATGAACGTATTGAAAGTATCACTTCAGTGTCTGGTTACAGTATCTTAAGTGGCGCCGCGCAAAGTAATGCGGGTTCTATGTTTATTGTATTAAAACACTGGGATGAACGTGAAGCTAGGCAAGATATTGTGTTTGCTATCACTCAAAAAGTAAATCAATTAGCCTATATGTTTGTTCCCGAAGCACAGGTTTTTGCAATAGCCCCGCCAGCTGTCCCTGGAATGGGCGCTGTTGGTGGTCTTGAGTTTATTATGAAAGACACCTTAGGACGTTCGGCTACCGAGATGGCAACCGTACTTAACGATTTTGTTATTGAGGCTAATCAACAGCCAGCTTTAACACGTGTGTACAGTACATATCGTGCTAACGTGCCACAATATCTTATTGATATTGATAGAGTTAAAGCTAAAACCTTAGGTATCGATGTTGATAGTGTTTTCAGTACGTTACAGGCGCAATTAGGCTCTGTATATATTAATGATTTTAATAAGTTTGGTCAGACATATAAAGTGATCATGCAGGCTAAGGCGTCATCTCGCAGTCAAATTTCTGATATTCAGATGCTTTATGTACGCAATAATGCGGGTGAGATGATCCCTATATCAACCATTGCCACTGTCGAGGCGATACATGGTCCTGATTTAAGTGAGCGTTATAATTTAGCTAACTCGGTCAGTATTCGTGCGTCAGCAACTGTAGGTTACAGCTCTGGCGATGGTATTGCTGCTATGGAAAAAGTTGCCGCTGATATTTTACCTGCCGGCTATAGCTATGAATGGACTGGCATGACTTATCAAGAAATTGAAGCCGGTAATATGGCCATTTATGCTTATGCCTTGGCACTAGTATTTATCTATTTATTCTTGGTTGGGCAGTATGAAAGCTGGTCAGTACCGATTGCCATTATCTTAGTGGTACCTGTGGCTATTGCCGGTGCATTATTATCGATTAACATTGCCGGTTTACCCTTGAACTTATTTGCTCAAGTTGGCTTGATATTGCTCATAGGGATGGCCGCTAAAAATGCTATTTTGATTGTCGAATTTGCTCGTAATTTACATGAAGATGAAGGTAAGTCGATTGCGGATGCAGCGTTAATTGCCTCTGAATTGCGTTTTCGAGCCGTGTGTATGACGGGTGTATCATTTATTGCGGGTATTATCCCGTTGGTATTAGCAACGGGTGCCGGTATGTTTAGTCAAAAGTCACTCGGTATTACGGTATTTGGCGGCATGTTAGTTGCTCTGGTTATTGGTACTTTGATGATCCCTGTGTGTTATGTGATGATCCAAACTGTTCGAGAGAAACTGAAAAGTTAACCGTATAATTTTACATAAGTTATGTGCAAAGGCTGAATTTTTAATTCAGCCTTTTTTTATCATTCAATTAAGCTATTGGGATTAGTGGGGTTAAGTGGGTTTTAGGCAATCACCAACAGTGTGATTTACCTAGATGGGTAGACTGAAGTCGTCGAGCCCAATCTAGCTTGCTTGTTTAATGTTAATAATGGTGAATTGAGTGTATTAGGTGCGCAAGTGTTCTTAGCGGCAAGGTTATATTTTGGGTGATGTATTTAACTAGAATAAAGATAATACGCAGTGTCGGGTTATGGTTGGCGTTTTTGCAACGTTGATGGTTTTGGCACAATTAATACAATATTAATGGACTTGGTATTAGGTGTATTCTTCGATTTGAGTGACTAATACATCATTATTAATCAGGCTAATGATACCTTCAACCCAAACGTATTTGTTTAATTTTTTAGAACGATATCGAATAATAAACTTGGCTTCTTTGTCGCCAAGAAATTCAGATGAAATAAATGCCACATCAGTGCCTATTCGGCTCCTGCTTTTATGACCTTGCTGTAAGTATTGAATATATTCAGGTTTATTATAATTAAGAATAAAGCCATAGCCGTCCGAACCTTGTGTCACCACAACTTGTAATTGCGGTGAAAGCACAGATTCCAGTAGCTCTACAGCTTCTGTTTGATGAAATTGGACGAATTGTTGTGCAATATGATTAATGGCTTCTTCAGACAGTTCATCGGCCGAATAGACAGTCGAATTGACTGAACACATTAACATAAGCACTAAAAGAAGTTTTTTCATACCCTACTTAAATGCGCTTCCGTTAGCACGAAGTGTTTATATCAACTGATACAAATCCTTCCCAAGTCTCAATATGGCGTGTGCTGAAAGGGACGTTATTCTTATTTTAGATTTTATATAATATCGTAAAGATAACCTATTTAGAGGTAATAGGATAGCCTTTGTCGTTTGTAAATTAAGATTGAATTAAACGTATAATTTAAACGGCCGTTTAATTTATATTTTAATTTATTGTAAATGATGCTAATAATATATTCACATCGATAACACAATACTACGATTTAATCGTAGTCAGTTAGATAGAATTAACGTTATATTTAAAGACTAATACCAAATTTATAGATTGCTGTCACTAAGCAGACCATTCGGTCATTAATTTTGGTATACCATTAGAAAATCAATAACTTATTAAGGTGTGTTTTTATGCTGATCGGAATACCTAAAGAGGTTCTTGCCAATGAGAACCGAGTATCTGCTTCACCTGCATCCATTCAAAATCTAATTAAATTAGGTTTTAGTGTAGTTGTAGAGCAAGGGGCGGGTGATAAAGCCAGTTTTAACGATGATGTTTACCAACAAGCTGGCGCTGAAATAGCCAGTAAAGAGCAAGTTTGGCAAGCCGATATTGTGATGAAGGTTAACCAACCTGAATCATCAGAAGTAGAACTGCTTAAACAAGGAGCTAACCTTATAAGCTTTATCGCTCCTGCGCAAAATCAAGAATTACTTGAGCAGTTAAGTACGAAACAAATAAACACCCTTGCCATGGAAATGGTTCCAAGAATGACGCGTTCGCAATCTATGGATGCGTTAAGCTCAATGGCAAATATTGCCGGTTATCGCGCTGTTATCGAAGCAACCAACCATTTTGGTCGTTTTTTAACTGGCCAAATTACCGCTGCAGGTAAAATTCCGCCAGCGAAAATTATGATCATCGGTGCTGGTGTTGCCGGTCTTGCCGCTATTGGCACTGCAGGCAGTTTAGGTGCCATTGTTCGCGCCTTTGATACTCGTCCTGAAGTAAAAGAACAAATTGAAAGTATGGGCGCTGAATTCCTCGAAATGGACTACGAAGAAGAGGATACCGGTAGTGGTGATGGTTACGCCAAAGAAATGAGCCAAGCCTTTATAGATGCTGAAATGGCGTTATTTGCTGAGCAAGCTAAAGACGTTGATATTATTATTACTACAGCTATGATCCCAGGCCGTCCTGCACCAAAACTTATTACCGAAGCCATGGTTTTATCAATGAAACCCGGCAGTATTGTGGTCGATTTAGCCGCCCCCGGTGGCGGTAACTGTGAATTGACTAAACCAGGTGAAATAAATGTAGTAAACCAAGTTAAAATTATCGGCTATACCGACTTTGTATCACGCCTACCAAATCAATCGAGTTTACTTTACGCCAATAACTTAGTTAATTTGATGAAGTTATTATGTAAAGAGAAAGACGGTAATATCGACATTGATTTTGACGATATTGTGCTCCGTAACATGACAGTAGTAAAAGATGGTGAAATAACTTTCCCGCCACCACCAATTCAAGTTTCGGCGGCACCTGCAACGCCTAAAGTTGCGCCTGTTAAGGTCGTTGAAGAAGAAAAAGAAAAATCTAATACCGTAAAATATGCGGCCTTGGCAGCGGGTGCATTAGCATTCACTTGGGTTGCCAGTGTTGCGCCAAGCGATTTCTTGTCGCACTTTACTGTTTTTGTATTAGCTTGTGTGGTTGGTTATCACCTTGTTTGGAATGTAAGCCATGCGCTGCATACTCCTCTAATGAGTGTTACTAATGCTATCTCAGGTATCATTGTTGTTGGCGCCTTGTTGCAAGTTGGCAGCGACTCTTTGGCGGTGCAAGTGTTAGCAGGGGTGGCAATATTAATAGCCACAATCAATATTGCTGGTGGCTTCTTTGTTACTAAGCGCATGCTTAAAATGTTTAGAAAGTAGAGGATAAAATATGTCTGAAGGAATTATTAGCGCCGCATATATTATTGCCGCTTTACTCTTTATCATGAGCTTAGCTGGTTTGAGTAAGCAAGAAACTGCAGAAGCAGGTAACTGGTTTGGTATTATAGGTATGAGTATTGCGTTAATCGCAACCATAGCTAACCCTGATGTTACGGGTGTACCTTTAATTATTGCTTGTATGGTTATCGGTGGCTTAATCGGTTTACGTTTGGCAAAAAAAGTTGAAATGACTGAAATGCCAGAGTTAGTGGCAATACTGCATAGTTTTGTTGGTTTGGCCGCGGTTTTTGTTGGCTATAACAGCTTCTTGGAACATGACCCATTAATGCTTGGCACTGACCTTGCTATTCATAATGTAGAAATATTCTTAGGGGTATTTATTGGTTCAGTTACTTTTACTGGTTCAATCGTCGCCTTTGCTAAACTGCGTGGTTTAATTAAAACCAGTGCCTTAATGCTACCGCACCGTCATAAGTTAAACTTAGTGGCCTGTTTGGTAAGTGTTTACTTGATGGTGAGCTTCGTTAATGTGGGTGGCGAGTTGTTGCCTCTACTCATCATGACTATTATTGCCTTTGTGTTTGGTTGGCATTTAGTTGCGTCAATTGGCGGCGCCGATATGCCTGTTGTTGTTTCTATGCTTAACTCTTATTCTGGTTGGGCTGCAGCCTCTGCTGGCTTTATGTTAGGTAATGATTTATTAATTATTACTGGTGCATTGGTTGGTTCATCTGGTGCCATTTTATCTTATATTATGTGTAAAGCGATGAATCGCTCGTTTATCAGTGTTATTGCGGGTGGCTTTGGTACTAATGTACAGATAGCTAGTGATGTTGATTATGGTGATCATCAAGAGATCACCGCAGAAGCTACAGCAGATCTATTGTCTGAAGCAAAAACAGTGATAATCACACCTGGTTACGGCATGGCTGTCGCGCAGGCTCAATACCCTGTATATGAAATCACTAAAGCATTACAAGATAAAGGCATTAAAGTACGTTTTGCCATTCATCCTGTTGCTGGCCGTTTACCTGGGCATATGAATGTACTATTAGCTGAAGCTAAAGTCCCTTACGATATTGTGCTTGGTATGGACGAAATTAATGATGATTTCTCTGAAACGGATATCGTGTTAGTTATCGGCGCCAACGACACCGTAAATCCTGCTGCTGCAGAGGACCCAACAAGTCCAATTGCTGGTATGCCGGTATGTGAAGTGTGGCATGCTAAACAAGTTATTGTCTTTAAGCGTTCAATGAGTACAGGTTATGCCGGCGTGCAAAACCCGTTATTCTTTAAAGATAACACTGCCATGCTATTTGGTGATGCCAAAGATTCGGTTGAAAGAATATTTAAAGCACTGTAATTACCTAAGTCTTTAAAACACTTTAAGAGCAATGTTATCAGTTGCTTTAACATTAATCACAAAACCTACTCTATGTAGGTTTTGTTTTTTCTAGGGTTCACATATAATCAAATTAATAATAATATTTTTTCTCTGGTAATTTATGTCCACACAGCAACCTATTGGTGTTTTTGATTCAGGAGTTGGCGGCTTATCTATATTAAAGGGCATACGCGCAGAACTTCCTCATGAAAACTTACTCTACTTAGGTGATATTGAAAATGCCCCCTATGGTGATAAATCTATTGAGTTTATTGAACGAAGAGCCGTGGTTATTTGCGAATTTTTAATATCGCAAGGTGCTAAAGCAATTGTTGTTGCCTGTAATACTGCAACGGTCTCTGTGGTTAAACATTTACGTAATATCTTTTCATTACCCATTATTGGTGTTGAACCCGCTGTAAAAACAGCCGCTTTGAGTTCAACAACAAAACAAATTGGCGTTTGGGCCACATCTCGTACACTGCAAAGTGATAATTTTCAGGCCTTAATGCAACGTTTCGCTAACGACGTAACCTTTCATAGTATTGCTTGTCATGGTTTGGTTGAGAAAATAGAAAAACTTGAACTTTGTGCACCAAGCACGCAATCATTATTACAAGAGTTTTTAACGCCCTTACTCGCCCAAAACATTGATAGTTTAGTGCTGGGCTGTACTCATTATCCGTTCATTAAACCATTGCTGGAAAAAATTATGCCTGCACAGGTTAAAATTTTTGACACCGCAGAGCCCGTCGCCAAAGAGTTAAAGCGTCGTCTTACAGACGGGCATTTATTGAACCCGAAACAGTCATTGGGTACTGAGCAGTTTTATAGTTCAGGATGTACCACTAATGCTAGTGATGTGATCAGCGCGCTTTGGGGTAAACGAATATTGGTACAAGCCAAGATAAAACTCATAACTAGTTAAACTTATTATTGAAACCTAGGGTATAATCCCTGCAATTAATATTTGATTTGGAAAAATTATGAAAGTCGCAAAAGATACCGTTGTACAATTTCACTATGTATTAAAAACTGACGAAGGTGATGTTATTGAAGATTCATCTGCAAGTGATCCTATGGCGTTATTGTTTGGTCATAAAAATATGATCCAAGGCATTGAAAATGCACTTGAAGGCAAAGAAGCGGGTGAAAAATTTACCACTACTGTTAGCCCTGAAGACGGTTATGGTGAGTACCTAGAAGAAGCTATACAGCGTGTACCTGCAAAGCACTTACAAGGTTCTGAAAAATGGAAACCAGGCATGGTTGCTGTTATTAATACCGAGCAAGGCCAACGCCAAGTGACGGTATTAAAAGTTGGTAAGTTTATGGTTACCGTTGATACTAATCATCCATTAGCCGGTCAAACATTAACATTCGATATCAATATTATTGATGTGCGCGAAGCAACTGAAGAAGAAACCTCTCATGGCCATGCGCATGGCGTTGGTGGTCACCAGCACTAATTCATGTTGAATTAGGTGTAATCATTGCCAAAAGACTACTTTTGGCAATTTTATTATTTTTCCCTATCATCTTCCTTGTACGACAACTTCCGTAGTTATTTCTGTAAAATAAAGCCTATTAGTTTTTTCTATTTATGTTAATAATAGTAGTTAACGTATTGTTATAAAAATAAGAAAAGGCTATTTATGAATATCCATAAAAAATTATCCTTACTGACACTTTGTTTGCTACCTCTGATGGCAGATGCTGCAGATATAAAAGTGATCCATGCAGGAAAGTTATTGACGATCCCGGGTAAAACGGTATTAAAGCAGCAAACACTTGTGGTGACGGATAATAAAATCACCGATATTCAAGCGGGTTTCATTAAAGCTAGAGATTTTGGTGACGATGCGATATTAATTGATCTTAAAAATAGTTTTGTGATGCCAGGTTTAATGGATATGCATGTTCATATTCAAGGTGAATTAGGTCCTAATAACGCCCGTGATACATTAAAAATGTCTGCTGAAGATGTTGCTATGCACAGTGTTCATTTTGCCAATAAAACCTTAATGGCAGGCTTTACAACTGTGCGTGATTTAGGCGCAAACCCACAGCATTTATATGCACTTAGAGACGCTATTGCTAAAGGTTGGGTAGTAGGCCCAAGAATTATCGCTTCTGGTGGTGTTTCGGTAACAGGGGGCCATGGTGATGTTGATGGTATGCGTCATGATTTAATGGAAAAATATACCTCTAAGACTGTTTGTGATGGTCCTTACGATTGTCGAAGAGCGACCCGCCAAGCGATAAAGTATGGTGCTGACGTGATCAAAATCACCTCTACTGGTGGGGTATTATCTGATACTAATACCGGTACTGGCCAGCAAATGGCTGATGATGAATTAAAAGAAGTGGTTGATGCTGCGCACGCTCTGGGAAGAAAAGTTGCGAGTCATGCTCATGCTGCAGAAGGCATTAATGCTGCCCTTAGAGCTGGAGTTGATAGTATTGAACATGGCAGCTATGCCGATGAAGATTCTATTACCTTATTTAAGTATTCAGGTGCGTATTTAGTCCCTACGTTATTAGCGGGTGATACTGTAGTAAATATGGCAAAAACCAGTGACTTTATGTCGCCAGCGATAAAAGCTAAAGCGATACGAGTAGGCGGTGATATGCTTAAAAACTTTAGCCGCGCATATGCGGCTGGGGTAAAAATTGCTTACGGTACTGATGCTGGTGTGTCAAAACATGGCGAAAATGCTAAAGAGGCCGTGTTGATGTTTAATGCGGGCATGAGCACCATGGATATTTTAAAATCAGCCACAGTTAATGCGGCTGACTTAATTGATAAGTCTGCAACGCTAGGCACTCTTGAAGTTGGAAAAATTGCTGATATCATCGCCATGGATGACAACCCAATACAAGATATTAACCAGTTGCTTGCAGTTGAATTTGTGATGCAAGAAGGCGTAGTCCATAAAAATTTATAATATTGGGCAATGATTATTAAAAAGCGGATAGTATTTACTATCCGCTTTATTGTTTAAGGGAAATCGTTGAGCACTCATAACGACGCATATAACGTTCAAGTTGTTACTTCATTATGTGAGGTAAATAAAGAGCAATGGCAAACTGTATTTAGCTGTGACTATCCATTTAGCCAATTCGGTTTTTTATCTGCTTTAGAGAAAAGTCAGTCGACGGATGCTAACTCTGGTTGGCAGCCCTTACATATTCTTATTTATGATAAAGATATACTCATAGCTGCAATGCCGTGTTATATGAAAAACCACTCCTATGGTGAATATATCTTTGATTGGAGTTGGGCGGATGCTTATCAACAACAAAATTTAGACTATTACCCTAAATTGGTTACGGCCATTCCATTTACCCCCGCAACGGGTCCTAGGATAGGCATACATCCAGAATATCTTAGTAACACAAGCAATCTAGTAGGGTGCATGCTAGATGCCATTAAGTTTTTGCAAAATAAATATCAAACCTCTAATTGGCAATGTCTATTTAGTGATGAAACTCTTAGCAAACTGTTAACGCAGCAAGGTTGTATAGAGCGACATGAAATTCAATATCATTGGCGTAATAATAACTATCAACAATTTGATGACTTTTTAGCGAGCTTAAAGTCACGTAAACGCAAAGCCATAAATAAAGAGCGCATAGCTATAGCTAAGCAGCAGTTGAGCTTTAAATGGTTAGTTGGCAGTGATATAGGTGATGATGATTGGCGCATCTTTTATCAGTATTATCAATCTACGTATTTAAAACGATCCGGACATGACGGCTATCTCAACGAAGATTTCTTTAATCTGTTGTCAGCTGAAATGGCTGATTCAGTATTGCTTTTACAAGTATCTAATGACGAGCTAGATGTTGTTGCCAGTGCTTTGTTTTTTCAATCTAAAACTCATTTATATGGTCGTTATTGGGGAGCTAATGATGAGTATGATTTTTTGCATTTTGAAGCTTGCTATTATCAAGGCATCGAATACTGTATAAAGCATAACTTGCAGTGTTTTGATGCTGGCGCGCAGGGCGAACATAAACTGAAAAGAGGCTTTGTAGCCACAAAAACTTACAGTAGTTATTTGCTTGCTAACAGTCCTTTAAAACCGGCTATTGAAGATTTTATTGAGCGTGAAAAAAATCATCAGCAAGACTATATTGAAAAAGCCAATAAACACCTGCCGTTTAAGAATTGAGCTTATGTATTGAGCTCATTTATGAGACTAAGTTTTTATCTTCTTACTAAATAATCCTGTTGTTAAACCTACACCCAATAAGATCAGAGCCGTGCCAAAAATTATCGCTAAAGATAGTTGTTCTGCCAAAAATAACATACCCCAAGCAATACCAAAAACAGGAATTAAATAGGTGACCGTAATTGCTTTTTCTGGTCCTAAACTGGCGAGCAAACGAAAGTAAAATATATAGGCGAGTGCCGTGCAGAGTACGCCTAAAATAATTGTCGCGTATATCGCGGTATTACTGATGGTTTCTTGTGGCCATACAAATGGTAAAATTGGCAGTAAAACTAGAGTGGCAAAAAATTGACTCCCTGTTGCAATTACCAGAGGCGGCACACCGGCAAGCTTTATTTTTGCATAACAGGCAGCATAACCATAGTTTAATGCAGCCAACAAGGCGGCAACAATAGCAAGAGCTGTGGCATCGAAACGCAAATTACCTTTGCCAATAAATAATGCAATAACGCCCAGAAATCCTACAATCAAACCAATCGTTTTTTTAGTTGTTAAGCGCTCTCGAAACCAAATATAAGCAACTAAAGCGGTAAATATAGGAGCAGTAGCATTTAATACCGAAGTTAAACCGGCACTGAGCGTGAGTGTGGCAAAAGCAAACAATACAAAAGGTATCGCGGTGTTAGTTAATGCAACAATTAAAATACTCCGCCAGTGCGCAATAATTTGCTGTTGTTGTTTATAGAATAATAAAAATGGCAATAAGGTTAAAAAACCAATCCCCGCACGAAATGAAATTAGAGTCACGGGTCCTAATTCTGGTGATGCAATGCGCATAAACATGAACGAGGCACCCCAGATGGCTGATAGAGTGACCAATTCAATAAAATGTTTATAATTCATTTTTATATTTCATTAATTAATATTACTTCAACAATAGCTTTTGTTGCGCACTTTGTGAACTGAGTAGGACAAAGTTACAGAAAAAAACAAAAGTTAAATACTATTTAAGCGCCAGTAAGCTTATCATTAGCAGACGAACGTCTGCATTGTTCACTTAGTGTTAACATTACATTGCTTTTAGCAGACAACAAACTTATTAAATATTAAACGGGATCACTTAGTGTTATATGACATTGTCGGTTGGATGAATGGGATATTATGGGGCAAGATATTAATTCCCCTACTTATTCTTGCTGGTTTTTGGTTCACATTTAAGCTTGCTGGTATTCAATTTCGCCATTTCACTCACATGTTTTCTGTAATGAAGCATAGTCGTAATTCTGACGGTCATGGTATTTCTTCTTTCCAGGCACTTTGTACCACATTGGCCGCCCGAGTCGGTAC
This sequence comes from Colwelliaceae bacterium BS250, assembly GCA_040779355.1. GTDB lineage: Bacteria > Pseudomonadota > Gammaproteobacteria > Enterobacterales > Alteromonadaceae > Thalassotalea_A. The sequence goes on along the minus strand of JBFONS010000007.1, from coordinate 35,483 downwards.
TGGTAACCTTATGGGCGTAGCTATAGCTATTTCTCTAGGTGGCCCAGGCGCAATATTTTGGATGTGGGTTATCGCCTTAGTTGGCATGGCTACTGCTTTTGCTGAAAGTGCATTAGCGCAACTCTATAAAGAAGAGAACGCTGCAGGTGAGTACCGCGGTGGTCCGGCCTTTTATATGCTCAAAGGCTTGAAAAGTCCGACTTTAGCCGTAGTGTTTTCAGTGTGTTTATTTGTCGGATACGGCATTATCTTTAGTGCACCACAAGCAAACTCTATCGCTGAAGCATTTAATTACTCTTACAATATAGACCCAATTTATACTGGCGTTTTCTTAACGGTATTCACCGCTATCATTATTCTTGGCGGCTTAAAGAAAATTGCTCGTTTTGCTGAAATAACAGTACCTTTTATGGGACTCGCGTATTTCTTAGTCGCACTATGGGTGATCATAACGAACATCACCTTAATTCCTGATGTAATTGTTGAAATAGTCTCTTCCGCGCTTGGTTTAAGAGAAGCTGGTGCCGGTATGGTTGGCGCTGCAATTATGCAAGGTATTAAACGAGGTCTATATTCAAATGAAGCCGGTATGGGTAGTGCGCCTAATGCGGCTGCAGCAGCAACTCCTTACCCACCACATCCAGCATCACAAGGTTATGTGCAAATGTTAGGTGTGTTCTTTGACACTATCGTATTATGTACATGTACAGCGATGATTATATTACTTAGTGGTGTTGATTTAAACCAAGAAGTAGGCATCGCATTAACTCAGCAAGCACTTGAGAATGAAGTGGGTTTTTGGGGCAGTGACTTTATTTCATTAGCAATATTTTTCTTTGGTTTTACGTCGATTGTTGCCAACTTTGCTTACGCCGAAAATAGTTTAAGCTTTATTAAAATGGACAATAAAATTGGTCGTCTAATTTTTAAGTCAGTATTTTTAGGAATGATTTTTTATGGCTCTGTTGCAACGTTAGGACAAGTTATTGCTCTGGCCGATTTAGCTGTAGCGTTAATGACTGTTGTAAATGTTGTGGCAATCATATTGCTTACTAAACACTTGGTTGCAATAGCTAAAGATTACAATAGGCATATTGATAAAGGTGAAATACCTCGTTTCATTGCAACCCCAGAGCAAGAGCAAGAAATGAATTTAACTCCGGGCATTTGGTCTGAAGAGAATACTCGCTTATAAGGTTTATTATTGCCTAGCAAGTCAATTGCTAGGCATTTTGCTATAATTAACAGTAATCACTAGTAATAGTTGCTTGGTAATTAAAGTAGAGAGGTAGTGTTATGTTAACAGTATCGATACAAACAGCGAATGCTATAGCTGTACTTGAACCAAGTGGTGTGTTGACTGAACACGATTTTGAATATGCAGCGCAAGTTATTGACCCGTATATTCGAGCCAATGGTTATTTAAATGGTATTTTAATTTTTAGTAAAGGCTTTCCCGGTTGGCAGTCGTTTAATGCTATAGCATCGCATATGGGCTTTATTAAAGAACATCATCAATTTGTAAAAAAAATTGCCATAGTAACCGATTCTGTATTGGGTAATTTTGCCAGCGTATTAACCGGACATTTTGTTTACAGTGAAATCAAATGGTTCAATTACGCCGATTTAGATAATGCGCAATTATGGTTATTATCGAATTGATTTCTTCTTAGACTAATAATTTGATATAATGCGCCGAAATTACCTGCTACTAGGTATTTAACATTAGGACATCCCATGAGTTTTGATTCAATAGGCCTTCCACAAGACTTATTAAAAGCAGTAAAAGAGTGTGGTTATACAACCATGACACCAATACAGCAACGCGCTATACCTGCCGTACGTTTAGGGCAAGATATTTTAGCAAGCGCGCAAACTGGTACAGGTAAAACTGCTGCCTTTGCATTGCCTATTATTGAAAAATTACTTGCGGATAAACCGTCTGATCAACCAGCTGTTCGAGCATTGATTTTAACGCCAACACGCGAACTTGCAATTCAAGTGGCTGACAATATTCGCCAATATACACAATTTACTCACCTGAAAACGGCTGCGGTTTATGGTGGTGTTGGTACAGCGAGCCAAGAAAAGCAATTAAAAGCGGGTGTTGATATCTTAGTTGCGACCCCTGGTCGTTTACGTGACCATTTAGGTTTGCGTACTGTGTCTATTTCACAAATGAAAACTCTGATATTAGACGAAGCTGACAGAATGTTAGATATGGGTTTTTTAACTGATATTGAACAAATTATTGCTGGTGTTAAACACCCTCATCAAACGTTGATGTTTTCAGCAACATTTTCAAATAAAGTGAAATCTTTGGCAACCCAGTTGTTAACCAATCCACGCATTCTTGAAACATCAAAACCTAATGCTACCGCATCTAAAGTACGTCATTACGTGTATCCTGTTGAAGAACATCGCAAAAGTGAAATGTTAGCCGAACTTATTGGTGTTAATAACTGGAAGCAAGTATTAGTATTTGCTGGCACCAAAGAGAGCGCTAATTTAATTGCCCAAGAGTTAAAGCTTGATGGTATTAAAACGGCTCTTTGTCATGGTGACAAATCTCAAGGTAATCGTAACCGTGCCTTAGAAGACTTTACCAATGGTAAAGTTAGAGTGTTAGTGGCTACTGATGTTGCCGCTCGTGGCTTAGATATTAACGACTTACAATATGTTGTTAACTATCATTTACCTTTCTTAGCTGAAGATTATGTACACCGAATCGGTCGTACAGGTCGTGCCGGTAAGTCGGGTACTGCATTATCTTTAGTGTCACCAAAAGATCATAAGTTTTTAGGTGATATTGAAAAAATTGTTGGCTATAAAATTGAACAAGTAAAACTTAAAGGTTATGAGTTCGATCCATTAGATTATGCCAATAAGTATGAGAAAAAGGCCGCTGCTATTGCTGCAGCCGCGCCTAAAATGAATCGCCATAAAGCTAACTTGGTTAAGAACAGAGCTGTAGCTAAAAAGAATGCCACAGCAACTAAACCTGTTCGTAAAAGCCGTTACTCATCTTAATGAGCGTTAAGTGTTGAGTATGAGTAGTTAAGTGGCTATTGATCATCAAGCGATAGATGTGCCGTTTAACTTCCGGCACTGCTGTTGGTTCTGTAATGAGCCAGCAGCGTCACGTCTTGCTTTTCCAAGTGATGATGCTTTAGTCGTCGATTGTCCTCACCCAGCTATTTCATTACCTAGTTGCCAAGAGTGTTACTCTATTGCACGCCAACAAGACGTATTGTCGATTTGGCAATGCCGTGAGAATGTAAAAAAATCTTTAGCAAAACGCTATCATAAAGATTTGGCCATTGGTAAAAACTGGACTCAACAAGAGCTAGCCAGTAGTGACTTTAAAGGTGGTAATTTTGAAGGTTTCGCTAAAAGTGCTTGGTTTGTGTTTGAAGTAGCGCGAGATCGGATGAACTTTAAAGGTTGGCCATTATGGTGTAATGGTGAACAGATTGAGGATATTACCAGTGGTAAACAGTTTACTTTTGATGGCGTAGTTTATAGTGATATTAATCAGGCAATTGATTTTTATGTGCAAACCTATTATCTGAATCATGACTTTTTACTCGAAGCATTAAAAATTGTTGGCATTGAAAAATTTGCCTACGCAATTCGTTTTGCTCGAATATATATTGGCCACACGCCTAGCGAAAGGCGGATGGCTTTAAAAGACTTACAGTCACAGCAATAAACCTGCATCATAAATATATTCTGATCTATTGGCCATATACGTAATGAAAGACCGATGGTATTAAAAGAGTTACAGTCATAAAAGCAAGTAGACTTTAACCTTATTGCACCACTATTCTTGGATCGTATGGCTTACCTGCACATCCTTCTGCATAAACTTCGTACTCAAAACTACCAGTATTCTTAACCTTACAATCAATCTTATTAGTGGCAGATTTTAAGGTACACTGATGATTGAAAGGACTACCACTGGCAAACTTAATTTCTATTTTATTGGTTTTAGTCGCGGTCCAAATAATATTCTTTTCTTTCTTCATACAGACACATTCACTTTTTCCTTTGCACGGGTTTTTATCTGCAGGGTAATCAGTAGCACAATTATTTGCACTTGTATTAGTCACGGCCGTAACACAATTATTGGGGCCAATTGTTACCTTTAAATGTTGGTTTTTACTCTCGTTATTTTGTGCTTCTGCAGAAAATATTATTATCAACAAACTTAATGTTAGCGCCAGTGTTGATATGAATGTTCGTTTTATTAGTAAAGTATTCATTAATCATCCTTTGTTAAATACCAAGCTGATAACTAAAGCATCACTTTTGAATGCTAAGGTAACAGCTCAAATATATCTCATTGATATAATTCCATACTCCTTAACTGGAATTATTTTCACTATTTTGTAACAGTGTAAGCTCTTCTTTATAGTACAAAAATTGAGGGTCTGCCAATAACAGCTCAATTGAGTAACCAAGCTCTATTGCTTTGCTTATCATATTTTCTGCTTGAGTACGTTGCTTACAGTTAAAAAATGAGATGGATAAACTGTAATAAATGTAGGGATCTTTAATCTCTTTAGATAAAATATTTTTGTTGTATGAACTTGCGCTTACACATTGTTTTAATTCAGAATAATATCTAGTTATTTCCGATTGTAAATCTACATCATTCGGATTTATGTGTTCTTTGTTTTTGGCCAAGAGCAAAGCTTTTTCATAGGCTGAAGTCGCTTTGCTTTGCTGATTTTTAGTGTATTTAAGGGCATCAGCTAAATTTCCCCAAAGAGTATTATCATCTGGTGTTAATTCTAGGCTCTGCTGGTAAATTGTAACGGCGTCTTCATATTGATGTAAAAAATACAAACTTGTTGCGAGATTTGAGTAGGTTAAAGCAGAGGGCTCTATTGCTAAGGCTTTCGACCAAGCTATATTGGCATTTTCGATATCCATCAGTAAAAAGTAAATACCCCCTAAGGCATTATAAGCTAAAGCAACCTTGTCATTTAGTAAGTTAACTTTGTTAAATTGTGGAATTGCTTTTTCATATTGACCTGAATAATAAAGAAAAATCCCATATTGATAATAGTTGTACCAATACGTGGGTTCAATATCAATTGCTTGCAAATAAAGTTGAGTGGCGAGTTCAGTATCTTTTAATTTAGAATATACCCCGGCAAGGACTATTAATACCTCGGGATTGTTATTATTTAAATTTAATGCCATTTCTAAATTTTGTTTCGCTTTGCTATAGCGGCCATTAATATCGTATAGCTTTCCTAATGATAAATATGACTCCACACTTGCTTCTTGATAACTTGCGGTAAGCTCACAAACATCAAGGCCATTTTTATACTCTAGCGGGTCATCGGTTAAAATATATAATTCTAAAAAAGTGCTGCACAACGCCGATGACGCTAAAATAAACTTGGGATCTAGGGCTAATGCTTGTTTAAATAATTTTTTTGCAGACATTAAAGAGTTAATACTTTTTGTTTGGCGATAGTTTTCTTTACCTTGTAGGTAGGCATCATATGCCTCAAAATTTGAGGTGGGAAGGTCATTACTATTATTACTTAACTTGTCACCGGGGACTAATAAATGCAAAGCATTAACAACCTTGCGAGAGAGCTCAGCATAAATATTTAATAACTGTTTTAAATCACCGGTTGTCACCACCGACCAAACTTGAAAACCCGATTGTGAATCTATCAATACGGTATTTATAATTAATTGCTGCTGTTCTATTTTTACTGATCCCTCGACTATATATTTAACCCCAAGCCTATTTTTAATGTCAGCAATACTCGAATTATCGGCTAAAGAATTAGTTGCTCGTAACGATGACACTTGAAATTCTGGTTTTCGGCCAAGCAAACTAATCAACTCTTCTTGTACGCCTGAAATCACATAATTAGGAATGGGTTGCTCAGTGTTACTAGTAAAAGATAATACCGCCACAGCATTTTTAACCGTTATAGCAACGGGTATTTGTACTTGTGTTATTTGCGCTGCTGATGCCGCCTCATCTTCAATAAAAATCAATAAATGTGTTGATAGGTAATAAATCACGCCTAAGACTGCAAGTACAAATGTCGAATCTACAGCGAGTTGTTGATAGATAAATTTTTTATTATTGCTTTTATTTTGTGTAAGCAGTCGTTTATTTTTAATGTCTCTGAGCCAATGAAGTCCAAGCATTACAGGTAAGCCAATGATAAGTAATAAGGTTATGAACTTAGTAACCCAGTTTGGCGCGTTAAATATGGGGAGAACTATTGAGAAAACCTGTAACAATATCCACGAAATAAACACATAAGTGGCACTCGCCTTAAATAGGCGACTACTTTTCAAAAGGGCTATGGATAAACTCCAACGTGTTACTTGGCTGTTGTTAATAGTGCTGTTTTGTTCTGTAAAAGAAAATAGACTGTTACTCGGTTTACCCAATGTGGGCAATATCATCCTATAACCTTTTCTTGGAATTGTTTGGATAAAAGTAGGGCATTCTTTATGGTCATCAAGCGCGTGACGAATTTCGCTAATAATATGAGTTATATTAGTTTTCGATGCCTTACTATCGCCCCAGCCAAAATCTAAAATTTGCTCACGGCTCACTACCTCACAATTGCTTGATGCGAGAAATATTAATACCTCCATGGCTTTTGGGGCTAAATGGTAACGTTCATTGTCACGAATAATAACCCCTAAATCAGGCTCAATAATAATATTGCCAATAGCAAAGCCCTTATGTAATTCTTGGGCTACGTTAATATTGGTATTATCCGATGTGTTGTTTTGAACGTTAGCATTGCTTGCTTTGTGATCTTCGCTGCGCACAAATATTTATCCAAATATTGTTTATTATTACTATTATTCGATTTAAGGGTTTTATATATAATATTTAATTGATTAGCTATAGTATGGAATGTGATTAGCGAATTAGCGAATTAGTGAATTAGCGAATCGAATAAATAATTACCTGCCAAAATACTTTGAAAATGATAATATAAATTTATTAACAAGCTGTTAAATCAATAATCTTCAGTGCTAAATCTATATCAGTCGATTGATTTTATTGAAATACTTTTACCTCTAAAGTTAAAGAAGGATCCTTGTGGGCCATTTTTTTGAAATTCTTGCCATTTTAATTGCTGCAGTTGTTAGCGTCTGGATTTTTAGACGGTTGCACCTTCCCGCAATTCTTGCCTACCTAGTCGCTGGCACCTTAGTTGGTGAGCATGTTTTAGGGTTAACAGGTAATCACTTAGACTACGAACATTTTGCAGAGCTTGGCATTGTATTTTTACTCTTCACATTAGGGCTTGAGTTTTCCTTACCTAAATTAATTGCTATGCGCCACCTTGTTATGGGCGTGGGCTCAAGGCAGGTTATATTCACTCTACTCATTTTCTTAGTGATCTCATTATTACTTGGCTTTGATCTTAAAACTGCATTAGTTATCGGCGGCGTTTTAGCGTTGTCATCGACCGCTATTGTCATCAGGCAATTAAGTGAAAGTGGCTCGATAAAACGCAAATCCGGTCAAATTTCCGTCTCGGTGTTATTATTCCAAGATATAGCGGTTGTACCGTTACTCATTGTTATTCCATTTTTAGCTGACACCAGCGATACTTCGATGCTTTTAGCGTTACTGTTTGCTCTGCTTAAAGGTGTTTTTGTTGTTGCCCTGTTAATGGCTATTGGTAAATGGGTGCTGCCTTGGTTATTTAATAAAATTGCACAAGTAAGAACAGATGAACTGTTCGTTTTAACCACATTATTAGTTACGTTAATGGCTGCAGCATTAACTCAGTTTTTTGGCTTATCGATGGCTTTAGGAGCTTTTTTAGCCGGGATGATGCTTGGCGAAAGCCAATATAAACACCAACTCGAAGCTGATATTAGACCCTTTAGAGATATTCTTTTAGGTTTGTTCTTTGTCACTGTAGGTATGAAATTAAACCCTGGTTTATTACTTTCTTCTCCGGGCACAATTGCGATGTTAGTGATTGGTTTTATGTTGATTAAAATTGCTATTATTCGCTGGCTTGCGGTAAAAGCTGGGGAATCAAGTAAAGATGCTTGGGCGTCTGCTTTTATGCTTGCACAAATGGGTGAGTTTAGCTTTGTGTTAATATCTTTAGCCGCTAACGTTGGTGTGCTCTCTAGCGAAGTAACCTCGATTTTATTAGGCTCGGGTATTATATCTATGGCGATAACCCCGTACATGATTAAAAATGCGCGTAAATGGGCAGTAACACTTTCGTACGATGGCAAGCAACAAGAAAAGGATTTAGAGCAACAAAATGTCAGCAATAAACTCAGTGGTCATGTCGTTATTTGTGGCTTTGGTAGGGTTGGGCAAACCGTAAGTCGATTCTTAAAGCAAGAAAATATTGAGTTTGTTGCCATCGATATTGATCCGTTGCGAGTAAATGAAGCCAGAGAAGCCGGCGAAAATGTGCTATTTGGCTCCGCAAGGCAAACTGAAATACTCGATGCTGCCAACTTAAAAGAAGCTAAACTTGTGGTTATTTCATATGGCGCTGCTGAACAATCATTAGATGTGGTGCAAAAAGTACGTTCTATTTCGGGGGATGTTCAAGTGCTAGTGAGAACTCGTAATGATGATGCATTAGTCGAACTAAAAGAAGCTGGCGCAAATGAAGTGGTACCAGAATCATTAGAAGGTAGCTTAATGTTAGTGTCACAAGTATTGAGCCTAACAGGTGTACCATTCTCTCGAATTGTACGTCGTATTAAAGCCGAACGGAAAAGCCATTACCATCGATTGCATGGTTTTTATCCGGGCGTAGACACAAACATGAGCGCAGAATCGATTGAACGTATTGAGTTTGTACATGCAACATTAATTACCGATGATGCATGGGCTGTGGGTAAATCAATTACTGAACTGGATATCATCAGACGACGCGTAGAAGTACTCTCTGTGCATCGTGGTAATGAAGAGATCACTGAATTAAAAGGTGAGTTTATTCTACAAGCTCAAGATACCGTGATTTTACAAGGTAAGCCTAGACGAGTAGAGCGAATAGAACGCTTTTTACAAGAAGGGTCATAGTTCTGTGGAGTTAGTAGAACGTACTTTTTTATGCAATTTGTAATAATCAGATATAAACACAAATTTATAACAAGCATACCGCCAGCAGTAGGTGATTGGAAGGCGTTGACGGGTGTTCAAAAAGTTAATTCCCAATTTTTAATGGAGTTTTGTAGTAGATGATATTTCCCGATAATACATCTGAAATAGTAGATTTTACGCGCTTATATTTGGCATTATTTTACTCCTTTGTAGCACTTTTTTATACGGTTAGAATTATAACGGTTAAAAAAAATACAAACCAAGAGTTGGTATTTACCGGAGAACGCTTCTGCTCTACTTGGTGGAATCATTTCATATTTGGTATATTTAGAGCCTCTATATGGATGGTGTGTGTCTTCAGGTTTTACTTTCCATCTATTGATGATTACTTAGGTATGATATCTAGCTTAGAGAATATTCCCATTATTATAACCGGCAATGTATTGATAACATTTGGATTTTTATTGACCGTTATAATTCACTTTAGTATGGGCTGTAAATGGAGATCTGGTATAGATCCCAAAGGTCCTGAACAGTTAATTACCGATGGCTTTTACCAGTTTTCTCGCAACCCCATTTTTCTGTGTATCGCTTTATCTCAAATGGGCTTCTTTTTAGCATTACCTTCTGTGTTTTCGTTGACCTGCTTGATTATTGGTTTATATACTTTGTATAGACAAACTCTATCTGAAGAACGTCATTTGTTAGAAGTGTTTCCGAGTAAATATAGAATATATTTAACTAAAGTTCGAAGGTGGATATAGAGAAAGTGTGTGCACATATTAAGGTTAAATAGGAATTGTGTTTTCCATTATTTTGGTCGCCGTGGCTTTATAACGTCCAGCTTCATTAGTGATTACATCATAAGAAGAAACCACAGTTATCATGTGCTACAGATTAAAAGCATAAAAAATCATTAACTGTTTTGAATTAATAATTTTTTATTTAATATTCGCTTTTGTCATTCTACACCTCGAGTGTCACCGCTAACATTAGATAAGGTTTCTCGAGTTGACTTACCTTGCTGAAGTATCTGCATTCTATCTTCATTAATATCCCCATCGATACAATGCTTATACCAGCTAATTTCTAATGATTGTCCCTGCGTAATTTAAGCAACCATGAGCTTTGATTTTTCTCCGCATCATAGAAAACTGCCATGGTGAAGAAGAACATAAGCAACAATATAATGTGTGCGGCTAGGCTTAGTCCAAAGTAAATTATACTGCCAACATAGGCTGCACCTACGGCACTCCACATAAGAGCCAGTATAGACATAATATAGAATCGGCTTACCGGGTCAGGAATATGCCTGAGTGGGTTTTTACTGGAATCAAAAACATATTTGTAGGCTTCGTATATCCCAAGTGCAATTGTTTTCATGCTAAGCTCTCTTAATAAACTATGTCCGTAATGATTGTACGGTGGCTTTTCGTCTTTGGATCTCTATTGCGCAAAATATATCCACTTTTGCAGATGGTTTCTAGGCTCCATATATAAAATATCTGTGTTACCATTTAACAAATGTTTAAAGTTAAAGAGCTAGAGTAAACAAATAAGCATGAGCAATTTTGACTATAGAATAATGCGGATGACTGTCTCTTAGTGGCTCTTTTCATATCCTCAGCCTAACTGGATATAATATCTCATCTCGCAACCACCGTGTGGGATGACGCTGCATTTAATCTACTTCAGATTATGGTATAAACCGGCCCATAGATAAATTGTTGTACAAGTTTAGGATCAGGGAGTAAATTACTCTGCCCCTTGATTATTATTCTTGTTTGATTGAGTTGAAAATTAAATATTCAAAAACTCTCGAATCTTAGTTTCTTGTTCCATTGCATCATTAAAACCAATTTGAATGAGCTTTCTACAGTAATTTCTTTCAAACATAATGTAAGACGTTAAACTGGTTTCAGCGCCTTTTTTGGCGCCTAACATTCTCAACAATAACCTAAGTGACCAGGTAAGCTCTTCATAATGGTCATCGGCCACAACATGGAAGTTTTGACTGGGGTTGACGACAAAACTGTCGACATTTTTCAAACTAGAATGAACTTTTCGTATATCTTCATCAATTAGCTTTACTGTGCTGTTCACTCGGTTCATACGTTCTAAATCGCTGTTTAAGGTTTCCGTAAATACGGTATCCATTAAATGTCCGGTGATGTTTGCCGTGCTTGGCGCTTGTTTAAAGTCAACTGCATGGTGAATTTGCTGCTGCGGTTGTTCTACGCCAACAATAAATATTTTCTCCGCGCCCAAATGAATTGGTGTACTAAGCGGAGATAGCTGGCTTATTGAACCATCACCAAAATGTTCTTGTTCAATTTTTACCGATGGAAATATAAATGGAATGGCCGAAGAAGCCATTAAATGCTCGGTATGTAACTGTGTTTGAATGCCGCAGCGTTTAGAGCGTTGCCATGGTGTAATGGATTTATCGGCTTGATAAAAACTGATGGAGTCGCCGGTACTATAACTGGCTGCGGTTATGGCTATTGAAGATAAATAACCACTGCTGATATTGCCGTCAATTCTTTTAAAGTCGACCACTTGCGTTAATAATCGTCTAAGCGGTTCGTTATTTAATAAACTCATTGGTTTTTTCGGTGCATATCCGGCTTGAAAGCTTCCGAGTAAACCTTTAATAATATGGCCAAAAACTTTTTGTCCGACACTGTCGTAAATTTGGTGAGTGTGAATATTGTTCCAAATGTATTCTAAGCGTCTAATACCTAAATGATAACAAGAGGCGTAGCAAGCAATAGTTGTGGCGTTGATAGCGCCAGCAGATGTACCTGAAATGATAGGAAAGGGAATGCCGTGATTTCTCGGCAAAAATTTACTAATGGCTTTAAGAACGCCTACTTGATAAGCCGCACTGGCGCCGCCGCCAGTAAGAAGTAGGGCAGTTTTACATCCTTTGTAACTTTTTTTTTGATTCATGGGCATACTACATAACCGTGCTTTAAATAAACGATACTTAACATAACCAAGCGTTAATGAATAACGCTATGATTTAATAATGTTTTATAAAGCTATTTATGTAAAGGCTTAAACTAAAAAAACGCTAACAAAATTGTAGCGTTTTTATTTATTGGCATTAGCTAGCTTTTATTTAGCTTTAGCGCGCATTGCATTTGATACTTTTGATAGCGGTTCTTTACCAAGTTTGTCGGTAATAAACCAACCTGCTCTTAACAACTTATCCATATCTATGCCGTGCTCAATGTTCAGCCCGGAAAGCATATAAACCACATCTTCGGTAGCAACATTACCTGATGCTCCATGTGCATAAGGGCATCCGCCAAGACCAGCAATGGCTGTGTCTACAACCGCAACGCCCATATTTAATGCTGCGTAAATATTAGTCAGTGCTTGTCCATAAGTATCATGAAAGTGTACTGCTAATTTATTAATTGGCACTAATTTGTTTACTGCAAGGAGCATTTTTTGTACTGAGTCAGCCGTGCCAACACCAATGGTATCGCCTAGAGATATTTCATAACAACCCATATCAAGAAGTTGTTTAGCAACTTTTGCCACTTGCTCAGGATCAATGTCACCTTCATAAGGACAACCAACCACGCAAGACACATAACCGCGAACTTTTAATCCTTTCGCTTGTGCTGCTGCGATAACCGGTTCGAATCGTTGTAATGACTCATCAATAGAGCAATTAATGTTTTTTTGGCTAAAGGCTTCTGATGCCGCGCCAAAAATAGCCACTTCATCGGCATTAACTGCTACGGCCGCTTCAAAGCCTTTCATATTTGGCGTAAGTGCCGCATACGTTACTGCGTCATTACGCTTAATACCGTTAAATACATCGGTTGATGTGGCCATTTGTGGCACCCATTTAGGCGATACAAAGCTGCCACTTTCGATATAATTAACACCAGCATCAGCAAGCTGTTCAATTAATGCAATTTTATCGTCAGCGCTAATTAATTTACTTTCATTTTGCAAGCCGTCGCGAGGACCAACTTCAACAATTTTCACATGACTTGGTAACATCAGCTATTTCCCTCTGTAAATGTTAGAAGAATCATTTTGCAAGCATCATACCGTGGACCAACTTCAACAATTTTCACATGGTTTGGTAACATTAAGCATCTCCCTCAACGAAAGCTAATAGCTCAGTGCCGCCATCAACCATATCGCCTGCTTGGAAGTAAAACTCGCTGACACTGCCATCTGCAGGAGCGCGAATAGTATGTTCCATTTTCATTGCTTCCATGATCAATAGTGGTTGACCTTTTTTAACGATTTCACCGACACCAACCAGTAAACTCACCATAGTGCCATTCATTGGCGCGGTTAATCCGCCTGCGCTTTGATCAGAGTCACTATCACCACAATCAGCGATTACTTTCGAGAAGTGAATAACGCCAGACTGTCTAAATAAACTGTAATTAATATTACCTTTGCTGTCGCTACTTTCACCTATGGTGGCATTAAAGCGATAACCGTCGACGTTAGCCACTAACTGGTTATCATTAATATTGCCTTGGCAGTCAATTGTTCTTCCCGCTACCGTGATTAAGTAGTAAGTGCTAGCACCTTGGCGCTTTTCTTCAACTGCGACCGGATAGATTACTTCATTATGTTCAATACTAAAGCTATGTAAATTGGCTTCATTGGCACGCCAAGCATTCGTTATATTCCAAGGTGAATGCGGGTCATTAGTGTTTACGGCTTTTGCCTTGGCAAGTTCGGCTTGCGCTAAGACTAAATATAACGCGGCAATTGGCAATTCATCGGCTTTGGCTTGTTCATCATTATGAAAAATTAAATCATTATGTTTTTCAATAAATCCAGTGTCTATATCAGCATCAACAAACGGTTTTGATGTAGCTAAGTTATAGAGAAAATCAATATTAGTGGTCACACCTTTAATACGGTATTCCATTAATGACTTAGCTAAACGTTGTAAAGCCTTCTCGCGATTTTCATCCCAAACGATTAACTTTGCGATCATCGGATCATAAAATACACTTACTTCATCACCTTGACGTACACCAGTATCAATGCGGACATTAGCTGATTCATTAGGTGTTTGTAAAAAGCTTAATTTACCAGTGGCGGGTAAAAAATCATTATTAGGATCTTCAGCATAAATTCTGGCTTCAAACGCATGCCCATTAATTTTTAGTTGCTCTTGAGTTTTAGGTAATAACTCGCCCGCTGCTACGCGTAGTTGCCATTCTACTAAATCTTGGCCAGTGATCATCTCTGTAACTGGATGCTCTACTTGTAAGCGAGTATTCATTTCCATAAAATAAAATGAACCATCAACATCAAGTAAAAATTCAACGGTACCAGCGCCTTGATAACCTATCGCTTTAGCTGATTGGATAGCAGATTCGCCCATTTCTTTACGCAGTTCTTCGCTCATGCTAAAAGCTGGGGCTTCTTCAATCACTTTTTGATGGCGACGTTGTACAGAACAATCACGTTCAAATAAATACACCGCATTATCATGATTATCGCAAAATACTTGAATTTCAACGTGGCGCGGTTGAGTTAAGTATTTCTCAACGAGCATAGTATCATCGCCAAATGACGATAATGATTCACGTTTTGCAGCCGCTAATGCTTCATCAAATTCATCTTCAGACCAAACTTGACGCATGCCTTTACCACCGCCGCCAGCTGTCGCTTTTAACAATACCGGGTAGCCCATATCATCTGCAGCTTGTTTGATAATCGCAGGGTTTTGGTCATCGCCATGATAGCCAGGAACTAATGGTACATTAGCTTTTTCCATGATCACTTTCGCGGCAGATTTAGATCCCATCGCTTCAATTGCAGGAACTGGTGGGCCAATGAAGGTAATGTTTTGCGCCGCACATTTTCGGCAAAAGTCTGCATTTTCAGATAAAAATCCGTAACCTGGATGAATGGCTTGCGCGCCGGTGCGAATAGCTGCAGCAATAACTTTATCGCCTAACAGGTAGCTTTCGCGTGAAGGCGAGTTACCTATATAAATGGCTTCGTCGGCCATACTTACATGTAGAGAGTCGGCATCGGCATCTGAATATACTGCAACTGTTAAAATACCCATTGCTCTGGCTGTTTTAATTACTCGACAAGCAATTTCACCACGGTTTGCTATTAATATTTTTGTAAACATTGTATCTACCTGTTTTATTTAGAGCCAATCCAATTGGCAGGGCGCTTTTCGAAAAATGATGACAAGCCTTCTTGGCCTTCACTCGATACTCTTATTGCCGCAATGCGTGCACTGGTATCACTAAGTAAATCGTCATCGATAGTTTGATAAGCGACATCAAAAGCAAGCTGTTTTGCTTGTTTAACTGCGCTTGGGCTGTTTTGTAAGAGCACTGAAATCATCGATTCTACTTGTGTAGCTAAATCATCACTGGTGCATACTTCATCTACTAAGCCTATTTGCTCTGCTTTTTGAGCAAAGAAACGTTCGGCCGTTTGAAAATAACGACGACATGCTTTTAAACCCATCGCGTTAACAACATAAGGACTAATAGTTGCGGGTATTAAACCTAGCTTAACTTCGCTTAAGCAAAAGCTGGCTTTTTCACTGGCAATAGCAATATCACAACAACTTACTAAACCAACTGCGCCACCGAAAGCTGCACCTTGTACTTTGGCAATTGTGGTCATTGGCATAAAGTTTAATACTTTAAGCATGTTTGCTAGTGCATTGGCATCGGTTAGGTTTTCTTCATAGCTGTAACTTGCCATGCGTTTCATCCAGCCTAAATCAGCACCAGCAGAAAAACTTTTACCTGTTGAGGCTAATACCATCACTCGCACATTGGGATTATCGGCAATCGATGTAAATGTAGCCGTAAGCTCATTAATCACCGCATCATCAAAGGCATTGTGCTTATCGGGATTGTTTAACGTCACTGTGGCAACACCGCGTTCATCAATGTTAAGCAATACTTTATTATTAGTATTCATAGGATACCTACATTCTAAAGATACCGAAGCGCGTGTCTTCGATTTCTTTATTTAATGAGGCTGAAATAGCTAAACCTAACACTTGGCGGGTATCACTTGGGTCAATAACGCCATCATCCCAAAGTCTTGCTGAAGCAAAATATGGATGACCTTGTTTTTCATAGACATCAACGATAGGTTGTTTAAATTCGGCTTCGGCTTGTTCGCTCCAGTTTTCACCGGCTTTATCTTTTTGATCGCGTTTAACTTGCGCTAATACACCAGCAGCTTGTTCGCCGCCCATCACTGAAATACGTGCGTTTGGCCACATAAATAAGAATCTAGGATCATAAGCTCTGCCACACATACCATAGTTACCTGCGCCAAAGCTGCCGCCAATAAGTACAGTGAATTTTGGTACTTTTGCACAGGCAACGGCATTAACCATTTTTGCACCATGCTTTGCAATACCACCGGCTTCGTATTGTTTACCCACCATAAAACCTGTGATGTTTTGTAAAAACACTAATGGTATTTTACGCTGGCAACATAACTCAATAAAATGAGCGCCTTTTTGTGCTGATTCACCAAATAAAATCCCGTTATTGGCGATAATGCCTACCGGGTAGCCGAATATACGCGCAAAGCCGCACACTAATGTGGTGCCATAAAGGGCTTTAAATTCGTCAAATTCACTGCCATCTACAACACGAGCAATAACTTCTCTTACATCGTATGGTTGGCGTGCGTCTTTTGGAATAATGCCGTAAATTTCTTTGGCGTCATAAGCTGGCTCGCGTACTTCTTCAATATTCATTTGCACCGGTTTAATACGGTTTAAATTACGTACTGTTTGACGAGCAAGTTGCAGGGCGTGATGATCGTTTTGCGCATAATGATCAGATACACCTGAAGTACGACAATGTACATCTGCGCCGCCTAAATCTTCGCTAGTGACTACTTCACCCGTTGCAGCTTTTACTAATGGCGGGCCTGCTAAGAATATTGTGCCTTGCTCTTTTACAATAATTGATTCATCGGCCATAGCGGGTACATAAGCACCACCAGCGGTACACGAACCCATAACGACTGCAATTTGTGGAATGTTTTGCGCTGACATATTGGCTTGATTAAAGAATATACGGCCAAAATGCTCTCTATCAGGAAATACTTCATCTTGATTAGGTAAGTTTGCACCACCTGAATCAACCAAATAAATACAAGGTAAGTTGTTTTCTTGCGCGATTGTTTGGGCGCGGATATGTTTTTTAACGGTTAGTGGAAAATAAGTACCGCCTTTAACCGTTGCATCATTTGCAACGATGACACATTCTTGCCCGCCAACGCGGCCAATACCAGTAATAATACCTGCCGCTGGAATATTGTCTTTATAGACGTTATCGGCAGCAAGTTGTGAAAACTCAAGAAACGCCGAGCCTTCATCAAGTAAGTTATAGACACGATCACGGGGTAATAATTTACCGCGACTTAAATGACGGTCCCGACTTTTTTCACCGCCACCTAGCTTAATCGTATTTAATTTTGCCGTAAGATCATCGACCTGAACTTGCATATGGGTTGCATTGTCAGCGAAATCCTGGCTGCGGACATTGATTTTACTCGTTATTTTAGCCACATTAATTCCTGTATTTATATCGTTTATTCAGAGTCACAGTAGAGTACTTGTTAAATCCAAGTACTCTGTCGTTGCAAATATGTTGTTATTAAACTGATTCGTTGAATAGCTCACGGCCAATCAACATACGACGAATTTCTGAAGTTCCCGCGCCGATTTCATAAAGCTTGGCATCACGTAATAAACGACCTGCAGGGAATTCGTTAATGTAACCATTACCACCGAGTAATTGAATGGCATCAAGCGCCATTTTAGTCGCAAGTTCAGCTGAATATAAGATTACTGCAGCAGCGTCCTTACGTGTTGTTTCACCGCGGTCACATGCTTGTGCAACCATGTATACATATGATTTAGCTGCATTCATTTGCGTGTACATATCAGCAATTTTACCTTGAATTAATTGGAACTCACCAATTGACTGGCCAAACTGCTTACGGTCATGGATATAAGGTACAACTAAATCCATACACGCATCCATAATGCCTAATGGACCACCCGATAAAACTAGGCGTTCATAGTCTAAACCAGACATCAATACTTTAACGCCGCGGCCTTCTTCACCTAGGATATTCTCTGCTGGTACTTCACAGTCTTGGAATACTAATTCACATGTGTTTGAACCGCGCATGCCTAATTTATCTAGCTTTTGATGACGACTAAAACCAGGAGCATCACGTTCTACGATAAAGGCGGTGATACCTTTCGAACCTGCAGATGTATCAGTTTTTGCATAAATAATATAAACATGGGCATCAGGACCGTTGGTGATCCACATTTTGTTTCCGTTAAGAATGTACTTATCACCTTTTTTATCGGCGCGAAGTTTCATGCTTACTACATCTGAACCAGCATTTGGCTCTGACATTGCTAAGGCACCAATGTGCTCGCCAGTACAAAGTTTTGGTAAATATTTTAATTTTTGCTCATGTGAGCCATTTTTGTTTAATTGGTTTAAACAAAGGTTTGAACATGCGCCGTAACTTAAACCAACGGATGCTGAAGCTCGGCTGATCTCTTGCATAGCGACAGTGTGCTCTAGGTAACCTAAATCAGACCCACCATATTGCTCAGCAACGGTCATGCCTAATAAGCCTAAGTCACCAAATTTTTTCCATAAATCCATTGGAAATTCATTATCGATATCAATTTGCGCAGCGCGTGGTGCAATTTCGTCGCGTGCAAATGCATTTACCGTATCGCGGATCATGTCCACGGTTTCGCCTAAATTGAAGTTTAATGAAGTAAATGTAGAAATCATGTCAGTACCTTTAGTAGTGTTTTGTTGTATTGCTCGTAGTTAAATTTTAGCAGTGCTAAATCGTAACCGGCTTTATTTTTGTTGGTTTAATGTTTTATGGGCCATTTCACAGCGTTGTTCTAACGTTTCTAGCTCCATTAACACGACTTTTATATCGTCGAGCTGTTGTAATAGGGCTGTTTTCTTATCAGAAATTAGCTCTTTAATGGTATTAAGCTGGCTAGAACTGCTTTTATCCGTATCGTACAATTCAAATAAACGACCTGTTTCAGCAAGCGAAAAACCTAAGCGCTTACCGCGCAATATTAATTTTAAGCGTACTCTGTCACGACGGTTGTAAATACGTGTTTGCCCTTTACGGGTTGGCATTAACAAACCTTGATCTTCGTAAAAACGAATACTACGAGTCGTAATATCAAATTCTCTAGATAAATCGCCAATTGAAAATGTTGCTGTCTTTATAGTAACCATAGAGATCTATATTGCTTAAATTTGCATTGAGTATAGTACAGCCTCTAGTTGACGTAAAGGTAAACCTTTGGTGTGATTTTTATTGCTTTATTGTCGTGAGTCACCGAGTCGTTGGTCTTTTTATATTCATCAATATTTCCTGCAGGCCATTTAAAATAAGGGATGTTTATAAAAGATTACATTTGTTTATTAACTTTTACTTGCCTTACGTTGGCGTAAACTTGTATTTTGGGTTACTCTATTGGCAAATTAATTGTTAAAAATAAAGGTGAATTTCATGTCCCTATCAGATCCTATTGTAATTGTTTCCGCTGTTCGAACGCCTATGGGCGGTTTTATGGGCGCTCTAGCCGATGTGCCATCTCCTGTTTTAGGTGCACAAGCTATTAGTGCTGCAGTTGCCCAAGCGCAACTTGCTAATGATCAAGTAGATGAAGTTATTATGGGCTGTGTATTAGCGGCAGGATTAAAACAAGCGCCAGCTCGTCAAGCGGCTTTAGGTGCTAATTTAGCACTTTCAACGGTTTGTTCTACTGTGAGTAAAGTATGTGGCTCAGGCATGAAAGCAACAATGAATGCTTATGATTCATTGGCTGCGGGGTCTATTGATGTTGCTGTTGCTGGTGGTATGGAAAGTATGTCACAAGCACCTTACATTTTACCTAAAGCGCGTGGTGGTATGCGTATGGGACACGGCCAAGTGCTCGACCATATGATGTTAGACGGCTTAGAAAATGCCTATGACGGTATTGCAATGGGCTGTTTTGCACAAGACACTGCCGATGAAGTTAGTTTTACTCGTGAAGACATGGATGCATTCGCTATATCTTCATTAACTAAAGCTAATATGGCGATTACGTCAGGTAATTTTAGTAATGAAATTACCCCGGTAACTATCAGCACTCGCCGCGGCGACGTTGTTGTCGATACTGACGAACAGCCAGGTAATGCAAGACCAGAAAAAATACCTAGCCTGCGCGCAGCTTTTAAACGCGATGGCACTATAACAGCCGCAAACTCTAGCTCTATTTCTGATGGCGCAGCGGCAATGGTGTTAATGCGCGAATCTACCGCTAACGCAAAAGGCTTAACACCTTTATGTCGTGTTATTGGTCATACTACGCATGCACAAAAACCCAGTGAATTTACGCTAGCCCCAGTAGGTGCGGTTAATAAATTATTAGCCAGAATTGGTTGGACTAAAGCCGATGTCGATTTATTTGAAATTAACGAAGCATTTGCCATGGTAACTATGCTTGCTATTAAAGAGCTTGAGTTAGATGAAAATAAAGTAAACGTTCATGGCGGCGCATGTGCACTTGGTCATCCAATTGGCGCGAGTGGCGCACGTATTATGGTGACACTTATTCATGCCTTGAAACAACGCGGTTTATCTAAAGGCCTTGCCACATTATGTATTGGTGGTGGTGAAGCAACTGCTGTTGCAATAGAAATGATCTAAGATTAATAAAAGTGCTGTATTTTACAGCACTTTTTATTGGTATTTATAGTAACTCCGCAAAGAACTGAGTGTTGTAAATATTTTATAAAACAATCGTATATAACAATATATTAGGAAGATTAATGAATTTTAATTTAACTGAAGATCAGCAAATGTTTGCCGATATGGCCAGCCAATTTGCTCAAGCTGAGTTTGCACCCAATGCAGCAAAGTGGGACCGTGAGCATATTTTTCCAAAAGACGTTATCGCTAAAGCCGGAGAATTAGGGTTCTGCGGCTTATACACACCTGAAGATGCTGGTGGTTTAGGTTTATCTCGTCTTGATTCGTCAATTATTTTTGAACAATTATCAATGGGTTGTACTGCTACAACAGCCATGATCACCATACACAACATGGCGACTTGGATGTTAGCAACTTGGGGTACCGATACCATTAAACAGCAGTGGTGCGAAGGCTTAGTAAGTGGTCAGCAACTTGCCTCATATTGTTTAACTGAACCAGGAGCTGGTTCTGATGCAGCGTCACTTCGTACTTCAGCGAAACGTGATGGTGATGAATACGTCATTAACGGTTCAAAAATGTTTATCTCAGGCGCTGGCGCAACAGATGTATTAGTTGCCATGGTACGTACTGGTGGCCCTGGTGCTAAAGGCATTTCTGCGGTTGTTATTCCGGCTGATGCGACTGGCGTCATTTATGGTAAAGCAGAAGAAAAACTTGGTTGGAATGCTCAGCCAACACGTTTAATAACGTTTGAAAATGTTCGAATTCCTGTTGCTAACTTACTTGGCGCAGAAGGTGAAGGCTTTGCTATCGCGATGAAAGGTTTAGATGGCGGCCGTATTAATATTGCCAGTTGTTCAATCGGCACCGCGCAGCAGGCACTAAACCATGCCATTTCTTATATGCAAGAACGTCAGCAATTTGGTAAACCTCTTGCGGCTTTTCAAGGCATGCAATTTAAATTATCAGATATGGCAACAGAGCTTGTCGCAGCCAGACAAATGGTACGTTTAGCCGCATTTAAACTCGACAGTAACGACGCTGAAAAAACCGCGTATTGCGCGATGGCAAAACAGTTTGCTACCGACGTAGGTTTTAAAGTGTGTGATGCTGCGCTACAAATTCATGGTGGCTATGGCTACATGAAAGAATATCCAATTGAGCGCCACTTTAGGGATGTACGCGTACATCAAATCCTTGAAGGCACTAATGAAATTATGCGCTTAATCGTATCTCGTCGTTTATTAACTGAAGGTGCTGGACAGCTTCTTTAATAACAAGTGACTCATTAACTTGTTATAAACTGGAAATTTATATGTCAGATTTAGTTTTATTTACAAAAATTGCAACGCCATCTGGTAAAAGTATTGCCATTGCTACATTGAACGCTGAACGTTCTTTAAATGCGTTAAGCCATGATATGGTCGACCTACTTTATCCGCAATTACAACAGTGGCAACATGACGATGATATTGCCATGGTGTTACTGCAAGGTATTGGCGAGAAAGCATTTTGCGCCGGTGGAGATATAAAAAGTTTGTATCATAATATGCTTGCTGCAGGGGACGAATTCTCACCTACCGTTGAAGCCTATTTTAAAGATGAATATCAGCTTGATTATTTAATCCATACCTTCGATAAGCCATTTGTTGTTTGGGGCAGTGGTATTGTTATGGGCGGCGGTTTAGGAATGATGGCTGCCGGTAGTCATAGAGTTGTCACTGAAACGTCACGAATAGCGATGCCAGAAATTAGTATTGGTTTATTTCCTGATGTCGGCGGCAGTTATTTTTTGAATAAAATGCCCGACAATTGTGGTTTGTTTCTAGGTATTACTGGTGCATCTATTAATGCCGCTGATGCTAAATATACTCATTTAGCCGATCATTTTATTAGTAATGATAATAAAGCGACCTTTATTGAAAAAATTACAGCCATTAATTGGGGTAATACCACCACCTTAAATCATCAAAAACTAACGTCTTTGATGGTCGAGCTTGAGCAACAAAGTTGCACGCAATTGCCATTATCAAATGTGTTCAAACATAAAGATTTAATTAAGCAAGTAACCAGTAAAGTAAGTCTTTCTGACATCGTTGCTGCGATTAAAACAACTGAAATAGAAGACAAATGGTTTAATCGAGCGCAACAGTCAATTAGCCACGGTAGTGCATTAAGCGCCGAATTGACCCATCAATTATTAAAATTAGGTAAATCATTATCGTTAGCCGATTGTTTTAAAATGGAGCTTAATGCTGCCGTTAAATGTGCTCAATTTGGTGAATTTCAAGAAGGTGTACGCGCACTTCTTATTGAAAAAGACAACAAACCAGCATGGAAATATGCTGACATAAACTCCGTTGATGAAAATATCATCACCTGGTTTTTACAATCTAAATGGTCAGTTGCAGAGCATCCGCTTGCGCAATTAGGCAAATAATTAACATTACATAGGAACTATCATGTCAAATATAGCATTTATTGGATTAGGTAATATGGGCGGCCCAATGGCCGTAAATCTTGTTAAAGCTGGTCACCAAGTTTGTGTGTTCGACTTATTTCCACAAGCGGTTGAAAAAGTAGTCGCTAGTGGCGCTACTACACAGTCTGAAGCTTCAGCATGTGTTGCCGATGCCGACTTTATCATCTCTATGTTACCAGCAGGTAAGCATGTAGAAAGCTTATATTTAGGTGAAAATGGTTTAATTAACCATATTAAAGCCGGCGCTTTAGTGATTGATTCATCGACTATTGATAAAGCAACTGTTGTTAAAGTTGCAACGGGTTTACTTGCTAAAGGCATAAACTTTATTGATGCACCTGTTTCTGGTGGCGTAGGCGGAGCAACTGCCGGCACTCTAAGTTTTATGGTTGGTGGTAGCGAAGCTGATTTTGCTAATGCTAAACCTGTATTAGATAACATGGGTAAAAACATTTTTCTAGCTGGCGGACATGGCGCAGGTCAAGTCGCTAAAGTATGTAATAACATGCTACTTGCTATCTTAATGTCTGGTACTGCAGAAGCTCTGCAACTTGGGATCAGTAATGGACTCGATCCAAAAGTATTGTCTGAAATCATGTTACAAAGTTCTGGTCGTAACTGGACCTTAGAAGTATATAACCCATGCCCGGATGTATTAGAAAACGTACCATCTTCAAATAATTATCAAGGCGGATTCATGGTTGACTTAATGGCTAAAGATTTAGGTTTAGCCATGGATACAGCCGTGCAGAGTCAATCTTCAACGCCAATGGGCGCGTTAGCGCGTAATCTTTTTGCAATGCATGCAATTGCAGGTAATGGCAGCAAAGATTTCTCAAGCATATTTAATATGTTTCAAAAGGAAGATTAACAATGAATTTTCAAGATAAAACAATCGTAATTACCGGTGGTGGCCAAGGTTTAGGCCGCACTATGGCTGTAGAGTTTGCCAAAAAAGGTGCCAACATTGCTGTTATCGATTTAGGCGAAGAGCTTTTAGCCGAAACGGTAGCGTTAGTTGAATCGTTAGGCCGTAAAGCAAAATACTACATTGCTAACGTGGCTAAAGAGCCTGAAGTAGAAGCTACGTTTGAGCAAATTGCTAGTGACTTTGATGGTATTGATGGTTTAGTAAATAACGCCGGTATATTACGCGACGGTTTATTTGTTAAAGTTAAAGACGGCGAAGTCGTTAAGAAAATGGAGTTAGCACAATTCCAATCAGTTATTGATGTAAACCTTACCGGCGTATTTTTATGTGGCCGTGAAGCTGTCGTACAAATGATCAAATATAAGCGCAAAGGCGTGATCATTAATATGTCATCAATTGCCCGTGGCGGGAACATGGGACAAACCAATTACGCTGCAGCAAAAGCTGGCGTTGTTGCTATGACAACTACTTGGGCACGCGAACTTGGCCGTCACGGCATTCGTGTTGGCGCAATTGCCCCAGGTGTTATTAAAACGGCAATGACCGATGGCATGAAACCTGAAATGCGTGAGCGTTTAGAAAAAATGAAACCTGTTGGACGTTTAGGCACTGCTGAAGAAATTGCTCATACCGCGCAATATATTTTTGAAAATGACTTCTTCACCGGTCGTGTTGTTGAGATTGATGGCGGTTTAAGTATGTAGGTTATCCTATTTACTAAAGTTAATCGGCTCCAGTTATTTGTTAAATAACTAATTTAACCTAGGCTGATACGGAATTTAGGATCTACTTTGGTAGATCCTTTTTCGTATTACTGCTCAATTAACTGAAGTAAATAAAATGCCGCGGCATGCCATCACGAGCACTAGCGAAATGTGGAACCTGACGAAGCGTTATTTAGAGATCATAACGTTAAGCCTGAGGGGACTGATTGTGCCATGAACAGCCATAGATTAATGAGTTTATAATCCATCCTTTCAACCTATTGACTGTCGCGCCCTAGTCTTTAGCCAAAAATGACTCGTGATATGTAACAGTACCCGTAGGTCGGTCATTTTGAAGTGAGATAGCTTGAAAGTATTCAGGTGGAACATCTGGGAGTGTTAAGCCGTCCATAGGTTCAAAGCCAAAACGAGTATAGTAACTTGGATCACCAAGTAAGACGCATCCATTAGCGTTGAGTTTTTTTAATTCGGCAATCGCTGCGTACATAAGCTCAGAACCAATCCCCTTGCTTTGCTGGTTAGGTGTCACAGATATTGGCCCTAAACCATACCAATCAGATGAACCATCCGAGATAGTAACTGGAGATAACGCAACATGGCCGACAATTTCATTAGAATCTTCAGCAATTATAGAAACCGTTAATACACCAGAGTCCCGTAAAGAATCAACAATAAATTGTTCAGTATGGCCTGTGTGCGGTGCACCTAGAAAGGCAGCTACAGTGATTGTATGTATACTCTGAATATCGCTAGGTTTCTCTAACCGAATCTTAATACTCACAAAATATCTCCAAGAATTGTTTATAAGTTTAATAGTACAAAACTCTAACAAATCACAAACATTTAATGGGTTACTAATTGTAATTGTGGTTAGGTGTTATAGGTCTATTACTCGCTCTAAGCCGCCATAGATTAGCTTTAAATATCAACACTACTTTGTTACTTATCCAACTTCAAATGTTTATTTGCTAGTACATCCACTAACCCGCCTGAAACGTATTTATGCAAAATACTTGCTATTAATGTTTGATAAGGAATTCCTTCTTCACTAGCTCTTCTTTGAATTGCCGTTAAGTCTCTATTTGAAATTCGAATATTAATACGTTTGTCTTTTTTTATAGTGTGATCCGCAGCTTTAGCTAAAAATTCTTTTCTTTCATCTGTTAATACAGAGTTGAACTCGTTGGCTTCATAAGCTTTTAATAGATCAGCATCATTAATTTCCAGTTTATCTTTACTCATACGAACCTCTCAAATATTCCCTAGTAGCTTTTCGGCTAGGAATAATTGTTTTAAAAAATATTTCTTTATCAGTTTCAACATACGGAACTAAGTAGACATAATCATCAACATTAACTACTAAAATCCTTTGGTTTGGATATTTATCACTATTTGGATGCAATAAATCATCAAGTAAGTCACCTTGTTGAATCGAGAATATAATGTCGTCAAAGGAAATACCTCTTTCCTTCACTAGAGTTCGATTCTTTTCAGAGTTCCAATTGAAAACTTTCATTCATAAAGAATAGCACTTTGTGTGCCGTTTGTCATCATAGCTAGTTTGATCCATCAAATCTCAATAGATTTAGAAATCTCAATAGCATCATCAACTTCAATACCAAGGTAACGAACTGTACTCTCTAACTTCTTATGACCCAGTAGAATTTGAATGGCTCGTATATTCTTAGTTTTCTGATAAATAAGATACGGTTTTGTTCGTCGCATTGAATGCGTACCGTATAAAGACGTGTCTAGCCCAAGCGCCTCAATCCAACCTAGTAGTATTCGACTGTATTGCCTTGTCGAAAGGTGTTGTGATGAACCTATACGTGATTTAAAAATATAATCATCATTAGTTAGCTGTGCTTGTTTGATCAATTGAGTTAATGAATTACGTGTATTTGAGGTTATTTCAAATTGAACAGGGCTGCCTGTCTTCTTTTGAGTGATAATTGCTCTAGATTGCATAACGCCACCATGAGAAACATCTTTTACTTTAAGTACAAGTAAGTCACATCCTCGAAGCTTACTATCGAGAGCAAGGTTGAATAGCGCCAAGTCGCGAATATTATTGGTAAGTTCTAGTCGAATTCTAATACCCCAGATATGTGATATTTTCAGTGGTCTCTTTTGCCCTGTGATTTTATTTTTATTCCAAGGTATGACTGGTGGTTTTAATAGTAAGTTGCTCATATTGTGCTCCTTTTGTTAGAAAGCACTTTAAGTATCAAACAATATTCTATATTCTGGTTTTTAACTTGTCGTTTACCAAACGTCTACGGCAGAAAAGAGCGATCAACAGCCCCTCAAGTAATTTCTAATATTCTTTCATTTTGCTGCATAGCAGCCGTTCGAACTTACTTCACTGACAATAAATGTGACGAATTACCATCTGAAGTTTTGTTGGTTGTTTGGAGTGCAGAATACATAGATAAGCCTTTCTCCTGACAGACAACTATGCCACTAAATCGGTCATAGAAGCTTTAAATAAAAATTACAACGTCCCCATAAAACGGGCACAATAATTCTTATTTATATGTGCACTTTGTCAGAAAATTAAGGATTTTATGATATAAAAAAGCAGCCCTAAATTGGGCTGCTCTTGGTTAGACAAACACTAATCCGCAAAGTAAATACTAAAGGTTAGCGTGTTACTTTAATCGCTCAATATCTTGTAGCTGGTAGCTACCATCAAAAAGAGCACCTTCTGGACCGTACATGCGAACATAGGTGAACCAGCCTTTTTCAGGGATAGTTTTAACCCATTGGTTTTCTTTTCCTTTAGGGGCATTAGGGCCAAAGTACACATCAAAAGAGCCATCTGCATTTGCTTTGGGCTTCTCAAACATCATACGTACAGCACCTCTGCCTTGGTCAGTATTGATTATGGTACGTGTTTCTGAATCATAAACGGTTACCGACCAAAAGAGCTTCACTGGCACAGGGCCAGGGATAGTCAATTTATAGTTTTGTCCACCGTCGAGATACGTGCTAGCCGAATCTTTAAATGCGGCAAAATAAATTGAACCAGCACCAACTTTTCTGACACCCGCAGCAGCAGTTGTGCCCCATGCTTGGAAGAAGAAGTGGTCACTTGCACCTAGGTCTCGGTAGTTTTCATCACCGAATGCTTTTGTTTCTGCATTGATAGGTCCTGTTACTGGCATCCATTCCCATTGTTTACCTTCCCAAACCATTTTAGCTTCACGAGAATTAGCAAACGCGTTGATTCGCATCTCTGCATTACCCGTCTCATAAGCTTCAGTTAAGATAGCTATCTGGCGAGGGGTTGGGTTAAACGCTTCACCTTTCTTAATGCCAACTTCAGCTAACATACCAAGCATAACGTGCTGTTTGATTTGTGTTGCTTCTTCGTTAATTATTGCATGAAGCTGTTTCCAGAACTCCATATCCTTTTCCCACGCTAACATAGGCAGTGGTGCTGCTTGACCATCAACGTCAATAATTTTGTAGTCTGACGGGTTACTTGCTTCACTAAGTGGGTAGATTTCAACATCTTGAGCAAGTGCAACTGATTCAGAGTATAGACCTTTAGAAGATACAACGCGGATAGCCGCAACGGCTTTCCAAGTCTCGCTCTGGTATACAGTGTAACCTTTAGGGATTTCACCTTTATAGTTTGGTGGTAAGATGAGGTTCTTCTCACCTTTCCCTTTACCTGAACCAATCGTCCCCATGTCACCTACTGGGCTCATGTTGTGATCACATACTAAACCAATGTAAGGGCCAGCAGGGATATCAATAACCATTGGGCCTACGTGTAAGTCAATATTAGCGATAATGTATGGTGTATCTTGATTAGCTACCGAGAACTGCTGTTCAGGGTCTTGTGGCATAATGATACCAACTTTGTTAGCTACAGCACCATGTGGTTGAAACTGTTGGATAACTGCCTCTGTTTCAACAGTAGGCGAGAAGTATTTGTAAGCTTCAATCGCTCGGCGTAAATCTGACGCATCTTGAGCTTTTTTTATTGTTGCAGCGTCAGTTGGGAAGCCACGAGTTAAAGAGTATGGTGCATCTACCTTACTGGCAGCATTAGGGCTAGGCTGAACAGAGCCGCTCTGGCATCCTATTGCAGCAACAGAGCATGCAATAACAATTGAACTATGTAATAACTTGCGCATTAAATTTTCCTTTTATAAACTCGATTAATAAAGCTAAATCCGCATGCTCTATGTATGTATAAAAATATAGTGCACATTACAAATAAAACCATATTAATTAACGATCTAGCAACGCTTTTCCATAATCAATTAAAGATCAGGGATGTTGCAGCCGAGCTTACTTTAACTATTTACAACATCAATCATTATTACGACCCAGTTTTAGGAAGCTACAGGCAGTGTAACCGTCCGCTTTCTACTATGTGCATGAGAAATAAAAATTACACAAGGGTCGGCTGATGGCGACATAGCCGACCAATTGAAGATTTCAATTCAAGATCAAAAGTTAATTCATCAATCCACATTACGCTGAAGGAGATCCCGTCCAAAAACACGACGGGAAGACGGTGTATTCTTTCTTATTCGGTATATGTTACGCGCTTTTTCTCTACTTCTCTTTGTGGCACTGAACGGACGGATGGGTTTCGATGGGAATACTGCATGGCAGTCCCATTTTTCATGTCAAAAAGGGAGGGATATTATAAGAATTTTACTCAAATGTTATCTTTCAACAATTAACGCTAATAGAGCCATTTTTATGTATGCTGCTCTTTTGAGACATACATTGTTTTTTTACCTTGGAACTCATTAAACAACTTTTCATGAGCTAGTTTAGAAAATGTATCATCACGTTCTGTATAATGTGAAATCCAATCGATGAGCATAGCTAAATTTACATCTTGAGCTTCTTTACTTGCATACTTGTGTGGCTCCCAAGGGCGAGCTTTGGCATTTGTTATGCATTCAGATACGGGTAAATTTAGAAAAATCATTTCCTCGGCCTTAGAGGTAACTAGTTCTAGCAAATCGGCATAACACCCCTCAATAACCCAAGAGTTATGAGCACTTAAAAAGTCCTTAATTAATCGACTGGATTCTGAAATTGCTAACCGTTCAGGTTGAGGTGTACTCATCCATGCAATTGTATCCAAGTCTAAATGAGCTAGTTGGTTTTTCATTGCCAACTTTTTCGCGAGCGTAGATTTACCTGAAGCTGAATTTCCGAAAATTACGAACTTTGTCAAAATAACTACCTTAGTAATAACCGTTTTATGAAGTCGAAAGAACATTGATATAGATTAGCAAAATCAGTTTCACTTTATCACCGCTTCTCACTCACTATAGTCTTTTACTCCTGATATAGACCATATTTATAATATAAGCTGTTTTTAAATGAACAGTTTATATATACACTGTTTAAAAGATAACGATGACCAAGCTAAAAAGATAAAAGTATGAATAAAGCATTATTTCTAGACCGAGACGGTATCATTAATATTGATCATGGCTACGTTTATAAGTCAGAGCAATTTCAATTTGTTGATGGCATTTTTGAAGTTTGCTTACATGCTCAAACTTTAGGTTATCAATTGATTGTCATTACCAACCAATCGGGTATTGCTAGAGGTATGTATAGTGAAGATGATTTTCTGCAACTATCAAAATGGATGAAGCAGCAATTTATTAAAGAAGGTGTGGTGATTACTGACGTTTACTTTTGTCCGCATCATCCTACAAAAGGCAAGGGTAGTTACAAAACAGAATGTGATTGTCGTAAACCTGAGCCGGGAATGATCCTCAAAGCAGCCGAAAAGCATCATATCGATTTAAAACAAAGTATCTTTATTGGCGATAAAGTCTCTGATATTAAAGCAGCCGAAAATGCAGGCATTCATAATCGTATTTTAGTGGATGGTAAATATTCAGATGATGGCTCTCTTTATGCCCACCGAATTATAGATATCAAACAGGCGATATCACTCATCGAGTAACATTGAGCTTAAATATTCAATATTCACTATTCGAAATCCTTATTTACTTAATTACCCACGATTGATCCGATATTTGAACGTTCAAATTCGCGGTTTACGTCTAATTGAACGACTCTTTCTTTTATTTATTGTAAAGTATCCCCACGAAATCAATCACAACTGACCATGCACAATGCTATTTGATAAACCGCATTGTGCTTTGAGTTATGTTGAAAAAGTGGAAAAAAATGAAAATAAATCACTTATTAATTGCTTTAGGAATATTCCTTATTACGGCATGTTCGCCTTCTGAGAATTCCCTAAGTAACGAATCCAACAATCAATCCATCACCGGAAATGCCAATTTAGCATATGCACAAGCAAAAGCAGACAGGCTTGCTAATGTAGAAAATGACGTGGAAAGTTTACTTAGCAAACTCACTTTAGAAGAAAAAATTGGCTTAGTTCATGCCAGCGGTAAATTTCATGTCGATGGCATTGAACGGTTAGCGATCCCTGAATTGTGGTTGTCTGATGGCCCACATGGCGTTCGTCATCAAATAGAAAAATATACTTGGAATTCTGCCAACTGGGATAACGACCATTCTACTTACTTACCACACCTAACGTCAGTGGCAGCCAGCTGGGATGTCAATATGGCAACTATGCACGGCAATGTATTAGGCAGTGAAGCTCGTGAAAGAGGCAAAGATATTATTTTAGGCCCTGGTGTAAATTTAGCGCGCTTACCATTATATGGCCGAAATTTTGAATATATGGGTGAAGATCCAATACTCGCAGCCAAGTTAGTTGTACCAGAGGTTATTGCCATTCAAAAAAATGATGTGGCGGCTAATGCAAAACACTACGCATTAAATACGCAAGAATTAAATCGTATTGGCGTTAATGCAAAACCCGATGAAAGAACCTTACGTGAAGTCTATTTAGCTGTTTTTGAAGCAGCCGTAAAACAAGGCGGAGTGTATTCATTAATGGGTTCATATAATCAATATTATGGTACCAATGCGAATCAATCGAAGCATTTGGTTATGGATATACTTAAAGGCGAGTGGGGTTTTGACGGCGTACTTTTAACTGATTGGAATGTCGATATTAATACTTATGATGCGGCGTTAAATGGTCTAGATTTAGAAATGGGCACCAATGTAGAAAGTTGGGATGATTACTTTTTGGCGAAACCACTATTAAAAGAAATCAAGGCTGGCAAGATCCCTGTTGCTGTACTTGATGATAAAGTGCGCCGTGTTTTACGCTTAATGTTAAAAGTTGGTTTAATGGATGAAAATCGATTACCCGGTTCACGAAACACCAAAGAGCACCAACTTGCAGCACGTGTAATTGCGGCTAATGGTGTGGTGTTATTGAAAAACCAAAATGATGTCTTACCCTTGAATAAGAGTAAATTAAAAAATGTATTAGTGATCGGTCCTAATGCGGATAAAAAACATGGCACCGGTGGCGGCTCTTCAGAAGTTAAATCTCTTTATGAAATTACGCCATTACAAGGTTTGAAGAATGAATTGGGTGATAACGTTAATATCACCGTGATGCGCGCACGTTCTAGTGTACTTACCCCTATAGCGGCTGATTATGTTGCAAGTAGACATTGGACCGGAACGCCGGCTTGGAATATTTCTTATTATAAAGATGCAGAGCACCAAGCGTTAATTAGTGACAGTTGGATTGTTAACTCAGAGTATCGCTCAACGTCTGGTCAAAGCACTGACTTTATAACGATGAAGGCAGATATAAAACCACTAAAGTCGGGTGCTCATACGCTAAATTTATCGTTAGTAGGGGACTTTGAATTAAGTATCGATGGTAATGTGGTCATGACACATCAAGGTGATAGTGCAAACATTATAAGTCACGCCGTAGATTTAACCGCTTTGCAAACCTATAAATTTGAAATTAACTATACCGGCAATCAACATTTCACTTTAGGCTGGGATGCCCCCGGCAACTTATTCTCGACAGAAGACGAGTATCTTAACGCGGCTAAATCTGCCGATGCGGTTATTTATTTTGGCGGTCTTTCACACGGCGATGACCGTGAAGCCATCGACCGACCTGATATGAAATTACCAAATTCACAAGACGAAATCATCAGCAAATTGTTAGTGGCTAATGACAATACTGTTATTTTCATGGTTGCAGGTTCTGCGGTAGAAATGCCATGGGCAGAGCAAGCAAATACAATTGTATGGGGATGGTATGGCGGCATGGAAGCTGGAAATGCTTTTGCCGATGTTTTAGTTGGTGATGTAAATCCAAGTGGCAAAATGCCAATTACCTTGCCTGAAAAACTCGAACATACCGCGCCAATAATGCTTAATGATTATAACGAAATAGAATCTCTTTACTCTGAAGGTGTTTTTATTGGCTATCGATGGTTTGAAAAGCAAAATATAAAGCCAACATTTGAATTTGGCCATGGTCTTTCTTATACCCAATTTAGTTATGACAACATTGAATTATCAACCAAGTCATATGATGGCGAAAAAGATCTTATCGTTACCGCAACAATCACAAATACAGGTAAAGTTGCTGGCGCAGAAGTTGTCCAATTATACCTAAACGATATTGAAGCAAGTGTAGAAAGACCCATAAAAGAATTAAAAGGTTTTACTAAAGTTTATTTAGAACCTGGAGAGAGTAGAGCTATTAGCATAACGCTAAACAAAAGAGATTTATCCTTTTGGGATGTTAATCAAGATAATTGGTTAGCTGAAAAAGGCGAGTTTAAAGTGTTGTTAGGCGCATCGTTGAGTGATATTAGGTTGACTGAAGTATTCCAATACAATTCAAAACTACATTAATTTTAATTCGATTTAGGTTTATTAATCTTTAAGGTAATAGATGATTGCGGCTATTAGTCTCAATCATCATACTTCAGGGCGTTTGCACGTTTGCACGTTTAACTTTATGTTTAATTAAATCGCTAGGTTTTATTATTGAGTTAATGTTCGGCCATTAGCAGCTAGTAATGATAATGAAAAAGCATCGCTGATTACAGGCTCTCAATATTATCTTTTCGAAATTGTGTTGGTGTCTTACCGACAATCTTTTTAAAGAATGTATTGAACGTTGCTTTTGAGTTAAAACCTGAGTTGTCCATAATCTCTAACATCGTGGTTTTACGATTTTTTTGTGCAAGTAGTAGCCTTTTACTTTCTGCAATTCTATAACCATTAATAAATTCGAAAAAATTACATTTAAAGTGACGATTTATTACTTGTGACAAATTACGGGCCGGCAAGTGTAATTGTTTTGCTAGGTTGTCTAACGTTAATAAATGATTCAAAAAAGGTTTTTGTTCTTCCATGTACTTGGTTATGGCAGCAACTTGCTCTAAATTAACATCGGCTTTATCAATCGACTTAGAGTTTTCCTTAGCAATACCTTTAAACACCGTAGAATAATTCAAACTAAAGAAGATTAAAAAACTAATCAAAAATAAAACCGCATAATTAGAAATTAAGCCTAGCGCTCGATAATTTATATATAAGCTCAGTTCAATGGTCGATATATAACCAACAGTGACCAAAATAGCCAAGATATGTATTATTAGAAAACCTACCACAAGCACTTTTAGCCAAGTTAAATCGATTTCTTCAATATCGGCGAACTGATTTTTAATCTGCGCTTGATATCTGCGCAGTTCAACTAAGCAAAGCACACCACAAAATGTTCGAAAGCATTCTCTAAATAGGTTCAAAGCAAAGGTATAGCCAGGTTCACTTTCTAGATGATAGCCATTTAAAATGGAAAGTTTGCTTTCGTAATCGAGAAAATAAAAATTATTCGCTTCATAAATTAAATATAGCAAGAAAGGGATTAGATAAAGTATGTCCGTTTTTTTAAAGCGAAAGTTCTTATATATAAGGCTACGTACATAAAACAATAAAAATACTGATTCTAACCAGTAGGCACTTCCGAATATATAAAAAAGGTTAGCAGACAAATCAATCGTATATTGACGGAATGCTTCGCCAAAGTTGATTAACGTATCAACTGGGATCGCGGCATAACAAAACAAAAATAAGGCTAAAAAACGATTACTTCTAGTATTACCTTTTTTTAAGATAAGTAAAAAAAAAGCAAACAGTAAACATACATAGATGGTTATCAGTAAAGCAATATCATGAGTGTTAAATAATACAGAGTTCATATACGTAAATTGATTATAATTTTTTATGAACCATAAAGTATCTCTAATTTAGGCAATGTTCAATTGTAAAATGTAAGCACAATGTTGATAAAATCATCTTTATGTATGAAATTTAAACGAATAACCATTTATTTAAATTTATTTGTAAAAAGGAGTTGACGTCGGGCCAAAAATCTCTAAAATGCGCTCCACTTCCTAGGGACATCGGCAACGATTACCAAGGAATGTTTTGAAGAAGGTAGATAAGGCTTTGAGTCATTGTTTACCAACAACACAGTCTTTTGAAAAACTTTTCAAATAACGGTTGACTTCAAATCTCAGGTGCTTATAATGCGCCTCCTGCTTCGGGCAAACGGCA
>JBFONS010000079.1:0-243 GCA_040779355.1 Colwelliaceae bacterium BS250 | reverse complement strand
AATCAAAACTGGTTGCTTTAATTTCTCTTGCAGATGTAGCTGCAGAGCCGATAGAAACTTCGTATACATTGTCATTTTCTAAATCAGCTGACGGGATAAAGGTCAGTTTTGCATCAGAGATGACCGTGCTGCCAGCAACTGCGCCTTGTGCATTTCTCACATTGATAGTTGCTTGAACTTCAGACGATTCAATGGTTTCTGAAAAGTTCACTTCGATGCTTGGATTGATTGCCACACCAGTAG
>JBFONS010000078.1:0-243 GCA_040779355.1 Colwelliaceae bacterium BS250 | reverse complement strand
TCTGACAGCGACTTTTCGCTAAGATCTTGAGTCGTATTACGCTCTTCGTTGATATCCCAACTGTAGGTTTGTTCTTCACCGCTATTCATATCGGCGTAAAACTGTACTTTAACGGCACGCAATGTATTCTCAGGGGCGTCTTTAAAGTGCCATTGCAGCGTTGGTTTAACAAAAATGTCTAATTCTTGGCCTGACTCGTCAAAGACTCTAAGCATATCGGTGTTCGCTAACATGCCTGGAGCA
>JBFONS010000077.1:0-243 GCA_040779355.1 Colwelliaceae bacterium BS250 | reverse complement strand
GTTCGGTAAAGCTATCGTCGGCATAATAATCATCAGAATGATTGCCCTGATAGTAAGTTTCATCGGCCAAATCTGCCATTTTCTTCAGAAAAACCCTATCACTGAATAAGCTATCTATACCGGTTAATGCCGTATGAAGTTTGACCGGCTCAATATAAAGGTATTTAACATCACAAGCTTTGCTCGAACCATTGATCGTTAAGCCACCGGCACAATCTGGGTATGAGGCTTGCCCTTGAGTGA
>JBFONS010000076.1:0-243 GCA_040779355.1 Colwelliaceae bacterium BS250 | reverse complement strand
AATGACGGAATGTACCATCAACCGAAAAGCTGTCAGGAGGCGTTTGTTGCATATCATGCAGAACCTCGATACGTTGGTTGATATTAGCTAATATTGACGCTGCATGCTCTGGTAACAGTTCATAAGCGCTCACTTTTGCCAATAAACCAATGCCGGCACCTCGTTCGGTAAAGCTATCGTCGGCATAATAATCATCAGAATGATTGCCCTGATAGTAAGTTTCATCGGCCAAATCTGCCATTT
>JBFONS010000075.1:0-243 GCA_040779355.1 Colwelliaceae bacterium BS250 | reverse complement strand
GAATTTTCCAAACCAACTAACTGCTCTTGCTCCCATTCTTGCGCAAAGCGATATTCAGTTGTGGTCGTTGACCAGAACGTTTGACTCGTTACATCATCACCGACCAATAACCACTTATTAGCCGTAATGGTGTAGCGCATTTCTAACTGATATTCGGTATTGGCATTAACAAAGTCATCGGCAGCTTGTTGTGTAACTACACCGATATCGGCCAATTGTTGTGGCGTCCAAAATGCGGTCAAT
>JBFONS010000074.1:0-243 GCA_040779355.1 Colwelliaceae bacterium BS250 | reverse complement strand
TCTGACAGCGACTTTTCGCTAAGATCTTGAGTCGTATTACGCTCTTCGTTGATATCCCAACTGTAGGTTTGTTCTTCACCGCTATTCATATCGGCGTAAAACTGTACTTTAACGGCACGCACTGTATTCTCAGGGGCGTCTTTAAAGTGCCATTGCAGCGTTGGTTTAACAAAAATGTCTAATTCTTGGCCTGACTCGTCAAAGACTCTAAGCATATCGGTGTTCGCTAACATGCCTGGAGCA
>JBFONS010000073.1:0-243 GCA_040779355.1 Colwelliaceae bacterium BS250 | reverse complement strand
GAGGTTTGCCCAATAATCCAACATTAATTGCCCAATGAGGATGAAGCGTAGCCTGTAAAATTCTCTTTGAAGCAGCAAAAGGACCACTCATGCCCGAATGCATGTCGCGATATCGAGCACCAGGAACTGGCATATCAACAGTAAATACGAGTGTTTTAACCCCTGCCGCCTTCGCACGTTCTAAAACGTTTTTCATAAAGCCACGGTCTTTAAGTACATATAGCTGAAACCACATAGGCCGTT
>JBFONS010000072.1:0-243 GCA_040779355.1 Colwelliaceae bacterium BS250 | reverse complement strand
CATCACAAGCTTTGCTCGAACCATTGATCGTTAAGCCACCGGCACAATCTGGGTATGAGGCTTGCCCTTGAGTGATTAAATTGCTTTTCCAATAATGATATGACTGGATTGCCTCAACATAGCAGGCTGATTGACCCGTTCTCATACACATTTTATAAAGTGCTGTTGGGCGGTCAAATAACCAATCGGCTTGGCTAGAACTGTCAAAGTTAAGGTTCTTGGCCCAACTAAACTGTGCCGTAG
>JBFONS010000071.1:0-243 GCA_040779355.1 Colwelliaceae bacterium BS250 | reverse complement strand
ATAAGGCTTTAAGTCATTAATTACCTACAACACAGTCTTTTGAAAAACTTTTCAAATAACGGTTGACTTCAAATCTCAGGTGCTTATAATGCGCCTCCTGCTTCGGGCAAACGGCAACGTTAACCAGGCAACAAGAGTACAGCGAATGCGACTGACTCTTTCATAAGTTTCTAACTTATGAGTTCTTTAACAATTAGTTATCATGCAATTTGTGTGGACACTCACATTACGTTGATTTTACCA
>JBFONS010000070.1:0-243 GCA_040779355.1 Colwelliaceae bacterium BS250 | reverse complement strand
AGCGCGAAGATAAGTGCGGTTATATAAATCCTAAAGAATACCGAATACTAGCTTCTATTGGTATTGAAGAAGATAATTGGATTGCCATTACAGAGCATTTTGAAGAATATTTTAAAGGTGCAGTTGGCGCACCAGATTCTTTAGATGAACATATTCATCAAGCCCATCTAAAACGAAGGCCAAATAATAAAAACAGCTCAAAATATCTAGTTTAATTTATCTTCCATGCACTCAGTGTATGGA
>JBFONS010000006.1:0-269336 GCA_040779355.1 Colwelliaceae bacterium BS250 | reverse complement strand
CATTTACATCGCCAACGGTAACCGTAGAGGTGGTCGTTGCCGTTGCTCCGTCATCGTCTGTGGTGACTAAGGTAATGGTTGCTTCACCATTAAAATTTGCCGCCGGTGTGAAGGTAATTGTCCCATCGGTTTCGTTGATCGTAACCGTGCCTTGCTCGGCAGGGACCGTTGCAACAGTTGATACTATCGTACCGTCTAGATCTGCTGCGTTATAACTTACCGTTAGGCTACCGCCATCTTCATCCATAGTGCCATCTTCAGCGCTAAGTGTTGGGCCTACATTAATATAGGTATCATTATCGGCAATTGTAATACTACCAACACCTTCTGTCTCACCACTAGTTGCAGTGAGTGTGAAAGTTTCAGTTTGCTCGAAAAAAGAATCATCGATGGTATCAACAACAACAGTTAGCGTTGTAACACCAATTGGAACAATATAATTACCCTTGCCATCAGATGCTAAATATTGTGGATTTGATGGTTCTCCATAAAATACTTTAAGTGTTGAAGCATCATAATCAGTGCCATCGGTTGCAGTGCCATCTGAAAGAGACAAAGTAACTAGCATGATTGAATCTGGTGTATCACCAAGATCTTTGCTGATATCTACCGAAAATACCGCTTGTTCACCTTCAGTGATTTCTGATGCGCTAACCATTAATTCAAGTGGGTAATCATTATCAAAAATACGTAACGTACCCTGTGAATCGTTGATTACAGCATTCGTTGCATCAAAAAGGTTTATTAATGCAAATTCAGGGGAATCTTCACTAATTAAATCATCAGTAATTACGATTGAAATCGTCGCCGTTGTTTCACCAGGTTGGAAAGTAACTGTGCCAGAGCTTGCTTCAAAATCTTCACCAAATTTAGCTGAAAGTTCTGCGGTACTGTAATTTACAGTAATCACCTTATCACTTGCTTCACTTAGTGTTAGCGTAAATACCGCATCGCCTTGTCCTTCAGTAACAAGCACGTAATCGATATCAATTGTTGGTAGTTCTGATGCAACGGTATCGTTATCTTCGATAGCAAATAGTATCGTTTCATCATAAAAATTATCACCATTAATCTCAGCACGGAAGTATTCTGTAGGCTCAATAATTGCATCATCAAAAATAGGCACGCGGATCTCAAGACTATTGTTTCCCGCTTCTAATTCAAAACCGAATATTGGACGAGGAATACTGCCCGTTATATCAATCGCAACAACACTCATTGCTTGCCATGTGATACCACCGTCGTTCGAGTATTCAAGTGGTACTGTATAATCGTCGGCATATTCTGCAACCTGGATAATGCCATTTTCTATAACTGCATCTTTGCCAAGAGCGGCTAACTCTTCTCCAATTTGAGTTGTTAGCTGCTCACTCAGTAACTCACTAGTGAAATTCATCTGTAACTGAGTATTACTATCAAACGTTAATGAACTGTTTAGTGTAAATTGATTGAATCCTACATCTTCTTTTACATCCGGAATGTCTGCAGAGAGTTGGGATTTGTAGCTATCTAAAGTCTGAGATGTCACCTCTTTACTAACGGTCCAATCTTCAACACGGTAATCTATAGCAAGGCCTTCTAGTTCTTTACCTGTGACGCCTTCATTAAGTTGAATTTCGTAATTACCATCGCCCAAATCAACAAGTGTACCTATGCTTTCAAAGTCAGCAGATAATTTAACATTCTCAACAACTAAATTGGCTGTTATTACTTGTTGGCCAACAGCTCCCGCTAAAAGATCATCCGTTGTAAAAGTAATAACGCCATCTGCTTCGGCAAAATTGAAATTGATCAATCCGCCTGGCACATCAATAGTATCCACTTCACGTTGTTCAGCGCTGTTCGGAGCTCTTTCTCCAGCTAATTCATCAATGGTTTGTGCAACATGATCCATTGCGACCGTTTCAAAAATATTTTCACCATTACCACTTTCATCTTCTTCTGATTCACGCGTGAATTCAATACCCACAGAAGCTAATGCCTGTGAGATCATCTCTTTACCAGAGGTAGTGATATCTAAGGCTTCACCCGTTGTTGGGTCAATATACCCGGTAAATGCATCGAGGATAGCTTGTGAGATAGTGATATTTGTCGCATAAGAATTATCGTTATTGATTAAATTATCCGTGCTTAATATGCCATCGCTACTATTGCTATCAGTTAGATCGCTATCTAATGCTTGCAGGAAGATAGCCATATTTTCAACGTGGCTTGAATTACTATCAGAAAGTTCGCTACCAGCAACATCTTGTAGAAAAAGAATATCACCATTGATCGCGTTGGCACTAAATTGACCAATGATTACATCACCAATGGTGAAAGTTATTGTATCTCCAGCATTATATTTAAACTCACCCGCGGTGCCTGTATCTCCCGTGGTGCCGGTTAAACCTGATGAAGTAGAATAAGTGACGCCGGAAACAAAATTATCGGTAAACTGAGCCGATAACAGGTCAGATGATGGATCAGATGATGTGTCAGAAATGCCCCTCGAACTGAACGACAATGTATTTGTATCGGTTAGCTCGTTGGTAATAGAATTCAGAGAAAAAGTGGCTGTTTCAAAATCAGAGGATGCCAGTGTTTCCGAACCATCACGCATAACATCTACAACAACTGACCGTCCACCATCACTTGCTTCACCAGCGGCCGTTTCAATATCTTCTATGGCCGTATCGGTTTCTTCAATTGCAGCTTGTATCGCTTCAATTTCGGCTAATTCTTCGGCCAGTGCTTCAGTATTAATGATATCATCAGGCTTTACGACTAGCTCTGGATTGTTTGATTGTTCATTTAATACGGTTTCATCTTTAATAATCTTATCGCTCATGATTTACCCTTCGTTTATTATTGTTATTCCATCAACAGTTTCATTAAACATAAAACATCAGATTTTTCCTATACTCCTAGAGTATTATATTTAATGAATTTTTACAATTTATTGTACATAAATCAGACAAAATAATCCGCTATGATCTTATTGATTTACATAATGTTTACCTTGGCTGAAAGTATCTTTTACTGTTGTTTATGGATCACAAAAAATATCTCCATCAAAAATGCCACCAATCACAAACTCTATCCTGTCACAATAACTAGAATTAAATATGAACAGTTTATATAACTAGTTTAGCTGGCTAATTATTACGTAATTTTTTAAAAAAAGATCATAATTAAAATATCTATAAATATCATGCATTGATCGCTATATGCTTATTTCCATCTGAGAATCTATATTACTAACACTCAGTGACTTTTAATTTTTAAGCTTGTGACTAATGTTACTCATCTAGAAAATTGATAATCGTAAAATATTGTTATAGATGAAAAACTTACGCTTGTGCCCAAGCCAGTAATGGTTATACTCGTATTATTATCAATGTATATTTGCGTCATTAAGGAAATCTAATGGAATACAACACTTCAGAACTTTGTAATGTTTATGCGGATCTTGTTGACGTACTTGAACCTATGCTCAGTAATTATGGTGGTCGTAGTTCATTTGGTGGCACAGTAGTTACCATAAAATGTTTTGAGACTAATGGTTTAATAGCCGCAGCTGTAGAGCAAGATGGTACCGGTAAAGTGTTAGTTATTGATGGTGGTGGCTCAACTCGCCGAGCACTAATCGATGTTTACATTGCACAAACAGCTGAGCGCAATGGCTGGGAAGGTATTGTCTGTTACGGTAGTGTTCGTGATGTCGATTTTCTCGAAGAAGTTGAATTAGGTATACAAGCTATGGTTTCTATTCCTGTTGGTGCAACCGACAGTGACGCCGGTGAAACCGACCTAGCAATTAACTTTGCTGGGGTAACATTTTTACCCGACGATCATATTTATGCCGATAATACCGGCGTGATCCTCTCTCCAGATCCTTTAGATATCGATTAAATTCAGCACTAAATTTTGTTTAAGCCCTACTTAGTCGTGGCTTAAACAAAACAATGACGGCCAACACTATTCATCATACTTATTGCGTTCACTTGGTATATCACTCAAATATTCAACAAACTCGACTTCATAACCGCTTGGATCAATGAAATAAACATTGTTACGAAATTCTGAATCAGCGCCATCTTTAGCTATCTCAAACCCTGCCTTTGCTAAACGGTCGACTATCGCATTTAAGTTATTAGTGACAAAAGCAAAGTGAGCTAAACCGATTTGATGGCCCTGCAAATTTCGGTTTTCGCCCACACCATCATCGTTAAACGTTAGGTATTGGTAATCATCACCAAAATGTAACCAGTGTCTTGGTTTGCCATACCATACAGCCTCACCGCTGCCACGAACTCGCCAGTGCGGAAACGCAGCTTGATAAAATGATAATGTCTTAGGAATATCAGATACTACTAGATTTAGGTGTTCTAAATGCAACATATTCAATCCTTATTATTTAAGACTCATTACTTGATTATATATCTGGAACCATTTTAATAGCTGTATATATTTTCTATCGGCTGCTGGCTGTTGTTGAATTTCGTACTGTGCTTTTTTCA
Organism: Colwelliaceae bacterium BS250; assembly: GCA_040779355.1. Taxonomy (GTDB): domain Bacteria; phylum Pseudomonadota; class Gammaproteobacteria; order Enterobacterales; family Alteromonadaceae; genus Thalassotalea_A. The sequence continues at coordinate 264,834 of JBFONS010000006.1, read as the reverse complement.
TATTATATATCCTCTTAAATAAAGTTATTGTTATAAACCTTGTTTTTATAAACTAGGTACATCATAAAACCTCAAGTAGACTTGAGGTAAAGTGTTTTTTTGATTATTATTAAAATAACTTTAAAAAACACTAAAGTTTGCAGCAATAGCAGCTCTCTTCAGTGTTCTATTTTTCATAAGGATATTATTAATTATGCTCGAACAAGCAAATTTAGCGGTTGGCGTTGTAGCGAAACGTTGCGGCGTGAAGGTTTCAACCTTACATTATTATGAAGAAAAGGGCTTGATCAGAAGTTGGCGTAACAATGGCAATCAGCGAAGATATAAACGCGATGTTCTTAGGCGTATATCAGTGATTAAAGCGGCGCAAAAAATGGGCGTAAGTTTAGAAGAAGTAAAAACTGTTTTTGCTAATCTTCCAGATAAACGAACCCCGACCAAAGACGATTGGGCAAAGCTATCAAAAACTTGGCAGCAGCAGCTTAATCAACGCATTGCTTATATGGAAAAACTGCGAGACTCTTTAACCGGTTGTATTGGCTGTGGTTGTTTATCGATGACTAATTGCCCTATATATAACCCCGAAGATATACTCGGCGATACAGGCAGTGGCGCAATCATTTTAGATAAAAATAGCCCCTAAAAAAACAAAGGCTGATAAAATAATATTTATCAGCCTTCAATGTTAATCAATCTTCATAACGGTAGGGATCACTTTACTTTTTTACCATTTTTATACAATGCAGCTAATGGATTTACACCAAATTGATAGCACAGTTCAGCGGGTTGCTCGATATCCCAGAGGGCAATATCAGCATTCATACCGACGGCTATTTCACCTACTTTGTCATTAATACCTAATGCTTTAGCGGCATTACACGTAACACCAGCGAATGCTTCATTAGGCGTTAAGCGAAACAAAGTACACGCCATATTGAGCATTAGCTGAATAGAGTTGATTGGTGATGAACCTGGGTTAGCATCTGAAGCAATAGCCATTGGTACACCATGTTTACGCAGCAAATCGATTGGCGGTAATTTGGTTTCTCTTAAAAAGTAAAATGCGCCCGGTAAAATCACAGCAGTCATACCACTACTAGCCATGGCTTTAACGCCAGCTTCGCTTAAAAACTCTAAATGGTCGCTCGATAAGGCATTATATTTAGCGGCTAGCTCAGTACCACCTAAATCAGATAATTGCTCAGCATGCACCTTTACTCGAATACCATGCGCTTTGGCAGCATTAAAAACAGCTTCAGTTTGCGCATAAGAAAAACCTATGCCCTCACAAAAGACATCAACCGCATCAGCTAAGTTTAGTTTGGCAACTTCAGGGATCATTTGCTCACACACAAGTTTGATGTAACCGTCGCTGTCATCTTTATATTCAACCGGCAAGGCATGAGCACCTAAAAACGTTTTTTGTACACTAACCGGAAGTGCTTGGCCAAGTCGCTCTGCCACAGTTAACATTTTTAACTCGTTCGCTAAATCTAAACCATAACCCGATTTAATTTCAATGCTGGTAACGCCTTCATTGTGCAGAGCACTAAGGCGCTTAAATGCACTGGCAAATAGTTCATCTTCGCTTGCCGCTCGAGTTGCTTTTACTGTAGAAACAATGCCACCACCATTATTAGCGATTTCTTCATAGCTTGCGCCTTGTAAACGCAATTCAAACTCTTTAGCGCGATTACCGCCATAAACAATATGGGTATGACAATCAATTAATCCTGGGGTTAACCATTTACCTTTACCATCGATTATCTCAATGTTTTTTGCATCATAACTGGGCAACTTATCTTGCGCACCAAGCCAAACTATTTTGCCGGCAGTAACCGCTAAAACGCCATTTTCGATGGCCGCATATGAATTACCGCCGTCACTCATCGTGGCGATATTTACATTGATAAACAGCTGTTCCCAGGTATTACTTGCTTGCATGGTATGTATTCCAAAGTGTGCTTAAAGCCTACAATCTATAACCAGATGAGCTGTAGGCTAAATCTATGTGCGCATAATAACACTGTTACAGTATTGATAAAACGCCAAAAGAAGTAGCCATATAATATAAGGATCATTGTTGGTGTAATATCTTTACAAACATCTATTTTTTTTGCCAAACGCGAGTTCAGCCTTCCCTATATTCCGACACTTTTAAGTACGGAATGGATAAAGACGCTATTTACTTTGCAGGCGCCGACTTTTGGGGATCCAATACATTTTGACTAATTACGTAAGAGTGACTTGGCATTGCTGATGGTACTTTCTGACCGAGAATAAATTGTTGAACGGCTAACCAATCAAAATTAAACGTTAGCAAACTTATTAATATGCTGATAAATAACCTTTTCAGATAATTACTGAAAATATGGCGATATACCCTGCCAAACCAAAAACTTGAAAGCGTTACATAAAAAATGACCTTGTTTGAATATACAAACAAGCCCATTTATCTATTTTGATGCGTTAACTAACGTCAGCGATACAAGATCTTATACCATTAATGGGTAAAACTTTTTTTCATTAAGCTAGGTTGACAGGTGAGCTACTTAGCCTTTTGCATATGGGCTTCATCATATTTAATACGTAATGCTTGAGCCCACTTTTTGATCATACGCTTAGCATCTGCGCGATTAGAAACACGGTTTGCCCATTGATTATAACCATTATCACCAGCCACTGCACCGCTAAGAACACGTGCTAATATTTCGCCACTTACACCATCATAAAACTCTAAGAATAACGTGGCTTGCCCTGTCTCACTAGTATAGGTTCTAACATTTGTCGCTGATTTAAGATCGGGTGCAGCGATATCTAAATCTATAATAGCGGGCCTTATCACTAAGGTATTTGAACTGACTTTATCAACGATAGGAAACTTAGCATCCTTACCAAATTCTTCTATAAATACTTCATCAAACAATTTGGCAACATCAGCTTTAATACGTATTACATCGTCATCACGTACACGTGTCGATAAGGATTGAGTTCTGTTGTAATCTCGCTTCCAATCTTTTTTAAAAGCAACTACGCTAGGCAATATTAGTACTTTTTGGTACTCTGAAAAGTCTACCCCTTCCTTTTTATAAGCGATAGTTGATCGTGTTGATTTTTTTAACTCCATGCCATCTGGCGATACTTGTGGCGCATTATTGGGGTTAGTAGAAGTACAACCAATAGCCATTGATGCCGCTAAAGCGATGACACTAAGTTTAAGCCCTTGTTGGGTAATCATGTTGATTCCTTTTACGTTAAATGTGATTAGTTACATACAATCAATAACTATACTACTGTATATCGTCCCAATAGGTAATATATCTAGAAGACAGTGTATTACAAATAAAGATGTTTTTATAACGTCACTATATTTATAGCTCATTTACCATAATTACATACCACTAAGAACATCAACCCAGCCTAAACTCGAAATGTCACTAAACATTGAATTCATAAAATAGTCTGAAATCTTATTATCCAGCAAATTTTTACATAATTTGTCGCCAGAATAAATAATGAGTGACGATACTAAACCCGACAATTACTGATATCAAATGATCAATATGACTTGTATATACAAGGATGTTCCTGTACATTACTTGCAAATTGTATATACAAGTTAACATTTGTACCTAGGACTCATTCAAACAGCCAATGACAACGCCCAAATTTACAAAAATTAAAGAGTTTATTTTTGCTCAAATAGAGTCAGGAAATTGGTCTGAAGATCAACGAGTTCCGTCAGAAAATGAACTGGCATCGCAGTTTAGCGTATCGCGCATGACGGCTCGAAGAGCCTTACAAGAACTCACTGATGAAGGTGTATTAAATCGTTCTAAAGGTTCAGGTACATTTGTTGCTAGTTTTAAATCACAGTCGGCGTTGATGGAAATTCGCAATATTGCTGATGAAATAACGGAAGCCGGCCATAAATATTCTGCGCAAACAATCAGTTTAGAAACGGTTACTGCCGATGCGCAAACGGCTATTGATCTTAATATTACTATCGGTGATAGCGTGTACATTTCCACGATATTACATATGCAAGATGATGAAGCTATTCAGCTTGAGCAGCGTTATGTCAATGCCGCATTAGTACCTAAGTATATTGAACAAGACTTTTCGTTAATTACTTCTCATGAATATTTGAGTAAAGAAGCGCCTTTAACAGAGGCGACTCATCAAATTGAAGCGGTAATAGCGAATGCAAATATTATTACCTTGTTGGCAATAAAAGCCGAACAACCTTGTTTACAAGTAAAGCGTCGCACATGGTCAAGAACCGGTGTAGTGAGCTTTGCTATTTTAACGTCACCAGGCAATAAATATCGCCTTGGTGGCCATTCAATTTTTAATTAAATTCAGATATTGGAGTCAACATGACTGATACTCGTTTAGACACAAGTCGCGTAATTCGCGCCGACCGTGGCAGTAAAATTACCGCTAAAAGCTGGTTAACAGAAGCAGCTAAACGCATGCTTATGAATAACTTAGACCCTGAAGTTGCTGAGCATCCGCAATCGTTAGTGGTATATGGCGGTATTGGCCGTGCAGCTCGTAACTGGGAATGTTATGACAAAATCATTGAAGTATTAAACCGTCTTGAAGACGATGAAACATTAATGGTGCAATCAGGCAAGCCTGTCGGTGTTTTCAAAACTCATAGCAACGCCCCGCGCGTTCTTATTGCTAACTCAAACCTAGTACCTAATTGGGGTAACTGGGAACACTTTAATGAGTTAGATAAGAAAGGCTTGATGATGTACGGTCAAATGACTGCAGGCTCTTGGATCTACATTGGCTCGCAAGGCATTGTACAAGGCACTTACGAAACATTTGTATCTATGGCGACACAACACTTTAATGGTGACGCTTCCGGCAAATGGGTATTAACCGGTGGTTTAGGTGGTATGGGTGGTGCTCAACCGCTTGCTGCAACCATGGCTGGTTTTTCTGCATTAGTTGTTGAATGTGATGAGTCACGTATCGATTTCCGTATTAATACTCGTTATGTTGATGTTAAAGCGAAAGATCTTGATGATGCATTAGACATTATCAATAAAGCAACGGCTAAAGGCGAAGCGATTTCTGTAGGTTTACTTGGCAATGCTGCTGACGTTTTCCCTGAATTAGTAAAGCGCGGTATTACACCAGATGTAGTCACCGACCAAACATCTGCACATGATCCTCTTAATGGTTACTTACCACAAGGTTGGACCATGGAACATGCAGCAGAAATGCGTAAGAAAGATGAAGCGTATGTTGTAAAATCTGCCAAACAGTCAATGGCTGTGCAAGTACAAGCGATGCTTGATTTACAAGCTATGGGCGCGGCGACTACCGATTACGGTAACAACATCCGTCAAATGGCCTTAGAAGAAGGCGTTACTAACGCATTCGATTTCCCTGGTTTTGTACCTGCGTATATTCGTCCATTATTCTGTGAAGGTATTGGCCCGTTCCGTTGGGTAGCATTGTCTGGTGATCCAGAAGATATTTATAAAACTGATGCTAAAGTTAAAGAACTTATTCCTGATAACCCACACTTGCACAACTGGTTAGATATGGCGCGTGAGCGTATTGATTTCCAAGGTTTACCTGCACGTATTTGTTGGGTTGGTTTAAAAGACCGTGCTCGTTTGGCATTAGCGTTTAACGAAATGGTTAAAACTGGCGAGTTATCTGCGCCGGTAGTTATTGGTCGCGATCACTTAGATTCTGGCTCTGTTGCTTCTCCTAACCGTGAAACTGAAAGCATGATGGATGGCTCTGACGCTGTGTCTGATTGGCCTTTACTTAACGCTCTACTTTCAACTTCTGGTGGTGCTACTTGGGTAAGTATTCATCACGGCGGTGGTGTCGGTATGGGTTTTAGCCAACATTCAGGTGTGGTTATTGTTGCCGACGGTACTGACGATGCAGCTGCTCGTATAGGCCGCGTACTTTGGAACGACCCTGCAACTGGTGTTATGCGCCATGCTGATGCAGGTTACGATATTGCTAAAAACTGCGCTGTTGAACAAGGTTTAGACCTGCCAATGATAGCTGGTGCTAACGGAAAAAAAGGATCTTAATATGACCATCTCACATTTAAACATTATCCCTGGTCAACTGACTCTGCAACAACTAAGAGCAGTAAGCCAATACGACGGTATTCAATATAGCTTAGATGAAAGCGCGTTTGCTGAAATTCATAAAAGTGCTGAAGCGGTACAAGAAGTTATTCGTAAAGACCAAGTTGTTTACGGTATTAATACCGGCTTTGGTTTATTAGCCAGTACCCGTATTAAAAATGATGAATTAGAATTATTACAACGCTCAATTGTATTGTCTCACTCGGCCGGTTTTGGTGAGTACATGGAAGATAATACCGTACGTTTAATGATGGTATTAAAAATCAATTCATTATCACGTGGTTTTTCGGGTATCCGTTTACAAGTTATTCAAGCACTACTGCAACTATTAAATGCACAAGTTTATCCTTGTATACCGAAAAAAGGTTCCGTTGGCGCATCTGGTGATTTAGCACCACTTGCACATATGGTGTTACCTTTGTTAGGTGAAGGGGAAATGTCATATAACGATAAAGTTATTCCAGCGACTGAAGGTTTGAAAATTGCCGGGTTAGATATAGTCACTCTTGCGGCTAAAGAAGGCTTAGCATTATTAAACGGTACGCAAGCATCTACAGCATTTGCACTACAAGGCTTATTTGCTTCTGAAGATTTATTTGCAACGGGTGTTACCGTTGGCTCTATGTCGGTAGAAGCGGCAATGGGTTCACGTGCACCGTTTGATGACAGAGTACATCAAGCCCGTGGTCAAAAAGGTCAAATTGATGCCGCTCGTGCTTACCGCGATGTATTAACTGCAACATCTCCTATTGCTGAATCTCATCTTGATTGTGAAAAAGTACAAGACCCGTATTCATTACGTTGTCAGCCACAGGTTATGGGCGCGTGTTTAACACAAATTCGTAATGCTGCCGAAGTACTTCATGTTGAAGCAAATGGTGTAACGGATAACCCATTAGTATTTGCTAACGAAGGTGATTTCATTTCTGCCGGTAACTTCCACGCAGAGCCTGTTGCTATGGCCGCTGATAACTTAGCGCTAGCAATTGCTGAAATTGGTTCAATATCTGAGCGCCGTATGGCACTACTTATTGATTCTAGCTTAAGTAAATTACCACCATTTTTAGTAGACAATGGCGGTGTTAACTCTGGCTTTATGATAGCGCAAGTAACCTCTGCAGCACTTGCTTCAGAAAACAAATCTCTTGCTCATCCGGCATCTGTTGATAGCTTACCAACATCGGCAAACCAAGAAGATCATGTTTCTATGGCTACTTTCGCCGGTCGTCGTTTAATCGACATGGCAGAAAATACCACTGGTGTACTGGCCATTGAATTACTTGCTGCTGCACAAGGCTTAGATTTTAGAGCGCCATTAAAAGCGGCTGATAAAATTGAACAAGCAAAAGCACTATTACGTGACTTTGTTAGCTTTTACGATAAAGACAGATATTTTGCACCAGATATTGCAGAAGCATCGGCTCTTATCGAATCAGGTAGCTTCAACTATTTATTAGCTGAAGATATTTTACCTAGCTTTTAAGTATTAAGATTTAGTCATATTAAGCCCGCATATGCGGGTTTTTTTGTATATGGACATACTTATCTTCACGCACCATGGATGGGGAAAAGTGAACGGTTTATTCATAGATTAAATAATCCCCCTAAAATCACCAATACAAAGCCACTAAAGAAACGAAGTTATTTATACTATGTATGGCAATACAATAATTAATATTATTGGTTTTTACTCTTACCATTGCCAACAATAAAGCCAGCGAAAACAAGCTAACTAATTCAATGCCCTGATATTGAGAATGTATCAGAGTAAAAATAATACTGGTGGCGAGCACAGCGCCACTCTTACCTAAAATAGAATACTGTAATCGAGAAAACAAAAATCCACGAAATACAATTTCTTCAATAATCGGCGCAAAGATACAAATGGCGATAAATAACAGCCAAACATTGTCTGTAGTCGCTAATAAGTCGAGCATGATTTGCGGTGTTTCGATGCCAAACATTGCATTGAATACCCACCAAAATGTTAAGTAAACTAAGGTTAAAAGCGCCCATGGCTTAAAGTTATGCCAGCAAAATTCAGTGCTTAACCTTAAAAATTGATATTTCTGCTTAAACTGCATTTTTTTTAGTGCTAACGCCACAACAGGTAATGTTAGAACAGCCAAAAAAATCGAAAATAGACTAATAACATCGCCATCAGCAAACCAAGCATTGGCATCAGTTATTGTCGGATCTGTTGTAGTATAAATACCAAAGACTATACCTAGAAAAACACTAGGTAGATAAAGTGCAAACAACCACAACACAGTATTTGCTACACTAAATCGCTTAACAATTGAAAAATCATTAGCAGAGTTGGGGTTTTCATTTTCACTGGCCATTTATGGTCACTTAAGTATTTTCCAATAAAGATAGTAGACATATATAATTAACATAGATATCAGCTAAATATAATAACAAAAATTAAAAAACATAAGCGTAAAGAATAAAAATACATGACATATTATGTCGTAATTATAAAAAAACACTGCTATATTGATTGACAAGAAATTTACATTTGACGAATTAATTGATATTTAAAAATTACTATTTATCAAAGTAATACGAGTATGTAATACCAATTTGACTAATTAAGTGATCTACTTTTTCATGAGGAAAAATGGATAAATACAAGGCATAAAATTTAGTAAGTAGTTATTCTACTTATAAATTTTATAACGCAGTAGTTATTCATTTTAACCATTAAAAATGAGCAGTTAATTAATCAACTTGGTATAAAAGACAAAGGAGTTTCAATGGAGTTAAGTAACGATGTATTTGCTTGGGGATGTGTTGGCTTAGTATTAATGCTTGCTGAACTTGTTATTCCTGGCGGCATTATTGTGTTTCTAGGAACATCAGCTGTTGCTGTTGCCTTAACCTTACAGTTTGGCTTAATCGATAATTGGATGCACGCATTCACATTATGGTTCATCCTTTCTATTGTATTATTAATCGCTTTTAGAGGCATTAGCCAACGTTTAGTGGGTGGCGATAGTGTTGTTGAAAATACCGATGAAAACTTAGATGTATTTGGGCAAGTAGTTGAAGTTGTTGCAACGATTGGCCCTGGTAATAAAAAAGGTCGAATTGTATTTCAAGGCACCAGTTGGACCGCTCTTGGGGATGGAAGTGAAATATTAGAGGGCCAAACAGTAAAGATTATATGTCGTGAAAATATCTCTTATGTCGTTGAAAAAATCAGTTAACGACTTATTTTAAATTAATAAAGAACTAATAATATTTTAGGGCGTTTTGTCCTAATCAAGGAGAGTGTATGTTTGTTTTAACAATTGTCTTTTTAGGCATCTTGTTCATCGTTTTCAAACTGGTATTAATTGTCGAAATGCGTGAAGTATGTGTTATTGAACGCCTAGGGAAATTTAGAGCAGTAATGCAACCGGGCTTACATTTTTTAATCCCATTTTTTGACAGAGTCGCGTATCGTCATGAAACTAGAGAGCAAGTATTAGATATACCTGCACAAAGCTGTATTTCTAAAGATAATATTCAAATTGATGTTGATGGTTTGGTTTACATTAAAGTAATGGACGGCGCTAAAGCGAGTTATGGCATTGAAGATTATCGTAGAGCCAGCATTAACCTTGCACAAACGACTATGCGAAGCGAAATAGGTAAATTAGATTTAGGGCAAACATTTTCAGAGCGCGACACCTTAAATGTAACTATTGTACGTGAAATAGATAAAGCATCTGATCCATGGGGCATTAAGGTATTACGTTATGAAGTTCGCAATATCACCCCTTCTTTAAATGTTATTCATACCCTTGAAAAACAAATGGAAGCTGAACGTAGAAAACGTGCCGAAATTACGCTTGCCAATGCAGAGCGTGACTCAACGATTAATCTTTCAGAAGGGCAACGCAAAGAAGCCATTAACTTTTCTGAAGGTGATAAGCAAAAACAAATTAATGAAGCAGAAGGCTTAGCAAAAGAAATAGAAATCATTGCCGAAGCCACTGCACAGGGCATTAGTTTAATCGCAGATGCTGCTAATCAGCCCTGTGGTGAAGATGCCATAAAGATGCGTTTGATGGAAGAATTCATTCAACAAACAGGTAATGTTCTGAGCACTGCCGATGTATCTATTTTACCTACAGACATTGCCAAACTTGAAGGTTTCTTCACTGGCATGGACAAAGTCACAACATCAATACAAGGAGCGAAATAATGGAAGCTTTAAATGGTATGGCTCCAACTGATTTAGCCGTTGTATTTATATGGGGTGCCATATTCTTAACCTTTATTATTAAGTTGTTTCAATCAATATGTTTAGTACCAACCAAGTCTGCTTATGTTGTTGAGCGCTTAGGTAAGTACCATAAAACTCTAGAAGCAGGTTTTCATGCGTTATTACCCTTTATTGACCGTGTAGCCTACATTCAAGACTTAAAAGAAGAAACTATCGATGTGCCGCCGCAAGAATGTTTCTCTAAAGATGAAGTTAACGTAGAGGTAGATGGTGTAATTTACATTTCAGTAACCGATTCTACTAAAGCGAGTTACGGCATTACTGATTACCGTTTCGCAGCTATGCAATTAGCACAAACCACCACTCGCTCAGTAATTGGTACTTTAGATTTAGACCGAACCTTTGAAGAGCGTGATTTAATCAGTGCTAAAGTGGTTGAAGTACTTGATAAAGCTGGTGACGCTTGGGGTATTAGAGTACATCGTTATGAAATAAAAAATATTACACCACCACAAACTGTTCGTCTTGCCATGGAAATGCAAGTTAACGCTGAACGTGAGCGCCGTGCAATTATGGCAAAAAGTGAAGGTGATAAACAAAGTGTGATTAATCGATCAGAAGGTATTAAGCGCGAAACCATTAATATTTCTGAAGGTGAAAAACAACGTCGTATTAATGCCGCGGAAGGTAAAGCCGCTGAAATATTGTCAGTCGCCAAAGCAACGGCTCTATCAATAATAAAAGTAGCCAATGTTATTAATCAAGAAGGTGGTAAAAAAGCACTCGAAATGCAGTTAAGTGAACAATACTTAAAGCAAATGAAAGGCTTGAGTAAGGAAGGCTGTAAGGTTGTACTGCCGGCTAACTTATTAGATTACCAACAGTGGATGAATACTATGGGCTTAAATAGCCCAAAAACTTAACAGCACTTTGCTCTGTTGCTCTAATAAAGAGCAACTCACTACAACTTACTAAACTTAATTACATTTGAGTTACACTTCAAGAGTAAATAAATTGTTAATGTTGTTAACAGTAACTAATTTAGTTATTTCTCACCCTGAGATTTTAAAGCACCCAAATTGGGTGCTTTTTTTTGCCTTCATGGATGAAGGTATGCAAATCACCATGGACCATTCTTTCACATCCTGTGATCATGGCATTAATACGTCCTTGTATGTCATGGTTTTTAGATTTGTAACGTAAGAAAAACACATGCAAATCACCATGGACCAATTTTTCATATCAAAAAAATCATGGGGTCAGAGTGTTTGATTTACAATATCAAACACTCTGACCCCATGATTTTACTCAGCAAGCTTAGCTAAGAGAAACTGCCAAGCCTCAGCACTAAAATGATTTTTTGAAAGATAACTATTCCCTCCTGTACTTAACATTAAAATAATGCCTTTTTCAGTGCTTTTGACAGAACTAATATCCGCATAGTTAATGACTTTATTTACAAAATCAGATTTTATTTCTAGGCCTGTTTCGCTTATTTCAATTTGCACTTTATTACCCGCAGCCTTACTGAACATTTGTCTATTTACCCACCAAGCCTGCGCATAAAGAACACTGAGGGCATCAACAAAAGCAAGGATGAAGAAAAACGCGCCTAAATGAGCACTTAAACCATCTATTTTAGTAAGATAAAAGAAAAAACCTAATAAGGCTAAAGCGCCGGTTTTAAAATAGCGACGATTTGATTTTGGCGTTATTGATTGTGATTGTTCAAAGCACTCATTGTAATGGGCTTTGTTAAGAGTAAAACTCGTTTGATAATTCATTAGAGTAGCAAGTAATTCCTTGGTTAGATAAATAGCCGGTCATAATGGTTAAATGGGTTTAACTATTATTAACTTTGCGTTGCACATATCCATTAACGATTAAAAAGATTATAAGTGCAGTAGTGACTAAGCTGATATGAGTCATTATGGTTGAAACTTTAATACTCTCCTCCCACAAAACACGTAGGCCTGAAGAGTTAAGTACCAATAAATCTAATAAAGTGATGTGCAATAAGAGTACAGTAAAAAGCAGTAAACTCTTGGTGATACACAGCGTAGTATTTTTATTAACTAATTTCATTTTGGGTCTTTAACCAACTCATTAAGTCATGATGAATAAAGTGATAATTTAAGGTCGAGATGTAAAGGCTGTCGACTTGCTTACCTATAGCTTCAGTTTGTTTAGCGAAACAAGCCGGTTGAGCTTTTAATTGTTGCATTGCTTCGGTGTAAAACGTTTGTCTTTTAGGATGACTACTAGCGACGCAATTATAAACATTAGCTAAAGGTTTCTCACGGCTGTCGACGGAAAGCTCTGCCAACAGTTTTATAATGATCCCGACAACATCATCTCTATGGATAAAATTAACAACTGAATCAGGATTAGCAATTTCGTGTTCTGGCTTGAAAAAGCGCCCTGGCTGTCGATTATAACCAATTAAACCACCCAATCTTAATACTATTTTATGGCTAAGATTGGAGCGTAATATTAACTGTTCCGCCTGGTTAATAATAGCAACTTTTTGCGCTTGCAAGTTCAGTGCACTATCTTCGTTAACACATCCTGACAAGCCATTATAAACAGCTGTAGAACTTAATAAGATGACACTGTTGACTTTGCTACTAGGTAATTCTGCAGCCTTAACCAGTTGCGCTACCTTATCCGGATAGTCACTTTTTCCGTAACGAATACCCGGTGGAATACAAACCACTAATACTTGCTGCTGTAAAACGGGATGATCGTGAGTAATATCTTGTTCTTTACTCAGCGTTAATTGGCTAACCTTGATACCCAAAGCCATAAGCTCGAGCATACTGATATCGGAACTCGCGGTAGCCAACACATCAACAGAGGATGACTGTAATGTTTGTGCCAATATTTTTCCGACCCAACCAGCACCGATAATGCAAACGCTATTATTTATATTATTCATTAACTGGAATTGCCACGTATTGTCCATTGAATACGGCAACGATTTGATCACCATCATGAACATTCACTTGTACGTTAACTCTAGCCTTTCGACCACGCAATAAACCGCTAATATTAGACGCAGTTAAATCGATATTTGTTTTCGCTAAAGGTTGCCCTTGCAAAGGTGATTTATATTTAATATCGGCATCTGCTAATACAATATCAGCTTGCAAACCATGCTGTTTTAGCAGTAAGTGCACCCAACCCCAACCTGTTAAAGTCGCAAGAGTATAAATGCTGCCTGCAAACATAGTGTTGTGTAAATTTATGTTGGCTGCTCTGTCGGCACACACGACAAAATGTTCAGTGTCATAAAAACTAGGATGAATAAGCATAGCTTTTGATACAGGAATAGTTTGATGCCAAGTTTGCTCAAGCTCATCAAGCCAAGCATGGTAGTTGTCTTTATTGGCTGATAATGGCTTAGTCATAGAAAAATGTTTTACTTCACCATAAAGAGTATGAACTTCTTTGACTAATTGATAATCATTGGCTTGATAGAACCCTAAAGCAACTTCTCTGGCATTGAGGTCTATTTGAGTTACGCCTTGGCGCGCAGCTTCTTGCTCTAATGCAGCAAGAACCAAGTTACCTAACCCCTGCCCTTGATGATTACTGTCAACCGCCATAAAGCGAATTTGCGCATGTGTGGTCGATACTTTATGTAATCGTCCAACCGCCACAACATCACCATTGTCAGCACATACCATGCGATGCACTGAAACAGATTCTAAATCGTCAACTTCAGAGCCTTTTTCTTGTTGCCAAGGAGCACGTAATTCTTGATATCTAAGTTGATGATATGCCGATATTTGCGCCTTCGTTTCAGGGCTACAAATGTGATATATATTTTGTTTCATACGGTAAACTTATAAGACTCGTGTTAAACAGTTAAAGTGAATGTTACTGGTCCGTCATTAATTAAAGCCACTTGCATATCTGCAGCAAAAATTCCGGTTGGCACCACAAAGCCTTTGGCACGTAATTGCTGACCAAAATATTGATAAAGATGTTTACCTAATGAAGGCTCTGCTGAATTCGAAAAGCTAGGACGCATGCCGGTATTCGTATTAGCGGCAAGGGTGAATTGTGAAACAACTAAAATATCGCCATTAACTTGGCCAACATTGAGGTTCATTTTTCCTTGTTCGTCACTAAACATTCTATAACCAGCCACTCTTTCAGCCATACGTTTGGCTTTGACTTCATCATCGCCATGTTCAACAGCAATTAACACCATTAAACCATGCTCAATTTGACCATTAACTTTGCCATCAATAGTGACTGATGCTTGAGATACTCGTTGTAATACTGCGATCATTATTATTTATATTTATGGTTGTTCAATGAATACCGCTATTTTATCAGATTTAGGACAAACTTCACCATCAATCGTCACGATAAAATATCAGTTAATCATTATTTTTTGTTCGATAAATACAGCCATTTTATCCGCCGCTGGACAAATATTAGCATCGATCGTTCCAGTTCAAATATACTGGTTATGATCACAAATTATCAGTTAATCATTATTTTTTTGTTCGATAAATATGGCCATTTTATCCGCCGCACGGCATATCGCGTCGATAGTACCGTCTTCAAACCCACTGTGTCCGGCTTTAGGGATTATCTGTAATTCAGCATTATGCCAATTATTTGTCAGTAACCAAGCTTGTTTTAATTGGCATACCATATCGTAACGTCCATGAATGATAAACGCAGGGATATGCGATATTTTTTCAATATTTTGTAATATGAAATTGTGTTCAAAAAAACACTGATTTATGAAGTAATGATTTTCAATGCACGCCATAGCTATCGCGCCATGTGTCTCTTCAGGGGTAGTTAATTCGGCCTTATCAACCTGTAGA
Source organism: Colwelliaceae bacterium BS250 (assembly GCA_040779355.1). Taxonomy (GTDB): domain Bacteria; phylum Pseudomonadota; class Gammaproteobacteria; order Enterobacterales; family Alteromonadaceae; genus Thalassotalea_A. The sequence continues at coordinate 249,634 of JBFONS010000006.1, read as the reverse complement.
GCTGAAATTTTTGTTTCCCATAAGGTCCAAGCTTTAGCGCTGGCAATACGGGCAATGTCATTACTTGAAAACAGTTGTTGATGAAATGCTTTAACCACGTCACTATAATGCAAATGTGCTAAAGGGCTGAGAAATTCTTGATACTGATCAGGAAATATTCCCGCTGCGCCATCCTTACCATAAAGCCAATCGATTTCATTTTGAGTACCGAGAAATATACCTCGCAAAATAAAACCTAGCACTCGCTGCGGATATTTAATGCCATAAGCTAAAGCTAACGTTGTGCCCCATGAGCCGCCAGCAATAAGCCAATGACTTATTGAAAAGTGTTCACGTATTTCTTCAATATCATCAATTAAATCGCAAGTGGTGTTATTTTCAATACTTGCATGTGGTGTTGATTGACCACAGCCACGTTGATCAAAAATAATGATGCGATATTTTTCGGGATTAAAGTACCGACGATGATCAGGACTACTGCCACCTCCTGGTCCACCGTGTAAATATAAAACAGCAATACCGTCTGGATTACCACTTTCTTCAACATAAACTTGATGACCTGCCATTGAAAGAAAGGTTTGTTGGTTGGGTTTAATTTTAGGATAAAGTGGCTGCACGATTACCCCTTAGGCTCTGGGTTGTTTACATTAGTATCAATTATTTTAGCTTGTTTATCGGTAAAGCCATCAAATTCTTGTAATGAAACCGTGATCTCTGCGCCAATAAAAACCACTAACCAAGATAAGTATACCCAAACAAATAAAATAGGGATGATGGCCAATGCACCATAAATAGCTTCGTATGAAGGTAAATGGGTAACATAGGCGGCAAAGGCTTTCTTGGCTAATTCAAATAAAACAGTTGCAACAAAAGCACCGATCAAAGCATGTTTCAATTTAATCGAAATATTCGGCACTAGCATATACAACACCAAAAAACCGGATAATGAAGCCATAAATGGCAATAACCTTAACAGTATTTCATTAAAAATAGTCATATCGACACCGGTGTATGTGGCCAATGAAACTATATAAGATGTAGCGGCAATACTCACACCGATAAGAATAGGTCCTAGAGTTAAAATCATCCAATAAATGGCAAAAGAGGTTACTACTTTACGGCGTTTATGTATTTTCCAAATTTTATTTAGAGACTTATCTACAGCAGAAATCATCAACATAGCTAACACAAACAAAAATGCGATCGCTGTAGCAGGCATTTTTGAGGCATTACTGACAAAACCATCAATATGACCTTGAATAAGATCTGACGCCGTAGGGACCAAATGGCTAAAAACGAAGGTCTCAATATCTTTATGCATTTCACCAAAAATAGGAAAGGCAGACACTATGGATAGCATTACCATTATTAATGGCACCAAAGACATTAAGGTCACATAAGATAAGTAACCTGCGGAGACTTGAATTTGGTCATGACGGCAGCGATTGATAAAGTGCTCAGAAAATTGTATGCCGATTCTGAGCTTTTCATGCTGTGCAATAATTTGTGACAATTTCATTTAATAATCTTTATATTTCTGGGGCTTAAAATACTATACTGATATTAATTAGCTTAAGCTATTTCCTTCGTTAAACAAATCTTAAATAGCAACAAGCTTAATTTTAGTAAATAATTTTTGGAGAGTAATATGGCAGGTCAAGGTTCAGGCGGTAATGTTTTAGCCGCAATTTGTTGTGTATTTATCCCCGGTTTAGGACAATTGGTACAAGGGCGTATATTAGCCGCACTATTATTTTTTGCGATAAGTGGATTGTTATACATCACTTTTGTGTTTTGGATAGTGGGTGCATTAGTGCATTTATGGTCAATTATCGATGCAGCTAGGTATAGATCTATCAGCGGTTTACTGCAATAAACCGCTCTAGTAGGATTAGCCGTTAATTAGAATAAACGACGATATTTCAGTAAAACAACAAAGTCGTCATCATCAGGACCACTAATATTTAATTTAGTGCCTATTGAATAAACGTCTTTGTTTGGCATAACTTTACCTATATTAATAAAGGCGTTAGTTATACTCTGTTCTGATTCAGTACGATATACATACGATAAAGCCGTCCGCACATAACTTACATAATCGCCCATTGGTTGATAAGCAACCATTGGGCTTAATGATATAGAATTATAATTGTCATCTTCGGAAAAATTTACCGCACTTATAGTAGCAACCAACCATTCGCCATGCTTCCAGGCATTAAACATACCTGCACCAACTGAGTTACTGTTGTTGCCCAGCTGATCTTCAGACGCAGTATCTAAGGTTACACCTGCGCCAAAAGAGGTAATAAATTTACCTTTAACAAACGCTAGCTTTCTAATTTGCAACTGGATATCACCGATGCCGTTTTGCTCATCACCATTGGCAAGTTCAGCTGTGGATAAAGGTACTTTGATGCCAATAACCGTGGTTTTACTAATATCTTTATCTATACCTAAAATACCACTATGGCGCTTGGTGCCATTTTGTTTTTCCGTATAGCTGTAATTAAATTCAACACGACCAATGACTTGGGTTGGATCTAAGCCAGTAGCTGCTGCAGCTTTTTCTTGAGCCGCTAATACAGATTCTTGATTAGATTTAACTTCAGCTTGAGCTTGAGCGTCAATATTTGTAGATGATGCAGGCTGTTGTTCTTGGCTATAAGCCGAGAATGACAAGAGTAAGCACGATGCGTAAATAATCGTTTGAATAGCTTTCATTATTATGTTCTTAAGATGCAGGATTTATTATTGTATATCAAAAAACAAAAATCGGGCATTAAAGCCCGATTTTGTTACACATTGTTACGTTTAGATAAACTATACAAGTTTCACTATCGCAACTAAAACAGCCGTTAACGCTAAGCTCATGTGGATAACACCACGAACAGTAGTCATTGGACCTTGCTTACCAACTATCGCATTAATTTCGAGTAAAGCAATAATAACTAAACCAAGCCACATTGCGTTTGAACCAACGCCTGTGCCCCAACCCATACCAACATTACCAAAATGAGGGCCTGCTAACATGAAGAATGCCATAGGACCTGAGAACAATGTATTTGTACGAGAAGCTAACAATGCTTTGCCGCCAGCTGCAGGTCCATCGCCTTCAACCATACCTAATGCAATTTTCTGGTTTGGCCAAATAATTAACCATACGTTTAAAAACATTAATGTGCCCATAGTGGCACCTAAAATGATACTCGCGTTCATTTGTCCTAGTTTATAAACACCAACCAACAATATAACACCGGTAATGAATGTAAACATAGCGCTCCAACGGAACCACCAAAGTGCTTCAGGTGCTAATGCTTTTTTCGCATCAGCTAAACCTTCAGGTGATGCCTTTTTAAAGTAACCACCTTGAATGAAGTTGAAGTAATATAATAAGCCAATCCAAGTGATACCAAATAGCAAATGACCCCAACGAGCCAAAATAGCTAAAACATCCATAATTTCCTCTCTTTTTTATTATTTATTTTTCAATGTGTTATATAGATAATTCGCATGAATAAATATAACTCACCGTAGTAATTTTATTCGCATCATTAAATTACTATTAACACCATGATTAATCAACCTTAAATAAATTAAGGGTAATTTCACTAAACGCCATATATAACAACTAACCGGTCTAATAATTAAGCTAGTAAAGTTAACAAAAACCAGTAAAATAGCCTCGAATTTTTTATTTGGTGGTGCAGCTCGCATCCATCAAAAATCGACTCGGTATTACTACCTAATAATTTGAATTATACTTTTCACGGAGAAAATAATGGCTATCACTTTACCAGCTCTTCCATTTGCAATGGATGCACTTGCACCTCACATTTCACAAGAAACTTTAGAATTTCATTACGGTAAGCATCACAACACTTACGTTGTTAAATTAAATGGTTTAATCGAAGGTACTGACTTTGCTGATGCTTCTTTAGAAGAGATTGTAAAAAAATCTTCTGGCGGTGTATTTAATAACGCAGCTCAAATTTGGAATCATACATTTTACTGGAATTCTTTAACGCCAAATGCAGTTGGCGCTCCAACAGGCGAATTAGCTGCAGCTATTGATGCTCAGTTTGGTTCTTTTAGCGACTTCAAAGCAAAATTCACTGACAGCGCAATCAACAACTTTGGCTCAAGCTGGACTTGGTTAGTTAAAAATGCAGACGGTTCATTAGCTATCGTTAATACATCTAACGCGGCTACTCCTTTAACAACAGAAGGGGTTACACCACTACTTACTGTTGATTTATGGGAACACGCTTACTACATTGATTACCGTAACTTACGTCCTAGCTACATGGAAGCATTCTATGCACTAGCTAACTGGGACTTTGCTAACGCAAATTTCACAGCTTAATTAGCACTTAGCTAAATACGTAAATACAAAAGTTATCTTTGCATCGCTTTTGTATTGAAATAATTTAAGAGATCTAATCCCAACGGTTAGATCTCTTTTTTTTTACTTTATTTATTAAAGAAAGAACCTTAAAAATAAAGTAAAAAAAATGCTGACCTAAGTCAGCATTTTTATATTAAACATTAATGTTTAATTATTTTTTAACAGAACGTGTATCACGTTTACGTTCATTTTCTTTTAAAGCTTTTTTACGTATACGGATGCTTTCTGGTGTAACTTCTACTAACTCGTCATTATCGATGAACTCAAGAGCTTGCTCTAAAGACATGAGAATTGGCGGCGTAAGTGTTTGCGCTTCATCAGTACCTGATGAACGAACGTTAGTTAACTGCTTACCTTTAAGGGCATTTACAGTTAAATCGTTATCACGAGAGTGAATACCAATTACTTGGCCTTCATAAATATCGATACCGTGACCAATTAACATACGACCGCGAGATTGTAAGTTAAAGATAGCGTTAGTTAATGCTTTACCAGTTGCATTAGCAACCATTACACCATTTTTACGTTGGCCAATATCGCCACCTTTATGAGGACCGTATTCAAAGAATGTATGATAAATCAAACCAGAACCAGACGTTAATGTCATAAATTCAGTTTGGAAACCAATTAAACCACGACTTGGCATGATGAAGTCCATACGAATACGACCAGTTCCATCAGGAGCCATATCTGTTAACTCTGCTTTACGAACACCCATTCTTTCCATGATAGGTCCTTGATGCTGTTCTTCAACATCAATAGTTACGTTTTCGTAAGGTTCTTGTATTTCGCCATTAATTTCACGAATGATAACTTCAGGACGAGATACAGCTAGTTCAAAACCTTCACGACGCATGTTTTCAATTAATATGCCCAAGTGAAGTTCACCACGACCAGATACTTTAAATTTATCAGCATCTTCTAATTGCTCAACACGTAAAGCAACGTTATGAATTAATTCTTTTTCTAATCTTTCTTTGATGTTACGTGAAGTAACGAACTTACCTTCTTTACCACAAAATGGTGAAGTGTTTACTTGGAAAGTCATGTTGATAGTAGGTTCATCAACAGATAATGCAGGTAAGCCTTCAACGTCTGTAGGACAACAAACGGTATCAGATATTTTTAACTCGCCTAAACCAGTAATTGCGATGATATCACCAGCAAAACCTTCAGCAATGTCATGACGCTCTAATCCTAAGTAACCAAATACTTTACCGACTTTAGCATTATGAACTTTGCCAGTAGCTAGTTGAATAGTTACTTGTTGGTTTGGCTTAACAGAACCACGCGTAATACGGCCAACGCCAATTACACCTAAGTAAGAGCTGTAATCAAGTTGAGAAATTTGCATTTGGAATGCGCCATCAGGATCAGCTTTTGGTGCAGGTACTTCTTTAAGAATAGTATCAAATAAAGGAGTCATGTCTGTGCCAGTTTCGCCTTCTTCAAGCGTAGCCCAACCATTGATTGCTGAAGCGTAAACAACTTTAAAGTCAAGCTGTTCATCAGTAGCGCCAAGGTTATCAAATAATTCGAAAACTTGATCCATAACCCAATCAGGACGAGAACCAGGCTTATCAACTTTATTGATAACAAGAATTGGTTTTAAACCTTGAGCAAACGCTTTTTTCGTAACGAAACGCGTTTGTGGCATAGGGCCTTCTTGTGCATCAACGATAAGTAAAACTGAATCTACCATAGACATAACACGCTCAACTTCACCACCAAAATCAGCATGGCCAGGAGTATCTACGATGTTTACACGGTAACCATTCCAGTTAATAGCCGTGTTTTTAGCTAAGATTGTGATACCACGTTCTTTCTCGATATCGTTCGAGTCCATCGTGCGCTCTTCAAGACCGCCGCGGACATCAAGCGTACCTGATTGTTCTAATAACTTATCGACCAAAGTTGTTTTACCGTGGTCAACGTGAGCAATAATGGCAACATTACGTAATTTATCTAACACTATCTTTAGCCTTTAATTAATGGATGAGTAAGTACGAGAACTGTACGGACTACTTTGGGCGCGGATTATACAGTAGTTATGCGCACAATGAAAATATTTAAGTGTTATATAGTGTAGATGTTCTAAGGAAAGGCTATTTTACCGGCTTCAAGTAAAGCAATAAATGCCTAAATAGTAGTTATTTGTTATATTTTTTAATGGTTTGTGCGGTATTAATACATGCACGGGCTTATCATCTGAAGATTTGATTATTTATTATATATTTATGTTTTTGGCAGTAAACATACGTTTCACTACTCTCACAGCAACGGCATAACATCGAGCGATTAAAGCCCGCGAATAATGCAAAGTTGAATTGTCAGTCTGTAATCTGCAGCAATTGCTAAATTTAACAATTGCTTACATAGCCAGTCTATTTTAACATCGATCTACTATATCTTAAATGCAAAGCAGAACTGGCTTTCTTGCTTACAAAACCGGCTATTTTGACCATGAAGCATTACTTTAAACACTTACAACTCGCCTCTCGCTTTACTTTAATGAGTTTTCTATCGACTTTAGTGCTGTTGTTAGTATTAATTTCTTCAGCCTACCAGCATGGTACTTTAAGCTCTTTTATTTATAGTTTGAGTATCCCCAGTTACTACTATCTTATTATCTTACTTATCACTGTAATATTAACGCCCTTGTTATTCATTAAACCAATAGCAGCTTGGATTATTTTACCAAAGGTAATGTTGGACAGTTTTTTAATAGCCGATATTTTTGTCTTTAGCATTTATCGATTTCACATAGATATGCTTTTTATTGAGATGGCAATTTTTGATTTTAAAGGTATTGGTTTATCGTGGGTTTCGATTTTATTCGCCGCGATTACTTTTTTAGCAGTGATTACTCTGCACTTATTTATATTTAGTAAAGCAAAGAAAAATGTTCAACTCACTACAAAATTTGCCAATATTAGTATTATTATTTTATTTATAATTGGTCAAGCTATTCATATTTGGGGCAATTTTACCAAGCAAGAAACTATTTTAGCTTACACGCCTTATTTGCCTTTTTATGCGCCTATTACTTCAACCAAAAAAATGGCTAAATTGCAAAAATCATATCCTCAATATATTGTGATAAGTAAATATGACAATGCCACGTTAGTTGATAATAAAAAATCGCATGGGTTATTTAATTACCCCCTGAAACCAATGACTTTTGATGAAAATAAAAATCAGCTTAATGTATTACTCTTTGTCGTTGAAAGTTGGCGTTCGGATATGCTCACCAGTAATGTCACTCCTTACATTAATGAATTTGCCAAAACCAGTCACCGGTTTAATAACCATTATAGTGGTGGCAATGTAACGGTCTCTGGTTTATTTAGTTTAATGTACGGCTTGAATCCTAGTTATTTAGCGAGTGCACAATCAGCGCCTTTTAAGTACCAATCTCAGCTCACTAAAAGTTTTGCTCAACAAGGCTACGAAATAGATGCTTATACGGGGTCTAATCTTGATCGTTTTTCTTTAAAACCGATGCTTTTTGGTGATATTACTGATCAGCATTTCATTAATCCTACTCGTGGCCCTAGAGAAGATAAAGATCAGGTTGTGGCTGCTAAAGTGATCAGTGATATAGAATCGAGTGATAACAAACAACCTTGGTTTAAGTTTGTCTTTCTAGTTTCCTCACATTGGCATTATGGCTACCCGGAGCAATATAAGATTGATACACCTATACCTAAAAATCCTGAAGGATTTCTAATAAATAAACACATTGATGCTCAGCCTTTTATTAATGATTATAAAAATTCATTGCGTTACGTTGATTCGTTATTTAAACAAATACATCAAGCGGTAATAAATAGCGGCCAAGATAAAAACACGTTAATTATTGTCACTTCAGATCACGGTGAAGAATTTAATGATAATAAACAAGGGTATTGGGGGCATGGCAGTAATTTCACCAAGCCACAAACTGCAGTACCTATGTTAATTTATATACCGGGTCAGAAAAACACAGTAATAGAAAGCAAACGCTCAGCTCATGTAGATGTACTACCAACGCTGTTAAAAACTGTGCTTAATACGTCTACTGAACTATCAGATTTCAGCTCTGGATTTGATTTGTTTTCTTTACCAAAAAAGCGTGGAGTAGCTATATCGAGTTACAATCAAAAAGCCTATTTAGTTGATGACACCATATACTCTAGCGACTTGCTATCAAGTAAATATAATGTAAATGACCTTACTAAAGAACCAGAAAAAGTTAATTATCAGCAACTTAATAAAATGCGCCAACAAGACAGCCATTTTATCAAGTAGCAACAACTAACGTACTTTTATTAATGAATATATTTACAGCATTTTTTGATAATTCAGCGATGATTTATCGAAAGTAATGCCAGATCAAAATTAATCTATATAACTACAGCAATAATCGGTAATAGCGTGTACTTTAACTTTAAAGCTAGAGTTTTTTGGGACTTCAAAGCTAGTAGGGTCAGCGATTGATTGCCAATCGCTATTAGGTAGTAATATATCTAAACGACCAGACAGAATTTCCATCAATTCTTCTTTTTCGGCGCCAAACTCATACTCACCAGGCAACATTATACCCAATGTTTTAGTACTTCCATCGGCAAACACGACTTTGCGACTGGTCACCTTGCCATCAAAATAAACGCTTGCTTCGCGAATAACTGAAACATTATCAAACTGCGACATTTTTTATTTCTCTATAAATTGTATAATTGATTCGTTTACTCTAGCAGAAGCTCAGGTTATTTTTTAATATTCAATTTCTAATATTTCGAACATCCAGTTATAAAAATAACCTTTTATCACATATCCCTATAAACCAAGTAAAGGCAGTGCACTTTTAATATCAAATATAATTTTACATTTAATACCATTTCATTTGTGCTAAAGTGCTTTTACTCTATACACACATTTAGCGCACCAACACGGGGCGTTAACGCACCACAATAGTGCATATATTATATTTTGGTTTTGGACGTATAACTAAAGCCCTTTAATTCTAGCGACTTAACAAGTTGGCATAATTATCGCTTATAGATTTTCAAGCAAATGTTTAACATTTAAATTTTAACCTGCAGAAATATTTGGAGACGTTCATGTCACAAGCAGTATTTGATCTAATCAAAGATAACGACGTAAAGTTCGTTGATCTACGTTTTACTGATTCAAAAGGTAAAGAGCAACACATTTCAATTCCTCATCACCAAGTGACTGAAGATTTCTTTGAAGACGGTAAAATGTTTGATGGCTCTTCAATTCAAGGTTGGAAAGGCATTAACGAATCTGACATGGTTATGATGCCTGATGCATCTACTGCTGTTATGGACCCGTTTACTGAAGAAGCTACGTTGAACTTACGTTGTGACATCGTTGAACCTGCAACTATGCAAGGTTACAGCCGTGACCCTCGTTCAGTTGCTAACCGCGCTGAAGAGTACATGCGCTCTACAGGTATTGCAGATACAGTATTAATTGGCCCTGAGCCAGAGTTCTTCGTATTTGACGACGTTCGTTTCCATACTGATATGTCTGGTTCTTTCTACAAGATTGATGATAAAGAAGCATCATGGAATTCAGGTACTGAGTACGAAGAAGGCAACATGGGACATCGTCCTGGTGTTAAAGGTGGTTACTTCCCTACTTCTCCTGTCGATTCATCACAAGATTTACGTTCAGCTATGTGTTTAGTAATGGAAGAAATGGGCTTAGTTGTTGAAGCGCATCACCATGAAGTAGCCACTGCTGGTCAAAACGAAATCGCTTGTCGTTTTAACACTATGGTTAAAAAGGCCGATGAAGTACAAATTTATAAGTATGTTGTTCATAACGTTGCTCACGCATACGGTAAAACAGCGACTTTCATGCCTAAACCACTAGTTGGTGACAACGGTACTGGTATGCACGTTCACCAATCTTTAGCTAAAGACGGTGTTAACTTGTTCTCTGGTGATCAATACGGCGGATTATCAGAAGACGCTATTTACTACATTGGTGGTATCATCAAGCATGCTAAATCGCTTAATGCATTCACTAACGCTTCTACTAACTCATACAAACGTCTTGTTCCTGGTTTTGAAGCACCGGTAATGCTTGCATACTCTGCACGTAACCGTTCAGCGTCTATTCGTATTCCAATTGTACCAAGTCCTAAAGCAATGCGTATCGAAGTTCGTTTCCCTGATCCAACAATGAATCCTTACTTAGGCTTCACTGCTATGCTAATGGCTGGTCTTGACGGTATCAAAAACAAAATCCATCCTGGCGATGCTATGGATAAAGATTTATACGACCTGCCAGCTGAAGAAGCAGCACAAATCCCACAGGTATGTTCTTCTTTTGAAGAAGCACTTGATGCACTAGAAGCTGATAATGATTACTTAACAGTTGGTGGTGTTATGGATCTAGATATGATCAATGCATACATTGGTCTTAAGCGTGAAGAAATTGAACTATTAAACTCTACTACTCACCCGGTAGAATTTGATATGTACTACAGCGTTTAATTCAATTAAACAAATTGAAATACCAAAGCCCGCTTAACGCGGGCTTTTTATTATCTGCAGAGTTATAGCAAAATAGCACCAAATTGGTATTATACCAATTTGACTAATTAAGTGATCTCGGCTTTGGCATCCTGCGTCGCTCTAACTCCTACATCCATGTAGTCGTACTTTTTCATGAGGAAAAAGGGATAAATACAAGGCATGAAATTTAGTAAGTAGTTATTCTACTTACAAATTTTATAACGAAGTAGTTATTCTTTTTAACCATTAAAAATGAGCAGTTAATTAATCAACTTGGTATTATTATGTGTATCGGTGACATTAACCTCGTGCTTTTAAACAATTTACTAGCGCAAATGCAAATATTTAGTTAAATTAAGTAGTAATGGTTTATTAACATGGAAATTAAAGACTAGATGTTCAAGTATTCACTATATACATTACTGTTGTGTTCGTTAATGGTGCCCGTTATGGCTGCATCAAGTAAGGTATACGTTTGGCGTAACGATACTGGCTCTCTAGTATTTTCGGATAGTCCGAAACCTGGCGCCGAAGAAATTGAAGTGAACAACAAACAAACCATTATTACTTCTGTCGATACTTCGGTATTAGATATCACCCCCAGAGTTGTGTCAGAAGAATATCAAGTAGAAATATCCCAGCCAGAAGATCATGCCACCATTCGAGATAACTCAGGCTCTATTTACATCTCAGGTCGTGTTGCACCAGTATTTAAGCGAGGCTTTAAAGTCCGTTTGATTATGAATGGCGCATTGCATGGAGAACCCCAAACCCGTTCAGTATTTATCTTAAGAGATGTTGACCGCGGCGAGCATAAAATTAAATTAGAACTAATTAACAATCAAGGCAAGGTTATTGCATCCTCTAAGGAAAGAACCGTATATTTGCATCGAAGTCGAGCTAATTAAGCCTATTCTCTCTAATTAGGTGCAAAGTACCTAACTATTTATTACACTCAAATAAATAGCGCACCAATATGGTGCATGGAGAGAGACCTTGTACACAAACGTTAGTTTAAAAGAAATCAAATCAGCTTTTTCTGAACAACTCGTACCGCAATTGGTTACGGCTTTAGTAGTGCTCGATAAAAATTTGAACATTCAATATATAAACTCAGCGGCTGAAGCCATGTTTTCGCGTAGTTTAAATCGTTTATATAACCAGTCTTTTCTTAATATTTTCAGCCATTGCAGTATTAAAGCTGAACGCTTAGAGCAAGTATTATCTAGCGGTCAAGATTTTACTGACTCTGAAGTGATGCTCGAATTCATTGAAAATGATCATATTACTCTCGAAGTCACCGTATCTATCGTGTTGTTTAACAACAACCAACACCTACTGCTCGAATGCAGACAAATAGATAAACAAAAGCAAATCAGCGCCGAGGTTTTTCAAGAACAACAATGGGAAGCTGCACGTGACTTAATTCGTGGTTTAGCGCATGAAATTAAAAATCCATTAGGCGGTTTACGCGGCGCCGCGCAGTTACTGCATAGAGAGTTAACCTCAGATCAACAAGAATTTACGTCGATGATCATCGAACAAGCTGACCGATTAACCAATCTTGTCGATAGGTTGCTAGGCCCTAATCAGTTACCAAATTTACAACAACATAACATTCATGAAGTCATGGAAAAAGTTCATCAATTGGTCAGCATGGATAATGCTAAAGGCATAGAGCTTATACGTGATTACGACCCATCAATTCCAGACATGAATATCGATACCGAAAAATTACAACAAACCTTATTAAATATCATTCGAAATGCCATACAAGTACTGGATTCAAAAGGTAAAATCACCTTAAGAACTCGTATTGCGATGAATCAAACAATTAACGGTAAGCACATTCGAGCAGCCGTTAAATTATCAATTATTGATAACGGCCCCGGTATTCCGCCAGCCATACAAGACACTATATTCTATCCTATGGTCTCAGGTAGAGCCGATGGTACCGGATTAGGCTTATCTATTGCGCAAACGTTAATCCATCAACATCAAGGCAAACTTACCTGTCACAGCTACCCAGGTAAAACCGAATTTAATATATTACTACCATTATCAAAGGGAAGTTAACCATGAATGCAGAACAAGTTTGGATTGTTGATGACGACAGTTCTATTCGTTGGGTATTAGAGCGCGCTCTAAAAGGCGAAAATATAAGTACTGCATCATTTAGCAATGCTGACGATTTATTATCCGCATTAGATGTTAGTCAGCCACAAATGATCATCTCAGATATTCGCATGCCGAAAATGGATGGCATGGCGATGTTAAGTATTATTAATGCTCAATATCCAGATTTACCGGTAATAATAATGACCGCACATTCTGATTTAGACAGTGCAGTAAATGCATATCAAGGTGGTGCTTTTGAATATTTACCAAAGCCATTCGATATCGATGAAGCACTCGCTTTAACTAAACGCGCCCTAACCCATGCGCAAGAGCAAAATGCCAAGAAAACTAAAGTCATTAAACAAGAAAGTGGCGTAGGTATAATTGGTGAAGCGCCAGCAATGCAAGAAGTGTTTCGCGCGATTGGCCGCTTATCTAAATCAAGCATTAGTGTATTAATCAATGGTGAATCAGGCACAGGTAAAGAGTTAGTAGCACATGCATTACATTTGCATAGCCCACGTAAGAACGCGCCATTTATTCCTTTAAATATGGCGGCAATACCAAAAGATTTGATTGAATCAGAGTTATTTGGCCATGAAAAAGGTGCTTTTACGGGTGCGAATGCTGTTCGCCAAGGACGATTCGAACAAGCACATGGTGGCACATTATTTTTAGATGAAATAGGCGATATGCCTTTAGATGTGCAAACCCGTTTATTACGAGTGTTAGCGGATGGTCAGTTCTATCGAGTTGGTGGCCATAACCCTATTCAAGTAGATGTACGTATTATTGCTGCCACCCATCAAAACTTAGAAGAACGTGTACAAAGTGGCGACTTTAGGGAAGATTTATTTCATCGCTTAAACGTCATCCGAATTCATTTACCCAATTTAAAAGAACGCAAAGAAGACATTGTGCAATTAACCAAACACTTCTTAAATCTTGCTGCAAACGAGCTTGGCGTTGAATGTAAATCTATATCGAAAGAAGCAATTAAGTTTATGCAACGTTGTGATTGGCCGGGTAATGTTCGTCAATTAGAGAATACTTGCCGTTATCTAACGGTAATGGCCAGTGGCCAAGAAATTTTAATTGATGATATGCCAGAAGAACTTTCTGCGATTACTATAGCAGCCCCTGCTGCAACTGGAGGCTGGAGAACACAATTAGCGACTTGGATTGATGAGCAACTAACGCAAGGAGCAAGTGATATATTATCGACTGCGTTACCAGAATTTGAGAAGATTTGCTTAGAGCGAGCATTAAACTTTACTCATGGTCATAAACAAGAAGCTGCGAAAAAGCTTGGTTGGGGTCGAAATACTTTAACTCGTAAACTAAAAGAGTTAAATGATTAAAGTGTTTAGCACATTATGACTTTAAACAAAAAACGGGTTAATGATGCATTAACCCGTTTTTATTTGTCTGGAAAAATAGAAGTTATAATGCTTAGCTTTCTACTTCAACACTAGGATCTGAATTTGGGGTAGCACAGCCGTGATCTTCACAAGTACGGCAATTATTACATAATTTTAAGTTCACTAAATGCGCACCAACTAACAAAGCCGCACCGACAATAATCATTAGCGGTTCAAGTGACTCTTGCACACTGTGTTTATGCCAATAGACAAAACCACCCAAGAATAATAAGAAAAAAGGATAAAGTTTACGGTGATAACGTTTAAAGCCAGAAAATAAGGCAATTGAACCTAAAATAAGAGTCGCGAATAAGAACATATGTTCCGCTTCATGATCGGCAAGAAACTCTAAACCAAATAATGATAATACAGGCAACAATACCGGCAACAATATGCAATGTAGTGCACAAATTGATGTTGCTGTGATGCCTAGGCGGTCTAACATTATAAAGCTCTCTGCGTATAAGGATTGAAAAAAGTGATAATATCACATACGCTATATTATAACATTTATTTTTTGTTACGCTCTGTTAACAGGAAATGCAATAACGTCATCTATTGTATCAACATCTAACGCCAACATGATTAACCTATCGATACCAAGAGCAACGCCAGAACATTTTGGCAAACCAGATTGCAACGCAGACAATAAATGCTGGTCAATGATTTTTTCAGGTAGATTATTATTCACTCGAAGTTGATTGTCGGCTTGAAAGCGCTTTAATTGCTCGCTTGCATCCGTTAATTCATGAAAGCCATTAGCAAGTTCAATACCTTTAAAATACAGCTCAAAACGTTCGGCTACTCGCTCATCTGTAGGGCTTATTTTAGCAAGCGACGCTTGACTCGCGGGAAAGTTAAAAACAAAACAAGGTTGCTCTAAACCGATTTGAGTTTCAACTAACTCAGCAAATAGGTATTGTAATACTGTATCTTTATTATTTTCTCTTAACACCCAATCAGCATTGAGTTGATGCACAGCAACTTGGGCTTTTAATTCAGCCAAACTACTCGTTAATGGATCTACACCAATAAATTGAATAAACGCTTGCTGGTAACTGATTTTCTCAGCGGGCTTACATTGTAAGATATTGCTAACTAATGTCGATATTTCTGCCATTAAAGCGAAATGATCAAAGCCAATTCGATACCATTCAAGCATGGTAAATTCAGGATTGTGATAACGTCCGGGCTCTTCATTACGAAACGCTTTACTCATTTGATAAATACAACCGCTGCCTGATGCTAACAATCGTTTCATTGCATATTCTGGCGACGTCTGTAGATATAATATTGGTGCGGTATCTTTACTATTAGCTAAAGCTGTAAATTCGGTAGTAAAACTTTCTAGGTGTAAATCTGTAACCGTAGCTTGCGACAAGGCATTAGTTTCAACCTCTAAAACATCATGCCTAGCAAAGAAAGCACGAATTGCAGCCAAAATAGCTGCCCGTTTTTTTAAAGTTTCAATTGCTGCACTTGCTTGCCAGTTCATTGTATTTCCAAACGTTAATCTCTAACAAGTACATTACAAATTTAACGCCATCCATGGCCAAATTTGCATACCTACATGACATGCATGGATGTATTAATGCCGAGATCACATGGATGTGAATGAACGGCCCTGTAGGCAAAAGGGAGCGTCAGCTCCCTTTCTATATAATCTGCTTAACCGTTAAGCTTGCTTACTGGCACGAGAAACGTATTCACCGGTGCGAGTATCAACTCTAACGATTTCACCAATTTGAATAAATAGAGGAACGCGTACAACAGCGCCAGTATTTAACGTAGCTGGTTTACCACCAGTACCGGCAGTATCACCTTTAAGGCCAGGATCAGTTTCGGTTATTTCTAGTTCCACAAAATTTGGTGGATTTACTGAAATAGGTGCGCCATTCCATAGGGTGATCACACATATATCACCTTCTTTAAGCCATTTAACATTGTCACCAACGGCTTTCTCATCGGCAGCAATTTGCTCAAATGTTTCATTGTTCATGAAATGCCAAAACTCGCCATCTGCATATAAATAAGCAAGGTCGGTTTCCATAACATCTGCACCTTCAATTGATTCGCCAGATCTGTAGGTTTTTTCGATTATTTTGCCAGATATCAACTTACGAATTTTAATACGGTTAAACGCTTGGCCTTTACCGGGCTTTACCGTTTCATTATCTAAAATATTACACGGTTCGCCGTCGATCATTAATTTAAGACCGTTTTTGAATTCGTTGGTGCTAAAGTTAGCCATAGTGTTCTCTTATGTATTAGTGAGCGCTTATGTATCTATACCAAATGCATCATTTGGTATAATATTCGCTTATGAATTAGCATGCACTAAAAGCGATAAGTAAGCAGAGATTAATTATGTCGCAAATAATAACCCGAAACGTAGATGATTTGCACTGTTCTTGGCAAAATTCTTGGCAAAAAGAGTTAGCAAACGTAGTTACCGACCCAAAAGAGCTATTATCTTTATTAAATATAGATGTAGAGTCTTATCGTACCCATTTTTCAGCACGTAAACTTTTTCCGGTACGAGTGCCCCGCCCTTTTATTGCCAAAATGCATAAAGGTGACTTTAACGATCCTCTCTTGCAACAAGTAATGCCATTGAGTAATGAGTTTATTGAAGTATCAGGATACGTAACCGATCCTCTTGGTGAGCATGATACTGTTGCTGAAGGGCTATTACATAAATACCAGCATAGAGTATTAATGATTGTAAAAGCGGGTTGTGCGGTAAATTGCAGATATTGTTTTCGTCGTCATTTTCCTTATGAAGATAATAGCCCCAATAAAGCTCGTTGGCAGCAGGCCTTAGACTATATAAAGCAACATGACGAAATTAATGAAGTGATCTTTAGTGGCGGCGACCCGTTAATGGCCAACGATGAACACTTAGCCTGGCTCATTAACCAAATTGAAGCGATTGAGCATGTTAGCCGCTTACGAATTCATACACGCTTACCAGTGGTGATCCCGCAAAGAATAACCCCACAGTTAACCACTTTATTGGCAAATAGTAGATTAAATCCAGTAATGGTGTTTCATATTAATCATCCTAATGAAATTGATGATGCCTTTAAACAAGCAATAGAACCGTTAAGACAAGCACGCATTCCACTCTTTAATCAGAGTGTATTACTCGCCAACATTAATGATAACGTAAAGACATTGTGTACATTATCGGATAAATTATTTAATACTGGTATTCAACCTTATTATATTCACTTATTAGACGCCGTTGCCGGTGCTGCTCATTTTGATATCAGTGAACAACAAGCGGTTATTATCGCCAAAAAAATGATGGCAATTTTACCTGGCTATTTAATGCCTAAATTTGTCAGAGAAAATGCCGGAGAAACTAACAAGACACCGTTAAATTTGGCATAATGCCTTAATAAAAATTATTTAAATTGAAACAGAGACAACATCACCATGAGTGAACAAGTAGAAATACAACTAGTAGAAAACATTTCGCAATTATTAAAGCGTTCAATTGTTGCCGACAGTGCTTTGTCAGAACTGCGCAGCGATAAAAAAGCAAATTTCAGTGCTATTTTTGCCAAAGGCACTGGGTTCAAGTCAGGTGCCAACACCTTTCAACCTTACATTGAAGAAATTGCCGATGAATTACTAGTGTGGCGCAAAACCAACGAACAAAGTTTACTGATTAATTTAGTGAAAAAGATAGAGCAGCTATATAAAGTGATGACTGAATTTGAAAGTCATTATCAACAAAATGACGAGAAGAAGCTGTAGAGTTCGGTGATACAAATAATAAAATAGCAAAGTAGTTAGTCAGGGATATGAATTTGTTCAACTTTAAAAAAATAATAACCAGCTCATCGTTAGCGTTAATGGCAGCAACGACATATGCTCAAGAGTTAGATCCCCGCTCGTATATTAATTTACCTACGGGGCAAAACTTTGTTGGTGCACTCTATATTTATACTGACGGCGATGTACATACTTCCCCAGATGTTCCGATTGAAGATTTAACCTTACAAATTGACGGTCCGGCTTTTGCCTATGCAAGAACATTCGGGATGTTTGGCAATGCGGCTAAGTTTGACATTTCATCTGGGCATGCCTGTGCGTCAGGTGAAGCCCTTGTGGCAGGAGAATTCACCACTAGAGATTTTTGTGGCGCGACGGATACTCGCATTCGCCTCAATTATAATTTCTATGGCGCAAAAGCAAAACCTATGCACGAATTTGTTAAGCAACCAAAAGGCATTGTTGTTGGTGCCAGCGTGCAGTTAAGCATTCCTACCGGTGAATACGAAGAGCAATATGTATTTAATATTGGCGCCAATCGTTGGTTTATAAAGCCCGAAATAGGCACATCAATTCCTTTTGGTCGCTGGGAATTCGATTTAGCAGCCTCAGCAAAAATATTCACCGATAATGATGATTATTTACATACTCAAAGCCTTGAACAAGATCCTATTTATAATATCCAATCGCATTTAGTTTATGACATTGGTCCCGGGCATTGGATTTCGTTAAACGGTAATTTTTTTTGGGGTGGTGATGTAAGTGTTGATGGCGTACAAAAAAGTAATAAAGCCGGAAATTATCGTGCGGGATTTACATATTCCTTAGCCCTGAATAAACAACATAGTATTAAATTCTTAGCAAATAAGGGGATTACCACAACCAGAGGCAATGATTCAGAAGCTTACGCTGTTGCTTGGGCGTATCGCTGGGATTAGTTTATCTATGAATATGAGAAGTTATTTAAAAATAATCTAGCTCTGCGATGCAGAGCTAGATTATAATTATTTACAGTCTCGATTTACTATTTTTGCTCGAACGTATCGTTAAACCAATCGCTTAATAATTGCTTCTCATAATGATATGAATCTCTACTTTTACTGCGCTGAATACCAGAGTTAAAAGACATATCTTTAATGTTTTCATCGCCAGATTTTAATACTTTTTGATTGCTATCTAGCACTTGATAACTGAACTCCATTCGCGGAAAGTATAAATCATCAACAACACGTAAAGTTTGATTATTCGGACCGACCATGTAGCGGATATCACCGGCTAAATCTACGTCAGTCACCTTTATTTTAAGAGTTTGTGTCTCAGGAAGCTTAGCGGCTAATTCCGTTAAATGTTCTGTTAACTCGCTAAATACTCTCTTTTGAAATGAACTTTTACCACCAGAAGCAGGCTTAACATCTCTATAATGCTCAGGTTCAAACCACTCAATTTCAATTTCAGCCGCGCCGGCATTGCTCACTACAGTGAAAGAACATAGCACTAACAGCATTGACAATATTTTTTTCATGTTAACCTCTTTAATATTTAACTTCATTACAATCATATGACCCTTAAGCTAACTTAAAAGTTTCACTTAAACTGTTATTGTTTGTGACAAAATTGTGTGCAAACTGATCGAACCTTGCTACTACAATATAAATTGCATGCCTGTTTCTATTGGGCGCATAAAAATTAATCTTTGTGTACGAACTGATTGAACGTTGCCATTACAATATATATTGCATGTCTATTTTCTATTGGGCGCATAAAAAATTAATCTTTGTGTACGAACCGATTGAACGTTGCCATTACAATATATAGTGCATGCCTGTTTCTATTGGGCGCATAAAAATTAATCTTTGTGTACGAACTGATTGAACGTTGCCATTACAATATATAGTGCATACCTGTTTTTATTGGGCGCATAAAAAATTATTCTTTGTGTACGAACTGATTGAACGTTGCCACTACAATTTGTTGCATACGTAATCTTCTTTCTTCATCCGATAAATCTTCAATAACAAAACCTTGAGCAGCCGCTTTCCAAACAAATTGCTTGGTTTGCCCATCAAGCACGAACACCATTAAAGTGCCTTTTTCTAAATGAGGCAGTGTTGGTAAACCGGGGTTTAAACCAAAAGACTCGACTAATTGCTCATCACTTAAGTCATCTTCGGTTTCTAAAAGATAGCCGATATAAAAGGTTGGATTTTGCTGTGCAGACACCTGAGTAAATGACTTAGCAGTCATATATTGCTCTATCGTTTCAGTCATTAATGGGTAACGGTGGCCTATATCACTTTCTTGTAAAGGTGTGAATGCATAAGTTGAATGCTCATCAAGTTCAATATCTCGTTCAAAACTGCTTGATACAACGAGTTGTTTTTCATTATGTTGAGGCTCTTCTACATTGACACAAGCAGAAAGAGAAATAGCAATAATTACAGTAGTTAGTGTACGGATAAAGTTCATTACAACTCCATGATATTTCAATGTTATTAGTTTAAGTTCATTAACTGCCAGTTTACATTAGAAACAAACTAATACTGTTATAAAATGTAGCTGCAGTCATTCTTTTAAATCGCATTATAGCAAGCCAATTGATGCTTATAGACCTTTGAAAAATAAAACTATTAGTCAATTACCTACCAACTTAACAGGTTCAATAATAAAGCACAAAAATACATAACATTAACAATTAATTGATCCAAATCAGAAATTGATAATATTGCAGGCGTAAACTATTTGCAAATTGACATTACTGCGATATTTAGTCGCAGTAGTTTCATGAGTGATTAAGGTATATGACTTTATGCATGTAAAAGAATTTTCAAGATTAAGACTAAAACAATTAATTATTTGTTTTTTTCTAATGGTTTGCACTATTTCTGAGGTGCATGCTCTCTTTGTGAGCCCCCCTAAAGATCCATTACCATTAATCCAAGAAATTTTCCCTAATGCTGATCCAATCGCTGAAAAATCAGGTGAGATTTTGCATTGGACACTAACACAAAATGATAAAATTATTGGTTATGCTTTTGAAACTAATGATGTTCATAAAATCCCAGCATATTCAGGCGAACCAGTGAATATGTTGGTTGCTATTGACCCTGCAGGTATTTATTTATCTGCCAAAGTACTAGAGCATCATGAGCCAATTATTCTTGCTGGTATTCCTGAATCAAAATTAAATAAATTTGTCGAACAATATATTGGTTTAGATGTTAGAGACAGATTAAAGGTTGGTGGTAAACAGTCAGATAACATGGTTCATATCGATGGTTTATCGGGTGCAACGGTAACCGTAATGGTGATGAATGTTGCCATTGCCAAGTCAGCTACAAAAGTAGCCCGTTCACTTGGCTTAATCAGCATGGAAGATAAAGTTAAAATACCGATGGCGACTATTTTAACGGATACATACCAAGCTTCCGATTGGCAAACATTGATTGGCGATGGCTCCATCCGCAAACTCTATCTTAACCGTAACAACGTTGATAAAGCGTTTGAAGGCACCGATGCCGAAAATATAGATGTTGCATCAGCAGAACAAAAACAAGATATGTTTGCTGACATTTACTATGCCCAAGCAAATCTACCTAATATAGGACGCAACTTATTAGGTGACAGTGAATATGAGTGGCTGATGAGCACACTACAGCCAAACGAACATGCCATTGTTATACTTGGTAATGGTTACTCATTTAAAGGTTCAGGTTATGTTCGCGGCGGCATATTTGACAGGATTCAAATTTTGCAGGATGACGAAGCCTTTGCATTTCGTGATTTAGATCATAACCGAATAACAGACATTTACTTAACCGGAGCTCCTAGCTTTAAAGAAATGTCTCTCTTTATTGTTCGTGAACAGCATCAGTTTAATCCTGGAGAACATTGGCAATTAGAATTACTGGTGCGCCGTCAAACAGGCGCCGTAGATAGTGTATTTACCAGTTTCAAGGCGGGATATGATGCGCCTGATAATTATGTTTATCGTCCGCCAGTTATACTACCCGAGCCAGAACTCACCCTAACTCAGCAAGTTTGGCAAGAAAAAGAAGCTGAAGTTATTATCTTGCTTATTTTACTTGTTATTGTCGTGATGGCTTTATTCTTTCAAGATATTTTAGTTCGTCACCCAACGTTTATGCACAACTTCCGTCACTTATTTTTGATTATCACCGTAGTATTTATCGGTTGGTCATGGGGCGGTCAATTATCGGTGGTGAACGTATTTACCTTCTTGCAAGCGTTTATGTCTGACTTTTCTTGGGACTTATTCTTACTTGACCCTGTTATCTTTATTTTGTGGGGCGCAGCGGCTGTCACTATGATTTTATGGGGCCGTGCCGTTTATTGCGGCTGGCTATGTCCATTTGGGGCATTACAAGAGTTAATGAACGTTTTCGCTCGTTATATAAAAATCCCTCAGTTTGAACTGCCTTGGGCTGTGCATGAGCGTTTATGGGCAATTAAATATCTAATTTTACTCGGCTTGTTTGGCTTATCAATGGAGTCATTGGCCCTTGCAGAACAATTTGCCGAAGTTGAACCGTTTAAAACAACCTTCTTGCTGAAATTTGATCGTCAATGGCCGTTTGTTTTATATGCCTGCGTATTACTGCTCATCAATATTTTCAATCGAAAGTTTTTCTGTCGTTATCTGTGCCCATTAGGGGCCGCGTTATCAACCAGTAATAGTATTCGCTTATTTAGCTGGTTACGTCGTCGTCCAGAATGTGGTCAGCCTTGTAAAACCTGTGCAAAAGAGTGTGAAATTCAAGCCATTCATCCTGACGGCACCATCAATATGCGCGAGTGTCATTACTGTTTAGATTGCCAAGTAACCTATTTTAATGAGGATAAATGTCCGCCATTAAAAAAATTAGCTTATAAGAAAAATAAATTTAAAGAGCAACAAATTGAAGCCGTAAACGTGGCTTAAGCAAATCACCAAATTGAAAAATTAACATAACGAAAACCAGTAACAATAATACAAAAATACAAAAATACAACATAACAGCAATATGGAGAATTAGAATGAATAACGAAGATAAACGCTCTAACGAATTAGAGCTGGAAAACAAAGACAGACGTAAGTTTTTTGGTAAAACGGCTCTACTTGGAGCCGGTGCAATTGCAGCGCCAATGACCGCGACTATGTTTGCAACAATGGCCAAGGCTAATGCTGCAGAGGCTGCCAATAGTGCAGTGGTTCACCCCGGTGACTTAGATGAGTATTACGGATTTTGGTCCGGTGGTCATTCTGGCGAAGTACGTATTATGGGTATTCCATCAATGCGTGAGCTTATGCGTATTCCTGTTTTTAATACTTGTTCAGCTACTGGTTGGGGCTTAACTAATGAAAGTAAGCGTATTAAAGGCGATAGTGCACATTTACTTGCTGGCGATTCACATCACCCACATATGAGTATGCAAGATGGCCGTTACGATGGTAAGTACGTATTCATTAATGATAAAGCAAACTCTCGTGTTGCTCGTATTCGCTGTGACGTAATGAAGTGTGACAAAATGCTTACGGTTCCAAACGTACAAGCAGTTCACGGTTTACGTGTACAAAAAGCGCCATACACTAAATATGTTGTTTGTAATGGTGAATTTGAAATCCCGATGAACAACGATGGTAAACCTGGCATGGAAGATGTTAGTACCTACCGTTCGTTATACAACGTAATTAACGCAGAAACTATGGAAATGGCTTTCCAAGTTATGGTTGACGGTAACTTAGATAATACTGATGCTGATTTCGATGGCAAATATTTTGCATCAACGTGTTATAACTCTGAAATGGGCATGAACTTAGGTGAGATGATCACTGCAGAACGTGATCATGTTGTTATCTTTAGCTTAGCGGCTTGTGAAGCCGCACTAAAAGCAGGTAAATTCAAAACCTATAACGGTAACGATGTACCGGTATTAGATGGCCGTAAAGGTTCAGATCTTACCCGTTATATTCCTGTTCCAAAATCACCACATGGTTTGAATACTTCACCAAGCGGTGAATATTTTATCGCTAACGGTAAATTATCGCCAACCGTTTCAATCATCTCAATTAAAAAATTAGATGCATTATTTGCTGATAAAATTAAGCCACGTGACACTATTGTTGCTGAACCAGAATTAGGTTTAGGTCCACTTCATACTGCATTTGATAACAAAGGTAATGCCTACACGACATTATTCCTTGATAGCCAAATTGCAAAATGGAATGTACAAGATGCTATTGATGCTCATAATGGTAAAAAAGTTAACTACATTCGTCAAAAATTAGACGTTCATTACCAACCAGGTCATAACCATACCACTCAGGGCGAAACACGTGATGCCGATGGTAAATGGTTAGTATCTTTATGTAAGTTCTCTAAAGATAGATTCTTACCTGTTGGTCCATTACGCCCTGAAAACGACCAATTAATTGACATTTCTGGTGATGAAATGAAGCTGGTTCATGATGGCCCTACATTTGCTGAACCACATGATTGTATTATGGTTCACCGTAGTAAAATTAAAACCAAGAAACTTTGGACTCGTGATGACTCTATCTTTGCTGAAACAGTAGCAATGGCTAAGAAAGATGGCGTTAACGTAATGACCGACAACAAAGTTATTCGTGACGGTAAAAAAGTGCGTGTTTACATGACCTCTGTCGCACCAATGTTCGGTATGAACGAGTTTAAAGTTAAACTAGGTGATGAAGTAACTGTGACGGTTACCAATCTTGATCAAGTAGAAGATGTTACGCATGGTTTCTGTATGACTAACCATGGCGTGCAAATGGAAATTGGTCCACAAGCAACATCATCTATAACTTTCACAGCCAATAAACCAGGCGTACAATGGTATTACTGTAATTGGTTCTGTCATGCTCTACATATGGAAATGCGTGGTCGCATGTTCGTAGAAGCTTAGTAACTGATAGTATTATGAACCATTAAAAATGGCGGGTATAACACAGTTGTTATACCCACTTTTCTTTTCTTTAACTTTGAATATCATCATTAATGATTAAATATTTTTTACTTTTCCTATTTTCCATTCTAAGTTGCAGCCAAACTGCGATGGCACAAGTGCGCCAAGTAACACCGCAACATAATTTACAAACTATTTTAGACAACAGTGTTGATGGCGACATTGTGGTTTTATCTGCAGGAAGCTATTTAGGCAACTTTACCATTAATCAGCAAATTACTTTACGAGGTAAAGCTGGTGCATTAATTGATGCTCAAGGTAAAGGCCATGCGCTGCTGCTCAAGAATTCTAATATCACCGTAGAACATCTCAAAATCATTAATTGGGGCAGTGACTTAACAGAACAAAACTCAGCAATTTATTCAGTTCAACAAGCCACTAATATAACAATCCAAGACAATCAATTACACGGCAGTGGCTTTGGTATTTGGTTACAAAAAGCCGATCACATTAACGTGCTGAACAATCAAATTATTGGTAATGAATCACTACGATCTGCTGATAGAGGCAATGGCATTCAGTTATCAATAGTAAAACATGTAATCGTGCGAGGGAATAACATATCTAAGACCAGAGATGGTTTATATATTATTTCCAGCCAAGAAAACGTTTTAGATAACAATACTATGCACGATTTACGTTACGGTATTCATTATATGTACTCATATAATAATAAAATACAAAACAACGTCGCTTACAATACCCGCGCTGGGTACGCCTTAATGAGCTCAAAACATTTGACCGTTACCGGCAACACCACTGAAAATAGCGAAGACTATGGTTTTTTATTAAATTTCATTACGAATTCAACCATAAGTAACAATATTATTAAAAACGTCTGGACCAAACCAGAAAACAAAGTATTAGGCCGCGATGGTAAAGGCTTGTTTGTCTACAACTCAGCTTATAACACCATAAGCAATAATTTAATTGATACTGCCGAAATAGGCATTCATTTAACCGCGGGTTCAGAAAACACCAAAATATTCGGTAACAGTTTTATTAATAATCCAACGCAAGTGAAATACGTATCCAATAAAAAGCAAGAATGGAGCCATGACAGTAAAGGTAACTACTGGAGTAATTATTTAGGTTGGGATATGAACAATGACTTAATTGGCGACGTGATTTTTGAACCCAATGACGGCATTGATAAATTAGTGTGGCAATACCCTGAAATGAAAATGCTAATGGATTCACCTGCTGTGCTCATTTTACGTTGGGTACAAAGACAGTTTCCGGTCCTTAAACCACCGGGCGTAAAAGACAGTTACCCATTGATGCAATCGCCTCATGGTGCATCACAAGTCAAAACAACTATAGCCGCGACCGAAGCGCTAACAGATGAAGAATCAAACATTAAAGGGCAACTTTAACATGACCAATGCACTTATCTCCTTAGACAATGTTGGTATGCATTATAAACAATTACATGCACTAGATAATGTCAGTATGAGTTTAGAACAAGGCGAAGTACTGGGCTTATTTGGCCATAATGGCGCGGGCAAAACTACCATGATGAAGTTGATCCTTGGGGTTATTTCACCAACACATGGTGATGTTAATGTTATGGGCATGGCACCTGACTCAAAAGAGGCATGGCACACTCGTGCTAAAGTGGGTTACTTACCTGAGAATGTCAGCTTTTATGAACAACTCACCGGTTTAGAAGTACTCACCTATTTTGCAAAATTAAAAGGTTTCAATAAAAAAACGGCGTTAGATTTACTCGAACAAGTAGGCATTAGTCATGCGATGAAGCGCCAAGTAAAAACCTATTCAAAAGGTATGCGCCAACGCTTAGGTTTAGCGCAGGCATTTATTGGTAAACCTAAATTATTACTACTCGATGAGCCGACTGTTGGTTTAGATCCTATTGCCACCAGAGATTTCTATAAAACCGTAGACCAATTAAAAACTCAAGGCTCTAGTGTGATTTTATGCTCGCACGTGTTGCCAGGTGTTGAACAACATATTGATCGGGCGATGATTTTATCTGCTGGTAAGGTACTCGCTAGTGGCACATTAAAGCAGTTACGCCAACAAGCCGACTTACCGGTGCGCATTAAACCGAGTGGCTTAAATGGTTGGGTGAGTAGCGATCCTAAACTCAGTCAGTTTTTAAGAACAAATTCAGATCAACATACTTTATTTGTGCCTGAACAACAAAAGATAGCGACTTTAAAGCAACTATTATCATACGACGCGGTAGAAGATATCCAAGTAGATCCCGCTAATCTTGAACAGTTATATCAACATTACCTCTCGCAAGAACTTCCGACTAATGGAGAGCAAAAATAATGATGCAAATATTCACTGTCGCCAACAAAGAATTTCAAGATGGCTTAAGAAACCGTTGGTTAGTATCTATTACCCTAATTTTTACCATACTGTCGTTAGGTCTAACCTATTTTGGTGCAGCCGCGTCAGGCAGCATAGGTATTACATCACTTTCAACAACCATTGCCAGTTTAGCGAGCTTAGCGGTATTTTTAATTCCATTAATCGCCTTACTCGTGAGCTACGATAGCTTTGTGGGTGAACAAGAAAGTGGCACATTATTACTATTACTCACCTACCCGTTAAGTAAGTCGCAATTATTGCTTGGCAAATTTTTCGGCCAAGGGGCAATTATCGCACTAGCAATATTTTTAGGCTTCGGCACATCAGCACTACTGCTCTATGTACAATTAGATAATAGCCAAGTGCTGACAAGTTTCGCATTATTCATAATTAGCGCGACCTTGCTTGGTTTAAGCTTTACCGCAATTGCCTATTTGATCAGCCTGTCGGTCAGTGAAAAATCAAAAGCAGCAGGATTTGCGTTAATTACCTGGTTTATTTTTGCTTTAGCTTTCGACTTAGCTTTACTAGCCTTACTGGTTGGTGTTGAAGACGGCATAGGCCAACAGGGCTTGACTCAGTTAATGTTGTTAAACCCAGCAGATATTTTCCGCTTAGTGAATTTGTCAGGCTTAGATAGTAGCGATATTAACGGTGCAGTTGCCATTGCTATCAACTCAAACTTATCGCAATCAACCTTGTTTACGGCATTATTTGCTTGGGTTGCAATCCCATTAAGCATTGCGATCTTAATTTTAAAAAAGAAAACACTGTAATGAAATACACCTTACAAATCATCGCCTCTATCGTTCTATTTAGTGCTTTATTTTCATGTTCAGAGCAAAAGCAGCAACAGGTTATTTACCAAGCACAGGCGATTGAAAGTGCAGATGAATGCCATTTATGCGGCATGCTAATTACTAATTTCTCAGGTCCTAAAGGTGAATTATATCGAAAAGACCGAGGTGATAAAGTTCATAAGTTTTGCTCTACTCGCGATATGTTTAGCTTTTATTTAGACCCAGAAAATAAACGTAACGTCACCAGTATTTATGTGCACGACATGAGTAAAATGCCATGGGGCGCCACAAACGACAGTTATTTCATTGATGCGAAAACCGCTTGGTTTGTGACAGGGTCAGAGAAAACAGGTGCTATGGGTAAGACGTTAGCAAGCTTTAGCAAACAAAGCGATGCAGCAGCATTTGCACTTGAGTTTGGTGGTGAAGTGATTAATTTTAGCCAGGTAGATAACGCTAAATTAATGTAGCTGACAAACCTAATAAAGTAACCATTCAAGTAAAAATCAGGCTAGCAATCTCTAGCCTGAATTATCACTTAACTACGCTAAAGCCTTAGCAACAAGTGCTTTATCTTGAGCAGACAAGTCTAGCGCTAGTGCAGCCTCATGCCCCTGTTCAGACATTTTCGCCCACGTTTTTTGTAATACCGAAATAATCTTTTGCTCACTATGAGCCGCGGCAAAATCAGAAAAATAATACTTTAAAAATACCAAGCAAATAACATCTTCAAGTGTTTGTGTTTCCACATTCTTTTTTAATTGTTTTTTCAACAATAAAAACTGCACTTGTTCAATCACTTCTGGAGAGTAATCTATTGATGCTAATATTTCGCCGGCTTTTTTAGCATGAAATATATTTAAATTTTTCCGCCACAATAAATAGCCTTGACGGTTCATTTCATACTCTTGGCGAGGATACTGCCAACGACAAATATGCTGGCTATGAGCAGCTAACTTTAACGCTTCATTAGCATTAGGTGCATATGAGCTTAAAGTACTCGTCATGCGCAGTGAGTAGAGGCATTCTTTTGAATACTCGATGTCTTGGTAAGTTTCTTTGTTTGGATCTTCAGCGTTGGCTTGATCGAATAAGGCGATCGCTTGCGTAAATTTATCAGAGGTCATGATATTGCAATTATGAGAAGTCGTTACTGCACAGTAACCAATGACTAAGTAACTTTCAAGCAGGATATAAGCTAAGCAATCACTTACCGGCTATAAGCACAAAAAATTCCATACTTTCTAGCCAGATACTTTAGTTTAAGTCACTCATCAATAATGCGCTTACGCTCTTAACTTTAATTCAGAGTATTAAGTAAAAACAGGGGTTACTTAAAGTGTAATACTTTGACATTACTAAATTAAAATTAATGAGTTACCTAGACAATAGACATCATGCGAGTAGCCGTTTCTCAGTTTGCCACATCCTTAAATGTTCAACAAAACCTAGCAAGCTGTATTCATATGATAAATGAGACGGCGGTGTACAAGCCATCTTTAATCGTTCTTCCTGAGTTTTGTAATACCTTGTTTTGTCAAACTCAACCTGACAGGGTTATCAATGAATTTCGATATTGTCGTACAATCAGGAACGTTCGCTTTGCTGACGCTTGACCTCTAAAACTCGAATGTTAACTTGTGCGACATAGCTGACCAACATTTAGAACAATGAACAGTAATATTACCTTCACTATCTTCAAGGATAGCTGACATTAGAAGTATTTTTTATGGCGCTTTCGCCTCCTGAGCGAGATATAAAAGTTAAAAATCCCCTTTAATAATTATGGCTTTTAAGAGCAAACGAGCCTCGGCAAATAAATCTGCTCCGCAAACAACAGAAGTACTATCAAAGAGCCTATTTTATTAAAAATAGGCTCTAGGTAATTTTTAGCAGCTGATCGACGATTTACCTTTTTGATGTGGTACCAATACAATATCAGCAAGACCAACCTCTAGTTGACCAACAGACGATAGTTCAAACGGTATGGTAGTATAGCCAAGGTTCATACCATTGTTATTGAAGCAAGATAAATCAATAGAAACTGTACGCCACTCATGCAGTGGCAACTGATTTAATACCTCTGTAATATCTTGGCTATAGCCGCACGCACCTTGGCTTTCACAGTACATTGATAACATCACTCGCCCTGACGCTTTGCTACTTACCCTAACAGCAAACTGCAAGGCCGATTCAGATGTTAAACTGGCGCGTAAATCTGCTTTTAGGTGACTTTTCGTAGTGATCCTTACACCTGAGTTTGCCTTACCATCGAGGGTTAATTTGAAAGCATCTTCTTGAATTTCTTTATCTACCGTTCTGTACTTCAATGCCCCTAATTTATGAGTATTTGAATTCACTTCAATTTGTTTACCATCAGAAAACAAGTTGAGTAACCAAGGTGCTTTAACCGAACCGTTAAAAATTTCTCGAGTTAGATTTTCCTTATCATCATTTATCACGCTTTCGTCTAAATTATCTGCAAGTATATTATTATCACCGTACGTTAAACCGAAGCCATAGGGTAATAATGGTGCGTATTCTTTATCATTTCGATTAACCGTTGTTTGGTCTGCGGTGCTTGGCCATGAGTACGACAATTTACCCTTAAAGTCATGTAAAATTTCATCATTGACATCAGTAAAAATCACTTCTGCAATACCATCCCCTTCAGAGCCAGGTAACCAAATAGCAACAAAAGCGTCTGAAGCATTTAACTCAGCATTCACCCACAGAGGACGGCCACTGATAAACAATGCCACAACGGGAATATTTTGCTGTTTAAATCGTTTCAGCAGCGCAAGAGATTTTTTATCGCCTCGCTGAAAATCAAGATCATCTATGTCGCCAACACCTTCTGCATAGGGATCTTCACCAAATACAACAACAGCAACATCGGGTTTTTTTTGGTAACTGCCATCAACACTTAATGTCGCTACTCCACCAGCCAAGGTAACCTGTTTTGCTATGCCATCATAAATTGACGTTGCTCCTGGAAAGTCTTCGTTGCTATTACCAGTTCCTTGCCAAGTTACTGACCAACCACCAGATTGTTTACCGATATTATTTGCCCCATCTCCTGCAACTAAAATATATTGCTTAGGGGATAATGGCAGTAGGCTATTTTTATTTTTAAGTAAAACTAACGATTCCCGAACAGCTTGCCTGGCAACATCACGGTGGGCTTGTGCTCCAATCAGTTCGGTTTTACCCGAAAATTGACGAGCAGCGGGGCTGGGTTTATCAAAGAGTCCCGCACGCAACTTAACGCGTAAAATCCGGCTAACCGCATCATCAATGCGTGCCCTGCTAATTTTTCCGGCTCGAACTTGTGCAATAGTATTTTCAAGTAAGGGTTTCCAAGCATCGGTTGGCACCATGAAAATATCTAAACCTGCATTAATCGCTTGCGGGCAACTTTCATTAGTACAACCTTCAATTTGACCATGACCATTCCAATCACCGACAACAAAACCATCAAAGCCCATGCGATCTTTTAATACATCGGTAAGTAGATATTTATTACCGTGACTTTTTTTGCCATGCCAGCTATTAAAAGATGCCATCACCGTTTGGGCACCGGCTGTTAATCCACCAACATAACCTTGCCCATGAATGTCAAACAAAGCCTGTTCGGTTGATAAGTTATCACCTTGATCATCACCCTTTTCTGTACCACCGTCACCAATGAAATGCTTAATCGAACTGATCACCCGTTTATCACTTAAAAAATCTTTGTCGGCGTGGCCTTGTAAGCCTTTAACGATAGCGGCTGAATATATACCAACAATTTCTGGGTCTTCAGAATACCCTTCATAGGTTCGTCCCCAACGATCATCCCTAACAACCGCAACGGTCGGAGCAAAGACCCAATCAATGCCGGTAACCATGACTTCTTTTGCTGTTATTTCAGCAATTTCCTCAATTAATGTTGGATTGTTCGCTGCCCCTAACCCAATATTGTGAGGAAATAAGGTCGCGCCAACAACATTGTTATGACCATGTACCGCATCTGTGCCCCACATGGTTGGAATACTTGTGCCATCTAACGAGGCATCTATGGATGCCTGATACATCTCTTCAGCAAGTTTAATCCAGTCTTCAGGTGTAGAGTGTTTATTGCCATTAGGAAATGACCCACCGCCATTTAAGTATGAGCCAAAGCCATAACGACGCATGTCTTCCACGGTAATATCACGTATCTCAGGTTGGATCATTTGTGCAATTTTTTGCTCTAATGTCATACTCACTAGCAAGGATGTAATTTTTTGCTCTATCTCGGCATCTTTATTGACCTCAATATTTAATACTGGCCAAATATTGATATTCTGCTTTGAATGAGCTGATGTTTGAGCGGTTTTTTTTTCAGGACTGTTATTACCACACCCGAATATAATAAAAGCGGATGTCATTAAAACCAGTGGATATTTCATTACGTTATGTTGTATTTTCATCTTTAGATTAATCCATTTCAGCATTGACAACACTACCTTTCAAACCGTAATAAATAATAAATAGATAGCAAAATATGGGTAAAATAAATGAGTGCTGTATACCCACTAGGTCGGCAACGCCTCCTTGCATAAGGGGTATGATTGCACCGCCAACAATAGCTAAACATAAAATTCCTGAGCCTTGAGACGTAAACTTACCCAGCCCTGATAAGGCTAAGGAAAAAATAGCGGGGAACATGATGGAGTTGCATAACCCAACCAACAAAATTGCCCACATTGCTACTTGTCCAGAGGCAATCATAGCAATTGCGACTAAAACCATTGCCATGGTTGCATTAAAAGCCAACACTTTACCTGCGGAGATTTTTTGCATAACTGCGGCGCCCGCAAAACGACCAACCATGGCACCACCCCAATAATAGGCAATATATTTAGCTGCATCAGTTTCTTCGAGATTGGCTATCGTTGGATCATTGAAAAAACTGACTAAAAAGCTACCAATAGAAACTTCAGCGCCAACATAGACAAAGATACCCACGGCGCCCAAAACCAAATGACGATAATTCCAAATACTGCCTGACGGTTTTGTCATATCGACATCGTGGCTATGGTTACTTTCAATAGTGGGTAATTTTAACCAAGCAAATATAGCAGCTAAAACTAACAGCATTGTAGCTAATAAAAGATACGGCATTTGCACAGCTGTGGCCGAGTTACTCGCTTGCGACATCCCCTCTGCAACATGGTCTAATATTAAATAAGCACCGAAAAAAGGAGCAACTGTAGTACCTAACGAGTTGAATGCTTGCGTTAAAGTTAATCGTGAAGAAGCAGTGTTTGGGTCACCGAGTAAACTGACAAATGGGTTAGCCGATACCTGTAATATCGTAATACCACTCGCCAAAATGAATAGTGCTAACAAAAACATAGGGTAGCTTAATAATGCCGCGGCTGGATAAAAAGCTAAACAGCCGATTGCAGCAACAAGCAAGCCACTAACAATACCTTTTTGAAAACCCAATTTTTTAACGATATATCCTGCGGGGAGTGAAACTAAAAAATAGGCGCCAAAAAAGCAAGACTGAATCAACATTGCTTGTGTATATGACAGGTTAAATACGCCCTTTAAATGAGGAATTAAAATATCATTTAAGCAGGTTATAAATCCCCACATAAAAAAAAGTGATGTTAATGACACTAAAGCAAACTGCGTACCCTTTGCATTTGCATGTTGAACAAGTATTTGGGTTGATGAATCTTGGATAATCATATGATCTCATTTTGACTAATTGATAGGAATAATAAATAAGTGAGCCTATAGACTCATATAACACCTGTTTTATAATAGAGTTCAGATCATGTCGTCTGACTAACTTACTCGGACAAAATAAATCGGCACTTTATGTGTTCGAATAGAGCGAATTAAGACAAACTTCAAGTCATTAAAAATTGGTATTGCACACTTAAATAATAAATATTGCTGTAATGTAAAAAATTAGAAATTCAGTGTTGCTCACATTGATTTAGGTGGTATGCTTTGGACAAATAATAATATTTTTTTTTTGAAATCGGAATAAACAATGCCACCTTTTGAGTTCCAAACTGTATTATTCAACTTTCATGACGTTATACTTTTAATGACCGTCATGCAGTGCTTCTTTTTTGGTACTTTGCTTTATATTACTAATACGAACCGTGTAAAAAGCACTCTGTTTCTTACTGCTTTTTTATTCGCCCACGCACTTATTCCAGCTAACGAATTAATGATGTGGGGTGCTGAATTCAAAATGCAGGTTAGACAAGCATGGCCTAGTCTATATTTCATCCCCGAGATTGCTTATTATTTAGATGGTGCGCTTTTGTTTTTTTGTATCAAGTCTTTAGTTTTTCGTGACTTTACCCTTAAGAAGGTAGATTTGATCCATCTTCTGCCATTAGTCGCATTTATCGTCTTTATGTTGACAATGTACTATAGCCATCCTTATGAAGAACGTCTTCAGATGCTATTTAGTGAGTCTTTTGTTTATAGTAGTGGCTATGTAGGAATGGAGCTATTTAGTAAGGTTTTGCGTGCTTTTTACGCTATTTCTTGCTTTGTTTTAATCAGTAAATATAAAAGTCGATTACAAGACACTCATTCTAATATTGAGAAAGTACACATTAATTGGCTAAATGGTCTGGTTGTTGGCTTTCTGGTAGTAATGTTAGCGGAAATTATATTAGCTTGTGCCAAGGTTATAAGTTTGTTTTATCCTATTGGTCCCGGAATGTTTATGTATATTGGACTTACCGGAAATTACACTTCTTTTGTTTTAGTAAACCTCTTAGTATTTACCGCGATTCGACATTTTGTAATATTCGAGCAAGTCACTAATGAAGAGCCTAGTGAAAAGCCGATAGACGATCAATTTATTAACCCGGAGATGGCGGCTGAAGTTGATGCCGCGATGATTAAGTATAAAACCTATATGGAACCGGACATTACTTTAGATACTTTAGCAGAATCGTTGTCCATTATACCGCGTGATCTTTCTATGCTAATAAATCGCCATTTCGGCATTAATTTTTATGAATTTATTAATAAATACCGTATCGAAGAAGCTAAGAAAATGCTGGCGGCACCCGAACATAAAAACACTACCATAACCGATATATATTTAGCGGTAGGCTTTAATAGTAAATCAGTGTTTTATACTTTCTTTAAAAAATTTGAAAATGTCACGCCTTCTCAATTTCGTCAGTCGTCAATATCTAAATAAATGTTGATGCAGCACGCCATAGCGATTAGAAAATGAAGATTAAAATGGCTAAGTTGCTACTTAGCCAAACTGTTTCGATTTCATGTTGAAATTGTAGAGAACCATACTCCTAATTGATTAACCTAAATTGAATCCACGTCCTTGTGAGAAGTTAATCAAAGTTAGTAAACTAAGGTTTGCATCGCTCGTGCTGGAATAGTCAAAACGGCTTGTTGGCTATCGACAATAAAATTGTAGTCAATCTTTTCATCGGTTTGATTCATTATCACAGTGGCCATCTTGTTATCTTCATTAACAAATGATGTCGCTAATAAAACGCTGCGACTACTGCTAGTACTTACGCGCTGCGCATTTGGTCTTACGAACTTCGAAAAATGGCCAATGTAATAATATGTTGGCGTATAAATTAATTCGCCAGTAGTAGTATCTGCATGGATTGGCGCAAAACAAAAATTACTGACATGGTTGGGGCCACCATTTTGGTCGAGCAATATATTCCAATCGGTCCAACCTACGGTGCCTTTGTTAAAATCATTAATCATTGAATGACCGTAGCGTTCTGCATTAGGCCAATATTGATAACGATCGGCTCTAAAGCCTTCATTGGTTCCTTCGGTGAAAAGTAGCTTCATATCTGGGTATGATTCATTAACCAAGGCAAGATTGTCATGCATGGTTTCACCACCCGCCCATGTTTCATACCAGTGAAAGCCTATTCCCCATGCGTATTTAGCCGCTTCAGGGTCATCGAATATGGTATTGGCACGATTGGTGATTAAATCTCTATTGTGATCCCAAACCACGATATTTTTATCACCAAAACCTTGTTTTTCCATAATTGGGCCTAAGTGATTTTTAAGAAAATCACGCTCTTCTTCCGCGGTGTAAATCATTGATTCCCAACGTTGAACAGCCATAGGTTCATTCTGAATTGTAACTCCCCAAATTGGCATATCTTCTGCTTCATAGGCGGCAATAAATTTAGTGAAATAGGTTGCCCAAGTATCGTAATACTCAGGTAGTAACTTGCCACCTTGCAACATACTGTTATTACTCTTCATAAAAGCAGGAGCGCTCCAAGGGCTGGCATAAAGGACTAAATCTCCACCCGCAGCTTGTATGGCTTTTTTAATAAGTGGGATTCGAAACTCTCGATCATGCTCGATACTAAATGTTGATAATTTTTTATCACCTTCTTCAATATAAGTATGGCTACCACTGCCAAAATCAGAGCTATGGATTGTGGTTCGAGCCAAAGAATAACCAATACCGGCATCTTGGTCATAATAAGCTTTTAGCATTTCACTTTGTTTATCTGCAGGAAGTTTGGCAAACACTTCAGCACTGGCATCGGTAATTGCACCACCAATTCCCAGTATTTTTTGGAAACGTTTATTCGGGTTTACAAAGACAGACACTTCCCCTTCAGTAGGTTGAACTGCTGGTGTTAATGTCGTTTTTTTAGTTAAAGTCAGACGCTTATCGGTATCTTTGGCTGTTGTGTAAACCTCAACATTTATGGCACTTAACGGGGCCGCTAATATAGAAGGCGTTAGGAGGCAAAAAAGCAGTGGAGTTAGCAACACTGGCATTTTAGATTTTTTTCTATTCATTGGGAAATCTCTGTTATATTTTAAAATATTAGACAGCAACATCAGACTAGCCTGGGGAAAACAAATGCGATGTTGTGTCTACAAAAAGATGCTGGTCACTGAAATCGCTGAATAAAAAAATTCAGCGATTTCTATATGACCATCTAGTATTGTTGTTACTCTACTGCTGTCAAAGTCCAGTTATCTAACACAACACCGGTTGGACCATAGGTGGTAGCCCCAGATCTAAACAGCAAGTAATAAGTGCCAGCTTCAGTTATTTCGAATTGGCCAGGCGTTTCACTAGTATCACAGCCAGCTTCAGTTGCAGCACCTGAATAAGCAACTCCACAATCCCATGAGTTATAAGCTTTGATAACTTGTTGATCACCGCTGTATTCTTCGTTGGCAACAGGCTGCGTCGAGCCAATATATACCTCGCCCCACAACTCGTTGATGTCGGCATAAGTCACATCCATATCAAACTGGTATGTACCCACCGGCAAAGTGACTGCCGTATAAATACCCATCTGCTTGCTCCATCCAGCAGAAGTTGTCTCACTAAATGTTACAGCACCGTCTGCAACGGTTACTACGCCATTACCCTCAACATCAAGCCCCCACTGACTGACAACTGTCCAACCGGTAGCATTTTCAAAGGTGCCGTTGGTGATGAGATTCCCGGTTTCTGGTTCGGGCTCTGGTGTCGGTTCTGGATTAACTTCTCTCAACGACCAGTTATCAAACTCCGCGCCATTCACACCATAGGTTTTACCTCCAGATCTGAGCAGCAAGTAATAAGTGCCCGAGGTGGTTATCTCGAATCGTCCTGGAGTAGCATTACCGTCACAACCAGACTCTGTGGCAGCACCTGAATAGGTAGTTGCATCACCACAGCCCCAAGAGTTATAAGCTACAAGCACTTGCTGATCACCATTGTATTCAGCATTGGCAACAGGCTGCGTCAAGCCAATGTATACCTCGCCCCATGTATCAACTATGTCGCTATAGGACATATCCATATCAAATTGGTAGGTACCCACCGATAACTCTACCGCAGTATATACCCCCATATGCTGCCATTCATCGATGTCAGTCTCACTAAACTTTACAACGCCACCAGCAATGGTTACTTCGCCAAATACGCCTTCATCCTGACTGACAACAGTCCAGCCAGTATCGTCTTCAAAGGTGTGGTTAGTAATTAAATTGTCACCATAAGTGGTAACACCACACTCACTAGCGTCAGCCTGAGTGAACTCGAACCAATTTATATTTTGTTGGCCACCTAATGCTTCAAAACGCATAGTTTGCAAGCCAGCATTTAATTCCAAAGCACTGCTAATGCTTTTCCAACTCTGCCAACCACCAGTCGATGGTACAGTTACCGTGTCAGCTAAAATTCCATCAAAGCTTAATGTAAAGCCTTCACTACCTGTATCACTAGCTACGCGGTAATCTACGATATAACAGCCGTATTCTGGGAGCTCAACGTTATATTCCATCCAATCACCAGCGTCGATAAAACCAACATTTTGTTCGCCATCTGCATCAGCGGTGTTTTCAACTACAACCTCTCCATCAGGCAACTCAATGACTGTGGTCCAATCTTCTGCTTCAACACGAACATCTGCAGGTACTGGTGGTACCCATTGACAGCCATCAGTAAACTCTACACTGCCAACACCGCCAGATTGAATATCCATGTTCATTACATTCATGCCACCGCCACTCACTAGACGCAGCTTTTGTATGCCCGCCTCCAAAGTGACTTCAACCGTCATATCCTGCCAAACATCCCACCCGCCAGTATCAGGTGTTGCAACACTTCCAGTTAAATCAACACAGTTAGATTCGATACTAAGATGACCACCACCTGCTGAAGCGGTGCGCAAGGTAACAATATAATTACCTTCCTCAGCAACATCTATGGTGTATTCCATCCACTCTTCGTTGTCAAAAAAGCCTACTGCAGTATAACCTTCACTTGCAGCTTCAACGTCGACGCCCTCATCAAATCGATAAGCATCGCCTTTGTTTAAAGCATCGTTATCGTGATAGGCAACCGCTTCTCCACCGAAATCAAAATCAGCAGCCCATAAACGCCCATTTGGCGCTTTATCATTATACGGATGAACGCTCTCGCCACTTGTTGGCACTGGCATTGGCTCTCCATAGAACGCACCAGGCTCTGGAACAGTAGGTGTGTCCAAAGGTGCTAGCGGAGCAGAGGTGGTACTCGTTACGACTAAATATGTATTGTCACCATTAAGCAGTGCACCATCACCCACTGAGCCAGTAAAGCCTTCTTCTAAACCATCTCCTGCTGGAATAGTACCGATCAAATGACCAGAACCGCCCCATGGACGTAAGGCGACATCGCCACTTGGTAGTTCAAGCCACTTAAATTTCTCGTTAGCACCTATGGTATCTGCCGAAGCGGTCATAGCAAGACCATAGTTAGCGACACTCAGGTACTTGCCATTTGCACCACGTAATGCAATAAATCCATCATTGCCGGCGTCTACCACGACAAAAGTATCGCTACCTTCACCATCAAAATTGTCGTCACCTGCAAGTACGTTATTGGCATCATCAAGGTTTAAAAATGCATCATCTGCTCGGCTGTATAAACCAATATTTTCACCAAAAGGAATGGTTGGTTCGCCACTGGCTGGCCAAGAGCCTTCTGCAGTTTCAGAACGCCATACCGTACCAAAGGTGTTTAAACTATTTTTAATATGCCCTAGATCTAGGTCATTAGCATTCAACCATTCAAACTGCATCCAACCAATGTGATGATTTTCAAAGGCCTCGTTATAGCCATTTTGTGTATCGCCTGGCCAGAATTCTGTGCTCAAAAGGGCTGGATAATCAGTACTCACTTCAAACGCATCAATCGTTGCTTCAATGCTAGGTAGATCCCAATAGCCGTGGAAAGCAAACCCGGCATTATCCCATATACCAGGGTATAACGCCTTAAGACCATCAGCACCAGCAATAGCAGGTGAAGCGCCTGAGAAAGACATAAATGAACCAAGTAAAACCAATGTATCTGGTGCCACAGACCGGATAGTATCGTACATCTGCGCTTGTTTATCCCAATCGTCTGCGGTCCAATTTGGGTTATCTAAAGATACTGGCTCGTTATGGGCTTCATAAATAACATGGGTTTCATCTTTATACTTAGCACCGTAAAGGGTCCAAAAATCTAGCGTTTTTTCTAAGCTATGAATTGCGCCATTTTCACCGTTATTACCAACGGTGAGTATTAAATACATCTTTGCATCGCGAGTGAGTTCAACTAATTGATCAGCAATCACTTCATTAATGCCAACAGGGTCAGGGTTTTGCTCTGCATCACCTTCTAAATAAACATGCAAAGTATTAATACCATAGTCGTTAACTAGGGACTCTAATTGCTCTGCCGTCGGTACATTTTTAATTTGTGCTGCGTTGTATGGATCTCCGCCATCATAAGATAGACTAACGCCACGTAAGGTGGTGTTTAAGTCAGAAAGGATGACATTATAACCAAGCGAGGTATCCATATGCGGCCGATCACGTACTGTAATATCTGCAAGTGTTAAATCGGGTATAAGCTCATCGGGCAGTACAACAGGATCAGGTTGTGTTATTTGCGTATTATCTACAACGTCACCACCAGCATTTTCAATAATTTCATTATCACTTTCTACACCAAAACAGCCTGAAAGTGTTATTATACTCGCACCCAACAATGCCGTTCTGACAAGTTTACTGAGTCGGCTTTCTATTATATTCATACGATTATCTGGCATTAATTTTTCCTCTTTATACTTATTGTAAAAGGCGTTTTGATATCTAACGTTACTTTGAACATACGATTTCAACGCTCTGGTTTTGTCACTACAACTACAAACTAAAATTCTATTTGAACAGCCAATGTTGCAAATTCGTTATTAACCGTCGTCCTGTTAACTTATTCGAACGTAAAAATTTTAAATTTTTTCAGTTTGAGTAAAAAAAGGGGATTCGAACCCATAGAATATCTAGTAGAATGTCGTCCATATGCTGGCGACACCCCTTAAAGAACCAGCCTAATCAAGGCTGTTAATCCATTGTTCTAACACGGCCATATATTCTGTGTCTTCGAGTAACCGTCCTAAGGGAGGCATACGATCTTTCGCATCAATACTTTCATCTCGGATATATAATATCGAGTTGTTGATGTTACCTGGGTCCACAACCAATGGATTGGCTAAACCGTAATCCGCTAAATAGTCTCTTTGATTGGCTAATGCCCCATTAATAACACCTTGTTCAGCTAAGGGAGTTTCATAGCGTGCATCCCACAATGCCGCGATACCCTGTGAGCCATGACAGAAAGCACAGTTAATATCCCAATACGAACGAACTCGGTGTTCGAGCGTTGCTGTATCGTCACTAATATTCGCGTGTGCTGGGTAGGTTGGAATTTCCGATACATTTAATTGCGTGGTAAAAACACCTAGGTGATTTAAGGTGATTAACTGATTGTCAGTGATTGTTGACGGATAACTATAGTCACCGTTTAATGAAGCTGTCTTAAGTCCTAACACACCTTTAGCATCCTCATTGTGACAACTTAGGCAATCGTTTGGGCTAGGATAACTCCATGTTTGTTGCCAGTCGCCGTCAGGTGAGGAAACGGTGACATTTTCCATCAGTCCCGTGGTCAGCAAATCTGCATCGCTATTATCCTCACGCCATTTATAGGTTGCACCGTAAACCAGTTCATCTTCTCTAACCACAATCAATCGAGTTTCAAGGCGGCGCAGCACCGTTGGATCACTTTCATCCACGGGCAAAGCGAAGTGTTTAACGAACACTGTGCCCGCAGGCCAGATCCATTTACCCTGTTCTGCCCAAACAACCTTTTTACCCGACGGAATTGACACCCAACGGTGTTTTTCAGCCCGATCAGACCAGAGTTTGGCGATAGGCTCATAGGGTATCAAGCTATTACTAGGGGTCATTGTTGCGGTGTCGCTGAAGGTGCCAGTTGCTGATAGTAGCGCCGGTAAGTTACTTAAGTTTGGCGTTGCAGTTACAGGCATATCTAAATAAGGTTTGGCGTTAGGTCGACATGCTATCGCGTAGCTAACATTAGGGTCACAAACTTCTGCTTGAGCTAGGTTAAACTCTTCCATTGGAGCAATCGATTCACCGTTAGCTATCAAGCTTCCGTCATTCGCTGTAGAAACATAAAAGCCATTAATCGCTGCTCTTAAGGCGAACGTTTCATTCGCATTTTTGACCAAACTAAACCATTCGTGTTCGCTAACTGACGTCGCCGTAGCCACCAGAATTCCGTCGGGTAATACCGAAACATAGCCGCCTGTTGCCAAAGATCGCAACGCTAAAAAACCATTGCCGGCATCGATCAACAAAAAAGTTTCAGCATTACCTGCGGTTTCAGCAGATGCGATAAGTGCGTCATTTTCGGTGCTCACGTATTGACCATTTATAGCGGCGATTATGGTTAAATAAGTCCCTGGTGAGAAAGGCTGTACCGCAGTAACTTTGATGCCACTCACCATGGGATTTTCGACATTAGGTACGAAGTCGAGATCGAGTGAGCCATCGACAATGGTTACAGTAACGGTCGTTTCATAAGCCGTTAATCCACCGGCAACAGCGACAACATCAAGACCAGTAATTATTCTGGAGTTTTCGGCATTCACATGAAAAATTCGTGAGCCTGCATCACCAAAGTATGTTTCAGCAAACTGTAGTGTTACCTGATAATCGCCATTATCAATGGGCAGATGGTAAGAAAATCCGCCGCTTTGCCAACGGTGTGATTGGTAAATAGCATCGTCGACACTACCCGCAATGGCACCTGAAGAATTACTATCGAATCCGCCACTAAAGAAATCATCTCTTTGGTATGTGCTGTTATCTGCGGCGATAAATGAGGTACCACCCGCATTTATTGCGTACGCCGATTTTGGAATAATGATATTTTCATCTGGAGTATATTTAACTTCAACCAGTAAACCGGCATCGTTGGGTTTGCCGCAACAGTTACCACCAAAGGAAATTAAGTAGAGATGGTTATTGTGTGGAGAAATAACGCCATCGATAATGCCGTTCATTATCGAGGTATCTAACCAACGGCGTAAGTCAGGGCTGTTATCATCAACGGCCGCTTCAAACATTTCATCATTGTTAAAGTTCCAATAAAGAAGCCGACCATGAAAATAACTTGGTAGCTTTTCTGCATCAATAACCGTAGGGTCCCAACGATATACGCCGGCAACCATTAAAGCACGATGACTTAAAGTCACCCATGCAGCTTGAGCATCAGGTAGGTTGGTGGCTCCGGTATTATTTGGTGAATCGTTAACAACGTTAAGTGGATCAAATTTGGCATCCGCAACCGAGGTTAAAAAGTTAAAATCGTTATAGGCTTCATTTTCACCAGAAAAATATGGCCAGCCAAAATTACCTGCATAGGATGTTTTGTTCAACTCGTCATAGCCGCCGGGTCCTCGGTTGGGATTAGAGCCACCCGCATCAGGACCAATTTCAGCCCACAGCAACTGGTCGGTGCCTGGGTCTATTGAGATCCGAAACGGATTACGATGCCCCATGGTGTAAATCTCGCCGCGATGCGAGCCATCTTGTTCAAATAAATTTCCGTCAGGGATAGTGTAACCTCCAACTGTTGGCGTTATACGTAATATCTTGCCTCGTAAATCATTGGTATTAGCCGACGATTTTTGCGCATCCCAAGCACTTCGACCACTGCGTTCATCAATAGGTGCATAACCATCAGAGGCGAACGGGTTAGTATTGTCGCCCACGGCGATATACAAGTTTCCTTCGCTGTCAAAATCCATCGAACCCGCAACATGGCAGCACTCATTTATTTGCACAGCAAAACTAACTAAGATTGATTCTGACGCTAAATCTAGGGTGTTATCTAGATTGATGCTTATCTGTGAGATATTGTGTTCTGCTAAAATTGGGTCAGTGTAATGGAAATAACCATAACGGTTACTGGTAAAATTAGGATCGAGAGCAAAACCAATTAACCCACCTTCGAACGCAGCGTTAACTGGAATGGTTGTTTTTTCCTGAAGAGTGCCATTTTCCATGGCATAAAATTGTCCTTCTCGGCCAATAATGTATATATCTCCCGCACTGGAAATATCCAATTCCATTGGCTGGTTGATAGAGCTGGCCAGCACAATGTTGGTAAAGTCACCGTCGCTAGGTGGTGAACCACTCCACTCTGGTACGCCAGGCGTCAACTCTCCGGCCCAGATAAGTGCGCCTTCAATATGAGCGATAAATTTATGATCCTGATAAGTCGCTGCCGTATGCCCAATACCGGTGTAAAATGATTTACCCGCACCTATGGTTTTATACCAAGCAATGGGATGATCTCCCATAGCTGATGTACCAGGGCTGTAAGTTGTTTCGTCTAGCGTCATTAGCACATTGACATTAGCCCGAGGATTGCCCTGGAAGTTGTACCATTCATCGGTATGTATCCAAGTAGTGTCAAGATGGCTGGTGGATTGATGAGTTGCATCTTCAATCACTAACG
Organism: Colwelliaceae bacterium BS250; assembly: GCA_040779355.1. Lineage (GTDB taxonomy): Bacteria > Pseudomonadota > Gammaproteobacteria > Enterobacterales > Alteromonadaceae > Thalassotalea_A. The sequence goes on along the minus strand of JBFONS010000006.1, from coordinate 204,866 downwards.
TCGCCGGTTGCACTGTAGGATGAGCGCTGAAATATGCGCCTACGAGATCGCCATACCACGGCCAAGAATATTCAGTATCACTGGCGGCATGAATCCCTACATAACCCGCTCCCGATTCAATATAATTCTCAAAGGCTGTTTGTTCAATTACATTGAGTACATCTCCCGTTGTATTTAACCAAACAACCACTGAATACTGAATAAGATTATCTTCATTAAATGCACTGCTATCCTCGGTAAAATCAATCTCCCAGCCATTATCGCCAGCAATAGCAGACAACATCGCCAGACCATCAGTAATTGAGTTGTGGCGATAACCCGCAGTTTCACTGAACACTAATATTCGCCCAACCTTAGGTTCATGCTCTGGGGTGGATTCGGGATCTGGAATTGGTTCAGGATCTGGAATTGGTTCGGGTTCGGGTTCAGGAATTGGCTCAGGCTCGAGAATTGGCGGCGGGGTTTTCACATCATTTTCACCGTTGCCGCTGCCTCCGCATGCAGATAAAAAAGTGATCACGAGGATCAGTAATAAAAATTTCAATCGAGATATTGTTTTCATTTGGCGCCTGCTTATAAAATTGTCATAGTGCTCTACTGTGCAGATCACAACCGATCACTATGGCAATAGATATTATTGGTGCTGGATGCACACTCGTTGTTATCGGTAGTAGTAAGGGAATATAAAATTGCTGCTGGCATTGATAACGAGTAAATTTTTAACAAAAAAGCCACTAACAACAGTGGCTTTTTATCAACAGTTATTCGCTATACCATCCATGAGGATGTTTAGAACACATAGCGAGCACCAATATTGTAACGGCTATGACCTACTGCATAAGATCGCACTTGATAACTAGAGCGTCCGTGCACACGCTGATCTTCCTCGGTCAAGTTAATCGCTTCAGCAAACACAGAAAAATGTTCGTTGACGTCATAACTTACATTGGCATCCCATTGATAATATTCTTCAACAAACCTTGGATCTCGTCCAGCTGACTGTAAGTACTCATCTCGCCAGTTATAAGCGATTCGAGCTTGGAAACCGTAGTTTTCATAGAAGACCACTAAGTTAGCAGTATCACTCATCCCTGGTACAACCCACTGCTCTTCATTTTTGTTGATATCATAATCTAAATCACCCTCAACAATGGTGTAATTGGCTTGAAAACCGAAGCCGGTGTCATCGAAAGTATGTTGTATCGCAAACTCCCAGCCATCAACAGTAGTGTCATTTTGATTAATTGGGATATTTACATCAAATGTAGCCACCGGATCTGACGATATACCGGTAACGGTTACTTCCGCTTCATCGTCTTCGCCAGTGATCACGACGTTAGGTTCATCGGCAAAATTTTCAATGAAATAGGCGTTTACATCATCATTATCATATTCAAATTGCGGGTCGCCACCAGTTATTGCCTCAATGGCCTGGTCATATAAAGCACCCTCTATCGGCGTATACAGATCGCTAAACAGTGGTTGATCTTCAAATGTTTTGCTAACAATAAAGTTTTCAACATCCTTAGTCCAATAACCAGCAGAAGCGTAGCTCGCCTCATCAAAATACCATTCTAGAGATAAATCATAGTTCGTTGCTTCCATTGGTAATAATTGTGGATTACCTCTGCGACCGCCACCACCATCAGATCCTAAATAATCAATGATTAACGCACCTTTAAGATCGTTATAAGTTGGACGACTAATGGTTTGACTATAAGAAGCACGAACAATAACATCCTCCAAAACTTCAATATCAAAATCGATGCTTGGCAACCACATATCATAGTCGCCGTCTATTTCAGAGAAGCCCTGAATACCTTGACCATCGCCATCAAGCTGTTTCAATAGATCAAAATTATTATTCGGAATAGTCCAATCTACTCTCTCATACAGAGGTACTAACGCCGCAGAATGAACTGTAGTATCTTCATAACGCACGCCGACAAATAAGTTCATCGGCATATCGAACAAGTCTGCAACAAAATGGCCTTGAATGAAAAATGACTTAGATTTTTCAGTGGTGACTTCATCGGTATCAAAATCATAAGTAGGACAAAAACCTGTTCTACAAGGTCCGCCACCACTTTCTACATCGCCGTGTTCACCAGCTTGTAGTAATTGCTCACCACGTGTTATCAAGTCATCAAAATCCCATGTGAAGAAATCTGTGGTTTGACGCGGATCACCACTGCCTTCAATACCATCAAAAACGCCATCAATAGATTCAATGCTCAAAAGATCGGCAATGTCTCCTGGCTCTCCTACGCCGCTCCATGCGTTTCGAGATAGCCATGCATTTTGACCGCGATTGGTTACTTCTACATGGGCAAAACCAATTGAAATTTCATGACCTTCATCAAACGCGTATTCGGCACTATATTGGAACTGTTCAACATCCATTCGGTTATTAAACGAGCCAAACCCGCTGCCATTAAGTTGCATATCGTTAGCGTCAAGTTGGTCAATGCGGGTTATTTGATTGTAAGAATTACGCTCGCCCTGCTGAATTTCCAAAACAGGCATACCACTAGCGGTAAAGTAACCATCAGTAGTAATACGATTTAACGATGCAACAGCCACAAAGCCACTAGAGCCATGTTTGCTGTCCGGCTGTGATTCCCCACTTGAATCATGATAATCGGCGGTCATTGATAAATTTTCGGTTGGCTGCCACTCGAGGTTAAAACCAAGCGATTTATTTTCATCTACGGCCGCATATTGACCTACACCTTGATTACGTTCCTTAGAACAACCAATTTGGGAATACTTGGTCGGTGAGTAGATGTTACCTTCCTTCACCCACTCGCTTTCTCTAGTTTTACAATTTGGGTCAAACCAGGCTGAAATGTCATTATTCACGGTTTCACTTTTGTTTTCAGCGTAAGTATAATCCAACGTTGCCGTCAATGACTCAATAGGACGCCATTGAAAAGTGAGCTGGGCGTTAATCCTTTCACGATGAAATTCGGCTAGATTGTATTGGATATTAGTCGGTATTGCGTAAATGCCATCATTCGCTTCCGTTGGAAAGCCGATCGCTGACGGATCGCCGATTAAGATAGTGCCCCATTCATCGTCAGGATGATTTTCTCCTGGATTAGCCAGCTCAAAAGCATCGATATCTGCTTGGCTAATAAAGTTACGGCTCATAAAGTCTTGAGTAGTCGCCGACTGTTCACCACCGTCACGTTCTTGATAACTGAAAGTCAGTCCAACACCAAAGGTATCATCGGCAAAAGTGTTGCTGTATAAGCCTGCGAATTCAGGGGTTACATCATTCCCTTCACGAGTACTTTTATCATGGGTACCCTTGACGCTAAATGCGGCTTGTTGCCCTGGTTTTGCGAAAGGCTTAGCGGTAGCAACATTGACTACCGCGCCAATCCCGCCAGTAGGTACATTGGCTCGACCCGATTTATATACCTCTACCGACGCAATCCCCTCAGAAGCAATATTACCAAAGTCAAATGAGCGGCCACCGGTTGTTGGCATTTGTCGAGAGTTAAAGGTGACGAGGTTGAAGTCGGAGCCAAAGCCACGAACAGTAATTTTGGAGCCTTCACCACGATCGCGTTCAATCGCAATACCGGTAATACGTTGCAGTGATTCGGCGAGGTTAGTGTCGGGAAATTTACCAATATCTTCAGCAGAAATACCGTCAACTATGCCTTTTGCTTCACGCTTTAAGTCCATTGAACGTAATAAAACGCCTTTCATCCCGGTAACTTCAATGACTTCCATTTCGTCTTCATTCAGTTGTTCTTGCTCGACAGAAGCTTCTTCGGCATAAGCGCTTGCTGCAAATATTGCAGCAATACTCATTGCCAATATGCTTTGCTTGAATTGTTTGTTATACATAATAATCTATCCCTAAATAGAGCCGCTATGAGCTACTATTTTTTAAATTTAACTGTAATAGTCTTGTTAAGTTCTCGCTCAAATTCAGCTCTCCTAAATGAATTGTTTAGGGAGCCGAACGAGCCGAACAGCTATTTAATTAGTTATTTTGATCCAGTTAATGTTGATTGCGCCACCCACGAAATCAAGGACTAGGGTTTGTTCACCCGCAACTAGGTCCACCGCCGCAGTTTGAGAAGTCCAGTTCTGCCATCCGCCAGTATCCGCTATAGTTTGCGTATCAACGACAACCCCGCCTATGGAAGTTTCAAAGCCATCGCTGCCACCAGAGCTAGCTAAACGATAGGTAATGTTGTATGTGCCATCTGCAGGGATATTCACTGTGTATTGCAAAAAGTCACCCGCGTCTATCCAACCAACGTTTTGACCGCCATCTTCATCTTCTGTATCTTCAAGCTGCACATCACCGGCGTCTTCATAGGCCTCCGCTTCAAGGAAAATTTCGAAAACAGGTTCAAAAACCTTAAACCAATTGATATTGATAGCGCCGCCAACAAAATCAAAACGTACTGTATGTTGCCCTGCGGCCATTTCAAACTCAGCACTAGATTGAGTTATCCAATTCTGCCATCCTCCGGTATCTGCTAGCGTCTGGATATCAACCACGACTCCGTCGATAGATAATTCAAAACCGTCACTACCACCTGAACTAGCTAAACGGTAATCAATATAATAGGTTCCGTCTGCAGGTGCGGTAATGGTGTATTGTAAAAAGTCACCTGGATCGATATAGCCAACGTTTTGACCACCACCATCATCTTCGGTGTCTTCTAACTGTACATCGCCAGCCTCATCCCAATCTTCTGCTTGATAAGTAGTGCTAGGTGCCTCAGGTCCTGATGCCGCTTGCACAGCAAGTGGTGCTTGAACACAAGTATCAGAGGAAGTACAACTTATATAAATCTCATCTAGTTGAAAGTGTGTAGCGCCTTGAAATTCAATGGTCAGCAAAGAGCCTACATTGCTGGTATCTAGAGGTAAGGCATCGCCTTCAACCACGCCTTCAATCCAAGTTAGCCAATCGGGTGCAATAAATGGATTATCAACAAAGTCGCTTACTGGGATGGAATACGTTACCCAAGTATCAAGCTCAAGCTCGGCAACATTCCAAGTAAAGACGCCCATATAAGGCCAGCCAGTTTCCATTCTGATTTCAAGTGTTTCACTCAAGGTATTGGCACTATCGATATACATATCAAAATTCAACACGGCATTATGACCTATCAACTCAATGCCCGGTGCGGTAATCGCCATGTTCGCATCTGCCGTCGGATTTCCTTCAGCATCCAGTTCAGGCTGAGTGACGTCGATAACTAAACCATGCTCGCTTTCAGTAGCCAAAACTTCAATGCTAGGATTGTTATTATTGCCAAAAGCAAGTTCTACAATTTCATCGGTATGATGCCAAAATAATGGATAAAGATTGTTAATTTCCTCGTCATCGTTCTCTAATACATAGCTTTCAGCAAAAATTGGCGTGAGAACACTGCCAACCGTTTCAATTCGGTCAGAAGCGGCTTTACTTATCGATTTGTTAACATAAGAGGCGCAGTTTTCAACACCGGTCTCGATTAAAGGGTCACATGACCAAACTTTTACATAATCAACCAGCATTTCTGCAACTGGCTCAACACTTTCGGTTGCTAGCTCCAGTACAATTTGCATGTCTTGGTTAAATGGGCCGGCATTGTCGGCCACAACTTCTTCACCGTTTAAGGTGTAAGCCCAAGTATTTAGCGGGTCAACGGTATGAATGTGAACACCATCGAAATACCAACGAATTTGATCTTCACCCCACTCGATAGCATAGTTATGGAATTCAGTTTTAGCGTTAGCAACGCTATCACTATTAAAGTTAACACCGCTAGTGAGCCCTAATCCATAGTGAGCTCCAGCGATGATGCCATCAGAATCAGCTTTCATTGCGTTAAGTGCATTATAACCGTCGTACATATCGGCCATAGGTAGCAGGCCAAACACTGAAAATATATCGGATCCTTCGGGAAGTTGAATGCTGGCTTCAATACGCCCAGAAGTAAGAGTGTTAATTGCTTTTAGCGAGGAAGACACGCCTTCTTGAGCAGTAATAATGAGATGGCCATCAGCAACACTGGCATTTTCAGCGGTCCATAAACTATTATCTAGTTCGGCTTGGTCAAATTCATCACTCCAAACTAGACCCCAACCATATTCATCCAGAGATTCAAAATCGTTGTTAATTTTTAAGGTTAATGTTGCACTAGCACTTTCGCCAGTAGACTCTTGAGTAGCGATGTAATCGACGGTATCAATACCATGAAAGTCAGGGTTTGGTGTATAAATGAAGGTACCATCAGCATTAAACTCCAAAATACCGTTTTCAGTACTGTTTCCTTCACCAAGCGCGTAGGTCAGACCATCACCTTCATCATTAGTACTAACGTCACCGGCAATAGGATCGCCGTCTTCGGTACCCTCAACAATTTCACCTACAGCAAACAAATTACGGACTACATTCTTATCAGCGTCCCCGTCATCACCACACGCCGTTAAGGACGTTGCTAATGCCAAAGACAGTGCGAGAAATAGTTTATTTTCTTTCATCGTAAACCCCATGTCTGATATTTATAGCTCAGATCTTTTAAATATTATAATAAGGAACCTTGCATTTTTTTTCACGGCAACCGTGTCAACACATGTTTAAAGTTCTCTCTAAATACGCCTATGACATAACGGTAAGCTAGCCAATAGAAGCGTATAACAACTTTTTTACAACTTTAGCTAATTCAAGTCGTCCTATTGCATAACTCGAACATAAATAACCAACAAATAAAGCGTTTGAGTAAATAAAATTATAATGAACCGCAGGTAATTAAAGCTCTGTAAGCTAATTACATTTATATTCAGTTCTAAAAAGCAGGCATTATTTCTTTTACCTTAGCTATAACAATGCGTGAAATTTGAGGGCGCTTTGTGCCCCAGAGCGTTATAGATACGTAAAAATTAATGTCCGGTTTGTGACAGGAAGCGTCCATGTCTTCCTGATGCTGGTTTGTTAAATGTCTATCGTTTCAGAAAGTTCAAGAGCATCATCAACTTCAATACCTAGATAGCGAACAGTACTTTCTTGTTTTGTATGACCAAGTAAAAGTTGAACGGCCCTGAGGTTTTTCGTTTTCTTATATATCAGGGATGCTTTAGTTTGTGATGGGAGGATGCTTCTATTTGATTTAGTTGGGTATTGAGTCCCTGAGGTATCTTAGAGGAGTTACTTATTAGTATTGAGCTTGATAGCAATTACTAGAAAGTCTTAGGTTGACTCATACGGTGAACATGAGGATTGCATAATGCATAGCATTAAATTTTCTTCTTTGTTCTAAGGTCAGGGTAATCAAATTTAAGGCAATTATAGGGAGAATTCATTGGAAGATATTTTCTGGGCTAACAATTGAAATTATAGTTTTGAGTTGCATGGTACGACTAGGATAATGAGATAGCGCTAAAGATATTCAGCTTGTGCTGAAAGAACTTTGGGATTGAAAGGTTTTATCAGTTGAAGTATCTTGTCGGGAACGTGATACATTTGTGAGACTTGCCGTGATACATAACGTGCCACAACAAGCCTCATGCAAGGTGTTAACCCCTTGATTTATAAGGGGTCAGCAAATTGGGCAAAATTACATCATGCCGCCTATACCTAGAATAAATAACTGATATTTAGTTAAAAAATAAAATAGACGAAGTGGGATACCCCGCTTTATACCCCAATCAATCAGGAGACTTAGTTAAACATTTGAAATTTAATGAAATACAATGCCTGTTAAAAATTTCATCGTGGTTCGCCACTATCCCAACACAGAGTCTAGATTTGTTTCTACACAATGCCTCCTTAGCCTTGGAGCTGACGTTCCTAGACTAAGAAATAATATCACTTCATGCGCATAATAGTTGTTTAGAATTCGTTAACTTAAACTTTGATTTAAACAAATATTACCTTATCAATAATAATTTAACATCCATTTGAGGCCTATTAAGAAAAATTCTATAACCACCTGTTATTAAAGATAAAAATAAAGTTCGCATCAAATTCAACGAGACTTACTTTTGAATTAATCATATTATGATATAATTTTTAGGTTGTTTATCTAACAAAGGTTAATTGCTTTGAAATAAAAAAACAACTGATGTTTTCATGGGCGTATAGTCTCCTATGTCGAAGTGTTTTTGCTGTGAACATACAGAATATCATTAGAAGCTCTTCCTCGTTAACGAGGTGTCAAATACTTAACACTATCAGCAGTGGCTTTATATTAGTTTTTGTTAAAGGTAGTTTTTGTTAAAGGTAGTTTATGTCAATTTTAATGCAATACTTGTATGTTATAGGAGCCTTTCAGGGACTCTTACTTGCTGGCTTATTAATTTTTGGATCTCAAATATCCACTTCCAATCGCATTTTGGGAATATGGTGTCTGTTTCTGGGCTTAAGCTTTTTAGGTCCATTTATATACTTGAATGGAGAATTAAATGCTTTTTCATCTTTGATTGGCCTTCATATATTTTTACCTGCCAGTTATGGTGCCTTTTTATACCTCTATTGCCGACATGCTATTATTAACTGTCCCTTTGCACTAAAAGACCTCTGGCATTTTCTACCTTTTTTAATCTGTTATGTGCTCAATATTGAGTTGTATTTGTCTTCACCTGAAGTGAAGCTAGATGCAATTATGCACGGGCCAGAAAATTTAACTCTGATATTAATAGGTCAAGTTATTCTGACGTTACAAGCTTTTGTTTATTTAGGTTGTAGTATTGTCATGGTCAGGCGATATCAAGTTCAAGCTAAACAAACATTATCAAACTTCAATCCAGATATGTTCACTTGGCTTTGGAAGATATTAATTCTTGATTTAGTGATTTGGACGTTAAAATCCATGTCGGTAGTAACTGAATATCAATATATCTTTGTCGCCATGGGGGATGCCCTTATTATTGTTTTGATTTGCAGCATTGCATTAGCGCAGTGGCGAAACCCGCTATTATTCAAAATTGCTCAATTGAAAATGGATTCTTCTAACTCTAATGACGCTAATCCTGCCGAAACCACTCTAGCAGAGAAGGATTTGAGTATTGAAACTAAGAAAAGTACCACCATTGCTACTAACAATTCAGGCGCTTTAGATATCGATATCAGAAGCAGTTTGTTAAAGGTCGTTAGGCAACATATGCAAGAGCATAAATCTTATCTGGATAATCAGTTAACACTAACCAGTTTAGCTGAAATTGTGGGTATCAGTACTCATCATTTATCTGAAGTATTAAATCAGCATGAGGGCAAAAATTTCTACCAATTTGTAAACAAGTACAGGATTGATTTTGTTTGTGAACAGCTGAAATCTGATACGGAAACTAAAATCCTCGATCTTGCCATGTCAGCAGGTTTTTCATCAAAAAGTACCTTTAATGCCGTTTTTAAACAGTTTGTTAAACTGACTCCCAGCCAATATCGACAGCAATTAGTTCAATAATACTTATTTTTATTTTTATTTTTGCACTAAATGTGATTCGCCCGAATTGCACATCCAATAAACCTAAATCTATACCTAAACACAGGGCAGGTGCTTTCTTACCTAAGGTAGGTTGCCTATTTGCAAGATTATTCATATAAAGCCGAAGTCTCTTTTATTACGTAAATTAAACTTAATGATCAGCGTAGGCATATGAATTTCAATAGATTTATCAATACCAGAAATAAAAATATGAACGGCTAAATTGTGAAGTAATATGTTGTCTATATAGCATTGTATGCTACTCAATAGGCAGACCAACAAACCGTTAAAACCATTAAATGTTATTACTCAATGGCAGTTAAGTACCCTTTATAAAATTATTGATGATTACCAAGCGCTAACCCAAGTGCGAATCGTCCGGATTGTACGTCCAAGTCGTTCAATCCAGACGAATCAAGTCATTTAGCGTGATTAAATCCTAGCAACTAATTCAAACCTAAATTTATAAAAGGTAGATTTTTATGAGGAAAAAAAAGTTATGGATATGGTATTAACACCAGAACAGTTATTTAGTTGGGCGGGGCAAGCAGCTTCTTATGGGTGGTTAATTTTGATATTTCTCCCTCGTATAAAAGTACTCTTTTTTATTCCACAATACCTGATCCCTTTAGGGATTGGATTACTTTATGCCGGATTGATGTTAGCTCATTATTCTAACAGTAATGGTGGCTTTAGCTCACTTGAAGATGTTCGAATGTTGTTCGAGAGTGATCATATATTATTGGCAGGTTGGGTTCACTATTTAGCATTTGACTTATTTATTGGAGCCTGGATTGCACGCAAAGCCGATAAGATCGGTATATCTCGTCTCCTTCAGGCCCCTATTTTGATCGCTACCTATATATTTGGCCCCATTGGGCTAGTGCTATTTTTGTTTATGCGCACAGTATTTACACAAACCGAGGAGCATAACTATGCTAATCAAAATGTTTAATTATCCTTTTAATCATCTCTTTAATTACCAAGAAAAACACTATCCAGGGTTGATTTTCTCATTGAATTTACGATTGGATAACGATTATATTACGCGATTACTGGCGATGTGCTTCTTATTTTTGCTCGCGGTAACATTGGTTATGTTACCCGCCTATTATGCCGATGTCCGACTACTGAATAACGCACCAATATGGGCGAAACCAATAAAGTTCAGCTTGTCTTTGGCTATACATTTTCTTACCTTGGCACTACTGGCTCAGCAACTTGATCGTAGTCGACGCACAGGCATGCTGCTGACATTTTTTGCTTATCTTGCGGTAGTATCTATGCTCTTTGAACAGATTTACATCAGCATTCAAGCAGCCAGGGGGCGACAATCTCATTATAATGATGAAACGGATTTTGAGGTTTTAATGTATAATCTAATGGGAATAGGTGCGATAAATCTTATTTTAGTTTCATTTGTTTTAGGTTTATTAATTTGGAAATACGGTAATAAGGATAATTCAGGGTTACGACTCGGATCAATATTGGGGCTAGTCATTGGTTCGGTATTGACATTAGTCTATGCCATGACGATGGCTAATGCACCCGCAAACTCCCATTTAGTGGGGGAGGCAGTTAGTAACACAAAAGTTCCTCTTGTCGGTTGGTCGCGTGAAGTAGGTGACTTACGTATTCCTCATTTTATCGCGACTCACATGATGCAAATATTACCTTTAACCGGTTTATTTCTAGATAAATATAAGTGTTCACCTAAGATGATTGTTTCACTTTCAACGGTAATATTAGTGGTCATGAGCGCGGTATTTTTTGATTGGGCTTTGGCTGGTAAAGCGGTGTTCTCAATATAAAATTAAGAATTGTATTGATTGGTAACGGTTAATTTGTCTCTTTAGTCTATTTCATCATAAAGAGACACTTTATCTGTCCATTATTATGGGGCAAGATCAATCCGCATAATTAAGACAGGACAATATTGTTATAATATTTATAAGTAGCAAACAAAAAAGCCCGAACATTGCTATTCGGGCTTTAATTTAAATGGTTAGAGCTTCAGTTATAGACTTAAAATCTATTACATCATGCCGCCCATTCCACCCATTCCACCCATACCGCCCATATCAGGCATTGCAGGAGCTGCGTCTTGTGGTGCGTCAGTGATCATTGCTTCAGTCGTTAGCATTAAGCCAGCAACAGAGGCAGCAAACTGTAAAGCACTACGAGTTACTTTAGTTGGGTCAAGAATACCCATTTCTAGCATGTCACCATAAACACTAGTACCAGCATTGTAACCGTAGTTACCTTTACCGTTACGTACTTCGTTTAGAACTACTGATGATTCATCACCACAGTTATTCACGATTTGACGAAGTGGTGCTTCCATAGCGCGAATTGCTACGTTAATACCGTGTGTTTGGTCTTCGTTAATGCCTTCAAGGTCTTTAATTGCTTCGGCTGCGCGAACTAATGCAACACCACCACCGGCAACAACACCTTCTTCAACCGCTGCGCGAGTTGCATGTAATGCATCTTCAACACGAGCTTTTTTCTCTTTCATTTCAACTTCAGTTGCAGCGCCAACTTTAATTACCGCAACACCGCCAGCTAATTTAGCTAAACGCTCTTGTAATTTTTCTTTATCGTAGTCTGAAGATGAGTCTTCAATTTGACCACGAATTTGGCTAACACGTGCTTTGATTTCAGCTTCTTCACCAACACCATCGATGATAGTCGTGTTGTCTTTAGTAATCACAATACGCTTAGCTTGACCAAGATCTTCTAATGTTGCTTTTTCAAGCTCCATACCAATCTCTTCAGAAATAACAGTACCGGCTGTTAATGTCGCAATATCTTGCAGCATTGCTTTACGACGGTCGCCAAAGCCTGGAGCTTTAACAGCAGCAACTTTTACGATACCACGCATGTTATTTACTACCAATGTCGCTAAGGCTTCGCCTTCAACATCTTCAGCAATAATTAATAATGGACGACTTGATTTTGCAACGCCTTCAAGAGTTGTTAGCAACTCACGAATGTTTGATACTTTTTTATCAACAAGTAAGATGAATGGGTTTTCTAATTCAACACTGCCACCTTCTTGGTTGTTGATGAAATATGGCGATAAGTAACCACGGTCAAACTGCATACCTTCAACAACGTCTAGGTCATCAGTAAGTGCTTGGCCTTCTTCAACAGTAATAACACCCTCTGTACCTACTTTTTCCATCGCTTCAGCGATCATCTTGCCAACAGTAGTGTCTGAGTTAGCAGAGATAGTACCTACTTGCTCAATCGCTTTATTGTCAGTACAAGGTTGAGAAAGTGTTTTAAGTGCTTCAACGGCTGCGATAACAGCTTGGTCGATACCACGTTTAAGATCCATAGGATTCATACCAGCGGCAATAGATTTTAAACCTTCGTTTACAATCGCTTGTGCTAATACGGTAGCAGTAGTAGTACCATCACCGGCTTCATCATTGGCTTTAGAAGCAACTTCTTTAACCATTTGTGCGCCCATGTTTTCAAACTTATCGGCTAATTCGATTTCTTTAGCAACACTTACGCCATCTTTAGTAATTGTTGGACCACCAAAGCTTTTATCTAACACTACGTTACGACCTTTAGGGCCTAACGTTACTTTAACTGCATCGGCTAAAATGTTTACGCCACGAAGCATTTTAACTCGTGCGTCATTGCCAAATAATATCTCTTTTGCTGCCATGTTGGTTCCTTAAATGCGTGTTAAAAGCGAAGTTATTTATTCGCTTTTATTTAATATGAGTTTGATTGTATTGTTTGAATGAATTATTCAACAATTGCTAATATGTCACCTTCGCTAAGAATTAGTACTTCTTCGCCGTCAATTTTTTCAGTCTTCATGCCGTAGCCTTCACTGAAAATAATTTGGTCGCCAACTTTAACGTCTAAAGCTCGCACATCACCGTTTTCAAGGATGCGGCCATTACCTACAGCAATAACTTCACCACGAGTAGACTTTTCTGCAGCTGAACCTGTTAATACGATACCGCCAGCAGACTTTGACTCTACTTCTTTACGCTTAATAATGACTCGGTCATGTAAAGGACGAATGCTCATTTATATCTCCAGATATGTTATTTGTTTTACAATTAAATTTTTTGATTAATAAACAGATGGGGGTAATTTTTTTACTCTCAAGTGTTTGGCTAATATTTAACTAAAAAAATAGCGCAAATGTAATATTATCGCGCTATTAATACGATACTTCATTGAAGTTTATAGGTAGACAAAGTCAGAATTTAATCTTTTCGCTCAAACTCGCCATCAAGTGGTGATTTTTGTTCACCACTGCTGTTTTCAATATTGTCTCTAAGGTTGCGTTCGCGATTAGGTTCAAAAGGTTGCTCATAAGGTTGTTTAAAACCTTGTTGAGTAAACTGACCTTCAAACACATTACCTTTGGCTGATTGCGCTACAACAAAATGCTTTTTAAGTGCTGCTACTATTACCTTTCTCGACACTGGCCATAGTAATAGCAAACCAAATCCATCAGTAATAAATCCAGGTGTTAATAATAACACGCCGGCAACTAATAATAATAACGCAGCGATTATCTCATCTGATGGAATTTCACCCTGATTAAGTTTACCTTGCACTGATTGAAAAGTGGCTAAACCTTGTTGGCGTACCATAGCAGCACCAGCCCATGCAGTTAAGATAACTAATGCAATTGTCGGCGCGACGCCGAGCATGCTACCCACATTCATCAACACCATGATTTCAACAATAGGTATGATAATAAAAAATAGAAAAAGTACTTTAAACATTTCGATTCCTGTTTAAACAATTATGAAACTTATATTGGGGTGGTCGGGTCTATTTCAACCTTAGCACCTTAAATCTAATCACTTACCTAGTCTTATTACTTTATTTTGGTACTATTGACGGTAAAATGACTTTTAAGCTTACTTTAAGAAAAGAATTATATTATGTATCAAGTTGTATTATCTAACTGCCCAGATACAAAAACAGCAGAGCGAATAGCGCATCGATTAATTGCAGACAGATTAGCCGCCTGTGTTAATATTATGCCAAATGTTAGCTCGGTATACTCTTGGCAAAATGAGATACAGCAAGATACTGAAGTAATGCTGATCATTAAAAGTAAAAAATCGCAATTTGTACAACTAGAATCATTAATAACTGAACTTCATCCTTATGAAGTCGTTGAAGTCATCGCTCTGGATATTCAGCAGGGTAATGAGCCGTATTTAAACTGGATAAATAACATGGTAAAAAATAACTAATGCGCAAAATATTTAGCCTATTACTGTTAAGCTTCAGCTTACTAATAACATCATTTTATAGCACGACCGCTGCAGCTCAAGATTCAATTTTTGATACCTCGTTAGATTCATTATTTTCTAACGAGCAAGAATTTTTACCGGTTGAGCAAGCTTTTCAATTTGATTTTAATCAACAAGACAATCAACTCGAAATATATTTCGCCATTAGTGATGGCTATTACCTATATAAAGATAAATTTAAATTTAAGGCTACTGCAGCTGAATTTACGCCTCCTTCATTACCACTAGGTAAAGATCATGAAGATGAATATTTTGGCATTCAGCAAGTTTACTACAAACAAGTTAAATTTACGGTTCCTCTAACGTCAGTTAACGCCAATGGTGAATTAACACTTACCTTCCAAGGTTGTGCTGAAAAAGGCTTATGCTATCCACCAACCAAGCACTTGATCCCCTTAGCCCTAATTAAACAGCAAAATGATGCAACGTCATCAGCAATCCTCTCCGCCATAAATACTGAAAAAACGACTATCGATGATACATCTGTTGCTGATGATAACGGCGCGGTAAGTCAACAACATGAATTAGCCCAGATGCTTGAAGGCAACAGTTTACTTTGGACGTTATTATCGTTTTTTGGCTTAGGTATTTTATTATCATTTACGCCTTGTGTATTTCCTATGTACCCTATTTTAACCGGCATAATTGTTGGTCAAGGTGACAAGCTAACAACTCGTAAAGCATTTACCTTATCGATGGCCTATGTCCAAGGTATGGCGATTACTTACACTATTTTAGGCATAGTAGTTGCGCTTGCTGGTGCACAGTTTCAAGCCGCATTTCAACACCCTGTGGTATTAATAGTACTGAGTGTACTGTTTATATTTTTAGCACTGTCAATGTTTGGCGTGTTCAATTTAGCCCTACCTTCAGCTTGGCAAAATAAATTATCTGCCATGAGTAATAGTCAAAAAGGTGGCTCACTAGTGTCGGTATTTATAATGGGCGCTATATCAGGTTTAGTCGCCTCACCTTGTACCACTGCGCCACTTACTGGCGCGCTACTTTATATTGCCCAAACCGGCGACATAGTTATTGGCGCATCAGCGTTATATGTTTTAAGCCTTGGTATGGGTTTACCGTTATTAGCACTTGGTAGCTCTGGTGGCAAATTATTACCAAAAGCGGGCAACTGGATGAATGTGATCAAAAACATTTTCGGCTTCTTATTACTCGCCGTACCAGTATTTTTACTCGAACGATTCTTACCAACGATTGTCTCGAACTTATTATGGGCGGCTTTATTATTAGTGACCGCCACCTACTTTTATATGGTTAATAACGACAATCGTAAATCACCGGCAACCATAGGTTACGGCTTACGCACCATGATCATTTTTATCATGATGTTTTTCGCAGCAAACTTTGCTTATGACACTATTATGGGCAAGCCGGCAACTCAGCAAGAAGCCAGTCATAAAGCGTTTATCCATGTAAGCTCACTACAGCAGCTTGACCAAGAAGTGGCTAAAGCAAATGCAGCGGGGCAAACAGTAATGGTCGATTTATACGCTGACTGGTGCATTGCCTGTAAAGAATTTGAAAAATATACATTCCCAAAACCAGCAGTACAGCAAGCTTTACATAATACTGTACTCATACAGATTGATTTAACCGACACCGGCTCAGATCAAAGCGTAGAAATAATGGCGCATTTTGAAGTCTTTGGTTTACCGTCAATTTTATTCTTTGATAAAAATGGCAATGAGTTAGACCAACAAAGAGTGACGGGCTTTATGGAAGCGCAAGACTTTGCCGAACATATTGAAAAACTATTTAATTAATTTCTGCTTGATTAGTTAATCAGCAAACAGTTGTTTTAATGTTTAACAAAAAGGAGCGTAAGCTCCTTTTTTGTGCGAATCGAATAACGACTTGTACTGATTAGACCAGTATTTTCTGCTATTGTCTGCGAAAACAGCTATAATGTGCTGACATTTGAAAAATCATGTAATAATTTGTACGCAGTTATACCTGCATACTAAATATTATGTAATAATAAATTCAATAATAATGATTTCAACGGATTTGGCGGCAAATGACAGCAAAGTTTACAGTTTTAGTGTTAAATGGTCCTAACTTAAACATGTTAGGCAAACGTGAGCCAGAAATTTATGGTTCTCAAACTTTAGCCGACATATTAACTAACCTCAAATCAACCGCTGAAGCATTATCAATAGATATTTCGCACCTGCAATCAAATGCAGAGCATGAATTAATTGAAAGGATTCACCAAGCATATCAACAAGTGGACTTTATCATTATAAATCCGGCGGCTTTTACCCATACTAGTGTTGCCTTGCGTGACGCTTTATTAACGGTAAGCATTCCATTTATTGAAGTTCATTTATCAAATGTGCATAAGCGTGAAGAGTTTCGCCAACATTCTTACCTTTCGGATATTGCCGAAGGGGTTATTTGTGGTTTAGGCGCACAGGGTTATGAGTTCGCTCTAACAGCTGCGCATAAAGCACTAATCAAAACTAAATAACATAAAATAAACATTACTAAGGTGTACTAATGGACATTCGTAAAATCAAAAAACTAATCGAACTTGTTGAAGAGTCAGGCATTAACGAGCTAGAAATCTCTGAAGGCGAAGAGTCAGTTCGAATCAGTCGTGGCGCTCAAATGGTAGCAGCTCCTATGCAAATGGCAGCTCCGGCTCCTCTTGCAGCTCCGGCAGCAGCACCACTTGCAGCAGCGGCTCCAGCAGCTCCTGCAGCAATTACAGGTCATGTTGTTCGCTCTCCTATGGTTGGAACTTATTATTCTGCTGCGTCGCCAGAATCTCCAGTATTCGCTGAAGTTGGTAAGCACGTAAATGTTGGTGACACTTTATGTATCATCGAAGCAATGAAAATGATGAACCAAATTGAAGCTGACAAGTCTGGTACTATCAAAGAAATTCTTGCTAGCAACGAAGACACAATTGAATTTGACCAACCATTATTCATTATTGAATAAGCTCAATATAAAAAGGTTAATTCCATGTTAAAGAAAGTAGTTATCGCCAACCGAGGCGAAATTGCATTACGAATTTTACGTGCATGTAAAGAGCTAGGTATCAAAACCGTAGCCGTACATTCAACTGCTGATAGAAACCTTAAACACGTTTTATTAGCAGACGAAACTATTTGTATTGGTAAAGCTTCAGCATTAGACAGCTATTTAAACATTCCACGTTTAATTACTGCAGCAGAAGTTACTAACGCAGACGCGATTCATCCTGGTTATGGTTTTTTAGCTGAAAATGCTGATTTTGCCGAGCAAGTTGAAGACTCAGGTTTCGCATTCATTGGTCCAGTTGCAGATAGCATCCGTTTAATGGGTGACAAAGTTTCGGCGATTGCCGCAATGAAAGCCGCTGGTGTTCCATGTGTGCCTGGTTCGGATGGTCCTCTTACAGATGATGAAGCCGCAAGTATTGCTCATGGTCGTCGTATTGGCTACCCGGTAATCATTAAAGCCTCTGGTGGCGGTGGTGGTCGTGGTATGCGTGTGGTACGTAACGAAAGCGATTTAATAGAGTCAATCGCGTTAACTAAAACTGAAGCCAAGAATACTTTCAACAACGATATGGTTTACATGGAAAAGTTCCTTGAAAACCCTCGTCACGTTGAAATTCAAATTCTTGCTGATGGCCAAGGTTCAGCAATTCATTTAGCTGAACGTGATTGTTCAATGCAACGTCGTCATCAAAAAGTTGTTGAAGAAGCGCCAGCCCCAGGTATTACTGAAGAGCTACGAGCCCAAATTGGTGCCCGTTGTTGTAACGCTTGTAACGAGATCAACTATCGTGGTGCCGGTACATTTGAATTCTTATTTGAAGACGGCGAGTTCTATTTCATAGAAATGAACACCCGTATTCAAGTTGAGCATCCTGTAACAGAGATGATCACTGGTGTTGATTTGATTAAAGAGCAATTACGTATTGCTTCAGGTCAAAAATTAACAATCAAGCAAGAAGATATCAAAGTAACTGGTCACGCTATTGAGTGTCGTATCAATGCCGAAGATCCACGTACATTTATCCCTTCACCGGGTAAAATTACCCGTTTCCACCCTGCTGGTGGCAATGGCGTTCGTTGGGATTCACACATTTACACTGATTACTCAGTACCACCACATTATGATTCTATGATTGGTAAGTTAATCACTTTCGGTGAAACTCGTGAAGTAGCAATTGCTCGCATGAAAAACGCCTTAGATGAGCTAGTAATTGACGGCATCAAAACCAATATCGCTCTGCAAGAAGATATTATGAATGATGTTGGCTTTGCTAAAGGTGGTGCGAACATTCACTACCTTGAGAAAAAACTTGCTGAAATAGAATAAAACAACCGACGCACTAGCGTCGTCCCGAGCTTGACTCGGGACCATACGAAACTTCGTCATCCTGAACTTGTTTCAGGATCTTAATTAAACCCTGCATCGCAGGGTTTTTTATTGTCAAAAATTCTAATAACCTCCCTCTTCACTTTACCTCGTCAATCATTCAGGTAACATAGCAACATTAAGTATCCTAAAGCATTTAAAAACACCATGACTGAACTATTAGAAAAACCTTACCCGCCAGCTGATGATGATTGTTGCGGCGGTGGGGCTTGTTGCCCCTGTGTTTGGGACCACTATTATGCCGAATTACAAAAATGGCGTATTCAGCAAGACCAAATAAAATCACAAGCCGGATAAATTTTAGATTATCTGACAAACAAATTATTAATAATAGTCATCAATATGATAAACAAAAATGGTACAAAATGACCGACATAATCGAAAAACCAACCCCTCCAAATAGCAACGAGTGTTGTGAAAGTGGCGTATGTGAGCCATGTGTTTGGGATCGATATTATGCGGAATTGCAGCAATGGCGCATTCAACAGAGTGAGTTGAAAGAAAAAGAAAGATCAAATTAAGGTTGAATATTAAATATTAAAAAAGAAAGCTTTGATGGCATTCGAGGTGCCCCCCAAAACTAACGTCTTAATATATTTTTATATTGGCATAAACCAACTAATAATATTGCACTAAGCATTAACAAGGCAAATGGCATGGCACTATCATTGTGAAAAACAGCTAAAATTGGCCCAGCCAATGCGCCAATGCCAAATCTAAGCGTGCCAATAACCGCCGTTGCTGTGCCGGTTTGTTGCTTAAATTGAATTAATATTAAAGAATCTGAGTTCACCGCGATTAATGACATACTCCCCATCAATGGCAAGATGGTGATCACAGTCCAAAATAGAGTTAATTGCAATGCGTTGACTGTGACCAATAATATTGCCGATATTAAAGCAGTATAAAAGCCATACCTGAGCATTGCCTGTGAGCCAAGTTTTACTACATACTTGGTATTTATAAATTGCGCCATCATTAACGAAGCAACATTAATTCCAAACAAAAAACTAAAAACAAACTCTGAAGTTTTGAAAATCACTAAGTACACAAAAGGAATTGCGGTTAAATAACTGAAAAATGCCAGAGAAACCAACATAGAGGTTAATATATTTTTTTGCGCTGACTTTTCTAATAACACTGTTTTATAACTGCCTAAAAAAGACAGTGAGGTTATATTTTTTGTTTTAACTTCAGGTAGATATTTTAGTGCAAAGCCTAAGATCATAAAAGCATAAATAGCCAAGAAATAAAACATCGACTGCCAACTATCGAGGTACAAAATAAAGCTACCAATAGTAGGGGCTAACATAGGCGCAAACATCATTATCATACTCACGTATGACATACCTTTGGCGGTATTTTTACCATAAAATTCACGAATAATTCCTGGCACAACTACGGTTGCAGCACTGCCGAAAAAGGCTTGGATAATACGTAAGATTATAAATTCTTCAACTGTAGTGACGAATGGGATCGCAAAAGAACATAGACCAAAACCGGTCATGCCCATAATCGCTAACTTTCGTCGACCGAGTCTATCAGCTAAGGGACCAAAAGTTAGCATACCCATGGCATAGCCGGCTAAGTATACACTTAGGGAGTTTTGCACCATGGCAATAGTAGTACCGAAATGTTCGGCAATAATAGGCATTGCGGGCAGGTACAAATCGATAGCCAATGGCGTAATCGCCACAATTGAAGCGAGTAACGGTAATAGCTTAGCAATTGAGATGTGCTTGTTGTTGTTATTCATTAAAAAACCTGCATGAAACTTAGCAATCAACTCAACAAAAAGGATGGCTAAAAATAAACGTAGAATACAAAAGCTATTATAGCGTATCTGCACCTAATATTGGCTTAAATTTTTAATTGTGATCTATAGATTATGATGTTTTTAGGTTTTGGTTTAAACTGGCAACAATACTCACTTATTAAGCTCAAATTTTATTATGATTGCACCCTCTATCTGTGGCATTAACATTTATCCTATTAAATCAACACAGGGTATAGCTTTGCCAAATGCGAATGTTTTTGAACAGGGTTTAGAGTTAGACCGACAATTTGTGATTACTGACTTAAACGGAAAATTTATCACCGGTCGAACTAAAGCAAGATTAGTACTAGTGCAGTCGCAAGTAACCGACTTTGGTTTTATTATTAGTGCGCCAAGCATGGATGACTTAATCATACGGTATGATTTATTTTCAACAACATATCAAAACGTACAAGTGTGGCAAGATGATATAAATGCACAACACTGTAGCGATGAAGTTGATCAATGGTTCAGTACATTTTTAGGTACTGCTTGTAAGTTATTTTTTTACGGTAAACAATCATCTAGACAAATTAAAGATTATAACCAACAGGTTAGCTTTGCTGATGGCTATCCTTTATTGCTCATATCAAAAGCCTCTCTTAATGATTTAAACGCTAAAGCAACTGATACCATTGATATGGCTCAGTTTCGACCAAATTTGGTGGTAGATAGTTGCGAGGCCTTTGCCGAAGATAGCTGGCACAAAATAGCGATTGGCAATGTTGAATTTTTAGTCGCTAAGCCCTGTAGTCGATGTATTTTTACCACGGTGAGCGCCGATAATGCAAACCGCCACCCCAACAAAGAACCTTTGTTGACTTTACAAAAATATCGAACAGGTGCGGATAAGCAAATATACTTTGGCCAAAATTTAATACCGCTGAATAAAGGCATAATCAATTTAGGCGATACCATAAAAGTTATTTCAACAAAACCCGCAGAAGTGTATTTGTAATATCATGGCTTTGATATAATGCTACCATTCAAATGTTGTCAGCAAAACGTTATCAAGGTTTAGCATGTTATTAATGATAGATAATTACGATTCTTTCACCTTTAATCTTGTCCATTATTTTCAACATTTAGGCGTTGAAGTAAAAGTTGTTCGTAATGACAAAATAACGTTAGATGAGATAACCGCTATGCGACCTGATCATATAGTTATCTCTCCGGGTCCTGGAACGCCTGATGATGCAGGAATATCTCTTGCGATTATTAATAAATTTAACGGTCAAATACCTATTTTAGGCGTTTGTTTAGGTCATCAGTGTATTGCTCAACATTTTGGCGCAAAAGTAGAAAAATCAAAAAAAGTAATGCATGGTAAAACATCACTCATTCATCATAATAATAAAAGCCTGTTTAAAGATTTAAATTTACCTTTGCAAGTGACTCGCTATCATTCATTAATAGTCAACAAAAATACGTTACCAAAAGAGTTAGCAATAACAGCATGGACTCCAACAGTAACCAACTCAGTTGATGAAATAATGGCGATTGAGCATAAAAATTTGGCGATTATGGGGGTGCAATTTCATCCTGAATCGGTATTAACCGAGCAAGGCCAGCAATTGCTCAATAATTTTTTGACATTAACCTCTTAAATAGTTAATTTTAGAGTGGTAATACCAAGTTGATTAAGAAACTTGCTATAATAAAAAAATAAAAATAAAAATAAATATATAATTCAAGGACAGGTATGACGATCGAAAGACGTTTTCACCCAAGATACACAATCAATTTACCACTGACCATTTCTTTTTCAGGAGTCGATGTAGAGTTATTAGCGAACGCCGTTAATATTTCATTATCCGGTTTACAGCTTGAAGTAAACAAAAGCATTGTTGATGAAATTATCAATAATACCAAATACCCTGCCGAATTTAATATTTCTATAAATGAAACTGCATTAACACTAAACCAAATAAAAGTGCGATTAATTGTTAACCGCAGAATTTCGCAACAACAATTCCAACTTGGTTTGAAATTTAATAATTTACACAAAGATCAGCAATTAAGTTTAGAAAATTTCATTAAACAACACAGTAAATGATCACTCAAAGTTTTAATATTCAACTATAGTTTTAAGTGGCGAGATACTGTTACAGATTGTAACCCTAAAAAAAGTATAGTTATGCACTAATACTGAATAAACTCCCTCAAACCCTTGTTTTTATTGACCTGCAAGTATTTTCAAACAAGACAAATGCCATTTATTCTGGCATAATAATCACACATTTTTAGCAACCCTAGTTGTAATTAGTTACATACAGGGATGCACATAACTAAATAAATTAAATTTTAGATGAGGATTTCAGCAATGACTGAGCAAATTTCAGTAAATCGAGAATTATTTGACCAAGTAATGGTGCCTAACTATGCACCTTCAGCAATTATTCCTGTACGCGGTCAAGGTTCAAGAGTTTGGGATCAAAATGATAATGAATATATCGATTTCGCTGGTGGCATTGCAGTTAACTGTTTAGGTCATTGTCATCCGGCATTAGTCAATGCATTAACAACCCAAGGCCAAAAACTTTGGCACTTATCAAATGTAATGACTAATGAACCAGCATTACGTTTAGCGAAGAAGCTTGTTGATAATACTTTTGCTGATAAAGTTTACTTTGCAAACTCTGGTGCAGAATCAAATGAAGCAGCACTTAAATTGGCTCGTCGTTGGGCTTTAGAAGTACACGGTAGTGATAAAACACAAATTATTGCTTTCAAACAAGGTTTCCATGGCCGTACATTCTTTACCGTAACGGTTGGTGGTCAAGCAGCGTACTCAGATGGTTTTGGTCCAAAACCTGGCGATATCGTTCATGCTGAATATAACAACCTTGAATCATTAAAAGCATTAATCTCTGATAAAACATGTGCTGTTGTTATGGAGCCATTACAAGGTGAAGGCGGCATTATTTCACCAACAAATGAATTTGCTCAAGGCGTTCGTGAATTATGTAATGAACATAACGCACTATTAGTCTTTGATGAAGTACAAACAGGTGTTGGTCGTCTTGGTGAACTCTATGCCTATATGGGCCTAAATGTTACTCCTGATATTCTAACGACAGCAAAAGCGTTAGGCGGCGGTTTCCCTATCGGTGCAATGATCACCACAGCAGATATTGCTAAGCATCTTAAAATAGGTACTCATGGCAGCACCTATGGCGGCAACCCATTAGCTTGTGCGGTTGCAGAAGCTGCATTTGATACAGTAAATACACCAGAAGTACTTGCTGGCGTTACCGCTAAAGGTCAAATTTTCCGTGACGGCTTAAACGCAATTAATGAAAAATATCACACATTTAAAGAAATTCGCGGCAAAGGATTATTGATTGGCGCGGTATTAACTGATGAGTATCAAGGTAGAGCTAAAGAGTTTTTAAATGCTGCAATGCAAGAAGGTCTTATGAGCTTAGTTGCTGGCGCGAGTATTATTCGTTTCGCCCCATCTCTAGTGATCCCTGATGAAGATATCATTGCTGGCTTACAAAAATTTGAACAAGCCGTAGCTAAAATAGTAAACGCTTAATACGATAATTGTAGTCCTAGAGAATATATTTATGATCATAATCAGACCAATACGCAGTAGTGACTATGAAGTGTTACACAGCATAGCTATTGAATCCGGCCACGGTTTTACTTCTCTTCCAGTTAATGAAGAATTACTTACTAGCCGTATAAACCGAGCCACGCATTCATTCCACAAAAAAGAAGAAGCAAACGGTGACGAAGGTTACTTATTTGTTATGGAAGATACTGATACGGGTGAAGTTGTAGGTACCAGTGGTATTGAAGCTGCTGTCGGCCTTAATGATGCATTTTATCATTACCACTTAGGTAAGGTAGTTCATTCATCACGTGAGTTAGGTATTTATAATACTGTTGAAACTTTAACGTTGAATAATGATTACACTGGTGCATCTGAACTCTGTACTCTGTTTTTGCGTGACACTTATAGAGTAAATAACAACGGTAGATTTTTATCTAAATTTCGTTTTTTGTTTATGGCTGAACACTTAGATAGATTTAACCATACCGTTATCGCTGAAATGCGCGGCGTGTCAGATAAAAATGGCAGCTCGCCATTTTGGCAATGGCTAGAAGAGCATTTCTTTTCGATGGACTTTCCAACCGCTGACTACTTGTCAGGTATCGGTAAAAAGGAGTTTATTGCGGAGTTAATGCCTAAGTACCCAATTTACGTGAGCTTACTAAGTAAAGCCGCGCAAGAAGTGATTGGCAAGGCACATGAAAATACTGTCCCTGCTTTAAGGTTATTACAAAATGAAGGGTTTATTAGTCGTGGCTACGTTGATATTTTTGACGGCGGCCCAACGGTAGAAGCTGAATTAAATTCGATTAAATCGGTTGCTAACTCAAAACGCTTACAGGTCAATATTGGCACGGTAAGTTCGACTAAAAAGTTTATTATTTGTAACACTGAAGTGGCTGAATTTAGAGCGACACAAATGCCAATTGATATCGATGCAGAAAATAATACCGTCACTCTAGATCAACAAACAGCTGATGCGATTCAAGTAGCAGATGGTGGTTGGGTTAGAGTTGGTGCAAATTAATATCATTGATAAATGATATATAGAGGTAAAATATGACAAATTCAGTAAATTACATTAATGGCCAATGGTTACCAGGCTTGGGTGACGCTATGTCATCTCTTAACCCTGCGTTAAATGAAGTTATTTGGCAAGGTAATGCTGCGACAGCAGAACAAGTAGATACAGCAATAGTAAGCGCTCGCACAGCATTTAAAAGTTGGGCATGGTTAACCGTTGATCAACGTATTGAAGTGATCAGCAAATTTGCAGAGCAATTAACTGAACACAAAGAAGAAATGGCTATCGCTATTGCCAAAGAAACAGGCAAGCCACTTTGGGAAACTCGCACTGAAGCCGGCGCTATGGTTGGTAAAATTGCAATTTCAATAAAGGCATATAATGAACGCACTGGCACAGTAGAAAACGCTATGCCAGGTGCTAAAGCATTTATTCGTCATAAGCCACACGGTGTTGTCGCTATCTTTGGGCCATATAATTTCCCTGGTCATTTACCAAATGGTCATATCGTACCAGCGCTTATTGCCGGTAATACGGTAGTATTTAAACCATCAGAACTAACACCAATGGTTGCTGAATTAATGGTTAAGCTTTGGCAAAAAGCGGGTTTACCTAATGGCGTAATTAATCTAGTACAAGGTGAAGTTACTACAGGTAAAGCATTAGCAAGCCACGCAGGAATTGACGGTTTATTTTTCACTGGTAGCTCTACCACAGGTAAGTTACTTCACGAACAATTCTCTGGTCAACCTGGAAAAATTTTAGCGTTAGAAATGGGTGGTAATAATCCATTAATCGTTAAAGATGTAGCCAATACCGATGCCGTTGTACATGATATTTTGCAATCTGCATTTATTACCACAGGCCAACGTTGTACCTGTGCTCGTCGCTTATTCATTGAAGAAGGTGCTACTGGCGACGCGTTAATCGAACGTTTAGTTAAAGCAACTAAAGCGATTAAAATTGGCTACTATGATGATGTAGAACAGCCATTTATTGGTTCAATGATTTCAGCAAAAGCAGCAAGCGGACTTGTCGCAGCTTATAAGCAATTACTGTCTTTAGGTGCAACATCATTAGTTGAGATGCGCCAAGATAATACCGAAACAGGTTTTGTAACTCCTGGTATTGTTGACGTTAGCGCGATTACTATGCCGGATGTAGAACATTTTGGACCATTATTAAAAGTTTATCGTTATAGCGACTTTGATCAAGCGATTGAAGAAGCAAACAATACAAGCTTTGGTCTTTCTGCCGGATTATTAAGTGATAGTGAAGATTTATACAATCACTTCTTCATGAATATCCGCGCTGGCATAGTAAATTGGAACAAACCAATTACTGGCGCAAGCAGTGCAGCACCATTTGGCGGTATTGGTGACAGTGGCAATCACCGAGCTAGCGCATTTTATGCTGCTGACTACTGTGCTTTCCCGGTTGCATCAGTTGAAGCTGAACAGGTTAGCTTACCTGCCCAGTTAAGCCCTGGTTTATCAATTTAACTCTGTTTAAATTGCATTAGGTATTAGCAAGAATATGATCATTACATGCCCAACAATTTACATTGGACTGCGTCCATGTTTTTTTAAGAGTATCGATCAAATTTAATTAATTCTGCGAATGGTAGACTTACCTTTCGCAGAATTTTCTCTGCAAAAAATAATTCGCCTACCCTCGCTTTCATCTTTTTATATTTTTATATTTTTATATTTTTATATTTTTATATTTTTATATTTTTATATTTTTATATTTTTATATTTTTAACATTCATTAGGAGCAACTATGCCTAACAAAGTAAAAGCCTTATTTGACAATATTTGGCAACAATATCTTGCTGTCACACCATCAGCAGAAAAAGTACATCAATTATTAGGTTCAGGTAACGATTTGATCAATGATCACGTTGCTTATAGAACATTTAATAATGACAAGGTTAATTTAGAAAAGCTAGCTAAGCATCTACTTGACCTTGGCTATGTAGAATGTGGTGATTATAATTTCGTTGCCAAAAAATTAGTCGCAAAGCACTTTGAACATCCTGACAATACTTTACCGAAAGTGTTTATTAGTGAGCTATTAGTCGAACAGTTTTCAAACGAAGTACAAGCCATAATCAATCGACTTGTGGCACAAGTCGATGAAAGCAAAGTATCAGATGATAACTTCTTATACTCAGGCACACATTGGCAACTAAGTTCAAGCGAGTACAAAACTTTACTTAACGAAAGTGAATATGCTGCATGGCTTGCTGCCTGGGGTTACCGAGCGAATCACTTTACCGTCAGTATTAATCATTTAAATGATTTTGATTGTATCTTAGCGGTCAACGATTTGGTTAAAAACGGTGGTTTTAAATTAAATGCCGTTGGTGGTGAAGTAAAAGGTGATGTTGGAGTTAAACTGGAACAGTCTTCAACAATGGCTGACATGGCCACAGTTACTTTCAGCGATGTAGCGCAGAAAATCCCAAGTTGTTTTTATGAGTTTGCCAAACGCTATCCTATGGATTGTGGCAACTTGTACACTGGCTTTGTAGCGGCCTCTGCTGACAAAATATTTGAAAGCACAAACAGTTAATCAATCCTTGATGACAACATTAAACAAAACCGCATTCAAATGACTGCGGTTTTTTTATATTAGCTATTCAATAATAAGAGTGATGAGATAGTTAACTCATACCAATTTGAATAAGTATCTGCTTGATATTAAGTTATATACCAAGTTGATTAATTAACTGCTCATTTTTAATGGTTAAAAAGAATAACTACCTCGTTATAAAATTTATAAGTAGAATAACTACTTACTAAATTTTATGCCTTGTATTTATCCCTTTTTCCTGATGAAAAAGTAGATCACTTAATTAGTCAAATTGGTATTAGTGTTTCGACTCTTTATCGTTATTCGGCTGGCGATAGAAAATGTGGTTAACACGGTTAGCAAACCAGCCATAACAATTGAAAACCCTAAAGAAAGTCCCAACCCTAAGGTTTTAGAATGAAATAGCAAGGATAGTACTATTGTGGTCATAAACATTGCCGGCAGAGTAAAAACCCAGTGATTTTTTTGTTGTTGCAATAAATATACTGCAGCTATCCATAACATCAACGCCGCAGTCGCTTGATTAGCAACACCAAAATAGCGCCAGATCACACTAAAATCGAACTGACTAAGTATCGCCCCTATTACAAATAATGGCAGTGCCAGTAATAAACGATTTAACATGGGACCGAAAATGGGACCAGCCCCCACTCTATTCAATAATTTATTAATATACACTTTACCTGTTGAGATAGGCATAACATCTCCATCATCATTGGTATTATTGGTAAATGCAGGTGTACTAAGGTTACGACTTTTCCAAAATACTTTTTCAACAAAAGTACCATGAATAATATAAGCCATTATTAAAAGTGAGATAGCGAGCAGCAGATAAATCATATCGAGAACATTTTCTATTTTAGACGCATTAATATTATCTATTTTTAAATTAATTAGCTGTCATTTTATGTAATTTATTGTATGTTTTTACAGCATATATCTGATCTATTCGGTAATTATGCTAATTAATAAATCATTTAATGAAATTAACTTCACAAGCGATTAAAATAACCCCAATTACAAATTGGCAGAGAACATTATGCAAGCAACAGTAAAGTGGGTTGGCGAAGAATTATTTATGGGCACTTCCGAAAGTGGTCACACAATTGTATTGGATGCAAACGGCGGCACATTAGCTCCGAGTCCATTGGAAAATATACTAATTTCTCTGGGGGCTTGCTCGTCTGTTGATGTAGTAAGTATTTTAGAAAAAACCCGTCAAAGCGTTAGTGGCTGCGTTGTTGAAATAACGGGGACTCGCGTAGAGACTGTGCCTCGATTATTTTCTGATATTCATTTACATTTTGTTATCACTGGCAAAGATGTTGCACAAAAGCATGTGGCTAAAGCCGTTACATTATCTGCCGACAAGTATTGCTCAGTCGCATTAATGTTAAATAAAGCAGTAAACATTACTCACGATTTTGCGATAGTTGAAGCATAATTTAACAATAAGCATCAATTAGCAGTCTAGTAATGTAAAAAGGAGCCATTGGCTCCTTTTTAGTACAATGATATAGATCTACTCTTTATAAGTTTGCATCCAGTCCATTTGTTGACTCGCTTCTTTTTTCTTTTCAATAATGTCTTCTATTAATGGCTTTAAAATTAACTCCATGGCAAAGCCCATTTTACCACCAGGCACAACCAAGGTATTCATTCTAGACATAAAAGAACCATCAATCATTCGTAGATAAAACGGAAAATCTACGTTTTTGATTTCTCGAAAACGAATAACGACAAAACTTTCATCTTGGCTTGGGATCGCTTTAGCACTGAATGGGTTTGAGGTATCAACAGTAGGTACACGTTGAAAATTAATATGAGTGCGTGAAAACTGCGGAGTAATAAAATTGAAATAATCATCCATGCTACGCACAATACTTTCATTGACCGACTCTCTAGAGTGGCCTCGCTTACCAGTATCTCTGATAATTTTTTGGATCCACTCCAAATTTACAATAGGCACCATGCCAATTAATAGGTCTACATGTCTTGCTACGTCATTTTGCTCTGTTACGACGCCACCATGTAAACCTTCATAGAATAGAATGTCAGAACCGGCTCCTAGTGGCTCCCAAGGGGTAAACGTACCGGGCATTTGATTATATGGCACAGCTTCGTCAAATGTGTGTAAATAACGGCGTATACTACCTTCGCCTTTTTCACCAAAATCTCTAAATAGGCTTTCTAAAGCACCAAAATCGTTAGCAATATCACCAAAGTAACTCACAGTTCGACCTTCAGAAACAGCTTTGCGTTTTTCTAAATCCATTTCTGGACGAGTGAAACGATGAAAACTATCTCCTTCGACCATTGCCGCTTTAATATCTAGAGAGCGAAATATGTGTTCGAATGCGTCCATTGTGGTAGAAGTACCAGCACCAGAGGAACCTGTTATGGCAATGATAGGATTACGTGCTGACATAGTTGTTCTTTATATTAATAATTGTCCCTAACTTTAACGCTTAATAAGAGGCAAGGTCAAGGTCAGTTCAATGTCGGGATATAAGCTTGTACTATATTTTAGGCAAAAAAAAGCGAAGCACAAGGCTTCGCTTTTTATATCGAATAAATTCGATTTATGCTTCTGTAGAAACTTCTTCAACAACTTCAGCAGTTTCTTCAACTACTGGGCGGTCAACAAGTTCAACATAAGCCATAGGAGCTTTATCACCAGTACGGTAACCACATTTTAAAATGCGAGTATAACCACCTGGACGTTCTTGGTAACGAGGACCAAGTTCGTTAAATAATAAACCTACTACTTCATTGTCACGTGTACGTGCAAATGCCAAACGACGATTTGCAACGCTATCTGTTTTAGCCAATGTAATTAGTGGCTCAACAACGCGACGAAGTTCTTTAGCTTTAGCTACGGTAGTTTTAATAACACCGTGCTTTACTAAAGAGCTTGCCATATTGCGGAACATCGCCTGGCGATGACTGCTATTACGGTTTAACTGGCGACCGCTTTTACGATGGCGCATAAGTTAATCCTTCTCTCTTAAACTATTAAATTCTGATTGACTTAGTCGTTATCAGCAATGCTTTCAGGTGGCCAATTTTCTAGGCGCATGCCTAGAGATAAGCCACGAGACGCTAACACGTCTTTGATTTCAGTTAGAGACTTCTTACCTAAATTAGGAGTTTTAAGAAGTTCTACTTCTGCACGCTGTACTAAATCACCAATATACTGAATCGCTTCTGCTTTTAAACAGTTGGCTGAACGAACTGTTAGCTCTAAGTCATCAACTGGACGAAGAAGAATAGGATCGAAAGCAGGTTTAACTTCTTCCGGTTCTACTTCTTTCACATCGCGTAAATCAACAAATGCATCTAACTGTTCAGCTAGAATTGTTGAAGCACGACGAATCGCTTCTTCTGGATCTAACGTACCGTTAGTCTCCATGTCGATAACTAGTTTATCTAAGTCAGTACGTTGTTCAACACGAGCCGAGTCAACGTCATAAGCAATTCTTTCGACAGGACTGAAAGACGCATCAACTAGTAAACGACCAATTGCACGACCTTCTTCCTCGGCATTGCGACGGACAGAAGCAGGAACGTAACCACGTCCCATTTCTACCTTTATACGCATGCTGATAGAACCGTCACCTGTTAAGTTACAGATAACGTGAGCAGGATTAGCAATAGTAACATCGCCATCATGCTGTATATCAGCAGCCGTTACAGAGCCTTCACCAGACTTAGTTAAAGTTAAAACTGCTTCAGTTTTGCCTTCTAAACCAACGGCCAAATCTTTAAGATTCAGTAGTATTTCGATGATGTCTTCTTGAACACCTTCTTTACTGCTGTATTCATGCAATACACCATCGATTTCAACTTCCGTCACTGCACAACCTGGCATTGATGAAAGAAGAATGCGACGTAACGCATTACCTAAAGTATGACCAAAACCACGTTCAAGTGGTTCTAAAGTTACCTTAGCTCGAGTAGCAGAAATATTTTCAATTCCTACTAGTTTCGGCTTAAGGAATTCGGTTACAGAACCCTGCATGTTTGTCCTCTCTTAAAGTTCAGCTTTATTTCGAGTAAAGCTCGACAATCAACTGTTCGTTAATTTCTGCTGATAAATCAGAGCGATCTGGGTAACGTTTAAACGTACCTTCCATCTTCTTGTTATCAACTTCAACCCAGACTGGCTTCTCACGTTGATCAGCTAATTCTAAAGCAGCGGCGATGCGCGCTTGAGTCTTAGACTTCTCACGAATTGAAACAGTATCTTCTGGCTTAACAGCGAAAGATGGAATGTTAACAACAACACCGTTAACTACGATAGCTTTATGGCTAACTAGTTGACGAGCTTCTGCACGTGTAGATGCATAACCCATACGGTATACTACGTTGTCTAAGCGCACTTCTAGAAGGTTTAACAAGTTTTCACCTGTGTTGCCTTTTAAACGTGCAGCTTGCTTATAGTAATTACGGAACTGCTTCTCAAGTACACCGTATATACGACGAACTTTTTGTTTCTCACGAAGCATCACACCATAGTCAGATAAACGACCGCGACGGGCGCCATGCTGACCTGGAATTGTTTCGATCTTACATTTAGTATCAATTGCCCTGACACCACTTTTAAGGAACAAATCTGTTCCTTCGCGGCGACTAAGTTTTAGCTTTGGGCCTAAATATCTTGCCATGTTATTTCTCCAACTGACCTATTAAACGCGACGTTTCTTAGGTGGACGACAACCATTATGAGGAATCGGAGTAACGTCAGTAATGTTGGTGATTTTAAAACCAGCAGCATTTAAGGCACGGATAGCAGATTCACGACCTGGACCTGGACCTTTAACGAAAACTTCAATATTCTTCAAACCAAACTCTTGTGCTACTTTACCAGCACGCTCAGCAGCAACCTGCGCAGCGAATGGAGTAGATTTACGTGAACCACGAAAACCTGAACCACCTGCAGTTGCCCAAGATAACGCGTTACCTTGTCTGTCTGTAAGAGTTACGATTGTGTTGTTGAAAGAAGCATGGATATGAGCCATGCCATCAGCAACTTGTTTTTTTACGCGCTTTTTCGTGCGCGTTGGTGTTTTAGCCATGTCTATTCCTCGTTACTTTTTAATTGGCTTACGAGGACCTTTACGGGTACGCGCGTTCGTTTTAGTACGCTGTCCTCGTAGAGGTAGACTGCGACGATGGCGTAAACCACGATAACAGCCAAGGTCCATAAGACGCTTGATGTTCATTGAAACTTCGCGACGTAAATCACCTTCTACGGTGAATTTCGCCACTTCGGTACGAAGCAGATCAATCTGAGCTTCGTCTAATTCGCTGATCTTTATATTTTCTGCGATACCTGCAGCTGAACAAATTGCTTTTGCTCGAGTTGCGCCGATACCGTAGATGGCAGTAATGGCAATTACTGCATGTTTACGATCAGGGATGTTAATGCCAGCGATACGGGCCACTAACACATCTCCTATATTTAAGGTTAAAAGATAACCGGTTGAAAAGCCCGTTAGGATACTCAACCAGCAACATTTTTGCAATGTAAAATGTTACTTATTGCAATTAATTACAACAAGTAACACTTTGTTAAAAAGATTAGCCTTGACGTTGCTTATGCTTCGGCTCGCTGCAAATTACTCGTACTACGCCTGAACGTTTTACGACTTTACAGTTACGACAAATCTTTTTCACGGATGCACGAACTTTCATTTTATACTCCGTAGCCTCTAACGGCCGTAGCCTTTTAGATTGGCTTTCTTGAGCACATTGTCATATTGATGAGACATCAAATGAGTCTGTACTTGTGCCATGAAATCCATAATAACAACTACTATAATTAGTAGGGATGTACCGCCAAAATAGAACTGTACATTCCAGAATATCATCATGAACTCAGGAACCAAACAAATAAGAGTAATGTATAACGCACCCGCTAATGTTAAGCGAGTCATTACCTTATCAATGTATCTTGATGTTTGTTCACCTGGTCTAATACCAGGAATAAACGCACCAGATTTTTTCAAATTATCTGCTGTTTCACGCGGATTGAAAACCAATGCCGTGTAGAAAAAACAGAAAAAGATTATTGCTGTTGCATATAGCATTACATACAAAGGGTTACCTGGCGACAATGCAAGAGCAAACTCTTGTAAAGCGTTGGCAACCATACCATCTCCTTGCCCAAACCAACTTGCGATGGTACCTGGGAACAAGATAATACTTGATGCAAAAATTGGAGGTATAACACCTGCCATATTTACTTTAAGCGGTAAATGAGTGCTTTGTGCAGCGAATACTTTGCGACCTTGTTGGCGCTTAGCATAATTCACTACAATACGGCGTTGGCCGCGCTCTACAAATACTACTAAATAAGTTACGGCGAATACTAACACACCAACTAGTAATAAAGCTAATAAATGCAACTCACCTTGACGCGCCATCTCAGCTGTTTGACCAACTGCTGACGGCATGCCAGCAACAATACCAGCAAAAATCAGGATTGAAATACCGTTACCAATACCACGTTCAGTAATTTGTTCACCTAACCACATTAAAAACATGGTACCAGTTACTAAAGAAACTACCGCGGTAAAGTAGAAACCAAATCCAGCATTAACTACTAGACCAGGCATCATACCAGGTAAACTATTTGCAATCGCAATCGACTGTACTGTTGCCAGAAGCAGTGTGCCATAGCGTGTGTACTGGCTGATTTTACGACGTCCAGCTTCACCTTCTTTTTTCAATTCTTGCATAGCAGGCACAATGTGCGTACTAATTTGCATGATAATCGAAGCTGAAATGTACGGCATAATACCAAGTGCCATTACAGAGGCTCGCTCAAGTGCACCACCAGAGAACATGTTAAACATTTCTACAATGGTGCCCTTTTGTTGATCAATCAACTGAGCTAGAACAGCGGCGTCAATACCAGGGATTGGTACAAATGATCCTAAACGGAACACTATTAGTGCGCCGAGTACGAACAACAATCTTTGTTTAAGCTCAGACAATCCGCCTTGAGCCTTGTTTTCCGTTCCTGGTGTAGCCATTCTGTACTATTCCTCTATTGTACCACCGGCAGCTTCAATAGCTGCACGTGCACCTTTAGTTACTGCTAAGCCACGAACCGTAACTTTACGGCTGATCTCGCCCGATAACATGATCTTAACAGATACAATGTTACGAGTGATAAGACCGGCGTCTTTAAGTACGTGAATGTCAACAACATCTGCATTAATTTTGTTTAATTCGTGTAAACGAACTTCAGCGCGAACTAAAGATTTACGCGACGTAAAACCAAATTTAGGTAAACGTTGTTTAAGAGGCATCTGACCACCTTCAAAACCTGGACGGATTGAACCACCAGAACGTGATTTTTGGCCTTTATGACCGCGACCACCAGTTTTTCCGTAACCAGAACCAATACCACGACCAACACGCTTTCTGTCTTTCTTAGCGCCCGGTGCAGGGGATAATGTATTTAAATGCATAATTTAATCCTCCACCTTAATCATGTAATGAACTTGGTTGATCATACCGCGAACTGATGGAGTATCTTCTAACTCTACAGTATGACGGATACGACGTAAACCTAAGCCTTTAATCGAAGCTCTGTGGGCCGGTAAACGACCGATAGAACTTTTTAATTGTGTAACTTTAATTGTCTTAGCCATGATCTATTACCCTAATATTTCAGTAACGTTTAAGCCACGCTTAGCTGCAATAGTCTCTGGCGAGTGCATACCCGATAGAGCACCAATTGTAGCGCGTACAACGTTAATTGGGTTAGTAGAACCGTAAACTTTTGACAGTACGTTCTGAACGCCAGCTACTTCAAGTACTGCACGCATCGCGCCACCGGCGATGATACCTGTACCGTCTGAAGCAGGTTGCATGTAAACTTTTGAACCAGAGTGCTTACCCTTTACAACATGTTGTAAAGTAGTACCCTTAAGGTCAATAGTTACGATATTACGACGAGCCTTTTCCATTGCTTTTTGGATTGCAGCAGGCACTTCACGTGCTTTACCGTAACCAAAACCAACACGACCGTTGCCGTCACCAACTACTGTTAGTGCAGTGAAACTGAAAATACGACCACCTTTAACCACTTTTGAAACGCGGTTAACGGCGATTAGCTTTTCAGCAAATTCACTTTGTTGTGTGTTTTCTACATTAGCCATTATAACTCCTAGAATTTAAGGCCAGCTTCACGAGCTGCTTCTGCTAACACTTGTACACGACCGTGATACAGGAAACCTGAACGATCGAATGCAACATTAGTTATGCCTTTAGCTGTAGCACGCTCTGCAATTGCTTTACCAACTGCTGCAGCGGCTTCTTTATTGCCAGTAGCTTTAACTGATTCACGAACTTCTTTATCTAAAGTAGATGCAGATGCAATTACTTCAGAACCAGATGCAGCGATTAGTTGCGCGTAAATGTGGCGAGGAGTACGAAAAACGACTAAACGATTCGCACCCAACTCGCTAATCTTTGCACGTGTACGTTTTGCACGGCGAAGACGAGATGTTTTCTTATCCATAGTATTATCCTACTTCTTCTTAGCTTCTTTACGACGAACGATTTCATCGCTATAACGAATCCCTTTACCTTTATAAGGCTCAGGTTTACGGTATGCGCGAATGTTCGCAGCTACTTGACCTATCTCCTGCTTATCAGCACCCGTAAGTATGATTTCAGTTTGAGTAGGAGTTACAACTTTAACACCGGCAGGGATCACGTGGTCTACTGGATGTGAGAAACCTAAAGCTAAGTTTAAGTTCTGACCAGCAGCCTTGGCGCGATAACCAACACCGTTTAAAATCAAGCGTTTTTCAAAACCAGTACTTACACCATTAACCATGTTATTGATTAATGAACGTG
Source organism: Colwelliaceae bacterium BS250 (assembly GCA_040779355.1). Taxonomy (GTDB): domain Bacteria; phylum Pseudomonadota; class Gammaproteobacteria; order Enterobacterales; family Alteromonadaceae; genus Thalassotalea_A. The sequence goes on along the minus strand of JBFONS010000006.1, from coordinate 167,839 downwards.
TAGTTCCGGCTTGAGCCCAAGCGCCTTTAACGTCAGCTACGATGTTAGTAACAATGTTGTTTTCTTCTTGAGAAACAACAACGTCGCTATGGATCGTGCGAGTTAATTCGCCTTTTGGACCTTTAATTGTAATGTCTTGCCCAGATAACGTAACTGTAACGCCAGCAGGTACAACCACATGTGCTTTTGCAACACGAGACATAATTCTGCTCCTTAAGCTACGATACCAAGAATCTCACCGCCAAGACCCGCTTTGCGAGCGGCACGGTCAGACATTAGGCCTTTTGAAGTTGAAACGATACAAATACCAAGACCAGCTAATACTTGAGGAATATTGTTACTTCCTTTGTATACGCGAAGACCTGGGCGTGAAACACGCTTGATTGTTTCGATTACTTCTTTACCATCAAAATATTTCAAAGCTACTTCTAACTGAGGCTTAGCATCAGTTGAAACTTCAAAACCGTTAATATAACCTTCTTCTTTAAGCAAGTTAGCAATTGCTACTTTTAGCTTGGAAGATGGCATAGATACTGCAACTTTAGTTGCAGATTGACCGTTACGAATGCGTGTAAACATATCCGCGATAGGATCAGTCATCATAATTACTTACTCCCTTACCAACTTGCTTTTTTAAGACCAGGTACTTCACCGCGCATAGTCGCTTCACGTAATTTAATACGGCTTAAGCCGAATTTACGTAAGAAACCATGTGGACGACCAGTAATCACACAACGGTTACGTTTGCGACTAAGGCTCGAATCACGAGGCAAAGCTTGTAGTTTTAATACTGCATCCCAACGTTCTTCTTCAGAAGAATTTACGTTTGAGATGATCTCTTTTAGTGTTGCACGCTTCTCAGCATACTTAACAACTAATTTTGCACGTTTTGCTTCACGTGCTTTCATTGATGATTTAGCCATAACTCTACACCTATTTCTTGAACGGAAAGTTAAAGGCAGTCAGCAAAGCATGACCTTCCGCATCAGATTTCGCAGTAGTAGTGATAGTAATATCCATACCGCGTATCTTATCGATTTTATCGTAATCGATTTCAGGGAAAATAATTTGCTCACGCACGCCCATGCTGTAATTACCACGGCCATCGAACGATTTAGGGTTCAAGCCACGGAAATCACGGATACGAGGAACCGAGATTGCTATTAAGCGCTCAAGAAAGTCCCACATGCGATCGCCGCGTAGTGTTACTTTGGCACCAATTGGATAGCCTTCACGAATTTTAAAACCAGCAACAGACTTGCGGGCTTTCGTGATTAGCGGCTTTTGTCCAGAGATTGCAGTTAGATCATTAACGGCGTGGTCTAGTACTTTTTTATCAGCAATAGCTTCACCAACACCCATGTTAAGTGTGATCTTGTCAATCCGAGGGACTTGCATGACACTTTTGTATCCGAACTCTTTGGCAAGTCCAGCAACAACTGTATCTTTGTAAAAATCATGCAGTTTCGCCATCGTTTTTACTCCAAAAATTAAACTAATTCGTTATTAGACTTGAAGAAACGAACTTTTTTGCCGTCTTCAATTCTAAAACCTACACGATCAGCCTTGCTTGTAGCAGGGTTTTTGATCGCAACGTTTGAAACGTTAAGAGAAGCTTCTTTTTCAACAATGCCACCAGGCTGCTGTAACTGAGGTACAGGTTTTTGGTGTTTCTTGATTAAGTTGATTCCTTCAACGAATACTTTTCCTTCAGCTGTAAGAACTTTAGTGATCTTGCCACTTTTGCCCTTATCTTTACCAGCTAGGATTACTACTTCGTCATTTAGACGAATTTTAGAGGCCATTTTCGTGACTCCTTAAAGTACTTCAGGGGCTAGTGAAACGATCTTCATGAACTTTTCAGTTCTTAATTCACGAGTTACTGGTCCGAAAATACGTGTACCAATTGGCTGTAAGTTAGCATTTAACATTACTGCCGCGTTTCCATCAAATCGAATGGCTGAACCATCTGAACGACGAACGCCTTTTCTAGTGCGCACCACTACCGCATTTAGAACATCACCTTTCTTCACTTTACCGCGAGGAATTGCTTCTTTAACAGAAACTTTGATGATGTCGCCAATACCTGCATAGCGACGGTGCGAGCCACCTAGAACCTTTATACACTGCACGCGTCGAGCGCCGCTGTTGTCAGCAACGTCTAGCTGTGATTGCATTTGGATCATAAAATATGTGCTCCGCTGTTATTAAATTCAAGGCCAAAAATTTGACCCGTCACTGCCTTTTTCCACACACCTAAGGTGGGTGGGCGCGAGATTATAACACTACCTAATTAAAAGTGGTACTTTATTTGAACAAAATATATAGAGTATATGAGCAGGTTAATGAGTTGTTAATACATCACTGGGTCATGTTACTGTTTTCATTGATAAAAAAATCATTATAGGCGATTACAAACTGTTACGGTTTAATGCATCTTTACCGTCACTAGTAAGGCACACTAATTCAATCAATAAATCACCTAAAGATGCCCATATCTTGAGCCATAGCTGTTAGTTCTTATTTGATTAAAGCCTATTAACAAGCTCAGTTGAGTTTAAAATCATCACTCAACTCACGTCACTCTCTATATAGCTACAATTTTACTTGTCGTTAACGGACCCTTTTGCTTGCTAAGTTGATCTTTAAATAAGTGAGCGGCTACTGCCGGCGACCACAAAAATCCTTGAGCAGTATTACAGTTCAGTTTTTTAAGCACTTGTGCCACTTCTGCTGATTCCACACCTTCGGCTACGGGCTTAATATCAAGACGGTTAGCAATATCAATAATAGCGGTCACTATGGCTAGGTCATCTTCGCTTTGTGTGATCCCTTCAATCAATACTCTGTCAATTTTAATTGCACTGACCTTTAATTTTTTAATTTTCGACAAGTTAGAATAACCAGTGCCAAAATTGTCAATCGCTAGGTTGACGCCTGCCGTCGCAAGAACATGTAAATTATCTTTGGTTATATCACTGTTATCGACTAATACATTTTCAGTTATTTCTATTTCTAAATAACGCTCGCTAAGACCATGTAATCCTAATTTGTCTAATATTTGCTTTGCAAAACCTGGGGTATTAAATTGTATTGGTGAGAAATTGACAGCCACAACAAGTTTCACATGTCCTCGCTTATGCCAGCTAACACATTCTTTAATTGCTTGTTCTAATCCCCAAAAGCCAAGTTTATGAATTAAACCTGACTTTTCGGCCAATGGAATAAATTGATTAGGTGGGATATTACCAAGCTGAGGATGAAACCAGCGCAATAAAGATTCAGCGCCAATAATTTTATTATTAATCAAATCTATTTTTGGTTGATAATGTACCTGCAAAGATTCACTTTCAATGGCTTTACGTAAATCTTTGAGTAAATTGAAATCTTCTGCTGTTTTAGTGATCATCTCTGCAGATATAAAACATATTTGGTTACGTCCTGAATTTTTCGCTTTATAAAGCGCAATATCGGCATATTTCAACGCGGTATCAAAATCATCGGCATCGTTTGGCGCAATACTTACTCCAATAGAGCAACAAGCAGATAGCTTATAATCATTAATGGTTAAAGGTTGGCTTACTACTTCAGCAATTTTTAGACTAATTTCTTTAATTTCTTCAATAGAGCTTACTGACTCCAGCAGTATAATAAATTCATCTCCACCTAAACGGTACAGGCTACCAAATGGCGCAACTTTTCCGGCAATGCGAATGGAGGTCATTTTCAAAAATTTATCGCCGACCTGATGGCCGAGTGTGTCATTAATACTCTTAAAATCATCTAAATCTAAAAACAATAACGCTAACAAATTATTATTTTGTTTCGCTTTGCTGATACTTTCCTCAAATGTCGCCTCTGCAACCACCCTATTCGATAAGCCAGTTAGCGTATCTTGATGTACTAGCTTTTCAATTTCACGTTTTGATTGCTCAACTTTTCTGTTCTCTAATTTTAATCTGTTGATTAAGACTTTAATCTTTTGCGCTGTAATAAAAGTACATACAAAAATCACTAACAATATCAAATTCACCAGTGCCGCTGACTGCAACGTAATGATTTGAGCTTCATTATTTAAATAGCCGATATGGTTGGCATAGCCATTGGCAAAAACCATCAGCATTATTATTGAATACAATACTGCGACAGAAACAGCGGATCCAACCACAGCCGCAAATATTAATATCATAGGAAAGGCGAGTACTATCTCATCATGAATACCACCGTAACTCCACATTAAGCCGATCGTTAAGCAAGTATGACTGAACAAAAATACATTTGTTGCGGCAGTTGGATAGCGATCTTTAAGAGATAAATAACATGTACCTATAAGCACAAAGGTGACACTTAAAATACCTGCTAAGTAATATGCTCCAGTACTAATCTGCAAAAATGCAGCCAACAATAGTCCAAATTGGGAGATAATAAAGACTTGATACGCATTATGCTGTGGTGCATCTTTTGTAAAAAGTAACTTTGATAACAGCGGAATTGGGTTTCGAGTATTTTTTGGCATAATTAACTTATACTTCTTATTTTTTATTATAAGTTAACATAATATTAAAGCTGAGACATGAAAAGTATATTTGATGTATATAAAAGTAGTAATGATTGCACTAAATTAACACCGTTTGTTATTTACAATAATAAATACCAAGCAGTGTTATTTGTTAATTCGGATACTTTGTTTTGGTCGACCATTTAAATCAAAGTAATATCAAGGTTTATCATTGCGTTTAAACCAACCACGCAGAATTCCCTCTGTTGCTATCGGGCGATCAACAAAGAAATTATGTGATGCCCCTGGTACAACACTGAGCTCAGATCCAGATGTTAGTGTCACATAATCTTGAACCGTGTCAATTCGTGCAGAGTCATACTGCCCTATAAGAAACATAGTGCGTTTGCCATCGACTTCCTGCAAAAGTGGCACTGAGTCATACGTCTTAAGTGTACCTGTCGAACTAAATTCACTTGGTCCCCACATTGCGTTATAGATCACCGTATTGAAACCATTACCGCCAATACTTTCGGCATATGCAACGGCTTCTTTACTCGCAGCTGGCTTCTCATAAAATGGTGAATATAGTGCGGTATATGCTTTGCTGCATGCACTTGCTGGTGGCGGAGTTTTTGTTTCACAAGCCCGAAGAGTTGTTTGAACTTCGGCAGATGCCTTCTGAACAAGTAAATTGGCATCGGTGATCCAGTGCGGCGTAGAAATGAAAGTTCCGCCAAGAACGGTAGAAGCAACATGTTGAGGGTAGCGCACGGTATATTCGAGGGCGATTGCCGCTCCCCAACTATGACCAACTATATGCAAACGTTCTACGTCAAGCTTCACTCTAATAGCTTCTAGCTCGTCGATAAAACGTTCAACTCTCCAATTTGCAGGGTCATTGGGGTGATCTGACTTACCGCTATCAAGTTGGTCGTAAAGGATTATTGGCCGTTCATTGGCAAGGTTTAACATGCTCATATATTTATTATGCATACCACCTGGACCGCCGTGGATGATCACTGCAGGTATCACTTTTTTATCAATAATTCCATTTACCCGAACATACACGCGTCCTCCTTCAACAGGAACCATAAGTTCCAGATCTGGATCCGCATATTGCGCAACCAAAGTATCATTTTCTGCTATTGCTTGTGGGGTAAGTATTAGCGTTCCTGACATAATAGCCAGAACCACAAATAACGCTGAAAGTGATTTCATTAAATTTAGTACCTTATATAGACGAAGATCTGCGTGCGCTTTACACACTGATTCAGAATTAAAAGGGTAAAAGACTTAGAGTGTTTATGCAATAGACATTTATGTTTGAGGTTTAATCGAGGTTTTGCCATATATAGATATATGTACGGCCGTTTATAAGCGTATGTATTTGAGCAACGCCAGCCATTAACTGAATGCTATTGGCTGGAAAAGACAACAGCCTAGATGTTCATTTTTAGTAATAATAACGCCAACTAATATTACCAAGTAGCGAAGCCGGTTAGCACCCTAACGCGGCTTTTACTTTAGACTTGTTTTTATCAGCTTTTTAACTTTTCTAGTAAGTCATGGATCTCTGCTTTCAATTCTTTATCGATAATTTTATTACAGCTTATTTTAGCTTTTTCTAAATGCTCAATAGCGCCGACTTTATCGCCTAATTCGTTTTTTAAAGAACCTATTGCAAAACCAATAGATGAACGGAAATCTTTATCGTTAATTTCTTCAGCCTTAACTAATGCATGTTCATAAATAGTCACAGCTAATGCTAAGTCATTAGTAAGATCAGCAAGTGTTTCCCACTGCACAGGATGGTCTTTATCAGTATTTTCATTATCTTCACAGAGTTGCTTCAATTCTGCATAGTAACCATCGAATTTTGTTTGATTGTTTTCTTGATCAGCCGACATTAAGTCATCAGTGAGTGAAAGCACTTTCTTGTAAAGTTTGGTATTCATGTTGTGGCCTTAGCAATTATGGGTAGCAAATAATCAAGTGGGGATTATAGAACATTTACAACAACTAAACAGAAACTTAGTTATATAGATTAAATGCACCGTCATCCCATCACGAGCTTTGGCGAGGTGTGGGACCTCCTTAGCGTGCTCATAATAGATGAAGTACTCTATATTTCAGACAAAAAAAAGGCCCCCTTGCGGGAGCCTTTTTAAAGTAACAATAAAAGCTTAGCTATTTATATGAGCAGCTTTTGTGATTACATCAACTAAAGTCCAGTTTTTAGACTTTGAACATATTGCTGCACATTCACTTCGCACTTAGCTCAGTCCAATAAATTAATACCAAAAAAAAAGGCCCCCTTACGGGAGCCTTTTTAAAGTAACAATAAAAACTTAGCTATTTACATGAGCAGCTTTTGTGATTACATCAACTAAAGTCCAGTTTTTAGACTTTGAACATATTGCTGCACATTCACTTCGCACTTAGGGCTGTTCAATAAATTAGTACCAAAAAAAAAGGCTCCCTTGCGGGAGCCTTTTTAAAGTAACAATAAAACTTATATTAAGCTTTTGTGATTACATCAACTAAAGTCCAGTTTTTAGACTTTGAGATTGGTGCACATTCACGAATTGTCACTAAATCACCTTCGTTACATACGTTAGCTTCATCATGCGCTTTCAACTTAGTTGAACGGATCATGAATTTACCGTAGATAGGGTGCTTAACACGACGCTCGATCATAACAGTGATAGACTTTTCCATCTTGTTACTGATTACGCGACCTTGTAGAGTACGAATAGATTCGCTCATTATGAAGCTGCCTTTTCAGTTAGAATAGTCTTAACACGTGCGATATCGCGACGTACATTGCGTAGCAAATGAGTTTGAGCTAGCTGACCTGTGCTTGCTTGCATGCGATAGTTAAACTGCTCGCGCAATAAGCTTAGTAATTCAGCATTAAGCTCTTCAATGCTTTTTTCTTTAAGTTCAGTAGCATTCATTACATTACCGTCCTAGTTACGAAAGATGTTTTGAAAGGAATCTTAGCTGCTGCAAGCTCGAAAGCTTCGCGGGCTATTGATTCTTCAACGCCTTCCATTTCATAAAGAACACGTCCTGGCTGAATTTGGCAAACCCAATACTCAACAGAACCTTTACCTTTACCCATACGAACCTCAAGAGGTTTTTTGGTAATTGGCTTATCAGGGAAAACTCGAATCCAAATTTTACCTTGACGTTTTACATGACGTGTCATTGCACGACGAGCTGCTTCGATTTGACGAGCAGTCATACGGCCACGTGCTACAGCTTTTAAGCCGTATGTACCGAAGCTAACTGTGCTACCAGTAGACGCTAGTCCACGGTTACGCAGTTTAAATTGCTTACGGAATTTAGTACGTTTTGGTTGTAACATTAGTTATGTTCCTTACTTACTGCTCTTGCCTTTGCCTTTTCTTTTAGGTTTAGCTGCTGGTACTTCTGCCTGTAGAGGCATCTTACCAATTAGCTCACCTTTAAAGATCCAGACTTTAACACCGATAACACCATAGGTAGTATCTGCGCGGGCAATTGAATAATCGATGTCAGCACGTAAAGTGTGTAATGGAACACGACCTTCACGATACCATTCAGCACGTGCTATATCAGCACCACCTAAACGACCGCTAACTTGAACTTTGATACCTTTAGCACCTAAGCGCATAGCGCTTTGTACTGCACGTTTCATAGCACGACGGAACATAACACGACGCTCTAACTGACTAGCAATGCCGTCAGCTACAAGTTGTGAGTCCATTTCTGGCTTACGAACTTCAGCAATGTTAATTTGCGCTGGAACACCTGCGATTTGAGAAACTTTTTTACGTAGTCTCTCAACATCTTCGCCTTTCTTACCAATCACAACACCTGGACGGGCTGTGTGGATAGTAACGCGAATTGATTTCGCTGGACGTTCAATAACGATTTTTGATAAAGATGCACGCTTAAGCTCTTCAGTTAAGTAAGCACGAACTTCGTGGTCACCCTTGATGTTGCTGGCGTAATCTTTGCTACTTGCATACCATGTAGACGCAAAAGGTTTCGTGATACCTAGGCGAATACCGGTAGGATGTACTTTCTGACCCATACTAATATCTCCTAGTGATCAGCTACAATCACAGTAATGTGACTAGTGCGCTTAAGGATACGATCCGCGCGACCTTTCGCACGAGGTTTAATACGTTTCATTGTTGGACCATCGTCAACCATTATAGTTTTAACGAATAATTCATCAATGTCTGCACCATCATTGTGTTCAGCATTTGCAATAGCAGAGTTAAGAACTTTTTTCACTAATTCTGCAGCAGATTTATTGCTGAAAGTTAGTACTTCAAGTGCTTTCTCAACTTGCATTCCGCGAATTTGGTCAACAACCAAACGAGCTTTTTGAGCTGAACCGCGGGCAAATTTATGTATAGCTATAGCTTCCATCTTATTTTCCCTTATCTTTTCTTCGCTTTCTTATCTGCGACGTGGCCGCGATAAGTACGAGTTGGTGCAAATTCACCTAATTTGTGTCCGATCATTTCATCGGTTACAAATACAGGTACGTGTTGACGGCCATTATGGACAGCGATGGTCAATCCGATCATGTTAGGTATGATCATTGAACGACGAGACCAAGTCTTAATTGGTTTTTTTATCCCGCTTTCCAAAGCTTTCTCTACCTTCGTCAACAAGTGCAGGTCGATAAATGGACCTTTCTTGAGAGAACGTGGCATGGTGATTCCTCTTTATAGTTACTTAGTACGACGACGGACAATAAATTTGTCTGTGCGTTTGTTTGAACGAGTCTTATAACCCTTAGTTGGCATTCCCCAAGGAGATACCGGGTGACGACCGCCTGAAGATTTACCTTCACCACCACCGTGTGGGTGATCAACTGGGTTCATGGCAACACCACGAACAGTTGGTCTAACACCACGCCAGCGTGTAGCACCTGCTTTACCCAAAGAGCGAAGCATGTGTTCAGCGTTGCCGATTTCACCTAAAGTTGCACGACAATCCGCTTCGATTTTACGCATTTCGCCAGAACGAAGACGTAAAGTCACGTAAGCGCCGTCTTTTGCAATTAATTGTGCATAAGTACCAGCGGCACGTGCGATTTGTGCACCTTTACCAGGTTTAAGTTCGATTGCATGGACAACACTACCAAGAGGTACATTACGTAATGGTAATGTGTTACCTGCTTTAATAGGTGCATCAACACCAGACTGAAGAGAATCTCCAGCGCTAACACCCTTAGGTGCTAAGATGTATTTGCGTTCGCCATCTGCATAAAGTACTAGTGCAATGTTTGCACTACGGTTTGGATCATATTCCAAACGTTCAACTTTTGCAGGGATGCCATCTTTGTTTCGTTTAAAGTCGACAAGACGGTAGTGTTGTTTATGACCACCACCAACGTGACGAACTGTAATACGACCAGTATTGTTACGACCGCCAGATTTAGAGTTTTTCTCTAAAAGTGGTGCGTAAGGCTTACCTTTGTGCAACTCCGTGTTTACCACTTTAACAACGTGGCGACGACCCGGAGAAGTAGGTTTACATTTTACTATAGCCATGATTATCTCCTATTGCTCTGCGCCAACGAAGTCGATCTCGCTGCCTTCTTTAAGAGTAACGTAGGCTTTTTTCCAATCGCTTCTGCGACCGAAACGTGCGCCAGTACGTTTAACTTTACCCTTAACATTTAAAGTGCGAACACCAGTAACTTCAACTTCGAAAAGTTTCTCTACAGCAGCTTTAACTTCAAGCTTAGTAGCAGTAGTTGCTACTTTGAAAACAACAGTGTTGTTTGCTTCTGCAGACATAGTCGCTTTTTCAGAAATGTTAGGTGCTAAAATCACCTTTAACAAACGTTCGTCGTTTATCATGCTAACATCTCCTCAATTTGCTTAACTGCATCAGCAGTTACTAGTACTTTTTCGAAACCTACTAGACTAACAGGATCAATACCAGCTACATCGCGTACGTCAACTTTATACAAGTTGCGTGCTGATAAGAACAAGTTCTCATCAACTTCAGCAGTAACGATTAATACGTCTTTTAATTCAAGACCTTTTAATTTAGATACTAATTCTTTAGTTTTTGGTGTCTCTACCGAAAAGTTCTCAACCACAACTAGACGTTCTTGACGAACTAGTTCTGAAAGGATGCTTTGAATAGCACCACGATACATTTTACGGTTAACTTTTTGGCTGTGGTCCTGAGGTTTAGCAGCGAATGTTACACCACCTGAACGCCAGATTGGACCACGACTTGTACCGGCACGTGCACGGCCAGTACCTTTTTGACGCCATGGCTTCGCGCCACCGCCACTAACTTCTGAACGAGTTTTCTGAGCACGAGTACCTTGACGAGCACCTGCTGCATAAGCAACAACTACTTGGTGTACTAGGGCTTCATTGAACTCGCGTCCGAAGGTAGCTTCAGACACTTCAAGAGCGCCTGTTGCGTCTTTTAATGCTAATTCCATCACATATCTCCGATGACGTTAGGCTTTAACAGCTGGTTTAACGATTACGTTGCCATTAATTGCACCCGGAACCGCACCTTTAATAAGGAGCAAGTTACGTTCTGCGTCAACGCGAACCAATTCAAGGTTTTGAGTAGTAACTTTCTCAGCACCCATGTGACCAGACATTTTTTTGCCTTTAAATACACGACCTGGTGTTTGACACTGGCCGATAGAACCGTTAGAACGGTGAGAGATAGAGTTACCATGAGTTGCATCTTGCATGCTGAAATTCCAGCGCTTGATACCACCTTGGAAACCTTTACCTTTCGAAGTACCGGTAACGTCTACTAATTTGGTTTCATTGAATAACTCAACAGTGATGTCACTGCCAGCTTCAATACCTTCACCTTCGCCATCTTGTAAGCGGAATTCCCAGCAGCCACGGCCAGCTGTAACACCTGCTTTAGCAAAATGACCTGCTAAAGGCTTAGTAACACGACTAGCTTTACGAAAGCCAGTTGTTACTTGTAAACCACGATAACCATCGTTTTCAAGCGTTTTAACTTGAGCAACGCGGTTAGCTTCAACTTCTACGACTGTAACTGGAATTGATACACCATCTTCAGTGAAGATACGGCTCATTCCAAGTTTACGTCCGACTAAACCAATAGTCATAGTTAAATCCCCTTATTAACCCAAGCTGATCTGAACGTCAACACCAGCTGCTAAATCTAAGCGCATTAATGCGTCTACAGTTTTTTCAGTTGGTTCAACAATATCAATCATACGCTTGTGAGTACGAATTTCGTACTGATCACGAGCATCTTTGTTTACGTGTGGAGAAACCAAGATAGTGAAACGTTCTTTGCGTGTAGGAAGTGGAATAGGACCACGAACCTGAGCGCCAGTACGTTTAGCAGTATCTACGATTTCAGCTGTTGATTGATCAATCAAACGATGATCGAACGCTTTCAAACGAATGCGAATTCTTTGACTTGACATGTAATCAAATCCCCAATATAAAAAGAACGAACAAAGTACGACTCATCACCTACGTTTTGGTGTAGGGGAGCGTACTGCTATATACATTCAACTCCAAATCGGAGTTGCTGTGGGTTAGTTTTTCAGTGTCATTACAACTCATCAAAACTAACAATAACCTAAACCTTATTGGTCTAGGTCGGCGTATTGTACAGAATACTGACATCAATGCAAGTACAATTTATGAACTAAAGCCAATAAAGTTGTCTGGGCTATGCGAACTGACTGATGACCTTTAACCTTGCAATTGCTTCATCTGCTTATTGCTAATTTAATCAGCTTGGTATTAGTCATATCCTCTAGCATTATTTACAAACAGATTGTTTTTTATGCCATAATGGCTGATTAGTAAATTTTCAGGCTGCCCTTCTCTTTTATATGGCAGCGAAAGGATGACAGATGAAGCAAATCGAAGTACGCGGTGCCCGCACTCATAATTTGAAGAACATCAATATTGATATCCCTAGAGATAAATTAGTTGTTATAACTGGTTTGTCTGGCTCAGGAAAGTCATCATTAGCATTTGATACTTTATATGCTGAAGGTCAACGTCGTTACGTTGAATCATTATCCGCTTATGCTCGTCAGTTTTTATCATTAATGGAAAAACCTGATGTTGACCATATAGAAGGCTTATCGCCAGCAATTTCTATCGAACAAAAATCGACTTCGCATAACCCACGTTCAACTGTTGGCACTATAACTGAAATTTACGATTATCTACGCCTATTGTATGCTCGCGTTGGCGAGCCTAGATGTCCAACCCATCATGAGCCTCTTGCTGCACAAACTATTAGCCAAATGGTCGATAATGTATTGGCTCTTGAGCAAGGCACCAAAGTAATGCTACTTGCTCCAGTGGTCCTTGATCGTAAAGGTGAGCATGTAAAGCTACTTGATGGTCTTGCAGCACAGGGATATATCCGCGCCCGTATCGACGGTGAAGTTTGCGATTTATCCGAGCCACCTACGCTAGATTTACACAAAAAGCATACTATTGAAGTTGTTGTTGACCGATTAAAAGTACGTGATGACATTCAAACAAGATTAGCTGAATCATTTGAAACCGCGCTTTCTTTAACCGATGGTATTGCCGCAATAGCCTTTATGGATGAGCCAGAAAAAACTGAGTTATTATTTTCTGCTAATTTCGCCTGTCCACAATGTGGCTACAGCATGCAAAAACCTGAACCAAAAATGTTTTCGTTTAACAGCCCGGCTGGTGCTTGCCAAAGTTGTGACGGTTTAGGTAATAAGCAGTTTTTTGATCCAAACAGAGTTATTGCTAATCCGGAGCTAAGTTTATCGGGTGGGGCAATTCGGGGCTGGGATAAACGTAACTTTTATTATTTTCAAATGCTCACCTCGTTAGCTGATCACTATGGTTTTGACTTAAACACACCGTTTGACCAATTAGATGCAGACACACAACAAATCATTTTAAATGGTAGTGGTGAACAAGAAATTAAATTTAAGTATATGAACGACAGAGGTGATGTTGTGGTTCGTAAGCATCCTTTCGAAGGCATATTAATTAATATGGATCGTCGTTACCGAGAAACTGAGTCAAATGCGGTACGTGATGAATTAACTAAATACCTTAATTCCCATGCTTGCCCTAGTTGCGATGGTAGCCGTTTACGCTTAGAAGCAAGAAATGTTTTTGTCGATAACAAGCCTCTTAATGAAGTATCAGATTACTCTATTGCCGAATCGGCCGATTTCTTTTCTAAGCTTGATTTAAAGGGACAGCGTGGCCAAATTGCCGATAAAATTTTAAAAGAGATAAACGACCGTTTAGGTTTCTTAGTTAACGTTGGCTTAAATTATTTAACGATTTCTCGTAGCGCCGACACATTGTCGGGCGGTGAAGCGCAGCGTATTCGTTTGGCGTCACAAATTGGTGCAGGTTTAGTTGGCGTTATGTATGTACTTGATGAGCCTTCGATTGGTTTGCATCAACGTGATAACGAAAGGCTATTAAAAACCTTAGTCCATTTGCGCGACCTAGGTAACACAGTTATTGTCGTTGAACATGATGAAGACGCAATAAAACAAGCTGACCATATTATTGATATTGGCCCAGGTGCTGGTGTTCATGGTGGCCAAATCATTGCCGAAGGTACTCTAGAAGATATACTAGCCAGTGAAGATTCATTAACCGGTAAGTATTTATCTGGTGTTGAAAAAATAGATGTTCCTACCAAGCGTACCGCTTTCGATAAGGATGAAGTAGTGGTGCTGTCTGGCGCTACCGGTAATAATTTAAAAGACGTCACTTTAACTTTACCGCTTGGCTTAATGACTTGTGTTACCGGTGTATCGGGTTCAGGCAAATCAACACTCATTAATGATACCTTATACAAAATTGCTCATATTGAATTAAATCGAGCCACCATTGATGTGCCTTCGCCTTATAAAGCGATAACAGGATTAGAGAAACTTGATAAGGTTATCGATATCGACCAAAGCCCAATTGGTCGTACACCAAGATCTAACCCAGCGACTTACACCGGTATATTCACCGCAATTCGCGAAATATTCGCCGCAACCCAGGAGTCTCGTTCACGTGGTTATAAACCAGGCCGCTTTAGCTTCAACGTAAAAGGTGGACGTTGTGAAGCATGTCAGGGTGATGGTTTAATTAAAGTAGAAATGCACTTTTTACCTGATGTTTATGTACCTTGTGATATTTGTAAGAGTAAACGTTATAACCGTGAAACATTAGAAATTCGTTATAAAGGCAAAAATATTCATGAGTTGTTAGATATGACCATTGAAGATGCTTTTGAATTTTTCCACGCCATCCCAGCGGTTAGACGAAAATTACAAACGCTTATCGATGTTGGCCTTTCTTACATTAAGCTAGGTCAATCAGCCACTACTTTATCTGGTGGTGAAGCGCAGCGCGTTAAACTTGCAAAAGAGTTGTCAAAGCGCGATACCGGCCAAACGTTATATATATTAGATGAGCCTACAACAGGTTTGCATTTTCATGATATTAAACAATTAATGCATGTGTTACATCGCCTACGTGATCACGGTAATACGGTTGTGATCATCGAGCATAATTTAGATGTGGTGAAAACCGCAGACTGGATCATAGATCTTGGCCCTGAGGGTGGTTCAGGTGGTGGTGAAATTTTGGTAGCAGGAACACCAGAAAACGTTGCTCAAAACAAAGTGTCGCACACGGCAAAATTCTTAAAGCCGTTATTAGAGCAGTAAGAGTTATACCGGTGCCCCACATTAATGGGTCACTCTATTTCAGACATAAAAAAGCGAGCTACTTAGCTCGCTTTTTTGATACTTAATTATTAGTAATCTAATAAATTATGCTTTTGCTTCTCTGTCCGCATCGGCTTGCGTAGCTAATTCAGTACGAGAGCCAAAACGTTCACGCAGCATTTGGAACATCATAAAGAACACAGGTACAAAGATACAACCAATCACGGTAGCCGTTACCATACCGCCCCATACAGAGTGGCCCATAGTGTTGCGTGATGCAGAGCCTGCACCGGTTGCTAGTACTAATGGTGTAACACCTAATATGAACGATAATGCAGTCATTAATACTGCGCGCATACGTAATTTAGCAGCTTCAACACCAGACTCTAAAATGCTCATGCCACGTTCTTCACGTAGAAGCTTAGCAAATTCGACGATTAGGATCGCATTACGACAAGCCATACCTATCATTAAGACTAAACCAATTTGTACATAGAGATTTAATGTTCCGCCCATAATAGTGACAAACACCATAGAACCCAATAAAGCGGTAGGCACACAAAGTAAAATACCGAATGGTGTTACCCAACTTTCGTATTGAGCGACTAAGAATAAGTAAGTAAATAATATCGCCAAACCAAACAATGCAGCCATACCGCCAGAGGTTTCTACTTCTTGGTAAGTTTGGCCAGTCCATTCATAATCATAACCAGGAGGCAATAAGTTGTCACCCACATCTGAAACTGCAGCAATGGCATCACCAGAGCTTACCCCTGGCATTGGTACAACTAATATCTGTGTTGCATTAAATAAATTGTAACGAGCGGAGACATCAGCACCGGTGATTTTTTTGAATTCTGCAAACGCCGAGAAACGCACCATTTGTCCGTTAGATGAACGTACATATAAGCTATTTAAATCATTTTCGTCATTACGATATTGAGCATCTGACATTATGTTTACTTGATAATTTTTACCAAACTTAGTGAAGTCATTTACGTACTTCTTACCAAACATTGTTGATAACGTAGTGTTTAAGTCAAGCGGCCCAACACCTAAAACAGTCGCTTTTTCATAATCGATATCAAGAAATAACTGCGGAACTTGTGAAGTATAGGTTGAAAATGCTACCGCAATTTCTGGTCGCTTCATTAATTCTGAGGCAAATAATTGGTAAACAGGACCAAGTGACTCGGTAGAACGACCTAACGTATCTTCTAACATTACTGTTATACCCGATGTCGCACCTAAGCCAGGTATTGCAGGCGTTGCTAACACTAAGCCTTTGGCTTCAAAACTGTTGGCTAATATTGTCCGAGCTCGGCCCATAATTGCCTCTTGGGACAACTCAGGTGTAGTACGTAAGCTCCAGTCATCTAATGAAATAATTAACATGGCAGAATTAGTCGAAGGAGTACCTTTTAGTAAACTGAAACCATTAGCAGATAATACCGTTTTAACACCCGGGATTTCATTTAGCTGTGCCGTAATCGCAGTGACTTCATCTACCGTTCTTTGTAATGTTGCAGCTTCGGGTAAAGTTACGTCCATTATAAATGAACCTTTATCTTCGTCAGGTAAAAAACCACTCGGTAGGTTTGCTCCCAAGTAACCTGTATACGCGAGTAAACCAACAAATATCGTTAAGGTAAGTAAGAAGCGACGACCTAGAAATTTAACTGTACCACCGTAACCAACCGTTGTTTTATCTATGATCTTATTAAACCAACCAAGCGGACCTTTAGTGGTAAGTGGTTTCACTTTCATCATAGTGGCACAAAGTGCAGGTGTTAATGTTAATGCAACAAATGTCGATATAATGGTTGATGCAACAATAGCCACACCAAATTGTTGATATAAAATACCAACCATTCCAGGCGCTAATGACACTGGCACAAATACTGCCATTAATACTAATGCGGATGCTATTAATGGCGCAGTGACTTCTTTCATTGCTAATGACGTTGCTTCTTTGGCGGGTAAATGTTTTTCGTGCATTAAGCGCTCAACATTTTCTATAACCACGATAGCGGCATCAACCACCACACCAATCGCCAGTATTAAACCAAACATGGTGATTGTATTAATGTCCATGCCAAAGGCTTTCATTACTAGAAAGGTACCGACTAATGATACTGGTATTGCAATACAAGGAATTAGCGTAGCTCGCCAATTTTGCAAAAATAAGAAGGTGATAATCATTACTAAGACTAATGCTTCATATAATGTTTTAGTCACTTCAGCCATCGACGTTTTAATAAACCGAGTGGAATCAAATGCAATATCGTATTTTAAATCCGCCGGGAAAGATTCTTCTAACTCGACCATTTTAGCTTTTAAAGCCTCAGCAACTTTTAACGAATTCGCGCCTGGTGCCAAATAAGCTATCATCAGCGGGCTTTCGTATTGATTATAAAAAGCTTTGGTATTATATTTTTCAGAAGATAATTCAACACGACCTATGTCAGAGATTCGAACAAAACTGCCATCAGGCTCGCCACGAATAATAATTTTTTCAAATTCTTCAGGCTCTTTTAAGCGGCCTTTAGTTTGAATGGTATATTGAAATACTTGTGCTGATGGTGCTGGGCTTTCGCCAATTTTACCTGCTGAAACAGTGGCATTTTGTGATGCTATTGCAGAAGCGACCTCAGCATCAGAAACATCCAATGCCGCCATTTTTTCATTATCTAACCAAATACGTAATGAATAGTTCTTTTCACCCATTACTTTAAGCTCGCCAATACCATCGGTACGTAGCAGTGAATCCTTCATATTCAGAGCCATGTAGTTCGAAATATAAAGGCCGTCGTATGTGCCTTCTGGCGAATATAAACTAACGGTTAGTAACATTGAAGGAGAAACTTTTGCAACGGTAACACCCATTTGGTTCACTACATTGGGTAATTTACTCGTTGCTTTACTTACTCTATTTTGTACAAGTGTTTGTGCGAAATCAGCATCGGTTCCAATCTCAAACGTAATACGGGCGATGTAACTACCGTCATTACTTGATTTAGAATCAAGGTAAATCATGCTTTCAACGCCGTTCACTTCTTGTTCAATAACGGAAGCGACTGTATCTCGGATGGTATTATGATCTGCCCCAGGGAAAAATGCTACAATTTGAATTGTAGGTGGCGCTACACTTGGGTATAACGACACCGGCATTTTAAGTAAAGTTAAAATACCAGCTATGGTTAATACAATAGATAATACAATCGCAAATTTCGGGCGATTTATAAAAAAGTCAGCCATTAATACAATCCCTATTGTTTAATTGGAGAAACCGGGCTACCTGGTTTTGCTCGTAAAATACCGCTAGTGATAACTAAATCATCCTCATTTAAACCTTCTTTAACGATCCAATTACTTTCAAAACGATCACCTAATGTAAGATAACGTATATTGACAATATTGTTTTCATCAACAACTAATACATAACGACCAGATTGGTCTTCTTGAACCGCTTTTTGAGGAACAGAGAAGAATTTACTTTTACGCTTATCCGTTACAATAATAGTCACGTTTTGGCCACTAAGTAATAAGCCATCAGGGTTTGGAAAGAGTAGACGGTAAGTCACCGTGCCACTTGTTGGCGATACTTCGTTACCAATGTAGTCAAGCTGGCCTTCGTGTTCATAAATTTTACCATTCGGTAGCTCAATTTCTAAAGAGCTAATTTCACTTGCTGTACGCTCTTGTAACTCAAGCATGTTTTCAAAGTGTTCCTTTTCACCAATTTGACTATAAACTTGCACAAACTGATTTGCGGTGATTTTAACTAAAGTGCCAGATAGTGGCCCTTTAATTTCGCCAACATTCACTTTTGTTAGGCCAACAACGCCGTCAATAGGTGAAGTAATACTGGTTTTTTTCAAATCAAGCTCTGCAGATACTAGCGATGCTTGCGCTGCTGCCATCTCTGCTTTTGCTATATCCAAATTAACTTTAATTTGTTCAGCGTCTAATTTACTTAGCACATTTTCTTTCGCTAAAGACAAAGACATATTGTATTTAACCTTTGCTAATGCAACCTGAGATTTAGTTTGTATAAGTAGACTTTCGGCATTAGCAATAACGGCCTCAAAAGGTTCAGGATCCATTTTGAATAACACTTGACCACGTTTTACGTTAGCACCTTCAACGACGCTATTTACAATAATTTTACCGCGAATTTCTGAATTAATATTAATTTCAGACATTGCTTCAGTTTTGCCTACGTATTTAGCAACTAGGTTAAGTTTTTCATACTGCATGCTAAGCACGCCGACTTCTGGCGGCGCGGCTTTAACAGCGGCCTTTTGTTGTTGTTGTTCTCCACAACCACTAACGAATAAGACTAAAAGTGAGTATATTCCAAAAACTTTGACGCGCATTAGTATCTCCTGCGAACTCTAAATTATTTTTTGTACATATGTAGTATATCAGCATGATTGCTAGCTATATGATCTAATAGGAAATAATTTGTAATCCCAAACATAGCTAATAATTCAAAACTAACAGCTGAATAAATTGTAAAGATTAATAATATTCAATTTTATATTAGCCTACTTTCGGCAAAAAAAAATATTTAAAGCTAAATAACAGCAAATTCCCCACGTCTAACTTTGATTTAATTATTGTTTAAATGCAATAGCTTAGTTAACAGTATTACCTTTGAGAGGAGGTTGAAATTGAAAGTTAGGATAGCCTCACACTTTTAATGAGAGCTTAAAATTTAAGAGGCAAAAATCAATACAAAAATTGGAGGTTTGATGGTGATTAAAAAAACAACATGTTATGAATAATTTCGGTATGCAAAAAACACCTGAAAAATGTAACCGTAAACATTAAATTTCAATTTACGGCGACAAAAAACAACAATTAACTTGCAACTAACTTAAAAGACAAAATGTGCAACCAGAGCAATAACCGGTAATGTCACAATTGTTCGCAAAATAAAAATAATAAACAAATCAAATAAATTTACCGGTATTTTACTACCAAGTAGCATTGCTCCTACTTCTGACATATAAATTAATTGCGTTATCGACAAAGCAGCGACAACGAATCGAGTCATCTCGCTTTCAACACTAGCAATTAATATTGAAGGTAAAAACATATCGGCAAAACCAATAACAACGGTTTTTGCAGCCTTATCGGCTTCTGGAATTTGTAATAACTCTAGGTAAGGTAAAAATGGCATGCCCAAGTAATCAAATAAAGGGGTGAATTCCGCCAACATCAGCGCCATTGTGCCAATCCCCATCACAACAGGTAAAACTACAAACACCATTTCAGCCGCGTTGTGCACTCCTTGCATTAATATAGCGCGTATACTTTTTATCGAAGATGAACGTTGTAGTGCTAACTTAAATGCATGATTAAATATATTTTCACCCTCTGGTATTGCATGCGCATTAGGATCAGGTTGGGTACCATCAATATAAAGGTTTTTTTTAAACGATAATGGCGGTAACCTCGGAACAACTAATGCAGCAACAAAGCCAGCCAAACAAACGGCAAAATAAAACGGTATAAATAAATGTACCAAGCCCACTTCAGCAATAACAATTAAGCTAAAGGTAATAGATACCGCAGAAAATGTAGTGCCAACAACGGCTGCTTCTTTTTGCGTATAAAGTTTTTGTTCATATTGCTTACTAGTAAGTAAAACGCCTACCGTACCATCGCCTAACCAAGATGTAGTACAGTCAATTGCTGACCGACCAGGAAGTTTAAATAGCGGCCTCATAATTTTACTGAATAACGTTCCGACTAATTCTAAAAGACCAAAATTGAGTAATAAAGGTAATAACAAACCCGCAAAAATAAACACAGAAAACAAAATCGGCATTAAATCATGAAGTAATAGCCCTCCGGTATTTTCACTCCAAATCATCGCAGAGCCTTTTTTGCTATAAACCAAGATAGCAAAGGCGGCTCCCAAACAGCGAACAATGAGCCAAGCGGGCGAAACAATAAATAAACTACCGACTAATGAACTATGGTGTACAGACCTAGGTTGCAAAGTACTAAAAAATATACTTAACAAAGCACTGATAGTGATAACTATACACACCAGTTCAATAATAATATCACTTAAACCTTGCTGGAACATTTTAGCCAAAATAGCCACAGGGATACTTGTTATACCATCATATTGCAGTGGTAGCATAAAGAGGCCAATACCGATTAGTGACGGTATTAAAAACATTAGAATATTACGAGTATTGAAAATATTGGTCATAGGTGATTTTTTTTGTAGAGTTTTATTCTTAACAATACTATGACACATAATTGCAAATTCACCATCAAGAGGTGTAGACAAGCGATTAAGTGTTATGGGTGCTAATGAGGAAATATGCATACATTATCTGATAAAGATAAGCCTAATACCAGTGAGTAACGAGTAAAATTCAGTAAACAGCTCAAGCAAACCTTGAGCTATAGTAAAACAAAGGCTAAAATCCGCGCTCATTAAAAATAAGGCCAATTTATGTTCAGTCATATACACCCAGATAATTACCCACAGCAATTAGCAGATAAAACTCAAAAGATGACTGAGTTATTTAAAGACTATGCTATGCCATCGGCTGAAGTATTTAGTTCAGAGCCGTTGAATTATCGATTACGTGCAGAATTTAGAGTATGGCATGATGGTGATGACGTCTTTTATATTATGTTTAATAAAGACACCAAAGAAAAATATCGTGTTGATAAATTTCCTGTTGCGAGTGTCATCGTTAATGAAGCAATGCAAGCACTTATTACCAATATTAAAGATAATGAGCTGCTAAGAAGAAAGTTATTTCAAGTCGATTTTTTATCTACCTTAAGTGGCGAGTTATTAGTCAGCTTGCTGTATCACAAACAGCTAGATGAGGAATGGCAGGTACAAGCAACGCAATTACAACAAACGTTAAGTGTTATAGCCCCAGTTGATATAATTGGCAGAGCAAGAAAACAAAAAGTTGTATTAGGTAAAGAGTACGTCACTGAAGTTTTAACGGTGAAAGGCAAGCAGTACCGCTACCAACAAGTTGAAAATAGTTTTACTCAGCCTAATGGCGGTGTAAATCAAAAAATGCTCACTTGGGCGAGTGATGCCACTGAAAATTCCAGCGGCGATTTAGTGGAACTATATTGTGGTAACGGTAATTTCAGCATAGCATTAGCCGAAAATTTCGATAAAGTATTGGCTACCGAAATATCTAAAAGCTCAGTGACTTCAGCGCAAGTTAACATTCGCGATAATAACGTTGAAAACTTAGATATTATTCGTATGTCGAGTGAAGAGTTTAGCCAAGCAATGAATGGCGAAAGAGAATTTCGTCGTCTGCAAGGTTTTGATTTAAAGCAGTACAGTTATGATACTGTGTTAGTCGATCCACCAAGAGCGGGATTAGACCCAGCTTCAGAAGAGTTAGTCTCAAGGTTTGAGAAAATTATTTATATTTCTTGTAACCCGCAAACGTTACATCATAATTTGCAAACATTAAGTAAGACTCACACCATTGATAATTTTGCGCTGTTCGATCAATTTCCATACACGGATCACATTGAATGCGGAGTTATTTTGACCCGCAAGAAATAGCAGTTATCTTTTTTTTCTTGCGCTTAAGTCCATAGCGCCACGAGCGATAAAACGCAGTTGTTGTATCGTTCGTAATGTTAATTCATCGCGCTCTTTTTTATTAGCATCTAATGCCTCGGCTCCCGCACTAAAGACAAGGATGACGGCAGCATTAGCTTGCAAATAACTGGTTTCATGATCAAGTTTATTGGCATGCTGTAAATAGTCACATAGCTCCATGGTAAAATAACGTATTTCACGATTTACCGCAGCTCGAAACTCTGGCGATGTACCAGAACGTTCCCGCAACAACAGGCGAAATACATTACCATTAGCTTCCATAAATTCCATAAAGGTTAGAACCGAAATTTGGATAACCGAACCGCCCTTTTCAATTCGTTGGCGAGCTTGGCGCATTAATTGACGTAACGTTAAACCTGCTTCATCAACTAAAGTAAGTCCTAACTCATCCATATCATTAAAGTGCCGATAAAAAGAAGTCGCCGCTAAACCAGCTTCTTTAGCAACTTCTCGCAAGCTTAGATTTGAAAAACTGCGCTCTGCGCTTAATTGATTTAACGCTGCATCAATTAATAAACGACGAGTTTTTTCTTTTTGTTGTGCTCTAATTCCAGACATTTAATGTAATATTTTAGCTATTTTTGAATTAATCACATCATAGCACAAGTTTTTCATTGACTGGAACGAAACAAAAGTTAGAATAGTGTACACGTGTACGCTCAAAGTTGCGTTCAATATTTAGATAAAGAGATGTAAATGAACAAACCTCGTTTATTGTGGATTAATATTTTTATATTTTTAGCCACATTTTTAATTGCTGCTATTGCAGTTCCATATAGAGCAATCACCCATGGGTTTGATAGCTTCGAAATAATTGCAACTATCATTTGTTTTTGTTTTTGTGGTCTGTCTATCACAGCTGGTTACCATAGATTATGGTCCCATAAAACCTACCAAGCGAATGCCGTACTAAGATTCATTTATGCTATTGGTGGTGCTTTT
Source organism: Colwelliaceae bacterium BS250 (assembly GCA_040779355.1). Classification (GTDB taxonomy): domain Bacteria; phylum Pseudomonadota; class Gammaproteobacteria; order Enterobacterales; family Alteromonadaceae; genus Thalassotalea_A. The sequence continues at coordinate 144,034 of JBFONS010000006.1, read as the reverse complement.
GCATTGCAAAATTCCATTTTACACTGGTGTTCAGATCACCGTGTACACCATAAACACGTTGATAAAAACGATATCGATCCTTATTCAGCAAAAAAAGGCTTTTGGTTTTCACACATCGGTTGGATGTTAAGAGACTATCACAATGACACTTATAGTAATTATGATAATGCTCGCGACTTACAAAAAGATAAAATTGTTATGTGGCAGCACAAAAATTACTTATTACTTACGGTATTAACTAATTTCGGTATTCCAATCGCTCTTGGCCTTATTCATGGCGATATATTATCTAGTATTTTACTGGTTGGTGTTATGCGTCTGGTATTAAGTCATCACACCACGTTCTTTATCAATTCATTAGCCCACATTTGGGGTAAACAAACGTACACTGAAAAAAACACCGCTAGAGACAATGGTATTCTAGCCTTTTTTACCTTTGGTGAAGGCTACCATAACTTTCATCATATCTTTGAAAATGACTATCGTAATGGTATTCGTTGGTGGCAGTTTGATCCAACTAAGTGGCTCATCAAGGCCTGTAGTTATTTTAATTTAACCTATAAGCTACGTAAAACGCCTGAAGATAAAATTGCCAAAGCAAAAGCGCATATGCAATTTATTAATAGCCAGAAAAAATTACACTTAGTTGAGAATAGTGAAGAGTTACTCGCTAAAGTACAGCATGAATACGAGCTATTAGTCGAGCAAATGACGTTATATTACGAAGCGAAGAAACAATTATTGGCACAAAAAAGTAATCAGCTGTCTGCCGATGTTGAAGGTTCAGCAATTGTGCAACGTTACTTAGAAATTAAAAATAACTTAAAATTACGCCGTAAAAATTGGAATTCTTTGGTTGCTCAATATGCATAGTCTTAAGCAATTAATATTAGGGCTAGTGATAGTATTATCTAGCCTTGGAGTGATTACTAAAGTTCATGCTGACGAATATGCAAAACATGCTCAAGCATCGAAATATATCTATCTTATTCGTCACGCTGAAAAGCAGCTTGACGTTAAAGACCCAAGCTTAACAGTATGTGGTGTGCAACGAGCACAGAGCATTGCAAAACAATTAGAACTCATTGCTATTGATAATGTTTTTAGTACCAATTATCAACGTACATTACAAACAGCAAAGCCTGTAGCGCAGTCTAAAAATGTCGTAATTAAACACTACAATCCTAAAGAGTTAGAGGCATTTGCCATAGAGCTAAAACAACTGCCGGGTAATAGTGTAATCGTTGGCCACAGTAATACTACAGCCGTATTAGCAGGCTTATTAACGAATATTGAATTAACGAGTTTCGATGAATCGATATATGACAGACTTTATCAAGTCGTTATTATCGGTGGCAATGCACAACTGCAAATTTTGCAGCAAAATTTTAATTGTTCTCAATAGCACCAGTTTTATTAGAGATAAAACCATAAAAAAAGCAGAACATATTCGTTCTGCTTTTTTATTTTTAAGGACTAACGAAATAAGTTACATACTTTTATCATCGATGCTAGAGCCTTTTTCCAGTAATTCAGCGTCGAGCACATGAAAAGCTGATCCCCACATTTGAATGGTCATAATATCATGATCTATATAACCGTATAATTTGATTTTAGCGCCATTTTGTTTGAATTCATTACCTAGATTAAGTGGTAGAAGCAATTCACCATTCTCGCCAGTAAACCCATAAAAACCGCCTTCTAAATTATAAAATTTTAATGTGCCGGTGTACCACTGAGCATTCTTGTGCATACCTTTGCTTGCCTCGCTTGGCGGTGGAGTATAATTTTTAGCTGGCAAGGCTTCTTTTTCCGAAGTTTTAGTATTTGCTTCTTCGTTACCCACACAAGCTAACATCGAGCTAGCTAATATTATTGTAAAACTTATTTTAAGAAATTTATTCATAATAATCTTATTACCTTAATACCTTAGTACCTTAGTACTTTCACTAATTAATCAACGTGTTTGAAACCATATTGCCACTGGATGCTATTATTAAAAAACAAATCAAACTCTTCATTAGAGTCAGGGTCTATAACTCGCACTAGCTCATAAGATAGCTTTTTAAATTCAAACATAGATTGTTTCAATACTTGAAAACCGGTTAATTTTAAAAAACCATATATTTCAGTAGTACTTAAACTGACTAATGCCGAATTAGGACCCCTGCCGTCACCAGATTGCCACATAGCGTCTAGCAAATAGCTAAGCACTTCTCGATGATGTAAGCCTGCAGATTTTTTATCTGATTCAAAACTGCATGCCATGGCACCATAATGACCATTAAAGCTAACATAATTGCTTGCTAAAATTTGCTCCGCAACAATAAGACAGTCCGACCAATCTTTAGCTTCAACATAACTAAACATTTGCTCACTCAGTTTTTGTTCACTGCCGCTAAATGGTTGGTAATAATCAGTACTAATATAATCTAATTTTAATTGCTTTACTTTTAGTAATGTTGGCGCTGATTTAAAGGCTTTTACCGCTTCATCATAGTTTTTATTTGCTGAACTATTTTGAGTGATTTGCACAGTTTCATCAGCATTACTTGGTTCTGCGTTTTTAGTAACATTACTAGTATTATCTATACTATTTTCTGTTGCACATGCACTCACGAGTAGTACTAATGTGATGGTTGTTAATCTTTTAAACACACGTAAACCTTTATACCTAAAATCATTAGAAGCTATTGATAGCCGAAGGTTCAAACTATAAACCAGTTAATTGCCCGGTGAAAGAGCAATTAACAAAGCAACACAATTTATAGGCAGTATTACGACTAACGGGTATGTGCTTAAATAGTGAGTTTATGAATCTTTATGTAGGTGCACATCCATTTGTGGGAATGGGATATTTAAACCCTCAGTATTAAAGGTTTTATATATATGCTCGTTCATGTCGAAGAACACACCCCAATAATCCTCTGCGTTAACCCAGGCTCGAACCGCAAAATTTACTGAACTGTCGGCAAGTGCGGAAACGCCAATAAATACTGCAGGATCTTTCAATATACGAGCATCGGCGTCACACAATTTTTTCATAACAGCACGAGCATGATCAACATCATCTCCGTAGCCAATACCAAAAGTCCAATCAACTCGGCGTTTTGGCTCAGTTGAATAGTTGGTCATTGAGCCATTAGCCAAACCACCATTTGGTATGATAATAGTTTTATTGTCTGGTGTTTTTAATATGGTATTGATAATTTGAATTTCAGAAACAGTACCGTTGTAGCCCTGCGCGTCAATAAAATCACCTATTTTATATGGCTTAAAAATCAAGATCATCACACCACCGGCAAAGTTTTGTAATGTACCCGACAATGCTAGACCAACAGCAAGGCCTGCGGCACCTAGAATAGCGATAAATGAGGTCATCTCAATACCGACCATACCTAACACGGTAATAATTAATAGTACCTTTAATAAGGTGCCTGATAAGCCCCTTACAAATGGGATCAATGATTCATCGACTTTAGCCTTAGCTAATGCTTTATTGATCGCTATCATTATGCCCTTAATAACCCAAGCACCAACTACCCATACTAGCAGTGCTGATACTAACTTAGGACCGTACAAAACAATCATTGCAATTAAATCGGCTACTAGTTTTTCATAATCCATTTTTCATCTCTTTAAATAAATATCGTATAGTCAAAAGCTTAGCGCATAATCATACATTGTGGCAAATTTGTGTGAGAGTATTTTAACGAAGAATGGTGGGTTTAATATGTTTATCAGCAACACCCTATAAAATAGAGTCATATTTAACTGTTATAGAGTATTACACAAACAAAAAGATCGCCGAAGCGCTCTTTTTTAAGGTTTGGTGTTTACCAAATCATCTAATTAAGCGATGATTTTAGAAAGACCGCCCTGGATGGCTGGAATGCAATTAATGCCGGGAGCAATTAATTGTCAGTACGGCCTAGCTTCGGGTCAGAGACCCTCGCCGATTTTACTAAAAAGTGCGCATTAGGACACTTCTCTTAACGCAAATCGTCATCACGGCATACCGTGAAGCTGGCAGTACAGGCACAAATAAGGCCGCAAAAGCGACCTTTTTTATTCAGCTCGGCGGTATCAAAATTACGTCAAATCCAAGCTCTGCTTATATTGAAAGGGTCGCTAACAAGTTTGCTGAAAAAGGAGACTTAACAGCAACGATTAAAGCAGTACTATTAGATAAGGAAACTCGTAATCCGCAAGTATATGATTCAATCAGTTTTGGTAAAATTAAAGAGCTAATAATTCAGCTAACCGCTAGTTTAAGACTTTTTAATGCTAAATCACGAATTGCTTTAGACGATACAGCCGATACAAGTTCAAAGCCCTAATAATAAAAAACCTAGATGTTCTACCATCTAGGTTTTAGTGTTACCGCTTTGCTTTGTGGGGAGAGTTCACAAATTAAGCGGGTACTGGATCAAGCTGTCTTACCTTTAAGCCACTTCCCGCATTACACACGTATATGTCTGCGTTCAATTGAAAACGCTCAAAGTATTGCTCCGCTACCGCTTGTTTAATCTTGCTAACATCATCAGCTCTACACAAACAAACAATTGCACCACCAAAGCCACCACCAGTCATTCGCACAGCGCCATTATCACCTAACGCTGCCTGACAAATTTCAACTAATCCATCTGTGGCAGGCACAGTTACTTCAAAATCATCACGTAAAGAGTTATGAGAGGCTGACATAAGTTGCTTAAGCGTTTTCATGTCGCTATGTGCTAACGCCGACATTGCATCCATCACTCGTTGATTTTCAGTAACCACATGATGCGCTCGTTTATATTCAACATCAGTCAGCTTGCTTTTATTTTGTGCCAGTAAATCCAATGTCGCATCTCTTAACATGGCCACATTCATTTTTTTAGCGGCTTGCTCGCAATCAATACGTCGTTGGTTGTATTCGCTATCAACCAGCTTACGAGGGTAATTTGAATTCACAATCACGATACTAAGATCTTCTGGAATTTTAATTGATTGCGTTGACAGATCTCGACAATCAATCATTAATGCAGAACCAGGCTCACCTTTCGCTGAAATCATTTGATCCATAATGCCACATTGGCAGTCCATGAAATCATTTTCAGCTTCTTGCCCAAGCAAAGCTATTTTTTCAGGTGTTAAATCTAAACTAGCCGATTCACTGAACATACCACCTATCGCAACTTCGAGTGCTGCAGATGAAGATAAACCACTGCCTTGAGGTACATCTGAACTAATTAGTACATCAACACCACAAAGAGAATGTCCTTGGCGTTTTATAACAAACGCCATCGCACGAATATAGTTACCCCATTGCGAATTTCCATGGCTAATATCTGTACTTATATCAAAGCTGTCTGATTCGCCAGGGTAGTTAGTTGAATGCACAACAACCAAATTATCATTCCGCTTTCTATACAATACTTTAGTGCAAAACTCTAACGAACAAGGAAGTACAAAACCATCGCTATAATCTGTATGTTCTCCAATGATATTCACACGTCCAGGAGCTGACGATAATGACGTTGCTGGAGAGTAATAAATATCTTCAAATTGGGAAGCTAATAAATCAGTCATACTAAAATCCTTTTTTATAATGTGTAGTGCTCGCACTTTGCAAAATACTCGCTGCAGTTTCTGCAGTTAAATCTCTTTGACTTTCCGCTAGCATTTCATAACCAACCATATGTTTTTTGACGGTTGCAGAGCGTAGTAGCGGCGGATAAAAGTGGGCATGTAAGCGCCAATGGCTATCATCATCTAGATTACTTGGGGCACTATGCCAGCCCATAGAATAAGGAAAACTGCAATTAAATACATTGTCATATTTAGTCGTTAGAACTTTCAATGCATCACTTAATGAAACTTTCTGGTGTTCATTTAATTGCCCCATATGACGAACATCATCTTTTGCAATTAACAGTGTTTCAAATGGCCATGCAGCCCAATATGGTATAACGACTAGCCAGTGTTCATTACTATAGACCACTCGATCTTTTTGTTCATTTTCAAACTTAATATAATCAGCAAATAAATTACTGTTTTCTGACTGTTTATAAGTTGCCAAGTTGCCATTCTCTACTTCAATCTCAGTAGACATATGATCATGGGCCCAAATTTGGCCATGCGGGTGTGGCTGAGAACACCCCATTACTGCGCCCTTATTTTCAAATATATGTACGCAATTATATTGCTCTGACAATTCGTTATAGTTAGTTTGCCACGTATCTATTACAGATTTGATCTCACCATTACTCAATTCTGGTAATGTCTTTGAGTGATCTGGCGAGAAACAAATAACTCGACATTCGCCCCGTGCAACATCGGCTTTAATAAATGCTGGTGTGTCTTGATTAACAACATTATCGTTGTCGCTAACCAGCGCACCAAAATCATTAACAAATACGAAAGTTTTTTTATAATCAGGGTTAAACGTGTCATTCGCACGCTCATTGCTAGGACACAACGGACAACTTTTATCATAACTCGATAATTTCTCCACAGAATCAGCTTCTGTAGCACCCGACCATGGTCGATTGTTTCGATGTGGTGAAACTAACACCCAATCACCGGTTAATGGGTTTTTACGACGATGAGTAAATTCAAGAGAACTCATTAATTATTCCTATTGTTCTTATAAACCTTGAGGATAGTTTGACTGCCAGAGCCATGTATCTTCGGTCATATCAGACAAACCTAAAGTTGCTTGCCAATTTAATTTTTGTTTCGCTAAACTTGCATCAGCATAATTACATGCAACGTCACCCGCTCGTCTTGGAGCAACTTGATACGGCACTTCTTTATTTGCTGATTTTGCAAAAGCGTTAATAACATCCAGTACTGAATAGCCCTGACCTGTACCCAGATTATAGGCAATAAAACTAGTGTCATTTTTGTGAGTTAAAAATGCGGCAACGTGCCCTGCAGCTAAGTCCATAATATGGATGTAATCTCGAATACCGGTACCATCAGGGGTTTGGTAATCATTACCATAGACACTAACAAACTCGCGCTTACCTACTGCAGTTTGTGCAATATAAGGCATTAAGTTATTAGGAATGCCATTAGGACTTTCACCTAACAAGCCACTTGGGTGAGCACCAACTGGATTAAAATAACGCAGCGATATGGCAAGGTTATCAGCATTCGCTTGGCAATTATCTTGTAATATTTGCTCCACCATAACCTTGGTCCAACCGTATGGGTTGGTAGCTGAAATTGGATGTTTTTCATCAAGCGGTAAATATTGTGGGTCACCATATACTGTGGCCGACGAGCTAAATATAATTTGTTTAACACCAGCATTTGCCATGGCATCTAGTAACACTACGCTTCCTGAAACGTTATTATCATAATATCGTCTGGGTTGCTCACATGACTCACCTACTGCTTTTAATGCCGCAAAATGAAATACTGCCTGCACATCATACTCTTGCATTACTTGCTCTAATTTTTCTTGGTCTCGAATATCACCTTCGATAAAAGTAAAATCTTTATCACTAATACGCTTAAGTTGTATAAGTACATTAACGCTAGAGTTTGATAAATTGTCATAGATAATTGGAGTGATACCTGATTGCTGTAACGCCAAACATGTATGACTACCTATATAACCTAACCCTCCTGCAACTAGCACCTTCATTTCATTACTCTTTAATATTCCAACACTTATTTGTATGATAAATACTATATTATATTATAACAACCATTTTTTATGATTATTTCTATTTTATACTATAAATAATATTTTACTTGAATCGATACTACTAGAAAGGATATAAAGGAACAATAAATATTTTATCTGAAGATGCTCAAATGAAAACATGGCTACGCTTATTAATATTACCAAGCTTTATCTTTAGCTTGTCTACACATGCCACAGATTATTATGTCAATGCAAATCAAGGCAAAGACGCAAATAGTGGCACTTCACCTGAGCAGGCTTTTAAATCACTAAACCAAGTAAATAAATTAAAATTAAAACCAGGTGATAAATTATTGTTTGCTTCAGGCAAAGCATGGTGGGGACAGTTAACCTTAAATAGTTTAAAAGGAAATAGCGACAAGCCAATTACTGTTACTACATACACAGCAGATGATAACAGTAAAGGTAAACGAGCAACGATTAATGCGTCCGGCTTTGCCGCTGGCATTACAATTTTAAATTCTCAGCATGTTCACGTAAGTAATTTTGCAGTTACGGCAAATGCAGGTGGTATTAAAAAGTGGCTCAAAAAATCCTATAAAAACTCTCCTACTGGCGATATGCGAATTGGCGTATTACTTGAAGCAAATATAAAAGGCACTTACCAAGGAATAAAATTAGATAATCTTTTAGTTCGAGATGTCTATTTTAACGACCCGGGGGTAGTTCGTTCTAAAAAAGAAACCGGTAGTGCCAATGGAACCGAAAGCTATGGTTGGGGGATCCGAGCATTTGCCAGGAATGGCGGCAAGTTTGACGGTTTAACCATTAACAATTCCGTTATTACTAAAGTTTCACATACAGGCATCAAATTAAATGGCCCTAAAGACAGCCTACAAAACGTCGTTCTGAGCAACAATAAAGTATTTGATGTTGGTGGTCCCGGCATGCAAATGAGTGGCGGCAAAGATGTCCATGTTTTTTTAAATGTCGTTAAAGGCTCAGGCAGTAGATCGGATAGCCGTCATTGGGGACGTGGCAGCGGCATGTGGACCTGGGGTACATCGCATGCACTTATTGAATACAATAAATTTTTAGATGCTAGTGGTCCTGCAGATTCAGCCGGATTTCATATCGACTATAACTGCGACAACATTATTTTTCAATACAACATAAGCGCTAATAATGCCGGTGGCTTTATCGAAATTTTAGGTAATAACTACAACAATGCATACCGTTATAACCTTAGCATTAATGACGGGTACCGCACTAAAGGTCAAAACAATGCTTTCCAAGAAGGGAAAACGTTTTGGTTCAGTGGTTTTGTTGGCAAAGGCAAAGAGCACAGCGGTCCATTCAATAGCTATATCTATAACAACACTATTTATGTTAAAGAAGAAAATTTAAGTAAAATGGCCGTAACTCGTATGTCCAAAGGCGCTGTAATAGCCAATAACATTTTCCATGTGGTGGGCGACAGTAAAGCAGTTAAAGGCGATCAATACCGTCCTGAAACAAATGGTACTAATCATATTGCCAATGTTAACTTCACTAACAACATTTTCTTAAAAGAAACCACTTGGCCAAAATCTATTTTAATCCAAGACAGCGCGCCAATTATTGCCGATGTGCAGTTTACCAATGCTGGTGGAACTAAAGTATCTGATTATATCCCATTGAATATAAAAGCAGTGGCTAATAAAGGTATCGAAATTCCATTTGTTGTGGGTGATAAAAATGGGTTATTTAAAGGCTTAAAAGTTACTCATGATATTTTAGGAAATCCAATTGTTGGCAAACCAGATATGGGCGCAATTGAACTGAGTGAAAGTGAAGAATAACAACCAAGAATAAATATTATGAATAGCACTGTAATGCGCATTCAACATCAGCAGATAACAACATAGAAGTTATCACGAGAAAAAATAACAATAAAATTAACCATTGGACTTACTATGAAAAACCTTGTTTTAGGGCTACTGACTTTAGGCTTATTTGCCACCAATGCCCAAGCAGAAAATTCTTCCAAAGAAGCTGCATCGCAACCAAACGTATTACTAATTGTTGTTGATGATTTAAATGATTACCAAGGCGTTTTTGGTGGTCACCCACAAGTTAAAACGCCTAATATTGATAAGCTTGCCAAAAGCGGCATTCGTTTCACTAATATGCAAACCAACACACCAGTTTGCCAACCCTCTCGCAATAGTTTATTTACCGGCGTTTACCCGCACGAATCAAAAGATTTTGCCTGGACAGCTAAATACAAACAGCCAGTGTTGAAACACAACAAAACCATAATGGAGATGTTTAACGAAAATGGTTATTTCACACTAGGTACTGGTAAATTAATGCATGGCAACAAAACCCCAGAATGGCAAGAATGGGGCAACAATGTTAAGCATAATTATGGACCAACTATGTTTGACGGCGAAAAACTAACGGCAACTAAAAACGTCCCCTCTCCATATAGAGATATTGGTGCTATTGATGGTTCGTTTGGGCGATTATCCGAAGGTGGCATATCCCCCGGAATACAAGGTGAACCAGGTTGGGTAAACGGCTGGACAAAAGTTCCATTTCGTTACGCCAGTGAAAGCGACCGTGATTTACTGCCCGATGAAGCACATGCAAAGTGGGCTAAAACCAAGTTTGCTGAACTCGCTAAAAAAGACAAACAGCAGCCGTTTTTTATGGGCGTAGGTTTTGTTCGACCTCATACCCCACTCTATGCACCGGACCGTTTCTTTGACATGTTCCCGCTTGAGTCAGTTGAATTAGCACCTTGGATGAAAAACGATACAGACGATACATATTTCAATGAAAACTTTCCAGATAATGGCAAAGGGTTAAAGTATTACCGAACATTATTAGCGTCTTACGGTGGTGACAGAGAAGTTGCGATTAAGCATTTTTTACAAGCTTACTTAGCGTGTATTGCCTTTATGGATGAACAAGTCGGTAAAGTGATGACTGCGCTAGAAGAAAACCCTGAATTAAATAAAAATACTATGGTGGTATTTACCAGCGATCATGGCTGGCAAATGGGCGAGAAAGACTACATTTTTAAAAACTCACCATGGGAAGAAAGTGCACGTATTCCACTTATTATTCGCCCAGCGAATAGTAATGTCAGCAATGCATCGGTTGAGCAACCAGTTTCATTAATCGATATATTTCCAACGCTGGTAGATTACGGCCAGTTAAAGGGTGATCACAGAAATAATAACAAAGGCGGGAAATTAGGAGGCTTTAGTTTGCGTCCATTTATTGAAGATCCTGCAACTGACGACTGGCAAGGGCCAAATGGCGCGTTAACCGTTGTCGGTAATTACGCCAACAGTGGCAAAGAGAAAACTGTTGCTAAGCAAAATTACTCATACCGTACCAAAGATTTCAGATATATTCATTACGCAAACGGCAAAGAAGAGTTATATAACCATAACAACGACCCGTATGAGTGGAAGAATCTAGCGTCTAGTAAACAACACAAAGACATTAAAAAAACGCTTAAAAGTGAAGTTAGTGCCATCATTGGCCTAAAATTGTAGGAAGCAAAATGCGCATCAATAATTTAATTAAAAGCTGTGTTTTGGTGAGTTGCCTACTAGGCATAACAACGCCAGCGTTTGCTGATGAAAATAAGCTCGATAACACTGTAGAACAGCCAAATGTACTATTTATCATTGTTGACGACCTTAATGACTATTTAGGCGCATTTGGCGGCCATCCGCAAAGTAAAACACCTAACATTGACGCCCTTGCTGCGCAGTCAACGCAATTTACTAACGCTCACACTAATGTGCCGGTTTGCTCGCCATCACGCAGCAGCTTATTTACCGGTGTTTACCCACACCAGTCAAAAGATTTTGGCTGGACTAAGCTCGACCAACAACATGTGCTTAAGCACAATAAAACATTCCTAGAGTTGTTTAGAAAAAATGGCTATCAAATGCTTGGTACCGGTAAGTTACTACACCAAAACAAACTCAAATTTTGGGATGAATGGGGAGTACAAGAACGCATTAATTATGGCCCTCATGCCTATAATGGCAATAAAATTGTTGGCCACCCTTCTGTTCCAGAGCCTTTTAGAAGCATAAATATTGTTGATGGCTCTTTTGCACCATTAACCGATGTTCCAAAATTTAAATTAGATAGCACGACCAAACTAAAACGAGCTCCAGGCTGGGGTTATCCATTTGCACCCTTTCGCTATGTTAGCGAAGATGATCGCGATCGCTTACCCGACGAGCAGCATGCTATTTGGGCAAGTAATAAGTTAAAGCAGCTTGAGCAAAGTAATACTCAAAAACCATTCTTTATGGGGGTAGGTTTTGTAAGGCCACATACACCGTTGTATGCACCTAAACGTTTCTTTGACATGTTCCCTCTAGAAACATTGCAGTTGCCTAATATTAAGAAAGGTGATGTCGACGATACCCCGTTTAAAGATAACTACCCGATGTCACAAATGGGCTTGTCTTATTTTAAAGCATTGCAAAATTCATACGCTGATGATGACGAAGGTTTAAAGAAAGTTATTCAAGCTTACCTTGCCTGTATTGCGTTTATGGATGAGCAATTAGGCATCGTTATTAATGCGCTAAACAATTCAAAATTTAAAGACAATACCATCGTCGTTTTTACGAGCGATCATGGCTGGCAATTTGGTGAAAAAGATTACCTCTATAAAAACTCGCCTTGGGAAGAAAGTACAAAAATCCCAATGCTTTGGAAAGTACCAGGTAAGAGTATTGCAGGTTTAAAAGTTGACCAGCCGGTGTCACTAATCGATATATATCCGACGTTTCAACAGCTTGCCAATTTAAAAGGCTCTACCGCTAACTCTAAAGGCGCAGGTTCACTTGGCGGTTACAGTATTGCGCCACTGCTTAATGGCAAGTCACCACAATCATGGCAAGGTCCAGAAGGTGCATTAACTATTATGGGCGTTGGCATTGATACACCAATTGAAGGGCTTGCTGTTGGCACCAACCCTCATGCTTTGTGGCACGTTAAAGTAATTAAGGATTTACCGGACGAATATATTTGGCAGCAAACCTATTCTTATCGCACCAAAGATTGGCGCTACATTCGTTATAAAGACGGACAAGAAGAGTTGTATGATCATCGAAGTGACCCGTATGAATGGCATAACCTAGCGTTAAATAAAGAGTACGATTTGGTAAAAGCTAAGCTAATTAGTCAAATGACAGAAATCGTCGAGAAAAAATAAAACAACAAATGTTGTACATTTTCGTATTTCATACGTCTTAAGAAATACATACAGACAATAAAAGAATTGCATTACTAATATGCGCCAATAAAATATACTCTTTATATATGAGTGGCACACATTGAGAATAGCAGACCGTTAAACATATCAAAATGGTAAATGTAAGGTGAGACTAGTTTGAAAAATGAGAACAATAATAGTTCTATACTAGATACTTTTAAGCAGCATGAGCAGGCTTTGAAAAAATATATTTCGAAGTTTTTTTTGCCATCTCATGAAGTTGATGATATTTGCCAAGAAACATTTCTGCGCTCATTTGAATCGAATATTCAAAATGAAATTCAAAAACCAAAATCTTTTATGTATAGAGTCGCGACCAACTTAATTATGTCAAAGTATCGTCGTTCAAGCTATAAGCTAACGGACTATATTGATGACGTTGATGAAGAAACAATTCCGCTTAATTGCGACAACCTTGAAAATAACATTGATGCACAAAGAAAACTCGGGATCTTTTGTGAATCATTAGCCTCTTTACCAGAGCAAACTAGAAAAGTATTAGTGATGAGAAAAGTTTATGGTTATTCAATAAAGGAAATATCGAGTAAATTGAATATGCCGACAAGTACAATAAATTATAATATCGCCAAGGGAATGACTTGTTGCGATAACGCCATTGAGAGTTATGAAGAAAATGTTACGGTCAACGATAGTTTTAAGCCTCAAACTAACACCTCTAATTTTAATGGAGACATTAAATAATGAATAACGTTAAAGGTTTCACCAACACTCAAAAAATCAAAGAAGAAGCAGCTCTTTGGCTACTAAAAATAGATGAAGCAGCTCTTTCTAAAGATGAAGCCATTGAATTAAATCAATGGGTGTCTACAAGTAATGTACATCGCAGCGTAATTATGCGCATGTCGCAAACCTGGAATGATATGGATGTTTTATCGGCAATGAGAATTGCTGTTGAACCTAAATCAAGCTCCTCTTTTGATAAAATAAAAGGATTTATTGGTAACCAAATTATATCGACTTTTTACAGCAATAACGGCGAGCCAAAACAAAAGCACTCTTTAATGTTCAAATTGAGTACTGTTTCTGCATGTTTATTAGTATGTGTAATGTTTATTGGTTCAATGAACAACCAAGATACGCTTTCTCAGCCTAGCTATTACACTACCGCTATTGGTGAATATAAACAACACACCTTAGAAGATGGTTCAACGCTTTGGCTAAACAGTAATTCAAAAGTAAAAGTGGATTATAGTGACAACTATCGACGCATTGCTTTAATAAATGGAGAAGCACATTTTGAAGTGCAAAAAGATGCCTCTCGTCCATTTGAAGTGTATTCAATGAATAGGTTAGTTAGGGCAATAGGCACGGCTTTTTCAGTTCATAAATCACAAGGCCATGTTGAGGTATTAGTATCTGAAGGAACCGTAGAACTGGCGATAGTTGATGACGTTTTACTGCTAAAACCAGATGACTTTGAAGCGTCAACAAACATTAGCCCTAGCAAGGAAGAAAACACTCAAACAAACAGCAATGAGCCAGCGAAAGTATCTAAATATTTAGGAAAACTTTCAGCAGGACAAGGTATGACTATATCTACATCAGTTTCTGCAAAAAATGACGACAATCAGGTTGTATATATCGATAGCGGTGAATTAGCTCGTAAATTATCTTGGATGAACGGTAAATTGGTTTTTGCGGGAGAAACTTTAGAACAAGTTGTCACTGAAATCAGTAGACATACTTCGATTAAAATTGACGTACCTGATCCTGAATTAAGACAATTACGAATTGGCGGTCATTTTGAAGCTGGAGAAACTGATAAACTATTTTCTATTCTTGATTCAGGTTTTGGTATTAAAGTAAATAAAATTGATAAAAATCATGTTGAATTATTATCAAAAATAGAGGATATTAAATAGCATAATAAATACTATATAAGTGATAATATAAGGAGGGGCCATTTTAAACTTAAATTGCGCCTATCCTTGCCTGGTAACACCAAGGCTATTTCCAAATTATTTATCTTTAAGTAGCTTATATAAACAATGTCGAATTTTATTTTCGGCGCTAATGCAAATAAGCCTGCTAATGGTTTGCGTCCAGGCGAATGCCAGTAACGATGATAAATTTCACCGCTTTGATATCCCGTCACGATCGTTATTTGAATCCCTTGGAACTATCTCTAAAACCACTGGGAAAACGTCACTATTTGTTTATAGCCTAGTTGAGTCTAAAACTGCCAAACCACTAAAAGGGTATTATACCGCTCAGCAAGCTCTGGATGTATTACTGTCTGGCACCGGGTTAATAGGTGAAGTCACCAATGAAGACACATTTATAATCAAGCAATCACCCAAATCAATAGAAGATTTAGACAAACGAGCTAAAAAGAATGAATCGTCAGATAAAGTTATTTCTTCACAGCCAAGTTTATCTGCAAAAAAAGAGTACGAAATAGAAGTAATAAATATTGTCAGTGGTTTTTCTGCAAGCGAAGTTGAAGCCATCAATATGAAAAAATTTGCCAATACCATTTCGGCTAATTTATCAGCAGAAGATATTGGTGTGCTGCCCGACCAAAGCATTGCCGAGTCACTGCAAAGATTAACTGGCGTAACCGGTAATCAAAATGACGGCCGAAGTGATACCATTAATGTACGAGGCTTAGGTAGTGCTTTTACCTTAATTACCTTGAATGGACGTGAAATAGTGAGTTCATTCGGTGCCCGTTCTATCAATTTAAGTTTATTTCCCAGCGAGGCAATTCGTAAAGCACAAGTTTTTAAAACCGCTATGGCAGACTCTTTAGAAGGTGGCATAGGTGGCACTGTCAATATGGAAACTATTAGACCACTGGCACTCAATAAAGATATTCGTACTTTTTCTGCAACGGTCAATGGTAATACAAATTTTGATGGTGTTAATATCGGCGATAAATACGGTAAAAAATTAAGTGGCATGTTCAGCCACCATTTTTCAGATGAGCTAGCAATCGCCATTGGTGCGGCTTATAGAGATGAGCCTTTACTGCTTGAAAATTATAAACAGAGTCAACTTCAGCCTTGGATAGATTTTGATGGCGATGGCGAAGGTGATCTGGGACCAAGCAGTCATGGTTTTATAACTAAAAAACAAGACATCACTCATACATCATTATTTGCTACCGGACAATGGCAAGCAACTCAAAAATTGTTAATAACAGCTGATACATTAGTGTCTGATTACGAATATGAACAGTTTACAAGTAATACTATTTTTACCTTATGGGATGGCTTTCAACCGGTAATTGGCAGCACACGATTTGATGATAACAATAATGTCATGGCAAGTATCGGCAGTACAAACGGAATCACGGCAGCACCAAGCTATATGGTCAACAAAGATTCAACCGCAGTATATGGGCTTAATTTTGCTTATACCATCAATGAAAACCTTCAGTTAGATGTTGATATTTCAGGATCCACCTCCGATAGAAACTATAACTGGCGGGGTTCATATGATACCTTTGGCGCTGGTATTAAACACCATATTTCTTGGGATAATACTACTACTCGCCCTCAATTCATCTACCACGGTTCGGATATAAATGATGATGGTAAGCTGAGTAATATTTTAAATGATAGTCAATATCATGATTTTACAAATATTGTAAATAATGATGACGAAGTCATTAGTACCAACACAGCGATAAAAGCTGACTTAACATTTGAAGCTGATTTTGACTTTTTCCAGCAATTTAAAGTCGGTTTCAGAGCATCACAAAATGAAAAAGAACTTTTAATAAATTCTCAACATTTAACACTTGACGATATGCCCGGGCTAGCTCCTAGCGATTATCAACAAACCATCATTGATACAGGACATTCGTCTTTTGATGGTATCAAGGGGTTAGACCAACCCTACTTTTTTAACCTTGCAGAACTCTTCTCCGATCATGGTGATACCTTCCCTGAAAATATCCAAGATGCAAAAGATAGAGCTGAAAGTTACGATTTAATCGAAGATACCTTGAGTCTTTATGCTCAAACAAGCTTTGCCACCGACTGGTTCGACGGCACCATTGGCATTAGATATTACAAAACAGAACTAGAGACAACCAGTGAGCAGGTTCAGGTAAAAATAAAAAAACTAGACTGGCAAAACCAAGAGCAAGATGTATATGAGATGTTCTGGCCCGAAGAAGGCGAATTAACCGGCATTCCAACGGTAGCAAGCAATGAATACAGTGATTTTTTACCGACCTTAAATGTTAACTTTAGAATGATTGACGATGTTGTTATCCGACTGGGTTTGGGTAAAGCCATGATACGCCCTACGGTTAGCGCCCTTAACAATGGGGTGGCTATAAAGCGGTGGTTAAACGATGGCAAGACATTTGGTGATGCCTGGGATGCAGGCGATGAAAATTCTAGCTTGGGTAGTATTGGTAACGCTAACCTTAAACCTATAACATCGAAACAAGCCGATATTTCCTTTGAATATTATCCAAACTCAACCGACTATTACGCATTAGCGATTTTCTATAAAGACCTTGATGCGCTTTATGTGGGTGGTGCTGACCACTTCGTAGTTGAAGGATCCGTCGATGAAGAAGGCAACCCAGTTGCGCTACCGCTTAATCAACTTATCATGGGAGAAGGTGGTTCAGTAAATGGCATTGAAATTTCATTCAGGCAAAACATGGCATTTGTCGCCGATTTCCTTACCGGCTTAAGTATCTCTGGTAACTACATGAAATTTAACAATCAAGCAGAGCAGGATTACAACCCTCAAGGGGCTAACCCTTGGGATCCTGATGATGATAGATTCCAAGAACTCATGTACCGACCTGCCGGTTGGATTGATGAAACTTGGAACTTAACTTTCACCTATGATATTAGCCAGAAATTTTCGGCAAGGTACAACATAAATCAACAAAGCGATATGGTGCTTGGCGATTATCGTGAATACCGACTTCGTTTACCCAGCACGATGCACAGTATGTCGTTACGGTACAAACACAATAGTAGTCTGACTATTTTTGGCCAAGTCAATAATTTAACTGACGAATACGTAAGAAGTGGACAAATCCACTTAAAGTTTCATGATAAACCGCAAAAACATGTACTTCATGAACAGCAGTACCAAGGTACTTCCTATTACATTGGTGCATCTGTTTCATTTTAATAAATCTAGTTATATACCTTCAACTTTATACCCCTAGTTATTTAATTGAATAACCTCCAATCCCCTCACACTCACACTCACACACCCACATCAACAAATTAAATTAAGAGCCTTTATCTTTGAACTGCTAAGTCAGGAATAGACAAGAAGATATAAAGCGTATCTTTAAAACGGTCATTGTCACTTAAAGCGGCTATTCCACCTATCAGTCTATCTCTTGTTGCTTGATTAGTTGATTGCTTTAATTGACCGGCATTAAAATAAAAATCAAGATAATCCACCATAGCCGTTGCTTTATCAGTATTGGAGCCTGGCGTTGATTGCCAAAGGTTATTAAATAATGATTCTTTAAATCTAACGGTTAATTGGTCTGCGGTATATTGTGAATATTCTTCAGCTTTCCAGCGTTTAAAACCACCATTTAGAAAACGATGATAGGTATTCAAATTAGTGAATAATTGAGATTCAGTAACGAGTTGTAATTCAGGGGATACTAAAGAGTTTTTTGCTAAATCACCTGCGGGGCTAAAATCAGCTGAGAAAAAATTAAATACGGAGGGAGAGCCAAGCACTCTTTGACCTATATTTTGATCACCCATTCGCAATAAGGTTACAGCTGTTGCAAAGTTATTCGTTAAGCTAGCCGGTAAATTTAAGCCATTAGTTTTATTGTCTAATGGTATTTTTGAACCTGCTTGAAATAACCGCATCAATGAAGTCATTTGCAGCACTTGTTCTTTAATTTTACCAAAATATTTACTGTTTGCTGCGTTAGGATTTCGTGCTTCGTTATCTAATAAAATGGCTTTAATTGTTGCCTTTAAATCACCTGTTGAACCAAATGCAGTTGCTACTCTTTCGATATACTCAGGGCTTGGATTTGATGTAACAAAACGTTGAATTAATTGTTTAGAAATAAAGGGCGCTGCAGATTTATGAGCCACTAAAGCATTAATAACGGTTAATAATTCTTGCTCTGCATCCTGGGCATCACCACTTGCCATTTCTGGTATTACTAAGGTGTTTCCGCTATCAGTAAATAACGTTTTTTCACCAAATTCGTGTGGCTCAGCAAAAAACTTCATTGGCTCAGTCCAGCGATATTGGTTACCGTAGGTCCATATATCAAGGTCAAAGTCATCATTAGGTAGTTTAGTATTACTGTAACCTTGATGACTAAATGATAAGCCGGTAAAAACTTTGGCCATATGGGTAATGGTTTCATTATCGTAGGTTGGCATAGGTAAATTATCAGGGCCTAATTTAATGGTGCCATTTAATTCCCTGTGCACTAAACCAAATGAAAACAGTTGCATAATTTCGCGGGCAAAATTTTCATCAGGAAAAAAACCTAAAGCAGTATTTTCTTTTCTATTTTTTAAATGGCTGAGCCAATACCCCATAATGGGGTGCACTGTTGCGTCGTACAAGGCGTCTTTATAATGGCCAAAAGCATTTTTAGCGAGTAAATCCCAATATTGTGCTACGCCTCGGTGGGTATCACGTATTTTTCCGTCATCATCACCAATAACTAATATTTCACTTAAGGCAAAAGCCATTCGTTGTCTGAGTTGATCTTTACCATAAACGGCGATTGGCCAAAAAGCGTCTCGTCTTATTCTCCATTCCCAGTCTGCTTCTATTTCTTCTGGGAAATGTGGCACGATGGCGTCGGTTAAAGCTAATAAACTGGTTTGTTCTACTTGTAACTGTTCTTCAATCCATGCTTGATAAACTTGCATCCTATTTTTGCCATCATTCGTTATTTGTGACCTTAATGCTTGATAATCTTCTGGTATCGCGCCAAAGGTTGCCTGGATTAAAAAGCGAATAATATCTCTATCAATGTCATTTTCACTGAGTGTTACCTCTTTTGGTGGTGCTATATTTTCATCGAAAATAAAAGCGCTACTTATTTCTCCAGCAGAATAATTGGCCGTATGAATATTGAGAAAAAACTCACCATTAAAGAGTGCATCTAACATTTGCTGTTCGGTAACAAAGATACCGCCAGGCGCTAAATCCCAGGTGTAATTGCTAATATTACCCTTGCTTTCAATATCTTTGATCATGTTTCCTGATGGCGATAAGTGAATATGCTGATCAGTTTGTACCGAGGTTAAATTTGAAAAGGTGTAACTAAGTGAGCCTTGTTCGTTATCTCCTTGTAAAATAAAACTTAATACGCCAGTACCATTGGTTGTAGCACCATTTTGCGGCGCAAAGAGTCCAATGAAGACTTTTGCATTATCTCGAGTGTTTTCAGCATCGATAATCGTTATTTGCGCAGATTTGTTATCTGCTAGAATATAATCTTCACTTGAAGATAAGTTAATCACCAAGGTTTCAGGTACTTCATGAAGTTCATCGATAATAGGTTGCACTTCAATTACACGAGAATTTTGGCCATTTTTTAATGTTAACGTGTCACCAACTTGGCCACCATCACTATAGATGAGCTGATAATCTGTTGGTGATGTAGATCCTTTTGTTAACGCTGAATTTTCTGAAATATTAAATGTTATATCTATTGATTCTGTTGTTTCTTGACCAGTACGTTTGATTTCAAACTTTGCAAATTGGTGGCTTTTCTCTATGGCTAATAAGGCAATAGTATTTATTGATATGGTGCTTTTATTAGGAATTGGAGTTGGTGTTGGAGTCGGTGTAGGAGTTGGTGTGTCACTACTGCCACCACCACAGGCACTTAAACCTAAGATGATTAAGACTATTGAAAAACGACTGATTATTCTCATACTAGATCACCTGACTTAATTAAATCTAAGTTTGCCTCAGGCTCAAATGAACTTGGGAAGTTTGCTAATGAAGGAAAGAGTTGCGTTAAATTTTCTTTTTCGACGCCAAACCAATGGGCGATAACTGCATTGCATTGCGTTGTTGCGGTCGTAGGTAGCCAGCGTCCTCTACCTTTGTCGACATCTAAACCTTGATTAAGTTTTAAGTCGGGGTGAGTACCAAATAATTGCCCACCATTAACCATGCCCCCCATAACCATGGCATGACCACCCCAGGCGTGATCTGTGCCAGCGTCATCTTTGTCATCATTTGGGGTTAATGTTCTTGCAAATTCTGAACCGATAAACGTTAAGGCGTTATCAAAATCGCCTTGGGCAACTAAAGCGTCTCTAAAGCCTTTTAATGCCGCATTTAACTGTTGCATTTGATATTGATGATCGGTTAATAGATTTTGGTGTTGATCAAAACCGCCTAACTTAACAAAGTATACAGGACGATTATTGCCCGTTGATTCACGACCGGCTATCATTTTTGCAACCGTTTTTAACTGTCTTGATATCTCACTGTTATTATTGCCAGCATCATCAAAAATTTGGTCATAATCAACATTTTTAGCCTCTGCAAGATTAAAGGCATTACCAACAATTTCTTCAGCAGTACGCGCTGAATTAAAAATATTTCGGTATTTTTGTACCATTAAATGGTCAGTTTCATTCACATTATCAATAGCATCTTCAACCACGCTTTGTCTAATACCATCAAAGCCATATAAGGGGGTTGCTCCATCATTACTCATTACATAGGGATTGATAAGACTGTCTTTAGTCACTTGCCAAGTATTTAATCCCGAAACAGACATTAACGGAGACACAACACTGTTGGTATTGTAAGTGTCTAACAATTCGACCATTCTTCCTCCCCAACCAAATTGAAAGGTGCCATTAGGACTACTTTGAAATTGTCGTTGTTGATCTGAATGAGAAAAGAGTTGAGGCGGTACAGTAACCGTTTTATTTAAATATTGCTCACGTGTTATTGGCGTGGATAAATTACCGATATTACAGATAAATGAGAGTTCTTTGGCATTAAATAGTTTGGCCATATCCGCACATTCAGGATGTAAACCAAAGTCCTCGTATTGTGTATCACCATAAACATTTGCAGCTGAAACTAAGTTAATATCGTGCAAGTCGTCTTTATCTAGAGCAACGTTAGCACGGCCATTTTCATAATTAGATCTGAGTTCTCCATCGCCTTTAGGTACTAGCATATTAAATGCATCATTCCCCCCATCTAAAAATACATAAACTAAGGCTTTATAATCAGACAATGGTGCTGCAATAGTTTTACTGGCACTAAGCAAACTTAATGCGCCAATTGATTTAGCTGCAATACCCGCTGAAACACTGACCAAAGAGGATTGACGCAAAAAACGTCGGCGTGATTGGTCATAGGTACTATCAGGCATTTTAACACTCACTACTTGTTAGAAGATTTTTTATTAGTTTGCAATAATAATCATTTGTTAAAGATAAGACGCACCAATAAATAAAATGTACAAGGTTATTAAAAAAAATATCATGTAGGCGTGGACATAAAAAAGCCTCAGCATTTCTGCTGAGGCTTTGTGATTTTCCTTTACTGTTTTGTCAGATACCTTCAATAATCAAGATAGATGACCATGTAAAAAGACAATTCTAATTTTTTGATTAAGCTGCTTTTTTAAACACACGTCTATTAAATACAGTTAAACCAAGAAATACTAATAACCAGGCCATAGAGCCGCTATCACTACTATCATCAATGTTAAATGTAATGATTTCGGTTGTTTCATTTTCGCCGCCGTGAACAGTCAGCTGTAGTTCTACACTATCTTCTGTTGTAGCCTTCGGCACAGTAAAGTGTATAGTTTGTGTTGAACCATCACTAGTCGCAAGTGCTTGGCCTGTAAGAGTAAGTGTTGGACCTGATAGTTGTGTCCATATATACCTTACGTCATCTCCTTCAATATCACTAGCCGTTACCGTAATGGAAACCTTTTCACCCTCTTTATAACTACTTTCTGATGATATAGTGATCGTTGGTGATTTATTAACATACACTACGGTTAGTGTAATGGTTTTTGACGTTTCAGCCATTCCATCATTAGCCGTTAGTATAAAGGTTAACTCAGCACCTTCATCTTCAAAAATAGGTGAAGTAAAAGCTAATGACGCTGACGTTGGATCCGCTAACACAACAGTTTCACCGCTTACTTGTTCCCATAAATAGGTTATTGAATCATTTTCTGCATCGGTAACGATACTTTCAATCACAATATCACTATTTTCATTTATTGACATGCTATCATCTAAGGTAATTACTGGTGCTTGGTTTTGTACTTCAATCGCCAATACTCCAAGGTCTTTTACTATACCATTGGCTTGACCATCAGCATCGTTTGGACCGCCATCTTCAATGAGTAATTGAACACAGTCATCACCAGCATTTAATCCGTCAATTGTAACGTGATAAGCGAATGAAAGCGGCGCAGGGCAATTACCATCAGCGTCTTTTAATGCAGTTGATACGTTGTTTTTGCTATCTACGACAAAATCAAACCAACCAGCAGTTTCAATGTAATTACGATAAACCGCCTCTTCAGGTATAACTTTACCTGTTGCGAGTGGAATCACAACTGGAACGGTATCACCAACGTTTGATAACCCTGAAACATTAAAGTTAACAATGGCTGAAAGCGCTTGGAAATGCTCATCTGCTGCATTGCTTACTGCACTGCCATTTTCACCCGCATTGCCGGCAATATCATTCACATCAATAGAAGCATCAATACTACTGGCACCTTTAGATGCATGAGCAATATCACCTAAACTAAGCTGTAAACCATTAACGGTTTGCATCGGCTGCGTATATTCACCTATGGGTAAATGGCTAGGATTACTGTCATCATCTAAGTGGTCTAAAATACCATCTTGATCACTATCGGCATAACCTTCATCCGCATCAGAGATACCGTCATTATCCGCATCATTATCCGCACTCAATACGACAAGCTCTGTTTCTACCACTAGAGTGATATCAGCAGTTACTGCAAATAATTCAATGGTGTTATCTTCCGCAACATTTACTGATAAATCGAATGTACCTGCATTTAATGGTTCAAATTCAAAGGTTGAATCCATGTCATCGAGACTTAAGTCAACTAACAGGCTGTTTCCTACATGCCAATTAATGGTATGCGTATCAAGTGAATTTAAATCATCAACAGTCGCAGTGACTGTTACCGTGCCAGCACTAGCATCTATGACACTGACCATGTTGTCACTTTGCTTAACAGACACGTTCACCATTGGCGCTAAATTCATATCAATAACGGTTAACATGGTAGTATCGTTACTGACAATTACTGCATTATTAGCACTTGAAAGCATAATAGTCACCAAGTCACCAGCCATTGCATCACTTGCGACGGCCACATCAATCAAGCCTTCAATCCCTTGGGCAATAACAAGTTCACCATCGACAACTCCAACTGCAGAGTCAATGATTTGATAAGCAATGGTAACCGGATAAACAGCCGCTTCACCTGATAAGGTAACCGGCACTCGATAAGATGCGCCCGCTTCAACTTTACCTTGTTGGCCAAGCTCTGCTATTGGATTGATGTGAACTGTTAATTCTGCTTGTGCAATGTTTCCAGCGCTATCAGTAGCTGAAAGCTGTAACGTGTTAACACCTGACTTAACAGAAGTTTCACCAACAATGGTTGCCATTACTTCACCATCAGCAAGATCATTAGCGACAACGTTAATCTCCGCGCTAATATTGGTTAACAAACCACGAGCATCAATGGTTTGAATAGCCAACTCACCAAAAACTGGCTCAGTATCGCCAATCGAACTATCAAGCGGTGCTGTGTCATATTCATCAAGAATACCATCATTATCATCATCTGAATCGACGGTTAAACCTGAAGCGGTAATACAGCCTGCATCACAGTTTGCCAAGAAATCATCAGGCATTCCGTCATTATCAGTATCTACACTTGCAGCGGCATTCTTAGGAAAGGCGTCTACGTCGTCTGATACACCATCATTATCATCATCTAAATCGAGCGTTAAACCTGAATTATCAATACAATCTTGATCACAGCTTGCCAAGAATTCATCAGGCATACCGTCCATATCAGTATCTACACTTGCCGCGTCATTTTCAGGAAAGGCATCTTCGTAGTCTGATACACCATCACCATCTGAATCAACGTCTGGATCACCAGGGCCCATTAATGAAAAGTTAGCCGCATACAATACCCGTTTATCATCATTGTCAATAAGTTCGTCGCCAACCGTTGTAACATTCAATTGAAAGGGTTTAGTCACATCAATATCTGCTGGGGCCGTAAATCCCTGTTCCAAGGTCTGCCAATGATATAAATCTGGCCATTCTGGATTATTAGCTGAAACTGGCTCTGTTAAAGTAACCGTTGTTACTGTTGACTCACCAAGCTTGGTATAAGAGTAACTTAAAACGCTAGGATAGAATGAACCCGCCTCAACGGAATAAACATAGTTTCCACCCGGAACAATATTATCAATTACACGAGCAATACCTTGATCATGACCTGATCGCCAGTTAATGAGTAGACACCTATCGACAGAATGGTCACTACTACCATCAGCATTAGGGTGAGCATGAGCGCAATTCTCCCATTTACCTGCATCTGCAGTAACGGTAGGATCAATAACCATCACTACCCCAGAAGCATCGCCAGAGATTAGTGCCGACTGCATATATAAATCTGCAAGTTCCGGTGCATAATTATCAAAACCATCGACTAGATAACCAGCACCTGCAGGCCAGCCATCAGGGAAAACTGTTGCCGTATCTAGTTCATCTTCGGGAATATATTGCACAATGGGTAGTTCTTCGACTGGTTCATCACCAGGAGGTCCCATTAATGAGAAGTTAGCAACATACAATACCCGTTTATCATCAGTGTCAATCAGCTCGTCGCCAACCGTTGTAACATTCAATTGAAAGGGTTTAGTCACATCAATATCTGCTGGGGCCTTAAATCCTTCTCCCAGGGTCTGCCAATGATATAAATCTGGCCATTCTGGATTATTAGCTGAAACTGGCTCTGTTAAAGTAACCGTTGTTACTTCTGACTCACCTAGCTTGGTATAAGAGTAACTCAAAACGCTAGGATAAAATGAACCCGCCTCAACGGAATAAACATAGTTTTCACCTGGAACAATAGTATCAATTACACGAGCAATACCTTGATCATGACCTGATCGCCAGTTAATGAGTAGACACCTATCGACAGAATGGTCACTACTACCATCGGCATTAGGGTATGCATGAGCGCAATTCTCCCATTTACCTGCATCTGCAGTAACGGTAGGATCAATAACCATCACTACCCCAGAATCATCGCCAGAGATTAGTGCCGACTGCATATATAAATCTGCAAGTTCCGGTGCATAATTATCAAAACCATCGACTAGATAACCAGCACCTGCAGGCCACCCGTTAGGGTAAACTGTCGCCGTGTCTAGTTCATCTTGAGGAAGCTGTTCAGCAAGAGTTATTAAAGAGAAGTTAGCCGCATACAATACCCGTTTATCATCAGTGTCAATCAGTTCGTCGCCAGCCGTTGTAACATTCAATTGAAAGGGTTTAGTACTATCAATATCTGTTGGCGCTTTAAATGCAGCACTCATGGTATGCCAATGATATAAATCTGGCCAGTCTGGATTATTAGCTGAAACTGGTTCAGTTAAAGTAACCTTTGTTACTGTCGACTCCCCAAGCTTGGTATAAGAGTAACTCAAAACGCTAGGATAAAATGAAGCAGCCTCAACGGAATAAGCATAGCTTGCCCCAGGAACAATATTATCCATGACACGAGCAATACCTTGATCATGACCTGATCGCCAGTTAATGAGTAGACACCTATCGACAGAATGGTCACTACTACCATCAGCATTAGGGTAAGCATGAGCACAATTCTCCCATTTACCTGCATCTGAAGTAACGGTAGGATCAATAACCATCACTACCCCAGAATCATCGCCAGAGATTAGTGCCGACTGCATATATTTATCAGCAAGTTCCGGTGCATAATTATCAAAACCATCGACTAGATAACCAGCACCTGCAGGCCACCCGTTAGGGTAAACTGTCGCAGTGTCTAGTTCATCTTGAGGGATGTTTTCCCCTTGCACGACCACACCGTCTGGATCAGGTTCTGGCGTTGAATCTTCGCCAAGGCCTATTAATGAGAAGCCAGCAGCATACAATACCCGTTTATCATCAGTGTCAATCAGCTCGTCGCCAGCCGTTGTAACATTCAATTGAAAGGGTTTAGTCACATCAATATCTGCTGGGGCCGTAAATCCCTGTTCCAGGGTCTGCCAATGATATATATCTGGCCATTCTGAATTATTAGCTGAAACTGGCTCTGTTAAAGTAACCTTTGTTACTTCTGACTCACCTAGCTTGGTATAAGAGTAACTCAAAGCGCTAGGATAAAATGAAGCAGCCTCAACAGAATAAACATAGCTTCCACCCGGAACTATATTATCAATAACACGAGCAATACCAGCATCATGACTTCCGCGCCAGTTTATGATCAGACACCTATCTACATATTCATGATTGCTACTACCATCAGCATTAGGGCGTGCATGAGCGCAATTTTCCCATTTATTGACATCTGCAGTAATGGAAGGATCAACAACCATCACTACCCCTGCCCCTAAAGACGCAATATATGTCCCATTTAGTTCAGGTGAATAATTAGCAAGATCAGCAGCGACGTTAATATAACCAGCACCTGAAGGCCAGCCATCAGGATAAATTGTCGCAGTGTTTAGTTCATCTTGAGGGATGTTTTGCCCCTCTTGTGAAAATGCTGAGCTACTTGCCAAAATTAAGGCAACAGCAACAGCAAATTTTCGTTTTAATATTCTACTCATATTGTATTGATTCCTTTGAAATTTTCTTATTTATATAATTTATTTCACAAGCAAAGTTGTTAGTAGTTCTACTAATTTTTTAATAATTCATTAGTTAGTCAATAAATCACTTCCCATTTAGAAGGACGTATGAATCAAATAAATGTACAACTATATTTAATAATATTTATATGTTTTTTATTGCCTGATGTTATAAATAATGAAAAATAGTCATAATAAATCCAATGCCAGTACACTATTACCGTCATTTAACATGAATTTTCAGAAAAATATTCGAGGTGTATTTAGGTGTAATTACTTTAGTCTGTGAGGGGGTTGTATATATTCTCGAACGACTTCAATAAATAAAAATAGCAATCTGGCACTATTTGGCCAAGTCGGTAATCTAATACCAATCAGTAAGAAGTGAACAAATCCACTTAAAGTTTCATGATAAACCGCAAAAGCATGTCCTCCATGATCAGCAGTACCAAGGTACTTCCTATAAAATAGGTGTATCTATTTCATTTTAATAATTGTAGTAATACATTTATTAGTTTATATACCTCCTCTTTACCTAATTAAATAGTCACCTACACCTTAACTAACTACTTGTATTTTATGTTCTTTATAATAATCTTCTTTGTTTTTTATTTTTCATTTCGAAAAACACAAATGTTTTTTGAATATAGTTGTACATTTTATCGCTTCATACGTCCTAGATAATGACAAGAAATTTATTAAATAAATATAAGTAATAAAAACCGGGGAAAAGGTCGTAATAATGATTAAAAATAAAATTACAATAGCTATTGCTGCAACATTACTCATGACAAGTACATCGGCACTTGCCGATGTATGTGAGATGCAAGGTCAGAATCTTCTTGAAGCATATCAACATATTCCTGTAGGTGAATTAGAAACTGCTACAGGATTTTTACCTATAACAGAATGGGCGGGTGGTACTCTTCCCGCCACAGACACTAACAATATTTTAATAGAAACCCCTACAGAGACGGTCGGTGCCTATAGACACGGTCTTGCTGAATGGGGGCAATCTGGTTGGGGGACAGTGTTGCTTGTTGATGCAACGCAAAGTGACCAATCTCGACCATGGATCGCGCCTGATGGTTATGACGGTATTTATATATTCTACGATGAGTGGAGACATAAACATTCGGATGGTATTAATCGTATAATTCCATGTATTAATCCTGGTAGTAGTTATGAAATTTCAGCCGATGCCGCTTCAAAAGGCACTTTGGTTTGGAGTTACTCTTATTTCAAAACCGGTGAAGAAACCATCACCACTGTAAAATTAACCAACGAAGTTGAAACTAATAATGCTTGGGCAAATGTAAATGAAACATTTGCTATCCCATTTGACATTGATGTCACTAAAGACTTCATAGTATCACTAACAACCATTGGTGGTGATGAAGAGATTCATGAGAGTGACGTTGCCCCTATATTTGCTGACAACTTCTCGTTAATTGAAAAAGCATTTGAGTCTGAGATAACCGAGCCTACGTCATATATTCCTGAAAATGAGCTAGACGATTCAACAGTTTACCCTGAGGGATGGCCTAGTGGTGCTGGTTATATTAGCGCCGATGAGCATGGTAATTATTCACCTGAACTCAATGGAATATATATTACGTCTTTAGAGAACGCAGGCATAGTGATGGTTGTTGACCCTTCCATTACTGCAGATGTCAATAAATGGGAGAATTGTGCTCATGCCCGCCCTAATGCTGATGGTAGTAGCAATCATGAATATGAAGATAGATGTTTACTCATAAACTGGCGAGGAAGTCATGATGCTGGTATTGCTCGTGTCATTGAGGATATTGTTCCTGGCGGAAGCTATGTTTATTCCGTTGAGGCTGCTTCATTTTACTCTACCGTTTTGAGTTACTCTTATACCAAGCTCGGAGCGTCAGAACAAACAAAGATCACCATAACAGAGCCCGTTTCAGCGGCTAATGTCGACTGGCCAGATATATATCATTGGCATACCATGGAAGCGGAATTTACCGCCCCAAGAGATATTGATGTTACTCAACCCTTTCAATTGAATGTGTCAACGGTTGGCGACGAACTTATTGACAATGATGATAAACGGATATTATATGCGAATAACTTCTCGCTAATTGAAATGCCTGTTGGTGGCGACGCCGATGAAGATGGTGTTAGCGATTCAGCCGATGATTTTCCAGAAAATCCAGCGGCTGCTAAAGATTACGATGCTGATGGTAAGCCAGATGACTTCTTAGCCGCTTGTGATGAAACCTGTATCGCAGATTCTGGTTTAGAATTAGATGACGATGACGATAACGATACTGTATTAGATGTTAATGATGGTCATCCTTTAGATGACAGTAAAAACGTCCTTATTTCAATTGAATCAGCTACGGCAATTGCAGGCACTACAGCAACGCTTGATGCTAGTGCTAGCATACCAAGTCTTGAGGTAGCTGATACCACTTATACCTGGGAACAAACAGTAGGCTCTTTTGATTTAACCCCATCGGGTCAAATCCTTACCTTTACCTCTACGGTTTCAGACACAAAAGTTGTAGCAGAATTTAGCTTAACCGTTGACACACCAACACAAACTTACTCAGAGTTATACCCGGTAACCATTTATAAAACCCCTGCCACTATTACAACAAATCTAGTCATAACGGGTCGAGATGAAAGTAATGGTTCCACCATCATTGAGACCAAAGATGACAACAATGAGGTGATCTCAAGCATTGAATATCTCAACGTTATGCCTGGTGAAGAAATTGTACTTGATGCCAGTGGTGCTACTGATAGCGAAGGCCATAACTTGTCATATCAATGGACACATGTGAAACGTGATTGGGTATCAGCGATTTGGTCTGACGAAGATAACAAAGCAAATAGTGAATTAAGAACCTCTCCGGTACTAACGTTTACTGTGCCGACTTGGGACAACGATTATCCAGAATCCTTTGTGCTAACGGTTACTAATGATGAAGCAGACACGGGGGAAGACTCGTATGAAAACACAGCTGAGCAAGTTACCGTTTATTTGAATTTTAAAAGACGAGAAATACCTAAAGAAATACATTCATCCACTGGGGACGTTGGTAGTGGGTCATTTGGCTTTATAGGAATGATATTACTTGGCGGACTTTCATTAATGAGACGCTTTATCAAAACACAAAAATAAAAACTAATGATAGCGATTCAATCTTGTTGAGTGAACAAGACAAGATCAATGAATGAGCACATTAAATTAAAAATAACGATAACTTGATATAATCAAGGTGGAATAACAATGAAAAAGTCAAAAATAAGTTTAGCGCTATTAGCAGCACTATACATTCAAGCACCGTCAATTGCTTTTGCTGAAGAAGCAGAAGTTAATAACGCTGATACAAAGAAAACAGCAAAAGAAAAAGAAGTAGAAAGAAAAGCCGCACTAGAAGAATCAGAGATGGAAGTCATCACCGTTGGTGGTATGCGCGCGAGTGAAGTCGCTGCCATAAATATGAAAAAATTTGCGACTACCATTTCAGATAATTTATCGGCGGAAGAAATTGGTGCATTACCTGGTCCAAGTATCGCCGAATCACTTGAACGATTAACCGGTGTAACCGGCAACCAAGACAATGGTCGTAGTAACCAGGTTTCTGTCCGTGGTATGGGCGGTGATTATACGCTCACAACATTAAATGGGCGACAAATAGTCGCTCCTTGGAGCTCTCGTTCCGCTAACTTAAGTTTATTTCCAGGCGCGGCTATTCGAAAAGCACAAGTGTATAAAACTTCCCGAGCTGACGGCATAGAAGGTGGCATCGCGGGTCAAATAAACATGGAAACCTTTAAACCATTAGAAGTGGATTCAAACATTTTTAGTTTAAATGTCGGTCTGAATAGTAGTGATCAAGTACAAGATTTAGCAACAGATGAAAAGGATAAGTGGGGCAAATCTGTTGATGGATTATTTAGTTATCATATCAATGATGATATTGCTGTTTCTCTAGGATTCGCTTGGAAAGATGATGTTGAGTTCACCGAAAAAGTTAAAAGCGGTGAACTTACCGGTTATGCCTGGACAAACGATATCAACAATGATGGCACTAATGACTATTTTATGGGGGCTATGCAGCTTCAACCGCAAAGACAAGACCGCAAGCAAAAGTCTCTCGCTTTTGCAGCACAATGGACCCCCACGAATGATTTACTGATCAGTCTCGATGTCATGGCGGCTAATTATGATTACGAAGGAAATGCCAACCAATGGAGCGCATATGGGCTAGAAAATGTCCTTACGGATCCAGCGCTGATGAACATAGATCCTGACACGCACGTCTTAATGAGTGGCCTGACTAAGGTTGATACGCATGTTTGGACTAACAGCTTTGGTCATAAGATTGATGGCAACTGGATTAAGCCCAATGTCACCACAGAAAATCAAGATGAAATGAGAGTTTTCGGTCTTAATTTCGATTATACCCTCAGTGATAACTTAGCGTTAAATGTTGATTTATCTCATTCCTCCTCAGACCGTTTTTATAGCTGGCGCGCCGTTACCGGTAATTATGGTAATGATATGAACCACTATTTTAACTTTGATTACGGTAATGAAGACTTAAAGTTTGAATACCTAGGGAGTGATGTAAACGGTGAAGCTTATAACCGTGACACCTACACATTAGATTCAAGTCTGCTATCGCAAGATTTAAATAATCCTGATTTGTTTACTATTGAAGATGTAGGCAATTCATCATCAGATACAGAAAGCGAAGTATCGGCAGTTAAATTCGACTTAACTTGGGATGTAGATTACGGCGTTGTTAACCAAATAAAGTTTGGTGGCAGGTACTCTCGTAATTCGATAGAAGAGATTACTGACCAAGAAGCATACACACCAACCAATACTAGAGCACCCGCGCCAGGTGAGGAGTCCGATGGTAAAACAACCTTTACTGATGAAGAGTGGGATGCGAAATATGCGCAAATTACCGATGTAGACTTGAGTGACCTAAATATCCAACTTACCGATAACCCTTGGCAAAATATGAAAGGCGTGCAAGGTTTTGATGATACCTATCACCTTGATGCTAATGCCTTCCTAAATCAGCAATCACAATACTACCCAGAAAGGGTCATTAGTGAAAATGACAGATATGGCAGTTATGATATACAAGAAGATACTACCGCCGCTTACGTACAAGCAAGTTTTGCCGGTGAATGGTACGACGGCATATTCGGTGTGCGTTATTACAAAACGGAACTCGAAAGCACCAGTTGGCGCACCGACTTCACCATTGAGCAAGCTTATAATGAACAGACTTATGAGCCAATTAACGGCATTTACAACCTAGTACCAGGGGAAGAGCCAGGATATAGTACCGAAACCTTCACCTATGAAGATGTATTGCCTACGTTAAATGTCAACTTACGAATGATTGACGATGTCATCATTCGAATTGGTCTTGGTCAAGCGATGATCCGCCCAAGAATTAACGCAATTCATGCCTCAATTCAACTTAAGGACAAAACTAAACAAAAAGTAGAAAATGAGGCCGCAGGCCAAAATGGTGAAGTGTCAGGCATATCTTTGGGTGAGGCGGGTAACCCGCGACTCGAACCTATAACGTCAACCCAAGCTGATATTTCTATTGAGTGGTACCCAACCCAATGGGATTACTATGCAATCGCTGGTTTCTATAAAGACCTAGATGGACTTTATGCCACAGGCTCAACCTATATGCCGGTAGCATATTCAGAGGATAAACATGGCGATTCAGTTAAATTGCCATTTACGTCTTTACAAAAGCAAGATGGTGGCAACGTTTCGGGTGTGGAATTTTCAATGAGACAAGACTTTGGTATTATCAATAAGTCTTTAGGTGGTTTTGCCTTTTCAGGGAACTACATGAAATTTTTCCATAATGCATTCCAAGATTATAACTGGGAATACCCTAGCAGCAATAACCCAAGACATAGAGCGACTGAAATGTGGCATTCACCCGCAGGATGGATAGACAGCACCTACAACGTAGCGTTAACTTTTGACGATGGACGCGCATTCTCAGCCAGATTAAACTTTAATCATCAAGAAGGTACGCCAGTGCCTGATGGTCCTGATAAGCATGTTCTACAATATCCGAGTAAAGACTTAGGCTTTAGTATGAAGTATAAAATCACTCCTGAAGTTTCGGTCTTTGCCGCGGCAAACAACTTAACCAATGAGGTAACAAAGAGAGGCAACCTGTCAACTAGTCAGTTTCCTTATCCTTCACCGCATCTTGTCTATGATATTCAAGCTCGTGGCACCACCTACTACTTCGGTGTTCGAGTGAACCTCTAAGTTTAGGATCCTAGCCAATGGAAGAAGCCTTATCTTGCAATGAGATAAGGTTTATTTAATCTCCCAAATAGTTGCTCAGCCTGCGATTAAATCAGGCTCAGCAACTATTTTTTACTTCATAAACATTTATACAATTAATTAAGGTCAATAATGATAAATTTAAAAAATTATCATACCAGCATGTTTACGCTTTTTTTTATTGTTACAAGTTTTCTCGTAAGTTTGCTCGCTAGCAATACTGTTATTGCTAAAGAAAAGTACAATACCAGCCATGAGTCATTATCTTCTTATGATGTGCCACAGTGGTATAGTGAAGGTAAGTTAGGGGTTTTTATGCACCTAAGTGTATTTTCAGTACCTGCTTTTAAAAATGAGTGGTACGCAACCAATATGTACTACACCCCAGACAACCCTCATATGCAAAAACACCCGGAGTACACTAAGTCATTTAGTGAGCATCATATAAAAACCTATGGCGATCGCAAAGAGTTCGGCTACAAAGACTTCATCCCTAAGTTAACGTTAGAAAAATTTGATGCCAATTATTATGCTGATTTGATTAAAAAATCGGGGGCGTCTTATTTTGCAGCACCAGCAGTTCATCACGATGGCTTTGCCATGTGGGATTCAAAGGAAATTGAGTGGAATGCCGCAAAAATGGGGCCCAAGCGTGACGTGGTTGGGGAGCTAACCGAGGCGATGCGCAAAAAAGGCATTAAAACCGGAGTTTCCACCCATTACGGTAGGCACTGGAAGTACTATAACTTTCGCGAGCAATTCGACACTTGGGATCCGGAAAATGAAGGACTTTACGGCAAACGCCGAAAAGACACCGATCCACCACGTCCTGAAGATGCCTTGCAATGGGAACGGGTAATGAATGAACTAATCGACAATTATCAACCTGACTATATTTTTGTCGATGGCGGTATCGCCGATGCTCATACAGAATATAAAACTGAAATATTTCGTGATGCATTCAGTCGTGTTGTCGCAAGCTATTACAACAAAGGCGAAGAGTGGAATAAAGACGTGGCAATATCGTGGAAGCGTGATGCGCTAAAAGCCGGAGAAGCTATTTATGATAGTGAAGGTTCGCTTGCAGGCGGCATAAAAAAACGACCTTGGCAGGCACATTACACAGTTAACGGCAGCTGGGGATACACTGGAGAAAGACCTGCTTGGCCAACAGATCGCCTAGTACGTGGTTTTGTCGATATTGTTAGTCGCAATGGCAATTTACTGCTCAATATAGCACCAAGGCCCGATGGCACGTTAGATAAAGGCCAAGAAACCGTATTATTAGAAATTGGTGAATGGATGCAAGTTAATGGTGAAGGTATTGTTAAATCAACGCCTTGGCTAACATACGGTACAGGCAAGCTTGATAGCCTTCAGGCGGGTAAACCATTCGGCTTTGATAAAAGCTCAATTCGTTACACACAAAAAGACGGTGCACTTTATGGTTGGTTTGTTGATTGGCCAGAAAACGGTCAAATTAAATTACTTAAAGCTGGTCAGTTTAATACTCAAAAAGTCGAACTCCTTGGAAGTACAGGTTCTTTAGAGTTTTCTCAACAAGGAGATGACCTTGTTGTTAAGCTACCAAAAAACCAATCGGGTAAGTTCGTTTGGGGATTAAAACTAACCAAATAATCATTCAATAAACGTTCAACAAACATCTATGTTGGCACACCACCTATTAAAAGGTGGTATGCCAACATAGATCAACCCTATTAAATATCTGTTCTTTTTAATGGTTAAAAATAAAATTTTTTTAAATATAGTTGTACATACTTTCACTTCATACGTCATAGATAATGACGAGTAATTAATAAAAAATTTTAAACCATCTTATGAACCTAAACAGATAGCTGTTAAGCCCGCTGCTTAGATCAATGTCAAAGATAGGTCCCCGTTAAGCTTCACCAGATAGCCAGTTTTAACTGATAACAACATAAAATAACTAGGCATTACCAGCAGTCAATAAATTTCCAGCACAAGGGTTTAGAAAATGAGAGTTATATTAATAACCGTAGTAGTATTTTTAAGCAGTATTTTCAGTTTAAGTGTCCAATCAGCCGGTTGGCAGCAACATGATGCACCTGCACCAATATGGCAAATAGCCGCAAAAGTTGAAAATGGCATTCAAACCGGCCTATTTTTAGGGGCGCAAGACAATCATGTTTATTCGCTCGACGCCAATGGCGATACCCTGTGGTCATTCGACACCAAAGGCTTACCTTCTCAAATAATCAGTGCTGATTTAGTGGGCGATAGCAAAGCAGAACTTGTTGTTGCCACTCTTGATGATGCCGGCACGCTTTATGTATTGTCCAACACTGGCGCAGTATTAAGTCGTTATGTTCATGGTATGCCTTTTGCCACCATAGGTGTTTCTACAGAAGGCGC
This sequence comes from Colwelliaceae bacterium BS250, assembly GCA_040779355.1. GTDB lineage: Bacteria > Pseudomonadota > Gammaproteobacteria > Enterobacterales > Alteromonadaceae > Thalassotalea_A. The sequence goes on along the minus strand of JBFONS010000006.1, from coordinate 107,480 downwards.
TGGCAAAATATTTGCTGCAACCTATGATGGAATTGTGTTCTTTTTCGACACTAATTTAAATGTTATCAAAGAGGTTACTTGGAATTACCCAAGCACTGTTTGGAATAAGCCCGATACCTGGTATCAAGCGCTTAAAGTGGGTGATGTTTCAGGAGATGGCAACGACGACGTGGTTGTGCTTGATAACAAGGGAGTTGTCTCCGTTTTTAATACCAGTGGTACGCGTATTGCCTACGATAAACTGGGTTCCAGCGGCAAAAGAGGCGATCTATTTTTAACCAATATTAATAACGATAGCAAGCTAGAGATGATCATCATTAGTGCAGGTGTGGTTAATAACAACTACACCCTTGCCTATGATGGTGATGATGAGAGTGGCAACTTAAATATCCTATGGACCTTTGGTGATATAACAACCAGTGCAGGCATGGCCCTTATTGATGATTTCCTACCTGCTGACGGCTTAGATGTGCTGGCTTTTGATCCAAGTGTTTTCGCAAATAACGTTTTTGTTCAAGGGCTAGATGCTGATGGTTTTACACTGCGTAAAAAAACAAGAATTTACAAAGAGAATATGCGTCTTCCGTTAACGGTTGCCCTCAGCGCTGATAAAGCGACTATCATAGCTGGCTCTGTAGGGACGAGAGACAATTCTTATTACACCATTGCCAGTAGCGACTTCGAATCCGAAAATTACCCGCTGCTACCAGAAGTTAACTTGACGGCACCAGCATTAGCAACCTTGGCTGATAGCATTCAACTTTTGGATGACATTCCTCTGAAGGAAGGCGACAAGCCACACGTATTATTTATCAGAGGTAATGCCGACCCTTTGTATCGAAATATGCAAAAAGACTTTTCCTTAACAATGAAGGCATTTGAAGCCTTGGCACCGAACGTTAAAGTGGTGTTAGAGATCCCAGTTAATACCAAAACCAAAATCACGCATCAGGAGTTACTCGATCTTACCGATTGGCTCGAAGCCGAAGATATTGCTTTTACCTATGAAATCTCATCGGGCTCGAGCCCTTCAAATATATCAATTGACGAAATAAAAGAAGTACTCGAACGTGCGCCTAACGCATGTTATGGCTTTGCCACCACAGAAAATGCACGATATGCCCGCGCTGAAAACGATCCATGGAAAAAAGTATTTTTTCCATTAGTGCTTGAAGTAGCGCAATTAGTTAAAGCCAAAGGTAAAACCATTAACGTACAAGAAAATCAAGCAGGTTGGGCAATTTATGCTGGCGATCCTGATGTTATCAGCCAATGGTTTGCGCCTGAGCTTAAGGGCACAATAATACCGATTGCTCGTAACAATGCTAATGGTGCTTATTTAGCCTATAACGCCCTGCTGGGCCTTGAAACGGCTGGTTTTACCGACGGTTGGGGCGTGTCTGTTCAAGATTGGATGTGGGTTGACCAAAGCAAACACCTTATTCCAGGCATGGTGCCTCGCGAATTAATGACCCGAGCCAATATGATGGCTGCCGCCATGGGCGCCCGCTATTTTCAATTTGAACATGGCGTGCCCGCCATAGAAGATATGAAAAAAATAACGTCTAATCCCAATTCACCATGGAATCCGCAAGAAGATTCTGTGTTTTTTCAATATCTACGTAAAGGTATGTTCCCTGGCTATGATAGTAATCAATTGAAAAATCTATCTTCAACAGCCATTGGCTTAGAGTACAACGATAATTTATGGCAGAAAATAGAAGATCAATGGTTTCTTGGCTTGTGGGACTTTAATGCCAATTCAGACTTAAACAGTGGTGTTTTAGGACTGCATACCGGCTTACAACCGCTACCTGAAAAAAATGTTTATAAACACTTATACAAAGTTGAATACAATAGAGCCAACAACTTTAAAACCCCTTATGGTCTGGTGCCAATCGTACCTAGCCCATATGCGAAAAGAGCTGACGCAGTTGACTTTGATTTAATTAAAACCGATCGTCATGTCTATCTTGGCAACGATACTATTTACCAAGATAAAACGACTTTGCTCAATACCTTTGAAGCGGCAGCAAGTCATCACCCTTTTAGAACGAATGATGCCTTTTTGGCCGTTTATGAACACAAAGAAGGTTACTTGCTTTATATCGTCGGTACAGAATATTTTGCCATGGACGATGGTTTAGTCACAATTGATGCTGGAGATCAGATTGATATTATTTCAGTAGAAGACTATGCCAGCGGACAAAGTATTAGTGTGAATGGCAGCCAAATTGAAACCACTATACCAGGCGGTGTTATTCGGGTGTTGTACGTTAAGGCAAACACTGAAGCAGTCATGGTTACTGGTATCAGCATATCTAACCAAAATGGAGCATTCAATGTTGGCCAGACCCAGCAATTAAGCGCAACGATTACTCCGACTAATGCTGCCAATACTGCTGTAACTTGGAGCAGTGACAACAGTTTAGTTGCCACCGTAAATTCAAACGGATACGTAACGGCAATAAATGCTGGAACTGCAAAAATTACCGTAAAAAGTGATGATGGAAGCTTTAGCGCATCAACAACAATAACGGTAACTGACGTTGTAACAGACATAGCGGTAAAAGGGGTATCTATAACGGCGCAAAGTGGAAATCTATATGTAAACAATACACTGCAACTGAGCGCTACTATAACTCCTACCAATTCTGCCAATACCAACATAACTTGGAGTACTGATAACAGCGCTGTAGCCACGGTAAATGCAAGTGGCAAAGTAACCGCTATAGGTGAAGGAACAGCAACGATTACAGTTACTTCAGTAGATGGAAATTTTACCGCATCGACAACCGTTACCGTATCGCAAAAATCGGCCCCTGGGAATAATAATGAAGATTCCAATGGCGATGGTGGCGGTGGCGGTAGTTTTTCTTTTGCAGGTGTTTTAATGATGATGGGCTTGTTTGTTCGACGACGTTTAAAGTATTTCTTACTTAGCTCGTATGACAACAAAATTGACAAAACTAAGCTCGCAAAAACTTTACATGCTACGAATATATCTTTAACAGGACAGGGTTTAAAATGAGAACAATATTAATAACAGTGGTTTTACTACTAACGTTTACGGCGACAGATAGTTTTGCCACTACTTACTATGTTAATGCAAAAAAGGGCAATGACAGTAACACGGGTAAAAACGCTAGAAAAGCGTGGGCGACTACCTACAAAGTAAATCAACAAACCTTTAAGCCTGGCGATAAAATATTGTTTAGAACAGATACTGCCTACGAGGGAGCGCTTATACTCAAAGGTAATGGCCAGCCTAATAACCCGATCATTGTTGACTCTTATGGTGATGGCAAAAAGCCCCAAATTCATGGCCAAGGCTGGAAGCCATATGCCTTATTACTGCACAATGTAGAGCACTGGGAAGTCAATAATTTAGCCTTTACCAACTTTGGGGAAAAGTCTGAAGGAGGACGCAGAGGCGTTGTTGTTAGTGCTAAAGACATTGGTGAGCTGCATCACATCGTGCTGAACAACCTGACCATCTCACATGTAAATGGCAAGTTATCTAAAAAAGATGGTGCTGGTGGTGGCATTTTAATTAAGAACAATGATGGTGGCGTTAAAACGACCGCAGTTAAAAAAGGTGAAATTGATGCGCTGACAGCCTTTGCTACAGATGGTTGGGATATTGGCACAGTCAAAGTTGATCAAGACTCGGCTCTTTATATTGAAACAATAACAGGTAAAACGAAGGCATACGATGCTCATGGTTCTGGCTGGGTTCGATACATGAATCATACTCGAACAAAGGTTGAAAATGGATTTAGTACACTTGCCCCTGAAGGCTCAGATGGTGTTTATCTATACATAAACGAAGGACGATCTTCTCATAAGCATGGTATTGCCCGTGAAATTGAAAACATTAACCTTAATAGTGATTATGTTGTTTCTGCTAATGGCGCGGCACTAGGCTCATTAGTTTGGGGTTATATTTATACCAAAGTAGGGCAAACACATGAGACATCAGTTACCTTAACCAATAAAGTTAACTCTGATCTAACTTGGGTAACCATTGAAGATACCTTCAAAACGCCAAAAGATATTGATACTAACAAACCGTTTAAAATTTTCTTGAGAACGGTAGGTGAAGATTCGATAAACATTTATAAAACGGCTAAGTCGCAAATGTGGGTTGATAACTATTCTTTCACCCAAACCAGTGGCGGTGCTATCCCTTCTCGGTTTATCGACTTACAAATTTTAAATAATCATATTCATAATACCCAGCGAAATGGCATCAACTTTCAAGGCATTGCTAGCAGAAAAAATTGGTACCCTAGTCTTGATGTGGTCATAAAAAGCAATGTCATCGAGAAAGTACCTGGTGATGGCATTGTGGTTATCGGTACAGATGGCGCTTTGGTTGAAGGCAATTTGCTTCGAGACTTCCCTGATACCTTGCCCGAAGGTGATGCTGCCGCAGGAATATGGCCGTGGAGCAGCGATAATACCCTCATTCAATATAATGAAGTAAGCGGTCATAAAGCTAAATGGGATGGTCAAGGTTTTGATTCAGACTTTAATTCTATCGGTACCATTATTCAGAATAATTACAGTCATGATAACTATGGTGGATTTTTATTAGTCTGTAACAACGGTGAAAAATATAAACAAGACAACAATATTGGCACCGTTAAAACCATAGTACGCGGTAACGTTAGTATTAATGATGGCATTCGTCCCTATCCAACTCATAAAGGCATGTTTTCACCAACATTCCACATAACAGGTCCCGTTGCTGACACTCATATTTATGACAATTTGATTATTATTCCTAAAAAAGCTGAAGGTGTAGATAACACCTTAGTTGACATAGATAACTGGGGCGGGCCTTGGCCAATGAACACCCTATTGGAAGATAATGAAATTTACTTCGAAGATGACATTAAAATCAACTTAAAAGAAATAAAAGATGTCTTATTCAAAAATAATACTTTTTCAAATAAGGTCAATAACTTTGATTCAACGGGAAATATGATTGAACAAGATAAGCCTTTCGATTTAGCCGAATTAGGCCGTTTAGCGCAAAAGAAATTAAATGAGAATAAAACGTATGAATAAAAATAAACTTACCATTGCCAAGCGCACTCTCTTAAGTCTTTCAATCGGGATATTAATATCTTGTAGTAACCAAGACGATGCATCTTCAAATGCTAATGATGATTCATTAGCAGATCTTCAAGCCGTTGCTGATATGGCAGCAAATATGGCTGGTACAGCCGAGCAAGATAAAGGCTTACCTGGTCGTTATCAATTAGAAAATCCATTACCTATTTCTGAAAAAGGACAGTGGTTTAAAAATGCAGGGTTGGGTTTGTTTATCCATTGGGGGCCTGCCTCAGTACCTGATATCGAAGATGTTTGGCGAATGAGACAGGCAACTAAGGGTGATCCTAGTCAACCGAAAGTCATACCAGAAGATTACTATAATCGCGCACCAAAGGGTTTTACTGCTGCAAATTATGATCCTGACAAATGGTTAAGTGCCGCTAAAAAAGCAGGTTTCAAATACACTGTTTTAACGTCTAAACATCATGATGGATATACATTATGGCCAAGTAAGCACACTGATCTTGGCGTACAAAAATACCTAGGTGGAAGAGACCTAATACAACCGTTCGTCGATGCTGCCAACAATAACGATATGAAATATGGTTTTTATTTTTCAGCGGTCGATTGGCACAAAGACAAAGGTTATATGAACTACAAATGGGGCCAAGGCCTAGGTTGGGATTTTTATGGTAAACCATTAAATCCTAAAACCGTACCTGCGCTGCCATTGGAGATAGTTGAAGAAGAAAGGCAAATGGCCTTTGAAGTAATGTCGCAATATAAACCAGATATTTGGTGGTGGGATACTGGCTTGCCAGTAAGTTATGAAGAAACTGCTCTAAAATATAACCCCGATATGCTGTTTAACAATCGAGGTAATTGGTACCACGATGGTAAAAATCAGGGTAAATTTCCAGGCTCTCACTATGTAACTCCAGAAGGATTCCATACCTTAGAATGGCAACATGTTAAAAAGCTTATTGAACAAGGTACGCCTTGGGAAGTGTGTATGACCTTTAACCGTTCTGGTTGGTTTTATCATGCAAATAGTGATTTAGGTAATCAAACTGCCGACTTAACAGATATTCTGTATGCGCTTGCTAGAATTCGCTCTTGGCAAGGCAACATGTTGTTAAATATGTCGCCGCGTGAAGACGGTACATTACCCCCGGCCAATTATGAAGCAATGGAAAAAATGAGTGACTGGATGGCGTGGGCCGATGTATCTGTATTTGATACTAAAGGCACGCATTTTCCTGAGCAATCAAATGTTCCTATTACCACATCTACCGATGGCAAAACTTGGTATTTACATGCAAGACCTGGCGCACAGGAAGATTTTAAGTCTTGGGGAAGATGGAAAAAACCATACTACACAGATACACAGCCTGGTCAGCCGATAAAAGTACAAGACGTTCCTGCAGTTACATCAGTCACTTTATTGCGAACTGGCAAAGCTATCGAATTTAGTTATAAAGACGGTGAGCTAGTGATTGATAATCCAGAAGCGGGACCAAACGGTTTACATGAAGTGATTAAGTTAACTTTCTCTGAGAGCTAACTTAATAGCCATTCAATTGGCGATAGATGCTAAAAACAAACAGCTCAATAGGCTAACTTTAGTTATTGAGCTGTTTCATAAACTACCGAAATGTAAAATAAAGGTGAATACATCTTATTTATCATATATATTGTTATATGTGTTTAGCTATATTGTGCCGAAAAAAACTAGACTAAAAAATTAGTAACAAAAATTGCATTATTTTAGTTACAACAAGAGAAATTTTAAATGAATAATCTACATAAACTTGTCATAGCGATATTAGCTTTAATCGTTATTGTTGTCGGCTTAGAGCCATTTTCCCAAGAAAGCAAAACCGGTCGGTTAAATCAAAATATTAACCGCGACTGGCAATTTACCTTTAGCTCTGCAACCGATGTGTTTACAGACGCTGCATCAAAACAAGCAAAAGCAGCCAATTGGCAAAGCATTGGTTTACCTCATTCATTCAGTTTACCGTATTTTCGTTCAGAAAGTTTTTATGTAGGCCATGGTTGGTATCAAAAGTCACTTCATATTGATAAAAATTGGTTAAGTAAAACCTTAACACTTGAGTTTGATGGTGTGTTTCAAGTTGCTGAAATTTATCTAAATGGCGAAAAAGTTGGTGCGCACCGTGGTGGTTATACCGGCTTTACCGTTGATATCTCTAACGCAGCAAAAGCTGGAGAAAACCTGTTAGCCGTGCAAGTAAATAATGTATGGGATGCACAGCTTGCGCCACGTGCGGGCGAGCATGTATTTAGCGGTGGTATTTACCGTGATGTTTACCTTAGCGTTACCGACCCTTTGCATGTAGCTTGGAACGGTACCTTTGTTACGACGCCAAAAGTAAGTAAAGAAAGCGCTAATGTAAATGTTCAAACCACAATTGAAAACAACAGTAACTCAAGCAAACAGTTCACTTTAAAAACGGTCATCGTTGATGGCGAGAATAAACAACTAGCAGAAATGATTGTTAATAAAACAATCGAAGCTAAGCAAACAATAAACCTTGAGCAATTGAGTGATGAAATAAGCCAACCTAAGTTATGGTCACCAGATTCACCTAGTTTGTATCAAGTGCAAACCAGTATTTATGAAAACGATACACTCGTTGATAGCTACCAAACTCAATTTGGTTTTAGATGGGTGGAATGGACCGCAGACAAAGGCTTTTTCCTTAATGGTGAGCATCTGTATCTTGAAGGCGTAAATGTGCATCAAGATCACGCTGGTTGGGGCGATGCCGTAACCAAAGCAGGTGTTTATAGAGACTTAAAGCTAATGAAAGATGCAGGCTTTAATTTTATACGTGGCTCGCACTACCCTCACCACCCATATTTTACCCAAGTGTGTGATGAACTTGGCTTAATGTTTATTCCTGAAAACTCTATTTGGGGCATTGGCGGATTTAAAGATGACGGTTACTGGGACTCAAGTACTTACCCTATTCATCAAAAAGACAAGCTTGCCTATGAACTAAGCGCAGCAGCTAGCCTTAAAGAGCTTATCCTTATCAATAGAAACAGTCCTTCAGTTATTGCTTGGAGTATGTCTAACGAACCATTCTTTAGTGCCAATGAAGTCATTGACGATATGAAAGGCTTGCTCACCGACATGGTCGATTTATCACATCGATTAGATCCTACGCGAAAAGCCATGATTGGTGGTGCGCAACGTAAAGGTGTTGATGTATTAGGTGACATTGCCGGCTATAACGGCGATGGCGCAACTAGAGACAGAGATCCGGGTATGCCAAATATGGTTAGCGAGTATGGCTCGTGTGTAACCGACAGGCCAGGTGATTATGACGCATGTTGGTCTTCTCATTTAAAAGGCGGAGAAAAGCCAGAATGGCGTAGTGGTCATGCAATATGGTGTGGTTTTGACCACGGCAGTATCGCTGGCAACATGGGTGAAATGGGCATAGTTGATTTTGCTCGAATTCCAAAACGCATATGGTATTGGTACCGCAATTACTTTAAAGGCATTGCGCCACCAAAATGGCCAGAAAATGGTACACCTACAAGTTTAAAATTGTTTGCCGACAAAACAACACTGCAAGGTACTAATGCTACTGATGATGCTCATATCAACGTGCAAGTATTAGATGCAAGCGGCACTCATATTTCTAATAGTCCAAGCGTTACCTTAACGATTGTTTCTGGCCCAGGTGAGTTTCCAACAGGTCGAAGCATTACTTTTAACAAAACTACACGTAATGATATCCAAATATTGGACGGTCATGCTGCTATTGAGTTTCGCTCTTACCATGGTGGTGTAACGGTTATCGAAGCAACATCACCAGGGTTAGAGTCAGCGCAACTGGAAATCACCACTATCGGCAGCCCGATGTTTGAAAAAGGCGTTTCAAAGATTGTACAAGACAGACCTTATATTGATTATCGATTAACCAAAGCCATCAAAGAACAAGTGCCAGTTAGAATATCTGACGCCCGACCAAATCGCACAAACGATAAAGGTTCCAGTGATCCTGCATGGGCTAATGACGGTCATAAATGGCGTCAATGGGAACCTGTGTTTGACAAAAATGGCAAGAACGGTCAAGTGTGGTGGGAATTAGATATGGAAAATTTTTACGATGTCCAGCGAGTTGAATTTACCTTTAAACCGGCAGCAGACGTAATCATAAACATTGAAACATCAACCAATCAAAAAGACTGGATACCGGTCGCCAATGGTGAATTTATTTCAGGCAGTGTGCCAAACATTACCTTTGATGTGGAAGACAAAACCAAAGTACGATTTTTGAAAGTAACCTTTAACGTTGAAAATACTTCAGTGCCATTTGGTGTGGGTGAAATTGAAGTATTTGGCAGTACAAACTAAACATGTTTTTTAAACTAAAAGAAAAATAAAATGAAAAAACTAATACTTATTACACTAACGAGCCTTTCGCTTACCGCTATGGCAAACGCAGATGTTAGCGATTTTGTTAAAGTTAGATTTGCGGATTTAGATATCGACAAAAATGGTTCTTTGAATACAGCTGAACTACGAGGAACATCTAGAGATTGGGTGACTAAAGCAGGCATTGATGAAGCAGAACAAGTCAAAAGAAACGCAGGTAAAATGACTCAATTAGATATCAATCACGATAAAAAAATCTCGATTGAAGAGTTTGCCGTTGTTCACAGCAAATAAATAATTAAAGTAAAGAAATGAACGTACAAAATAATAGAATATTGATGATAGATGCACTAAGAGGCTTTGCTTTAGCAGGGATTTTTTTATTGCATCATATTCAACATTTTAATTTTTTTGTTAAACCTGAATTTACCCCATCTTGGTTAATACCGATAGACGCATGGCTTAAAGACAGCATGAACTGCCTTATTGCCGGTAAAGCTTTTGCTTTGTTTAGTTTACTGTTTGGTTTGAGTTATTGGATCATTTATGAGAATGCGCAAAAACGTGGCGACGAATATTTATTTCGCCATTTTTGGCGTATGGCTTTATTAGTTTGCTTTGGTTTATTTCATACCCTATTTTTTGCCGGTGACATATTAATTATGTATGCGGTGTTAGGGCTCCCTTTAGTGCTTACTCGCTACATGAGCAATAAAGCGATGCTATGTACTGCATTCGTGTTATTAATTAATCCTGTCAGCGTCGCAACTATTTTAAGCTATGTATTTACAGACAATATTTATAGTTTGCCGCTTTCATACCCCGAAGGTTCATTAAAACCGCTATTAATAGGCGGTTCATTTGGGCAACTGATGCAAGCGCACTTTAATTTTGCATATTTGAGCTCCGTCATCTGGAGCTGGAACGTGGGTAGAATCGTCGCCATTTTAGGCCTGTTTTTTCTAGGTGCGTACTTTGCAAAAAACAAAACATTAACTGAAGGTTCGCTAAAGTTTTGGTACTACTTTTTAATCATTAGCTTAATATCATTGGTATGCCTAAATTTCATCAACGATTTGGCTATTGCTAGCGCTGAAAATAAAGATGAACGTCGGTTACTGTGGCAGATTATGCAACGCTACATAAAAATCACTATGGCTCTTGGTATTTTATCTATTTTTATTATTCTGTGGCGACACAATAAAGGCACACCGTTTTTCTCAAAATTTATAAATTTTGGAAGAATGGGATTAACTAACTACATTTTAATGTCAATTTTCGGCAGCTTTTTATATTACGGCTGGGGCCTTGGTCTCTACAAATATTTGGGCATCAGCGCATCACTTGCAATAGGTATCACCTTGTTAGTTGTGCAAATTAAATTCTCTACTTTTTGGTTCAATAAATTTGGTCAAGGACCGCTAGAACGCTTGTGGCGAAGGCTAACTTGGCTAAATAGCCACTCAAATAACATTGCAAAAGCGAGTACGGCAAGTTTCACAAAAACTAAATTAAGCGAACATCAACATGAATAAAACTCAACTACGCAAATCGGCCTTAGTTAAACATTCAATTTCGACATTGTTTGCTATTTTTGTTTTTTTCCTCACAGCAGGTATTGCCCAAGCACAAGTAAAACTGGCAACTGTTTTTGCCGATTCAATGGTGCTGCAACGTGATATGCCAATTAATATTTGGGGTAGCGCGGCCGTAGATGAACAAGTAACTGTGATATTAAATACTAAAAGCTATCATGGACAAGCTGATAAAAACGGCCAATGGTTAATAATCTTACCGGCACAGCAAGTGGCAATAGAGCAAAGCATTAAAGTAGTGGGCGATATTGCCATCGAGTCTAATACTATCGAGCTTAGCAATGTTGCTTTTGGCGATGTCTATTTAGCCTCTGGGCAATCAAACATGGAGTTTAAAGTTAAAGAAGCGCTAACTAAATTCCCACAAGAAACCAAGCTCGAACAGTACCCCGATATTCGTCAATTTAAGGTTAAACGACATTATAATTTTAAAGGCCCGCAACAAGATATAGAGAGCGGAAATTGGCTGTCGGCTAATAAGCAAAACGTAGGTGAATTTTCTGCTGTCGCCTGGTTTTTTGCTAAAGATTTATATAAACGATACCAAGTGCCTATTGGTCTTATTTCATCAAATGTTGGTGCAACCCCGATAGAGTCTTGGATGAGTGTTGAGTCATTAGCGAGCTTTCCTGAAACTCAAGCACTGGCGTATAACTTGGCTGATACCAATTTTATTGAACAACTTACACAGGAATATGAGCAGGAAAGAGATGACTGGTGGCAAAAAAATCCTACGGCTAAGAAATTAGCTTTTGAATTTATGCACCGTACAAGTTTAGATTTTAAACCTGTCGGATTTCATAACGCGATGATAGCACCATTGGCTAATGTGCGTTTTTCTGGGGTGATTTGGTATCAAGGCGAAAGTAATACGCCTGAGCCTGCTCTGTATTCAGAAAAATTTACCACCATGATCAATCAATGGCGAACGTTATTTAACCAACCACAATTACCCTTCTTATTTGTGCAATTGGCTAATTTTCAAATGCCTGATGAACAGCCTAGCGAAAGTGCTTGGGCAGATATTAGATCGGCACAAACTCAGGTGTTGAAAACTGTTGAATACACCGCAATGGCGTTAGCAATCGATGTTGGAGAGCGCCACAACATTCACCCTCTTGATAAGAAAACCGTTGGCGAGCGTTTGGCGTTAGGTGCTAGGCACTTAGTTTATGGTGAAACGAAATTAAATTATTTAAGCCCATTAGTTGTTGAAGCGAAATTGACTAATGGCAAAGCGATATTCAGCTTTAAGCACATCAACAAAGGCTTAGTGGTAAAAGGTGACAAACTACTAGGTTTTGCCATTGCCGGCGCAGATAAACAATTTATTTGGGCAAATGCGACCTTACAAAATACCAACAAAAAAAATCAGATTACGGTTTGGCATAACAGCATAAAGACACCTAAATATGTTCGTTATGCTTGGGCCAACAACCCAGAAAATGCAAATTTATTTAATGACCAAGGATTACCAGTCACGCCATTTAGTTATGAATTTACCAAATAAATATAAAATATTACTTAGGAATAAAACCATGGGATCAGGAAAATATAGTCCGGTTACGAGTGCAGATAAGAGTGCCGTTAAGAATGCAATTAATCACTCAATAAAATTGAGTGCGATTGCATTACTTGGTCTATTTATTACAGCATGTGATGAAGACTCACAACCAGCCTCTACGCCCGCAGGCCATTCTGTAATGGAAAAAGCACCTCAACAAATTACACCTAGTAGTGGTCAACAACGTCTATGGTACAAACAACCTGCAACTGATTGGATGACGCAAGCTCTGCCGATAGGTAATGGTTTTATGGGCGCCATGTTATTTGGTGGTGTATCTGAGGACAGGATCCAATTTAACGAGCAATCATTATGGGCTGGTGGCCCAGGTAGTAGCGATAGTTACAACAGTGGTAATCGTAAAGATGCACATAAAGCACTGCCTGCTATTCGTGAATTAGTTACCAATGGTGAGTTTGATAAAGCCAATCAATTAGCTAAGCAAGAATTAACAGGCATTATCTCTAAAGAAGAGAAAAACTCAAAAGGTCATAGCTTTGGTGATTTTGGCTCTTATCAAGCGTTTGCTGATGTGTATGTAAGTCAAGAATCTACAAACACAGACTCACAAGCAAACAACATTAAAGACTATAGTCGTTCTCTCGATCTGGAAACAGGCGTAGCTAGTGTTAAATACGTTGATGGTCAAATCAACCATCAACGTCAATACTTTGCCAACTACCCTTCAAGAGTCATGGCATTTCATTATGAAAATGATGCGCCATCCGGCGTTAACTATAAAGTCCGTTTTGAATCATTACATCCGGTAAAAGTTACCAATGAAAGTAATACGCTGGTTTTATCCGGCGCCGTTGCTGACAACGGCATGGAAATGGAAGCAAGACTAGAGATACGCGTACAAGACGGTGAGCTAAATATAAAAGACGGTCAAGCTCACATCACCAATGCCAAGGCCTTTACTTTAGTGCTCACTTCGGCAACCGATTACCAAGATATAGCACCAGAATATAAAGGTAACGATTACACCAAGTTTAACCAACAAACACTCGCGTCAGTTGCCGATAAAAAATACCCGCAATTATTAGCTGAGCACATAAGAGATTATCAATCCTTATTTAGTCGAGTTTCACTCACACTCGATAATGGCGCTACTGAAAAAGAAGGACAATCTCAGTCAGAAATCGCAACAGACCAACGCATTATAAATTACAGCAAGTCACCTGAAGATGTGAATTTAGAAGCGCTGTTTTTCCAATATGGTCGTTACTTACTGATAAGCAGTTCTAGACCCGGTTCGTTACCGGCTAACTTGCAAGGCAAATGGAATGACTCTTTAAAGCCTGCGTGGGCATCTGATTATCATTTTAATATTAATGCACAAATGATTTACTGGCCGGCAGAGGTCACAAACCTAGCTGAAACCCATGAGCCTTTTCTTGAGTACACGCAAAGCTTAGTAAAACCAGGGCAAGTAAGTGCCAATGCATTCTTTGGCGTTAATGGTTGGGTAGTCAATACCATGAACAACATTTTTGGTTATACCGCAACTGGTTGGGGCTTTCCATGGGGATACTTCCCTGCAGGCGCCGCTTGGGTGAGTCAACACCAATGGCAACATTATGATTTTAACGGTGACCTGTCTTACCTAAACGATGGCGCGTTAAATACAATGGAACAAGCCGCATTGTTTTGGCTTGAATATTTACAAGAAAATGAACAAGGTCAACTCATTTCAATCCCTAGTTATTCACCAGAGCACGGCGGAATTTCAGGTGGTGCATCAATGGATCATCAAATCGTTTTTAACTTATTTACTAATTATCTTAATGCTTGTCAGATTGAAACAACAAAATGTACTTTGACCACACGAGTTAAAGCCGCAAAAGCAAAACTGTTACCACCACAAATTGGTAAGTGGGGACAACTACAAGAGTGGGCAGAAGATTTAGACGATCCAGACAACAAACACCGTCATGTATCTCATATGTTTGCCATTTACCCAGGCAATCAAATAGGTCGTTTAAGCACGCCGAAACTAGCAGAAGCAGCAAAGGTTTCTCTTAATGCTCGTGGTGATGACGGTACTGGCTGGTCTTTAGGTTGGAAAATGAATTTATGGGCTCGTTTAGCCGACGGTAACCGTGCCCATAAGCTATTACAACGCACCATGAGAGTGGTAGGTTTTAAAGAAGAGAATAGCACTGGTGTGCACGTTAATGGCCATGGTCAATATGACAGTGGTGTTTACCATAACTTCTTATCTGCTCATCCACCATTTCAACTGGATGGCAACATGGGCGCAACCGCTGGCATAGCAGAAATGTTATTACAGTCACACGATAAAGCGATTGAGCTTTTACCTGCCCTACCTGATGCTTGGGCTAATGGAGAGATTACAGGCTTACGTGCACGTGGTGGCTTTGAAATCGACCTAGCTTGGCATAAAGGTCAACTTACAACTGTCGACATTCGCAAAACAGGTCATACCGTTACCGGTAAAACAATTAAGTTAAAGTACGGTAGTAAAGAAATAACCTTTAGTGATGATGCTAACTTGGCATTGCAACTGAATGGTGAGTTGAACAAGCGATAATAAAAAATAAGCTTGGGATAACAGCGTAAGGAAAAGCCTTGCCACTAATTACATATTTTATATGACAATAATCAGTGGCAATAAGCATTCTTTTTAATTACTAAAAAAGGGAAAACAAAAATGAAAAAAGTAATATTGATCACACTAACTAGTATTGTATTTGCAGCGACAGCACAAGCAGAGATAACCGATTGGATGAAAACTCGTTTTGCAGAATTAGATACCGACGGCAACGGTGGCTTAAATGCAACTGAAATGCGCGGAACTACAAAAGAGTGGATGACTAAGGAAGGCATTAAAGAAGAAGAGCAAATAAAGCGTACAAATAAAAAGTTGGCTAAATTAGATACGAACTCTGATAAGCAAGTATCGCTTGAAGAGTTTGCAGCAGATCATATGAAAAATAGAAAAAAATAGCCCTATATCTGCCCCATAAATTGGGGCATTAAATTGGCTTATTAAGCTAGGAAGTATCTAGCTATTTGTTATCAAACAAGATATCGATAGCTAGTTTACTTATTTACAAAAATAATAGAGCTAAGTGTTCTTCAAATGATTTAAACAATAGAACAAAAATATGATGGTAAGATCACTAATGAAAAAATTATCACTAACCTGCATGACATTAATAATATGCATTTTTGCCATTCAAGTGCCTGCCGCCGAACCTGTTATCTGGCAACTATGGCCTAGTGAACCACCTGGTGGCACTATAGATCTACCTGCAGAATATAACAAAACAAAAAAAGACGACAAACTGGTTGCTGGGCGTTCGGTGATACGGTTAAGCAATGTTACTAACCCAACACTGGCGATTCATAAACCCAATAAGAAAATAGATACCGGCACAACAATCATTGTTGCCCCAGGTGGCGGCCATTCAATTTTGGCTTACGATCTTGAAGGTACCGAAATCGCCGAGTGGTTAAACTCAATTGGCGTCACTGCCATCATCCTCAAATATCGTGTACCAGGGCGAGCATTTAACAAAGTAGACATCGGGCTTGCCGCCGCACAGGATGGTCAGCGTGCTGTCAGCCTTGTTCGCGGCAAAGCTGCAGAGCTGGGAATTAAACCAGAGAAAATCGGCATAATGGGATTCTCTGCCGGAGGTACACCCGTTAAAAATACGGCAATGGTTAAAGAGCGCCTTTATCAACCTGTCGACAAATACGACAACGTATCATTTACGCCCAATTTTGCTGCGCCAATTTATTCCGGCGGTCTGCCTCCTAACATGGTCATATCTAAAGCATCCCCCCCATTTTTTATAGTCACTGCTCATGATGACAAATACAGTTCGCTTTACGTGACCGAGTTATACACAGCCTTGAAAAAAGCAGGCGCCTCAGCAGAACTTCACATCTATGAAAGCGGCGGCCATGGATACGGTTTACGTAAAACGGGATTACCTATAGCAAGCTGGCCCGAGCGCATGAAAGAATGGATGATTAGATTGAAGCTGTTGTAATAACGCCTTAGATAAATCACTACACCTGATAACTTCAGTAATTAAAAAAGAGTAAATGAGTAAATACATTATGCAATGTGCCATAAATATTTTAAAAAGATCATTCCCGATTTTAGGATTGTTGCTATGCCTATTACCTTTAACACTTCATGCTGAAACTAATAAACAAGCTCCAAATATTGTGTTAATCGTTACGGATTATATGGGATATTCTGATATAGAGCCCTATGGTTCCAAAGATATTAAAACGCCAGCCCTAAATATGTTGTCTTCACAAGGGCTACAATTTTCAAACCATTACGCAGCAGCTCCGTCTTGTATCCCCTCACGCGCGTCGTTAATGAGTGGTAAGTACCCTTCAATAGTATTAGAAAAATTCAAATTAAGTAAAGGGCGAGGCTTACCTTCAAAAAATAATCATTTACTGAGCGGGCTAAAAGCAAGTGGCTACAAAACCGCATTAATAGGAAAATGGCACCTTGGTAACGAGAAAAACTTCTCGCCAAACGATCATGGCTTTGATTACTTTTTTGGATTCAACGATTGGACATTGGGATACCATAACCACCTTACTTCCGAAGGTAAACCTGGCTTAATTAGAAATAAAGAACCAATAATTTCAAAGGGCTACCTAACCGATATATTTACGGATGAGGCCGTACAATTCATTGATAAAAGTGCAACCACCCCTTTCTTTCTTTATCTTTCCTATAATGCAGGCTTACCTCCATATCAAGCACCTAACTTGCCTAAATCTGAATGGGATTCAGGTTGGGATGCTAATGATGCAACTAGAGCTGATTATGTTGCCATGATAGAGAGCATGGACAAAGGTGTAGGAAAGGTTTTGGACACATTAAGCAAGCATGGGATCGATGATAATACACTCGTGATTTTTACTTATGATCATGGCGGCCGACACCTCGTTGACTCCGGACCATTATTTCATGGCTTCGGTACCTTGTGGGAAGGTGGCATTCGGGTTCCTTTGATCATTCGTTGGCCCAACAAAGTGGCAAAAGCAGAGGCTTTTGAAACGCCTACAATTACCATGGATATCACGGCTACAATGCTTGATGCGGCTCAATCAGACAGCCAAATTACTCCTTTAGATGGTACAAGTTTATTCGACATAATGAAAAACCCGGACAAATTTAATAATCGCAATTTATATTGGCAGTATGGAAAGATGACAGCTATTCGTAACAATAATTGGAAATATGTGGTCGATGGACATTCACAATTACTGTTCAACCTTGACGCTGACATCAGTGAACGAAATAACGTATTTCACAAGAACCCCAATAAAGTGAATGAACTGAGACAAAAGCTCACTGACTGGGTAGAGGGTCAACGGCCGTAGACGATTCTATTTAATTCAGTCACTTTAAACTTCAGAAGTCTCTCATCACGGTCCATAGAGTGGGACGAGGATGATTTTAACGAGCTTTTCTGTTGTTGCTAACAAATAGAAAAATAGAGGTAATACCTCTATTTTCATTTACCATAGCGAATACTAAATTTATAATACTGACTACTTACTTAGCTTTAATCCCCAAACAGAATTACCTGTTTTATTCTTTGGCAGGCTCACAATAGTGTCGTTATTTGCATTGGCAAAAGTTAAAGAGCCATTCGCACTGATAAGCTCTACTTTATTCGCATTGAATTGTGCCGCATGAGGCAATATTACTTGTCCGCTTGCTGGCCAATCAACAAACCAGGCATAAAGATCACCGTTCTTTTGGGTATAGCGGATAGCCGTCTTATCATAATTCCAGGTACCACTTCCACCGGCCTGTAAACCATTGAGCTTGCCTTCACCAAATAAAGTCCAAGGGGTAGATTTATGAATAGCGTCGCCATTAACTTGCATCCACTCACCAATGTCTAGTAAGGCTTTTTCTTGAGCTTTATCCAACGTTCCATCAGGTCTTGGGCCAATGTTAAGTAGTAAATTTCCGTTACGGCTGACAATATCAATAAATCCGCGCAGCAAGCTGTCTGTAGAAAAAGCAGGTTTGTCTCCGGCATAACCCCAACTGCCATTTACCGTATAATGAGCCTGCCAAGGGCGCTTTTGAATACCTCCCTCGACCAATTTTTCAGTATCGTAGATAGCCTCACCGGCTTTCAGAGCATCGCGCTTCCAAGACAGTGCGACGGTTTTATTTAAGTCTGCACTAGTGTTGTAATATCTAGCGGTAACGCGGCGCAGTGCATCATTAAAATAGTCTTTGTTGTATTCAGTGCGCGCATCACACACACCACCATCGACAAATATATAATCCGGTTGGTAGTTATCGATAAGCTCGTTCATAACTCTTTCCCATTTAAGGGCATCTTCTGGGCGAGGTGGAGCAGTATCTTCACGACGTTTACCGTAAAGGCCTTCATTGGCAGGATCCCAAGTATCGAATTGTTGGCGGAAGTTATAATATTTCCAGTGTCTACCATAATGGGTAGAAACCCCAGTTTTAATACCTTTCTTACGCATCGCATCAGTCAGCTCTTTAACTACGTCACGTTTAGGTCCCATTGTCATCGCATTGAATTCAATTTCTTTAGAATCCCACATCGCAAAGCCATCATGATGAATCGCCGGAGCGGCAAAATAAGCAGCCCCTGTTTGAGCAATTAACTCTGCATAATAATCGGCATCAAATTTATCTAAGGTAAACGCAGGGATAAAATCTTTGTAACCAAAGGATTTCCGATCGCCATAGGTTTTAATGTGATGATCAACAAACGACTCTGCATATTCAGGGTGCCTTTGCATATTTGGATTATCGGCGGTGTAGTACATATTCGTCGGGTACCACTCATTTTTAAACGCAGGAACAGAGAAAACACCTAAATGCATAAAAACGCCTAACTTACCTTCGCTATACCACTGAGGAACATCGTATGAAGATAATGACTCATGGCTAGTATCGTACTTTTCTTTGGCAACAATAGTATAACTAGAAGACAATGTTAATAGGCACAGCACGGTTATAATTCGTTTCATTTTAATCTCACCCAAATTTTATTTAATATCGCTCAGAAATTATTTTCTTAAGTCGAGTTTGTAATTCTTTAACCACATCTGGGTTAGCTTTAGCGACGTTAGTTGTTTCCGCAGGATCTTTGCTTAAATCAAATAATTGATCCTGCTTTTTATAACCACTGGCAATACCTTTCTCTTTGGTAAATCCAGGGTTTTTCTTGGTACCAGGAATATACTTCCAGTTCCCTGAACGAAGTGCACTATTACCAAGCGACTCTTCAATTAAGTCAGCACGACCTTGCTCAGATTTTCCTAACCACACATCAAGCTGTTCTATACTATCTACCGCTTCATTGTCTTGCATTGGTACGTTTAACAACTTAGCCAGTGATGCGTAAATATCCATTTGTGACACTAAGGCATTATTAACACTTGGCTTAATGGTGCCTGGCCAGTAGGCAATGGTTGGTACACGAGTCGCGGCTTCTAATCGACTGTATTTACCACCACTGTATGGCCCACCTGGTTTATGGTCGCCAAGGAGATCAACCGAGCTATCTTCATAACCATCGTTCAGAACTGGGCCGTTATCACTGGTAAAAATGATTAAGGTATTATCAGCAATGCCAAGCGCTTCTAATTCTTTGATTACACGGCCTGTCATCCAGTCCATTTGTGCAATGGCATCACCGCGAACACCCATGGTGCTTTTACCTTTAAATCTATCATTTGGCAATCTTGGCACATGAATATCGTGATACGACTTAAATAAGAAGAAAGGGTTATCTTTATTCGCACGGATAAAGTCGATAGCTTTATCGGTAAATATTTGCGCAAAATCTTCATCTTTCCAAAGTGCTGATTCACCGCCAGCCATATGACCAATTCGGCTTACACCATTTACAATAGTTTGGTTGTGTTGCTTGTCTGCAACATAACGCAGTAGTTCTGGGTTTTCATACCCCGTTGCTCTATTTCCGACTTTACGCTTATAGCTCACAGTAATTGGGTCATTCACATCTAAGTTAACTACATTATGGTTTTCTAAATACACAGTAGGAACTCGATCGCCTGTTGCGGGTAATAAGAAGCTATAGTCAAAACCAATTTCTAATGGCCCAGGTTTAACGTCGCTGTTCCAATCAACATTGCCATTACCTAAACCAAGGTGCCATTTACCAATAACACCTGTGGTGTAACCTGCTTTTTTCAACATTGATGGCAGTGTAGGTTTGCCCGGTTGGATCAAGGCTGGTGCATCACCTTTTAAAATTTTGGCGTTATTTCTAAAACCATGTTCGCCTGTTAATAATGAATAGCGAGACGGTGTACAAGTTGCTGCAGATGAATGACCATCGGTAAAGCGTATACCATTATTGGCAATGCGATCTATTTCCGGTGTTTCAACGCCTGTCGCGCCGTAACTGCCTAAATCGCCATAGCCTAAGTCGTCTATATAAAAAATAACAACATTGGGCTTAGATGCGGTTATACCACTGCTTTCTTTTGAGTTATTCTCTGACTGAGTAGATTGCCCACACGCAGACAATGACGACAATAAGATCAGTGAACTTGCTATTTTAGTGATGTTTTTCATTATCCTTTTGCCTTATTTTTATTCGCCTTGTTCGTATTCTTATTTTTGTTCTTTTTACCTTTGTTCTTTTTGTTGGCAGGGTTCGTTGGCTTCCAGGCATGTAAATCTGGGAAGGCATCATCTTGCTGCTCTGCTTCCCATTGCTTGTATTGTTTTTCTAGCGCATCCAAAGTGCTTGCATCATTTTTAGATAAGTCTTTTTGTTCGACATGATCTTTATCCATATCAAACAGCATTTGCTCGTCACCTTTCGATACAACTTTATCGTTTCCTACTCTAATTGCATAAGAAGTTGCTTTAACGTGTTGCCAAAATAAAACGTCGTGAGGTTGACCTTTATCTTCACCCGTTAAATAAGGCAGCAAATCAACGCCATCAAGTGGCTTATTCTTGCTCACGTCAATATTTGCTTGGCTAACGACTGTTGCCAATATGTCTAATGAACTTACTGGCTTATGGTAATCGAGTCCTGCAGGTATTTGGTTTGGCCAACGAACCGCGAAAGGTACTCTTACGCCACCTTCAAACAAGTCATTTTTAAAGCCTCTTAGCTCGCCATTATCTGAACCGTTAGTTCTTGCGCCGCCATTGTCAGATAAGAAAAATACGATAGTATTTTCATCAAGTCCTTGCTGTTTTAACGTATCTAAAATATGGCCTACACCATCATCAACAGCCGACACCATTGCCGCATAAGTTTGACGTTTTTTATCTTTAATATGTTTGTACCTGTCTAGGTATTTTTGACTGGCTTGTACAGGTGCATGCGGCGCATTGTAAGCAACGTATAAAAAGAATGGATTGTCTTTTTCACGCTTAATAAAATCGACAGCTTCGTGAGAAATTTCGTCGGTTAGGTATTCATCAAAATCAATTCTGGTTTCATTGCGTAATAACCGCGTGCGGTACCAATCAAATTTATATTTAACTTCGCTTAAATCGTTATACTTCATTTCTTCTGGGAAGTACTGATGACCACCCGATAAAAAACCATAAAAGTAATCAAAACCACGTTTATTTGGGCGCAAGTCTGGGTGAGTACCCATATGCCACTTTCCTAAAATACCACTGGTGTAACCTGCAGGTTTAAGTACTTCAGCAATATTTTTTTCGCTAGTTGGAATACCATTTTGTTCAACACTAGGGTCCATTGTTGGATTGTAGTTAAAGCCAAAACGACCTTGATAACGCCCGGTTAATAAGCCCGCTCGACTAGGACCACAAACAGGAAAGGTTACATAACCGTTGGTAAACTTTGTACCTTGCGTTGCAATACGATCAATCTGTGGGGTTTTTATATCGGTGCTACCGTTAAAACCAACATCACCATAACCTTGATCATCGGTTAAAATTACAATTACATTTGGTTTACTAGCATCACTTTTATTGATTTTTTCTGCGGCAATACTTGTATTAAGCATTAGTAAAGAACATAGGCTAGCGCCAATTAATTTAGCTTTTAATAGACTCATTATTAAGACTCATGGTGATGGTTATTAATTATAATATAAATAATACATTAACATTTATCCTTATTTAAGCCAATATTAACTGGGCTTACTTACATATTCTTTACAATAAAACTTGAGCTGCGCTTACTAATAAAACAATTTATTAAAAATAAACAGCAACATAACAGCCACAAAATGTTAATAAAAAATTTACCTTTAAAAAGTTATTGCACTCACTGCTATAATAATATTAATATTATAAATTGAATTTATTTGTATACTTGGAAACTATTGCATGAAAAAAACCACTCTGTTACTTGCTTTGATGTTAAGTAATATAACGATGTGCTTTGCTTTAGACTCTAATGATAACGCAGTGCAACCCAACATAATTGTCTTTGTAGTCGACGATATGGGATTAATGGATACCACTGTACCATTTATTACTGATAACAAAGGAAAATCGGTCAAACAACCGTTAAATAACTGGTATCACACGCCGAATATGGAAGCGTTAGCTAACAAAGGTATACGCTTTAGCCAATTTTATGCGCAAAGCGTGTGTTCCCCAACAAGAGCTTCTTTGCTTACCGGTCAAAATGCTACACGCCATCACACTACTACCTGGATTAACCCCAGCGAAAATAATGGTGGCGAGTTTGGTCCCAGACAATGGAATTGGCAAGGTTTAGATAGCAAAGAAAATACATTTCCTAAGCTACTGCAAAATGCTGGATACAAAACCATCCACATTGGTAAAGGCCATTTTGGTCCCTTAGGTAGTGAAGGTGGCGATCCTAAAAATATCGGCTTTGATGTGAATATTGCCGGCGCGCCATGGGGACGTCCAAAAAGTTACTACGGTGAGGATAACTACGGTAACCATGCAAAGTACAAACAAAAAGATAAGCCCTTAACCCATAACATTCCGCATTTAGAAGCTTACTATGGCAAGGACGTGTTCTTAACCGAAGCGCTAACCCTTGAAGCGAATAAGCAAATTGCTAAAGCCACAGCAGAGCAAAAACCCTTTTTACTTTATATGTCCCATTATGCAGTCCATGCTCCGTTTAATAGTGACCCACGTTTTTCCAAGCGTTATAAAAACCAAGGTAAATCAGAGCAAGCGCAAGCTTATGCAACGTTGGTGGAAGGCATGGACAAATCGTTGGGTGATATAGTTACCAAGCTTGAGCAGTTAGATATTGCTGACAATACCTTAATACTCTTTCTTGGCGACAATGGCGGCGATGCGCCGTTAGGTAAAAATGATGCAATAGCAAGCTCTGCCCCGCTTAAAGGTAGAAAAGGTACTAGTTGGGAAGGTGGAATGCGTGCGCCATTAATTGTTGCTTGGGCCAATCCAGATCAAAACAATGCGTTGCAAAAACGATTGCCAATTAGTGCAAATGACATCAATACTCAAATTGCTACCGTATTAGATATCTACCCTACGATACTTTCTGCGGCATCAATACAAAATCCTGCATCACAAGTGATTGACGGCGTTAACTTAGCAAAACAGCTTACAGGTCAAAATAATACACAGCGTAAAAATAGCTTTTTAATGCATTTCCCGCACGACCACAGACATTCTTACTTTACCAGTTACCGTTTAGATGATTGGAAAGTCATCTATCAATACAACCCTGAGAATAAAGCAAAAATAAAACGTTACCAGCTGTATAATTTGGCAAGTGACCCTGCAGAATCAACCGACCTCGCCTCATCTAATCCCAAAGAATTAAAGGAAATGATGAAGGCCATGATCGCTGAACTCGAAAGTCAAAATGCTCAGTATCCAGTTAATGTTCAGGGCCAAACACTTAAACCGCTGTTACCAATATCAGCCACTTAACTGAATAAAAATAACAATAAAAGAACCACTATGAAATATTACTTAACATTAATTACGGCTTTTATTTTAATCATTAATTTGATGGCCTGTGCGAGCAGCGAAACCGAACAACAAAGTGAGCCAATCGCTAGCTCAGACACGCAGCTAGATAACGATAAAGTAAGCAAGACGGAAACTAAATCGGCTAAAGACATAAAACCAAGCGAGATAATTGAATACAAAAATATCGATGGTATTTCTCTGTCTTTACATGTGTTCTATCCACAAGACCATAAAGCAACAGACAATACACCTGCGATGGTATTTTTCCACGGCGGTGGTTGGAATGGCGGCTCACCTCATCACTTTTATCGCCAAAGCCAACACTTAGCGAATAAAGGTATGGTTGCCATTAGTGCTCAATACCGTGTTAAAAAACAACATAACACTACCCCTAAAGAAAGCCTTAAAGATGGCAAGTCAGCAATGCGCTGGGTTCGTAGCCATGCGCAAGAACTAGGCATTAACCCTAATATGATCGCAGCAGGCGGTGGCTCAGCGGGTGGGCATGTTGCAGCAGCTACAGGCACAGCAACCGCATTCGAAGAAGACACTGATGATAAATCGATTAGTTACCGACCTGATGCGTTAGTGCTATTTAACCCGGTATTTGATAATGGTCCTGGCGGCTATGGTCATGGCAGCGTTAAAGCTTATTGGCAACAATTTTCACCATTGCATAATGTGACAAAAGACACACCACCAACTATTGGCATGTTTGGCGAAAAAGATACCGCCATAAAGGTAAAATCAGCTTTAAAATTTGAAACATTGATGAAAGAGTTTGGCACGACTGTCGAAGTTCATATATACAAAGACCAGCCGCATGGATTCTTCAATGAAGCTAAGTATGACGAAACAGTACTAGCTATGGATAAATTCTTAACTAAGCAAGGGTTTATACAGTGAGATATTTACTATTAGTCGCAACATTACTATTAAGTGTTAGTAACGCTTATGCGACAACCTATTATGTTAATTCAAAAAAAGGTGATGACAGTAATAACGGAAAATCATCAAGAAAAGCTTGGGCAAGTGTTTATCACGTTAATCAGCAAACCTTTAAGCCAGGCGATAACATATTATTTAAGACAGGCACAATTTACTCTGGTGCTTTAGAGCCAAAAGGTAGTGGCAAGCCTAATGAGCCAATTATCATTGATACTTATGGCGACGGCGACAAGCCTAAAATCCATGGTCAAGGTTGGAAACCGCATGCCTTATTGCTACACAATGTAGAGCATTGGGAAGTAAATAACTTAGCATTTACTAACTATGGTAAAAAACCATTAGCAAGGCGTAGAGGTGTTATCGTTAGTGCTGAAAACATTGGTGAACTTCATCACATTGTATTAAATAACCTAACCATTTCTCGCGTAAATGGCGTTTTGCAGAAAAAACAAGGTGGCGGCGGTGGTATTCTGATCAGAAATACAGGCGATAAAATACCTTCTCGATTTATCGACTTGCAAATCCTTAATTCTCATATCCATAACGTTGAACGAAATGGCATTGGCTTTAATGGCTATGCCAGCAGAAAACAATGGTTCCCTAATCTTAACGTAGTCATTAAAGGCAACTTAATAGAGAAAGTTCCTGGTGACGGTATTGTTATTGTTGGTAGCGATGGAGCCTTGGTTGAAGGTAACCTTTTGCGCGACTTTCCAGATACCTTACCTGTTGGTGATGCTGCAGCAGGAATTTGGCCATGGAGTTCAGATAATACCGTAATTCAATACAACGAAGTAAGCGGTCATAAAGCAAAATGGGATGGCCAAGGCTTTGATGCTGATTGGAATTCAATTGGCACTATTATTCAACATAACTACAGTCATGATAACTATGGTGGTTTCTTATTAATTTGCAATAACGGTAAAAAATATAAACAAGACATCAACATTGGCACCATTAAAACAATTATTCGTGGCAATGTCAGCATTAATGACGGTATCCGGCCTTACCCTACTCATGCAGGTGTATTTTCTCCGACTTTTCACTTAACCGGCCCTATTGAAGATACTCATATTTACGACAATATAATCATTATCCCTAAAAAATCTAAAGACGTTGATAACACCTTGGTTGAAATGGATAACTGGGGGGGCCCATGGCCGATGAAAACTCTTTTCGAGAACAATGAAATATATTTTGAAGACGATATACAAGTAAAACTCAAAGATATTAAAGATGTATTTTTTAAAAGTAATAAATTTTCAAACAACATCGCCAATTTAAGTCCTGAAAATAATCAAATTATGCAAAGCAAAGCTTTTAATTTAGAAGAGTTACAAGCTTTGGCACAAAAGAAACTAAACGAGAATAAAAACTATGAATAAAAATAAACTCTCCATTGCCATTTTATCTGGCTTTCTGGCACTTTCAGGTTGTAATGATCAAGCCAAAACAGCGACTGATACAGCCACTGAAACATCAGCTATGCAACAAGCGGAATACTATCAAGACCTTAGTGTTTTCAAAGTAAATACCGAAGAGCCAAGATCCACATTTATTGCTTTTGATAAGGCCGAAAATGTAGCAGACGACAGCTACGCTAATTCAGCTTATTATCGACTGCTTAATGGTGACTGGAAATTTAACTGGTCGGCAAATCCTTCTGTTGTACCAGCAGGTTTTTATAAGCCTGAATTTGATGTGAGCGAATGGGACGACCTAGCTGTTCCTAGTAACTGGCAAATGCACGGCTACGATTATCCAATTTACACCAACCAAAAATATCCGTTCCCATTAAACCCTCCATTTGTACCACAAGATGATAACCCTACAGGCGCATACCGTACTAATTTCACTGTACCGAGCGACTGGGATGGTCAACAAGTATTCTTACATTTTGGTGGTGTTAACTCAGGATTCTACCTTTATATCAATGGTGAAGACGTAGGTTATAGCGAAGGTAGCAAAACCGCTGCTGAGTTTAATATTACAAAATATTTAACTGCTGGTGAAAACGTATTAGCCGCTAAAGTTATTCGCCATACAGATGGTGCCTACCTAGAAGACCAAGATTTTTGGCGCGTAAGTGGTATTGAGCGTGATGTTTATTTACATACTGCACCGAATACTCACGTAAGAGATTTCTTTGCGAAAACTACATTAGAAAACAATTACCAAGATGGTGTTTTAAATCTAGCCATTGATGTTACAAATAAAGATAAATCTGCGCAAACGGTTAAAGTTAATGTTGACCTTACTGATGCCAAAGGCAAAGTAGTTGCAACACAAACTAGTTCAATTGAAGTTGCCGCAGGTAGCGAGCAAACGATCAACCAAGTTCTTAATGTTGAAAACGTAGCCGCTTGGTCCGCAGAAACGCCAAACCTTTACCAATTAACCATAACAACCGAATATAACGACGACACACCAACACAACACGTGGGTGAGCAAATCGGTTTTAAATCGGTAGAGCTGAGCAGTGGTCAATTTTTGGTGAATGGCCAAGCAATATTATTTAAAGGCGTAAATCGTCACGAACATGACGAGCGCACAGGCCACGTTGTTAGTCGTGAATCGATGTTAGCCGACGTGAAAATGTTAAAAGAAAACAACATTAATGCCGTTCGAACATCTCATTACCCTAATGACCCATATTTCTATCATTTAGCCGATAAGTACGGGCTATACGTTATTGATGAGGCAAACATTGAAACTCATGGTTTTTATTACGCACCAAAAGATACCCCAGCGAACAAACCAGAATTTGAGGCTATGCACTTAGATCGTATTGAACGTATGGTAGAGCGTGATAAAAATCACCCTTCTATTACTTTTTGGTCAATGGGCAATGAAGCTGGCGATGGTGTTAACTATGTTAAGGGTTACAATTGGATTAAACAGCGCGACGATTCACGTTTAACCATTTATGAAAGAGCCAATCATGTAGACGCCAAGAAAAAGTATGCTACACATCAAGATGCGGAAACTTGGATGTATGCACTAGTTGATAAGCTAAAAAAACAATATATTGGAAAATTTCCAGAACGTCCATTCTTTTGGGTTGAATATGCACATGCAATGGGCAACTCTAGTGGTAACTTTAAAGAATATTGGGACTTTGTACGTAGCGAGCGCCAAGTGCAAGGTGGCTTTATTTGGGACTGGATGGATCAAGGTTTAGTTAAGAAAGATGAAAACGGTAATGAATTTTGGGGCTATGGTGGTGACTTTGAACCAGAAGGCGTATATAACGACGGAAATTTTGTTTTGAATGGATTAATAAATCCAGATAGAACACCGCACCCAGGTTTATTTGAAGTTAAAAAAGTTTACCAAGATTTACATTTTTCAAAAGTCGGAAAAGCTGAATTCGAACTTTATAATGAACAATTTTTTGCAGATTCATCAAGCACGGATATTGCTTGGCGCTTAATTGAAGATGGCGTAGTTGTTAAAACCGGCCATGTAGATACTGTTGCTGGTCCACAACAAACAGCTAAATTCAGCTTAGCTAAACAGTTGCCAGCATTAACAGCTGGTAAAGAATACTTTATTAACTTTTACGCTACGGCTAAAGGCGAACATCCATTGGTTGATAAAGGTCATCTATTGGCTAGTGAGCAAATTGAATTACAACAAGGTGTTGTAGCAACATTTGCCAGCCAAGATGGCAAGGTAAGTGTGACTAGTAATGATAGCAGTACCCTAGTTACAGCCGGTGATGCTAGCTTGAGTTTTAATGCCACGGGTTATTTGCACTCGTATAAACTAAACGGTACTGAGCTATTACTTGAGCCGGTTAAATTTAACTTATGGCGAGCGCCTGTCGATAACGATTTTGGTGGTGGTAAAAAAGCATTGGTTAAGCGTGCGAAAATATGGAAAGACGCAACGGAGAATCAATTAGGTAAAGGTATTAAAGTTACTGCTCAAACCAATGATACGGTTACTTTACAGCAAACAGTTGAATTAGCCGATGCTCAATCTACTGTTGTATACCAATATACGGTCAACGGCCAAGGGGAAGTTAAAGTAGATGTGAACTTTGACTTTGCTGGCGATGCTAAAGCAAAAGTAAATGTTGAAGGTTTAAAAGGTAAAGTTCATAAGTTTAGTGAAATTCCACGTATTGGTTCTAACTTCCAAATGCCGGTAGATTTTGATCAAGTGACATACTATGGTCGTGGCCCACACGAAAACTACTGGGATCGTAAAACCTCTGCGTTTGTAGGCATTTATCAAGGCGAAGTTAAAGACTTAGCGTTTGCTTATATTCGCCCGCAAGAAAACGGTAACCGCAGTGATTTACGTTGGGCAACACTAACTAACAAAGATGGTTTAGGTTTGAAGATTTCAGGTTCACCTAACTTCGATTTCAGTGCTCATCATCAACCACAAAGTGACTTTGACCCAGGGTTTGAAAAAGCACAACGTCATTACACTGACATAGTCAAAAAAGACTTAGTAAATGTGAACATTGATTATAAGCAAACGGGAATTGGTGGCGATAACAGTTGGGGGGCTTCGGCTTGGAAGAAATACCAACTAAATGCGAAAGACTATAGCTACTCGTTTACGCTAAGTCCTATTACTAAAGCTCCTAACTATCCAACGGAGCAAACTATAAAAATTGGTACTCATAACGAGTTATAACCTTTCCAGCGCCCAAATAGAGAATTCTTTATTTGGGCGTTTTTATTTTCAATACTGAAAACGTGTATTTTAAGAAAAAGGAAAATAACAAATGGCACCGCAGCATATATTAATAAATGGCGCTTCATCGGGAATAGGTGCAGCTTTAGCAAGGCTATTAACCAAACAAGGCCATAAGTTAAGCTTGTGCGGTAGAAGTGATACTAAGTTAGCAACTGTTATAACTTCACTGCCAGCCGATTCGTTAGTTCACACCGAGAGCTTTTGCGTAAGTAACCATCACCGTATAGAACAATTTTGTCAGCAAGCCAGTGATAAGCAAAATATTGATGTTTTAATTAACTGTGTTGGTATTAATCAAAGTCGAGAATCTGCGGTTGGCGTAGCAAAAGATACACTGGATTGGCATATGCAGATAAATTGCTATGCGCCTATTGAATTTATGAATCAGCTAGCGCCAGCAATGCAGTTACGTCAAAGTGGTATTTTACTTAATGTGTTATCTACGGTGTGCTTGTTTGCAAACCCTGGGATAGCTGTTTATAGCGCCACTAAGGCCGCGTTAGATAGTTACACCAAGGTATTACGTAAAAAAGTGCGAGCCGACAACATTAAAGTATTGTCAATATACCCAGGTGGTGTCGACACCGACTTTCGAGAAGCACAGCGCCCTAATTATTTATCTTCCGCAGATGTCGCAGATGCCATTGCCAATATGTTAGCAACCAGCGATAAAGCACATATTCATGAGCTAGTAATCAGACCGTCTAGTGAAGAAAATTACTAATAAAAAGCCCCCATACTTTCAACAGGATGTTAAATAAATGAAGTTCATCGTATTTTCAGTTTTTCTTCTACTAAGTACAAACTGCTTGGCATTACCAACAAAACATAATTTAGATTTTGAAAATATTGAGGGTGGCACACCAAAAGGTTGGGACATTTCTGATACTAACGTAAATTACATTCACTCAGTTGATAAGAAGATTTATCAAACAGGTAAGTACTCAGGTTCATTAGAATTTATTGGCGATAAAGCAGGGTTTGAATTATTGCGTTATACCATTCCGGCTCAATACCAAGGGAAGAAAATAACACTTAGAGGGTTTATAAAAACTGAAAATGTTACTGACGGTGGCGCCGGTCTATGGATGAAAGTTACCCCTGGCGCAGCAATTAATTCGCTGCAAGATAAAGCGATTACAGGTACCACAGACTGGCAGCAATATGAAGTCAGCTTAGACTTAAATCCACTAAAGGCTGAATTTATTATTGTTGGCGGACTCCTTGCGGGTAAAGGAAAAATGTGGATTGATAACTTTGAATTATTGATTGATGGTCAACCTATAGAAAAAGCACCGTTGAAAAAGAAGAATTTAGCGTCCAAAGATTCTTTAGCTTTCAAAGATACCGAGTTTGCTAATGGTTCAAACCTTACCCTAGCCAACTTAAATCAGTTCTCAATTGAAAGCTTAGCTTTGATGGGAAGGGTTTGGGGCTTTTTAAAATATCATCATCCTGCAATAGCGAGCGGAAATTATAATTGGGATTATGAGTTGTTTCGAATTTTACCAAGCTATTTAGGTGCTAAAAACACTGTTACAAGGGATAAAATATTATTTGCTTGGATAGAAAGTCTAGGGGGTGTTGAAGAATGCGGCGAGTGTAAAGCAACAAACTCTAATGCGTTTATATCGCCAGAATTATCTTGGATCACCAATCATGGTATGTCTATTGAACTTCAAAAAAAGCTTACTTACATTTATTCAAACAGGAGCCAAAACAGCCATTTTTACATAGCAACTGAACGTACCGGAAATCCCAAATTCACCAACGAAAGTGCCTATACCAACATGCCTTATCCTGATGATGGATTTAGGCTTTTGACCCTGTTTAGATACTGGAACATGATTGAGTATTATTTTCCCTATAAATACTTAATCGATAAAGATTGGGCTCTAGTGTTAACCGACTATATCGAAAAATTCATTAATGCGAAGCATGAGTTGGCGTATGAAACAACAACATTAGAGCTAATAGGTGAAGTGCAAGATACTCATGCAAATTTAGGAAAGACTAATAAAATAAATAAGCAAAGAGGGAACTATTTCCCTCCAGTGTTCACTAGGATTATTGAAGGGAAATTGGTTGTTACTGATTTCTATACGACTAATGAGAAAGAAAACAGTAAAATGTCAGAATTAGTTGGCCTAAATATTGGTGACGTAATCACAACAATAAATGGTGTAGCGACAGAAAAACTAATCGCGGCACGCTTATCCCATTATCCCGCATCAAATTATGCCACCAAATTACGAAATATTGCACCAGTTCTTCTGCGTTCAACTAATAACACTACAGAGATAGAGTTTACTAGAGATAAAAAATCGACTACGAAACAGTTAAAACTATATAAACAACACGACCTGAAAATGTATCGCTGGTATCGCAGAGACCCCGATGGCCAGAGCTTTAAATTACTTGATAATAACATTGGCTATGTCACGTTAAAGAATATTAAAAAGAATGATGTTGTCGCTATTAAAAAGAAATTTATAAATACTGAAGGAATTATCATTGATGTACGAAATTACCCTGCAGCTTTCGTTCCATATACCTTAGGTTCGTTTTTTGTTAATGAAACCACACCATTCGTAAAAATATCTAAGATGAATTTGAATAATCCCGGTGAATTTACTTTTAGAATCCCTCTTAGAATCACAAACTCACAAAAAGCCTATAAAGGAAAACTAATTGTGCTAGTTAATGAATTCACCCAGAGTCAAGCCGAGTTCACATCAATGGCTTTTAGAGCGGGACATAATACCACTATCATAGGTAGTACAACGGCAGGGGCTGATGGAAATGTATCTTATATTGATCTTCCTGGTAATTTAAAGACCGGGATTTCAGGAACGGGGATCTATTACCCTGATGGCAGCGAAACTCAAAAAATAGGTATCGTACCTGACATAGAAGTATTACCAACAATTGCAGGTATTAAAGCAGGTAAAGATGAATTGTTAGAAAAAGCTATAGCGATTATTAAAGATGAATAACACAGGGAATAGACATGAGTGAAACTATGAGTATTGAGTTACCTGAGAAAGTAACTATAGAAAAAAATTATGATTCAATTGAAATTACCCGACAATGGTCACGCTTTCGAGCGCTTACTATGGCAATTGTATCGGCTTACTGGCTCTATATAGGCATTACTAAGAATATTGGAGTTGTAGATATTAACTTTAAAGCGCTACTGCTTTTAGTGCTGGGTTTAGCAGGGGCATACGTAGCAATAGTCTGTCTTTTGACTAGTACCCATCTAACAGTTTCTAGAAAGGAGCTTGAGGTGCGTCATAAACCTCTACCTTGGTTTGGTAATAAAACTATACAAGCGTCAGATATAAAACAACTTTATGGAAAAGAAAAACGCGGAAAAAACAAAATGATCTATGCAGTTCACCTCATTACACATAATGGAGAAGATACTAGGTTATTAAGTGGACTGGATTCAAGAGAACAAGCTCTTTATATAGAACAAGAAGTTGAAAAATATTTGTCAATTAAGAATGTTTCGGTACACGGAGAGCTTGTTTAAACTATAGTAAAAAAAAGAAAGCAATGGGAGTATGTTTCGGTCCAATTGCTGGCATATTGATTTCTTTAATCAAAACAAAAAAGGACTTCCAATGAATAAAACTCTCTCTATTCTCGTTGTTTTGCTACTAACAACATATTCAGTAGCGGCTGAAAAAACTATAATAAATGAAGAAAACAACAAGTATACTTTTGTTTTAGTGCACGGTGTTACTGGTGGTGGTTGGGATTGGAAAGAAGTTGCTGAACAACTTAATACAAAAGGACATACAGTTTACAGGCCAACGCTTACAGGTTTAGGTGAAAGACATCATCTTGCCAATGCCGATATTAATTTAACCACACATATTAACGATGTCGTTAATGTGATTATCTTTGAAGAATTACAAAATGTAATACTTGTAGGGCATAGCTATGGCGGCATGGTCATCACAGGGGTTATGGATCGTATCCCCGAGCGTATTCATCATGTTACATTTTTAGACGCAAAAGTTCCTAATGATGGTATGTCGATGATGGAAGGACAGCAAATCCCTGCTGAGCATAAAGTTATTGATAGCCAAGTTAGCTTCTCATGGATTGATGTCAATGCTCCTTTTCCACGTGATGTGGCTCACCCAATAAAAACATTAACAGAACCTGTATCGTATAAAAATCCATTAGCTAAGAAACTTAATGTCACCTATGTCGCGTTTATTCCTAACGGTGTATCAAAAGAAGAAAGAGCCAAAGATCCTTCATGGAACCGTGCAGTTGAACGCAATTGGACAATTCGTACATTCAATGGTGACCATGTAGTTTATCGAACTAAACCGGTTGAATTCTCAATAATGCTTGAAGAAACGGTGAAAGATATAAATAAAAAGCTTTAGTCATCTAAATTTCTCTCCTTTAATTCTTAGATTTGTTGTTCTTAATCGGTGCTATTGCACCGATATGAATATCCCCATCAAGGGTGTTACCTAAGATATCTTCAGTTACCTGCAGACCACCACTGCGAGTATTACCTTGCAGACCGTTACTGTTTGGCATCGGGTTGACCGCTATACCTTTGTTCGCTATTAAATCATTGTTGTTAGGCTGGTAATCTATAACTTTATCGCCGCCGGCATTAATGAACTTAGGATCACCCAAAATTGGATTATTATTTTCTATCACTCCAACGCTAGGCCAGTCTGTTTCCTGTAAGAATAAATTGTTCGTCATGGTGAAGCTTTTTGTAGTGTTTTTACCGTCAACTAACTGGTAGCGCTTTTCAGGTAAATAATGGCTACCTTGTTTGAAGTAAAAGATATTGTTGGCAATAACTGCACCTTCGGTATCTTGATGGGCAGCAACTTGGGCAACATGGTCTACATAAATGGTATTGTTATAAATGTAGTTATTTACTGGTGCTATATTTGGGTTCACTTTTCTGCCGTTCATGCCAACAAAGCCACTAAACCATAGCGTTTTGCCATCGTGAGTCGCTTTTCCATACGGGCGTTCTTTTTGTCCTTTAACGCGATAACCATCATTAACACTGACGTTATAGCGATAACTGTTATTGCGATTATTTCCTAGTATTTCGATAAAAGCGCCTTCATTATTCATACTTAAATTATATTGGATCACAATATTTGAACAATGAAAGTCAATATGAAAACCTGCCGAATCTGCAGGACCAACCGCGTTTTTAAACTCATTATATTCAACCAACACATCATTGGTATTCCAAGTCCACATACCACTGCCGCGACCCCATTTACGGGCATCAGCTTTACCTGTATCAAAGTCGGTACTGCTACCAGTGCGATTAGTTATGTTATGTGTAACTAAGCTACTATTAACGCCGCCAAACATGATGCCCGGACCACCAATATCGTGCAGGTTATTATTTTCGAGGGTTATATTGTGAATTAACTTCTTTAAAATTGGGTAAGGAGTCGTTTGAAGTTTAGGATTATTGGCCGTTGCTTTTATACCTGTATGGGCAACATCATATATTTCACTGTTTTTAATAGTAATATCTGTTAACAAGGTTTTTGGACCATTGCCACGATTGAATAAGCGAATACCGTAGCCATAAGCTTGCGTACCATTTTGAGTATTTACATCACCGGCTCGGTCAATATCGCCAAAATCATAGTGGTAAATATCATGAATTTTTAAGTTATCTAAGGTAATGTAACCAATTTTTTTGTTATAGCGTTTTTCTATGTAAATGAGCACGCCCATTCTCATTGCTTGCGCAGATTTTGTGTCTTTAAGTTGTTGCTGCTTTCCGCCATTAGCTTCAATATCAATATTACTGATATGAATATGGCTACTGTTTTTTATTTCAATACCAGCTAGTTCCCCTGCGGCATCGATATAAGCGCGATTTTGACTATCACCAAAGGTTGTTATATTAATTGGCTGTTGTGCGCTTCCAGACTCATTAAGCACCTGCAGACTACCGTTAAACTTATCGCCAGATTTTAAGTAAACATTATCACCAGGCTTGAGTTCAAGGGAATTGATTTTGTTAAGTGAAGCGAATGGTTTAGCCTCACTACCAATGTCAGTATCTGCGCCACTTTTGCTAGACACATAATAATTTTGTGCATTTGCATTAAGTGAAACACCACTAATACTTGCCATTAATATAAACTTACTAATGATTTGGCTAGACTTCAATTTCATTATTTCTAAAACATCCAATATTACAAAAGCGGAATAATTTTTCCGTCATTATTAAAATTAATTTCATCCATATGAACAGAACGTTGTTTCGCTGATTTTGATAGCTCACTGCTGTGGTAGAACACATACCATTTATTGTTAAACTGGGTGATTGAACCATGGCTGGTACCCGCACCTATTGGTGCCATTACTTCACCAACATAATCAAAGGGACCTTCTGGGTTAGTAGCCATAGCATAAACTAAGGTGGTGTCCTTTTCCCAACCATTTGAGTACATATAGTAATAGTAATCGCCGCGTTTAAATACCCAAGGGCCTTCACCGTACCAACCACCACCAGTTTTTTCGGTAAATTGCTCAATACCATTGATTTGCACCGGCTCAATGTCACCATCAAGCTCTATCATGTTGTCTTTTAGTTTAACCACTTTTGGCTCACGACAACCAAAATACATATATGCTTGACCGTCATCATCAATTAAAATGGCGGGGTCGATAGGCTCTTTACCGACACCTTGTTCATTGTCAGTTTTATCAATTAACGGTTTACCTAATGGATCTTCAAAGCCAGAAGTTGGACTATTACTTACCGCTACACCTATTTTTGCCTGCTCTACCGGATAGTAAAAATAGTACTTTCCATTACGTTGAATGGCATCTGGCGCCCACGCCTGTCTGCTCGCCCATGAAATATCATCAAGACTGAAAAATGCACCGTGATCTGTCCAGGTATTTAAGTCTTTTGTAGAGAACACATGCCAGTCAGTCATGTCAAAATGCGCTTGCTGATCAGTATCTGCACGGTCGTGTGAAGTATATAGATACAAGGTATCGTTAAATACCCGAGCGGAAGGATCAGCAGTGAACATATGGCGGATCAGTGGATTGCCCTTATTTTTAAATTCAACAACCTGTCGATCACTGCAAGCAGCTAATACGCCAATCATTATCAATGTCGTTACACAATAAATTTTCGTCACTGAAAATTGGAAGGCCATATTAATTAGTCATTAGCTCGACTATTTTAGGCTCTATTGCCTCTGCCCAAACTTTGTATTGATCTTTATTTGGATGCAATAAATCGTTCATCACTTCTTTGCTCAAATTACCATTTCCATCTAAGAAAACATGATTAATATCTAAATAGTGAATACGGCTGCCGTCGTCATAATTTTCAATCATATCGTTAATGTTATCGTTAATTTTTCTTAGTGGATCTTCTGGGGTTGCCCCTCGAGGGAAAATTGCGAGTAATAACACTTTGGTATTGGGTAACCTACTACCTAATTCAGATAAGATAGTTTTAATACCTAAAGCCGTATCTTCAGGCTTTTCTTGTCTGTGGCCAGTATTATTAGTGCCTATCATTAGCACTAATAGCTTAGGGTCTATATTATCTACAGCGCCATTTTCTAAGCGCCACAATACGTTTTCAGTTCTGTCGCCACTAAAGCCCAAATTTAAGGCATTTCGCGGTTGATAATATTGTTGCCACACCTCTTTACCTTTGTTGTCAAACGCATGAGTAATAGAATCACCTAAAAAAACCAAATCTACGGTTTTCATTCCTTCTTTAATCGCTATTTTTTCTTTATGACGCGGCATCCACCAGCTTTGTGCCCATTCAGCTGTTTGTACCTCAACTCGAACTGACTTCGGTTGTTCAACATTAGCGGCACAGCCACTAAGTAATAATGCGAAGCTTAATAATGCATACTTCATTTATGACTATCCTTTTAGTGTTCTTAATGTTTTAGGAACTTGGTCGCAGGTGCTTGGCGATTGCTCTATTGTTTTCTTCGATTTAGCAAGTGCCCAGCGTTTGCGTTTTTTAACCAATTTTTGCAATTCTTTATCGCTAAAATCAGGCTTTGCCTTAGCAATCTCTTTTTTAAATTGTTCTATAGAAAGTTTGTACTTGGTCTGGAAACTTGTATAGCCAACGCCGGAAGAAATGTTGCATGCGATAGTTAATGAATTAATTAGGTTTAAATGGTTAAACCATCTTTTTTCCGTTTTGTCATTACGTGCATTGAGCTTACATTCATCATTGGCATTACAGAGCCTACCTGCTTCCTTATTAGGAGGAGATAGTTTGACTATAAACCTAATATTTTCATATTCTTTAACTTTCTTTTTGCTGTACCGCCATTTTTCAAGGCTTTGCGCAAAGTCTTCGGCAAGGCTTAAAATCGAAGGAGAGCTTTCTTTAACTAGTTTTATATTGGTAGGTTTAAGCTGATCATCGCCAGCATCTACCAGTACAAACGATAATTCAGCCCAACTATCTTTTGGTAAACTTGATCTATAAACCGTTCTCTTAGGCTTAGCTGTTAATGGTACTAAGCTTTCAATATTATTTTCTGGAGGCGTACTTTTGCACGCTATCAAACTCAATGTAAGTACTAATAAAACTAGCGATTTTAAATGCATGCTATGTTGCCCTAACCTAATTATTATTTTGTGTTTTAGCTTTTATTTCGCTTCTTCTGTTGTTTCTTACTTAATGGTGCATTGGCTTTTTTCAAACGCTTTGTATCGGCGCCAAAAAGGCTCCAATTAGATATATATTCTTCAACGGTTGGTGCTTCATTTTTAGGTAATAATGCTGCTAGTTCTTTCACTTTAGATTGATATTCAGGAAGCTTCGCTAGGTTATGCCACTCGTTTTGATCCTTTTTGTGGTGGTACAATTCCATCTCACCATCAAAGTATTTAATTAATCGCCAATCTTGGGTGCGCACTGAGTAGTTACCTCGCCCCCAGGTGGAAATTGCTGGCGCTGCGACAGGTGATTCTTGGTTTTGTAGTTGCGGCACAAGACTAAAACCATCAACATATTCTGGCGCTTGCAGGCTCGCCATGTCGGCAATGGTACGATAAACGTTAATTAAGGTAACCGCTTGCTCAACCTTTCTGCCAGCGGCTGCTTGTTGTCTTTTATCATGAATAATAAATGGCACACGCGATGCTTCTTCCCAAAGGGTGAACTTTTTAAATGACTGTTTTTCACCCAAGTGATAGCCATGATCTGACCATAAAATCACCACGGTATTACTCGCTTCTGGGCTGTTATTTACCGCATCCATTATGCGGCCAACATTATAATCAACCCAGGAAATACACGATAAATAGGCGCGGCGCACATCTTGCCATTGGTTGTTATTCTTAAATTTTTTATCATCGCCGGCGCGCCGCATGCTATTGCCTTCTTTGCCTATGTCGTTAAGATCGTTGGCTAACAGTGCCGGAGGCTCTATGGTTTCTGGCAATGCATCGTAAAATTCTACCGGACAATCAAAAGGTAGGTGTGGTTTAACTAAACCAATGGCGGCGAAGTAAGGTTTATCATTGCTCTTGCTGCCATGCTTGTTAATTGCATCAATGCCGTAAGAAGCAACTTGATGATCAAATAGCTCTTCTAACGGGTTTGTTACCGGTCGAAACGAGTTCTTTTTGTTGGTATGAAAGCCTTTGTTTTTAGCAAACACCTTTGCATGTCTGTCGGCATCTAAATAATCGGTCCATTCAAGATCGCTGTACTCAGGGCCGTGATGAATTTTGCCTGAGCCATAAGTTAAATAGCCATTGTCTTTTAAAAATCGTGGCAAGGTCACGTACTTTTCATGTAATTGCTTATGGATATCGTGCTCATAAAATGGATACAACCCTGAGTTATAAGGTTCAACACCGTATAACAGAGCATTGCGGCTTGGTGAGCAACCCGGACTTACCGATTGTGCATTCATAAAGGCAACGCCTTGATTGGCTAACTTGTCCATATTAGGTGTCATCGCCTGTGGATGACCGTCCATATAGCCAACCCAATCGTTCATATCATCGACGGCAATAAAAACGATGTTAGGTTGTTTTGCATTATTAACTTTATCAGCAGCCATGCTTGGAGTAATAAAACCAATAAGGGTTATGAATAGCGCTGCAATTTGAGTAATTTTATTCCGATACATCTGCTGTTATTCCAATTGTTTATTTAGGCTGGGTGATTCGATATTGAGCATCGTAACTATTAAGTTGCTCTTTTTTATACCTGGCGCCTTCCATATAAAGATGCTGTGGTGTTGACACATCCCAAGTGCCTAGGGCTTTTAACATCTGCACTACCCGATCTTTATGTTGATCCGCAACATCGTTTAATTCAGCCACATCTTCTTTAACGTTATAAAGCAGTGGCAGACGATCGGGTAAGCGAATTAACTTCCAATCACCATCGCGAATACTAGCGCTTACGGTAAAGCGCCATTTCATCTGCTGATTTGGATTACCGGCTTTTTCACCAGTTAAGTAAGGGTATATATTAACCCCGTCTATTTTATCTTTAGCTGGAATTTCTCCACCTGCTAAGGCCACAAATGTCGGCGTTAAATCGAGTGTTGTTATTGGCTTTTCATAACGAGTGTTGGCTTTAAGACCGTTTGGCCAAGACATAATAAACGGTACGTGAATACCACCTTCTAACAAAATGCCTTTTGAACCACGAAAGGGTGCATTTACTGTTCTAGAATTTTTGCCGGTGCCAGGGCCGCCATTATCACTTAAAAACACAATCACGGTATTGTCGTAAAGGTTATTGGCTTTTAATTCGGCAACGATTTTACCGACATTAATATCTAAGCGATGGATCATCGCCGCGTAGATACGGCGATCTTCTTTTTTGATGTGTTTATACAGCTCGATGTCTTTTTTAGGTGCTTGCAATGGTGCATGCGGCGCATTAAATGAAGCATACAAAAAGAAAGGCTGGTCTTTATTGCGACCAATAAAATCGGCACTTTCATTACCGGTATCATCGGTAATGTAAGTAATAGGATCAGGGGTTTTATAATTACTTTCTAATGGCGACAAATAACCTTCACCATCAGGTTCCGAACGAAAATAGTCATGACCGCCCACGGGGTAAGTCCATACCTGGTCAAAACCACGCTTTGGCGCTTTAAAATGTGCTTCGTCACCTAAATGCCATTTACCAATCATGCCATTAACATAGCCTTGCTTTGCCAATCGGTTAGCAATAGTTTGCTCACCAACTGGCAAGCCAAAATATTGGCGATTGTATTGTGGGCCGGGTTTGACGTTGTTGTTGTCAAAACCAAAGTTAACTTGATTTCTGCCGGTCATTAACCCAGCACGCGAAGGTCCACAAACCGGCGCTGAAACATAGCCTTGTTCAAAAATAACACCACTTTTTGCCAGTGCATCAATATGAGGGGTTTTAATTTCTGTGCTGCCAGTAAAACCAACATCTCCATAGCCTAAATCATCAGCAAGAATAATGATAAAATTCGGCTTAGCTGCCGTAGGTTCAGATGTAGCAGCAACGGCAAGTTCACCAGTAAAAAAAGTGCTAAAAATGCATGCCGCAGTAAATAGTTTGAATGTTGCTGGCTGGTTTTTTTTCGATAAGGTCATATTATTCAAATTTCCTCGCCCATGGGTATTAGCAATAATGTCGTAATCAATAGCTCTTTGGCAAATAACTAAACAGCCAAAAATTGGTTTTTGTTGTGAAAAATAAAAAAGCTCTTTAGATTTAATGGTCTAAAGAGCTTAATTGGTAATGAATAACGAGTCACATTAAAGTAACCCGTTATCCAAACTCGCTGATCTTAGAAATTAGCGCGAACACCTGCATACCAGCTGACGCCACGATGAGATTGTGAATAAGGCATGTTTGGATGAGCCTCACCAAGCTTGTCACTTGAAAGGTTACCATAGGTTGTTGCTTCATCTAGCAAGTTAGCCGCTTGGGCAAACACAGTAAAATGCTCAGTAGCCTTATACGTCACTTGAAAACTCAAGTTTTTACTTTCGTCTGCTAATGAATATTTGCCATCATTGCCCTCTTTACGAGCGCCACCTTCCTGCTGATTTAGGTTTAACCTGGCAGAGAATTTTTGACCGTAATCGTACGTTAAGGTGACATTATAGGTACTATCTAACCAACCTGCTGGTGAATAATACAATTCAGTTTTTCTCCACATTGGCGCTTGACCGGGGTTAGCACGATTATAATCTTGATCAGCATCATGGTAAAAGTCCATGTAGTTACCCGAAAGTGCAAATCCTTTCAAATACGGAGTTAAAGCTTCTAAGTGCTGTCTAAATGAGAATTCCCAACCACTCACCGAACCACCACCTGCTTTTTGCTCTGCAGTCATTGGTAAGGAAATTTCATCACCTCTTTTGTCTACCGAGCCTTCAATAGGAATATAGGTTGCGCCTGTTTCATAAATTCCGTCTAAGTCTTTATAAAATGCCGCGAGTGCAAACATATCCCATCGGGTCGGGTAATATTCAAAGGAAATATCCGCTTGCTCTGAGGTAATTGGCATTAAATAAGGGTTGCCGGCGGTACCCAAGGTTTTATTTGAACTTTGGCCGTCTTCACCTTCTTCAATGTCTTGTTCAGGATCGTTCGGGCTTTTCAGCTGTATACCTGAATTTATTTCCCCTAAGCTTGGGCGGATCATCGCTTTACCCAAACCGATACGAATAACCACATCGTCAATCAGTCGTAAATTTACGTTTAACGTCGGTAATACATCATCATACTTGTTGGTACTGGTAACAAAACCAGGATTGTCGCCTGGCACCAATACCCATGCGTCGCCATCAGGAACCATTTCGCCGGTGTCTGGATCTGTCTT
Source organism: Colwelliaceae bacterium BS250 (assembly GCA_040779355.1). GTDB lineage: Bacteria > Pseudomonadota > Gammaproteobacteria > Enterobacterales > Alteromonadaceae > Thalassotalea_A. The sequence goes on along the minus strand of JBFONS010000006.1, from coordinate 64,348 downwards.
CATTTTTTGTTCAACGCTGAAATCACTCTGAAAACTGGTCGCCTCTAATTCAGTTTCATAGTAACGAACACCGAATACACCGTCATACCAATCACCAGAAAAACTTGCTTGCAGATAAAATGCCGTGGTATTTTCTTCTATATCATAACTTGCATACTTGTCATTATCGTCTATGACTCTTTCAGGAAAGAATTCTGCTTTATCACTTAATAATTGACCGACATCAAAGTAGAACGCTTCATCATAGCCTTTAACTCCGGTTAATTTTTGATAAGGGTTATTGGTCAGTGAGGTATTTCTGGCATGCCAATCTACATCGCTGATTTGATCCCAATTAGCGGTATTTTCGTCGTAACTTTCATCATCGGCCCTAGCTTCTTTGGTATTTTCAGAGTATCTAGCACCAAATTTCAACTGATGAACCATGCCGTAATCTACATCATAGGTTAAATCAACTTTAACTGCAGATACTGCACTTTCCATGGTGCTGCGACTATTACTCAGCTGGTTGAATTGCCATAAATCTGGATTATTCATGTTCTGGGTTAGTTGACTTTGATCTAACGTATAGGTTGAAGGGTCATAGGCACTTCCGTCAGCATCACTGCCTAAATACTCAAAACCAAATTCGTCACCGTAGTGATCAAACGAATAGTAATGACGCATCTGACCATCGTCACCGTAGCTACCACTGGCTGAGCGCCAGCTATAAAGTCGATCAGCTGATGAATGAGAAACATCAAAATTAACGGCTAGATCATCGCTAATTATATAATCAACGTTAAAGCCGTAGGCTTGAGTTTCGTCTTCATTTAGAACACTGGCATCCCACTTGCCGACACCGTCACCCCACGCCATACCACTCATCAAATAATTTGTTTCAGGATCAACATCGGCGAGCGCCGGGTCTCCCAATTGTCGATCTGGGCTGCCTATGCCCCAGTTACTGTTAGTAAAGTTACTCGTCATGTATTCATAAGTTGAAGTTAAAGCATCAAAGCTCAGCACTAAATTATCGGTTGGTGCCCATTGTGCGGCAAAGAAAAGTGAGTCTTGTTCGGTTTCTCTTAGCTTTGAACTAAGTGTCGCTGCAGGGGTACCAAAATCATCAATACCATCTTGGTTATAATCAGGAGCCCATATGCCCCCCATAATCTCAGCATTATTTAGGCCTTCAAAATATTCTGGTTCTTCACGATATGAGCCGCCCACTGAAACAGCGAAATTGTCATTGACATGGTAACTAAATAAGCCTTCAATTCTCTTACCGTATTTATCACCTTTATTGGTATCTTGTAACAGTTCATTACTATTGACTGAGGCTGATATTGATGCAACGTTTCTGTCCACCTCTAATGGTTTAAAGGTTTCCATATTAACTTGACCAGCAATACCGCCTTCTAAACTATCAGCACGCGCTGTTTTATACACTTGAGCTCTACGGACAGCCGCGCCTGGAAATAAACTTAAGTTGATTGAACGAGAGCCAAACGAGCTGACAATTTCACGGTCATTTAATGTCGTTAATGTATAAGCACCGCCCATACCACGCACAGAAATGGTATTACTACGACCTTGATCTTGGTTACCAGTAACACCGGCTAATCGTTCAAGTGACTCGGCAATACTTTGACTGGGCAATGCACCTACTTCTTCGGCGGATAAGTTATCAGAAATTGTATCAGCAAATTTTTTCATATTGATAGCAGCAACTTCACTTGAGCGCATACCACCAACTCTAATAACTTCAATAGTTGATTCTTCTTGCTCTGCTTTAGTTTTAGCGGCTTTTTCTCTAGCGGTTAGCTCTGTTTCAGCCTTTTTAACTTCTACATCTTCGGCAAAAGCGTAAGAAGGTACTTGCACCGCCATTGCAGCTAGTAACGCTAAACTTAATTTGGACTTTTTCATCATTGGCTCTCATTTATAATAATTGTTATTTCCCGCGTTATTGTTTTCGCATATTATTTTTTTAAGAAAACATTTTTTAACACTTTGTAACACCATGGCAACGTTACCACAATACAACATTCACAGATTAAAATTCAAGCATTATTTAATATAAATATGATAAATAAGTAAATAAAACATAATAAACAATAAATTCAATGAGTTAGCTGTTTCACTTTTACTCGTTAAGTTCATTGATAACGACTAATTATTGTTTTTTTAAGCCTTGTAACTTTAAAATGGCAACGCTCCCATTTTAAAGTTGCTTATAATTTTTGTGGGCAATAAGTATATTAGTTTTAGTGTCGTACAAAGCACAAATACCAGACACTTTTTATCAACAACAAAGTTAAGTTCGGCATCTAAAACGTTAAGAAAAACCATTAACTTCAGGCTATCATCTGCGGCTCTAACTCAACTAAAAACAGTTTTTTATGGTCGGCAGATACGTCGATGGTGATTGTTTAAGAAAGTCCCTTCTAGGTTATAACCCTACTAAATCAGTATTTGGCCGACTTGCCTAACCATTTGATTAATTTATTATCATATATTCATTTTATTTAATTATTTGTAAATTAAAAAAATTTGTAAAAAAAAGGCTTCGATTAGAAGCCTTTAAGGGGGGATTTAAATGGTGCTTTTATTTATTGTTATTTCTTAAATAACCGTCTTACTACCGTGAACCCAGATAATAACAACATTACCATGAAACCAAGCGAACCAAACGACTCACTATCATGTTCAGGGGATTGTGTTTTAACAAGATTCACTTTGATAGTGACAGTATCAACTGATGAATCAAATCGTTTCTCACTGTCAGGCCAATTTACGCCATTATCAACAGTTAGTTGAAAGACGATCGGTGTATCCTCGTTCCACTCAGGTACAGTAAAGGTAAATTCTGTATCCGTTATTCCGCCACCAGCGACAAACCTTTGATCCCATCTAGGATTTCCCATAGAGCTAGTAAATTGCTCCCATAAATAGGTAAACTCATTATCCTCAATGTTTTCACTGTCCGATGTTGCGCTGCCACTTATTACAATAACGTCTCCTACAGCTACATTGATATACTCTACTACGATTTCTTCGCCAGCTTCATTTGTTTCTGTAACTAAGGTAGAGCCGTTAGCTTCGTCTATTCCAGTTAGTGTTGCACTTGCCGTTACTGTAGCGGGCATTGGCACAATACTTAATGGATAGGTTGCTAACTGCGTGTCAACAGCGCCTTCAATAGATAGTTCAAATTCAGCTTCTTCTCTTGCTTCTACATCAGGAGCAGTAAATGAAACGGTTTGGCCATCTGGTGCAAGCGTAACCTCAGTACCTGATAACTGTAACCAAGTATAAGAACCAACCTCACTGTTGGGTACTGACTCACTGGCATCGAGTGTCACCATAGTGTTTTCAATAAACATTGAGAAACCTGGACCAACCTCTACACTAATACTTTTAGCTGCATCCAAAGGATAAGCATCATTAACATCGACAACCGTATCATTATCATCGTCATTATCTAGCATTAAACCAGAGCTATCAATACAGGCTTGGTCACAAGCGTCTAAGAAATCATCAGGCATACCGTCACCATCAGTATCAGTGCTTGCTGCGTTGTTATTAGGAAATTTATCATATAAATCACTAATACCATCTTCATCAGCATCAGGAATTTCTGGCCCCATTAATGAAAAATTATCAACCCACATTCTGGCATATTCAGTTTTATCAATTTTAGTTGGTTCTTGAACAGCGGTGCGTAAGTACACTTTAAATGGTTGAGTTACATCGGTATCAGCAGGCGCAGTGAAACTGTCTTCAAGCGTAACCCATGCATTGTCCGAAAGCACAGTATTCGTTAAAGCAACTAATGTCACTTCCGAGTTACCATTATCATCAACAGGAGCACCCACTTTAGAATAAGCATATGCCCATTGTAATGTGCCTTTGGTTGCACCATCGCCTTTTAAGTAATAGGTTACTTCTGCTTGAATGCCTTCTACTTCACGAGAAAGACCATCTGAATGTGCAGACCGTCTATGGTTTTGGAATTGCACGTTGGTGTCATTGCCTGCAGGTGCGTGTTCAGATCGTTCAGGAAGAGATTGAGGTCCGGCGGCCTGAGTTCTGGTGTTATCAATATATCTTGACCAACCTGTACCTATTTGACCATAAGCTGAAACCGGTACTTTATTACCGTCAGCATCTAATGCCGTTCTGAATAAGAAAATACCAGTAGGTGCATCATAAACTAAATTACCTTTACCCCATCCAGCAGCTTCAAAGCCAGTAAGCCCTTCTAAGTCGCCATCGGGAAAATACTCGACTAGTTCGTCAGCAGCAAATGAAGAAGCACTTGCTAATAGAAATGTTGCCGCAATAACTGTTGCAACTTTATTTTTTGATTGTATGCTCATATTGATTCTCTAGTATCCTTCATTGTCTTCGACAACAAAATGCTAATTGTGAATAAATTTATACGTTATTATTTTTATAATTTTCTAGATCAAATGAATTTAATCAAATGAAAGGGATAACGTTATACCTAATTTACACTCTGTAAAGAATTTGTAAACCCTTTTGTCATATAAATCTTAAAATAAAGTAAAATAGCATTTTGGGAACTGCTCCAATAAGCTTTTAATTTTCACATAATACGTTGAATATAAACACTTTAACAGTTGGTTTGTAGCCTTTTTTTAACCCAATTATTTTCCAGATAAAATATTAAAATCTAATCTAAACACAAAAAACTAAATTTTTGGCCAAAATATAATGAATAATAGTCAAAGTTTTTACTATTTAAGATACACAGCCCCCAACAATAACAAATAAAGACTAACGCTTTCCTTTATATTTTTAAATAAATATGATAAATACTATAAGGATATGTTTAGATTAAATCTTTTGAATGATAGTTACCTGTGTTGCTTAGACTTTGGGCAGATCATCCAAGGTGAATCTCGATGAAACCCAGTGCCCATAATAGAAATTTTTTGGAGAGACCATGCAAATTTTAAAACGAATTTTGCTAGCAAGCTTACTTCTGACAAGCGGGCAAACATTAGCCGCTGAAAACCCCAATTTCATTGTAATTTTAACCGATGACCAAGGTTACGCAGATGTCGGCTTCAATGGTAGTAAAGACATTAGAACCCCCAATATTGATCGTATCGCTAATGAAGGTACTAAATTTAATAATGGCTATGTTACTTATGCCGTTTGTGGCCCAAGCCGTGCAGGGTTATTAACAGGTCGCCATCAAGCACGATTTGGCTTTGATCGTAATCCCCACATAGACCCGACAGACATTACTTCTGGCATGCCGTTAGATGAGAAAATGATTTCTGAGGTGTTAAACCCTGTTGGTTACACGTCGAGCATTATTGGTAAATGGCATATGGGTTCACATCCTAAACTGCATCCTAATAATCGCGGCTTTGATCATTTTTATGGTTTTCTTGCTGGGGGTCATCGCTATTTCCCTGAAGATTTGATTTATCAAGATATTAGCGAGGGCTTGAATCAAAAAAATCCAAAGCAAGCTTGGACCTCTTGGTACTACACTAAACTATTAGAAAATGATAAACGGATAGAAACCACTGAGTATTTAACCGACGAACTGTCTAATTCTGCGGTTGAGTTCATTAAACGCGAAAAAGATAATCCATTCTTTTTATACCTTTCTTACAATGCCCCACACACGCCTCTGCAAGCGAGCAAAGAATATCTCGATCGCAATACACACATTCCAAAAGGCAAACGTCGGACTTATGCTGCGATGATTACAGCCGTTGATGACGGTGTTGGTCGTGTTTTAGCAACTTTAGACGAACTTGGCATTGATGATAACACCTTAGTATTTTTCCTTTCCGACAACGGTGGGCCTGAAAGTAAAAATGCGTCAGATAACGGAGAATTAAGGGGTCATAAAGGCGATTATTTTGAAGGTGGAATTCACGTCCCATTTGCCATGCGTTGGCCGGGCAAAGTTCCTGCTGGGCAAGTGTATAGCAACTCAATCAGTTCACTTGATATTTTAGCTACTTTTGCTGATTTAACAAACGCCCCTATAGCCAAAGAAAAACCACTAGATGGTGTTAATTTAATGCCATTTGTTACCGGACAAAATAAAGGGCAACCACATGATGTGCTATTTTGGCGTAATTTTGACAAAGGCATAGTCGCTGCTCGCCGTGGCAATAATAAAACTATTTTATTTAAAAAAGACCAACAAACACATTTATACGATTTAGATAAAGATTTATCTGAAACCACCAATTTGTATAAAACCCAAACCGAAACCTTTAATAAACAACAAAGTGAGGTGACTGCTTGGGAAAGTGAATTAGCCGATGAACCAGCGTTTAAAGGCTTGATTATGGCTAAAAAAGCGCAAGCCAAAAAGGTCAAAGAATATCAAAAACAAAATGAAAAAAACAAGTAGACACTGCGGCCTTTAGCAAGTAGAAATAAAGAGAAGAATAGAATATCTGAGATCAGCAAACGCCGATAGACGTTAATTTTAAAGGGATTAGGGGCGAGTCAATATTCAGTAAACGTGAATGTTTAAATTATAAACCTTTACGAATGCTCTTATCAACATTATTGTGCTGGACCATTGCAGTTTCTATTGGTTATTTGGCGTTATAATTAGCCACCGAATCTCGCTCTATCAGATGTGGCATAAATAAGTGAGTACGACCAGTTGAATTATCTTTTGTCGAAAGTTCAATAGCTAAATTGGCTGCATAATGTGCCATTTCTCTTACCGGATAATGCATGGTTGTAAGTTTAGGAAGACAAGCAACTGCGATCAATAAATCATCAAACCCAACCACTGAAATATCTTCAGGCACACGTATACCTCGAGCATGTAATTCATGGACCATACCTACAGCCATATTATCGTTATAGGCCAATATAGCGGTAATTTTCTTGTCTTTTGCTAATAAGGCACGCACAGCTTCTTTACCGCCAGCCATATCGGCGGTACTGCCATATTCAATCATAGAGCTGTCTAATTGAATACCAGCGTTATTGAACGCGGTAAGTATTCCTTCAAGGCGAGATTGTGCATCAGGATTGGTATCTTTGCGGGTGATTACTGCAACATCAGTGTGGCCGTTATCTAAAAGATAGCGGCTTGCTTCCTGGGCACCTAAATTATTGTCTAGCCAGACACATCGATGCGCTACTTTTGCAATAAAACGATTGATAAAAACTAAACCTGAGATCTTTTCCGCTAATTCACACAAGGTAGCATCGCTGCAATGAATCGAATGAAAAACTATTGCACTACATCGATGTTGAACCAATGAATTTATTGCATCAAGCTCTTCTTGCTCACTGCCTTCAGCGTTGATAATTAGCACCCGATATTTATTTTCCTTAGTGGCCTCTTCGGCGCCGCAAGCCAAGGTGCCGAAAAAAGACATAGATACTTTTTGAATAACAACACCAAGGGAATTAGATTTTTTACTTACCAGTGCTTGGGCATTTATATTAGGGCGGTAACTTAAATCCTTAATTACCTGTTGCACTTTAGCGCGGCAAGCTTTACCGACTTTACCTTCGCCCCGGACAACGCGAGATACAGTCGATGGCGAAACGCCTGCAACTCGGGCAACATCTTTAATGGTGACCATTATTTTTATATCCGTATGGGTGAGGTTTATTATACAGTAATAAGCTTCTTGTTATCAGCTAACGTTATCATTTAAAAGAAGATATAACCAGCTAAGACAATTACCGAAGAGCCTTTTACAGCTCGCGAATAGTTACATTTCCGCCAGTAGTCCATTTTTTTAATTGTGCTTGCCATGGGGCAACATCCCAATTTAGGCTGTTTCCTGATTGAATTGCTAAACGAATAGTCTTAACGGCTTTGGCAAGTTCTCTATCTTCCTTTTTAGCGTAAGCCATTGCTTGTAAGTATTGATATTGAGGGTTTTCATTTTGTAGTTCATCTATTTCTGCTAAATAGCCAATTGCTCCTTTAACATCTTGTAATGCCTCATTATTTGAAAGTAATTTAACTTCGGCTGATTTTAATTTTGAGGTGAGATGACCCTGACTTGCAGCCTGCTCTAACCAAAATAAAGCTTTACTCTCATCATTAATAACCCAAGGACTATCTAGAAATATTCGTGCTAAACGATATTGAGCTTGGCTTAGATTATTTTTTGCCGCTTCGTAAAGCCAATGAACAGCTTGTTTAAGCTCTTTTTGTTCACGGTATAGTTGCAAGCCATATTCATATTTAGCGAGTGCGTAACCACTTTCTGCAGCATTTTTAAGTAATTCGTTAACATCGCCATCGTCCTGATCTAGCCAAGGAAAATGAATCAATGCCATACCATAGCTATATTGATCCTTAGCCGCTGTACTTTCACTTAATTTTTGGGTTAATTTCCTAATAGCTTTGTAAAACCCATAATATTCTCGTCTCATCCGAAACCGATTGTATTTTGCAATACCAAGGTAAGAGCGGTTAATGAAATGAACGTTTTTGTCATTAAAGCTTGGGGTTGGCAAACTATTTAAAGATAAATCATATTCTGCCTCGCCAACGACCCCTTTGGTTTTAACTTGGGTTATATTTCTAATCGAGCCATCTGGAGCAATATCGTAATCGGCAATAAGAAAATAGGGATCGGCATTAGACAAGTCATTTGAATTATCTAATGTGTCATAATTAGTAAAACCTTCATAACCTTCTGCATCAGAGCCCCCAGATTGGCTGGCCATGAACATGTTAAGTGAGTCCTCAAGACCATCATCAGTGTTAATGTCTACCTCACTAATATTTTCAATATCACCAAATTTTATTCTTAATTTTAAATTTTTTTCGATTAATTCAGGTTGATGTTTTTGATAAACAGCTTGCTGGCTATACAAGCGTTGCGATGTTTTGATTAACTCATTTATTTGCGGTGTTTCTTCTGGATCAACATTCGCAATTAAATTATTAACGATCTCAACTGAGTTGTCATAGCTATACTCAGCAGCCATCGAAAACCAAACTAGCGCCTTAAAACTATCAGCTTCGGTGCCCAAGCCTTTATAATGCATAACACCTAGTTGATAGTAAACCTTAGGCTCTTTGCTATCAGCAACACTGAGATATTCATTAAGGGCTAAATCGTATTGCTGCTGTGAAAAATATTTATCTGCTTGTAAGGTATCATTTGCGTAACAACCGGTAGCATAAAAAAAGCTGACCGCGATTAAGCTCTTGAGAATGTTACTTTTTAAAAATATCATTTGAAGCTCCCTAACTGCTTTTTTTAGAGATAAACAACCAACGTTCATACATCCAAGTATCGATTTTAAACGTCGCACTATCTCTGCTTGGTTTTTTCATCTTAAACTGTTTTGGGACAGGGAAAACGTCACCTGTGTATTCATGAATAAACGCCGCAATATTTAATAGCTCTACTTTAACTAGAAGGTTATTTTCGGCTTCAATAACGTCACTTAAAGGCGTTACTGCTGAAATTGAATGTTGCAACGTTAAAAACTCTATTGCACGCCCCTTAACTAATGAATTAACAGAGCTCGCAAGTAGTTTTTCTACTGTTGGGGTTAAATGTTTGGCATCTTTTGTAAATGAACTTAACGTTATTAATGCCCATTGCTGCTGTTCAACATTACCTTTGGTTAGATAACTCAACAGCTTACTTTCAACTTGCGAAAAAGGCTCAAGCTGCATATCAGCGATATTAATAAGCTCTGCTATTCGCGCCTTTTGCTGTGTACCAAACTCAAACGCTTTACCTCTGCTTTCCTTAAGCCAAATGGACTCTGGAATAAAACCAAGATCTGGCATGTCAGATACCGTTTGTTTTAACTGATTACGAAGTTCAAGTAATTTAGCATGATGTTTAGTATCACCAGCTAAATCAACTGTTTCATAAGGATCAGCATCTATATCATATAAAGATTCAACGCCTGCAGGCTCAAAAAACGATCCCTGAATGGCATTCAACTTGCCTTGTTGATGCAAGTCTTTCCATTCTTTAAAAGCTAATTGTCGATAGCGGAAATAGGCGTATAAGCTGTCACTATAAAACGGTTGATAGTGGCGAATATATTTGTAATTGCCTACGCGAATACTGCGGACTAAGTCGGACTTTTCATCAAAACGGTCGGCGTGTGAAAACGTTGTATCGCGTTTATTTAATTTACTCAAGCTTAAATCTGGCGCTAAAAAGGATTCGCCGTCCATTTCTTTTTCCGCAGTTAAACCAGCGAGTTTTAACATGGTTGGGGCAAAATCGATAAAGCTAACAAAACCGTCGACTCTAACATCGTTTTTACGTAACCCTTCACCGACTAAATGCTTAAAGTTTTCTGGTACTCTAACCACTAAAGGCACGTTTAAGCCACGCTCAAATAAGTAACCCTTGCTGCCAGGCAGTACGCCGCCGTGATCGCCAAAGTAAAAAATAAAGGTGTTCTCTAGTTCACCATCTTCTTCTAATTTTTTAAGCACACTACCCATTTGGTTATCCGCGGCTTTGTGATTATCTAAGGTTTTCGCCATAGTGTATCTAAACGTTGGCGTATCTGGATAAATTGGTGCGAGGGTTACTTTTTTAGGGTCGTGTTTGGTTGCTACGCTATCAATAGTACTTTGCTTAAAGTGCAACTTACCTTCGTGCGTTACCATAAAGGTTTGCACATGAAAGAAAGGCTGATCTGGTTTTTTATTGCGCCAAGTTGCCTTTTTTGACGATTCATTCCATAGCTCAACATTTTCTACAAAATTATAATCAGTTTTTGAATTATTACTGGTGTAATAACCCGCTTCTTGTAGTGACTGATTAAAGGTCTTAAAACCTTCAGGTAAACTAACGTTTTCAAATCCTCGATGTTGATACGTACCTAACTTAACCCCATAAATTCCACTTGCCAAGGTCGTTCTTGCGGTAGAACATACCGGCGCATTGGAGAAAGCATTGTTAAAGGTTAATCCCTGTGATGCCAACCTTTCAATGTTTGGCATTTTCGCACCATTTTCGTCATATAATTTCAGATAATGTTTAGAGTTATCTTCACTTATCAACCATAGAATATTCGGTTTTTCTGGCGCTTTACTATGCGCCAGCCCTGATACAATCGAGAGTGTCGCCGCGATTAATAGTTGAAGTTTCATTTATCTACCTTGTTAATTTACTTTTTAGTTGAACATTAATAAAAACGTTATCGCTACCATTAATTGAAAATATCAATATTCGTACTTTTTAGAATACGGCTTCCACTATACACCGCAAATTAAATGTGAATTATATTATAAATATAATTTACACTTAATTTACAACATCATCTTCCATATCAAATAACTTTATTTACTTTTAGCCTGTAAAATAAAACCGAACTGCATAGGTTTATCCGCTGGCACAAAGTATTTTTCCATGGTTTTACCACCCCAGCTATTATCACCACCGACACCATGAATTTTAAGATCTAAATTAACATTAATGTAGTTTCTGTGTGGTAAGTCATAATAATGTTTACGTCTTACTCTATCGCTTGCCGAATTTTTTACTGGCGAGCTATTGGTAGAATACAAATCTGACTCATCATAAGGCCACGCTCTAAAGTTCAATGGCTGCTTGCCCTTTACTGACAATTCAATATCATCATTAGCAAAACTTAAGTGGCGAACGTCACCGCGATTGGCGCTGTCAGTTGCTGAAATGTAAGGTACTTGAAACTGCTCTAAAGACTTTTGATAATTGCCAATATTCGCTGCAGTTTGTCTGTCGGGATAATTCTCGAACGGTCCACGGCCATACCAATTAATTTGCTCAAGCGAAGCATCTAAGCCCAACTTAATACCAAACTTTGGCATAAATTTATGCTGAATTCGCTTTGGATCTGGCGTGTACTTGCCATCTACTTCAACCATCCCTTCGCCATTAATACGATAGGTTAATTGATATAATGCGTGGTTTACCGCTAATCTTGCGCTAACGTTTACTTCAACTAAGTTATCGGAAAGTTTTGTCATGCTAACCTTACTTACTTGTCGGTAAGCACCAGCATGAACCCAAGGCACCATGCGTTCAACAAACTTGCTACGCGCTTGGTTATTATTTACTGGCTTCCAAAAATAGGGTGTGAGAGGCTGCTTTAATAATTCCTTCGACGCAAATGTATAGCTTATTAGCTCGCCACTTATTTTGTCTATTTGTAACTGCGTTTGCTTAGCAATGATATTAATCGTTTCTTCATCTTCACTTACCTTAATATCAGCGCCAGCAGCGTTAACTTGCTTTGGATAAGCATACGGAGCAATTGCGAATTGTTGATAAGCAACATCAAAACCTTTGTTAGACCAAACAGCATCCGCTTTGGTGTGTACAGAAAACTCTAACAACAACTCGTTGCTATTACCCTTAGCATTAAATGGTATTTTAACGATTGTTGACTGCCAAGATGCTAGGTCGATATCTAAGTCACCTTTTGCCAATACGTTATCTTCGCCATTAGATTTATCTTTTATCTGCCAAACAATCTTGTACGCAGTTAAATTAGTAAAGTCATAGCGATTAGTTACCTTAATTTCCATCGGAGCAGCAGCTTGTTCAAACCATACATTTTGTTGTACTTTTTTGGCTTCATAATAACTTGGGTACGGAATTCGGTCTGGTGAAACAATGCCATTAAGTAGAAACTCAGCATCGGTTGGGGTATCGCCAAAGTCACCGCCATAAGCCCAAACTTCACGTTGATGATTAAGCGATAAGTTACTTGGTTTGCTTGAATAACTGACTACCGCAGTATTTTTTACTCGCGCTAAGCCTTGATCAACCCAATCCCAAATTGCGCCACCAAGGTAGTTTTTAGTGGCGTAAATTTTATCCCAGTGTTCTTGAAAATTACCTAGCGAATTACCCATAGCATGAGCGTACTCACGCTGAATAAAAGGCTTATCAACCTTTGTTGATTTGGTTAAAAACTCATCAACATCCGTTACTGTGCGATAGCTTCGTTCAACAAAATCAGATGCGTTTAAGTCGGTATCAGATAAAATTGGACGTGAGTTATCTATTGCTAAAATAGCCTCGCGCATGGCCATGAAGTTACGACCAGAACCGCCTTCATTACCTAAAGACCAAATGGCTATGGCTGAATAGTTCTTATTGGTTTGTACCATTGATGTGGCGCGGTCAACATGAGCGATAGTCCAGTTAGGATTGTCGCCTAATATTTTATTACGAGTTTTATAACCGTGACTTTCTTGGTTAGCATCATCAAGAATGTATATGCCGTATTCATTGGCTAGTTGGTACCAGCGGTGATCATTAGGGTAATGGCTAGTACGTACTAAATTGAAGTTACCTTGTTTGATTAACTTCATATCTAGCTCCATTGTTTTTAAGTCAATGTAGCGTCCGGTTCGTGGGTGATGTTCGTGGCGATTTACACCTTTTATTTTAATGGAGCGACCGTTTACCCAAAATTGGTTATCGGCTATTTTGGTTTCTTTAAAGCCAAATGACCAAGGTATGTATTCAAGCGCATTTCCTTGTTTATCAAGCACGGTTAACATCATTGAATAAAGCACAGGTGATTCACTGCTCCATAAACTGACATTATCAACATTAAGGTTTATTTTACCGAGCATCTTATTTTTATTGTCAGCAACCTGTGCTTGTTGTTGATGTATTAATTTGCCTTCAGGTGAAAAGAGACTTAATGCCAGTTTATGTTCTTTAATATCTAAATTTTGTAGGCGGCTATCTAGCTCAAAATCAATGTTTAGCGTGGCATCTTTATAATCATTTTTCAGCTCAGTTGATATTAAATAATCTTGTAAAAAAACCTTAGGTCGAGCGATTAGATTAACGTCTCTAAATATACCGCTGAAACGCCACATATCCTGACCTTCAAGATAACTACCATCAGACCAACGATACACTTCAACCGCGAGTTCATTTTCGCCAGCAACTAAAAATTCAGAAATATTAAATTCAGCCGGAGTCATACTGCCTTGGCTGTAACCTACTTTTTTGCCATTAACCCACAAATAGAAAGCGGACTTAACCCCTTGAAATTCTATAAAAATATGTTCGGTGTCCAACGACTTATCAACAACAAATTTATGTTTGTAGCTGCCCACGGGGTTTCTATCGAAAAAGTTAGTATAATCGGCTGGCGGCTCGGTCATCACCTTAGGTTGGTCTTTATTAAATGGGTACGGATGATTGGTATAAATAGGACGACCAAAACCTTGAGTTTGCCAGTTACCTGGTACATCGATACTTACCCACTCACTAACATCGTAATTAGGTTTGTAAAAGTCTAGCGGACGCTTATCAGGGTGACCTACCCAGTTAAACTTCCACTTACCGTTTAATGATTGAATACGAGTCGATGCATTTCGTTTATGAGCAACAGTTTCATTAGCATAGGGGCGAATAAAGGCATGACCGGCTTCTTTATTAATACCTATTATTTGCGGATTTTCCCAGTCAGGAATTGTCGATGCTTTTGCATTCACCAAACCAGACAATACAGTGCTGGCCACGAATAGCACTGAGATTAAATTTCTACTAACGAACATTATTATTTACCTTATTAATCACTTACTTAAAAATATTTACTTAAAACACTCACTTATAAAGCAAGGGCTAAAAATCGATAGTGTGCTTGCCACTATCAAGATAGATGTATCTATTTCCGACTAGACCTAAACTGTGTCTGTCTAATTTTATGCGAACGTTACTTGGCACGTTAATGCTTAAATATTTGTCTGACGCTTGACTGTCATGCCATTGAATTTTTAAGTTGCCCTGCGGCGTTGCAATCACGCCGTGCATGTCTTCAATACCATGATTTTTCTTTTGTACTAATATCGTTTTCATACCCGGTTCTATCGGTTTAACACCTAATAAAAATTCGGCAAATAATGCTGGAGAAAATGCACTTTCTGTTTGCGCATCTGAACGAGTACGACCGTTATCAATGAATGTGCCGGTTCGACCTGAGCCGTGTAGCCACCATTCTTCCCACAATGTACCGTTGTGCTCTGGCGTTAGCATTTTGTCAAAGCGTTTACGCATTAACGAAAACGACTCATCAATATAACCATAATTAGCAATGCCTTTATGCAAGAAGTAACTCATTGCAGGGGTAACCATAGTCATACCATTGGCACGAGTAATATAGTTATCCGGGGTTGCATCCAATAATGTTTGAATTACACGCTCAGCTTGTTTCTTGCTAGCAATATTAAGTGCTAACACCATAGCATTGGCATGTTCGCTAAATTGTGTCGACTGTTTCTCGCCCATCATTGCATCAACAAAAAGGCCTTTATCTTGATTCCAATAGTTTGTTTGTATGGCGCTGCGCATCAGCTTAGCTTGCTCGCGGTATGACTCTGCTCCTGCAATTTCTAACCAATCAAGCAGCTCAGCAAAATCTTCAATGGCGCCTAAGTAATGACCATTAAGGTTTAAGTTAGCACCGCGCCTGTCATTTTTTGCATGGTCGAGCCAATAGGCATAGGGCGGATTATCGATTAAGCCATCACTATTGGTGAAGGATTTTAATAGTGCCAGCATTTTAGTGGCCGCAGGAAGAAGGTAATCAACGGTTTGTTTATCGCCAGAATAAAGGTAATAGTTCTTAAGGCTTCTGAGCCACAAACTGTTTGAATCTAAAATCACCATAAATTCATTCGTTTGCAAAGGTCCATAAGCGGGCATTACGCCATTGGCTAATTGCTCTTGCGCAGTTTGCATTAGATAGCGACGTTGTAATGTATGGTTGGCAAAGGTGTAGTAATTACCTAAACCGGCATAAAACCCAGTTTGCGCATATTGGCGACGTTCTCGGTAATTATCTGTATAGGCGTCGGTAGTCGCTACTTTAAGAGTGCTTTTGCTGGCATTAACATAATCATTTACCCAAGCATTGGTTTTGCTTGCTATTGAGCCTTGCTCTTTAAAATCAAAACTTAATTGATGTAAGCCCAAGTGGCTAATTTGCATTGTCTTACTTGGTTTAACAACAAGCCCTAAGTAGCGTGTTGGTTTAAAATATTGAGCTTGCCAGGCGTCGGTTTTACCCGATAAAACCACTCTATCGATTAAGTTTGCATCGACCATATGATAAGTAAATTTATTGTTTATCATGAAGGGAATAGCAATGACTTCAACACTATCACCGGCTGTGCCATTTAGTGTAAATTCAGGTAAGCCATTTTTTACTTCGCCTAAATCAAATACCAATAATAATGGTTTAGTAGATGGCTGTAATTTGAGTGGGAATGTCGAAAACTGTACCACTTTATCCTCTAGGTCGAGTGATACCTTAGGAATACTGGTTACTTTTTTAGGAAGAGATACTTTGCTAGTAAAATAATCATCTATATATTGTGCGGCGATGAGTTTATTAGCGACGACGCTATGTTCATTTAAATACTCAACGTCGCGCTTAACTAGTGAGGTCCATGGCGGCGTTAATGCATGCGCGTTATCATTTTTTTGTGGTGCTGGCCAACCATTATTACGCAATAACTCTACTGGGTTTTGCCAATTACTATCGTTAAAATCTATACCTTGCCAGTTGTTATGCGCTAAACGTAAATCAACACTGTCGTTTACTTCTTGATGAAAACGGCTCATTTTAGGACTGTTATTGTCCCAGCTAGGAGCTTTACTTACTTTCCATGTTGAATCTGTTTTTATCTGTATTACACCCGCTAAAGTAAGTTCGGCCAATAACCCCGCTCGACCTCGTTGCCCATAACTATTGATCATTTCTTGCGCGTGTACTTGCACCGCGATGGTATTTTTACCTTGCTGTAATAACGACGTTATATTTAGCACATCATAGGATTGATGATGTGGTGCACTGCGCGCCGGACCTCTACTTACATAAACACCATTTACATAGAGTTTATATACACTCGTTGCGGTTATTTTTAATACCGCATCAGCAGCATTGCCGTTAACCGTAAATGACTTCCTAAACAAAGCTAACTTAGTGTTATTTACTTGCTTGTGCCATATCCAAGCCCCCTGCCAGTAATCATTACTCGCCTGAGTACTCCATAAGCCAATTACACCATTATTTAATGGTGTTTCATTTGCCAAGGCTACATTAATATTGACTGAACATAGCAGAATCATAATGTGCAAAATTAATTTTTTAATTGTCATTTGTTCCGTCAACCACAAACATCTTATTTATCATATAAATATTGCACAACAATAACACCTTGTATACAGTGTTAACAATGCTATGCAAAATTAATTGAACTGGCATTCAATAATGAAGCACAAAAGATAAAATAACGGCGCAGATCAAATGACCACAATAGATGCCACAAAAATAACGCATTATAACGTTAACCAAGTGTTTAAAACAAAGCGGTGTCGGCAAATATTTTTCTCATTATAGCCTTGAAGAGTATATGACTCTAAAACGTGTTTCTGTATTGGTGAACGATTAATACCAATTTGATTCATTTATAACCCTCGTTTAAATAGGCACTGTCTATTTAAGTGAATTAACTATTTTTATTGAGGAGTTAAACGTGAGCTTGTTTAACACTGTTTCAAAAGCAATAATAAAGTGCACATTACTTCTGGCTATGGTGATAAGTAGTCAATCTGTGTTCGCACAAAAAACTCATCAAAATACCCATTCGTTAGATGGCACTTGGCAAATTATTTTCGATAAAGATAACCAAAGCCGAAGTAAGAAACTCTACAAAAACAGTAACTTTTTAGATCATAAAGAAATTCGCGATATTACCGTACCAAGTGTATGGGAGCGCATAGAAAAAGATTATGAAGGGGTTGCTGTTTATCGTCGTACTTTTAATGCGCCTAGCGAATGGCAAAATAAAATTACTCACATCTCTTTTGACGCCGTAAATTACCGCGCCGAAGTGTATTTAAATGATAATGTGGTTGGCGTTCATGAAGGTGGATTTACCCCGTTTAGCTTCCGTGTTGATTCTATGCTTAATTTTGATAAAGAAAACGTATTAACCGTACGCGTGCTTGGTCCTATTTTACTCGATACCGACAAAGTAATTGATGGTATGGGAGCTATGGAAACACCACAGTGGCGTGGCGGTATTACCGGTGGTATTTGGCAGTCAGTACGCTTGGTTGTTACCGACAACGCTTACATTAGCGATGTGTATGTACAGCCTGACTTAACAAACCAAAAAACCAGTGTAACTGTTTCGACTACTAACTATGATGTTTATGAAAGTGATGATGTTATTCACTTTGAAATACGTGAATCTTCCAGTAATAAGTTAGTGGTAAGTAAAAAGCTTAAGACTAAATTAGTGCCAGGTAAAAACGAGCTAACGACTGAAATTAGCATTCCAAATGCCAAAGCCTGGTCACCTGATTCGCCAAACTTATATAGCATTAAAGTTTCCATTAGTAATAACGAAAACCTAAGTGACAGTGTTAGCGAACGCTTTGGTTTGCGTGAGTTTACTGTAAAAGACAAACGTTTTAGTTTAAACGGTGAAGAAATTTACGTTAAAGCGGTATTTTTAGAAGGCGTTTATCCTGTTGGCGTTGCCACACCGGTTGATATAGAGCTCGCCAGAAAAGAAATTAAATTAGCCAAAGAAGCTGGCTTTAATATGATCAGACCATGGCGCCGTCCACCACCGCCACAGTGGTTAGATTTAGCTGATGAAATGGGCGTACTAGTTATTGGGTCTCCAGCACTTGAGTGTATGGATTTACCGGTAAACACACCTGATTTACCTAGACGAGTCGTCAGTGAAATCGCAGAAACAATCAAGCGTGACAGAAACCGCGCAAGCATTGTTATGTGGGAATTATACAACGAAGTACGACGCCCTATTTTAAAACAAATGATGCAAGAAACGTCAATGATGGCACGAGAAATTGACCCGAGTCGTTTAATTTTAGATGAGTCAGGTGGCTGGGCATTTGGCGCTAAAGTATTTTTACCTAACGAGCGCAACTTCGTAAGTTTTAATGATGTACATACCTACCCGGGTCCGAATGTAACTAACGCTTGGTACGACAAATTTCTCGGCGTCGGTTACACCAAACAAGAACGAACAGAGATGGGTAATCATCAAAAACCAATTGGTCACAACTTAAAACCTGGCCTTACTTCATTTGTGTCTGAGTTAGGTTATGGCAGCTATGTCGATTTTGACAAAGTAAACAAACGCTTTAGTGAAGAAGGCAATCCGATTGTACCGCCAACACGTTATCACAAACAACTTGGCAGCCAGTTAACTAAGGTACTGCAATCTGAACTTGCCGATATTTATAAAACGCCACAAGATTTTTACCACGAACAGCAAGTAATTCACGGTAAAGCCAATGCACGGATGATTGAAGCAACTCGTTCAAACCCTAACGTAACAGGTTATTGTGTACATGCTTTAACTGGTGGTGATTGGATAATGGGCGCTGGTTTACTTGATTTATGGCGT
Source organism: Colwelliaceae bacterium BS250 (assembly GCA_040779355.1). GTDB lineage: Bacteria > Pseudomonadota > Gammaproteobacteria > Enterobacterales > Alteromonadaceae > Thalassotalea_A. Next base: position 44,931 of record JBFONS010000006.1, on the reverse strand, counting down.
GAGCCTAAACAGGCAGTATATGATCGCACTCAAGCCGCAAACCAACCGCGTATTTTATCGATTCGTGCATTCCCTTACAGCGCCTATGCAGGTAAAGAAGTTAAGTTTACTGTACAAGGTATTAATGACTTAAAAGCAGTAACTGGAGAATTACACGTTGTTGTAACCGACTCTTCTGGCGCTAGTATTTGGGAAAGCAGTAAATCAATTGAATTTGCTTCGCGCATTTCGACCCTTTTAGAGCATACTGTCGATACTAAACAGTTATCTGGTAAATACTTGGTAAACGCAAAAGTTTTAGATAACAACGGTAATATTATTGCTAAAAACGCATTCGATTTTAATGTATTTAATACCAACAATAACGACGACATTGGCAACTTTGCATTGGCTGACCAAACAGGTCAATTAGGTAAGTTTTTATCTAACAACGATGTGGCATTCACCAAGTTTTCAGCGCAGAGCAAGATTGATACTCCGGTATTTGTTGCCATGTCATTGAAAAAGGATAAGAAGCAAAAAGCACTTAACGAACAACTTAGTGAGTTTGCTAAAAAAGGCGGCACAGTAGTGTACGCTCAATTCCCTTATATTAGTCAAAAATGGACCGATGGTGTTCTCAGTAAAGGCTTTGCTGTGAATATGCCGATACAAATAAAAATGAAAGGTTCAACCGGGTTATGGGCAGGCATGAGTCATGTTGTTGCCGACCATCCGGTGTTTGCAGGTTTGCCAGTAAAGCAGGCAATGCAGGGAGTATATGAAAATGTTCGCCCTAAAATGAGTATGATTAATTTAGCGGCGAAACCTATTGTTACTTTAGTTGCTAATGATAACTTCCCCGACTTAACCCTAATGAATCGCCATTATATTGGCACGGGTGATGTTTGGGTTGGTTCAGATTTGTCAGAAGTACAACATGGCAAAGGTAAATTAATTTTATCGACCATGCGAATTGTGCCAAAGCTTGGTAAAGATCCAGTTGCTGATAAAATCATGCTTAACTTATTAAGTTACGCCACAAAATAACTTATTAATTTAGAATAAAGATCTACGATATAGCGCGATATAGGGTTACCTTATCGCGCTTTCATTTAAACTATTATCGAGTTATTACTGATGAAATCAAACACACTACTTAGCAAATCAACACTTCTAATAAGCCTACTGGCAAGTAGTGTTTGTTTGGCAAATGCAGCACCACTAAAGACAAGCCAAAATAAGCAACCTAATATAATTTTAATCGTTGCCGATGACCTAGGTTATGGTGATATTGAACCTTTTGGTCAACAGCGTACTAAAACACCGAACCTAAATCGCCTTGCCGAAGATGGTATAAAGCTCACTCAACATTATGCTGGTTCTACAGTTTGTGGTCCATCAAGAGCAAGTTTATTAACTGGCCTACACTCAGGTCATGGAAGTGTTCGCGGCAACCCAAAATGGACCGATAGTGGTAAACCTGTCGACTTATCAAAAAAAGACACCACCTTTGCCTCCATGTTGCAAGAGAGCGGTTACCGCACTGCAGTAGTTGGTAAGTGGGGGATGGCAGAGCAAGTACCAACCAATATTGATGCCATGCCAAGCGCGCAAGGATTTGACTACTTTTTTGGTTATAAAACGCACCTTGCTGCCCATCATTATTACTGGCCGACGTTATTTGAAAACAACAACGAATACCCTTTAGTGGGTAATGATTATTTGAAAAATAGAGGCCAGTATACCCACGACTTATTCACCACTAAGGCCGTGGATTTTATTAAACAAAGTAATAGCGATACTAAGAAACCCTTTTTACTGTATTTAGCCTACACCATTCCACACCTTGCTTTAACGGTTCCAGATGATGCAAAAGCACAATATAAAGACTTAGGTTGGCCGAAACGTGAACTCAATACTGAAGGACATTACCGTAATGATGCAGAAGGAAATGTCACCTACGCAGCTATGATCTCAAGAATGGACAGAGATATAGGTAAAGTAATGGCCACACTGAAAGAGCAAGGTATTGATGATAATACGCTGGTTATTTTTACCAGTGACAATGGCCATGAATACGACACTGGCTTTTTCAATAGTAATGGACCATTGCGTGGTAGAAAGCGCGACTTGTATGAAGGTGGAATTAGAGTGCCATTTATAGCTCGCTGGCCAGGCAACATTAAGGCCGATACAACAAGCGAACATACTTCTGCATTTTGGGATTACTTTGCCACTTTTTGCGATATTAGTAACGCTACGTCGAAATCTTGTGCTAACACCGACGGAGTATCGTTTGTAAGTACTCTCAAAGGTAAGAAATCGCAAAACCAACATGAATATTTGTATTGGGAATTTAATGAGAAAAATGGCCCGCTACAAGCGCTAAGAAAAGGTGATTGGAAACTCGTTAAAAAGCATCCGAATAAGTTTGAATTATATAATCTAGAACAAGACATTGGTGAACAACAAAATATAGCGAAGCAAAATCCTGAAAAGCTTGAGCAACTAAAAAGTTTATTACAAAAGGCTCGAACACCGCACCCAGAATTTACCCTAAAGAAACTGCCGAACCCTTATTTAAAAGAGAATCAAAAAAAGAAATAGAAAAAGAAAGATACCGGTCTACACCGGTATGACGGGATTGTGCTGAACAACGGGATTGTGCTTAAGAACGAAGTTGTGCTGAACAACGGGGTTGTGCTGAACAACGGGGTTGTGCTTAAGAACGAAGTTGTGCTGTGGATACTAAACAATTAACCACGTCATCCCCCACGACTAGTGCATGGATGCACGTAGGTAGAACAATGCAGGAGCAATTGTCGAGCGGAGCGAGATGAGGGACCTTCTGACGCATGCTGTGTTCATATAAAGCGTACTATGTTTTAATAGTTCAGGGCTTAATACCTAAACCCATTTTAATCGCTGCATTTATTTCTTCCCAGTCCTTAAGCTTTTTGTGCTGTGTAAGCTGAGTCATATACACAACCACGACATTGTCTTCGGGGCGAACATAGTAGCTAGTATGAAAGGCTCCACCCCACCCATATTCGGTGGTTTTTCCTTTATCTGCGCCCGCATCAGCAATTTCTAATGTAAAGCCAAAACCATAACCGTCCCAATTGGTGTCTATATAAGGGATTTGATCTTGTGTCATTTCTGCCACTGAAGCAGGAGACAATATTGTTACGCCGTTTAAACTGCCATTGTTTTCGAGCATAGACAAAAATACTGCGTAATCATCTGTAGTTGATATAAGGCCGCCACCACCAGAGAAGGCTTTATGAGGGGCGTGAACATAATTCCCCTGACTTAGATATGTCGCTCTAGCTGAACTGCCATCTTCAGCTCTTTCTAACCCCGAAGGTGTAACATTATAAACAGTCGCTAAGCGATCTGCTTTATCAAGGGGTAGGTAAAAGTGAGTATCTATCATCTTTAGAGGGCCGGTAATTTCAGATTCGAAAAAATCTTTAAGACTTTTACCACTGACTATTTTAATGATGACTCCGAGTAGATCAGTATTGTAACCATACACATATTGGGTACCAGGTTGCGCTTTATGTGGCAGACTAGGAATAGGTGCTAAAACCTGAGCCATTGTTTGGTCTCTGTCTGAAAAAAAGCCACCAAGTAATCCCGCTTTTTTCCATTGTTTATGATTAGGGCCCCAGCCATAACTAATGCCAGAAGAGTGAGTCATTAAATCGTGAATAGTGATTTCCCGGCTAGCAGGTTCTATTTTACGAGACTCGTCTTTATTAATGGTCAATACAGTTGTTTTCTTGAACGCTGGAATATATTTGGAAACAGGGTCAGTAAGCTTCAGCAAGCCACGTTCTTTAAGTATCATTACTGATACTGTGGTCAGAGCCTTTGTCTGAGAAGCGATGCGAAATAGACTATCTTTATTCATCGGTTTGCCTGATTCAACATCTTGCATGCCCGCAGCATAATGAAGAATTTTCTCACCATCTTTCATTACTAGTATTACACCACCGGCAAGTTTACCGGTTTTTATATATTCATTTAATACATCTCTGGCCGCTTTTAAATCATAGGTTTTTGCTGCTAAAGAAGGAGATAATATTAAGAGTAATAAAATACTGAAAATTTTAAACACGATTTATCCTTGGGCCAATATTATTGTACTTATTGTTTATTCTCGATCATTACCATTGATTATAAATAATGACTTTTATTTAAGATTGTACTTGGTGCGCATCCGCAGCTGATCTTTCTCTACTCGCTTTAAATATTCAATAACAGCAGGGTGGTCTTTCCAGGGAAGAAGTAAAAATTCCGGAGACTCATAACCAACTATCCAATATTCAGCATCGATTGGAAAATCTTCTTCAAGAATTTTGGTCGCTATGTCTTCATTGCCACTGTAAAACGCCGCATTAAAATAACCTCTATACAATCCCCAATGCGTATATGATTCTGGATGAGCGGTTTTATATTCTGCTATCGCATTAAATAACTTTATCGCGGTCTGGCGACTAGAGTCTTTATCGCCACTATAATATTGCAAAACCATTAAACCTATAGAATGGTCAATTGTTTCAATACCAATGGGGAAGTTAGCAACATTACTAAGATAATGTTTAAGTTCTTCAGTTTTCCCATCTTTTAACGCCTGTTTGGCGAGGCTCATTGAAGGCATTGCATGGGAGATATTTCTAAATTTATTTATTATTTCTGATATTACCTCAAACGGTTTTAAAGGCGCGTCAATATCATAAAGGTATGCCGACAAAACATAGAATGCTGTAAGTGTTCCAGAGTTGTATATGTCATGTTGAGTGGCTAATTTTGCAACTGATTCAGTCGCCTTCATGTGAAGCAAGTCTTGATATAATTTATTGTTAACCTTTCTTCTTTCCTTTGCTTTTTTAGCTGTCAAAAGATACCTAAATTCAGCACTAGTATTTAGATTGTATGAGAAAGCCTTGTTTTTAGGTTTTAAGTTATATTTTGCAGCTATTTCTTTATCAGCCAAATTTGGTGTTAAGCATAAGCGCACCAAAAATTCAAAATTCGCATGCACATTTACGTTAAATAAACCTTCTGGTACGGTGTCTAAAAAAGCACTTATATCTTCACAGCTACTCATAGACCTATGTAAAAAATATATCATATCTGTGTAAGGCCCAGCTTTGCCTGGATAATATCTGATCATATCCTGAAAAGTATTCTTTGCTAGATGAGAATATTGTGGGTCATTGCGATAAATTTTAGCAAGCTCCCTTAATGCATCAAGATTTTCTCGGTCAAGTTTTAACGCTTTTTTAGCAAATTCTTCAACATCCGACATGGTCAAATCGAGATTACCTGTCCAAAAGGCAATATGGGATACATGAGCCAATAAACCAATTATTTCTGGTGTATTTGGATACTGCTGGTCTAGTTTAACAAGAGAATGATAGGCATCTGTTGCAGACCCTTCCTCCCAGTTAACAAGTGCCCGCGTTTTCACCAGTTGTTCAACAGCAATATAATCCATTGTCGATAAGGCCGAACTGTATCGCTCATCCTTTAGCACCAAAACAAGATTTAACGCAGCGGCTACCTGTTGACTAATTTCTTCCTGTAGCTCAAATACTTTAACCAGTTTTCGATCAAAGGTTTTTGAAAGAATGTGTGAACCATTTTCTGCTTCAATAAGCTGCACAGTAATGCGAATATCTTCACCAATTTTACGAACGCTACCTTCCACCAAATAATCCACATTGAGCTTTTTGGCAATTTCTCGAAGGTCAGTATTTTGACCTTTATATTCAAAACTCGAGGTTCTAGCGGTAACTTTTAAACCTTTGACCCTAGTTAAGCTATTTAACAGTTCTTCGGTGAGACCATCAACAAAATATTCTTGGTTTTCGTCGTTGCTCATATTCACAAAAGGTAATACAGCTAAAGGAATAACAGTTTCTACACTTGTATTAGATTGATTTTCGCTGGTGTCAGCTTGTGTTAGAGCTGGGTTTTGAGCAGGAACTTGATTATCTAACTGAGATGCTTGAACTGAGTTGTCATTAGTAGGTTGTTGAGAAGCAAATCTACTTTCATAAACAAAATACCCAAGCGCAACAACCAACAAACCAATAATAATAAAGTCGAGTTTGCGGCCGGTATGGGCGTGAATGGATTCTTCAGCTGATATTTCTGATTCTTTTTTAAGGCCATCAGGGGTCATTTCAAAGGCCCAGGCGAAGAAGATGGCAAACGGAAAGCCAATCATGCCAAAGAAAAAAACAACGGTATTAACTGCCTCGGGCATGCCAAGTGCAGGTACTGCAATAGAAGCAACTTGAATGACTAGCCAAGCTAGCACTAAATAGCCAAAACCTACCTTAAAGACGTTCCGCCTGCGAAGTTCCTTGAACAGTGATCCTGACAATTTAATTCCCTAATTTTGATTGTTATTTAACCACCACCAATAAATGTAGCGCTGATAGTAATGTTTATCAATATATAATATGCAAATTAAGGCTCTTTACAGGGCGTTAAGCCTAGCGATTACTTTGCATTAAAACTCTAAACTCGGACATCACACTTTCAAGGTTAGCTTGTGCAGCAATATTATTCTGCTCTAACGGGTCGTGGTGGTGATCGTACAACTCTTCTGATATAACCTTTTGGTTTTGGTGATTAACCCATTGGGTGTAGCGATAGCGTTCATTTCGAAGCGAGTATGCCATTTTCTCAATATTTCCGACTGGCCATGGCCTACTAACTTGTGTGAGAGCAACTTGCCTGGCGCTATGTTCGGTGTTATCGAACACCTTACTAAAACTTTGCCCATCCAATGTTTCTAGCTTGGGTAAATTAGCAAGTTCGATAAGGGTTGGAAAAATATCGGTATATTCAATAATAGCCTCGGTTTGTCCAACTTGTTTTTCGGGTACTTTAACAATGAGCGGCACGTGGCCATCAAGCTCGCGCACCATGCCTTTAGTCCAATGATCATTCTCGCCCAAGTGATAGCCATGATCGGAGGCAAGTACGACAATGGTATTCTTGTCCATACCTTGCTGATTTAGCGTATTAAGCAATTTGCCAACGTTAGCGTCAAAAAAACTGGTTGCCGCGTAATAACCATGACGCATGCGCATCGCTAAATCTTTTGGTATCTTGCCCTTGTTAGGCACATCTTTTAAGGTACGAATCTCTCGAAAATTAAACCAGTTATAAGCACCAACATTTACAGTACGATTTTCTGAACCGAGCGCTTGTATATCTTCACGTTTATATAAGTCCCAATACTTTTTTGGGGCATTAAAAGGCGCATGCGGTTTCATAAAGCCAACAGCCAAAAAGAAAGGTTGTTTTTGTTTTGCTAGCCGCCCTATCGTTGCAATAGCATCTGCGGTTATACGACCATCAACATAAGTGTCATCTCTAACATCGGTATTTTCTGTAACTGTGCCTTTAGTTTTCCCTTGTTTATTATTCGCTGCTATCGCGTAATCGGTAAAATGATTCTCTTGATCAAAACGAGCTGGAGTTGACCACGATTTATCGTTATCGCGAATGTTATTGTAGTTATGCAATACCTTGCCTATAGACTCGGTACGATAACCATTATCTTTAAAGTATTGTGGCAAAGTGACTACGTTTGGATTTATTGTGCGAAAGTTTTGATTTAATTTCCAAACCTTAATTGAGTCGGGTCGCATGCCTGTTAACAGCGATGCGCGCGAGGCATTGCAACTTGGAAATTGGGCGTAAGCACGATTAAACTGAACGCTTTGTTGGCACAAGTTATTTATGTTTGGCGTTACTGCGATTTTATCGCCGTAACACCCTAGGTTCATACGCAGATCATCGGCGACAATAAATAGAATATTAGGTGGGGTTTTGGCATTACTTTCTTGCGCTAAAGCATCGCCTAGAAATACGAAATTCAGTAATAACGTTAATACCCATATTAGTTTATTCATTGCATTCCTTTAGTACGTATAGAAAAGGCTGACAATATAGATTATCAGCCTAGAATATTCAGTTTACCAATTGATTCACTTTTTCTTTTTAACAACTATCGGCTTGTCGTCATGAGCAAACGGGAATTGCTCTGCCGGAACACTTGATTGGGTAAATAACTCTTTAAAGTGTTTAACTTTTTCAGGGTATTTACTTGCTAGGTTTTTTGTTTCACTTGGGTCACTATCTAAATTGTATATTTCGATTGGCTTATTCATATTTACTTGCACTGCCTTCCATGATCCTTCTCTTATCGCACGCGATAATGATTGTCTTGGATTGTCAGTAAACTTGCGCTGTTCTTCCCAATATAGGTAAGGATGTTTTTGTTGGTTATCTTGTTGTAAATACGTTGGTAATATTGAAATACCATCTAAACTATCATCACTTTTTACGCCAGCAACTTCAGCAAATGTAGTCATGAAATCTTGAAAGGAGCCAATGTGATTTGATTCTGAGTTAGCTTTAATTTTGTCAGCCCAAACGGCGATATGAGGTACGCGAATACCGCCTTCGTATAAGTCTCTTTTAAAACCTTTATACTGACCATTACTATCGAAGAACTTATAATCATGGGCACCAGACGTATCGTTAAATTCTTGATGTGGACCATTGTCACTGGTAAACACAATTAAGGTATTATCAATTTCACCAATATGTTCAAGGTAAGCTAATAAGCGACCCACTTGTTGATCCCAAAGTGTTATTTTAGTGGCGTGGTGACGCTCACCTCTTGGCCATTGGTATTCTTTGTACATATGCTCGTTGCGTACTGTAAATTCATGCCCATGAGGTGCTCGGTATGACATAAACAAGAAAAATGGCTGTTCTTTGGTTTCTTTATTGGCTTGATGTTTGTCTAAAAATTTAATGGCAAAATTGGTACGGAACTCATCTAAATTTTCAAATTTAGTGTAATCATAGAAGCTGCTGCTCTCTTGACCATTTACCCAATGTTCGCGTTCATCAAAGGTGGTGTCATCATCGGCTACACCCCATTGTTCTTGCACAGCATAATTAAATCCGCGAGAGTATGCCCAAGTAGAGGTATCTTCCGGTAAACCTAAATGCCATTTGCCAATAAAGCCAGTGTTGTAACCAGCACCTTGCATTAATTCACCTAAGGTTTGCTCGTCTTTTCTAAGTGCTACTCTGCCCCATGTTTGTTGCTCAGGGTAATAACCTTGGTTACCACGAATCGTTACATGGCCTGGATGTTTACCTGTCATCAATACCGCACGAGATGGTGCACACACGGCATTACCGGCATAAAAATCGGTAAAACGCATGCCCATTGTCGCCAACTTATCTAAATTGGGAGTCTTTATTTTTTCTTGGCCGTAGGAACCAATTTCGCCGTAACCCAAGTCATCTGCTAAGAGAAATACGATGTTTGGTCGTTTTTCATCTATAGATGAAGTGTTTTGATCTGCACAGGCTTGGCCACCAATAGTAGCAACTAACATAGTGACTGCTAAAGACAGTTTTGTAGAAATTTTAGTGGAACGATTACGCATGAAAAATCCAATTAACATAGAGTTATTATTAACTAAATACTAATCTTAATATTTATCCAAATCAACATTTATAATATAAATATGTTTATTTGTTTTGATATTTATTAGATACTAATAAAAATTGTTAAAAAATTGATCCTACAAATAAAATTATAATGAGCATTTCTAGGGTATTAGGAGATCGACGTTGCACACTTTATTCAAAAAATTACACATTAACCTCGCGTTAGCATTCACCTTAGCATTCACGGTAGTCGGTTGTGAGCAAAAGGATTCGAGATCTGAGGTAGATATATCAGGCACAGCCCAAACGGTTGCATTTAACCAAGAATGGCAATTTAAAAAGCTAACGAATAAAGACGTCGCTATTGCTGACTCTACTTGGGTTGATGTTACTTTACCCCATACGGCAAATATTGAACCAATAATTGTAAATGATCAATGGCAGGGTCTTGCCGAATATAAGAAAACATTTAACGCCCCGAAAGAGTGGCAAGGTAAAACACTTTTAGTTCGCTTTGAAGCGGCAATGAGCCATGCGCATGTCTTTTTAAACGATGTAAAGATTGGCGAGCATATGGGTGGTTATTTACCATTTAGCTTAGACATATCTAGCACGATTAAACTTGACGAAGAAAATACGTTAGTAGTTAAACTTAATAACCAAGATAACCCAGACATAGGACCTAAGCCGCTAAAACGATTAGATTTTAATACTTACGGCGGTTTATACCGCGATGTAAATATTATCGTAAAAAATGCACTACATATAACAGATGAAATCGCTGCAAACAAAGTAGCAAGCGGCGGTATATTTATCACCACACCAGAGGTTGATGAAAAACAGTCTAGCGTAAATATAAAAACTCACATTGCTAATACACGTGATGCAGCAAGTAAATTTAGCATTCGCCAAACGTTATTTACAGCAGATGATGTTGAAGTGACAACGCATACAGAGTCAGTATCTTTAGCGGCAAATACAGACCAACAATTTAGCCAAGACTTAGTGGTAAATAATGCCAAGCTTTGGAGTCCGAACACACCAAATTTATACACGGTAAAAACCGATATTTTCGAAGGTTCTACATTAATTGAAACACAAAGCAATCGCATTGGTATTCGCTCGTTTAAATTTAATGATAAACATGAATTATTAATTAATGGGGAAGTTACTTTTTTACGTGGCGTCAATCGCCATCAAGAATACCCATATGTAGGTTATGCAACATCACCACAAGCTGATTACCGTGACGCTGTTAAAATTAAATCGGCCGGTTTTGACTATGTGCGTTTATCGCATTACCCACATTCCAAAGCATTTATGCATGCTGCTGATGAGCTTGGTTTAGTATTAATTGATGCTATTTTGGGCTGGCAGTTTTTTAACAATACGCCAGAGTTTAAAGCGCAGATATTACAAACTTGTCATGACCTAATCCGCCGTGATCGCAATCACGCCAGCGTATTAGCATGGGAATGTTCGTTAAACGAATCTAAAATGCCACCTGCATTTGTGAACCAATTAAATGACGTTGTTCATCAAGAAGACAGCACACGTTTATCTGCGGGTTGGAAGCCTGGTTTTGATATGTACCTGCAAGCTCGCCAGCACCGTATGAAGAAAGGTCATTACCATGAACCTACCCAACCTTACGTTGTTTCTGAATATGGCGATTGGGAATACTATGCGCAAAATGCAGGTTTAAACCAAGATGCTTGGCAGGATTTAAAGAAAGAAGAACGTACCAGTCGTCAGTTACTTAACTCTGGTGAAAAGCGTTTATTACAACAAGCTAAAAACTTACAAGAAGCACATAACGACAACTTTTCGATACCGGCATTTGCTGACGGTTACTGGGTAATGTTTGATTATAACCGTGGTTATTATCACGATTTAGAGTCATCAGGCATTATGAGCATTAATCGTTTACCTAAATACAGCTTTTACTTTTATCAAAGTCAACGTGATGCAAACATTACATCAGACAAATACGCGTCGGGTCCTATGGCCTTTATCGCCAGCGAATGGAACGAAGAATCATCTACGCAAGTTACCGTATTTAGTAATGCACAAGAAGTTGAGCTTTACCTTAACGACAAACTAATCGCTCGAAATAAGCCAACAGAAGACAAAAACTCTACACTAATTAACAATCCTCCTTTTAAGTTTAATTTAGACGGTTTTACTGCAGGTACATTAACCGCGAAAGCATTTATCGACGGCAAGCAAGTTGCAACGCATAGCGTGACAACTGCTGAGCAGTTTGCACAACTGAAAATAACAATCGATGAAAGTGGTAAAGCACCAGCAACAGGCAATAAAGACGTAGTTTTTGTCCACGCTACATTTGTTGATGCTAAAGGCAATGTTGTGCCAGTAAATAATGAAGATATTGTGTTTACAGCGCAAGGTGACATTACTGTTATTAGCAAAGATTCGGTTAAGTCTGAGCAAGGTATTGCTTCAACGTTAATTGAAATCGGTGACACTTTAAAAGGCGCAACTGTAACAGCCACTCATTCATCTGGAATAACGCAAACCTTTACGTTTTAATATTAAGAGATAAGCGTAATTAATATTCTAAGACCTAGATGCTAAAAGCAGCTAGGTCTTTTTTTTGAAAGAGATATTTAGCTAGAGACATGTTGGTGTTCAACTTCCGCTTTGTCAATTTGAGACATACACTTAACCTGTTAAAAAGCACCATAGAAGCACGCACATAATCAGAAGAAATGCGCCGTCATCCCGTTATGTTTTTGAACGGGACCTCCATACTCATGCTGTGGATTGGAAAAATAGCTTCTGCTCACAAAACTGCACAAGCTCCTGAAATAAAACAATTCTTTCAAGGCACATTATATTCTGCGGGAGGTCGCGGCCTTCGCCGCAATGACGTGGTTAATTGTTTCTGAATTATAGCTTAGATACTTGGACGTTGTGCGTCGCCTTAACAAAAGTCGTACATAACCACCTTATAACTGAAGGAGATCCCATCCAAAAACATGATGAAATGACTGTGCTTTTTTATTTAATTTGTTATGCCTACAAGTGGATATTCTGGTACCTGTTTAAAATATATAAAGCTAGTAAGCTTGGAATAATAGTGCCAAAGCTTAATATTAATTTCATTGACTGCAATACGCTATTTGGTTGAGTACTAGCCAAGTTGGCATCGAAGCCAATAACATTTAAACTCAAACCACTTACTAATAAAGCAAACATAATACTAAAAGCGACAACCCAGTGATGTAATGATGCAAAGCTAGCTTGTCGACTAATGTTGTTGTCTTGGGAATCTTGATCACTCGCTTGAGCAACCAGAGCAGGAATAATGATGGTCATTGATGTCCAAATTGCAGAACATAATATTGGGTCGAGTAATATCAGCCACTTTACACCAGGAACAAATATAAACCATTTTGCCACACCACCAATTGCGGTTATAAGAAATATCATTTTTAGAGTCGTTATTTTACCAAAACGTCTGGATAACAACGAGACTATTGGAATGTATATTGCGGCAATGATTGCATATCCCATAGAAAGTATTGCTTTCCAAACGGCACCATCGCTAATATTACCGTCAAACATATAATATACGAGTACGTAATAGTCCATTTTTGCTGCATAAGCGCCGACACCAAGCTGGATAAATATTATGACCAATACCAATCGCATTAACTGTGACTGCATAATCGATTTTACATTGTCTAATACCGAAGAACTTTTACTTATACATTTACGCTTCTCAACGCTATTTTCTCGTACAAAAATAGCCGGTATCATGCCTACAATGCCGAAAACAATAATTGCAACTAGCCATCCAACAACTTTAATACCAACAAAGATAGAGCCAAATAAGGTGAATGTAGCAAGCGGGTACAACCATTGATGCCCCATAGATGCCAACTTAATAAAATATGAATTGGTTTCCATCACTTTGATACGCTGATGGGTATCTTTGGTTATTTCATAAGATAAGGAGGTTAATGGCACGCTATAAAAAGAGACTGCGGCATAAAATAATAGTGAGATAATTAGAAAATACAGGAGCTGACTATCAGTAGACCACCCCTCAGGAACCATCCACATAAGACCAAAAAATAAAGCACTGAGCCATGCTGCCACAAATATAAAAGGACGTCTTCGGCCAAGTTTACTCGTGCAGTTATCAGATAATTTACCGACCCATGGAGCCAAAAATGCTGAAAACATTATTGGTATGGTTAAGGCGATACTGAATAAGAAAGGATCAACGCCAAGCGTCATTTGATAAAAAGGAACTGCTAAAATTTCACAAGCTTTCTCTAAAAAAAGCAAACAAAAAAAACCGCACCCCAAAGCTAGCTTTTGGGAAATCCTAAGTTCATTGTTATCCTTATGAGTGATACTTTCATGGTGAATTTTTAACATCCGTTAATCATTTTTATGCTCGATCTTTTACTGAATCACGTATTACTAAATCGGCAATAAATAAATGTGTTTGTTTACTTTCTGTAGTATCGGACTCACTCAGCTTAATGGCCAAATTAGTTGCATAAAGAGCCATTTCTTCAACAGGGTAATGCATTGTAGTTAAGCGAGGTCTACAGGCGATACCTGCAGGTAAATCGTCAAAGCCAATTACTGAAACATCTTCAGGGACACGTAAGCCCGCGTCAAAAAGAGCGTGTATTGCACCTATCGCCATCAAATCATTGTAGGCTAACAATGCATCAAACTTACAACCTTTGGCAAGCAATGCCTTTACTGCCTGCTCGCCACCTTCTATATTAGGACTCGACTCTTCAATGTTCTTTAATGATAAATTGATGTCACTTTTATTTAGCGTATTTTTAATACCTTCAACGCGACAACCAGGATCTCTATTTTGATAAATACTGGTCACAACAGCAAAATCCTGGTGATTTGCATCAATCATATATTTTGTCGCAACTTGTGAGCCGGATAGATTGTCTAGCCATACACAACGGTTAGCTATTTCTGGAATATAGCGATTAATTAACACTAAGCCGGGTATTTCACCGGCCAATTTAATTAAGGTTTTTTCGTCAGAGTATTCACTGTGTAAAATTATTGCTTTACAGTTATTTTGCCTGAGTGATTCGATAGCTTTTAATTCTGATTCTGTTTCATATAAAGAATTAGCCATCAATAATTTAAAGTCATTTTCTCTAGCTCCTTTTTCAACCCCACTGGCTAAAGAACCGAAAAATGACATAGATAATGTTGGCGTAACAACACCAACAGTATTTGTTGTGTTACTTGCTAGAGCACGAGCATTATTATTAGGAATGTAGCCCAACTCCTCAATGATTTTTTTTACTCGTACTCGACAGTCATCACCAACTTTACCTTTGTTATGGACCACTCTTGAAACAGTTGCGATAGAAACACCCGCAATTTTTGCAACATCCTTGATTGTGACCATTTCTAAATTCCCAAAATTTCTTTAGTATTCAAATCAGTATATCTAACAATTATACTCTGAGCATTAAAAATAAAGCGATAGTCAGATACGCTATTACTTTATTATTTATAACGCTTTGAGTTGAATAATTTAACAATAAAAATGGCCCCTAAATTGGGGCCATTGCTTCTGATTAAACTAGCTAAACCTTAAAACTTAGCTTGCACACCTAAGGTATAACTTCTGCCAATTACAGTTCGACGAGCCATCCAATGGTCTCGTGCACCACCAGCTACATCCTGACCTGCATCCGATAAATCCTGCGTTTCGTCGGTTAAGTTTTGCCCCGAAATAGACACAGTTAAATTTTCGAAAATGTCATAGCTAGCACTTGCACTTAAAGATTTAAATGACTGACGTTCATAAAACTCCGTGCCATTTGAATCTTCAATTGGGAAATCCCCTGAACCATAAAGATACATTGATGCAGAGAACTTATCGTCATCATCATAATAAAGTCCAACACCATAAGATGATTCAGACATATTTGTTGGTAAGGTAAGACTTTCAGCAGGTCCATCTTTACGATCAACAGTAAGGTCAATATCTATCGTGGTATAGTTACCGCCGATTGAGAAGTTAGCTAACCATCCTGGCAACATATCAAGCTCAATATGACCTGAGATTTCTAAACCAGTTAGTTCGCCACCTGCCTCCTTATTTTTTGAGAACGATTTGAAGTAATATTCATCGCCAGCAAATGGAATTTTTGTTGGTGTATCCCAACCATCAGTGGTAAAAAACGCATCCAAATCTTTATAGAAAGGCGCTATCGCAATATAAGTACCTTCTCTTGGATACCATTCTAGTGAAATATCTAACTGGTCTGCTTCAATTGGTTCTAAGTATGGGTTCCCAGACGTACCTACCATAACATCAGGGTTAGGTTGCTGACCATCTCCTAATTCATATGGCCATATGGTACGAGTGGCTGTCATTTTCAACAAATCTGGACGTAAGATTGTTTGTGCAGCCGCAACTCGTAAGTTTACTTCATCGTGTAATTCAAAATTTATCGACACAGAAGGTAGTATATGATCATAATCATTTTCCGCAGAAGTAGGTACATAACCCGCATCATCTGGAATAGATATTTTAGTGATAATTCCAGTTTCAGGATCAGTAACCACTTCCATATCATCCAATTCAAATCCGTCACTCTCTAGCTCGGTTTTCACATAACGTACGCCTGCTTGACCTTGAAAAGGTATGCTACCTAAGTTCCCATAAAAGTTCATTTTTGCATAGAAAGCGTATGTTTTTTCGCTTATCTCGTACGAGTTATTATAGTCATTTGCATCTCTTTCGTTCTCAGGTAATAAACCATTGGCCTCTAAATAAGCACCTACGTCTTGAGGTCTTGCGTAAATCCAATTATTAGGGCGGTCACCTAAGCCAAGATCGCTGTAAATTTTTGGTAGAGGGAAGTCTGAAGCAAACATTTCTGCGTCTATGCCATCCATCCAAACTTGTTGAGCATTAAATTTTCGCTCCATTTCCATCTCAGCTAAGCGTGTACCAAAATCAATGCTAGAAATAAAGTCTCCATCAACCTCATAGTTTACATCCAGCTTAAGTGCAGTGATGGTATTTTCAGCGTTATTTAATCCTGCTTTACCATATTGAACAATCTTTCTCCCTTCAGAGGATTGGTAGTCAACAGATGGATCAATATAAATCGCAGGTGAGCCGCCCGAACCAGTCGCCCAGTCATAAACAACAGGTACATTCTGTTGCGAATCATGAGTTATGTTTTCCCATACATTAAAGCTTGGGGCATTTGAATAAGAAAGGTCGGCATTTATAATAAAATCACCCACTTTATAATCTATATTTAAGCCGAGGTTTTTAGTTTCATTCCAGTAGTTTTCTCTAGCATTTGCGGGCTCTAAAGACGCATTAGCAGTCTCCATGTGGATAGGATTGCCGTTACCATCAGATGTCACTTGTACATTAGCTAAATCTGGCCATAAATTTACACCTATTGCAGCAACAGGACCATCTGCTTCAAACTTAGAGTAAAGTCCATCAACCGTCACTTTTAAATCGTCATTAACTTCCCATTCAATCATGGCATTAAGAGATTTTCGTTCTAGTTCAGCTGAAACACCACTTACCCATGCGTATGAAGGCGTAGCAATTGTTTCACCGTCTTCTTTGGGACATGCATCCCAATCGCCTAATACGCCATCACTGTCCCAGTCACAACCTTGATATCGACCAGTAGTATAACGTTCAGCAACATTATCTTCTTTTATATAAGAACCGCCGAGCAATACACCTATTTTTCCATCAGCAAACTTACGGCTTATTACGCCAGAAATACGTTGACCAAAACCATCCATATCTTCTGCATCAGCTGCCAAGTCTGAATAAATTCCGTCTACTTTCACAGTAGCATAATCACCAAGTACAAGAGGTTTAATGGTTTCTAAGTTTACTGCGCCTGAAATACCACCATCAATTTGTGCTGCTGAAGCGGTTTTCGCAACAGAAGCGCCACCGATAGTTTCTGATGGATATACATCTAAATTTACCGAACGAGCAGCAGATCCTGAAGCGACTTGACGACCATTAACCGTCGTCATACCAAATGCACCACCTAAACCACGAATCGAAATTTCATTAGATCGGGCGCGGTCATTTGAACCAGTGACCCCTGCTAATCGTTGCAGTGCATCAGCAATATTGCGTTCTGGCAATTTACCAATGTCTTCAATACTTAAATTTTCAGTGATCCCTTCCATATCTCGTTTAGATTCAATAGCGGAGCGAATGGAGTTACGCAAACCAGTAACTTCAATAACTTCTACTTCCTCTATTGCATTTTCTTCGGCAAAAATACTAGTACTGATAAATGCACTAGACGATAACGCGGCTATAATTGCCAATGAAACCTTAGTTCTTCTACTCATCATATTCCCCTTAACACACTGTTTTATTTGGTAAGAATTAAAACAATCTATGCTTATTATTTATTATTAATAGGCTCTTTATTGTTTAGTGAGTTTCATTTACCCCACAACAAATACTGAGCTACATCGGTAAGACTCAATCAATCAATCCTCAACAAATCATCATTAGCTCTCTATGAAGCTATAAAACAACGAAATTAAAAAGAATTATAAATAAGATTTATAAACCTACAATACCAAGGTAAACGCTTACCCTAAATTAATCAAGAACTATTAAATATAAAAATACATTTTTATTTAATGTTTTATAAAGGTTTCAAGCTAGATGGAGTGAAGCAAACATAATTTTATTTAGTGAGTGAAAACATTAATCCCTTTAACGAAAGGGCTTTAGCAGGTGTTGACGTCAAATATAAATAAATCTTATTTAGAATATGTTAACAAATAAGAACTTTGACAAAAATTTTTCTATGTAACCTTAAACTAGATTATGTATTAGAAAATTAGGGATAGCGCTTACCCCATTTGTTTGCTATTTTGATTCTAAGTATTTTAAATGCAGAAATACACCACAACAAATAAAGAATAGCTTTTATTTTCGCATTATAAAAAGTATGATAAATATCATATAATTGGATTTTACTAATTGAATTGGCAAGCATTGATAGCCATCAAATGTATAAAGAGTGAAAAAATGACTGATGTAAACAAACTAAATATAAAAAAATCTACATGCTGTGCACCAAACACAAGCTGCTCGCCTAACGTTAATAGACGCCAAGTATTAAAAGGCTTAGGCGCTAGTATGGCAACTATGACAGGCGCATTTTCTATGCCAGTTATGGCAGGTCCTTTTTCAGAAGTCAGCTCAGACTCTTCGGTCATGTCTGAAGGCCCGATCCCTATCGATAAAAAACTGGATAAAGACTGGGTTAAATCTCTTTATGCAAGAGGTACAGCTACAACCTACAAAGGTTGGCAACAACTTCAATATATAGGCATGCCTATTAGTGGTATTGGCACCGGAACAGTTTATATTGGTGGTGACGGAAAATTATGGGTGTGGGACATATTTAACGAGCATCACGAAGGTGTTGTGCCGCAAGTTTACAAACACCCTACATTAACCAATTTACATGGTGATAAAGGCATAAATGTGCGTAATGGGGCCAATTATATTAGCCCACCTGCGCAAACAAGCCCATGGCATTTTGAGCAAGGTTTTGCTGTTGCCATTGAACAACAAGGGCATAAAATTCGTCGTACCTTAGACCATAAAGGGTTTAGTGATATAACCTTTAAAGGGCAAGCCCCTATTGCAGATATTAGTTACTATGACGCTTCAACGAAGTTAAACGTTGAGCTTGAAGCAATGACACCTTATATCCCACTTGATACTGACCGTTCAAGTTATCCTGCCACTATAATGCGTTATGTGTTCACCAATAAAAGTGCTAGTACAATGCGCTTGTCGGTAGAAGGTTGGTCAGAAAACCCTGTTCTTCAAAACAAAGCTGAGCAACAAAATGCCCATTTATTAACATCAAAGTATGCAGATAAAGGTGGTATTGGTTTTATTTCCACCGCAAAGGGCAATGACTCGACAGCACAGCAGGCGATCAACACCCTGCCAGACTTTGGTTCGTTTTCAATGATGTGTCTTGATAGTAACAGTTCTGTGGCTATTAACTCAGAATTAGCCACGTTAACAACTGAATTAGAACTTGAACCAGGTCAAACCAAAGAAGTTTCTTTTGTTGTGTCTTGGTTTTTTCCAAATCAAACAGCGCTATTTAAAGAAGAACATAGAAACATTAAACGCTGGTACGCAAGCAAATATACTGACGCAAAAGCAGTAGCCTTAGATATTGCTAACTCTATTAGCGAACTAAGCAATCTAACAAAAATTTGGCGCGATACTTGGTACGACAGCACTTTACCGCATTGGCTGTTAGAGCGCGCCATCATTCCAACAAATGCCTTACAAACAAATACAGCTTATCGCTTCGATAACAACCGTTTTTGGGCATGGGAAGGTGTTGGCTGTTGTGAAGGTACATGTACTCACGTTTGGCATTATGCTCAAGCCGTTGGCCGTTTATTCCCAGATTTAGAGCGCGATTTACGTGAACGTACCGATTACGGCCTTGGTTTTCAAGACAATGGCGCTATTCTTTTTCGTGGTGAATACAACGATAAAGACGCCACAGATGGTCAAGCTGGCGTTATATTAAGAACCTACCGCGAACATCAAATGAGTGAAGACGATGCATTTTTAAAACGCGTCTATCCAAAGGCGAAAAAAGCTTTGCAATATCTCATTTTAGTGGATGCTCAAGGTGGTATGCCTGACGGTATACCGGAAGGTGAACAACACAATACTCTTGATGCCGAGTGGTATGGGAAAATCCCAGTTATTAGCTCACTTTATATTGCCGCATTGCGCGCTGGCGAAGAAATGGCAATTGTTATGGAAGATAAAGAGTTTGCCAACCTGTGTGCTGGCATTTATCAGCAAGGGCAAAAGAATATACTGAAATTATTTAATCCTAAACACGGTTTTTTTACCCAAGAAATTGACCCTAACCACAGTGATGCTATTGGCATAGGTGAAGGTTGTTATATTGACCAAGTGATAGGGCAATGGTGGGCTAACCAGCTTAACCTTGGCCGCCTATATAACGGAAAAGCAATTCGTTCTGCGCTATCAAGCCTATGGGATTATAACTTTTGTCCTGATATGGGACCTTTTAGAGATTCAATTGCAACACCAACTGCAAAGGGTCGTACTTACGCTCTCGCAGGTGAAGCAGGTTTGGTTATGTGTACGTGGCCAAAAGGTGGTCGCCAAGGCGACTGGGAAAAATATTGGCAATATGGCTATTTCCAAGAATGTATGACTGGCTTTGAATATCAAGTTGCTGGTCATATGGTTTGGGAAAGTGATGAAGAACCAGAGTTTTTAACCAAAGGGTTAGCAATTACTCGAGCGATCCATGACAGATACAACGGCAGTAAACGTAACCCATACAATGAAATTGAATGTTCAGATCACTATGCCCGCGCTATGGCATCTTATGGTGTTTATTTAGCCGCAAGTGGCTTTGAAAATGACGGTCCTAAAAAGCATTTAGGCTTCAAACCAAGAATGACCGACAAAGGCAACTTTAAATCAGCCTTTACCAGTGCCGAGGGTTGGGGTTCTTTTGAATTAAATAACCAGAAAAAAGGCAACGATATAACTCTAAACTTGCACTACGGTAAGTTACCTCTAAAGACGCTTGCACTTAGAACTACGAATAAAATAAGCGTTTCTTCAGTAGAAACATCACATGGTGAAGCTTCGGTGTCTAAAGATGGCAAAGACATCACCCTTACATTTAACAAACCAATAATGCTTAACGCTGGTGACGCATTGACCATGACTCTGTAAGGAAAAATTGATGAAAGTATCTTTCATAATAAAAGCGGCGCTGGTGCTATCACTAACTTTTCCAGCATTAGTGACCGCAGCAGAAAGTAACACTTCAGCTAATAAAGATAAAACCTGGCGCTTTATCAGTGTTGCCGATTGGCATTTAGCCGAAAAGTACATAATGGGCGAGCGTCATAAAGAGTTTGAGGGGGCCGTTGACGAAAACATTGCCACCTTAAAATGGATGAAGAGCAACTACGGTGGAGATTTAATGATCCTTCCCGGTGACAGCAATGGCGGCCATTGGGACACACCAAAATTTATAAAAAAATTCAACTCTAAATTAACAGCCGAGCAAGCTATATTGCAAGCCGGCAAGCTTTGTTATGATGGCATGATTGATACTTTCCAACGAGGTGGTTACAGCAACTTACTTATGGCGGTAGGCGATCACGAAGTGGGTGATAACCCTTGGCCGGTTGGTTCAGATGTTTCACGTTATCAGCCACAATTTAGAGAGAGTTTTGCCAAGGCATTTAACTACTCAAGTGATGGTACTCAGTTTAAATACAGCGAAAAAATTGGCTCCGCAGAACCACGCCCGTTAGGGACAAAGTATGAAGATACCTCTTATGCTTATCAGCATAAAAATGCCTTATTTATTACAATGGATGTGTTTCATCAGCAAGATTATAGAACGGCTCTTGGCGAGCAAGGAACTGTAACGGGTACTGTTGTTGGCCCTCATTTAGCTTGGTTTGAATCAGTATTAGTAGAAGCACGCAAAAACAGCTCAATAAAACATATTTTTGTTCAGTCACATTTACCAGTAATTTATCCGGTTCGTAAAGTTAGTAGTAGTGGCATGCTCATTGATAACGGCATAGATAATCCGTTTTGGCAGTTAATGCGTGAATATAAGGTAGATATTTATTTCGCCGGTGAAGTACATGCCAATACCGTAACTAAAGATCCACAATCTAACTTACTGCAAGTTGTTACCCGAGGTAATTTTTTTACTAATTTCCAAACCATAGATATCTCTGATGATAAAATTGAAATGACTTTGCTTCGTTCTTATGGCGAAAAAACTTCAGATGGAAATTACCGTTCTGCCGGTAAAGTCATTATTGATAAATCAGGTTCATCTACATCGATTAAGGCCACCGATGAATTAGCATTGCTTGAGCCAAAGTCTAAGTTATTAAATTTCACTTTCGAGCAAGATTTTGGTCAAGTAGATCGCCCTATCAATGGACTTAAAGAAAAGAAAAACAGCTTCATTCTCGATGGTAAGCGCTGTGACAGAACATTGCCTAATTTAGGTACCTTTGGCGCTCAATACGATGCCTTACATTGTAATGTTGAAGTTGTATCTGCTGAAAATGGTAATGCGGGGCAGTTTACTGAAGATTCTCGTATGGCAGTATTTGCTATGGGGCCACTGCAGGGCAAACATGCCGTTGCCTATGAGTTGTCCTTCAAAACTGAGTCTAGGGAAAATCAAATATTGATCAACACAGCTACTATTTGGGGCAACAAGCCACAAGGTTTTCTTAATTTGTATTTAGATAACGGCGTGGCAACCGTTGCAGTATCAAATAAACAAATGATCAAAGCCAAGTCGAACAAACTCAACGATGGTAAGTGGCATAAAATCAAAGTAAGTATGGCTGGTGATAATAGTAAACTTTCGCAAGTCATTGTTGAGATAGATGGTGAAGTAGTTACTGCTAATCTTAGTGGTAAAGATACTCTTATAGAATTGAATCAAGCCATGCGTTTTACCATAGGCGGTAAAGGTTACAGCAGCAATGCATTAAAAGGCATACCGCTGAAAAACTTTATTGGATTAATTGACGATGTGTCGCTTTGGACACTTTAAGAAAGGATTTTAAAATGAAAGCATCTACTTTAATACTTACAAGTGTTCTACTCTCGACAACTGCATTTCTTACATCGCCGCTACTATTTGCTAGCGATGCAAAAACACAAGCAACACAAAATGATTGGCAAACTCAATTAAGCGAGAATTTACCAGTACTAGGTCATCGAAATTTTATCGTGATTGCAGACTCAGCGTATCCGCAGCAAAGTAATCCCGGTATAAAAACCATTTATACCGGCGGCACTCAAATTGAAGTGCTAAAAAAAGTGCTTGCTGCAGTTGATGATGCCCCGCACGTAAACGGTACTATTTATGTAGACAAAGAATTAACTTTTGTACCCGAGCACAATGCCAACGGTATTGAAGCGTATCGAACAGCACTTGATCAAGCGCTAACTGGCCGTGATATTCAGCGAATTCCGCATATGGAAATAATCAAAAAGCTTGATGCCAGCAGTGATTTATTCAATGTGGTGATTTTAAAGACTGACTTAACTTTGCCTTACACTTCGGTGTTTATTGAACTCGGTGCCGGTTATTGGAATGAAAAATCTGAAACTGAACTTAGAGAAAGTATGAAGTAGAGATTCATTATAGCCATTTGATTAAATGCCAAAGCCATTCGCGGATATGAACTTACCCCTTTTATTGGACTGGAACCAAAGATTCCAGTCCAATAAAAACCTTCAACCCTACTGATATATTAAAATTTTTATCTGCTTTACCTAGAGAAGATAAATATCAATTGATTTGGGACGGCGGAGGCACCATGCCTTTACCGATGGTAAAGGCTTTAGAACAAGAAATCGCAACCCTAACCATCACCAGCCATTCAACAAATAAGATTGCAGTTTTGGAATGCTTATTTAAAAAACAATAAAACCTCTAAACAATGGCTCCAATCTAAGCAAGTTACCTCTGAAACCACACTTGTGAATAAAGATGTTTGGCAGTGGAAGTAAACACCAGTTATCGAATAATAAAGACGCTAGGAAAATATCCACTCTGTTAATCTTATTAATATTACAGATATAAAGATTAGAAATTAATCATCTTTATTTTAAGCACAAAAGTTGTTTACTACTAGGGTTTAGCGGGTAAGTCAAAAATCTAGGAGGATTTATGAAACTTATCCCTATACAGCTAATAGTAATCTTATTATCAGTGATATCTTTTCAATCAACAGCACAAGATAATATAAGATATCAATTTCAAGGAATAGATAATTCACTAAACACTCGAATATGTGTCGCGGCGGGAAATAATAATATATCGGCACTTAAAGTATTATCTAGGTTAGATCAAAATGGCATGCGAGACATTGCAGAAAACTTAACGTGTAATGATAAAGATATTACAAACTTTGCAGCTCAAAATGGCGCGCTGAAGACCACAAAATATTTAAGTTTGCATGCGCCTAAAAAATATAAAGTGAATGTTGAAAATGTAGAAATACAAGATTTGGCTCATTACCCTAATCATAAAATTAAGGTTATTTACGTTGCAAGTAAATAAACTTTATTTATGCATTGCGTGGCATTAGCTAAACGTTTTAGCTAATGCCTATTTTATAAATTTACGTATATTTTACTCTGGCTTATTCCAAACAACTTTACTCATTTTTTGCTCAAAGTCTTTGATCATTGTTTTATATTTCGCATTACTCGCTAGGTTATTCCATTCACCGGGGTCTTCTTGCAAATCATACAAATGACGCGTGCCATCTTCCATTATGGTAAATCGATATCTATCGGTAACAACGCCATGGCTTCCTACAGCGCTTGTATGGGCAATATCGTTCCACTCTACGGTTTTATCTTCAGCATGTAATAAAGGAACCAGGCTATTACCATGCAGCTTAATGTTTTTGTCTAACTTAGCGCCTGTTAATTCCATTAACGTTGGGTAGATATCAACGTTCTGAACAATATTATCTATCACAGTACCGCCAATTGTATTTGGTGTTTTGATCATCAGTGGGCTACGTAGAGAAATATGGAAAGGTGTATTTTTGCGCCACAAACCGTGGTCAGTTAAATGATAACCATGGTCGCCCCAAACAATGATGATGGTATTGTCATAAAGACCTTCATCTTTTAACGCTTGAATAACTTTACCCATTTGCGCATCGGCATAACTGGTACTTGCCATATAACCGCGAATTAACTTTTGCGCGGTTTTGTCATCTACGCCTTCGTTCCAGCCATGATCACGAGTTTTACTCTTATATTTTTCATTATCAAAAGCTTCTTTGGCGCCTTTAGGGAAATACGCTAACTTACCCGCATCTTCTGGGTACATATCGAAATACTTCTTTGGTGCAACCCATGGCATATGCGGTTTTGAAAAACCACTGGCGATCATAAATGGCTTGCTTTTATCGCGCTTATTTTTGATGTAGTCAATAACATCTTCTGCGACTTGTCCATCACCCAGTATATTGTCTGGGCCATCAACCGATGCGTACATTAGTGAGCCTGGGCCAGCGCCATTATCTTTGTATATTTGAATTTGATCTGCACGGCCACCAATTTCAACAATTTTTTTCAAGATTTTAGTAGCGCCATCTTTGGTTTTTTTGCGACCACCAGCAGTATCCCACGAGGCTTTATCTGCTTTTGGAACTTTTCCGTGATATATCTTGCCGCTCATTGCGGTCCAATAGCCGTTGTCTTTAAGAATACCAGGCCAGGTATCTTGCTTTTCAATTAATTTTGGATGTTTATTGTCTTTCCAGTTATCGGCTTGCAAATCAAATCGCACACCGGTCAACATAGAGGCTCTTGATGGATTACACAAAGGGTAACTTACATATGAGCGGTCAAATCGAACGGCGTCATTCACAAATGCATCTAGGTTTGGCGTGATAGGCTCTGGTTCGCCATAAGCACCAATTAAAGGTCTTAAGTCATCAATAGCAATAAACAAGATATTTGGCTTTTGTTGTTGGTTTTCTTGAGATGCAACTTGGCTATTCTCTTTAGCAAACGAGCTAAAGCAGGTGAATAATGTGACACAAGCTAATAAAACTTTACCGCTGTAAATGTTCATTTTGATTATTCTCTATGTAACTAATTTGATTTGTATTATGTATCCTACAATATAGGATTCAGCATAAGAGTAAACGGGCTTTACTTAATCTTTACAACCCACAAACAACCTTATTCCAGTCGTTTCTCATACAGTTGATAGCCAATCTCTCTTACCGCTTCTATCGTTTCTGGATAAGGTGTATCCGTAATGTCGACTAAGCCTATTTGATAGTTCTCACCATCCCCTCGGCCGGTTATGGCCTGCGCTCGATATTGAAACCAATGAGTTCCAACAAACAGAGGATTGTTTACTGCACTGAGTACATATTCGTAATAGTGCTGCGCTCGCTCTTGCTGATTAGAAACTTCTTGCAAACCTGTGTGGAAGACTCCTCGATCCAATGCGCCAAAATGGAATTCTGTTGCCATTAACGGTTTGGTTAACCCTTTAGCTTTACTGGTAAAATCGCGCAAACTTCTTCGGTAAAGATTGTAAGAAATAACGTCTGCATATTTTTCAGCCGCTCTTAATACTGTTTCGTTAGTATCGCCATGCACTCGACTGCCAAGGTATAAATGGTTTGGAAAAACTGACTTTAGCGTTTCACTGCACACACGATAGTACTGTTCTACCATTTGCTGATAAAACCATTCGCCATCTTCACCAACGTTTTCAATCGTCAGCTCTTTTCGATTACTTAATAGCGCATCAAATGATTTAAACGAGGTTTTCCAAGCAAGGTTTAATTGTTTGATAGTCTGATATTTTGATTTTAGATGTTTAACAAAAAACTTCTTAGCCGGCTGGTTCTTTTCCGAACTAGTGATTATTTTTGCGTAAGTCCATGACTGGAAAAAGTGCAATTCATTGTCAATAAAAAAGCCAATATTCCAAGGAGAGTCGCCTTTTTCATTGCGCTTTTTATCTACCAGTGAACGACGGATATTATTGGCAAAGTTTTTATCCCAAGGATCTGGGAATTTTTCTTCAAGCATATTGGCTTTATAATTTACTGCTACGGTGAAAGGTGTTTGCTCTTGACTAAAGTCTTCCGCTTGCGACCAATTACCATAAGTATTCATGCCCCAGCTTTTCAGCCGTTGATGGTTTCGTTCTATTGATATCTGTTTCCAATCGTTGCCATATTTTCGGTACAAATTTGCCATCGTATAGTCAAATCGAAGATGACTTCCTGTAGAGTAGAATTGTTGATAGGCGCCAGTTTTTTTGGGAAGGTTTTTAAAGTAATTTTCACGACCTGTAATCAAGGTATTTGCACCTTTTTGGCCGACACCGGTTACACCATGTGACCAAAATAAATAACCGTCTGGGTCTACAAACCACCACTTACCATCAATTTTTTTAGTATAAAAATGTCCTGTCGCTTTTTGTTTAGGACCTTTTAACCAACCGCCATACTTTGAACGTTCGCTTGGACCTGGATTCGCCTTTAAATCAGCTTGTTCTTGTTGCTCTCTAACTTGCCACTGCTCACTAGATGTTAACTTTCCTGGATACTTTCCATGAAGGTACTGACCATACTTATCAACAAACGGAAATTGATGTGACGCTGGATAATCATATAATTGGTCAAGGGTAAAAGGCGTAATCGCATTTATCTTAATTTGGCCGCCTGCGGATATGTAGCCATCGTCTTTTAGTGGAGAGAAAGTGATTTTATCTATGCTTGAATTATCTATACCCACCCAATGGTTTTGGATGGTATAGGGACCTGCATTCATTTTTTTGTATTGTGGATACTGTTCAGCAAAGTCTTCTCTGGTGATGTAAAAATATACCAGCAAAGTTTTCGATTCACCTGGTTCTAAATATAACGAGCTTTCAATCGCTTTTTGCCATTTCTCACTTTTTAGTGATGTTAATTGCACCGTCGGCATAAATCGAGCGCTTCCAGTATTTGTTAATTCTATTTTTAAGCCGTGGTACCTGGAAAAGTCCCAGTTTTTGCCACTTGCTGGCAACAGCACAATTTTACTTTTCTTGTGCGCTGATAATTCGATATTAAGTTCATTGTTAGTGGAAAAGCTGGCCTTAGCCTTATGCTGATTTATTTTAATTGACTGAGCATTCAATTCTAGAGCGTACGATAAAGACGTATTAGCGATTATTAACAATAAAAACGAGAATAATTTTAAGGTTAATTTAAGCTTGTCGATAACAAGCTTGCTGATACAGTTCGTCATTAAAGTTTACTCTGACTTGGTCGAGTGATTGTTAGACCTATAAGCATCAGCAAATAAAACATAGAACCGCCTGAACTACCCGATGAATCATCTTCTGTTTCTGCTGGTGTCTCAGCGGGTGTTTCAGCTGGCGTTTCGGTATCGCTAGCCTGATAATTTATTGAATAAATCGTTTCAACATTGCCATTATCTGCCGCATCAACCACACTATTTCCAGCCAGTTTTAGGGTAACTTCACCATCACTTGCTGGTGCTAGTTCAAATTGCCATTGTTGCGCTGACACTTTAACTAAATTGCTAACTTCGCCATTACTCACAATCAGATTTTCTAATGCAAAGTCGATGACATTTTCGTTGAAAGACAAGGTAACTGTAAATTTATCTAATGAAGTGGTTTCAGTCTCAGTTGCAGAAAACTCTGCTTGCGGTGCAACCGTATCAAATGGGTAAATAGCCCCCATATGTTGATTGCCATTAATTGGGTTACCTAATATATCTTCGCTAAGCACAAAGCCCGGCACTAAACCGATAGGATCGTCTGCAAACGCGACTATCTCAATGCCTTTATTAGTAATGAGTTCTTTATTAGCGGGAGTATAATCGGCAATATCAAATTCACCCTTATTCGCAAATTGCGGATCGCCAACAATAGGGTTAGTGCTTTGTGCTAACAATGTTTCAGGCCAGATATCAGCTTTTACAAATAAGTTATTACTCACTAATATATTTTGAGTCGGATTTTCACCATTAACCAGTTGATATTTAGCTTCAGCAATGTGCTTGCTATCGCCTTCAATAGCAAAAATATTATTGGCAACTAACAAACCGTCTGTTTCATTATGTACCGCAAATTGGGCTAACTGATCTGCTTTAACAAAAATTGTATTGTTATAAATGTAATTATTTTTTGGCGCAATTTGTGCGTTGTCTTTACCTGCAAAGCCACTTATCCAAAGGATCTTACCATCGTGAGATCCGCCATTATCACCCTTTTTTCGATAACCGTCATTAACACTGACATTATAGCGGTAACTATTATTTTCATTGTTGCCTAAAATTTCAATGAAGCCGCCAGCATTGTTTTTGCTTAAGTTGTACTGCACAACAATATTGGAACAGTTAAAGTCGATATGAAAACCAGCGGAATCTGCAGGCCCCTGAGCATCGGTAAATTCGTTGTGTTCTATTAGTAGGTTATTACTGCCCCACGGCCACATACCACTGCCACGGCTCCACTTTCGAGTATCGCTACCACTACCGGTTCTATGTACTTTGTTATGCCCGACATAGCCACTGTTAGTACCGCCAAACTGAATACCAGGGCCGCCGATATCATGAAAGTAATTATTGAGTAATTCTACTTCATAGGTATTACCCCAACGACGCTTGGTTACATCTTTATTGGAATTAGAGGTTACCTTAAATGCCGTATGGGCAACATCGGCAATTTCAGAGTTTTTCATGGTGACATTAGTGAGTTTGGTAGTGCCATTATTATTGTTATAAAGACGCACTCCCCAACCATAAGCTTGCGTACCGTTAGGTGTGTTTACATCACTACCACGGCCAGCATAACCAAACTCTTCAAAATAAATATCATGTATGTATAAGTTGTCTAATGTGATGTAACCATAGGGTTCTATGTTATCAAGTGAGTTTACATCAACTAAGACACCTAAACGCATAGGCTTTGAACTGAGGTACTTTTTCTTAATACCACCATCAGCAGTAATTTCAAGGTTGCTTACATTTACATGGCGTACATTAAATAATTCAACACCTGCTAACTCGCCAGCACCATCAATAATTGCGCGCTCTTCAATATCACCATAATTACTGATGTTAATTGGCGACTCAACAGTTCCAGATAGGTTACTCAGCTTTAAGCTTCCTAAAAACGTTTGCCCTGACGCTAGGTAAACATTGTCACCGGGCTGTAAATCTAAAGAGCTTATTTCACCTAAGGTTTGAAATGCTTGGTCTGGGGATAAGCCATCAAAATTGTCACTACCATCATTATTTACGTAGTAATCAGCCCCAAGGACTGATGGCGAAATAAAAGCGACAGTTAAGCTTGAGGTTAAAAGACTAACTTTTAGGATTTTTGCGATGGTATTCATTATTAATGACTTAATCATATTAAATATTATAAATCACACATTATAGTAAATGGTAAGTTTGGTCAATTAGTTAGCACTATACGAACAGATCAAAACATAATAAAAAGCCAACCTACTTTCGTTAAAAATAGGTTGGCTAGTTTGATCTAAGATAATGATTTATCTATTGTTAACAAAGCTACTTTAACAGGCGAATGTTATCGATCCGCTGTTGAAATTTTGCAACTTTTTCTGGGTGCTTATCCGCTAAATTTACTTGTTCTAGTGGATCATTAGCAATATCAAATAACTGAGGCTGTGTCATTAAACCGTTTTCAATCGCTGTTTTGTTAGCTAGCCAGTCAGGCGTAACGCCACTAAATGGTTCAATATACTTTAAGTTGCCACTGCGCAAAGATAGAGTAAACGATTCTTCTAACATTTCATCACGAGCTTTGGCTTTACTATTAAGTAATGCAGGGAGCACATTCATACTATCAATAGCTTCACCTTCTGCAAGTTCAATCCCAACAAAAGTAGCTAACGTTTTGTATAAATCAATATGACTAATTAATGCATCGCTAACGCCTGGCTCTACCATTCCATTTGGATAAGTCACTATCATAGGAACACGAGTACCGGCTTCATAAGCACTGTACTTACCACCTCTAAAGCCACCACTTGGATCGTGAGAGCCTCGCAACTCCTCGGCTTGATCATTGTAACCGTCATCCATAACAGGGCCATTATCACTTGAATAGATAATTAAGGTATTTTCATATAAGCCCTGTTTTTTTAATTCATCAACAATACGGCCAGTCATCCAATCCATTTGTAATATGGCATCACCACGTGGACCCATACCAGATTTACCGGCAAACATTTCATTTGGCACCCGCGGTACATGAATATCATGGAACGGAAAAAACAACATGAATGCTTCATCTTTCGACTCTTGTATAAAATCAATCGCTTTATCAGTAAATACTTGTGGGAAGTCTTCGTCTACCCATTCAGCCGACTTACCACCCTGCATCCAACCAATACGGCTAATGCCGTTAACTATGGTCGCACTGTGCTGTAAATCAGCGGTTTGTTTTAATAGCTCTGGCGATTCTGTGCCTACCGGACGAGAGCCTATACGTTGCTCATAACTAATAGTAATAGGATCGCTTGGGTCTAAATTAACTACCCGATGATTTTCTAAATAAACCGTAGGAACTCTGTCGCCAGTAGCAGGCATAAGAAAACTGTAATCAAAGCCTAGCTCTAGCGGCCCAGGTTTAACCTCGTTGTTCCAATCAACTTCTCCTAAGCCAAGGCCTAAGTGCCATTTACCAACGACCGCCGTTTTATAACCAGCTTTACGCATCATTTTAGGTAAAGTTGGTTTAGTGTGGTCAATAATTAGTGGTGCATCACCTGGTAAAATCGCCGCATTATTACGAAAGGCATATTGTCCCGTAAGTAATGAATAACGCGATGGTGTACACGTTGCTGCAGAACTATGAGCGTCGGTAAAGCGAATACCTTGCGCCGCTAAGGCATCAACATTAGGAGTTTGTGTTGCTGTCATGCCATAACTAGAAAGATCGCCATAGCCTAAATCGTCGACATAAAAAATAACTACGTTAGGTTTTTTAATCGCTGTTATCGATTCGCTTTTTACTGATAAAACTTCAGCTTTCTCGCTGCAACCTAATGTAACCAAAGTCACGATACTTACTACCGAAAGGCACATTATATTTATTATATTGTTAGACATGTTGATCTCTCGTTTAGGATATAAAAAGCCGAAGTCAGTAAATAATTTGATCCATTATTTTTAGCCTCGGCTTTGGTCTTATTAAAATAACTCTATTTGTTCTTTTTATTTTTTTTCTTTGCAGCCATAAATTCTTCAAGAGTTACCTTGCCGTCTTTATTCGCATCTTTTTTGTTAAAACCATTTTGGTTCATTTGCGCACGTTTTTCTTCTTTAATATCGGCTTTATCCATCCAAGCTTTTGAACCCTGTAAATGTTCAGCAACATCTATATAACCATTACTGTCTGCATCTAGTGTATTAAAATAATCGTTAGCTAACGCTGAAAAGCTAAGAGTGATTAAAGCGGTTAAAGTTAATAATTTTGTTTTCATGATGTTGCCTCTTTTATTTTATGTTTTATGTTTTATGTTTTAAACGTCGGACTAACGTGGATTGACTAATGCTTAACGACTAATAGCCGCTAGCAATTATTTGCTTTATTCTTGTGTCCATTTGCGCCACTCGATCTGGATATTGCTCGGCTAGATTGTGACTCTCGCTTTGATCTATAGATAAATCAAAAAGTTGTGCCTTATTCATATAACCGCCTGCAATGGCTTTATTATCTTCAATAAAGCTTTGTTTTTTCTTAGTTGCAGGGATGTATTTCCAATCACCAGTGCGAAGTGAACTATTACCTAACGATTCTTCAATTAAATCTACACGGCCGGCACTAGATTGACCTAACCAAACAGCTAACTGCTGTTGGCTGTCCTTGGCTTCACTTTCACCAAGCTCAACGCCAACCAATTTTGCTAGAGACGCATAAATATCAATTTGTGAAACCAAAGCATCATTTACCTGTGGGGTTATTTTACTCGGCCAGTATGCAATGGTTGGCACACGAGTTCCCGCTTCATAACGACTATACTTACCGCCTTTAAATGGACCTGCTGGTTTATGTTCACCAAGCTTTGCCACGGACTCATCTTCATAACCATCATTTAATACTGGACCATTGTCACTGGTGAATATGATTAAGGTATTCTCAGCAATACCTAAGGTTTCAAGTTCTTTAATGACTTGTCCTGTTATCCAATCCATTTGTGCTATTGCATCCCCTCTCGGTCCCATATCTGTTGAACCAATGAATTTAGGATGAGGTAAACGCGGCACATGAATGTCGTGATATGAATGGAATAAGAAAAATGGCTTGTCTTTATTGTTACGAATAAAGCTAATCGCTTTATCAGAGAATACTTCAGCAAAGTCTTCATCAGTCCATAGTGCTGACTCTCCACCAGCCATATGGCCTATGCGGCTAACGCCATTAACTATGGTTTCGTTGTGTTGATCGTCAGCAACAAAGCGCAACAATTCTGGGTTTTCGTAGCCCGTTTCGCGATTACCAACTTTCTTCTTGTAACTTACGGTAATTGGGTCTTGTTGGTCTAAGTTCACGACTCGATGATTTTCAAGATAAACGGTTGGCACTCTATCGCCAGTTGCAGGCAATAAAAAGCTGTAATCAAAACCAATTTCAAGTGGTCCTGGCTTAACATCACTATTCCAATTCACATTGCCGTTTCCTAAGCCTAAATGCCATTTACCAACCACACCAGTTGCATAACCTGCTTTTTTAAACATATCAGCAATTGTTGGTTTGCCAGGTTGTATTAGCGCTGGCGCGTCACCTTTAAGGATTTTTGCGTTATTTCTAAAGCCGTGTTCGCCAGTTAATAATGAATAACGAGACGGTGTACATGTTGCTGCCGAACTATGTGCGTCAGTAAAGCGCACACCATTAGCGGCTAATCGGTCGATCTCTGGAGTTTGCACTCTATCAGCGCCATAGCTACTTAAATCGCCGTAACCTAAGTCATCGATGTAGAAAATAACCACATTCGGTTGTGCCGTTTTCTCTATATCGTGCAGTGAAGTTTCGATCTTAGATTCGGGTTCTGCGCAGGCTGTGAGTGCCATAGTTACCGCCCCGGCCAATGCTAATTTGAATATACTTGCCATGTTTTTGGTTCTCATTATTTTTTATCTTTTTTGGTTAAACTTTTATTTTTTAGAAGTGTTTTTGACAGAGCTTTTTTGCTGAGCTTTTACTGCTTCTGCATTTTGAGTTTTAAAGTCCCAACTGCCTAATTTTGGAAAAGCGCCGTCTTGCAGCTCTTCATTCCAATCTTCATAAGTATTTCTAAGGTTTTTGTACTGAGACTTATTCTCTTTATATAAGTTACTTTGCTCAGAAATATCTTTGTCGATGTCATAGAGCATGTTGGTATTTTTTTGTTTTACCATTTTCGCATCACCGGTAAGCGATGCCTGCCAACGACCAAAGCTTCGCCAAAATAATACGTCATGCGGTTGACCATTATTTTCGCCAGTTAAATAAGGCACTAAATTAACGCCATCTAATGGTTTGTTTTTACTAATATCAACGTTTGCCTCATCAACAATTGTGGCAAGAATATCTAATGAGCTTACTGGTTTATGGTAGTCCATTCCTGCTGGAATTTTTGCAGGCCAACGCACGGCAAACGGTACTCGAACGCCGCCTTCAAATGGGTCGCCTTTACCGCCGCGTAATACGCCATTGTCTGATGCGTTTTTCTCTAATGGTCCACCGTTATCTGATAAGAAAAATACGATGGTATTGTCATCGATCCCCTGATCTTTCAAAGTATTCATAATTTGACCAACACCATCATCTACCGCACTAATCATTGCAGCATAGGTTTTACGGCGTTTGTTTTTTATATGAGGATATCGATCAAGATACTCTTGCGTTGCCTGCAGAGGTGCATGTGGAGCGTTGTAAGCAACATATAAAAAGAAAGGGTTATCTTTTTCTCGCTTAATAAAATCAACCGCATCATTCGATAACTCGTCGGTTAAGTACTCTTTAATATCTACACGCTCATTGTTACGTAGTAAACGTGTATTATACCATTGCCACTTTTTAGTCACTTCTGACAAATTATTGATATTTAACTCTTCAGGGAAGTAACGGTGACCGCCAGATAAAAACCCATAGAAATGATCGAAGCCACGTTTATTTGGGTGCAAGTCTGGGTGTGTACCCATATGCCATTTCCCTAAAATTCCTGATGTATAGCCCGCAGGTTTTAAGACTTCAGCTATGTTTTTTTCTGTTTTAGGGATACCGGCATTATCAACAGTTGGATCTATCGTTGGGTTGCTAACAAAACCGAAACGGTCTTGATAACGTCCCGTTAATAAACCAGCTCGGCTTGGCCCACAAACAGGATATGAAACATAGCCTTTGGTAAATCGTACTCCTTGCTGAGCAAGGCTATCTAAATGCGGAGTAAATATTTCTTTTGAGCCATTGAAACCGACATCGGCATAACCTTGATCGTCGGTTAAAATAACGATTAAATTAGGTTTTTCCGCCGCGTAAACCAAAGAGGCGCTAAGAGTAAAGCCAAGTAATGCCGATATTAATATTTTATTTGAGGTTTTTATGATCATTTTAAACATTTTAACTCTCTGAATTTATGAGTTTTATCTAATCTTAATGACGTAATTAGACTGATAACTACCTCTATTGATATTACTAACAGGGAAAATTTAAACTATTTAGTATGCTATTTATCTAAAAATAAGCTTTGATATACGCCAGAATATCCTGCAATTGCGACGGCGGCTTCGTCTGCAACATTGGCTTTAACGCCCTGTATAGTAAGAGCTATTGCAAAGCAAGAACTCAAATGGTTAGAACCGACTATAGTAACTTCTGTGAACTCTGATATATTCCATTCATGTGCATCAATAGCCGCGTGTACATCACTACCAATAAGTAACCCAGATAGGTATGAGCAAGCATTTTCTTGACTTAACTGGCCAAAAAGTTGTTTGGTACGAACACTAAAAATATTGTGACTAAAACAGCCAACAGAACTATGAGTTGCTTTATCTACACCAAGCTTGAATGCATCTAAATCGAAGTTTTCAGTTTTCTTTTGAATGAGAACGCTATGAGTAGTAAGTAAGTCATATAACTCACCTGTCATAGCGGTTTTAAATATTTGTATTTCGCCATTTTCAACCAATGCCCACTTAGTATGAGTACCTGGTAAACATATAAGGTGACGACCTTGTTGATATTTTGCATCTTGAAGTTGTAAGCCGAATATTTGTAATTCTTCACCGCGCATAACATCAGGATGTTTATCAGGAATTTCACAACTTAAACCTGGCAGAATATATATCTCGTGGCCTTGGCATTGAAATGATAGGCAAGCAGCCGCAAGCTTTGCAGGTGATACAGGACAAGGTAAGTAAGTAGCCTCTTTCCAGCCAACCGTAGAGCCTACTTGGCCAGATAATAATATTGGTAACTGTCCGTATTTTTGTCTCCATGGCGATAGTACTTGCATTAGGTGTTGTTCAAACTGTTTATCAACTTTAGTGACACCTTCGCCTTTAGTACTTTCGATCACTGTTAAGGTATTTTGAACATTGCGTTGGCATAAGTAAGCACGTAAGTGACTACTTCCCCAATCTGCAACTATTACATATTCAATGTTCAACTAAAATTCCTCATAAGTACTACTCTAATAAACTCAAAATCGTAAATATACTGTGGCTTTAGGTAACGTTTAATCTTATTAATTAAAACTAACCACTACGCTTTGCAACACATCAAAATATGGGATACGCCCACTACTCAATATGATTTATTAAAACCTATTGTATTATATATAGTATTTTAGCACTTTTGGGAAGAAGTATTTAACTGAGCAGACCAATTTGATTCATTGAGCATAATAATTAAAACGTACATACCTGATTTTTACTCAAAATGTGTGGAGGCTTAAAAAGCAAAAAAACCTTAAACAAAACGTTTAAGGCTTTTTTATTTTTTAATACTTTTAACTGAGTGGCTTAGGAGATATTCGCATCCAAATGCTCATTTCGCTGTCCGGCTCTAAGCTGGTAAAACCCGTATTTTCAACACCTTGTTGATGTAAATTAATTGCATCAGGAGAGTGAGTAACGGGCTCTAAGCAAAAAAAGTCTTCACCTTTAGGACTATAGACAACCATAAAGTTACAATTACTAGAGGCGGTGATGTCAGCACCAATTTGCCATTCAGGCCAATCTACTCTAGCTTTGGCTGGAAAATCGATAAATGTATTATCTAACTGATGAGAATCCATAACCATCCCCTCCATTGAATGAATACACGCTGGCGCTTCAACTACTTTAACAGGCATAGACTCATTATCCACTGTCCACATATGATTAACATCAGCAATAACTGATGACTTGGCAGTTCGAGAAAAATAAGGGTGTAAGCCTAATCCTGCAGGCATTTCTTCAGGACTAAGATTAATTAAAGTTAACGTTTGTAGTAATTCACCATTTTGTAATTCAAAGCTATATATAGCTTTATAAGTAAAAGGCCATTCCGCAGTATTATGCAAATAACTTAAGGTAACACTACTTTCAGTCTGATCATCAACATTCCAAGCCACTTGCCAACCATGCCCATGATTTGTATGAAGTTCTGGAAGTTGATTCAAGGGTAATTGAATTTGATTACCTTGCCAGTTAAATTTTCCTTCACGGATACGATTTGAAAATGGTACCAAAGGGAAGCATGAAGTACTGGTCACATCAACCGCACCTAGCCTATTAGGAAAGATAGCCACAGTTTTTCCATTAGCAATATAATTATAAGCTAGAATACTTGCCCCAAGTTGAGGAGCAATAGTGACGTCACTATAATGGTCTTTTATTGTTATATTCATCAATCAGTCAAAAATACTATTTATCATACTAATAATATTACCGTGTGTTCTCATGTTATGCAACATTACATTGCAGGATAAATAGGAATTATCCCTCGCTCAGTTTAATAATTATTTACTAATGAGAATATCTCGTTGCAGAAATAAAACACTTTAAACACTTAGGCCATAACTAGGCAGAAATCTTCTCTACATTGTTAAGACAAAACACATTGATTTTCCTCAATGCCCTGCACCCCATTTAACTGATATATAAACACATTACCAGCCTGTGGCTGACTAGATAACTGTTCAACTGCTAAATCTTGGCGTGCCGAAGTAATAATTAACCAATCTAGGTTAGGCCCTCCAATTGCAACACAGCTAGGTTGTGATACAGGTAAGTATAGTTGGGTATCGACTTGTCCGTTAGGCGCGTAACGAATAACTCTTGAGCCTGCCCATTGAGCGTTCCACAAAAAACCTTGCGCATCAACTGCGGAACCATCTGGAAAGGAGCCATATTCGGTAGTAGCAAAATGCTTTCTGTTTGATACTTCGCCAGTTTCGCTATTAAAGTCGTATTGATTTATTTGCCGTTTAGGTGAATCAGCATGATAAAGCTTACTTCCGTCAGGGCTCCAGCAGAGACCATTTGAAATCTCAATACCACTTATTTTAGAAATACCTTTTTGGTGCTTATCAAGCAGGTATAAAGAGGAAGACTGAGCTCCTCCGGTAAAATTTTCGATCATGGAGCCAACCCAAAACCTTCCTTGTCGATCGACACGGCCATCGTTAAAGCGATTATTCGGTAAATGTCTTTCTGGACGGTCTAACCATTCGATTGTTTTGTCTTGTAAATGATAAAGAGCAATGCCACTTGCAAATGCCACAATAATTCTTGGGTCATCTTTAATAAAAGCAAAACAGCCAACCCTCTCAGGCATATCATGTTTAATTAATTGAGTTGTTTGCGTGCAGTAACAGTATAAACAAGACTCTTGTATATCTGTCCACCAGATACATTGACTAAGGGCGTGCCACTGCACGCCCTCGCCTAATGTATTTGCAACGTCGATAACTTTGATTAAGTTACCGATAGTTACTTTTGACATGCCTTATTACCACCAAGCAGAGTAGAAGGCGATCAAGATTAAAATAACCGCTACCGTTGAAATGTTAAACCCTTTTGATGTACTAAAATCAACACCACTTAAGTCAACAGCATTTTCATGTTCACCTTTCTTTTCAAGAAGTGATACAACAACAGCTAATACCATACACAGAACAAAGACTAAGCCAACACGGTCCATGAACGGTAGTTCAGGCCATAACATCTTAAGTGCAAATGAAAACACAGCAGAACCAACGGCGGCAACTAAGCCCGCATTGGCAGTAGTTTTCTTCCAAAACATACCTAAAAAGAATAAAACAACAATACCAGGAGTAAAGAAACCGGTGAATTCTTGAATATATTGGAAAGCCTGATCAAATTGCCCAAGTAAAGGTTTAGCAACAATCATGGCGATAACTAAAGACGCTAAAGAAACTATACGGCCAACTTTAACGTAATGCTCTTCACTTTTAGGATTTTTCTCATTTTTATATAAATCCATAGTGAAAATGGTAGCAATTGAGTTTGTCATAGAAGCAAGTGAAGAAACTATCGCGGCAACAAGTGCAGCAAATACTAAGCCTTTCAACCCTTCAGGCATCATGTTCAATAATGCAGGGTATGCTTGATCTGGTTTTTCCAAATCTGGAACAAGTAGTACAGCAGCAATGCCAGGTAAGACAACAATAACAGGCATTAACAACTTTAAGAATGCTGCAAAAGCAATGCCTTTTTGACCTTCACGAAGATTTTTAGCCGCTAACGTGCGCTGAATAATATATTGGTTAAAACCCCAGTAAGAAAGGTTCATGATCCACATGCCACCAACAAGTACCGATAAACCAGGTAAATCAACATAGTGTGGGCTGTCTTTAGCTAAGATCATGTCAAACTTGTCTGGCGTTTGTGCGACTAAATTATTAAAGCCTGCAATTATGCCCTGACCTTCACCAATTAAATCTAACGATATGTATGATAAGAAAAGTCCGCCTAAGACCAATAGCACTACCTGAATAATATCAGTAAATGCTACGGCTTTTAAACCACCGTAAAGAGAGTAAGCTACAGAGAACGCGCCCAAGAACATCATGCCATAAACTACATCAACACCCGTAATGGTGTTAATTGCTAAAGCACCTAACCACAGTATTGCAGTTAAGTTTACCAAAACATAAACGCCTAACCAAAAAACAGCCATCACTGTGCGTACGCGGTGATCAAAACGCTGTTCAAGGAACTGAGGCATTGTGTATATTTTTTTCTCTAGGAAAATAGGTAAGAAGTACTTACCTACAATCATGAGAGTAATCGCTGCCATCCACTCATAAGAAGCGATAGCCAAGCCAATTTTATAACCCGAACCAGACATACCAATAATCTGCTCAGCAGATATGTTTGCCGCAATAAGTGAGGCACCAACTGCCCACCATGGTAATGAGTTACCTGCTAAGAAATAATCATTGGCATTTTTGTCATGACCAACTTTTTCTCTTGAAACCATGTAAGCAATTGCAATAAGTGCAATCACATAAAACACAAAGACCGATATGTCTAGTGTTGATAAGTTCATAATTTTCCCCTGAAAATACTATTTAAAGTTTGTTGTTATTTTTGTTCGTAGCATCTACAAACAAACTAATTTTATATTCGCTTTGATCCAATGAATCGTTTTCACTAAAAATGCAATTACCAATGCCAACGCCTTTAGCTCCAGCCTCCATCCAGTCACCTAAATTTTTATTATCTATACCGCCCACCGCAATAAAATTAACATCGTGCGGTGCAATACTTAATAACGCTTTTAAATGCCCTGTACCAAAACTTGTCGCTGGAAAGAGCTTTAGCCAACGAGCTCCACTGTTATATGCGGTGTAGACTTCTGAAGGAGTTGCAACACCGGGAGTATGTATCATTCCATATTCCGCTGCTTTTTTTATAATCTCAATATCTGTATTTGGCGATATGGCTAATGTAATCCCCATCGAGTACAACGTATCCAATTGCTCAATTTTAGTTACTGTACCAGCACCTATTAGGCAATCTGAAGGAAGTGATTTCTGAAGAGTTTCTATACTTTCAAAAGCATTATCTCTATTTAGCGGCACTTCCATTATTTTGATGCCGTGCTGATAAAGCAATAAGCCAATGTGTTCCGCTTGGCTAGGTTGTAGCCCTCTAAGAATCGCGATACACGGGTTATTTTTTAAATGCAGCACAAGTAACCTTTGATAAATTAATAATTGACCACGTCATTTATAATATAAATCATATGTTATTGGAAGATTTTTATGCGTATTAATGGATTAATTTAAAGAATCAGTTAAATATCTCTGTTTCATAATTGAGGCAAAACCAAGTAAAGATGTTTGTTTCGCGTCATAAAACTTACTATTACAACCCATCAACTCTAAAACAACAGCAAAATACTCACTTATTTTTACTGAGCCAATTATATGAATAGAGTCGACCTGATCAAATTCCCAATATTTTGATTTCTGCGCGGCTCTAGCATCCGTACCAATCAATACCCCAGATAAATAAGAACTCGCTTGTTGTTTGCTGATCTGATTCATTACCTGTCGAGTTCTGACACTAAAAAGGTCATGACTAAAATCCCCAGCATTACCTTTAAGAACATACTCTGCTCCTTCAGTAAATGATTTTAAATCGAAATCGACTTGAGGCTCTTGAATTAGCATACTGCCATTCGATAACATATCGAATAACTCACCCGTCATGGCCGTTCTGAATAATTGAATGCTACCATTTTCTACTAATACCCACTTGGTATGAGTACCAGGCAAACAAAGAATATGTTTACCAACTTCATGAGATAAAGTTAATTGCATCCATCCTAAAATTTGTAATTCTTCACCACGCATCACATCAAAACTACCGTCAGGATACTCACATGATGTGCCAGGGAGAATGTAGATGTCATGACCATTTGCTGAAAAGATCTCCCCGCCAAAAGCAATATCTTTAGGTACTAATGGACAGGGTAAATATTGAGTATTTTTCCAACCAATGCTCGAACTAATTTGTCCTGACATATACACGGGTAGTTTTCCATATTCTGATTGCCAAGATTCGATGCAAGCCATTAACTCTAACTCGAATTTGCCATCACATTTTGAAACACCACGGCCAATTTTAGTATCAATAAGGCGTAAATCGGCTTGCCCTGATACTTGGCAAAGATAGGCACGTAAAAAACTTGTTCCCCAATCAACTGTGATTATATATTGGCTTGCCATTATATTTTGCCACCATCGATCACTAATTTTTGACCAGTGATCATAGAGCTATCATCTGAAGCTAGAAATAAAGCTAGTTTGGCAACGTCGCTTGCTTCAATACGATTTTTAATTGCCATGGTTTCCATCCATTTGGCTTCAACATCTTCAGTTAACCAAGTTTGCAATTGTCTTTCTGTTGCAACCCAACCAGGTAAAATGGCATTTACGCGAATATTATGACAACCGAAATCTTTTGCCATACCTCTAGTCATACCTATAACCCCTGCTTTAGCAGTAACATAGCCTGACATATTTGCTAAACCAACAATGGCATTTATCGAGCTGAAATTGATAATACTGCCACTGCCATTTTCTTTCATATAGGGATATACGGCTTGTGAGGCAAAAAATGTTGGGTCTAAATTAATTTTCATGCAATCATGCCATTGTTGCGCTGT
This sequence comes from Colwelliaceae bacterium BS250, assembly GCA_040779355.1. GTDB lineage: Bacteria > Pseudomonadota > Gammaproteobacteria > Enterobacterales > Alteromonadaceae > Thalassotalea_A. Next base: position 2,092 of record JBFONS010000006.1, on the reverse strand, counting down.
TATATCAGAAACATGATGGCGCATATCATTGGCAACATTGTTGATTAATACATGAATGGTGCCTAATGTTTTTGCAGCATCTTTAATGGATTGCTGCAAAGCATTTTGGTCGGTTGCATCAATAGCTTTAAACCATACATTTTCATGCAACTCTTGATGCAAAGCATGGGAGGCTTCACCATCAAGATCAATAAACGCTACTTTAGCGCCTTGCTGAACGAAACAGCGCACCATTTCTGCGCCTATGCCACTTGCTCCACCAGTAATGAAAACAACTTTATTTTTTAAACTAGGATAATGAGTAAATACACTCATCAACATACTCCTATACAGAACAAATTAAATATTAACTTATCGTTAACCGTTACATTAATGTCACACACTTATAGGGCTTTTTCAATATAAAATCGCACTGAAAATCAGTTAATAAAGTGAAAATAATAAGTAACTAATAAATTTATAAACAACAAATATAAAGACCAGCATTTGTTTTTGTATAATTATATGATTTAATGGTAGATATCATTAAAACTTGAGAATACTAATGGCGCAGAAACACAACTTAACGTATCAACTAACCCATGATCTTGGCAAGGCTGTAGTAACAGGCCAGTATCAAGTAGGCCAAGGGCTGCCAACGGAAGCTGAACTATGTGTACAATATGATGTTAGTCGTAGCGCCACTCGCGAAGCAGTTAAAATGCTTGCTGCTAAAGGCTTAATCGCCTCGAGACCTAAGAAAGGTATTCAAGTTTTACCTGAAACAGATTGGAATATGTTTGATACTGACGTCTTAGGCTGGATACTAAGCTCGAACCCATCGTTAACATTATTAAAATCATTCACCGAAGTACGTGCAGCTATAGAGCCACAAGCAGCAGCTTTAGCAGCCGTTAATGCAACCTTTGAAGAATTAGACGAAATAGAAAAAGCATTAACTCGTATGAAAGCTGCGGAAAAAGGACTGGATGACCCACTTGATGCTGACATTGCATTTCATACAAGCGTATTAAAAGCCAGTGGCAACCCTTTTATCGTACAACTTACTGAGTTCATAAGTACCGCATTAAAGGTAAGCATACGCTATACAAACGCGACTAAAGGCGAATCGGGTGATATAGAGAAGCACGCTCATATCCTAAACTCGATTAAATCAAGAAACCCTGAGAAAGCGCACTTAGCTGTAAAAGAAATCTTGGATGAAGCTTTAGTTCTGATAGAAAGTAACTTAACTTAGTCTTTTACTTAATTTAAAATTAAAAAAAGAGCGCTTCTGCGCTTTTTTTTAGTTTGTGCTATTGCTAGCTAAAATTATCGACTAAGCGATGATTTTAGAAAGACCGCCATGGATGGTGGGAATGCAATTAATGCCGGGAGCAGTTAATTGTCAACACCAACACTACGACTCAAGTAAATCATAAATGATTTATCTGCAAGCCAGAGGCTTACAGCGATAACTAAAAAATTGTCCGGAACAATTTTTCTATGCACAGCTACCCGTAGGGTGGAAGGCATGGATGCCTAACATTCAAAATAGTGCCTATTTTCTTAACGTTATCGTCATCACGGAACACCGTGAAGCTGGTAGAACAGGCAATAAAAAAGGCCGCAAAAGCGACCTTTTTTATTCAGCTAGGCTGTATCAAAATGACCACCATGGATGGTGGAAATACAGATAATGCAGGAGCAATTATCGGTAATTATGCAATAATTTTTGATACTACGCCTGCGCCTACTGTTCTACTCTAGAAAATCATAAATGATTTTTCTTAAATTCCGGAGGATTTAAGCAAATACTAAAAATACTCCACTAGGAGTATTTTCTTAACGTATTTGTCATCACGGAGCACCGTGAAGCTGGCCGTAAAAACAAAAAAAGCGCCGAAGCGCTTTTTTTAAGGTTTGGTGTTTACCAAATCATCTAATTAAGCGATGATTTTAGAAACAACACCAGCACCAACAGTACGGCCGCCTTCACGGATAGCGAAGCGTAAACCTTCTTCCATCGCGATTGGGTTGATTAGCTCAACAACAAACTTAAGGTTGTCACCAGGCATTACCATTTCAACACCTTCAGGAAGCTCTACAGCAC
>JBFONS010000069.1:0-243 GCA_040779355.1 Colwelliaceae bacterium BS250 | reverse complement strand
ACAATAGGCTCGAGAGGAGCCGAGTCGGTGGAGAAACCCCAACTGGCTGCGGTAATTACTCTTGCCGATGTCGTTGCCGAGCTGATGGTAACCGTATATTCGCTTGCATAATCTAAGTTTTCTGACGGCGTAAAGGTAAGCTTGTCAGCAGAGATAACACTGCTTCCGGCGACTGGGCCCTCGGCCGTTGCCACATCAATGGTAACTTGCATGCCAGATAATTCGATTGATTCTGAAAAGAGT
>JBFONS010000068.1:0-244 GCA_040779355.1 Colwelliaceae bacterium BS250 | reverse complement strand
GGTCGTTGGAGACTACAACGTTGATAGGTCAGGTGTGTAAGGACTGCGAAGTCTTGAGCTAACTGATACTAATTGCCCGTGAGGCTTAACCATACAACACCCAAACAGTTTTTTGTTTGAGAGTGTATGGTCTGACAAAGATTATAGAAATTATCTATAACAGAAATCACGCATTAAAATAGAATTTGAGTAAGATTCGAAACGATATTCAGCTTTCAAAATTGGTCTAATTTGTTCCATACAA
>JBFONS010000067.1:0-252 GCA_040779355.1 Colwelliaceae bacterium BS250 | reverse complement strand
AGGTAAGACTGGTAAAATCAACGTAATGTGAGTGTCCACACAAATTGCATGATAACTAATTGTTAAAGAACTCATAAGTTAGAAACTTATGAAAGAGTCAGTCGCATTCGCTGTACTCTTGCTGCCTGGTTAACGTTGCCGTTTGCCCGAAGCAGGAGGCGCATTATAAGCACCTGAGATTTGAAGTCAACCGTTATTTGAAAAGTTTTTCAAAAGACTGTGTTGTTGGTAAACAATGACTCAAAGCCTTAT
>JBFONS010000066.1:0-257 GCA_040779355.1 Colwelliaceae bacterium BS250 | reverse complement strand
TACTCGAAGACGAGACTGATCCTACTTTAACGGACACGGGCACGCTGACCATCAGCGATGCGGATACGGGCGAAAATGTGTTCCAGACCACGGGCATTACCGCGAGTGCGGGCGCGTTGGGTAGCTTGAGTATTACCGAAGCCGGCGAGTGGACGTATAACGTAGCGAATGCGGACGTTCAGTACTTGGCGTTAGATGAAGAGAAAGTAGAGACCTTTACGGTGCTGTCGGCAGACGGCACCACGCACGACGTTGTT
>JBFONS010000065.1:0-258 GCA_040779355.1 Colwelliaceae bacterium BS250 | reverse complement strand
GTATTACCGAAGCCGGCGAGTGGACGTATAACGTAGCGAATGCGGACGTTCAGTACTTGGCGTTAGATGAAGAGAAAGTAGAGACCTTTACGGTGCTGTCGGCAGACGGCACCACGCACGACGTTGTTGTGACGATCACCGGCACGAATGACTTGCCAATAATTTCGGGTAATGCAGTGGGAGCGGTACTCGAAGACGAGACTGATCCTACTTTAACGGACACGGGCACGCTGACCATCAGCGATGCGGATACGGGCG
>JBFONS010000064.1:0-273 GCA_040779355.1 Colwelliaceae bacterium BS250 | reverse complement strand
TGTATGGTCTGACAAAGATTATAGAAATTATCTATAACAGAAATCACGCATTAAAATAGAATTTGAGTAAGATTCGAAACGATATTCAGCTTTCAAAATTGGTCTAATTTGTTCCATACAAATTTAGACACTTCCTACATCCGTGTAGGTCGTAACAAGTTTTTGTCTAGCGACAATAGCGCTGTGGCCCCACCTGATCCCATGCCGAACTCAGAAGTGAAACGCAGTTGCGCCGATGGTAGTGTGGGGTTTCCCCATGTGAGAGTAGGTCAT
>JBFONS010000063.1:0-275 GCA_040779355.1 Colwelliaceae bacterium BS250 | reverse complement strand
TGATCTTCTGCATTAGCTAATCGCGCAATATATTCGTTTAAATCTTTCATAAACCAACTCAAGCTAGATAATCTCGCTCGATAGACTTTAACTGTGGCATTAATTGTGGGTAATAGCGCATAGTATTTTTATAAAGCCACCCATTGTAATTAGTTATTTTTATAAAGCCACCCATTGTAATTAGTTAAAAGTCACCGTATTTAATTATTGTGGATAAAATACTATATTTGAAAAGTGAGATTAATTTTAAAAATCTATATTTTGGACTTTAATTG
>JBFONS010000062.1:0-282 GCA_040779355.1 Colwelliaceae bacterium BS250 | reverse complement strand
ACCGGCACGAATGACTTGCCAACGATTGCGGGCGACGATATTGGTGCGGTGACGGAAGATGATGCAGATCCTACTTTAACGGACACGGGCACGCTGACCATCAGCGATGCGGATACGGGCGGAAATGTGTTCCAGACCACGGGCATTACCGCGAGTGCGGACGCGTTGGGCAGCTTGAGTATTACCGAAGCCGGCGAGTGGACGTATAACGTAGCGAATGCGGACGTTCAGTACTTGGCGTTAGATGAAGAGAAAGTAGAGACCTTTACGGTGCTGTCGGCA
>JBFONS010000061.1:0-288 GCA_040779355.1 Colwelliaceae bacterium BS250 | reverse complement strand
ACCGTAGAGTCAGTAGAAGAAATGGTCACAAGATCATTTTTTCTTGAAAAATAACTACCACTTCCAGTTTGTTTTTTCCCAATATACTTGAAATTATTTTCAATAAGTTTATTGATAGATAATTCAAGCAAGTCTGCTTCAATTTCGAAAATACTCGTATATAACAAACTAATATCAATATCTGGTGTTAAGTCGTATTGGACTTGTTCAATGATATCTCCACCATCTAAAGCCGCAGACAAATAATGTATTGTTGCACCGAATAAATTATGTTCACCAATAAAACAC
>JBFONS010000060.1:0-295 GCA_040779355.1 Colwelliaceae bacterium BS250 | reverse complement strand
CGTTTCACTTCTGAGTTCGGCATGGGATCAGGTGGGGCCACAGCGCTATTGTCGCTAGACAAAAAACGTTACAATTTTGAAAGCTGAATATCGTTTCGAATCTTACTCAAATTCTATTTTAATGCGTGATTTCTGTTATAGATAATTTCTATAATCTTTGTCAGACCATACAGACTCAAACAAAAAACTGTTTGGGTGTTGTATGGTTAAGCCTCACGGGCAATTAGTATCAGTTAGCTCAAGACTTCGCAGTCCTTACACACCTGACCTATCAACGTTGTAGTCTCCAACGACC
>JBFONS010000005.1:0-270084 GCA_040779355.1 Colwelliaceae bacterium BS250 | reverse complement strand
CATGATAACTAATTGTTAAAGAACTCATAAGTTAGAAACTTATGAAAGAGTCAGTCGCATTCGCTGTACTCTTGTTGCTTGGTGAACGTTGCCGTTTGCCCGAAGCAGGAGGCGCATTATAAGCACCTGAGATTTGAAGTCAACCGTTATTTGAAAAGTTTTTCAAAAGACTGTGTTGTAGGTAATTAATGACTTAAAGCCTTATCTACCTTCTTCTAACCCCTTCCTTGTTAGTCGTTGCCGATGTCCCTAGGAAGTGGAGCGCATTCTAGAGATTTTTGGCGTCCCGTCAACCCCTTTTTGTATTTAAATTACGATTAATGCGATATCGAACATTCTTTATACAAATAGCGGTTACTAAGTGAGGCTGAGTTACTTTTAGATATATTTTGTTTACTTGTACATGACAGAATTTAGTAGATATTGGCTTTTTATTAATGGTCTCAGTAATCATTTTTACTATTATTAACTGCGCACGTAACTCATCTGAGTTATCAGATACCTCAATCTATTAATGATCTACTTTAAATATGATATAAATTTTCTATTTCCTATTTCCTATTTCCTATTTCCTATTTCCTATTTTCATAAGAAAAACCCAAGCTATGCTCAGCAAAAACTAAAAACCCGAGCAAGCTCGGGTTTTTTAAATTCAAAATTACAGAATGTAATTGCGTATTGTTCTTATAATGTAATAGCTATTTAAACTACTTTTTATAAGAGCTTACTAAGTTATCTGCTTTTTCATTCGCTTGTGCTGCATCAGCGGCAGCGGCAGTAGCCATTTCTTTAGCAGCTTGTGCATCTGCTGAAGATTGCTCTTGAGCAACTTTAAGTTGTCCCACTTCACCTGATAAACTTTCAACTTTACTGTTTAAGCCATCAATTTTAGTATTTAAGTCTGCTACATTTTGCTCCATAGCATCATTATTAGCACAACCACCTAGGCTTAACGCTAAAACAATTGCAGAAACACTCATTAATTTATTATTCATTCTGACACTCCATTTGTATTTATTATGTAAACTTATTTTAAAGCTAATTTTATTATGGCATAAAATTTATAAATATCATCAATTTATAAATTTTATTGGTTTACTATGCTAGCAATACCGTAAATTCTTAAGTATTCGTAACAATAATAGGTAAACCTAAATCTTCTTTTACCTTTTCTATCACTACATAAGTATGGGTTTGCGACACCCCAGGTAATTCGACTATATAGCCAAGCACTTGCCGGTAATTTTCCATATCTCTAACCCTTAATTTAACCAGATAATCAAAACCTCCGGCAACCATATGACATTCCGCAATTTCTTTTATATTCACCAGTTTATCTCTAAATTGATTAAATACATTGGCAGTAGTTCTATCAAGGGTGACTTGGATAAACGCGGTCATGCTGATATCTAACTTTTTAGCATCAAGCACCGCGCCATACCTTTTTATAAAACCTTCGGCTTCTAGTCGTTTAACTCTGTCTAAGCATGGACTTGGACTTAAATTTACTTGCTTAGCAAGTTCAACATTAGAAATTCTACCTTTGCGTTGCAAGGCATCCAATATGGTTAGATCTATGCGATCAAGTATTCTATTTGTATCACTCATTAGTATTTTATAGTGCAATTATTTACAATCACCAAATATTACACTGAATTACCTGGGGCTTCACTAATATTCGTACATTATAAAGTTGACTAAATAGCAATTAATGACGAATTTTTTATCGTTAATTTCCTCTGATCCAATGAGTCATTAAATACGTGATTTTTATCAGGCTAACAAAAAGGGAGCCATTGGCTCCCTTTTTATTAGTATTAACTTTTTAAGTTAATGTATTTAAGTAATTTATTTAAGTGTAACGAACTCTGGGTAAGCTTCTACACCACAGTCAGATTTATCAACACCATCATATTCTTCTTCATCTGTTACTCGAATACCAACAGTTTTCTTCAGTGCGTACCATACAACAGTACTTGCTCCGAATACCCATGCAAAGATAACGAAGGCACCGTAAAGTTGTGCGCCAAATGTTGCCTCAGAGTTGCTAAGTGGTACAGCCATTAGAGCGAAGAAACCAACCACACCGTGAACTGAGATAGCACCTACTGGATCATCAATCTTAAGCTTGTCTAAGGTTGTGATTGCAAATACAACTAATACACCACCTACAGCACCGATTAATGAAGCGAAAAGAGGAGATGGAGATAGTGGGTCAGCAGTAATTGCGACTAAACCAGCTAATGCACCGTTTAAAATCATGGTTAAATCTGCTTTACCCCAAATTGCTTTGTTAAGTAGTAATGCGGCTACGGCACCAGCGGCTGCTGCGGCATTAGTATTTAAGAAAATTTGACCTACTGCAGTTGCGTTTTCAGCATCAGAAAGTAACAGCTGTGAACCACCGTTAAAGCCAAACCAACCCATCCATAAAATGAATGTACCTAAAGTAGCAAGTGGCATGTTAGACCCTGGGATTGGGAATATCTCACCGTTTTTACCGTATTTACCCTTACGAGCACCAAGTAATAATACACCTGCTAATGCAGCTGATGCACCGGCCATGTGGACAATACCAGAACCGGCGAAATCAGAGAAACCAGCTTCAGATAAGAAACCACCACCCCAAGTCCAGTAACCTTCAACTGGGTAAATAACAGCAGTTAAAACAACAGTGAATATTAGGAAAGACCAAAGCTTCATACGCTCAGCTACCGCACCAGATACAATAGACATTGCTGTTGCAACGAATACAACCTGGAAGAAGAAATCTGACTCTAAAGAGTGATCAGCGCCTTCAGCTTGCGTACCAATTAATGATCCAAAGCTTGGGATAATTCCACCAGCAACGTTATCAACATACATGATGTTATAACCAACAAGTAAAAACATGATACAAGCGATTGAATATAAACAAATATTTTTTGTTAAAATTTCAGTAGTGTTTTTAGAACGAACTAGGCCCGCTTCTAACATGGCAAAACCTGCTGCCATCCACATAACTAAAGCACCCGACATTAAGAAGTAAAATGTATCTAGGGCGAATCTCAATTCAGAGACCGTTGATGCTAATGATGTTAACTCTTCCATAGTGATCTCCTAAAGTGCTGCTTGGTCAATTTCACCAGTACGAATACGTACTGCTGATTCAAGGTCGTATACAAAGATTTTACCGTCACCAATTTTTCCGGTATGTGCTGACTTGCTAATCGCTTCAACAACACGCTCTGCATCTTCAGCTTTTACCGCGATTTCTAATTTAACTTTCGGTAAAAAATCGACTTGGTATTCAGCACCACGATATAACTCAGTGTGTCCTTTTTGACGACCAAAGCCGCGAACTTCACTTACGGTTAAGCCTTCGATACCCACTTCAGAAATAGCTTCTCTTACGTCGTCTAATTTGAATGGTTTTATTATTGCGTTAATTATTTTCATTTCTCGCCCTTTATTTTATTAGCTGACTATAGGGTTACAAGTTGCGTACCAACTTTATAAGTCGCTAAAAAACAATAGGTTAAGTTAAATAGTGGTTGATTGCACTATGATGATGCACCACAATAGTGCTTAGCATCACAATAAAAGTGCGTAAAGAGATAAATCAGGATGGTGAAATTCAGTTAGTTTGAGATTTTCGTGCAGCGTGAGATTTATTAACGATGTGATTTAATACACTTATTTGGCTTCTACATCTATATAGGAACAGGTTTAGGGATAATTTTTCTATTTTGAGATATGGGCATAGACCATAGGCAATGCAACTATAAAGTGACATAGCCAATGATTGACCTACTCCACTCCTAATTAAGGTGGCTTCATATTAAAGATTATCAAATACTTACCCCAATCAAAGCACATTATGAGTACACAAAATATTAATAAGTTGTTTCTGCACCTTATCTAAGGTTTAAAATTAGTTAATTGAGTTGCTTCAGTTTTTTAAATTGGGCGGTTTTACGCCCATAAGCGATCGTTAAGTTATTAATATCTTCTAATGATAACCTATTAAATATGCACACATAAATGAGCACTGATATCGCCTCCTGAAAAAAATGGTTTAAGTTCGTTTTCCTCTAACAATTCCCATAACTCAATCAACTTATCGTCTTTTATTACTGATTTTCCTGCTTCAGTATCTATGCTGTACCATACCTCATTAAAGCTATGCGGATTACGCTTTCCTTGTAAAAGGCTTGGTGAAACGCACTCATATTTGTATGAACTCGTAATTTGATAAGAAGCAATTTCTACTTGGGTGTGATCTGGAGCTATTGATAATAATTCATTACCATTTTCCTTAGCTACTGCTATTGCTAGACTTTTACTCCATTCTAGTTTTCTAGCATTTTCTTGATCTTTGGTTTCTGGAATATTTGCAAATATGATTGCTTCAGTCCGTCCAAATGCAGGAGCATCAACAGAGAAAATATTTTCTATCACTGTATAATTTTGACGTCCTTTTTGGCTAGCGTCTAAAGCCGCATGCTTTATTTTTTCTATAGTATCTATATAGCTCTGAACTTTGACTCCGAAATTTGAAATGTTTTGCTCTTTTATATTTCTAGTGTTTCCAAGTCTTATTTTAATTTTTTTGATTTTTTCTTTTGTATCCACTGTACATCCTATATTTACCATTAATATTGAGTAAACAATGGCACAATGATTGTTACTCGAACTAAGTATATTTTGTGTTATATGCATCTTGCCAAATTAGCTTATTGAATTAACTGTTTAATGGCTCCACAACGAAACGTGGTAATTAAATTTAACTTAAGACAATGAACTTACCAATAATTCATTGCGGATTGAACGTACATACTCTATTCAATGTCCTGCGCCACACTAAACCTTTTTGCGGATTACTATTACTAACATCAAGTTCATATTGCCCACGAAATCGATATAACGTATCACCTAAATTTCCCTTTACTTTGGCAAATACGATTCGTTTATGCTTGTGTTTAACTTTATTATTTAAATGGCTTGTAACGTGTTCTATCGCTTTTAATTCATCTTCATGACGCTCAACAATAGTGTTATCTTCATCCAATATTTTATTATCCCATTTACCGTTTTTAAACAATTTAGGGAACCATAACATGATGTCCTTATCTGGATGACTTGCTCCTGCTTGTTGATAACCAGCATAAGCGTGGCCAAAACAATTACAAGCATCTTTAATTGTTAGAAAGGCTACATCATTTTGAATATCAATATATCCACGGTCTATGTATGTTTGTGATTTATACTCACCCTCTAAATTCCACGGTAAAAAATCAACCGTTTCTTTTAAGTGACGTATTCTGCTAACCAGGGCATCAATGGCATCATTAATATCACAAAGACTTTCTTGCATATTAATTCGTATGAACTCATGCCCTGTTGCATTGACAATGTCTGCTTGCCTAATTTTATCGTTTTCAGCGTTTTCTGGCGTGAAATGATGATCTTCATCTACTTCAATATGTAGCCCCAACTGAGGAAAAAACAAATCTGTTAATGCACGCCCATTTGGCCTATGGACATATTGCTGAGTAACAAATTTTAAATCAAAATCATTTAGTAAATGAATAATTCGATGAACTACATATGCTTCGTATTTTTTGCCTTTAGTTCGACCTAACTGTCTAATGATGTATTCTTTTTTATCCATGATGTTATTAAACTCCCTGTAAATTAATAGTCTTAATGTTATTTTCTAAAATACTAAACGAAATTGATAAAGTAGTTAGCTATTGCCCGCTTGCCACTCCTGATTAAGGTGTGTTCAAATTAAATAAAATCAACAATTTCCCATTTTTTAAACGCATAATTAACACATAAAATTCGTCAGCTAACTCTGCTTATTTACACTTTCTTTGGCTTTGCGATACCAATCAGCAGGAGTTTGAAGACCAAACTTTATATATCTGTCAGCAATTTCCCTTGCCTCTCTCTCTAACCCCGAATTAAGTAGGTTTTTATAAATATTGATATATGATTCTTCAGGATATGGATAACTAGGCATTTCTGTTAGTAATGACATCCAAACTTTAAGGGCGTATTTGGGCTCTACTTGACTTATATTATCTATAAGTTTTATAAAATCATGAGAGTTGTGTTCTAACTCAGCATAAGGGGCGATACAAACCAGCCAACCTATATGTTGCTCATTGTTAAGATCTAAAAATTTAGCCCAATCAACTAAATTAGATATAACTCTTTTACCTTCTAGAGTTTCTTTATCAAATTTATTTAATATTATAGGAAATAGCTCAATTGCTTTTTTATCAATACTTTCTGCTTGTGCAAAACTAACCCTAATAAACGATATTATTTCTTTGAATTCCTCAGCGTCATTGCGATGCATAAGTTTATAAATTAAACTAGATTGATCAGTTAACAACTCATCATTGAAAACATAAGGTATTAAACCAAACATTATAAAACGACGTTCTATTTTTTTTCCTAATGACTCATGCTCTAATATATTCTCAAAATTATTATGTTTTTTAAGATATTCATACATTAAAGGATCTAAATAATGGTTATGGGCATAACCTTGCAACGAACATACACAAGCTAAATCTAAATCATCTGTAAAAAAGGATTCAAAATTTTTATTAAGCCATTCATGAGATAACCATTTAAAATTCCTAATATACATAGGAACGAGTGTTCTAAACTCTAGACTTTGAACCTCTATTAACTCTTTTGTAAAGGTTTCTGAATACTTTTCCCAAACAAGTTCGTGCTCGCCATGTACATGCTTTGAATATCTACACTCAAATAAAGCTAAGTTGATCAAAGCTTCCAAACATTGTCCTCGGTTGGAGTTAATACTTACGCTAACAGCATCACTATCTAACGAGAAATCATTCCCTACTTGGTTTTCCAATATATTCAATAATATATTTTTTGCTAGTTCTGTATTTTCAATAGTGAATGAATGACCATCGTTCTTGCACCCAGCTTCAATAAGTCGGCAAACACTAGATACTAACCATGATTTTCGGCCTATAAATGCATCATTATCTTCAGTATCTTTATTCCAGAATTTTTCATTATTAAAAATAACCTCTATTAATTGCAATAGAGATGGCCAAACCTCATTCCAATTAGGTTGTGTTTTTGTAGAATCTTTCCATAAATCCGAATATGCTTGAATAATTACATATATAAACGGTATCTTTATTCTCTCAAATCTATGTAGTTCTGGATAAATTTTTTCAGCTTCATCAATAATAAACTGCTTGAAGCAGCTTACTAATTCTTCTATTCCAGATTCAAAGGTGCTTTCTGTAGGTTGATAATTATTAAGAGTATCAATTAATTCCTCAAAAGATCTTCTTGCGGTTTCTTTTAACTGCTCAAGGGGGATCGGTGATTCACCTGTTCTCCAATCACCAGAAGAGGTATAACTAGTAAAGTCAGGATGTTCAGGAATCACTCCATTAATTTTCTTTAATGCATAATCAAGTTTTTCCTTTAATGCTTTTTCGTAGTCACTAATGGCCAACAACCATTCAGCCTGATAATAATAAGAATGTGTACCATCATCCCTCAATGACCCATCTTCAATTAGTGATAATAATTTTTGTTTTTGGGCAACAGAGAGTTGCTGATAATTTTCTTTGAGCAAATGCCAAACCTCATGACGGAAGTTTGATTTGAAAAATTCAGGCTTTAGTAATTCATCTATAATTTGGTTACCAATTTTTTGAAAAAGCATATTGTAAGTATGGATAGCAAGTCTCTTTACAATAGAAAATTGATGTTCGAATAAACCCTTTAATAGCGTTACAACACTTTCATCATCAGCAACTTTAAAGTAAGCGTCAAAAGCTTCTCTACATACAACAATTAGAAGATGTTCTTCTTCTCTATAACTACCATTTTGATTATGTTCTTCTATTGCTGAGCGCCAAATGCTTGAGTAATGATCGGCATCAATTATTTCAGTAGCTTTTGAAAGCGACTCTAATAAGATGCTAACCCCTTCTTCTCCAAGCAATGAGCCTACTTTTTGGCCAATAGAAACAACTAATTTGTCTTTTCTATGAGACTTTAGGTTGATTCTAACTTCAGGTTGATTTCTAGTACCAATTTCAACTTTTTTTACTTCGAACAATATTGACAATAATTTGAGAGTCTTTTCTTTGTTTTCAGGGGTCAACTGTTCTAAAGTATCTAACAATAGTTGAGCTACCTCATCACTAACCAAATCATGGTCATGTATGTTATTAAACCACAGTTCAACTATCTCAATATCTGCGAGCGTGAAGCTATTTATGGGTATGTTTTTGTATATTTTGGCGAAGTTCCACATCAGATATCGATTGCTATACCGATTATCAATATTTTTTATAGTACACTCACGAATGATTGATAAGAAATTAGGAATTAATTCTTGATTTTCAGATAACGATTCTGAAGCTTTAACCAAATACTCTATCGCAGGCCATTGAGGAAAACGATATGAACCATCAGTATTTTGAATGATTTCTGGCATTTCTTCCTTCGCAAAAAAACATTCAGCTTCGGCGGCTAAAAACCACTTAACATTTTTAATTTTTTGGAAGAAATACGGTCTTAAATTAGGTTCTTGTTTAACTTTTTGTAGTAGATTTTTTTCTTGAATAGAAAGATTAGTCATTATCATCACCTACAATTGCATCTATTTCGTCTTGAGCATCAATTAAAGCTGGAGGTTTAACATCTATATTCTCTGCCCAATCTTTAATTATTTTTTCAAGTTGAACGTAGTCATTATAATCACGGGTGAAACCTATCAACTTAACACCAAATGACTTTTGGTAATACTTTCTTAACTGGTCATATAATGGTTGGTCGCTATTAAAAAAACCTTGTATTGCAAATCTTCTTTTTTGTGCACCATCACCTTCATTAGTAACACCACCTCTACGTAGAACATGTTCTAGTATTTCAGCTTCCTCTAATCCATAACCAACAAAAAAAACTGTATACTGTTCGAATAATTCACCTAAAAAATATTTAACATTTTCATTATCATAGTGTTGTAAATAATCTCTTGTTGTAACTATCATTTCATTTTGATTATCCATGTCACCATGGAGGTGAATCACTGTACCAGGGTATCTCAACAAAGCAGTTTTAAATTCATTTGCACCCGAAATTCGCTTAATACTTTCAATAGGTTTACTACCATCCCCTTCCTCATCTGTGATAGGTGATAATTCATGATCATAATTAGTAGTCACGCAAACGGCACCAATTGAGTTTAAATATTCATAAATTTTGGAGCTTTTTTTGGATTTTAAATACTGAGCAAGGTTTAAATCAAAATTATTTTCATCCGCAATTACTTTAGCTATGGAAAGTTGTTTTTTGGGATCTAATTGCAGAAGTTGATTTAATTCGGCAAAATTTATAAACCTTTCATCATTTAGGGATTTTAAAGCTTGGTGTGCTAACTGCCCCCAAGATGGTAAGCCTAGCAACATTGATGCTCCTGCCCCAATAAAAAGAACGAGTTTTCCATCAAGTGCGGCACTCTTTATTTCTTCAGGTAATTCTGGATCAGGTCTTAAATCATCAGCTCTACTCATTAATTTATCACATCCTTGTTCAATAGCCTGCGTAGTATTAGTTTAAAATAAACTTTGTCTATCATTATCCATTTAATTGTTAAAGTCATTATATTTACTGAAAAAACATCATTATAATGAATTGATTTTCACTACATGCTTTCCAAAAAAAAGCGTTACAACACCTATATTAAGACATATAAAAATAATAAATTAATGGATATTTACTCAGTAACAAAAATGAAGAACGCGTCGATATTCAAAAGCATAAGAAATATCTAATCGACTTTACTAAATCCGCCTCTAGGTATGTTACGGATAAGCGGACTTCAAATTAAGGAGGCTTTGTATCATCAAAAGGCCATAAGAAGATCCTTTAACTTGTAGGCTTTGCGTATTTGAATTATAGTTCGATTGTGCTTTTTGGTAGCCTGCTCACTCGTGCAAAGATTTCATCAGCCAATATTAATTAATATAAACCAGTATCAAGATTATTATCTTTTTAACGTTTACGAGTACTTTACAAAACAAGATAGTAAGCTTGATTAAACTAGGATTATATTATGGAACCTATCTCATTTTTTAAACTTCAAGCCAAGAACCTACACAAAGACTATAAAACTCAGTACATACGAGTTGAATATGATGGAACATCATTGTTTGATTACAATCCAAAATACTTTGATGTCAATAGTATTATCTGTGATTACGACTATGACGAAGTCGAAGCAGAAAACTTTAGCTTAATGAAATCTCAGCATCTTTTTTCAAAGTTGATGGGGTTTGATAAATGGTCAAATTTAATAAACGCCCCAGAGAAACTACAAGAGTTACTTATTCTTTTATTTAAAAATAAAATTCATCTAGAAGATTGGGATTATAGAGTATCTGAATTTGATGAAGTGAATAGTGTAAAGTCGAGCTTTGAAGAGCAAATCGGTCTGTTAGAATTCTGTCTTGAGAGAGGTCTCCATATCAGAAACTTAGAGTCGTGCTTGATTCACGATTTCGAACTAAAGTAATCATATAAAACATGGCAGGCTCGGCATGGGCTTGCCACATTCATTTTCTACTTCAAACTGACACTCTTTTAGGCTTTGAATTAGACCATATTTGTTTATATTTTTCTCAATGGAAAGTGAAACGCATATCTCACACCTATAAAAGGTGTATTCAAATTTACTATTAACAGTTACTTACCTTTATCAAATCACATTATGAACACACTAACAGATTAATCTGTTGTAATTGACTCATATTAAGGGGCGGAATCGACTGCGAACTTAATTTCCTAATTTAACAATCAATAGCACTACTACTAGCGTGGTATAGGCAAAACAGAAGTTCAGCTTTATGCTTAATTAATAAATACAAATTAACCACTATATTGAGAATCATATGAATGCTGCCAATGAACTTATTGCCCCTAATATTAGAATCAATGGAGAAAGACTGTGGGATAGTTTAATGGAAATGGCAAAAATTGGTGCAACAGCTAAAGGTGGATGTAACCGCCAGGCTCTAACTGAATTAGACAAGCAAGGTCGCGATCTATTTATAAAATGGGCCAAAGAGGCTGGCTGTACAGTACGAGTTGACTCTATGGGTAATATCATCATTAGACGGTCTGGAAAGGATAATAGTTTGCCATCTGTATTAACCGGCTCTCATCTTGATACTCAACCTACCGGCGGAAAGTTCGATGGCGTATATGGTGTTTTATCTGGTTTGGAAGTGATAAGAACATTAAATGAAAATCAAATGGAAACACAGGAACCTATCGAAGTCGTAGTTTGGACCAATGAAGAAGGTGCTCGCTTTAGTCCTGCAATGATTGGCTCTGGGGTATGGTCTGGTGAATTTGATTTAGAATATGGTCATAATCGCGAAGATAAAGAAGGGAAATCAATCCGCCAAGAGCTTGAAAAAATAAACTATTTAGGTAGTGATTCATTTTTACCTTCTCAAGTAAAAGCCGCATTTGAAGTGCACATTGAGCAAGGTCCTATTTTAGAAAATGAAGATTTGCAAATAGGTGTGTTGTCAGGCGTGCAAGGTATGAATTGGTATGACTTAATAATTGAGGGGCAACCTTGTCATGCAGGACCTAGCCCTATGGAGTCTAGGCAAGACCCATTTATGGGACTATCTACGATTACACAAAAACTGTATGACATGGTAGCAAAATACGCACCATGGTCGAGAGTAACATTTGGTGATATTAAAGCTGAACCAGGTGCTCGAAATACAGTTCCAGAGCGACTTGTATTAGCCGTAGATTTACGTCATCCAGATCAAACAACCTTAGATGAAATGGATAAAAATTTCAGAAATATAGTGGTTGAAGAATCAGAAAAATTTAAATTAAAAAGTTCGATAAAAGATGAGTGGACCTCTACCGCAGTGGCGTTCGATAAAGATTGCATACAAGCCGTTAGAGAATCCGTTGATATGCTTGGCTATAGCAATATGGACATGGTTAGCGGCGCAGGTCATGATTCGGTATATGTTTCAAAAGTCGCTGCAACTAGCATGATATTTGTACCTTGTGAGAAAGGTCTTTCACATAATGAAGCAGAAAATGCTAAAACTGAAGACCTTGAAGCTGGTTGTAATGTGCTACTTCATGCAATGTTGAATAGATGTTCATAAATACAATCCTATAGTTATCTCAGAACCAGTACCACCTACGTGGTACTGTTTTAATTTTAAGATCAAGTTACTTTAGGGTAATTAGTCATATTTTGAAAAGGAAGAACCTATGTTAGGTCAAATGATGAGCTCCCCACTCACAATAAATTCGGTAATGAATTACGCGGATAAAATTCATTCTAATGTTGAAATTGTATCAGTCACTTCAGACAACCCTCGTCATAGATATACGTATAAGGATGCATTTGTAAGAGTCAGGAAACTAGCAAATGCCTTGAAGAAACTAGACTTGAGCCCTAGTGATAGAATTGCAACTTTAGCGTGGAACGATTATCGTCATTTTGAACTATATTACGCTGTATCTTGCTCAAATTATATTTGTCACACCATTAATCCAAGACTTTTCTCTGAACAAATCAACTTCATTATCAATCATGCCGAAGATCAATATATTTTCTTAGATCCTATGTTTGTCACTGCGTTAGAACCTCTTCAGGATAAATTGGAATCGGTTAAGGGGTTTATTGTATTAACCAGTAAAGATAATATGCCTGATACAACATTGAAAAATGTTATGTGCTATGAAGAGCTTATTGCCGATGAATCTACTGAGTTCAATTTTCCTGATATTGATGAGAATGAAGCAAGTTCGTTATGTTATACATCAGGAACAACAGGTGATCCTAAAGGAGTCCTTTATAGTCATCGCTCTACAGTCTTACACGGCTTAGGTGCTATGGTACCTAATGCTTTTAATATATCGAACAACGAAGTCGTGCTACCAATTGTTCCAATGTTCCATGTAAACGCATGGAGTTTGCCTTATATGTGTGCAATGGCAGGAGCAAAAATTGTTTTCCCTGGTAATAAAATGGCTGACGGTGAAACTCTTACCTCATTAATAAATGATGAAAAAATAACTTTCAGTGCTGGTGTACCTACTGTATGGCTTGCTCTATATAACTACCTAATTGATAACAATAAAACAGTTCCAACATTGAACCGCTGTATTGTCGGTGGTTCAGCTTGCTCTTTAAGCTTGATGAAAAATTATAAACAAAACTTTAATGTTGATCTCCAACAAGCTTGGGGAATGACTGAAATGAGTCCAGTTGGAACGGTAAATATATTAAAGTCTAACCTTCAGGATATTAATGAGGCTGACCAAGACAAATTAATCGTTAAACAAGGAATTCCTTTATATGGGGTTGAAGCTAAAATTGTTGATGATGAAAATAAAGAGTTACCATGGGATGGCATTAAATTTGGTACCCTTAAAGTTAAAGGTCCCTGGGTTGCTTCAGAATATTACAAGTTAGCAGAAAGTGATGCGTTTGATGATGATGGTTGGTTTGATACGGGTGATGTTTGTACTTTTGATCCTGAAGGCTACATGCAAATTACCGATAGGACGAAGGATGTTATCAAATCTGGCGGAGAGTGGATAAGCACTATTGAAATTGAGAACCTAGCATCGGATCACCCATCAATTAATGAGGCGGCTGTCATCGGTATTAGCCATCCTAAGTGGGATGAAAGACCTGTGGTTTTCGCTATAAAAAATCCAGATTCTGATGTTACGGAAATTGAACTACTATCTTTCTTTAAAGGTAAAATAGCGAAGTGGTGGACCCCTGACGCGGTTGTTTTCGTCAATGAACTACCACATACAGCAACAGGTAAGCTTGATAAAAAAACATTAAGAAAACAGTTTGCAGACATGCGTTTAGATACATAATTATAATAAACCAATAAGTGATAAATATATGAATTCTGCAATTGAAAAATTAGATACAATTAACTCTAAAAGAACCTTCGCATCTTGTTGTGCGCTTGGTTTAGCAGGGGTATTTATTTTTTCAATTCTTCCTCTACTAATTGGCACTATAACAACAACACTTGCTTTGACCCCTCTTCAATCAGGCACAATTATCAGCACTTATTATGCTGGCTATAGCATTGTGGCAATAACTTCATTTATTTGGTTTAACCGTGTAGGTTGGCGAAAAACGGTGCGCTATGGTTACTTATTGGCCATAGTCAGCGTTATTTCCACGTTGTACTTTGATCAATATGATGGCGTTATTATTGCGATGCTATTCTTAGGCTTTTCCGGTGCTTTATTTTTTTCAGTTAGTATGGGGATAATTGCAAAAACGGATAAAGTAGAACAGAATTATGCCTTTAAGATGGTACCTGAACAGCTAGTCCCTTCCTTATTTGTTGTACTTATCCCAATGTTTGTAATTGATAATTATGGTCTTTCTGGACTAAATTGGGCTATTATTATCACATACTTATTACTTTCAATTGCATCCTACTGGGTACCTGAAAATAAAATTCAACAAGAAAAAATTAACTTTAGAGGCCTATTTAAAAGTAAATTAGCTTTATGGGCTTTATTTGGTTTACTGATTTCCTTTGCAGGTTTTTTAGGGTTATGGGGGTTTATTGAAATAATCGCAATAAAAAATGGTATTGAACAAAGTGACTCATCGATATTAATTGCCTTATCATTAATAGCTTCAGCAGTTGCACCTTTTATAAGTGGACTTGTTGGGGAAAAATTTGGTCGAATTAAGCCGATAGCTATTTCATTGTTGTTTATGGTTTTAACATTCGGGATATTGTTTTTAGACATCACCCTATATTCTTTAGGCGCGTTTATCGTATTAATTATTTTATTTTTCTTTTTTGCTCTGCCATACGCTTTTGCTGCAATTGCTAAAGCAGATATTACTGGTGAATTGGCAGTATTAAGTTCCGCAGCATTAGCCATAGGATCTATGATGGGATCATTTATTTTTGGCGCCATTATGGAATATGCGAGTTTGAATTTAGCGTTTGGTTTTTCTTTTATCACGATTGTTACTGGTTCAATAATTACAATCTTCGTTGAAAAGAGCAATGTTGCAGCGACATCTTAAAGCTTATTGAAAATATAAGGTTAACGGGTCTGTATCAGAGCCTATTTCGGTTAGAGATAACGATGATAAAAATAATGAAAACAGCTCCGCTTGCGAGCTAACGTCTAACTTTAAATGTATATGTTTACGGTGAACCTTTACTGTATCAGGGCTAATTTCTAATAACTCAGCGATTGATTTTGAAGAGTAACCTTTTAGTATTAATCGTACAATTTCACATTCTCGATGACTAAGAAAGTCTGTTGCAAAATTTTTGAATGCTCGGCTTAACTGTAAACCCATTTCACTTTCGTATTGCCCCTCTGTGTTAGGGAATGGCAAACTCACTCTTTGCCAATGCTGATGACAGAGTGCTTTCACTATCTTGAATGTGGTTATTAATCTTGATATGTCTTGTTCTGTCACTACACTGTTTTTATTACGAACTCCCAGCGAGAGAATGACCGGACATTTTTGATCATACTTGATTAAAAAACCTATTTCATCTTTAAGTTCAGTGCCTGAATAATATTTTTTAAAGTATGCTGATTCAACAAATTCATCCGGCGCTACATCAGACAAGTGATAGATTTTCTCTTTAACATCTTTGCTCAATAAATCATAAAAAGGATCAAGAAAGTAACCGCCACTGAAATATAAATTCAAGGTATTCTGTTTATGTTGGTCAGGTAAATCATGGAAAACTAGAAATGGTTTTTGATTTTCAGGGTATGCAATAACGACCATATCCTCAAAAGGTGAAATGCTTTCTAAGACTTCTGATAGAAATGGATAAAAATTTTGTGTACCAATATTTTCAATTAAACTTGCCAACGAATTTGACCATTTTTCTAACGGTGAGCTTATTTTAGACAATGCAATATCCTTTATAATTTTTATATGTCTACTTTGCAGAATTAATTTGATAAAAGCAACCGTATTACCCCCGAAGGGTAATACATAAATAGCTCTGAATATGATTTTATAAGGGTATTGAAAATATTAGGAGAATCAAGATGCAAAAAGATAGTGATAATAACTTTTGGAAAAAAGATAAAGAGCATTTTATCCACCCATATACAGATTTCGCAACTTTCAAAGAAGAAGGTAGTCAGGTAATTTCAAAAGCTGAAGGTAACTATATCTATGATTCTAATGGCCATAAAATGCTAGATGGCATTGCAGGTCTTTGGTGTGCAAACATTGGCCATGGCCGCAAAGATATGGCTGATGCGATTCATCAACAAATTACTAAGATGCAATATTATAACCCTTTTGGTCATACGACCAATGAGCCTGCCGCCGAATTAGCAAGTAAGCTTGCAGAAATTTCACCCGGAAACCTTAATCATGTATTTTATACTTGTGGCGGTTCTACAGCGAATGATATAGCGCTTAGACTAGTACATTTCTATAATAATTTACGTGGTAAGCACAATAAGAAAAAAATAATTTCTCGTAATTATGGCTATCATGGCTCTACCTACTTTGCTGCCAACTTAACCGGTATTCATGGCACCAAAGATAGCTTCGATCAAATAGCACAAGATTTAATTAGCCATATTTCAGCTGCGGATATGTACAGAAGACCAGCGGGTGCTGAAAATTTAACAGAGCAAGAGTATTGCAACTTTTTAGCCGCTGAATTAGAGAACAGAATTAACCAGCTAGGTGCGGATAATGTTGCGGCATTTATTGCAGAACCAATAATGGGTGCTGGCGGGGTTTTAGTGGCGCCTGAAGGTTATCACCGTAAGTGCTGGGAAATTTGTAAAAAACATGACGTATTATTTATCGCAGATGAAGTAGTAACAGCATTTGGCCGTTTAGGTGAATGGGTTGCTTCTAAAGATATATTTGATTACCAACCGGATATATTGATTGTTGCTAAAGGTATAAACTCCGGCTATATACCACTTGGTGCTGCGATTCTATCTAGTGACATTTATGACGTTATTAGTAAACCACAAAGTGATGGTGGTGTACTTTCTTTAGGTTTCACCTATTCTGGACATGCAACAGCTTGTGCTGCGGCATTGAAAAATTTTGAAATTATTGAAGAAGAAAATATTCTAGAAAACGTTCGTAATCTAAGTCCTCTTCTACAAGATGGAGCAAAAGAACTTTTAGCAAATCCTATTGTTGGTGACGTACGCGGTAAAGGATTTATGTTAGGTATTGATCTTGTTAGCAACAAAGAAACGAAAGAGCCTTTAAATGTTGCTAACCGAGTATTCACTAAATGTATGGAGCGTGGTTTAGTTATTCGACCTATTGTTAACTTAATTGTAATATCTCCTCCATTAACCCTTACCAAAGAAGACGTTATAACTTTACTAGCAATTGTTGGTGAATGTATAGAAGAAGTTTATCAAGAAGTTTCTACCGAAGGTCTAGTTTAATCGACTAGTTTGCCGTACGTTAATTATTAGCGTACGGCTTTTTTATTTTTATCAATTATTTAATTTTCAAACTGGAGATATCATGGGAAAGAATTCAATTTATACACTGCCAACTCAGGGGCAATCCTATGATGATATTATGGGTCAAGTTAAATCACTCAGAGCTCAAATGACTCCGGGCCAAAGAGGGAAGTTAGCAAGTACAACTTTCCAAGGCCAAGAAGAAATGGAAAAGGTAGTTCATGATGCATTTCAAGAATTTCTAGAATGGAACGGCCTATTTACCTTTCAAGAAGCCGCTGCGGCAAAGATGGAAAACGAAATTCTCGATATATGCGTTGATATTATGCATGGCGGAGAACAAGGTCGAGCAAATTTAACTTCTGGTGGGACTGAAAGTAATTTCAATGCACTACATGCAGCTAGAAAATGGGCAAGAGAAACTAAACCGAATGTTAATAAACCAAATATAGTTGCTCCCTACTCAACCCACTCTACAGTACATAAAGTATGTAAATACTTAGATTTAGAAGTCATTGTCGTTCCGCAATTAGCCGATTTATCGGTAGATCTTGATGGTATTAAAAATGCCATTAATGAAAATACCATTGCCATTGTTGGGTCAGCTCCTAATTGGCCTTATGGCACCGTAGACCCAATTGAAGAGTTCAGCGATATGTGTGCAGAACACGATTTATGGCTTCATATCGATGCTTGTGTTGGTGGTTATATTTTGCCATTTTTTAGAGAACTTGGTGTAGACATGCCACTTTACGACTTTAGAGTCTCAGGGGTTCGTTCTATTGCCGCTGATTTACATAAATATGGTTATGCGCCAAAGCCTTGTTCAACCGTTATGTGGCGTTCTCAAGAAGAGCAAAAATATCATTACATGCCTATCACTGAATGGGCTTGTGGTTTATACCTTTCTCAAGGTTTTGTCGGCAGTCGTACCTTAGGTCCTGTAGCTGGTGCTTGGGCATTAATGCATTACTGGGGTAAAGAAGGTTATTTAAATAATGCTAAACGTATTCTTCACGTTAAAGATTCAATTATCGCTAAATGTAATGAGATTGAAGGCTTAACTACTTGGCAGACTCATGGCCCCTTACTGATGATTGCAGCTGAAGGTTTTAACGTTGAGTTAGTTGTAGGTGGTATGGAAGATTTAGGCTGGCGCTTACTTGGCGTACAAGAGCCCGCCGCCATTCACTTAACACTAGATGTAATGGAAGATGAATATTTACAACAATTTTTAACTGATCTTGAAAATGTTGTCAGCGAAATTAAAGCTGGAAAGATTAGCAAAGAAGGTTTACTTAGTTACGGAGGCGTTGGCGCTGTTGAAACTGCACCAAAATGGTTACTAAGTGCTATGGAAATAATGGAAAACGAGAAGAAGTAATTATGGATATTAAAATCACTGAGTTGTTAACTAAATACAATGTTACTGAAGATACCAAGAAATTTTTAAACACTGAACAAGGTATGTTTATTAATGGTCAGTTTACTCAAGGCCATAGCACTGAAAAAATCTCGGTTATTGAACCTTCTACAGGAAAGATAATCACCCAAATTTCTGAAGGGACTAATGAAGATATTAATGATGCAGTAGCATCTGCTCATCAAGCATTAAGTGGTGAGTGGTCAAATTATAAGCCTAGAGATCGTGAACAAGTTATGCATAAATTAGCCGCTTTAATTCGGGCTAATTTGCAAACCATTGCAGAGCTAGAATCTTTAGATAGCGGAAAAGCGATTAGTGGTTGTAAAGCCGTAGATATTGCAGGCTCTGCAAATGTTTGGGAATATTTTGCTGGTTGGGCAACTAAAATTCAAGGTTCTACACGCGACACTTCTATGCCAGGCAACTATTTTAGCTATACGCAAAAGGAACCTGTTGGAGTTGTTGGGGCAATAGTACCTTGGAATTGGCCTTTTGCTATGGCGACTTGGAAATTAGCCGCTCCGTTAGCAGCTGGTTGTACCGTTGTATTAAAACCAGCAGAGTTAACTTCCCTTAGCATGTTGTTTTTTATGACATTATGCGAACAAGCAGGCTTACCTAAAGGGGTAATTAATATTGTTACAGGTCGTGGGAATACCGTTGGCAATGCTCTTACTCAGCATCCAGGTATTGCCAAAGTATCTTTTACTGGTTCTACAGACGTAGGTAAGTTGGTTGGTAAAAATATTGCTGACAGCATCAAGCACGTTACATTAGAGCTAGGTGGTAAATCACCAATGATTGCTTTTAATGATGCCGACACTGACGCATTAGCAAATGGAACTTTAGGGAGTATCTATTTTAATGCAGGACAAGTTTGTAGTGCGGGGTCACGTCTATATGTGCAAAGAGGCATTTATGACGAAGTGATAGAGAAAATAAAAGTTGTTGCTGAAAGCATTAAGCTTGGTACTAGTTTAGATCCACAAACACAGATGGGTCCGGTTATATCTGAAGTTCAGCAACAACGAATCATGAATTATATCGATATTGGTAAGCAAGAAGGTGCTCGCTTAGTTACCGGCGGCTATAGCCTTGAAGAAGATGGTTTCTTTATTAAACCAACACTTTTTGCTGATACCAATAACTCAATGAGAATTGTTCAAGAAGAAATCTTTGGTCCGGTACTGGTTGTACAGCCATTCGATGAAGAATCAGAAGTAATTAATTTAGCCAATGATAACGTTTATGGCCTTGCTGCAAGTATTTGGACGCAAGACATTTCGAGAGTTCACCGTATTATTCCACAATTAAAATCTGGTAGTGTATGGGTTAACATCCACGATCCTGGCGATCCGTCAATGCCTTTTGGTGGAGTAAAACTAAGTGGTGTCGGTAAAGATTTAGGACCTGAACAATTAGAGTTATATTTAGAAACTAAGTCCGTTTGGATCAACATAGGAAATAAGCATGACTAACAGAATCGCTATCGTCACAGGAGCTAGCCACCCTAAAGGCATTGGTAGAGCTATTGCAATTTCCTTAGCAAAATCTGGCGTCAATGTTGTAGCAACCGATCTTCAAGGTTCTATAGGTCTTGATACCATCGCATCGGACATTGCCAGTCATGGTGTTGAGGGGCATGCTATTGCATGCGATGTTACTTCGAAGCAAGACATAGAACGTGTAGTTAGGGAAACCAAATTAAAATTTGGGTCTGTTGATATTTTGGTGAATAATGCCGGTGTAGGAATGGGCAGTGCTGATTTCCTTGAAGTTACTGATAATGATTGGAATATATCATTGGCAGTAAACCTAAAAGGCGTTGCTGATTTTTGCCAAGCAGTGATCCCTGAAATGCTAAATCAAAAAAATTCAGGTTGTATTATAAACATAGCTTCATTATCTGGTTTAGGCGCAATTGAAGAGATCCCTGTCTGCTATACAGCGAGTAAATTTGCGGTTATTGGTTTCACTAAGCAATTAGCATTACAGTACGCTAAAGATGGCATTAGAGTTAACGCCATCTGTCCTGGCTCAATTCATACTCAGATGCATGAAACAGTCCTTGATATGATAGCTCAAGAAAACAATATTAGTATTGAAGATGCTCAAAAAGTTGAAGACAGTAATGTGCCATTAGGATATACAGGAAAGCCATCAGTAGTTGGTGATGCTGTTGTATATTTATCAAGCGAAGCTAGTCGTTATATTACTGGAATTACTATGCCTGTTGCCGGTGGTATGAGCCCAGGTCTGTAGTATTTAATGAGGCAAAGATTATGACAAAAGTTGAAAGAGTATTTCATAGTATATTATTTGAATTAATTGGAATTGTTTTACTCATCATATTTTTTGTAGAGCATTTTTCACAAGGTCATGTTGAAGCAACATTACTAGCAGTTGCCACATCAACAATGGCGATGGGTTGGAATTATTTTTACAATATAATTTTTGATTCACAGTTTGGATTAGAACGAATAACAAGAACGTTTAAAACTCGTTGTATACATGCTATAGGTTTTGAAGTCGGCATTATGGTTTTAACGATACCTTTACTGATGTGGGCATTAGATTTAGATCTAATCAGTGTGATTGTTTTAGATATCGGTTTGATGATTTTCTTTTTAGTTTACTCTTTGGTATTTAATTACTTATATGACCATATTCGTTTTAGAATAAGTAAAAATAATATTTAATTCGCTCTGATTAAAATGGTTTAAGACTAAAATGATACGTTTTAGTCTTAAACATCATCTTCGCAATTAATAAATAATACAATCAACTTTGTAACCACCAATAAATTCAGATAACTTTTCCATACTTGCTTTATTCATTGCAGGAATAAGCGTAGGGATAATCTTTTTAAAGTTTTCACCTTCAATTTCTTGATAATATAACCGCCATGTCATAACGCCGCATTTATTTTCATCTGCAACAACTTCAATTTCAGCGACATAATCTTTTATCGGAAAATTAGGTCCTTGCGCTAAATAAACGTATCTAAGCGGAGGCTCCCAATATAAGACTTCTTCATATACATCACCAAAAAAAGTGAACACTACATTAAAGCTAGCTTCTTGATCTGCTGTGGCTGGATGCATTCTTACACTTTCTGCAAGTATGTACCATTCAGTGATCAATTCTGGGTTTCCCATAATATCAAAGACTTCTTGAGCAGAGTTGTCTTTAAAATGAATCTTGCACTCCATTTGCAGTTTGGCTTTGGTAAACGCTTTAATATCGAATGCCATTATTGTTCCTTATCAAATTTAGAAAGTAATAACTATTAACTATTTATAACTTTATTTATTCTAATTTACATACCCCATGCAGGGTATTAAAAAGATAATTAAGTACATACCCACAAAGGGGGAGGAAATTTTTATAAATTTAGATTAACTTATAATGATAAACCAATAAAGAGATTCAATATGCCTAAGTTAAGCCCTGAAAAATTAGCCCATTATAAAACGTTAGATCGTCCAGCCTTTGACTTTGAAGACGAGAGTATTAATGATTTTTTTGCCCGAGCTTCTGAAGCTGGTGTTCGATTTGATAATGCTGGTTTTTTTCCTCAATCAGGTTTCTTTCAAGCACCACATAAAAGTGACCTTAAAAATGTGGACATTGCAATTGTAGGTTCTCCTCTTGATTTAGGGGCGATAGGTCTTGCCGGTGGGCGACATGGTCCAGAATCTATCAGGAAATGGAGTCATGTTATGGGTCCATATCATGATGTTACGGGCAATATACCTTTCCAACAATGTAATATTATTGACTATGGCGACGTCCAGTGGTCTGCTACCGACTTACAAGTTCGTTTAGAAGACATTGCTCAAGTATTCCAAACTTTAGGTGAAGCTGGTTGCGCAACACTTAACTGTGGTGGTGAACATACAACAGCATACGGAGCTCTAAAGGGCTTATCTAAGGCTCATAAAGATGAAGCTTTTGGCCTGATTCACATTGATGCTCACTGTGACACTATGGCTTCTTGGGGCGGCGATGCAGTAAATGATGGTTCGGTTTTCAGACAAGCCGTTTTACAAGGTTTTATAGATCCTGAGCGTACTGTTCAAATTGGAATTCGTGGTCGTTCTAATTTTTTATGGGATTTCTCTAAAGAATCAGGCATGACAATAATCACCGCTGATGAAGTATTTGAAAAAGGTGTCCCTTACGTATTGGATAAAGCAAAAGAAATTGTTGGTATGGATAAAACTTACTTTTCTTTTGATGTCGATGGTTTATGCAGCACTGAAATGATGGCAACTACAGGGCCTGAGCCGTTCGGTTTAACCCCTCGACAAGTACGAGATATGATTTTAGGCAGTTATGATTTAAATATCATTGGTGCCGATATGGTGGAGTTTAATCCAGTTAGAGACGCTTCGGGTGCCTTTGGTAATGTTGCTGCTGGTTTATATTGGGAATTATTAAACCTTTTAACTAATGTTCGCCACCGCCAAAATGGCAAAGATAACCCGACACAATGGTTTTAGGGGGCAACATGAAAAACAAAGTACTCTGGATCGAAAAAAACAAAGCTGAAATCAGAGAATATCCTATGCCTAAACCTTTACCTGGCTGGGTGTTAATAAAAGTCATGATTGCGCCAATTTGCATCGAACATCGAGTATTTGAAACGGGGTTTATTGAATGGCATGAAGATAACGACATGCTAGGGCATGAAGGTGTCGGTGAAATCTGCGAACTTGGTGAAGGTGTAACTGAGTTCTCATTGAAAGATAGAGTGATTATTTATCAGGGTGTTGCCTGTGGACATTGCTGGGTCTGTGAAAATGGTTTGGGGTCAACCCATTGCATGAATTTAAAAGGCTATAAGGAAATGGCTGAGTTATATGGCACTCATTCAGGTATAGGGGGTTACAGTCAATATCGATTAGCCCCTGTTAATATGCTACAGCATATTCCAGATGAGATGAGTTACAAACATGCATCCGCAGCAAATTGTTTAATCGGTTGTACCTATACTGGCATTAAAGAGCAAAACATTAGTTCAGAGCATTATTGTTTAGTATCAGGCATTGGCTTTATTGGCCACGCCACTATCGTTAACTTAAAGCATAGAGGTGCAAAAGTAATTGCCCTTGGCAGAAATAAACAACGAATGGAGTTTGCTAAACAAATGGGTGCTGATTTTATTATCAACCCCGAAGATGATGACTGGTTAGATCAAGTCAAAGCGCTTACTCCACAAAATAGAGGAGTAGACTTTTCATTTGAATGTTCAGGCTACCCTTATTACCAAAGGAGATGCCTCGATGCATTAAGACATTACGGAACAATGGTTTTACTTGGTTATGCTGCCCATGAAAAAGATTTAAAGCTAGAACTTAATACCGAGTGGGATCTTTGTTGGGGCCACAAACATATAACAGCTAGTTTTGACGTTGCTTTTAAAGACAGATTATCACTCGTAGAAATGCTTTTAGAAAAGCCGGTTCAAGACAAGGTTGATGAAATGGTTACACACCAATTTCCTATGTCAAAAGCAGAAGACGCATTTGATCTACTCATCAATCATAAAGGCTGTGGTTGTAAAGTGCATTTATTGCCGCAGGAATAATTTAATAAAACGCTAGTTATAATCACTTATAATTATTATAACTAGCGCCTGTTAGTCTAATTTTTTGTTATCTTTAATCCCTAAGATAACTTCTCGTACTCTTCTCTTAGCTGTTGTTCTGTTATTCCATAACCCGACGCTATATTTTCAAAAAATGGTTTCCAGTGACTCGTTAAAACTTCAACCTGTTTATCACCTGATGTGATTTTCATATATCCAGCTTCGCCAGGAACTCTTATAGTGTGTCCTGGTCTTGGTTTGGAGTTTTTAATCGCAGATACATAATCATCCGACCTTTGCTTAACTTGTTCTAATGAGCCAAAAACAGCAGGGTTGATGCACATAAAGTAACTGCCACCTACGCTGGGGACCGGATCGTCTGATGTTTCAAAATCTTCAATGGAAGGCATTGATGTTGAAGGTATTCCTAACGGATTGATTATGCTTGTTAATGCTTCATTCCACATATTTAATGCGTATGTTCTAGGTGTTTCAATTTGACCTCCACATATAGCGTCCATTACTCGACCAAATCCAGGTATTGCTCTAGCATAAGGTTTAGCATCATCGGTTAATTCTCCACTTTCTGGATCAATTAACCATTTTCCTTTCATCGGTTTATCGTGAAGCACAGCTTCTGCAATATCAGCATCATAAAACTCTGCAAATTTTATTGATGTCCAAATAGGCGGCTGTTTACCTGAGGGAATAATGGCATCAAATGGAGGGCATGATAATTTATTTTCCATACCACCATAAGGCGCTGCTAATCGCACTGTGTTATTTGAAGCCATACCGACCATGCCTTGCTCATATGCCATATAAACGTACTTAGCAAAGCTGCCAGCGTCATTATGGTTGCTACCAAAAACAATAGAAATACCTGTAGTTCTAGCTTTTTCAATAGCGCATTCAGCCATTAAAGTCAGGGCATAATAACCGGTCGATCTCTTACCATCAAAAACCGCCCAGTTACTGTCTTCGTTTACTATTGTAGGAATACTATCAACGTCTAAGGCGCCGGTTTTAAACGCTAATTCTATGCATTCATATACACCTAATCCTTGATTAAGTTTTCCTTGAATATGGGCAAAACAAATGGCATCTGCGATACAAATCGCATGTATTTCTGTCATGCCTTTGGCCATGGCAATACGCTTAATAGCATATTCTAGAAAATGAACGTTTTCAGTTTGAGTAAAATTTGATGACATAGTGTGATCCCCAGAGAAGTTAAATGCTCTCTATTATTTATAATGTAATTTGTTAGAACAAACGGTGTAAAAACCTGTTGAACATATAGTAATAATAACGGTAATTGCGATAAATAAGCCCAGCCAACCAGAGAATCCTAATAAAACGCCCCCTAATGCAGGACAGACTATTCCTCCAATTGCTAAACATGATGCAAGCCAAGATGATTTGGACTCATCTTGATTGATTACAATTTTCATTTGATAAGCTAAGCTAAAATTCCAAAACAAAGAAAGAAAAAATGCTGCCAATGTGAAAATGGTAAATGTAAATTGTAGATAAAAAGTCCAGACGATTAGTATAATTAGTGGTGAAATTAATAAAATAGATTTTTTCAAGTTAAGCTTGTTACCTATATAGGCAGCTAGTAGACCACCTACCGCCCCACCAAGAACAGATAATGATAACCCTAGCCCTATATCATCGCCATTTAATTGATTATCAACAGCAAGCCTTTCAACAAATGCCCATAGGGTAGATAACGCACCAAAAAATAAGCAAAGACATATTAAAGCAATCCATAGCTTTATATTGAATCCATTATAGCTGGATTTTCGCTTGTCGCTCCCGAGATTACTTTCAACATTTCCACTAGTAATCGAAAATTGGTTCGGTAAATTAAGTGATGCTAGACCAAGTAATAATACCGTTATTGATATTGCTAAAAAGGAGCCTTGGTAGCCAAATGGTACAACAACATATGCAGGGATCACGAATAACATAAGTGCCCCTGTAATTTGTTCAAATATTATCTTGATACCAAAATATCTTTCAGCATTTTCGGTGCTAGATAAAATAACAATTGCTAAACTAAATAATGTACCAGAGCCTATTCCTATAAGACTTAAACAGAGTAATACTTTTTGATAAACAGGGAAGATAGAAATAGACAAAAGCCCAAGTGTCATTAATGCGACACCTATATAACTAAGAGTCTTCCAGTTAAGGTTTTTAGTGAGGAATGGCGAAGCAATGCAGGCACTTAAAAAGCCTAAGAAATAAAAAGACACAAGTAAACCACTTTGATCTTCAGATAAACTTAAGCTTTCAGTAATTATGCCAACAACGACAGGAAGGAGTAGAAACATTAATGCGCCTAAGGCGGAAATAATGCTAGTTGAAATTACTTCTTTAGTTGTGAAATTCATGATCACCTTGAATTGGTTTTTAGTTAAATTAAACAACCGCTATCAATAAAGTAACACGTCATTGATAGCGGTCTTAAAAATTTAATTTCCAAATTTATAAGTGAAGTCTATACCGTAAGTAGAAGGTTGATTATAAAAAACAAAGTGATCTTCTTTTGCCAAGCTGAAACTTTGATAGCTTGGGATCTCTTCATCTGTAATATTTCTGCCCCAAAGTGCTACGTTCCACGTGTCATCAACACTTGATAATGTAATTCTAGAACCTAGAACTAGTGATGATTCATCCCAGTGTGATGAAGGATCATTATCATATCTTAAATAAAAATCTGATTTATAAGCAGCATTTACTTGTACTGACAATAATAAATTTTCAGATACATTGTTAGTCCAGTTTAATGACGTAGTTGCAGATTGTTTAGGTGCATGAGACAACTCGTTACCGTTAAAATCTGTTGGGTTACCCAATGAGTCGGCTACATCGTCAACACTGTCTGAAATTTCAGTATCAAGCATTGCAGCTCCGAATGCCCAAGTAAGTGAATCTGCTATTAACCACGTACCATTTAACTCCAAACCAGTAACTTCAGCATCACCAATACGATTTAAAGTATCGAAACCTCCTGTACTTGCATAAACCCCCTGCATATCTTGATAATCATAATAAAAAGCGGTTACATCAAGTCTTAAAGTATTATCCAACGCTGATACTTTTGAACCTAACTCATAAGATAAAATTGTTTCATCATCGTATGCAGCAACATCAGCTTCTGCGAAAGGTATTGTACCAGGGAAACCACCTGCTTTATGGCCTTGTGAAACACCACCATATATCATCCAATCTTTTTGAATTTTATGATCAACGCCAACTTTCCATGATACATTGGATGTATCCATTGATTGTTTATAAGTTGCTAAATCAGTAGGGTTATCTGAATATGGCATTATTTTAACAACACGATTTCCAGCATCATCAATACCGTAAGCCTCATCTTCAAAATCTTTCTCATCATAAGTGTAACGAGAACCTAAGCTGATATTAGTTTTATCCGTAAGTGCATAATCTAATTGAGCAAAAACAGCATAACTCATGTTTTCTTGCTCGAATGCATGATTAAAAATAGCACCAGTATTTTCTATGACAGCGCCATATCCACCGAAATCAAACGGTAGTGATGCAAATAGACCAAAGTTATCAGAGGCATAACCTGAGGTATTGGTAATGTCTTCGGTTGCATAAAACAAACCTGTAAGCCATTTTAAGTCACCATCACCATTTGATGTTAACCTTAACTCTTGAGTAAATTGATCTATTTCAAAATCCTCATACTGATGCAATATATTAGCTGATTGCCAAGAGTCATTTATTGGAAGACCAATAAAACCAGCAATCTCTTGAAGATCCATGCCAGCGATGCCATCTAGATCCGTTTTGTGTCTATAATGAAAATTATCTACACCTGTTATCGAGGTTAATGTCGCGAAAGAAAGTTCATGATCAATTCTTAAAGATGCGCCGCTATACTCATCATCAGCAACGGGTTTAAAATCATAGCTACCTGAATGAACATCGCCATCGGTATCTGAAATACCTTGATAAGCGGCACCAAAAAAGCCATTAATAAAACATTCAGATGGATCAGGTCGGCCAACTAATGCAGAAGCACATGTCTCAAACCCCCCTTCTCCTCCATTAAGCGCTTGATCCCAAGTAGTTGATTTAGTACCCTCTGATTGAGGTAACCAAGGTTGTGACTTATCTGAACCCATATGAACATTTGCTAATACAGTAGTATCGTCGCCTGTCCACATTAATTGTACTCTAGCTGCAAACTTGTCTACTTCACCATTTTCAGTCCAACTTGCATTAGGATTTGTATTTGTTTGAAACCCTTCACCAGATGATTCAGACTTAAAAGATGCTCTTGCTGTTAAAGAATCAGTTAACGATCCCCCAAATGCACCTTCTACATTAAATGTTTCATAATTACCGACGGTAGCGGTAACAAAGCCTTCAGCTTCTTCTGTTGGTTTCTTCGTAACAAAGTTCACCACACCCGCAGTAGAGTTACGACCAAATAAAGTCCCTTGTGGGCCTTTAAGTACTTCTACTCGTTCCAAATCAAACAAGCTAAACCCGGTCATGGCATTCGAACTAAGAGGTACTTCATCGATATGTACAGCAGTAGTAGGGGTATTATTTAAACTAAAGTCATTTAAACCTACACCACGAATAGTAATTATTTGGTTACCATTACCGCCAGCTGAATTAAGTTCAACATTAGGTATCGCATTGGCAATATCTACAGCACTAGTTATTCCCAAATCTTTCATTTCATTTTCTGTAAATGCATTTAAAGATGCTGGAACATCTTGAAGGCGTTGACTACGTTTTTGAGACGTAACCGTTATTACTTCTAGCTCTTTACTATTATCTTGAATTACCTCTGATTGCTCTTCAGCAAAGGCTTGTGCACTCGATATAGATAGAGCCAAGCCAATGCTTATTGATAACGTCGTTTTTGTAAGTCTTTTATAGTTATTGATACGTTTCATTTTTTACACCCTGTTTCTGTTCATTAACTATACATTAACGATTAAAGGTTGATCCTGTGAATACCCACTGGGGGGTACTGCCTCAATAAAAATATTAGGTACTATGTAGCTAATAGGTAAAATTTTATACTTTTTAATAGCATGAGAGCTAATCAAGTGAAATAGGTAAGCAAATGAACTTTAAAGAAATTATTAGTGAAAACCCATATTTATCGGTCAGGGATGGGTGTTTATATCTAGAAGATGTAAATTTAGTAGACGTGGCACAAACTTATGGCACACCATTATTTGTTGTTTCTGAAACTTATTTACGAAAAAACATTCAAGAGTATAAATATCAATTTGAAAAATACTGGCCTGAAGGCTCAGTTAAAATTCTCCCTTCAGTAAAAGCAAACCCAAATATAGCAATCCGTAAAGTGATAGATAGCGAAGGTGCAGGTTGCGACATATTTGGTGCCAGTGAATTGGAATGTGCAATAAGGGCTGGAGTAAAAGGGGCTGATATTTCGGTAAACGGTTCAATTAAAGATAGAGATATTATTAATAAATCTATATCTATAGGTGCAACCATTATTTTAGACAGCCCGAAAGAATTGGATATGTGTATTCGTGAATCGAAAGCACTAAATAAAAAAGCCAACATTTTATTAAGACTAAAACCCTACCTTACAAATCTAGAAGACAATTCAGACTTTCTTCCTTATGCACAAATAAAGCA
Organism: Colwelliaceae bacterium BS250; assembly: GCA_040779355.1. Classification (GTDB taxonomy): domain Bacteria; phylum Pseudomonadota; class Gammaproteobacteria; order Enterobacterales; family Alteromonadaceae; genus Thalassotalea_A. Next base: position 239,860 of record JBFONS010000005.1, on the reverse strand, counting down.
GTTAACCCAAACTATAAAGTACGGTATCCCAACAACTGAAGTTATGACCATGGTGGGTACTTTAAACGGCTGCAAATACGTAAACTTACTAGGCTTTCATATTCACATGGGCAGGCATTCAAAAAAATTGCAGGTATGGGAGCAATTGATTGCATCTTACGTAAGTTTAATGAAAGAGTTAAGCACTAAACTTGGAGGATGGAGTCCAAAAGTAGTCAATTTTGGAGGTGGCTTTGCAGCAAGTTTGGACAAAGAAACAAGAGTAGCACAAACAGATTATGTAACTCCTACTGTGGAGGAATATGCCCAATTAATAACTTCTGCGTTTCGTGAAAATATGGATAAAAACGAATTACCAACTCAAGGGGTTTTGATTGAAGTTGAGCCAGGTCGAGCAACCCATAATCAAACTGGTTTACATTTAACAACAGTAAAAAATATAAAACACGAAACGACTAACATCGATCACAAATGGGCTGAAGTTGATACCTCTGAAGTGTTTTTGGGAATCCAAGGTGTAAACCCTACTCCGCCTTTTGATTTCGTTGTAGCTAGTAAAGCTGATAAGCCGAATGCAATGGTTTGTGACATTGTCGGCGTAACATGCAATGCAGAGTGGCTTTTTGAAAATATATCCGTACCCAGTTTGGGCGAAGGTGATGTCATCGCATTATTAAATACAGGCTCTTATATTGAACCAATGGCAGCAAATTTTAATGCCCTTCCTCGCCCAGGCATGGCACTTATATCAGGCTCTCAATGTAATATGATTAAAAGGCATGAAACCATTGATGATGTTTTTATCCGCCAAATTATTCCAGAGTATTTAAAATAAGTATCCATACTATCAAGGAGTTTTCATGTTTAATATTTCCTCAAAACACATTCTTATTACTGGCGCCGGAAGTGGCATCGGTTTGTCTCTTGCAACTTATTTAAAAAATATAGGGTGCTTAGTTAGTGCCGTAGATTTAAAGATTAGCGATGAGCTTTTAGCTTTGAATGTTAATTCTTTATCTGCTGATGTCTCCGATGAAAGCAGCTTACTATTAGCATTTGAAAATGCACAACAAAAATATGGCAAACTTGATGGCTTGATTAATAACGCTGGCATCGCAATCCCTGAAGGCCCATTAAAAGATGTCGATATAGGTATATTGAGTAAAGTACTAGATGTGAATGTTAAAGGGGTTTATATAGGAACAAAATATGCAACCCGCTTTTTGAACGATGGTGGCGTAATAATTAATACCGCTTCACTCGCTGCTTCTGTCACATTGCCCGAATATTCCATCTATTCTCTCTCAAAAGCGGCTGTTATTCAGTTAACTAAAAATGCAGCCCTACAATTAGGTAGTCGTAATATTCGTGTTAACTCCATTTCACCTGGCACTGTACTAACACCAATGGAGTCTATCGATGGTGATGAAGCAAAATTAGCTATAAACACGACAGCTTTAGGCCGTCCAGCACAAGTAGAGGATCTTATGGGGGCTTATCATTTTCTGTTATCTGACGCATCCAAATACATCACAGGTATTGACGTAAAAGTTGACGGTGGTTGGTCTGCGGGTATTACCTATGCTGGTATTGAAAAGTTAACTTCTCAATAGGAATTAATTATGAAAAAAACAGTAAATGTAAATTTTGAATGGGATAAATTGCATGAAGCTATTGTAGGAACAGTGGGTAATCTAACAGTTCCTGTATGGACTGATGAATATGAGTTTGCTCCAAAGGAAGAACAAGAGTTTGTGCGTAAATTTGGTGGAGAATTGATGCAAAAAGTAGCTCCATCGAGATACAAACTAATTACAGAGCAGATGAAAACATTAGTTCAAACTCTGGAAAAGTTTGGGGTAATTGTTCATCAGCCAAGAGCAACCAATAAAGACGAAGAAGCCTACTTAGCGAATATTAGAAACTGTACGCAACAACTGTTTGCTAGAGATCATATGTTGGTTATCGGAAATAATATTATTGAAACGGGTATGCGTGACCCAGCCGAACGAAAAAACAAATTTCCAGCACGAGAATTACTTTATAACATTCTTCAAGAAAGGGATTATAAATTTGTCAGTATGCCAGAGCCCTACCCAATTAACGCCAAATCTGGCTTTGGCAGTGGGCCGTTTTTAGAAGGTGGCGATACATTGCTTTGTGGGAAAAATATTTTTGTCGGAGTGTCGGGACATGCGAGCAATGAGTTAGGTATTAAATGGTTACAACAATATTTAGGCGACGAATATATTGTCCATATGATCGAATTAACCTCTGGTGTTTTACATTTAGACTGTGCAATGTCTTTACCCAGAGAAGGGCTAGCAATTGTTTGTAAACAAGCGTTCAAACATGGATTACCTAGTTATTTTAATGAATGGGATATTATTGATGTATCTTTGGAAAAGGCATCATATCTTGCATGCAATGGCTTGGTCATTGACGAGTCAAATTATATCTGTCCATCAGAACATCCTGATGTTGCAGAGCAGCTGACTGAATATGGCGTAAACGTAACAATGCTGGAGTTCGACGCGGTTTCTCAGCTTGGTGGAGCATTTAGATGTGCTCACCACCCTCTTATTCGCAAATGAGCTAACTTTTCAGAAATAAAAATAGCTTAAAGAGTAAATGGATACAGGAAAATTAAATTTGAGCATTAATCAAAATAACATATCTATATTTTCGGTCATATCTATTGGATTATCTGCTATGTCTGGTTATATGGGACTGCCATTCCTAATTGGATTTTTAACTGAATTAAATCACTTAAATGGTACGCAAAGTGGTTGGTTGGCTTCTGCTGATGTGTCAGGACTAGCATTAGCTTCAATTACCGCACCTTGGTGGCTTAAAAAGTTGGCAGATAAGCAAACTATATACATATGTCTTCTCATTGTTATAGTTGCAAATGTAATTACCCCTTTGATTTCAAATTTTAATTTATTGATATTAGATAGATTAATTGTTGGTATGGCTGGAGGGATTATTTTTACAAAAAGTACAGTACTTCTGGCAACCTCAGATAATCCTGAAAGAAGCATTGGTTTTTTTACCAGCGCAAGCGCATTCACTATGTCGTTTTTTTTAGTATTCATGCCAATAATAGCAAAAGAGTTTAATCAATCCACTTCATTATCTTTTTTAGCTGTATTGCCAACACTCTGTTTATTACTAGTTAAATACTGGCCGAAAATAACAATTAACCACCAAGAAAGTGAAAGTGAAAGTGATAACGTTTCTTTCACTATGCCCTTATTCACCATTTTATTTTGTTTTGCATTGTTTGCTGCATCGGTAAATATCATGTGGAGTTTTGTTGAACGCATTGGAGGAGAGTTTAATTTTAGTGCTACAGATATAGGAACTACAATTTCATTGTCTAATTTGTTTAGTATGTGTGGTGGGTTGATTGCCGCAAAGTTAGGTAGACGCTTCGGCATACTTATACCTATTTTATTTGGGATATCAATTCAAATCATTTGCCTACTGATACTCTATTTACTGAACATCAGTATTTCATTGTGGCTTTTTGGATGTATATTCGCAGTTTATTTTTTATTTTGGAGTTTTATCGACGTTTATCAATATAGCGCTATGCAAAAGTTTGAGCCAAGCGGAAAAGGAGTTTCAATGACTCCAGCATTTATCGCTATCGGCTCAGCGGTGGGACCATTATGTGCTTCTTTTGCAATTAACGGTGGGAGTTTTCTTAACAGCACACCTATTGCAATATTTTTGTCAATGCTATTGTTGACCGCATATATTTTACTTTTCAATAAAAATAAAATTATTAGCCGATTCAACGTCTAGCAGTATTTCGACGTTATAAAAAGTTTAGTCAAGGATTATTAATCCCCCGCTGAACCAGCTAATCGCTCCCATAACTTAGGGCTAATTCCAGCGGTCATTCCACCACAGACATTTATTGCTTGACCGTTAATAAATGCACAATCATCAGCAGCTAAAAAGTGCGCGAGAGAAGCGATTTCTTCAGGCTCAGCTATTCTGCCAAGGGGGATCATTATTTTTTCCATTTCTAATTGGCTTTGATCATTATCATGCGCCATCGGAGTATTAACTGATGCAGGACAAATAGCATTAACTCTAATACCTCTTTCACCAAGCTCCGAAGCTGCGGTTTGAGTCAAACCGATTACAGAGAATTTTGATGTACAATAAGCACCTAAACCAAAAACGCCCATCTTCCCTGAAAGTGAAGCAGTATTAATTATGCTGCCACCATCATTCATAAAACTAGGACCATGCTTTAAACCAAATGCTACACCGAGAGTATTTACCTTAAAAGCGAACTCATAGTCTTCTTGTGTTATTTCATGTAATCCTCTAAATTCAGGACATACACCAGCATTGTTGGCAAGTATATCAATACGGCCAAAACATTCAGATGCATACTTTAAAAGGTTAACAACACTGTTTTCATCAGATACATCTACTTTATGAAATTTAGCACCAATAGAGACTGCTTCATTATTTTTATCGGCTAAGTCAGCAATAACAACCTTAGCTCCTGCCTGGATGAACCTTTTAGCCATCGATAAGCCGATTCCTGATGCACCACCGGTAATGACTGCGACTTTATTTTGTAGAGAAAAAAATTGGTTCATGGACACCTCTATTTAAAATTTAATTGTAACCTAAAATATAACTAGCTTCTGATTCATAATAAGGTTCTGTTTTATCAATCTCTTTAAAACTAGAACTTGAAGGTTTGTATTGCTTGCTTTCACTTGATTCAGTTTTTCTAGAGAAAGTTAAGTTATTATTTTCTTTTGAAATACTCATTCTGACCTCTCATTATGTGAGTTAAACGTATTAGCCAGCTTCAATGGCTACGCTATAGCATCATATTTCATCTAAAATTTAAATTAATCCCCCTGAAGGGGTATAGGGACTCTATATACTTAGTATTGATTTCAGTAATAGCTATTTTGACAACATATTACTAAGACACTATAAAATAGAAGCTGATGAGTGGGAGCAAATCACTTCAAGAATTAAGCTTGTCTTTAAAAATCTAAGGATGGACACAATTTCCTTTACTGAACTTAAAAATAGCCATTCAATGAAATCACTTTAAAATGCATATATAAGGTTAAATACACTACATAGTTAATTCAGTAAAAAACATCACACTTTTAAATATGACATCTTAACTGGCGTTGCCAAATATAGACCGAGGCGCCAATCAAAAATGACAAACTGATGTTTTACGAAAGTATAATAAAAATGATTATGAAGGGATATTTTCAATAATTTAAGGGAAATGGATAGTTATTTATATAGAGAACTAATCGCTATTATTCTTAAATATCGCTTATGAGAGGGGAATAGGCAGAGTAAGAGGGATCACGTAAGCTAGTCTTAAAAAAAAGTTTTCCCTTGTTTTAGACTACCGTCTACCAAAGCCAAAACTATCTCTACTAAAAAACGCCTAGTAAACACTAACTTAGGTTGTAAAAGCCTCGCAAGTATACGCACAAATCCCTTTGTAATCAATACCTAAAGAAAAAAATATAAAACTTGACGAGTGTTTTGAAACCTATTTAAAATCGACCTTAGAATATATAAATAATAATAAAAAATCAGTATGTTTTTATGCATATTCGACATGACATTCTCTCGTGGTAAATAGGCCACATCATATTATTTTGATAGCAAAACCTTTCAGAATAACAAATATAGACTAAACTTCCAAGGAATTAAGGAGATAATTTGATTTTTTTAAGTTGGATATATGAAAGAGAAGAACACAAAAAGAAAGCACCGCAAACATAAGTCGAGACCAACGATACAATTCTTTAGTAAAAAAAATAATGCTCAAATATGGTGCCAATCTTATTTTGAAATGTTTTTTGCCCTGTTGCTTGAATTTGACGACACTGTCGAATCCTATGGCTCGCAAGTAGAGAGTATAATGTGCGAGATTGGTCGCTACACTCCTGACTTTTTAGTCTTGTATTCAGACAATTCTAGCTGCCATTTTGAAATCCATCACCCAGTATTTTTAACCGAAGAATATCAGGATAAGTTTGCTGCATATCAACAATATATTCTCAATTGTTCAAACGAGCCCTTAGTTATGGTAACGGACCTAGAGGTCAGTAACCAAGCGATTAAAAACTTGCAGGACTTGTATCAATTTAAAAACGAGTTTGATTTAAACAAAATCTCTGAAGAAATTGCCCGATACCCTGAATCATTATCCTTTGGCGCCCTGATGAAACTAGTTGAAAAGTTTCATCAGAAGTCTAAGCAATTTGTAAAGGCCTTACTCGCAGAGCACTTCTACAGCTTTAACTTTGATCTTCCTATAGATAACAATACAATGTTATACAGGAGCTTTTAACTATGATTGCAGCCCCTATTATTGGTGACAAATATGTATTCCCGGATGAAGTAGTCAGACAATTTCGTTTCCACCAAAGCAATGTTCTATACCTTGTAAATGAGAATGATCCCGAAGACGTAAAATCGTATCCACGTAAAAAGTTCGATAAAGATCGTATATTAAAAAAGATCGACAAAGTTCACTCAAATGAAGGCTACATGATCACAGCTCATCAAAAAGAGCGGGCTATAATCATAAAACCCTACGTAGATATTATTGAACAGTTAATTTCTGAAGGTCACTGTTACACAACAAAAGTAGCTTATGATGAACTCATTACAAGAGTACCAATGCCAGCAGGCAGAACTAAGCACTATTCAAGAAAACATGTTTGCAAATGGTTTAAAGCTTACAGAGACAATAGTCGCTATTTAGAGTTATCTGTTCCTGAAAGAAAACCCAGATCGAATCAACTCCCACTTAATGATGAAAAGTGCCTGAATAGTTTTCTATACTCCGGCATCGACGCGACTCTAAACAACACACAAATGCATAAAAAATATGCAGACTACGTTGATAATTGCAGAACAACATGGGAAGACGAGTCCTTAAATGTTGTGAACATATCAACAATGCGCAGACGTCTGGCAAAAATCCCTCAAATTACTTGGGCCGACCTTTCCGGAGACAAGGAAAAAGTAAGGGATCTAGGTTTAACTCGCCAACGAAAAATCCGCGTTGAAAAAGCGCTTGAACGAGTTGAAATAGATTGTTTGCATTTAAATGTAGCCCTAATAAATGACTTAACCAGTGAGATCATAACCAAAGTTATTTTATACGTAGCTCTGGATGTTAAAACACGCTACCCCATTTCTGTCGTAGTTCAATTTGGTGGTGGTGAAAATTCAAGTGGTGTTCTAAATCTATTCAGAAATATGTTCATTCAATCAAGCGATGAGTTAAATGCGTTTGGTAAACCATTATATGTGATCGGTGATAATGGCCCTGCATTTAATAATGTAATGATTGATGAATTAGCCGGCGCATTAGAGTTTAGCTATATACGGACAGCTTCTGGTGCACCTCAACAAAAGCCTTTTATTGAAAGTTTTTTTGACAAGCTTAGAACTGAATTTTGTGAGTTGAAATTAGTGAGCTACGAAAAAAAATATCACAACCAAGAGTTGAGCACTCGTCAATCTAAACAATTAAAAGATAGGGTAAAAATCACTTACAAAGATTTCTTACACGCATTAAATGAGCACTTAGTCGAATATGTAAATACTAGGCACGAGACAGCCAACCTTGTTCCACAAGAGGCATGGAATGAGGCGATTAATGCTGAGGATGTATTACAACCTTCATATGAAGAGATACGCGAAAAATTCCATGTCGAAACTGCTGATAACCGAAGTATTTACAAAGGCGGCGAAATGTCTCTTGGATTACAACATTTTTCACATGTTGAATTAAATGATTATAGGAATGAGCTTTTGAAAAACTCATTAAATGAGAGTCCAGAGACAACAATCCGCCATGATAAATTTGATATCCGCAGTGTCACCGTTATCAAACGTGAGGAAGGAACGTGTATAGGTGAAAAACTGTTTTTACCAAATTTAGATGACGACATAATCAAAGAAGAAATGAGCTTTGATTTCACTAAAGAAAATCCTGAATTCAATATGTTCGCTCTTAATGAAACAATACTTCGTCAAGTCGATGAAGTAATTTTAAGAGTTAATCCTGGTGGAATCAAAAAAACAAAACCAAGAAAGTCACCACGTTCAGGTCCAGAAGTATCTTGCTATGAAGAAAATATGGCTAAAGAAATGGCAGCTAAAGAGCGTATCGACCAATCGAACTTATTTAAAGCGACAAGACGTAATAATATAATCCAAGATGATGAAGCAGTGTCAGCTGATGTAAGTAACAAGAGTCAACATGACGCTCTTAATGATGGTTGGAAATGATAATGCTCCCTGTAGTTAAAACTATCAATGTTGTGAAACAATTCTTTAGTGAAGATGTATTTAGGCACCCTGTTCTCGTTGATGTGGTCGAGCAAATAGACTTTGTTCATCAATCATCAAGCAATGCGGTTAATTTCTCATTATTAGTAACAGGGCTATCTCGAAGCGGGAAGTCATTTACTGGTAGACGTTATGAATCAATCCATTCAACATATAGCATTGACGGTGTTATTCAAAGACCAGTGCTTTACGTTAAATTAAATGGAACCAGAAATCCCGCTGATTTACTCAATCAAATAATTGAGGCTCTTGGTAGCTCATCGGCGAAAAAAGGCACTGAGCCTTTTAAAATACAAAATCGCTTAGTCAAACTTATTAAGGGGCATGGTGTTCAGTTAATTTTTATTGATGAAATACAAGATTGCCTACCGATGTCTGATGGTAAATTAGCTCAAAACATGGCAAAGCAAATTTGCAGACTCATCGATGAAGCTCACATTCCATTTATATTATTAGGAACGCCAAGCGCTAAACGACTTATCAACCTTCAATTTGGTATTAAAAATGAAAAACGTACTCTATTAGGATCTACGGAAGAAGAGCAAGCGTCAGGTAGATTTTTAGCACCTCTTACCTTATGCCCTATATTCCCACGTACTAACACTTGGATTGAATGTGTTAGATTTTTTATTACGAAATACAACGTTATTGACGACATTACAGATAGTAAGCCTCTACTCAATAGAATATACGTAGCAACTGAAGGTCGTATGGGAGTCTTAGATAAGCTTATCTATGTATTTTCAAGTAAGGAGTTTAAAACCGAATCTACCCTATTAAAACTTGAAAGAGCGTATAAGTTAGCAATAAGCACAAATCCCAAAAACCCATTCAATGAAGAGTCATTTTCGGATCATACAATTCATACTATGACCATACATATGGAGCCAAACACTGATGACCTTATCTGTTAAACCATATAGTAAAATGGCTGAAAGTTTAATTTCTTATTTACTGCGACTCATTGTTAGAAATGGGTTTGATGATGTAATAGATTATTTTAGTCCACGTGATATCAAAGAAGTAAGTCAAAATAGATTATCGCCAAATAAAATAGATTTATTATCAAATGATTTTTCTAATTTTAAGGAGTTCGCTCAGTTTGACCATGATGAGATTAATCACCCTATATTTAAGCGTAATCACATCCATACGCCAAGAATATGCCCAGAATGTACAATTGAAAATGGGATACTTTTTAAAAGCTGGCAGATAGCGACGACTATCTATTGTAAAAAGCATAATTCATTATTGATTGATACCTGCTCGCATTGCACAATCCCCCTGATCTGGAAAGAAGGTTTACTTGAAGGAAAGTGCACTAACGATAAATGTTATAAACCATTACTACCATTAACACCAAACCAAGAACTATTAACTTTAGATAATAACCAAATACTAGATTGCTTTACAGCGGCTTACTTTGCAGAAAACGTTGCAACGACAAGAGCAATCTCATCAGTAGAATCAAGATTTGATTCACATTTAAGTAGTCTTATAAAAGGCTATAAATTGTTATCTCGCAATGACGCTGCCCAAAGTTGGTATGCTAAATGTAACGAAATCAGTAGTAATCAGGAATGTTTGCCTAGTGATTTTAAAAACCTTAGCGCCAGCCTTTTAATGAAGCTACTAAAATGTGAATGGCCAATAAAGTCATTCGAAAGGAATGAAAGTAAAAACCCAAAAGAACCACATCTAAGATTAATCAGACCTACAAAAATCACCCTACCTTTAAAAGAAGCATGTAAAATATTAGGGTATGAAAAGTGTGACTTTAAAAAATGGTTTGATGTTGAGTTACTAACTATTTCAAACTCAGCCCTGAACCAACATTCTTATTTAGACTTCAGTCCGTTATTTGTATTTTTAACTTCCACATCAACAGCAATCAATAAATCAATGAGGTTCTATGATTTAAAAAGTATAGTGCCAACTTATTTCATAGACTTCACAGAATTATTAGTCGCATGCAAACAAGAGAAAGTAGCTTTCAATTATATACCGGCAAAAGATCTTCAAGACTCTATATTTTTTGAAGTAAGCTCTGTTAGATCATTTATAGAGAGCCACATTAACTCGGTAAAAGATGAAATAACAAAAGTATCTGATGTCATGAACTTAACAAATATGACGTCCGAAGAAATGAGTTACGCAATTAAGAATAAAATAGTTTCTAAACCTAGACTTTATAAGCACAGCCCACACCTTAAAAATAAAGACCTTATTCGTCTAATCAAAATGAAAAATGTTAGGCAACTAGAACTCAACATTTTTTAATTTACACCTACTCGCGAAGAATCCCCTTTACATAGTCCTATTTATCATTAAGATGACGCCTAGTTATTTTTAGGCTCATCTTGATTTTTTGTCATTTTCGATCTAACTTAGATCTATCCCCGACCAATTTTGTTGTGCTTTTTTTAACAAAATAATTGCGCTTAAAAAATCTCAGTTAAGATGCGATTTAGTGTAAAAAATCTCAGATTATAGTGATTTTTAGAAAAACATATTTAGTTTCAACCTCTTGAAAACACTACCTTCCTAGAGAATGAGAATCTCAAATTATCTGAAATTTACCAAGGAGTGGTGCTGTAGTTACAATTGGGAGCTTTCATTAGCAACTATTTTTTAGTAGCTAAATCGTCAGCAAAGGTCGCATCAATATCTAGTAAGCTTTTTTCAAATAAAGTTAAATTAATTTTTTCTTTAATCATTTAATTATTTATTTATTTATTTAATCAGCAAGCTAGACAATGCCTCTGCGGTGGTAAACATTTAGTCAATAAATGAGGATTGTAATTATTTAATCGATTGCTCATCACTGAGTCCGAAGTAACTATTCTTGAAAAATAATTTTTATTATTCGATGATTTAGGTGTATTATTTCTTTAAAAAGAATAATGTTTCATTAAAATAGATGCTAAAAAACAGATATTTGAATTATATTATTTATAATAAAACCCTTGCGACATTAATTTACCATTCAATTACTATTATAAGGTTGTAACTGTGAGCGATAAAACTTATTTGTTCAAAAAATCAATAAACAGCATGCTGAAGTTAATTGTCGATCTTACCGATGGGCAAAATGTTATGCCTAACGATATTGAATTAACTCGAATATTGGGGATTAGTCGAACCACGGTAAGAGCTTGTGTTGAGCACTTATGTGACTCTGGTATTGTAACCAGAGATGGCGCGAATAAAGTTGTTTTGCGCCAGCCTAATGAGAAAGACTATTATGACATTGAAAATAAAAACTCCACCAAAGACGAGCAAATAGAAAAGTACTTTCTAAATTTGATTAATACTGGCCAACTATTACCAGGTGATAGATTTTCAGAATTAAGCTTAGCGAAAAACTCTGGTTGTACGACCATCACGGTTCGAGAGTTTTTAATAAAATTTTCCAATTACGGTTTAATCGAAAAAATACCTCGTGGCCGCTGGGTAATGGTTACCTTTGATGAAGAGTTTGCCAGAGAGCTTATTTCATTTAGAGAAATGGTGGAAATGAAAGCCATTACTGAGCTATTAAAACTGCCTAAGGACCATACTGTTTGGGAAGAACTAAAAGAGCTTCTTAAAAAACATCAAGAAGTTAGAGCGGATATGGAAAATCGCTTTCATGAATTCCCTGATTTAGATAGAGCGCTGCATTATAATATTCAAATCGGTTCTAAAAACCGTTTTACCAAACAATTCTTCGATATTGTCTCATTTGTTTGTCACTATCATTACCAATGGGATAAAACCGGTGAGCTTGAACGATTTACGGTTGCCATTGATGAACATATCGATTTATTAAATAATTTGATCACCCATAATAATGTCGGGGCAATTATGAGTATGGAAAAACATTTGCAAAGTGCAGAAAGTACATTGCTTCGTTGTGTGCATGGTTTGGAAGATTAATTTTTAAAATTTAATCTTAGATTCATAACTAAAGGCAATTTCATAATTGCCTTTGTTATTTTTTGATAGATACAAACTAAAAGCTATAAGCTAATGTGTTGCTTAAACACTGATAAGTATTCATCTTTTCTGTGACTTACCAATATCATAGTACTGTATTTTTGCTGTGCTAGTTGCTCAATAAAATTCAGTACACGGTGCCTGTTTAATTCATCTAAGCCTTGGGTTGGCTCATCTAAAATTAATAAATAGGGTGATTTAACCAACGCCCTGGCAATAAGTGCAAGGCGTTGTTCGCCATAACTCAAATCTTTAAAGCTGGTGTGTTGATGGTCAAGTAAACCCACTTTATTTAGCCATTGGCGCGCAAGCTCTATTTGATGATGTTCAGGGGCTTGATATAAACCAATAGAGTCAAAAAAACCTGAAGCCACCACAGTTAGCAACTCGCCATTCACTCGGTATTGCCGATGTAATTCTGAGCTGACAATCCCCATATGTTTTTTTAGTTCCCAAATACTCTCGCCCGAGCCTCGCTTATGCCCTAGTACTTGAATGTCATTGCTGTAACACTGAGTACAATCACCGGTAATTAATTGCATTAAGGTCGACTTGCCACTGCCATTGGCGCCAGTGATCAAGGTATGTTGTAGTGGCTTAATGGTTACATCTAAGTTGGTAAAAACATTTACCCCATTATAATGCACCCTGCCTTGCGTTAATTTTACTAAATACGGATGTTTATAATCAGACAACTGATGGCTCGATTGTGGCCATTCAAGGTCATCGAGTGCAGGTGTTAATAAAGTATCTAACTGCTGCTTTGTTGCATCGCAGTTAAGATCGCCAATAACATTAAGCTGACCACGTTCAATAAAGGCAACTTTTTGGCACCAGTTAGGAATATCTTGACGGTTACTCAGCATTAGCAGCACATTAATACCGCAGTTAGATAACCGCTCTAAAACGGCTGATAATGCAATACAAGACTCTTCATCTAAACTATCAAAAGGGTTATCACACACCAGCAGTTCGGCGCCATTTAGGATGGCTTGTAAAATAAGAAGTTTGCGTCCTTCTCCGGTGCTTAATTGCCGATAACCGGTTTCCAGGCGATGGCTTAAACCAAGTTCAGATATAAGTGGATCGAAAAGTTTATCTTGCGGTAAAAAGTCTTTGGCTTTAGTGCCAACATCATTAACATCAAGGTAATCGGTGGCATCAAGTTTTAATTCATTTTCATAAATTTTTTGTTGTGCTTCAAATGATACCAGAGCAACCTTATCGGGACTAGGAAGGCGAAGTTCATCGACATAATCAGGAATTAGTCGGCCGGCTAAAAGTTGGTCTATATATTGTTTACCCGAACCATTACGGCCGAGAATACACCAACGTTCATTTTTAGTGACCTGCCAATGATTAATACTTAGTTTAGGGTGTTGAAAATGATTAATGCTTATCATAACTGCTTGGCCATAGTTGCTCTGTAAAATGCAAAAATATAGATTCATCGCCCATTAGAGGAATTTGAAACTTACCGAAACTTTTACATCCGTGTAGTTTCGGCATACGATGTATAGGACATACGAGTGCAGGGGTCACATGGATGTGAAGGAGCGGTCCCACGTCGTGTGGGGCAAAAAATAGCGCTATATAGTCAAATATAGCGCTAGTTAATTTTCAATTATAACGTCGTTTACAACGATTGCACTAAATCGATTGCATAAGCGAGTTTCTATTTATATCAGCAATGCTTTTTGCGCCGGTTAAGGTCATGGCAACTCGCATTTCCTGCTCATAAAGGTCGAGTAAATGTTCAACTCCCGCTTGCCCTTGAGCTGCTAACGCATAAATATACGATCGACCCAACATCGTAAGATCAGCGCCTAGTGCGAGCATACGAACAACATCAAGCCCAGAACGAATGCCTGAATCTACAATAATTTTCATATCGCCTTTTACCGCATCAGCAATAGAAGGTAATGCTTTTGTAGAAGACAATACGCCGTCTAACTGACGTCCACCATGATTAGAAACGACAATACCATCAGCACCAAATCTCACTGCATCTTTTGCATCTTCAACATCAAGAATGCCTTTGATCACCATAGGGCCATCCCAATACTCTCTGATCCACTCTAAATCTTTCCATGATATTGACGGGTCAAAATTGTTACCCAACCAACCAATATAGTCTTCAAGATTTGTTGCTTCTCCACGATAAGCTGATACATTGCCCAAATCGTGCGGTTTACCAAACACACCTACATCAAATGCCCATTTAGGATGTTTCATTGCTTGAAAAATACGACGTGCTGAAGAAAATGAGCCACTCATACCAGAATGCATATCGCGATAACGTGCACCAGGGATAGGCATATCAACGGTAAAAACAAGTGTTTTAACCCCTGCAGCTTTTGCTCGTTCTAAGACATTCTTCATAAAGCCACGGTCTTTAAGCACGTAAAGCTGGAACCACATAGGTCTTTGAATTTCTGGCGCCACTTCTTCTATAGGGCAAACAGACACAGTAGACATGGTAAATGGAATGCCTTTGTTTTCAGCTGCTTTTGCTGCTTGTACTTCTCCTCGCCTAGCGTACATACCAGTTAATCCAACAGGAGATAGCGAGATAGGAAGACTAAGCTTTTCACCAAAAATCTCTGTAGACAAATCTAAACCAGTCATGTTATTTAACACGCGCTGTTTTAATGCAACATCAGCTAAATCATCAACATTACGTCGAAGTGTATGCTCATCATAAGATCCACCGTCAATGTAATGAAACAAGAATGGTGGTAGAGTTTTCTTAGCCGCTGCACGGTAATCGCTAGGGGACGAAATAATCATTTTTACTTTTCCTATGGTTGCTAAACTTTGTAACGACCAACCGTTTGTTGTTGCTCACCTAGGCCGTCAATACCAAGGCGCATTACGTCACCTTCTTTAAGGTATTTCGGTGGGTTGAAACCTAAACCTACACCAGGAGGTGTACCTGTACTAATAATATCACCCGGTTGTAAGCTCATAAATTGGCTAATATACGATACAAGAAATGGTACTTTATATACCATAGTATTGGTATTTCCATCTTGCACACGTTCGCCATTTAGTTCTAACCAAAGACCTAAATTGCCAGTATCTTTTACTTCATCTGTAGTCACTAAATATGGACCGATTGGACCAAAGGTGTCACAACCTTTACCCTTACACCATTGACCTTGTTTTTCAATTTGATACTCACGTTCAGATAAGTCATTTACAACACAGTAACCCGCTACATAATCTAAAGCATCGGCTTCTGATACGTATTTGGCTTCTTTACCTATGACTACACCTAGTTCAACTTCCCAATCAGACTTCTCGGATTTCGGCGGCATTAATACTGTGTCATTTGGTCCAATGATTGATGAGGTTGCTTTCATAAACAATACAGGTTCAGAAGGAACATCCATACCTGATTCTGCTGCATGATCGGCATAATTTAAGCCGACACAAATAAATTTTCCAACTTTTGAAATAACCGCACCTTTACGTAAGTTATTATCAAGAATTGGTAAGGCGTTAAGATCAAGCGCAGCAATTTTTTCAGGGTTACCGTTGGCAAAAAAATCGCCGTCAATATCGCTAACATGAGCCGATAAATCACGAATAACGCCAGCGTTATCTAATATCGCAGGCTTTTCTTGGCCTACATCTCCAACACGTAATAATTTCATTCTTTTTCCTATTTACAATATTTATAATACTTTGCATTTAAAGTTTCGGCCTGTTGGCCTTAAGCTTTAAAGCGTAAAAATTTGTTCCATCAACAACCATTTTTCATTACCTGTTGCCCAAGGGAGCTGTTGTTGAAATGACCACATAAGATCTTCCCATGCAACCACTTTTAAATTATTTAAATCAGCCGTTTGTTTTGCCTCAAATGAAAAGCTTGAATTAACTTCCATGATCATAAACAAACGATTGCCGACTAAATATATATCTAAAGCTTCAATTCCTGAACCTTTGATACTTGCCACTATTTCAGGCCAAATGTGTTCCGCGCTATGATACTTTTTATATTCTGCAATTAAATTGGGATCATCTTTTAAATCCAGCGCAAAACAATGTCTTGTAGTCATATAGTGGACCTCTATTTAACTAGGCAAATGTTGCTGTGAACGTTTGCCGTATATCGCAATTACAACAAAACAAAGTAACGGTAAGATAAACGATGCTTTAGTTGCTGAGAAACTGTCAAAAACAACATTCATGTCAATAATTGTTGCTTGCGCCATTGGTAAAAACGTACCGCCGACAATCGCCATAATAAGTCCTGCGGCTCCTAGTTTGGCATCATCACCAGTACCGGTTAACGCAATACCATAGATGGTTGGGAACATTAATGACATACAGGCAGAAATACCCACCAAAGCATACATTCCCAAAATGCCATCAAGGAAGATAGTGGCGCCAGTAAAGATCATACCGCCAGCTGAAAGTACCATTAATAACTTTCCTGGATTGATGTATTTCAATAAAAAAGTACAGACAAATCGGCTTAAACAGAAAATAACCATGGCATAAATATTAAACATTTGTGATTTAGCTTCTGCAGCTTGCTCACTCATACCTAGTTTCATAAAGACTTCAGTGCCGTAATGAATAATGAAGGTCCAACACATAATTTGTGCACCCACATAAAACATTTGCGCAATAACACCCTCACGATAATTTTGATTCGCCCATAAACGCTTAACTGTTCCTTTAATATCTAAATTGTCAGATTTTTCTTCTATTTTCGGCATTTTTTTGAAAGCAATAATGGCTAACATTAAAATAACTACTGCACCTATAGCTAAATAAGGGTCACGAATAACGGCTAGGTCGTTAGTGGTAATGACAGCAAGCTGATCGAGTGCACTTTCTGAACCTTGCGCTGCTAACTCTCTTCGTTCGGCATCTGAAGTAGGGTCTAACTTTTGTATAATAAATTGAGTGGCAACAAACATACCAAGCAATGAACCTACTGGATTAAACGCTTGTGCTAAATTTAACCGTTGTGTTGCGGTAGAGGCTGGCCCCATAGAAAGAATGTAAGGATTTGCACTAGTTTCTAAAAAGGATAAGCCACACGTCATTACAAAAAAAGCCAACAAGAATGCAGCAAATGACTGCGAATCTGCCGCAGGGAGAAACAATAAAGCGCCTAAGGCATAAAAGCCGAGGCCCATTATTAAGCCAGCTTTATAGGAGAACTTTTTAATAAATATCGCGGCCGGAATAGCCATAGCGCCATAACCACCGTAGAAGGCTACTTGTACCCAAGAACCTTCTGCAGCTGACATTTGCAAAACTTTAGAAAATGCCTTTACCAACGGGTTGGTAATATCATTGGCAAAACCCCATAAAGGAAAACATAAGGTAATTAATATAAATGAGAATAAATACGCTTTTGGCACCACTTCGGCAGATGGTGTTACCACAATATTGTCTTTGATGCTGCCGGCACCTTCATTGCTAGGTATTATTTGCTCAGTCATAGAAAACCCTTATTATAAATTTTATTTTTATTTTTATTTTTATTTTTATTTTATGTGAATCAATTAATTATTGAGGGTGACAAAACCACCATCAATCGGAAAGTTACTGCCAGTTATAAATGCGGCATCGTCAGAGCATAAATAGCTAATTAAAGCAGCTATCTCTTGTACTTTACCCATACGGCCAATTGGTTGACTCTTAGATAACTTAGCAAAAACTTCTTCTTGATTATCTGGGTAGTTTTTCTCAATGAAATTATCGACAAATGGCGTATGTACTCGCCCTGGTGAAATGCAGTTACAACGAATACCGTCATTAATATAATCTCGAGCAACTGAATAAGTCATGGTAAGTACTGCGCCTTTACTCATTGAGTAAGCAAACCTGTCTTCAATACCAACCGATGCAGCAATTGACGCTAGGTTGAGAATAACGCCAGATTTACGCTCTTTCATTGCACCGATAACGACAGACATCATATTGTATGCGCCTTTAACATTTACATTATAAACTCGGTCCAAATCGTCTTCGCTGGTGTTTTCTAGATTGCCTACGTGGGCAATGCCTGCATTGTTAATAAGAATATCGATGGCATTATTTTTTAATATAGTACCAACAACCTTTTTAACTTGTGAATTGTTGGCGATATCACATTGATAAACACTGGCAGTTGCGCCAAGCTCTTCTATCATTTTTTGGGTTGTATTAGCGGCGTTAATGTCTAAATCAACAATAACTATATGTGCGCCCTGCTCAGCAAGTTTTAACGCTGTACTTTGACCAATGCCACTGCCTGCACCCGTAATTAATGCAAATTTACCTTCAAACTTATTACTCATCTAAAACCCTTTACTGCTTATTTATGTTAAGAATTAATTGCGTAGAATTTTTGCGCCGTTGTGGCCCAAATATATTCTTGTTCTTGTGCTGTTAACGGGTGAACAAACGTCTCTACTTGTTTTACCCATTTAGCATAATTTGAAGCAAGATTAACCACTGGCCAATCACTTCCCCACATCAATCGTTCGGCGCCAAAGCACATTAGTAAATGATGCATGTAAGGATTTATTGTTGTCAATTCAGGGTTATCGCCAGCTTCAGTTACTAAGCCAGATAATTTACAATAAACTAAGCTATTACTGGAAATTTCGGCTATTTTTTCATACCAATCGTCGCTTGAACCGTCTTTAATTGGGGGTTTAGCGCCATGATCAATAACCACTTTTAACCTTGGGTATCTATTGATTAATGTAAATAATACATCTAAATGTTGAGGTAAAACTAACGCATCAAACGTCAGGCTTTTAGCAATAAGCATGTCAAAAACTGGCGCTAATTGTGGTTTGAGCATCCAATTAATGTCTTCAATGTCTTGCAGCATTGGTCTTATCCCTTTAAATAAAGGATTTTGACTAAAGCGCTGTAAATCAAGTAAGCCTTGCTCACTTTCCATATCTATCCAACCAACAACACCCGCAATAAAATCATGCTGTGCTGCAAGTGTTAACATAAAGTCAGTTTCTGCAGTTGTTGCCGTAGCTTGCACTAAAATAGTTTTATTCACCCCAGATTGACTTAGTAGGGGCTTAATATCTGCTGGCAAGAGATCTTTATATAAAACATCTAATTCTGGGGTTAACCAGTCATAATCACCACGATTAATTTGCCAAAAATGTTGATGTGAATCGATACGCATTATTGCTTTACCTTACTTAGTTGTAGGCACAGGGATCTCTGCAGATAATAAACCAGCATTTTGTAGTGCTGACCAAAATTCGTTAGGGATAACATGTTGCATTTGCGCAACAGTTGTCTCTACTCGACTTGCAGAGCTTAATCCAGGAATTACGCTAACCACACTTGGATGCGCTAAAGGGAATTGCAATGCAGCGGCAGCAAGAGGCACACTGAATTCTTGACAAATATCTTCTATGTTAGCCACAGTGTTAATGATGCTTTCACTCGCTGGTGCATAATTATAATGAGGTACGACCCCTTCACGTTTAACGCCGGTTGCAAGAATGCCAGAGTTGTATGGCCCGCCTAACACAATTGAACTATTTTCTTTTAAGCATCGAGGTAAAAAGCTTTCAATCGCCTTCTGCTCTAGTAAGGTGTAACGGCCTGCAAGTAAGAAACAGTCAAAGTAGCCATGATCCATCGCTTGTTCACATACTTCATATTCATTTACCCCTAAACCAATAGCCGAGACAAGACCTTGTGAACGCAATTCATCCATGGCTTTATAGCCACCTTCCATTGCAATTTTGAATAATCGGTCATGATCATCACCGTGGGTTGCACGACCAATGTCATGCATATACAGAATATCAATTTTTGCTAGTCCAAGGCGTTGAATACTGTGTTCAAACGAGCGCATGATACCGTCATATGAATAATCGTATTTAGGCTCAAAAGGCATTGGCGAACAAAATCCGTATTTGTCCTCTGCTTTGCTGCACTGTTCTAAAATTCGACCCACTTTAGTTGAAAGAACATAATCAGAACTGTCATATTCTCTTAGTGCGTCACCGACTCGGCGTTCACTCAAGCCAAAGCCATAAAAAGGTGCTGTATCAAATTGGTTAAGCCCAAGTTCCATAGCCTTTTTAATACTCTGTTGTGCAGCTTCATCAGTCATAGGACGATATAAATTACCGAATGTAGCGGCACCAAAACCCAGTTCCGTTACCTGTAAGTTGGTATTACCTATTTGTCTTTTTTTAAACATCTTAATTACTCAATTATCTAACAGTCGGTAGGCATGAAGGTCCAATAGGCTCAAACCTTTTATAGGTAATGATGCATTCTTGATGACCTAATTCTTCTGATTTTGTTTGTTGACCACTAGCGACTTGCTGTACCAATGTAAATATTTCATCACCGACTTGCGCAATTGTTGCTTGCCCATTAATAACCTTACCCGCATTGATGTCCATATCTTCAGATAAGTTTTCATACGTTTCAGGGTTTGCACAAACTTTTATTACCGGTGATATAGCAGAACCAACAACAGAACCACGACCCGTTGTAAATAAAATAAGATGAGAGCCAGATGCGATCATTTCCATTATTTCAGCGTTATCAGAAATATTTGGGAAACCAAATAACGGAGCATCATCAGGAACAACATCCATTAAATACAGGCCACCTTGACCAGGTATATCACCGGGTTTAATCAGACCATGAATTTTAGAGCTACCTGATTTTGCGTAAGCTCCCATAGACTTTTCTTCTTGGGTCGATAAGCCGCCTTCAGCATTACCCGGAGCGAAACTGCCATAGCCCATTAAGGTATAATAATTTTCAGCTTTTTCCACCGATTTCATAATTTCTTCGCCAAGCTCTGGCGTTATTGCACGCTCGGCCATGATTTGTTCACAGCCAATCAATTCGCCTGTTTCTTCAAAAATACACGCAGAGCCAAGTTCGACCAATTTATCAAAACAATGTCCTACGGCCGGATTTGCACCAATGCCACTTGTGCCATCAGAGCCACCACAAATGGTGCCAACGATTAATTCACTCATATCCATCGCAACCACTTTGCTTTGCTCTGCGGCAATCACGAGTTCACTAACCTTATCTACTCCAGCGGCAATCGTACTTCTGGTACCACCAGATTTTTGAATGACTAACGTTTCAACGGGTCTGTCACTTGCTGCTATTACGTTTGACAGTTGCTCTCGGTTAAAACCTTCACAACCCAAAGATACAATCACAACGCCAGCAACATTTGGATGAGTACAAAGGCCTTCCATAATTTTTAAGGAGTATTCATTAGGATAACATCCTGGAAATCCGATTAACTGGACATCTCCTGAGGTACTTTGATTTACAATTTCTCTTGCAACATGATGAGCACATTCAACTAAGTAAGTAACTAAAACTATGTTGCGAATACCTTTGCGTCCATCAGCTCTTAAATATCCTTGCATTATTCTTCTCCAGTGCGATGTTGACGAGTATGACTGGCGATGTAGTCACTTTTTATATTATGCATATGAACATGTTCACCTAAAGCAATTTTTTGCGTTGTTGATCCGATTGGTGCGCCATATTTGATAACTTTGTCGCCTTGCGCCAAAGCATATCGAGCAATTTTATGACCAACATTAATCTCTACAACCATAGTGATGATTTTTTCTTCTAAGCACACGTCATCACCTGCTGCTACTTGCTCGCAACAAACAAATACATTATCACTATTACTTAACAGTACGAAACGTCTATCCATCATTTATTAAAATCCATAAAATATTCTGAAAGTTAAAGTATTTATTGCTACTAAAATAAGAAAGGAGCAAGTAATTGTTACTTTAAAACATAATTTGATTTAAGCATCTTCATTTAACAAGGTCAACATATTTGTGTACTTTTATATATAGAACGTACGGAACATTGGATTGAATAGTCATAATTAACCAGTAACTGATTGAATAGCTGTATTTACTATAAATATATAAACAAACATAAGACAACTCTTACCGAAGCAAGAGTTGGAAGCAGAAATAAAAGTTATTTTTGGATTGTGATTAAACTATGTTGCTAATGTTGCAACCAGAATAATAAGTAAAATGAGTGATATTCCCTGCCAGAACTGCACTGGATTACGTTTAGATGGGAAGTTTTTTGTATTCTTCTACTGCGGTTAAATTTGGCTTTTTAAGATCGGCCGCTAATTCTGAAAAGGCTTGGTATCTTAATTTGGGATCGGCCTGAGTACATTGCTATAAACTTAAGTTTAACTAAATGGGTAAGTCAGAACGAAACAACTTAATATAAAGTGGTTTACGGTAAGTTAATGGTACTAGCGTACTGGTTAATTAAGCGAACAACTTCTTTTGAATAGACCATAGAGGTATGGGTTTGACGCACGATAATATGCTTGCTCATGCCTTGTATTTTAGTTTCTGCAATACTTACCGTACCGTCTGATTCTTCAACGCCATCTCGCCACACACGATCAAGAAATGGCCTTGCACCAAGTTTAACATTACCCGCGATTGAAATAAGTTGCTGTGGCAACTGCCAAGAACTTTCGAATTTATTAGGTAATAAACCGAATTGAGTTGATGAACCTAACATGCGCTGGATGTTAAATTTATCTAAATCTTTGGCTATCTCTGCACCTTGATGCGGTGTACCTAACGTTATTACTAAAGGTACTTTTGCTACAGATATTTTATGATTTTTTAAGTAATCCTTAATCACCAACCCACCTAAAGAATGACCAATCATTAATGCTGGTCCATTCTCAATAATTTTATCAAAACTATTAAATAACTTACGTTTATCGGTACTGGTACTCGGGTAAGATAAATTTTCGACTTGCCAACCGAGTTTTTCTAAACGTTTAGCCATAGGTGTCATGATCAATCGATGCATAAACAAACCATGTAATAAAATTATTTTCACCTAAACTCCGCTTAGACTTCTTGGTATTCTGAATTATCAGCTATGACTTCTTTACTGCCAAATTTATTGGCAATATCGTCTTTTATTAAGTATAAAGCCGGTATTAAAAACAGCGTAATAACGGTAGCAAACATAATACCAAACCCTAGGGAGATGGCCATAGGGATAATGAATTGCGCTTGTAAACTGGTTTCAAAATAAATAGGCAAGACACCAAAGAACGTCGTTAGCGACGTTAACAATATTGCTCTAAATCTTTGCGTACCCGCACCAATAACAACATCCACTAAACGTTGGCCTTTATCTTTAGCTTGGTTAATAAAATCGACCATGATTAAACTGTCGTTAACCACAACCCCGGTAAGGGCGATGAAACCAAATAGCGACATCATGTTTATGGTTCGACCCAATATCCAGTGGCCAACAATGGCACCAATAATACCAAAAGGAATGACCGACATGATCACTAATGGCTGCGCATATGACTTGGTTGGAATGGCGATTAAACCATAAATTAAGAACAAAGCAATGACTAAAGCCATACCTAATTGGGCAATGAAATCGGCTTGATCTTTGGCGGCACCTTCAACGCCATAACTGACACTTGGATACTTAG
Organism: Colwelliaceae bacterium BS250; assembly: GCA_040779355.1. Taxonomy (GTDB): domain Bacteria; phylum Pseudomonadota; class Gammaproteobacteria; order Enterobacterales; family Alteromonadaceae; genus Thalassotalea_A. The sequence goes on along the minus strand of JBFONS010000005.1, from coordinate 215,997 downwards.
CGATAATTTGAGGAATAATATCGTTATTCATTTCTTCTACAACTTTACGCGATTCCACGACTTCGCTGTCGTTATCGGCTGAAATAGTTATAGAACGTTTTTGGTTAATGCGAGTAATGGTTGAAAAACCTTGCCCTATTTCAACATCTGCAACATGGAAAAATGGTACTTCATCACCATTTGGTGTTCGTATCCACATATTTTCTAAGTCACTAATAGAGCTTCTGTCTTGCTCAGGATAACGCACCATTACTTTCAATTCATCACGGCCACGCTGAATGCGCTGTGCTTCTTCGCCGTAAAATGATTGTCGTACTTGTTTGGCTAAATCAACTAAGGTTAACCCTAAAATTTCAGCTTCCGGTTTAATGCTGAGTTTAATTTCTTGAGTACCACGGCTAAATGAATTGCGGACATCAAAAACACCATCATACTCAGACAGTTTTTGTTGTAACTCTATTGCCGCTTTTTCAAGTTCAACGTCGTTACCACCTGTAAGCTGAAACTCTATGCCAGCGCCACCGCCAGCATTAGTCCCGGCAAAAAGACGTAATTCTTTTACACCCGGTATTTCACCAACTTCATCACGCCACAGTTTTTCAATGTCATAAGAGGTCAACTCACGGTTTTGGGCTTTGTTTAATTCCATCAAAAAGCCGGCTTGGGTATCGCCACGAGTAAAAAACATGACATTTCGAATAAATGATTCACCATCGACTGCATGATCCTTGCCTATTTTCATGCCTGCATTAGAAATATGCTCTAATGCTCGATTACGAATATGGGGTGCTGTGCCATCTACCATAGTTAAACTGCCTTGCACAAAATCACTTGGTACAGTAGGGAATACTTCAACTTTTACAAATGTACCTGCAATTAAGCCTACAGCGGCTAAAAATATAGCAAAGAAAATAGCCACAGTGTTGTAGCGACCTCGCAAGGCAATCTTTAACAAAGGTTTGTAGCGCTGATGAATAAATTTGTCTAACCAAGCCTTAAAGGTTAATTGCACACGGTGGATTAAATGCGGATTTTCTTTATCAATTTTTTTGTATTTCATATGACCTAAATGCGCAGGTAAAATCCATTTAGATTCGATCATTGAAAATATTAAACACAGGGTAACAACCATAGCAATGGCAACAAAAAATGGCGCAAAAGTCGCATCAATAAATAACAATGGGGCAAAAGCAGCAATGGTAGTTAATACCCCAAATGTTGCTGGCATCGCTACACGCTGTGTGCCTTTAATTACGTTATCTAATGAATGGCCATTGACCTGCATTTCACTATAAACACTTTCACCAATAACAATGGCGTCATCAACCACGATACCGAGCACCATAATAAAGGCGAACAAACTCAACATGTTTACCGAAACAGCCCATTGGCCCATAAGTGGCATAAACATAAATGCCCCTAAAAAACTAATAGGAATGCCGAGCATCACCCAAAAGGCAATACGGATACGTAAGAACAAGGTAAGCACTAAAAATACCAAAAATGCGCCCATCATCAGGTTTTCAAACATCATATCTAAACGATTAGATAAGTAATAAGACGAATCGGCGAATATGCGTAATGACACGCCTTCAGGTAATGTTGCTTGTTTGTCTGCAACATATTGTTTAACGTGTTCGGCAATCGCCAAATCGTTTTGATCGCCAGTGGATTTAACTCTTATTGACGATGACTCCTGGCCATTAAAACGAGAGAAGCCATTGTCTTCAACAAATTCATCTTTAACGGTAGCAACATCACCCAAGGTTAAACGACTACCATCACTGTCGGTACGCAATACAATTGCCGCATACTCACTGCCTGTATAGGCTTGTCCTTGCGTGCGCAATTGAATAAAACCACCCAAAGATTTAATCGTACCGCCAGGTAAATCAATAGATGAACGTTTTATTGCATTGCTAATATCGTCGAAGGTTAGGCCATATTCAATTAATAATATTTCAGATACTTCAATGCTAATTTCGTAATCTAAATTACCAACAATTTCAGCTAGGTTAACTTCAGGTAACGCCATGACTTCATCGCGGATATCTTGCGCCATTTCTTGGCGAGTACGGCGGTCCATATCCCCATAAACAGCAATCCACATAACGTCTGTTTCAAATTCTTGTTTAACCACTAATGGTTTTTCAGCTTGCTCAGGCATAGTGCTTATTGCATCAACCTGCATTTGAATTTCGTTAAGCTTTTCTTCCAATGAATAGCCAGAGCTTATTTCAATATTGACCGTCGCAAAACCTTCTTGCGCAACTGAGGTATAACGCTTAATGCCGCGAACATTTTCAATCGCTTCTTCAATTTTTAACACCACCGACTTTTCAACATCATCGGGTGATGCACCTAAGTGAGCCACACTTACTTGAATAGTATTAAGGCTAAATTCAGGGAACATCTTCTTATTAATGGTGTTATAAGAATAAAATCCGCCTGCTAAAATAAATACCATCATTAAGTTGGCGGCAACATTGTTACGCGCAAACCAAGCGATTAAACCAGTTAACTTTTCTTTTGATTCGCTCATAGTGTTTACTCTACATCACTATTTTCAGGAGGCTTTATCGCTTTTTCCTGAGTATCTTCACCGTTAACTCTTAACGACATACCATTAACTGCTGCGGATAACTTAGTGATAATTACCCGTTTACTGGTATCGATAGTAGATGAGATGTAAATATTGTTTTTATCTGCCCGTAATATTTCAATATCAATAACTTCTAATTTATTCTCGGCATTAATCAAATGTAACGATTTAGCGCCACGCAAAACCTCACGCGGTAGGGCAATAATACTCGCAACTTTTTTACCTTGAATTTCAGCATTCACAAATGTGCCAGCACGAAGCTCTTCACCATGCTCAACTTTGCCGGATAAATTGTACGGGTCTTCCACATGAGCAATTAAATAATGTACGCGCGACTGCAGATTAACTTCACCTTCGTAACGACTAACTTTTGATGGCCAATGTAAAGTTTTACCCGCTAAGCGAATACTTATATCAACGGCAAGATTGGCTGACATGGTTTGATTTATTTTAGGTAAGTCGATAAAAGCAATGTCATGCTGCTTTATTGGCAAACGAATTTCAGCATAATCAACCGCAAAGGTTTTAGCGACTTGTACGCCTGAAGTAACATACTGACCAATATCAACATTTTTTTCTTTAAGTAAGGCATCGTAAGGAGCAATTATTTTGGTACGGGCAAGTTTAATTTGCGCTTGTTTTAAATCGGCTTGAGCGGCTTTAACATCAGCTTGGGCTTTTTGTAATTGCGGTAAACGCAATGCGAGTATAGGCGCAGCATCTAATGGTCGTCCTGACAGCATCCATTCATCTTCGGCCTGTTCAGCACGAGCGTTTTCTTCAACGTAGGTAGCATCGGCAGCACCTAAGCGAGCTTCAGATTGCAATACCGCCACTTCATAAGTAATGGGATCAATTTCTAATAGCACTTCACCTTTAGTAAAGTAACCGCCCACTAAGAATTTTTTTGATACCGAGGTTACGGCTCCAGAAACTTCTGAAATAAGCGCAGTTTCAGTACGAGGTATTACCGAGCCTTGACTGCTAATACTAAAAACAACGTCTTGCGATTTAATGCTCAACACATCAACAATTGGCGCTAAATTAATTTGGCCTTTTTTCTCAGGTTTTTCAGCCATACCAGACAATACTGCAAGTACAACAAATCCTAGAACAATGATTAATATAGGAATAAGTATAACAACGAATTTGTTTTTGGTTTTTTTATGAGTGTTGTTTGAGTGCATCTAATTGTCCATTATTAGTTTATTTAGAGCGGATTAAATCTATCAATGATACACAGAGTTAATGTACGCATTTAAATTACGAAGTTGATCAGCTTTTGGTTCATCAACTGGTGACAAATTCTCGCCAAGAATTAAGCATAACGATAAAATCTTCGTTGCCGCAAATAGCGGATACAAATTGCTCAGAATCATCAATAGACTCTAAGGCTAATTCAGGTATGTCGAGTTCATCAAAACTTATGTTTGCAATAACTTCAACGTCGTCACGATCAGCAATTAAACTAAATTCTTTACCGACTAACTTCAGATCTTTTTGAGTGGTTGCAGATAAATTTTCAATTTGTTGTAACAAGCCGTCAATTTTATCAATATTTTTGCCTAGCTCTTGCTCTAACCAAGGGGCAAAAACTTCATGTTCTAATGAAAATGTGGCAATGCTATTACCACTGATGAAGTCTTTTCTAAATTCGTATTCCATGATTACCTTGTTATAAGTCACTATAATCAAGCAACATATTAAATATTTGTTGGTGCTAATCACACGTATGGTGATGACAATATTATCTAGTTAGAGTTTAACTCAATTTGACCGTTTAATGATTGTCTAAAAGCATCTTTGTTACAATTTATAACCATAAACACCATTTTGGTAACTATTTATCCATTTTTGTCTATATTTAACAACACCATGATAATGTTAAGCATGCAAATAGAACTTTTATTCTGCATGCCGGTCATATCTGATATTAACATCAATTTAACATTTACAATTTCATTAGAGTAACCGATCAATTTGACTTTAAAAGTATCTCGCTCATTAGTAATTTCAATTATATTACATGCTTTATTAATATGGTTTTTACTCAGCCATAACTTTAGCGCGCCTTTAAAACAGCAAAATATTATCCCTAAGAAGAAGGCTGTAATAATCAATAGCTACATATTTAATCGTCCTAAAGCAAAAATCAGCGAAGCAGTTTTAGATAATGAACTCATTAGCCAGGAAATACCTGCACAGACTATTGATATTGAAGAAATAGAATCGGTGGCTGCGGAGGTAGAGGTGGAAGTGCAAGCTGAATTAGAGACAGTAAAAGCCGATGCATTGAGTTCTACAGAACAGGTCGTAAAAAACCTCAAGTCAGATCCTGAAGCTGAGCAAACTAAACAATCGAATAGCTTTGATATTCAACCTCCCCCTGCACCACAAGATAGCAAGCCAGTAACGGCTATATTTTCGCCTGCTAATAGTATGGCGCGGTTTAATAGTGATCTTGATCAAAAAATGATGGACGAACATTTTAAACAACATCAGCAAACGCAGGGAATATCACCTATGCAAGCGTTAATGCCGGTTGTGCCAAAACGAGAGTATGTAAAAACTTTAGATGAAAAAATTCAAGAAGCCACCACCATAATAGGTAATGAAACCTTTGTGAAACAAGATGGTGTATGTGCACAAACTACCGATTTAGGTTTTATTGAAGAAGGGTTAACGAGTGTGACTTCTTATAGCGATTGCGGTGAAACGGATGATGAGCGTTATTTTAGAGAGTTTATGAAAAAGAGTGTTAAAAAATAAAAAAGGTCACTTCAATGAAGTGACCTTTTTATGAAAGCAAGATCCTGAAACAAGTTCAGGATGACGAAATTACGTTAGTATTAACGAAGTTACGTTAGTATTAACGAAGTTACCTTAGTATTAACGAAGTTACGTTAGTATTAACGATATTTCGTCAGACGTTGGAGCGTCTACATTGCCACTAATGAGTCAATGTAGACACTATGCGTCGGTGGTTATTACGCAACAGTTTGGGCAATAACCACTTCTTTGGCTTTCTTAGTGTAACTTTCCATGGTGTGGAAGTTTAAGTAGCGGTAGGTATCAGCAGCTGTAGTATCAAGCTTAGCTGAATACTGCATGTATTCTTCAACAGTTGGTAAGTGACCAACAATAGCACCAACAGCGGCAAGTTCAGCAGATGTTAAGTATACGTTTGCGCCATTACCTAAACGGTTCGGGAAGTTACGAGTAGATGTTGAAAGTACGGTAGACTTTTCAGCAACACGTGCTTGGTTACCCATACATAATGAACAACCAGGAGTTTCTACACGAACGCCCGCTTTACCGTAAGTAAAGTAGTAACCTTCGGCGGTAAGTTGGTCTCTGTCCATTTTCGTTGGTGGAGCAACCCACATACGAGTACTAAGAACGCCGCCGAAATCTTCAAGTAATTTACCTGCAGCGCGAAAATGCCCAATGTTAGTCATACAAGAACCGATGAATACTTCATCAACTGCTACGCCAGCAACTTCTGAAAGAAGTTTTGCATCATCCGGATCATTAGGACAACAAACGATCGGCTCTTTTATGTCATTTAAATCAATTTCGATAATATGCTTGTATTCAGCATCAGCATCGGCAGACATTAATGACGGATTATCTAACCATTCTTGCATAGCGATAATACGACGTTCGATAGTACGAACATCGCCATAACCTTCACTGATCATCCACTTAAGCATAACAACGTTAGAGTTTAAGTATTCAGCAACTGCATCCTCTTCAAGTTTAATTGAACAACCTGCGGCAGAACGTTCAGCAGAAGCATCTGACAATTCAAATGCTTGCTCAACAGTTAAGCCTTTAAGGCCTTCAATTTCTAGTACGCGACCAGAAAACTCGTTGATTTTACCTGCTTTAGCAACGGTTAATAAACCATTTTTAATGCCGTAATAAGGAATCGCATGAACAAGATCTCGTAAGGTGATGCCTTGTTGCATTTCACCTTTAAAACGTACTAATACTGACTCAGGCATATCAAGTGGCATAACACCTGTAGCTGCTGCGAAAGCAACTAAACCAGAACCAGCAGGAAATGAAATACCTAATGGGAAACGTGTATGAGAATCACCCCCCGTACCTACAGTATCTGGTAATAACATACGATTTAACCACGAGTGAATAACACCATCACCTGGACGAAGTGAAACGCCGCCGCGGTTCATCATGAAATCGGGTAAGGTGTGATGGGTGTTAACATCAATCGGCTTAGGATAAGCAGAGGTATGACAGAAAGACTGCATAGTTAAATCAGCGGAGAAGCCTAAACAGGCTAAATCTTTAAGTTCGTCACGCGTCATAGGACCGGTAGTATCTTGCGAGCCTACAGTGGTCATTTTAGGTTCACAGTATTGACCCGGACGAATGCCCGTGACGCCACATGCTTTACCCACCATTTTCTGCGCTAAAGTATAACCTTTACCTGTATCAGCAACGTCGTTTGGCGTGTTGAATAAATCAGTTTCACTTAGCCCTAATACTTCACGTGCTCGACCGGTTAAGCCACGACCGATGATTAATGGGATACGACCACCAGCACGAACTTCGTCTAACAATACCGGGTTAAGTTCGAACCTAGAGATAACTTCATCGGTACCGCTGCGCTTAACAACACCTTCAAAAGGGAATATATCAATAATATCGCCCATGTTCATTGCTTGCACGTCTAGTTCGATAGGTAATGCGCCTGAATCTTCCATAGTGTTATAGAAAATAGGCGCGATTTTACCGCCTAAACATACACCGCCACCACGTTTGTTAGGAATATGAGGAATATCGTCACCCATGTACCATAAAACAGAGTTTGCTGCTGACTTACGTGAAGAACCCGTACCAACAACATCGCCAACGTAGGCTAGTTGAATACCGTCTTTTTGTAATTCTTCAAGCTGCGACAAAGGGCCTATAACACCTTCTTCTTCAGGCGTTATACCTTCACGTCCCATTTTTAACATCGCTTTAGCGTGTAATGGAATATCAGGACGTGACCATGCATCTGGTGCAGGAGACAAGTCATCGGTGTTAGTTTCGCCCGTAACTTTAAATACTTTAACCGTGATTTTTGTAGCTACAGCTGGCTTGTTAGTAAACCACTCGCCGTTTGCCCAAGCATTCATTACTGCTTTCGCTTTTTCGTTACCCGCTTCAGCTTTTTCTTGAACATCATGGAACGCATCAAACATTAACAACGTTTTAGATAAACCCGTTACCGCCGTAGCGCCCAATTTGTCACATTCTAAAAGCTCAATCATTGGCTGAATGTTATAACCACCCAGCATAGTGCCTAATAGTTCAGTAGCGCGAGTGGCATCTAAAATTGGAGACGTTGCTTCGCCTTTAGTGATAGCAGCTAAAAATCCAGCTTTAACATAAGCAGCATCATCAACTCCGGGAGGAACGCGGTCAGCTAATAATGCTAATAAAAATTCTTCTTCACCTGCTGGTGGAGTTTTAATTAATTCGACTAAACTTGCAACTTGCTCTGCGTTTAATGCTTTAGGAACTAAGCCTTCAGCTGCACGTTCTGCTATATGTTTACGATAATCTTGAAGCACGGCATACACCTCTATAATGAAAAAACGTTATCGACTTGATAACAGCTTATAAAAATTATACGCCATAACCCTGAAAAATTAAATCGCCAGGGTAATCATGAAACTTATACCTAGTATAAATTCTGGTGATAGCACACCAATACAACCATTATAACTAGAGCACCTATGAGGTATAAACGCCGTGAATAGTGCTTATTTAATCTAATGATGAATAGTCAATAGAAAATCTGGTAGAATATACACAAAATTTTACCCTGCTAATTAAAATCTTATTAGCATATCAAGTCAAAGAGAGTATCGAATGAGTCTATATTTAGAGTACATCAAAGAAATTGCAAGTCGTAAAACCGATCTAGGATTAGCTCCTTTGCCAATTGACGCGGCTCCTTTGTTATCTGAGATTATTGCTCAGATTAAAGATTTAGGAAATGAGCATCGCGAAGATTCCCTTAACTTTTTCATTTATAACACCTTACCGGGCACAACCAGTGCTGCAGGTGTAAAAGCTGTTTTTCTAAAAGAAATCATTTTAGCTGAATCTGTAGTAGCAGAAATCACCCCAACATTTGCGTTTGAATTATTATCTCACATGAAAGGTGGCTCTTCGATTGAAGTGTTACTCGACCTTGCATTAGGCGGTGACGCTGCGTTAGCTGGTCAAGCATCAAGCGTATTAAAAACACAAGTATTCCTATACGAAGCTGATACTGGTCGCCTTGAAGAGGCTTATAAAGCGGGCAATGCCATTGCTAAAGATATTTTAGAAAGTTACGCCAACGCAGAATTTTTTACTAAACTGCCTGACATTGCAGAAAAAATTGACGTGGTTACTTATATTGCCGGTGAAGGTGATATCTCAACTGATTTATTATCGCCGGGTCACCAAGCTCATTCTCGTGCAGACCGTGAATTACATGGCAAATGCTTAATTTCTCCAGAAGCTCAGCAAGAAATTCAAGCATTACAAGCTAAGCATCCTAGTGCGAAAGTAATGCTTATCGCAGAAAAAGGCACTATGGGTGTTGGTTCTTCTCGTATGTCTGGTGTAAACAACGTTGCACTTTGGGCGGGTAAACAAGCGAGTCCATACGTACCTTTTATTAACATTGCACCAGTAGTTGCTGGTACCAATGGTATCTCTCCAATATTCTTAACCACAGTAGATGTAACTGGTGGTATTGGTCTTGACCTTAAAAATTGGGTTAAGAAAGTAGATGCAAACGGCAACAACGTTGTTGACGAAAATGGCGACTCGGTACTAGAAGAAGCCTATTCAGTAGCAACTGGTACTGTGTTAACCATCAATACTAAAGAGAAAAAGTTATACAACGGCAACGAAGAGCTAGCAGACATCTCGTCAGCCTTTACAGCACAGAAAGTAGAATTCATGAAAGCTGGCGGTTCTTACGCCGTTGTTTTTGGTAAAAAACTACAAACTTTCGCCGCTGAAGCATTGAATGTAGAAGCGAAACAAGTATTTGCTCCTTCACAAGAAATTTCACATGAAGGTCAAGGTTTAACTGCGGTTGAAAAAATCTTTAATAACAACGCTGTTGGTGTAGCTTCGCAAACACCATTGCATGCGGGTTCAGATGTTCGCGTTACAGTGAACATTGTTGGCTCTCAAGATACTACCGGCCCAATGACGTGCCAAGAGTTAGAAGCGATGGCTGCTTCTACTATTTCGCCTATTGTTGATGGTGCTTACCAATCAGGTTGTCACACGGCTTCAGTATGGGATAGCAAAGCAAAAGCTAACATTCCTAAATTGATGAGCTTCATGAATAAATTTGGCCTTATCACAGCACGTGATCCTAAGGGCCAATATCTGCCAATGACTGATGTTATACACAAAGTATTGAATGATATTACCGTAGACGACCGCGCGATAATCATTGGTGGTGACTCGCATACTCGTATGTCTAAAGGTGTAGCTTTTGGTGCCGATTCAGGCACAGTGGCAATCGCACTAGCAACGGGTGAAGCAGCAATGCCAATTCCTGAGTCTGTAAAAGTTACCTTTAAAGGCCAGATGAAAAGTCACATGGATTTTCGTGATGTAGTGCATGCAACGCAAGCACAAATGCTTAAGCAATTTGGTGGCGAGAATGTATTCCAAGGTCGTATCATTGAAGTGCACATAGGTACTTTATTGGCGGATCAAGCATTCACGTTCACGGATTGGTCTGCAGAGATGAAAGCAAAAGCTTCTATCTGTATTTCAGAAGATAACACCTTAATTGAATCACTGGAAATTGCTAAGAGCCGTATCCAAATAATGATCAACAAGGGTATGGAAAATGAAGCGAAAACACTTAACGGTTTAATCGCATTAGCTGACAAGCGTATCGAAGGGATCAAATCTGGTACTACTCCAGCATTATCACCTGATGACAACGCGAACTACTATGCAGAAGTAATAGTAGATCTAGACGCAATCAATGAGCCAATGATTGCTGATCCAGACGTAAACAATGAAGACGTGTCTAAGCGTTATACCCATGATGTTATTCGCCCGGTATCATTCTACAAAGATAAGTCTGTTGATTTAGCTTTTGTTGGTTCTTGTATGGTTCACAAAGGTGACATGCAAATCATCGCGCAAATGTTACGTAATATTGAAAAACAAAATGGTGGCGTAACCTTTAAAGCACCATTAGTTATTGCGCCACCAACATACAACATTGTTGATGAGCTTAAAGCTGAAGGTGACTGGGAGATATTACAAAAGTACTCAGGTTTCGAATTCGACGATGCAAACCCGAAAGGTGCTGCACGTACTAAGTACGAAAACATCATGTATCTTGAACGTCCAGGCTGTAACTTATGTATGGGTAACCAAGAAAAAGCTGAACCTGGTGATACAGTTATTGCAACATCAACACGCTTATTCCAAGGCCGCGTTGTAGCAGATACTGCAGATAAGAAAGGTGAATCACTGCTTGGCTCTACGCCATTAGTTGTTCTTTCTTCAGTACTTGGTCGCTTCCCTTCAATGGAAGAATACAAGAGTGCAGTAGAAGGTATTGACCTTACTAACTTTGTTCCTCCGACTGCAGAAATGAGCACTAAGTTTACGGGTACAGCAGTACCAATTAAAATAATTTAGGTCCATAGAGTTTTTTAGCGAAGCGCTTTATTTTAAGCGCTAAGTAGAAAAATAGAATAGTAGGGTTATTTGTTTAGGATGAGTAAGGTAAAACTTACAATCAACTAAAATAGATAACCCTTTTTTTTTACATTCCAGCCTGTAACTAAATGATAACAAACCAAGTTAAATTGTAGCAAACAAGCTCATTTCTTGACTTTAGATCCTACAAGCTTGAGAATTTACAGCTTCATATTTCTTATCAAGTATCTTTATTGTGTTTAAAAAAATAGTATCCAAAAAATTACTTATTACAACAATTGCCTTAGCTTTTACTAGCACGGCATTTGCATCTGAAAAGGGCCATCATCACTTTCCAGGCATATTCCTTGGCGCAACTACCATCGAGAGTCAAACTGATTTCTCATATGGCTTAGAGTATGAATATAAATTTGACCGTACTTGGGGCGCAGGGGCTGTATTTGAAAGCACTGATGACGCTCATGAAGGCGCTGGTGTAGAAGTTAAACTGATTTCTGCTTATTTCCACCCTGTTGCGCATTTACGTTTAGGTGTTGGGTTTGGCGAAGAAGAAATTAAAGGGCATCACGGTCACAAAGAAGATTTAACTCGTGTTTCAGCAAACTGGGACATTCCGATTGGTGATTTTGAAATAGCGCCAACCATTGCTTTTGACTTTGTCGGTAGCGAAACATCAACAGTGGTTGGTATCGCAATTATTCGTCCTTTTTAATCTCTCCTGCTATTGATCTAACATGCCAACCTTTTGCTTGGCATTTTTTTATTACCCCCTAAATCCCCTATGAAAACCTGCTCTACACAAATAAATCGCCGTTAAACATGTATTTATCAGCATTTCTGGGTTAAATTATAGTTAATAATAAATAATAAAATAATAAAATAATTAGTGTGATTGATATCAAATGAAAAGAATGACTGGCGAAGATAATTTTATCTACTTAACCTTATCACTAATACTGTTGTTATTAGGGATGGCTCTAGCGCAGCAATTTTTAGACGGTTCGGCACAACGCCTAATGCAGTCGGCCACAGTGGTCACCTTATTAGTTGCGGTATGGGGCGCTGAAAATGAAAAGTCTGTATTACGTAAAGGCTTAGTATTTCCACTCGCAATTATCGCTACCGCATTATTCAGTTATTACTTAGACAACCTTGATTTAAACTATACCCACTTATTTTTAATGTTGATTTTTTTCATCTCAACCGCTAAGCAAACTGGCAAGCAAGTGTTGTTTACCGGCGCAGTCGATGGTAATAAAATTTTAGGTGCTATTTGTCTATTTATATTAGTAGGCTTAATTTGGGCTCTGCTTTATACGTTAAGTCATTTACTTTTCGATGGGGCATTTAATGGCGTTGATAATACTGCTGATTGGTTTTTAGTATTACCTGACTACGTTTACTTTTCGTTTGTGACCTTAACCACATTAGGTTATGGAGACATAGCACCAGCACTACCATTAACTCGTTTTTTTGTGTATATGGAAGCTATGATAGGCCAATTTTACTTAGCCATATTAGTTGCCAGTATGGTCGGTTCAAGAATTACAACAGAACAACAACATCCACATATCGAAAACAAAAATAATCATTCACAAGCAGATACTAAAAAGGATAAAACCCGTGAGTAATAATTCAGATAACGATACATCAATGTTTTCTAATAACATGATTGATGCAGCAATTAAAATCATCGCCATCATCGCCATTGGTAGTTGGTGTTTTGATATTATTAAACCGTTTGTATTACCTATGGCTTGGGGGGCAATTATTGCGACAGCTTTATATCCTTTCTACCTTAAAATGGTCGGTTGGTTTTTTAATAAAAAAGGTCTTGCCGCAACTGTATTTGCGCTAGTCGGCATTTCTATTTTAGTGGTACCTACGGTTATATTTTCAAGTTCAGCCATTGATTCTATAACGCAGGTATCAGAACAACTTCAGGAAGGGTCGTTGGTTATTCCTCACCCGGCTAAAAGTGTCCAAGATTGGCCATTCATAGGTGAAAAGACTTACCTTGCATGGGAAAGTGCCTCTACTAATTTAGAGACCTTTGCCAGTCAATATTCAGAGCAGATCAAAAATACCTTTGCAAAAATATTGGGCGCAGCAGCAAGTTTTGGTGGGGTGATTTTACAATTTATTTTTTCAATGATCATTGCTGCAATGTTTTTAACAAACGCAGAGTCTTGTATTAAAGGTTGTAAAAGCTTTTTTGCACGCATACTAGGTGATAAATCTGACATGGTATTAAAAAATACCGTTGCTACTGTTCGCAGTGTTGGCGCCGGAATTTTAGGCATTGCGTTTACCCAAGCCGTTCTTGCTGGTTTTGGTTTAGTACTTGCCGATATTCCTGCCGCGGGCGTTTGGGTGTTGGTTGTGTTGATGCTTGCTATTGTGCAACTACCACCAATTTTAATTTTAGGCCCTATTGCGGCTTATTATTTTTCAGTTGCCGATACTACCTCAGCCGTTATTTTCCTTGTTTACAGTTTAGTCGTCAGTACTAGTGATGCATTTTTAAAACCAATATTTTTAGGTCGTGGTACCGACATTCCAATGCTGGTAATTTTAATTGGTGCAATTGGCGGAATGTTACTTTCGGGCATTATTGGTCTATTCACAGGCGCAGTTATTCTTGCTTTAGGTTATCAGTTAATGTTGATGTGGTTAGAGCAAAGTAAAACCGCTGACAATGCCACTGAACAAGATAGCTAATAGCAAAATAGATACGAGATTAAAATGAGCGAAGAAAGTATGAACGACCAAAGCACGCAAAGTTCAAATGAGCAAAAACCCGATTTTGCTAAACGATTTACCAAAATAATTTTGAGCTTGGCTGTGCTTTATTTTCTTTGGTATGTGATTGGCGATCGTTTAACGCCAATTTCAGATCAAGCTCGAGTTCGCGCATTTGTTATACCGATTGTCCCGCAAGTATCGGGGCAAATCACCCAAATTTACGTGGGCGGTGATAAATTAGTGACCAAAGGGCAATCGCTTATAGACATTGACGATAGAGATTATCGATTAGCGCTTGATAAAGCCAAGGCCAGTTTAGAACTAACCGGCCAAGAAGTTGGTGCTGATACCGCAATGATTGGTTCAGCAAAAGCAAGTTTAGACCAAGCCAATGCTGACTTAATTGTTAAACGTATCAATGCCAATCGCGTATTTGTGTTAGAAAAACAAGGTATTATTTCAGGCTTTGATGGCGACCGGGCTAGGGGCGTGTTAACCCAAGCCGAACTTGAAGTGGTCAATGCAGAAGCATCTTATGAAGAAGCGCAGCAAAAACTTGGTAAAAGAGGTAAAAACAATCCTAAAATATTGAAAGCATTAGCCGATGTTTCAACCGCACAACTAAATTTAGACCGCACGAAAATAAAAGCGCCAAGTGATGGTGTTGTATCCTATGCCAAAGTCAACGTAGGTTACTATGCGGCGTCCGGTCAAAAACTGATGACTTTCATTTCAACACAATTGGTTTGGATTGAAGCGAGTTATCGTGAAAATAGTTTGGGCAATTTAAAATCTGGTGATCAAGTAGATATCGTTTTAGATTCGGCTCCCGGACAAGTATTTAAAGGTTACGTTAGAACAATAGGTTATGGCGTAAGTTTTGACCAAAGTGAACCAGGTGGTCTGTCAGCGCCTGAAGCACCGAAAGGATGGATGAGAGATCCACAACGGTTTACTGTGATCATTGCTTTTGAAGATGAACAGCTCATTCGCTCAGGATTATTAAGAGAGGGTGGCCAAGCTGATGTCATTGCTTACACTTCAGAGAGCTCTATTTTTAATGGCTTAGGTAAAATTTGGGTATGGACCTCAAGTTATCTGTCTTATTTATACTAGGGGCGAACTAACCTCTTGTTAGCTTCTCTACATACAAAGTTACATCAACAAACGGATGATGCTATACGCATTATCCGTTTCACTATTGGCGTGACTATTGCCATTGCCATTGCGTTTGGTTTTAACTGGCCGCTTGCTTTTATTGCCCCGGTTTTTGTCACTAAATTTTTAGGTAATCGAGGCAGTAAATTACCATTTAAAGCCTTAGTGGCAGTGCTACTCGTTAGTACTGCGGCATTTATTGTCGGTATTTTGCTAACTAAATTCCTGCTGCCCTTCCCCGTGGTATTTATTTTAATGATGACTCTAATGATTTTTTTAGTGTCTTATTGGGGTTATTCAGGTGGTAATGAGTTTGTTATTACTATGCTGTTAGTTGGGTTTACCCTAGTGCCAATGTTGGGGTTATTACATCAAGAAATAGCCAGTATTGTTACCGTCAGTTTTTTATTTTCATGCTTGGTCGCATTATTAATTACTATGGTTATGCACGAATTAGTGCCTGACAAACAAGACGTTATTACCGAACAAAAGAAAGATAAATTACAGATTGAAAATATAGCGACCCGATTTCAGTTGGCACTACTGAGTTGTATCATCATAATGCCGGTGGTTATATTCTTTTTCTACCTCGGCCTAAGCAGTTCAATATTAATTTTAATTTTTGTGGCTATTTTAGCGCAAAAACCTGATTTACTGATTGGCCTTAAGGGTGCTAAAGCGCTAATGGTGGGTAACACTCTTGGCGGTATTATAGCGATAATTATGTATAATTTTTTAACCGTCGCGCCTACTTATACGTTCTTATTATTAGTATTTGCCTTTGCGAGTATTTACTTTGCTCGATTAATCTTTTCAGAGTCGCCTTTAAGCCCATTATACGCGATGGCATTTACAACTGTTATAGTTCTAATTGCAAATGGTACCTTGGGCGATGCAAGTGCTGGAGAGAAGTTTTACACCAGAATTATACAGATTGGTTGTGCCTGTGGATACGTGATCTTTGCAACCTATATAACACGACCATGGTTAAGCCAAATCAAAGACCGATATTTACAATTGCCCGCGACCACAGATAAATAGAAACGCCTAAATTTTACCAGTTGATTAATTAAAAAAATCCGCCCATAAAAAAACCCATCAAGCGATGGGTTTTTTTTATGCTTATTTACGGCCCATTTAATGGGCAGCAATTAAGGAGTTTTCTACTTCTTTTTCTTTACGGCTTTAGCATTTGGAAGGTCAGTAATTGAACCTTCAAAAATTTCTGCGGCTAAACCAATTGATTCGTTCAACGTTGGATGAGCATGAATCGTTAAACCGATGTCTTCAGCATCTGCGCCCATTTCTATGGCTAAGCAGATTTCGCCAAGCATTTCGCCGGCATTGATACCAACAATAGCACCACCAAGTACACGACCAGTTTCTTTTTCGAAGATCATCTTAGTTTTACCTTCAGTACGTGCAGAAGCAATAGCACGACCAGAAGCTGCCCAAGGGAAGTTAGACACTTCAATGTTTAAACCTTGCTCTTTCGCTTCGCGTTCGGTAACACCAACCCAAGCCATTTCTGGGTCAGTATAAGCAACAGAAGGAATGCAACGAGGGTCAAATATGTGTTTCTTGCCAGCAATCACTTCAGCCGCGCAATGTGCTTCATGAACCGCTTTATGAGCAAGCATAGGTTGACCAACAACATCACCAATAGCAAAGATGTGATTAACATTAGTACGTAATTCGTTAGTAACGTTAATGAAACCACGTTCATCAACATTAACGCCCGCTTTATCAGCAGCAACTAAGTGACCGTTTGGTTTACGACCAACAGCAACTAAAATCTTATCGTAACGTACTTGCTCTGCAGGTGCTTTTTTACCTTCAAAAGTAACGTATAAACCGTCTTTTTTGGCTTCAACGGCAACAACTTTAGTCGACAACATAATGTTGAACTTTTTCTTGTTGTAGTTGGTATAAACTTTAACAATGTCTTTATCAGCAGCTGGCACTAATTGATCAGCAAATTCTACAACTGATACGTTAGAACCAAGGGCAGCATATACTGTACCCATTTCTAAACCGATAATACCACCGCCAAGAACAAGCATTTCACCTGGAATATCTTGTAATTCAAGTGCGCCGGTTGAGTCGATAACACGTGGGTCATCGTTAGGAATAAATGGTAAGTCAATTACAGAAGAACCGGCAGCAATTATTGCGTTGTCGAAGGTAATGGTAGTTTTACCATCGCTGCCTTCAACTTCAACAGTGTTAGAGCCAGTAAATTTACCGAAACCAGTAATTGTTTTAACTTTACGTGCTTTAGACATTCCGCCTAAACCGCCAGTTAATTGACCAACTACGTCATTTTTCCAACCACGAATTTTATCTAAATCAATTTTTGGAGCACCAAATGTTACGCCGTGCGATGCCATTGCAGCCGCATCGTCAATAACTTTAGCAACATGTAGTAATGCTTTAGATGGGATACAACCCACGTTTAAACATACGCCACCTAAAGTAGCTCGGCTTTCAACTAATACTACATCTAAACCTAGATCGGCAGCACGGAAAGCAGCAGAATAACCACCAGGGCCAGCACCTAAAATTACTACTTGAGTTTTAATTTCGTTACTCATGTTAACCTCAAAAAAAAGACTTGTTATAAATGACAAGCTTTGCCTGCCAAGTGTATACCTTTCGGTATGAATTTATTTAGTGTAGCGGTAACTCTATGCAAAGAATTACTATTACAACTTATTTTCCGGTGCAAGTTTACAGGGAGTTTCAAAAAATCGCCAACTTTTAAGTGAAAAATAGCGCTAACTTAGACCTAAGTTGTATATTTTTTGCAACAGCTCTTACTGAATAAACATTGCTTGAAACTAAACAGCCAATAAATTTACATAATCTGCGATTTTATTGGCTGCCTTGTTATTTAATATCTGAGTACTTTAGATATACCCCAACTATAAAATCAGTTGACGAATATCTGACATCACAGACGATAAATGTACGGTGAAGCGCGCAGCGAGTGCACCATCAATCACACGATGATCGTATGACATTGATAATGGTAACATTAGCTTAGGTACAAACTCTTTACCATTCCACTTAGGTTTCATTTCAGATTTAGACACACCTAAAATAGCAACCTCTGGGGCATTTACGATTGGTGTAAATGCTGTACCGCCAATACCACCAAGACTCGAAATTGTAAAACAACCGCCCTGCATGTCAGTAGCTTTAAGCTTACCGTCACGTGCTTTAAGACTAATTTCTAGTAGCTCTTTTGATAGCTGATGAATACCTTTTTGGTCAACGTCTTTTACTACCGGAACAACTAAACCATTAGGCGTATCTACAGCAACACCAATGTTGATGTATTTTTTCATGATCAAGCTTTCGCCGTCTTCACTCAAGCTTGAGTTAAACACCGGGAACTCACGTAATGCATCGGCAACCGCTTTTAAGATAAACACCAGAGGCGTAATTTTAAAACCAAGTTTTTTCTTTTCTGCAATAACGTTTTGTTCTTTACGGAACGCTTCAACATTAGAAATGTCGGCTTCATCAAACTGTGTAACGTGTGGGATAGTCACCCAGTTACGATGTAAGAATGGACCTGATATTTTTTGAATACGCGTTAAGGCAACAGTTTCGATGTCACCAAACTTTGAAAAATCAATCTGCTTGCTAGCAATAACTTGTAAACCACCGGCGCCAGCTGACACTGATGAATTCGCCGTAGCTTTAGGACGAGACAATTCATATTTAACGTACGATTGTACATCTTGTTTAAGAATACGGCCTTTGTTACCGGTACCTTTAACAACAGTTAAATCAACACCAAATTCACGACCAATGCGGCGAATCGAAGGTGATGCATAAATGTGACCTTGGCTTTGCTTAGTACCTGCACTTGGATGATGCGGTACAGGCGCGGCTTTTTGCGGCGCTGGAGTTGGCGCAGCAACAACCGTTTGCTCTTTTACAGGAGCAGGTGCAGCAACTGGTGCAGGAGCTGCAACCGAACCGCCTGAAGTTTCAAGCATGATAACTAGGCTGCCTTGAGCAACTTTATCGCCAACATTAACTTTAACTTCAACAACTTTACCGGCTTCAGGTGAAGGTACGTCCATTGTTGCTTTATCAGTTTCAAGGGTAATTAAACCATCTTCAGCTTCAATAACATCACCAACAGCAACAAGTACTTCAATAATGTCGACTTCGCCGTCTTCACCAATATCAGGTACAACAACTTCAATAATTGCACTTGCTGCTGATGCAGCTGGAGCTTCAACAACGGCAGCAACTGGAGCAGCTACTGGTGCAGGAGCTGCGGCAACAGGTGCCTCAACTGGTGCATCAACAACAGGCGCGGCAGTTTCGCCAGCGGCGCTGATCATAACAATCAAATCGCCTTCGTTAATTTTATCGCCAACAACGACTTTAATTTCAGTGATAGTTCCGGCGAATGGCGCAGGAATATCCATAGAGGCTTTGTCAGACTCAACACTTATGAGTGAATCTTCAGCTTCTACTGTGTCGCCAACAGCGACACATAATTCTATAATTTCAACTTCATCGCCGCCAACATCAGGGACTAGAATTTCTTTAATATCAGACATCTGTATTTTCCTTTGCTAGTCGACTATGCGTAAAGTGGGTTAATTTTATCGATGTTAATTTCAAAGCGCTCAATTGCTTTGGTTACTACCGACATTTTAATTTCGCCACGTTGTGCTAGCTCGTATAACGACGCTACTACAATGTAGTTGTGATCAACTTCAAAGTGACGACGTAAGTTAGCACGGCTATCACTACGACCAAATCCGTCTGTACCTAAACAGCGATATTCAGTATCGATGTAGCCACGAACTTGTTCAGAGTAAGCTTTAATGTAATCGGTAGCAGCAATTGCAGGACCGGCTTCTTTAGTGATAACACTGCCAATGTGAGCAACTTTTTGCTTCGCTTCTGGATGAAGCATGTTGTAACGAGTCACTTCTTGACCTTCACGGGCTAATTCATTAAATGAAGTTACCGAGTAAACATCTGAAGATACACCGTAATCGCTAGCCAGTATTTGAGCAGCAGCACGTACTTGTAATAAAATAGTACCTGAGCCCATTAACTGGACATTGGCTTTCGCTTTCTTCGAAGGCTTAACCGTTTCTAACTTGTAAATACCCTTGATGATGTCATCTTCAGCATTGGTAGGCATTGCTGGATGTTGGTAGTTCTCATTCATTAGCGTTAGGTAGAAGAAGATATTTTCATTTTCTTCGTACATGCGGCGTAAACCTTCACGAACAATAACAGCAACTTCATAGCCGTATGTTGGATCGTAAGTGACACAATTAGGAATAAGACCCGCTTGAATGTGTGAATGACCATCTTGATGTTGTAAGCCTTCACCATTAAGCGTTGTACGACCTGCAGTTGCACCTAGTAAGAAACCACGTGCTTGGCTATCTGCCGCGGCCCATGCTAAATCACCAACACGTTGGAAACCAAACATTGAGTAGTAAATGTAGAATGGGATAGTGGTAGCATTACACGTAGAGTAAGACGTACCAGCAGCAACCCATGACGCCATTGCACCTAGCTCGTTAATACCTTCTTGTAGCACTTGGCCTTTTTTATCTTCACGATAATAAGCCACTTGGTCAGCATCTTGTGGAATATATTTTTGACCTTCAGAGGCGTAAATACCCACTTGGCGGAATAAACCTTCCATACCAAAAGTACGCGCTTCATCTGGAATAATTGGTACTACGCGCTTACCAATTTTCTTATCTTTAAGTAGGCTGTTAAGTACACGTACAAATTGCATTGTAGATGATACTTCACGCTCACCAGAACCTTTTAATATAGCGTCAAAGATTTTCAGTTGCGGAATTTCTAATGCTTCTTCAGGTTGTTGTAAACGTGCAGGTAGTGAACCACCTAAGGCTTCACGACGCGCGGCCATGTACTTGTACTCAGCAGAGTCTTCTGGGAACTTATAAAATGGTAAGTCAGCAATGTCTTCATCCGCTACTGGAATGTTGAAACGATCACGATATTTTTTAATTGACTCAACGTCCATTTTCTTAACGTTATGGGCAATGTTCAATGCTTCACCCGATGCACCTAAACCAAAACCTTTAACTGTTTTAGCAAGAATAACTGTTGGACGACCTTTAGTTTCCATCGCTTTTTTGTAAGCCGCGTAAACTTTAACAGGATCATGACCACCACGGTTTAAGCGGTAGATGTCTTCGTCAGACATGTTAGCAACTAGGGCTGCAGTTTCAGGATATTTGTTAAAGAAGTTTTCGCGAGTGTACTTACCACCTTTGGCTTTACAATTTTGGTATTCACCATCAACTGTTTCGCTCATTAGCTGTAAAAGCTTACCTGATGTATCACGGGCAATAAGCGCATCCCAGTAAGAACCCCAAATAACTTTAACAACTTCCCAGCCTGCGCCGCGGAATGTGCCTTCAAGTTCTTGAATGATTTTGCCGTTACCACGAACCGGGCCATCAAGACGTTGTAAGTTACAGTTAACAACGAAACATAAGTTGTCTAAACCTTCACGTGTTGCTAAGCCGATAGCACCTAATGATTCTGGCTCATCAGTTTCACCGTCACCTAAGTAACAGTAAACACGTTGGCCTGAACAATCTTTAATGCCGCGATCGGTTAAATACTTTAAGAAACGCGCAGTGTAAATTGCTTGTAATGGACCTAAGCCCATAGAAACCGTTGGGAACTGCCAAAAGTCGGGCATTAAATGTGGGTGCGGGTATGAAGATAAACCTTTGCCGTCACATTCTTGACGGAAGTTGTTCATTTGCTCTTCGGTTAAGCGGCCTTCTAAGAAAGCACGAGAATAAATACCAGGAGAAATATGACCTTGAGCAAAAATGAAATCGCCACTGCCTTTTTCTGAAGCACCTTTAAAGAAGTGGTTAAAACCAACATCGTAAAGCATTGCCGAAGAAGCGAATGAACCAATGTGACCACCAAGCTCTAAATCTTTCTTCGATGCACGTAATACTAATACTAACGCGTTCCAACGAATGGCTGCACGAATGCGAGCTTCAATGGTTTGATCAGCAGGCATGTGCGGTTCTTGGTTTACAGGGATAGTGTTAACGTATGCAGTTTTTGCATCGAATGGTAAATGCGTACCACCACGACGTGCACGGTCAATTAAAGACTCTAGTAATTGATGGGCACGCTCTGGGCCTTCCTGTTCAAGAACAGCTTCTAACGAATCAAGCCACTCTTGAGTTTCTTGAGGGTCAATATCGTGATTGAGGATATCAGTCATAACGATTTCTTAGCTCCGGTCATTAACCTTTAAAAGGTTTTATATATTTTGTGTATTAAAGGTAGTCGATAAACGCACTACCCTTAGTGATTATTGTTGAGTAGCAATATAAAATTACGTCTCGGTATTTTTGCTCTAGTTGTTTGCTTTACTTACCAACCTGGTATTAATGTTTAGGTATTGGTTTGTAAACGTCGTAATGAACGAGTTACTCGGCTACTTTCTTTGCCAAGTTTGAGCATAACTTCTTCGATATAAGCGAGGTTTTTGTGACTTGCACCCCAGGCTTTATTCGGTTCACCACTTATAATGCTTTCCATTAATTGCTTCCGGTAATGGGTAATTCGAATTGGTACTTCCGGGCGCTTAGACAGCACTTGTAAATTTTTATCAATATTGTCAATCAGTAACTCACTCATTGCGCGTGCTAAATGCAGTATTACGGCATTGTGTGAGGCTTTACATATAGCAATATAAAACTCAAATACCGCAGTTGCCTCAGCGTGGTAATCTTCATTAAGCGAGGTGTTTTCTATTTGCGCTACGGCAATTTCATCATAGGCTTGTTCAACAATGGCAAAGTCAGCTTTGGTACCGCGCATGGCAGCGTAATAAGCAGCCATACCTTGAATGCCATGACGAAATTCTAATAAATCAAACTGCGCTTCACCTTTATTCGCCATTAAGGCAAATAAAGGGTCTGACATACCCGCAAGCAAGTTGTCACTCACAAACGTGCCACCGCCTTGGCGACGGTATACCAAACCTTTGGCATCAAGCTTTTGCATTGCTTCACGCAGTGACGGCCTTGATACATCAAACTGCACCGCTAAATCACGTTCAGAGGGCAATTTTTGTCCAGGTGCTAACGTACCTTCTAAGATCATGTCTTCTAACTGCTGTAAAATCACATCAGATAGTTTTGGTTGCTGTATTTTTTTATAAGCCATAGACATATGAAATAGGGTACCGTTAACCTGTTACAAATTAAAAACAAGTGGTAAATTGGTAATACCACTTTAGCTATTTATTCCACTAAAGTAACAGGTTACTGAGTAAATGTAAAATTATTACCAGATCTCAACCTGAACGAATTGAATTAACATTTATTTAAAAAAACCAGTGGTAATACCAATGCTGAATCTATTCGATGCAGTGCATGGCCCAACGTTGTTGAGTTGAAAGGTTTTATCGCTTTAAAGCATAGTCAAAAAATTCTCTTTTGCTTTATCCAGCAACTATTTATCGGTTGCAACTGTAACGGTGAACATAGCTGGTTTACGGTAAGTTACTGAGAGGTGGCTTATTTTAACCTGAACTCTGGATAATGAGTGCTTGATATTTAAGTAAAAACAATAACTTAGATTGTTAAGAATAAAATTTACAAGATTAAGTAGCTATATACTCTATCAATGTTCCAATTTATTCGATTATCAAGGCAAAACGTTTATGAATAACGGGTTATTTATCGACGTTTTAACGCTGAGAATCGGATAAAGGGGAATATCTAGCAAGTGCTGCTTATCCAGAGTTCAGGTTATTTATAAAATAAAGTTTCAAAAATAACTGCTGAAACCTTGTCGGGGTTATATCTGATAGATAACAGTTGTATCTATAGTTGAGGGGTAGAAACAAAAATGCCCGCCATGCTAACAATGAGTTAGCATGGCGGGCACATATATAGCTTGTTATAAACAGATATTAAATCAAGTTAATATCTACTTATAATTTATGTCACTTGGTGTTAGCTGATAATACCGGCAATGGTCATAAACGCAGTGGCCGCTAATAACAATAAAACATTACGCTTTGCCAAACGAACTAACAATGTTGGCTCACCGGTTAAATCTTCATTGTTAATAATACAATCTTCTGATTTTTTCGCGACTTCACACAAGTACTCGCGCGGAGGCATAGTGTAATTTAAGAAACCTTCGAGCCAAAGCGCCGATGATTTTGAAAAGTGTCCCACTAACATATAACCAAACGCGGCAAAACGGGTAGGGATAAAATCGAGATAAAATAGCACCGAACGAGAGTTATCTATTGCAGATTTAGATAAAGTGCCAGCATTAGCGTCTAATTCTTCACCGTTATTAATTTCATCGCTGCTTTCGTCACTGTTGGCCTCGCTGTTTATACTACTAGGGTCATCAGCTATAACGCTATCAACCTTAATGTCATCACTCTCAATACGTTCTCTATAATTAGATATTGCAACTAGGATACGATAAAACACCACACCGCTCACACCAAACACAATAAATATCAGCATAATGGCCATATAGTATTGGTAGTTTAGCCACACTAAAGTTTGACCAAAGCTTTCTTTTTCGGGAGCTTGGTCTTGTTGTAATTCTATTTGGTAATGCGATACCGCGACTTCATCGCCGCGCATTGCTGCATTAAGAAAGCCTTTATAGGCTTCTCGAGAAAAGTCACAGCCAAAACAGACAATTAATATTAATGTTGAGAGCACAAACTCAATAATGGTTTCATCTACAACACTAAAAAAACCATAAATTAACGCCGCAGGCAGTAATGCCAGTACGGTTATATTTAAACGGTTTTTACCAATTTCGCTTTTAGAAACAAAGCCAAGGGTCATAGCTATATAGTGTTGGAAGTAAAAATTGAAATGCCAATATTTTGATAACATTACTCGCTCAGCACCTAAAGCGATTAACAAGCTTATTAAACTCATTTAAAATCCTGTATTTATTATTATACCGGTAACTCATTTATCGGCATTTGATTTTACTGTGTTGTTAAAATTTTACTCTCTGTAATCAATATATGCCAGAAAATTAATAACATAACTAAGATCTAATCCTACAGATCACTCAATAAGCGACGAATGTAAGCATGCGATAAATTAACAATTGATGCTTAAATGACGAAAGGTTAACTATCTAAAGCTATATATAGCAGCTTACAACACACTTTTGTATTTGTGCCAATCAAAGCATTTACCCGGATCGGTTTTCCGCCCAGGGGCAATATCACAATGACCCGTGATCCTGTTTTTATTAATTTCAGGATATGTTTGCATGATAAGTGTTGTTAACTGCTGCAGTTGGGAGTATTGCGCGTTGGTATAAGCAAGTTCATCGGTGCCTTCCAGTTCAATACCAATGGAAAAATCATTACACTTTTCTCGCCCAGCAAAATTTGACACACCCGCATGCCAAGCACGTTTGTTAAAGGGTACGTATTGAATAATTTGACCATCACGACGAATTAAACAGTGAGCTGACACTCTAAACTGATAAATATCTTTAAAGTAGTCGTGATCGTCAGGATTAAGCTTACCTAAAAACAAATCACTAATGTGCTCAGAGCCAAACTGCCCAGGTGGCAAAGAAATGTTATGAATGACCAGCAAACTAATATCGTCGCATTCACGCTCATCGCAATGTGCTGAGGGTTTAAGCTCAAGAACAGTCTTAACGTCAAGAGACTGCTTTGCGCTACTTTTTACAACGGCAAGTGAATCACTGTTGTCATCACAGCTTTCACTGATTATTTTACTGTTGATTTCACTGGTATTAGCTTTTATTGCTAACCAACCATTGTTAATCGAAAATTCTGTTACCATATTCATCTATATACTATTTTAAAATATCGATTAAAATATACCACTATGAGCGAAATAGATCCCACAAAAAATATTGCAAAAATAATGACCTGGATTGCCTGGTTATTAGCATTTGTGTTATTGGTCTGGTTTTTCCAAGGATCATTAGACAAACAATGGAACCCTAACCAAGTCCCGAAAGTGGCATTGAACAATCAAGGCTTAGCAGAGGTTACGCTAGAGCAAAATCGCTATGGCCATTATCTAAGTATGGGCACCATTAATAACGAAAAGGTTATTTTTTTACTCGACACTGGCGCGACTAATGTATCGATTCCTGCACATATTGCCGACAACTTAAACCTGCCAGATCAAGGCAGCCATTTTGTTCAAACAGCAAATGGACGAGTAAAGGTCTATAAAACCACCATTGATCAGTTGAGTATTGGTAATATCATCCTTTATAATGTCACCGCTAATATTAACCCTGGTATGGATGCTAATGAAATTTTGTTAGGCATGAGCGCCTTAAAACAAGTTGAGTTTCGCCAAAGTGGTAACTTCTTGTATTTAACCGAGCAGGCGAATTAGCACAAATAGCAAAATATGCTGGTAGCAAATGTAATCGATACGCTAAAGCTCATAGCAAAGAACATAGCAAAGATACATAGTTAAAATAACGATTTAATACCATTACCTAATTAAAAAGACCTTGGATTAAGGCCTTTAAATAAAGAGAAAGAGAACCTAAATGCATACTCCAGAATTACAAAAAGACATTCAAGCAACAATCGAATGGGCACTGGCTGAAGATTTAGGTGCAGGGCCTGGTGAAGTAGCAGATGCGAACAATGATATCACCGCCACTCTTATTCCAAGCGACAACCAAGCGGTTGCTACCATTATTTGTCGTGATGATTGTGTTATTTCTGGTGTTGCATGGGTTAACGAAGTATTTAAACAATTAGACGAATCGGCACAGCAGAACACTAAAATAACTTGGTTTGTTAACGACGGCCAAGCAGTAAAAGCCAACAGCACCTTATGTGAGTTAAGCGGCAATGCCCGTTTACTACTTACTGGCGAGCGCACCGCATTAAACTTTTTACAAAGCTTATCGGGCACAGCAACCATCACTAGCCAATACGTTAAAGAGCTAGAAGGTGGCAACACCAAATTACTCGATACTCGCAAAACACTCCCCGGTTTACGCAGCGCCCAAAAATACGCCGTAACCTGCGGCGGCGGCCATAACCACCGCATTGGTTTGTTCGATGCTTTTCTAATAAAAGAAAACCACGTAAACGCCTGTGGTGGCATAAGCAACGCAGTACAAACTGCAAAAAGCAATTTCCCAGGTAAAACTGTAGAAGTAGAAGTAGAAAGCCTAGATGAGTTACAACAAGCATTAACTGCTGGTAGCGACATAATAATGCTAGATAACTTCACCACAGACATGATTGAGCAAGCTGTCGCCCTAACACGCGGCAAAGCCAAACTAGAAGTGTCAGGCAACATGACCCTAGAAAAATTAAAAGCTTATACTAAAGCCGGTGTAGATTTTATTTCAGTAGGCGCACTAACCAAGCATGTTAATGCCGTAGATTTATCCATGCGCTTTGTTTAGATAAACCCGTCATCCCGATAAACAAATTCGTCATCCCGACGCACAAATTCTTCATCCCGACGCATAAATTCGTCATCCCGATGCACAAATTCGTCTTCCCGACGCATAAATTCGTCATCCCGACGAAGGTCGGGATCTTGATTTTATTGTCATTCCCGGCTTAATTATCGTCATCTCGATGTTCAAACTCATCATCCCGATGCACAAATTCGTCATCCCGACGCAGGTCGGGATCTTGATTTTTTTGTCATTCCCGGCTTAATTAACGTCATTCCCGGCTAGTTCGGGAACCCATTTCCCCAAAGAAACCAAACACTAATCAATAATATTTATAACAATAAACTCAATAACTACGCAAAATCACTGCCTAAAAAATCATTATTACAGTTGTTTTAACATCGGTTCAAAAAACTCAAACGTTAAATTGCGGTAAATAAATGCCGAAATACTAGGCAAAACGGCAATTAATTGCCTAAAACGCACTAATTATGTAAAAAAATGTTTTACTAATGTATGAAAATGTTTCATATTAGCTTTAGCCCCCATAATAACAATTAAATATTTAATGGAATTAAAACTATGAAAAACATCAAATCAAACCAGGGTTTTACCCTAATCGAATTAATGATCGTTGTTGCGATCATCGGTATTCTTGCTGCAATCGCTTTACCTGCTTACTCTGACTACACATCAAAAGCTAAAGGCGCTAATGCTGTTGCCTCTTTAGCTGGTGAAAAGATTAAAGTTGCAGAATATTACTCAACTGAAGGTAATTTAACTGCCGTTTGTGCAACAATTGATGTAAACAGCTCAGTTACTTGTACTGAAGGTACAGGTGTACTGCAGTACGATTATGATGCTGTGAACGTAACTTTGACTCCAGCTATTGATGGCACATCAGGTCTAAACTGGACTTGTGCGACTAGTGGTACTGCATTCAAAGGATGTGCTACTGGTGGTGCAGCTGCAACTCCTTAGTTATAAATAACTATTAATTAAAAAAAGCCCCTTAAGGGGCTTTTTTTATATCTAATTTTTGTGTTTAAGCATAAAAATAAGGTAGACTAAATAATAATAATAATTTTAATAAGTGTTAGCTAATTTTATGAAAGGAATTCATCGCCAATCCAGTTTGTTATCAGCCTTAGTCCGCAATGAAATAATTGCGAAAGAAAAGGCTGCGGATGTATTCAAAATTAGTCAACAAAAAAAACAATCTGTCGTTAACTATTTAGTCAACGAAGATAAAATTTGTCCATTAGCTTTAGCTAACGTACTTTCCAAAAGTTTTGGCTTTCCCCTGCTCGATATTAAACAAATTGATTTAGCCATTCTTCCCGATAAACTTCGCAGTGAAAAACTGATTAAAAAGCATAATGCATTACCCATTTATTTGCGCGGTGGCATTCTTTTCATTGCAGTTTCTGATCCCACTAATATTGATGCTTTAGAAGAATTCCAATTTAATACCGGTTTTAGTACTGAAATGGTATTAGCCGATGCCAAAAATTTAAATGATGTTATCGAGCAATTACTCGAAGAAGATAGTGCAGCATTAGATATAAGTGATTTAGATCAAGATGAGCTTGGCAACCTTGATGTTGAAGATGATAAAAAAGAAGAAGAGTCTGATAATGGCGCAGATGATGCCCCGATTGTTGTTTACATAAATAAGATATTATTAGATGCCATTAAAAAAGGCGCCTCCGATTTACATTTTGAACCATTCGAACATAAATTTAGAATTCGTTTTCGTGTCGATGGTATTTTAAACGAAGTTGCCACCCCACCCGTTAACTTGTCAGGCAGAATGACCGCACGATTAAAAGTAATGTCAAAGCTTGATATTGCTGAGCGCCGCGTGCCACAAGATGGCAGGATAAAACTGGCTATATCCAAGAAAAAATCGATAGATTTTCGTGTATCAACCCTACCGACCATGTGGGGAGAAAAAGTGGTAATGCGTATCCTTGATTCATCCAGTGCCAAATTAGGCATTGATATTCTAGGATACGAAGATGAACAAAAACAATTGTATTTAGACGCTCTGTCGAAACCTCAGGGAATGATATTAGTTACAGGGCCTACCGGATCAGGTAAAACTGTATCACTATATACCGGCTTGAATATTCTTAATACCGAAGAGCGCAATATTTCTACGGCAGAAGATCCGGTAGAGATTAACCTTGAAGGGGTTAATCAAGTACAAATTAATAACAGAGCGGGCTTAAATTTTTCAAGCGCACTTAAATCTTTCCTTCGTCAAGATCCCGATATTGTTATGGTTGGTGAAATCCGTGATTTAGAAACTGCAGAAATCGCGATAAAAGCAGCGCAAACAGGTCACTTGGTATTATCCACATTACATACTAACTCAGCGGCAGAAACGCTCACTCGATTATTAAATATGGGCGTCCCCTCTTATAACGTGGCGAGCTCGGTAACACTGATTATTGCCCAGCGCCTTGCCCGTCGTTTATGTAACCATTGTAAAGTAGCAGATGACATTAGCGAGCATGCCCTTATTGAGTTTGGCTTCGAGCCTGCAGAAGTTCATGATTTAAAAATATTTAAGCCCGTTGGCTGTGATGAATGCACCAAAGGCTACAAAGGTCGTGTTGGTATTTATGAAGTAATGAAAGTCAGTCCTACTACAGCGAGTATTATTATGGAAGGTGGTAACTCGTTAGATATTGCCAAACAAGCACAATCAGAAGGCTATAATAATTTACGCCAATCTGCCTTATTAAAAGCTAAATCTGGGGTAACCAGTTTGTCGGAAGTTAATCGCGTAACCGCATAATGTCGTAAACTCAGAATGTATACTGAAAAAATAAAAATAAAGGAATGTTATGGCACTCGCTAATGCACACTCTAAGATAGCAAAACCGAAACCTTTAGAAGTATTTCTTTGGGAGGGAATGAATCGCAAAGGCAAGAAAATTAAAGGTGAACTTTCTGCAGTTAATTTAATGGAACTCAAAGCCCAGTTACGTAAACAGGGTGTTACCCCATTAAAAACCAAGAAAAAACCAAAACCGTTTCTCGGTTTTGGAGGTGATAAAAAGATCTCTGCTATGGATATCGCTATAATCACTAGACAAATAGCCACTATGCTTGGTGCCGGGGTGCCTTTAGTGCAATCTGTAGAGATGATCGGTAAAGGCCATGACAATGGTAATATGCGTAAATTATTGACCGAAATTGGTAATAAAGTTCAATCAGGGTTGCCTTTTTCTGATTGTTTACGTGAACATCCTAAATATTTTGATGACTTATACTGTGATTTAGTTGAGTCTGGTGAGCAATCTGGTGCGCTAGATACCATCTTCGACCGCATTGCCATTTATAAAGAAAAAGCTGAAACACTCAAATCTAAAATTAAAAAAGCAATGACTTATCCTATTGCGGTAATGGTTATAGCAGCAATTGTAACATCAATATTATTGATCTTTGTTGTACCAACCTTTGCTGAGATATTCGCCGGCTTTGGTGCTGAATTGCCAGGGTTTACTTTATTCGTGGTTGGCATATCTGACTTTATGGTAGCTTATTGGTGGGTCGTTTTAGCGTTTATTTTTGCAATTGGAAAAGTGTTTAAAGAAACACATTTAAGAAGTCAAGATTTCAGAGATAAGGTTGATCGCATTATTTTAAAATTACCTGTAGTGGGTAATATTTTAGATAAAGCTGCTGTGGCTCGATTTGCACGGACATTATCTACAACTTTTGCTGCTGGTGTCCCTTTAATTGACGCCTTAGAATCTGCCGCTGGCGCTTCTGGTAATGCTGTATATCGCGATGGTATTAACGAAATCCGCAGTGAAGTAACATCAGGAATGCAAATGAACCTAGCGATGCGCAATATAACTATTTTTCCTGATATGGTAATACAAATGGTTGCTATTGGTGAAGAGTCTGGCGCACTGGATGATATGCTTGCAAAAGTAGCAACAATTTATGAGCAAGAAGTGGATAACGCAGTAGATAATTTAACAGCCTTACTTGAACCTATGATAATGGCAGTATTAGGTGTAGTAATTGGTGGTTTAATTATTGCAATGTATTTGCCAATTTTTGCTTTGGGCTCTGTGATTTAATCTATATAGAAATCGAAACTAGCTAACAAACCGAGCTTTTATAAAGGGCTCGGTTTAATTTTCGCTAAGTATAAAAATTTAAGTTACAAAACTGAAATTACAAAATAATAAAAAGGTATCCCCGTGTTTTCTGATGTCATCTCCCTGTTTGAGCAATCCCCTGCAATTTTTTATACTACAATTACCATTCTTGGTTTAATCATTGGCAGTTTTTTAAATGTAGTAATTTATCGCTTACCTAAAATGATGGAGAACGAGTGGTTTTGTGAGTGTCGTGAGCTTTTAGTAGATGAACTAAAGCCTGCGGATAAAAAGTTGTTCAAAACTAAGCAAGTAAAAGAGCCAAAAATATTAACCCTTTCAAAACCTGCTTCTACTTGCCCTAAATGTGGTCATAAAATTAAGATAATAGAAAATATCCCAGTGATCTCTTGGTTATTTTTAAAAGGCAAATGTTCAAGTTGTACAAATCCGATTTCTGCCCGCTACCCAATTATTGAAAGTGTCTCAGGTATTTTATCGTTAGTGATCGCCATGCATTACGATGTGACTGTACAAACATTATTTATGTTACTGCTAACTTGGTCGTTAATTACCTTAACCATGATTGATGCCGACAAAATGATCTTGCCCGATCAAATTACCCTACCATTAGTATGGATTGGTTTATTACTTAATCTAAATGGAGTATTCATTGGTTTAGAACAAGCGGTTATTGGCGCTGTTGTTGGCTACATGAGTTTATGGTCTATATTCTGGATGTTTAAACTGGTTACTGGTAAAGAAGGCATGGGCTATGGCGACTTTAAACTGTTTGCTGTTTTTGGCGCATGGTTTGGCTGGGAAGTGTTACCGTTATTGATATTAATGGCTTCTCTTGTCGGTGCTATTATTGGCATTAGTTTAATGCTGTTTAAAAACCATGAAGGCTCTAAGCCAATTCCATTTGGTCCTTATTTAGCGATTGCCGGTTGGATCACCGCATTGTGGGGTCAAGGCATTTGGCAATGGTACTTGGGTATGTTGATGTAGAAAGATTGCGGCCTCCGCCACAATGACGAACCTATACTACAGGCTGCAAACGAGTGTCATACTGACGGAGGTCAGTATCTTTCTTGAATAATATTGCGTCCGTCGCCACAAAACAAGATGTTGAGACTGTGGTTTTTGCCACAAAGACAAGATGTTAAGACTGTAGCCTTCGCCAAAGAGACAATAAATTTAGATTGCGGCATTCGCCACAAAGACAAGATGTTGAGATTGCGGCCTTCGCCACAAAGACAGATGTTGAGATTGCGGCCTTCGCCACAATGACGATGGTAAAGCTTGTGGGCAGCGCGCTGCTCATAGCAGTACGCACTACTCAAGATAAAATATAAAAGGGACTTATCCTCCCGTTATGCCGGCGTAGGCCGGTATCTTTTTTAAGGGTTACACTGTGTCAAAATTAATTATTGGTTTAACAGGTGGTATCGGCAGTGGCAAAACGACTGTTGCTAATATATTTGCAGAATATGGTATAGCTATTATTGATGCAGATATTGTTGCCCGTGAAGTTGTGGAACCTGGTAGCCAAGCATTAAGTGAAATAGCAAAATATTTTGGCGACGAGTTTATTCTTGCAGACGGCAATTTAAATCGCGTAAAACTTCGCGAACGTATATTTTCTCATCCAGATGACAAACAATGGCTGAATAGCTTATTACACCCCCTTATTCGCGATGCTATGCATGAACAATGCTTGAATGCAGATAGTGCTTATTGTTTTTTAGTGGCACCACTATTAATTGAAAATGGTATTCATAAAGCGGTTGAAAAAGTATTGGTGGTTGATGTTAAACCTGAAACACAAATATTACGAACCGTAAAACGCGATAATAACTCAGTTGCACAAGTGCAGAAAATTTTAGACTCGCAGGTTAGCCGCGAAGTACGCTTACAACATGCTGATTTTGTAATAAATAATAACGAAGCTTCTATAGATGAATTAAGAAATCAAGTTGAATTATTACATCGCCAGTTTTTAAAAATGCTGACAGACTAAGTTTTGGTTAACATGCACTAACGAATTTATGCTTTATATTATTTACATAATTATCTAGATTATTCACCAGATTAGCTCTAAATATTAGCACTCACCTTTGATTTTGTTAAAAAATATTAGCCTTTAAGCAATTCTATGGTTAATATATAAAAGATCACAACAATAATTATAAAAACATGACTGATATACTTTATGAGCACCCGCTTAATGAGCGGATTCGTAACTATTTAAAATTAGAGCAATTATTTGTTCAGGCACGTTCGTGTCTTGCGCATGATTTTGCTAGTGGTCATACTTTATTTTTTAATGCCTTATTCGCAATTCTTGATACGTTAGATCGCACAGATACTCGTGGCGATATAATTAAAGATTTAGAAAAGCTAGAACAAAACCTTATTGTTTGGTCTAAATCACCACAAGTCAATTCTAAAGCACTACAACTTAATCTTGAACAATCTAAGTCGTTAACTTCAAAGTTACGTACAAAGCAGC
This sequence comes from Colwelliaceae bacterium BS250, assembly GCA_040779355.1. Classification (GTDB taxonomy): domain Bacteria; phylum Pseudomonadota; class Gammaproteobacteria; order Enterobacterales; family Alteromonadaceae; genus Thalassotalea_A. Next base: position 181,655 of record JBFONS010000005.1, on the reverse strand, counting down.
AGTTATGGTTGGGTTTAAAAGACGATAAATTTTTAGATAGCATGCGCAAGCGCTTTAGTTTGCAAGGTGCCTATTGTGGCTTCGACTTACCCGCGTTAGCATTTTGGTTAAGCCAACCACCAATATTTATTCAACAAGACCTCGATAAATGGCTAGGTTCATTAAACGTAATTGAACAAGCTTTAGTACTTATCCTTAAATTTATTCGTCAAAGGGCTGCGTTTGTTGATATTGAAGCCGGGAATAGTTTTTACCAAGACAGTGGTGAAGGTTTACTATTACTGCGTATGAAACTTGATAGTAGTTTAGATTACTTTCCAAGTGTCAGCGGTAACCGTTACCGCTACTCAATTCGCTTCATGGAATTGTGTGACGAAAAAGGCCAGCAGTACATTAGTGATACAGTGAAATTTAAACTCGCCAAGTGCTAATATAATAAATCAGGAAAATTCATGCGAGATAGTTCACTTACTATTGCCTCGGAGGCAAACTTACCGATTAATGTCCCAACTAAACCAAAGTATTTATTCAATAATAAAATAGATTTTTTATGTTTAGGTGGACTATCTTTTTTTCTATTGCCTATTTTATTCTTTGTTCCCACTGAACATTTGCCATTGCTTGGTTTTATTTCGTATATTATTGCGGATTTTGTTAACCATCCACATTTCGCTTTTTCATATCAATTATTTTACCGAGATTTTATTACTCATTTAAAGTCAAAAAATTCTAATATATTTGTTTTTAAGTTGATTTTTGCAGGATTAATCGCCCCTATATTTTTATTAATATTTTTTATTTATTGCATTTATTTTGGTGAAAAATTATTGATCGGATATTCTGTAAACGCTATGTTTTTACTTGTCGGTTGGCATTATGCGAAACAAGGTTATGGTATGTTAATGCTAGACTCAGTACTTAAAAAGTCATTTTTCAATGATTTAGAAAAGAAATTATTACGATATAATGCGCATTTTTGTTGGTTTTTTCTTTGGGTCTATACTAATTCATTAGTCGAAGAAAAAAACTATATAGAAATAACATATTATACGTTTAGCTTGCCTGAATCCCTAATAACATTAATGGGTATTCTAGCTCTCACATCGTCCTTGGCAGTTATGAGATGTCTTTACATGAAATTTAAGGGATATGAAGGTGACATCCCATTAAATGGAATAATTGCATACTATATGAGCATTTATTTATGGCTAATAGGTCGTGTTAATCCTGCATTTATACTTTTTGTACCTGCACTTCATTCTCTTCAATACTCAATAGTTGTGTATAGATTAGAATTAAATAGACAATCAGACTTAGGTTTTAAAGCAAGAAGAAAGGTACTTAATTTTGCTTTATTCATCACATTTGCGATAGCAATTGGTTATCTAGGGTTTAGAAGCCTACCATTATTCTTTGAAGCATCCTTTACTCTAAATGATGACATATACAACGGGAGTATTTTCTTATTTTGTTGTTGGATTTTTATTAATATTCACCATTATTTAATTGATAATATTTTATGGCGTAAAGATAATAAAATTACAAATAAACATTTATTCTCATAATTTGTATAAGTAATTAAGTTAAATTACTTATACAATATGCACTTGTTAAATTTAATTATGATAGAAAAAATGACTACTGTTAAATGCCCCACTTGTAAAACTGATGTTGTTTGGAATAGCGAAGCTGAATTTCGTCCATTTTGTTCTAATCGTTGTAAATTAATTGATTTGGGTGAATGGGCTGAAGAAGGTCATAAAATTTCACAACCAGTGCAAGGCGGCCAGCCATTGACTGAAGATATGCTTGATGCGCTAGAAGATCAATTTATTCAAAATGACAATTTTTTTGTTGATCCTAACGAATAGTAAGTCTGTTAGTTATAAATAAGTACTGTCTTTTTTTTATTGCAAAAGAAACTTGAAATAGAAGATTCCCACCTGCGTGAGAATGACGGGTGGAGGAGTCGAATGACAAAAAGTGGAATCACGCAAGGTGGAATCACGCAAGATGGAATGACGAAAGCAGGAATTATACGGAGATGCAAAGACTAAAGCTGAGATTATACGGACATGGAAAGTTAGGGAAGTGGGATGACTGAAAAATTCCGTACTAAAGTTGCACATCCATTTAATTTTTTGCATAATGAATTAATCACGGAATCGACCTTTTTGCATGGATTATGAAACCAATAATAATAATATTACTACTCGCAATTGCTGCTATTGCTTACTTAAATAATGCTCCAGCAATTAATGGCACCGCTGAGGCACCGATAGAAGTTAGATCTCTTGATAACGCCAGCTCAGATGATATTTTGGCCGCGGCTTTTGCTTCTCCTGATAGTAATAATGATTCTGCGCTCGATGTTAATAACGATGAAATCACTATTGCTAGCGCCAGAGTTTCAGCTAAAGCATCATCAACGGGTGCATTGCCAAGTAATAGTCAAATAAGCCACGCGTTTAAATCGAAAAAGTCTGCTTTGCAAGTTCAAGGCTATGGTTCTGTATTGAAAATATTAGCAGATGATCTTAATGGCAGTCGTCATCAACGCTTTATATTAGCTATATCAAATCAACATACTATTTTAGTCACCCATAATATTGATTTGGCGCCTAAGATCAAAACTTTAAAGCAAGGTGATGTTGTTGTGTTTAATGGTGAATATGAGTGGAATGAAAAAGGTGGTGTTGTGCACTGGACCCATTACGATCCAGATAACCGACGTGAAGACGGTTGGTTAAAGCATAATGATGTTACTTATCAAAAAATATAAGCGAAATAGTCCAAGTAACCTTTAATGGTTACAGGACTTATAGCTCTGATTGTTGAATTTTGTCTAATATCGCTATATTTGCTTTAGGGAAATCTAGTTCGCTTAACTGCTCTTTAGTAAACCAACCTTGCTGCTGCCCTTCTTGAGCTGTCGGCTCACCTAAGAATTGATCAACCAAAAACACTTCTAGCAGTACTTTTTTATCGCTGTAATCATGGTTTATTTCGATTAAAGGTTGCATAGCGAGGATATCAATTGCTATTTCTTCTTCAAGCTCTCTGTGCAGCGCTTGATGAACAGTTTCATCAACTTCCACCTTACCACCAGGAAATTCCCATTTACCGCCTTGATGAGCGTTTTCAAGTCGTTTGGTAAGGAAAAACTCGCCTTGTCGGTAAATTACGCCTACTGCTACGTGTATTCTTTTAGTCATCATTCTTCATTATCAAATTAGTATTAGTATTAGGCGAATAAACTCGCCTCTACGGGTTTCGATTTATCCAGAAGATAAATTCATGACATACAGGATGTATTAATGCCGTGATCACATGGATGTGAATGAACGGTCCCTGAATAAATCAAAATTTATACCATCCATGGTAATTTTAGATAAATTCGTGACATACAGGATGTATTAATGCCGTGATCACATGGATGTGAATGAACGGTCCCTGAATAAAAAAACCCGAAGATGGTTACATGCTTCGGGTTTAATTTAATGCTTAGGCTTGTTGTTAATTTAGCTTAACTTACCGTGACACTGTTTGTATTTTTTACCTGAGCCACATGGGCAAGCATCATTTCGGCCAACACGTGGAATTTGGTTCGCTTGTGCATTTTGACCGCTAGCTTCATGAGTGAATTGCTTAGGTGCTTCTTCAGTCTTACGGTTTTGCTCTTCGACCACTTCCACATCAGACTCTTGCTGAATACGAACTTTAGATAAAATGCTAACGACATCGTATTTTAAGTTTTCAAGCATGTCAGAGAATAATTCAAAAGATTCTTTCTTAAATTCTTGTTTCGGATTTTTTTGAGCATAACCACGTAAGTGAATACCTTGACGTAGGTGATCCATAGCCGCTAAATGTTCTTTCCAATGTGAATCTAAGCTTTGTAACATCACCGCTTTTTCAAATTGACGTAATACATCAGCGCCAACTTGCTCTTCTTTCGCTGTGTATGCTAACTCAACTTCACTGATGATTTTTTCACGTAATGATTCTTCATGCAGCTTCTCATCGTCTTTTAACCATTGGGCAACAGGTAACTCTAAAGTAAGTTCACCTTTAAGCTGATCTTCAAGCGCTGGCACATTCCACATTTCTTCAAGAGATTGTGGTGGAATATGTGATTCAATAATACCGGCAATAACATCGCCGCGAATAGCTGCAACAGTGTCACCAATGTCACCTTCGTCTAAAAGCTCATTACGTTGTTCGTAAATAACTTTACGTTGATCGTTGGCAACATCATCGTACTCAAGTAATTGCTTACGTACGTCAAAGTTACGACCTTCAACTTTACGCTGTGCATTTTCAATTGAGCGTGTCACCCAAGGATGTTCAATAGCTTCACCATGTTCCATGCCTAATTTACGCATCATGCCAGCAATACGTTCAGAGGCGAAGATACGCATTAAGCCATCTTCCATAGATAAATAGAAACGTGTTGAACCAGGGTCACCTTGACGACCTGAACGACCACGTAACTGGTTATCGATACGACGAGATTCATGACGCTCGGTAGCAACTATGTGTAAACCACCAAGTTCAGTAACCTTGTTATGTTCTACCTGCCATGCTTCTGTTGATTTAGCTATGCTCGCTTCTGATTGATCTTTTAATAGCGCGAGTTGCGCGCCTAAGTTACCACCTAACACGATATCGGTACCACGACCGGCCATGTTAGTCGCAATTGTTACTGCGCCAACTCTACCAGCATTTGCAACAATTTCAGCTTCTTGGGCATGGAACTTAGCGTTTAAGACTTTGTGCTTAATTTTAAGTTTCTTGAGCATATCCGCTAATAATTCAGAATTTTCGATACTGATAGTACCTACTAATACTGGCTGACCGCGTTCTACACAGTCTTTAATATCAAGAATGATAGCTTCGTATTTTTCGTCTTGGGTAAGATAGATTAAATCAGCCATGTCTTTACGGATCATGTCGCGGTTCGTTGGGATAACGACCGTTTCAAGCGCATAAATATGATTAAATTCGAATGCTTCAGTATCAGCAGTACCTGTCATACCAGAAAGCTTTTCGTATAAACGGAAGAAGTTTTGGAATGTGATAGATGCTAGTGTTTGGTTTTCATTTTGAATGTTGACGCTTTCTTTAGCTTCTACCGCTTGGTGTAAACCTTCAGACCAACGACGGCCTTCCATAGTACGGCCAGTATGCTCATCAACAATAACGATTTCATCATCTTTAACAATGTAATCAATGTCTTTTTGGAATAATTTATGGGCGCGTAATGCCGCCATAGCGTGATGTAATAACGCTATATTTGCTGCACCGTATAATGAATCGCCTTGTTGCAACATACCGCGTTCAATTAATATGTCTTCAACTCGTACTTGACCACGTTCGGTTAAGTAAACTTGTTTTGATTTTTCATCAATAGTGTAATCGCCAGTGCTTTCTACACCTTCTTCGTCTTCTGCTTCTTGTTGCTCAAGCATAGGAACTATAGAGTCAATCAAACGGTATAACTCTGAACTGTCTTCAGCTTGGCCAGAAATAACCAATGGTGTACGTGCTTCATCGATAAGGATTGAATCGACTTCATCGATAACAGCAAAGTTTAATGGGCGTTGCACACGTTGGCTTGGTGAAAATGCCATGTTGTCACGTAGGTAATCAAAACCGAACTCGTTATTAGTACCATAAGTTACATCTGAGTCGTAAGCCGCTTGCTTTTCTTCTTGTGGCATATTGGCAATGTTACAACCAACCGTCATGCCTAAAAATTCAAATAATGGACGAGCCCAATCAGCATCACGTTTGGCAAGGTAGTCATTGACGGTAATTACGTGAACGCCTTTACCTGTTAAACCATTTAAATAAGACGGTAATGTTGCGGTAAGAGTTTTACCTTCACCGGTGCGCATTTCAGCAATTTTGCCATCATGTAATACCATGCCACCTATCATTTGCACATCAAAATGACGCATGCCGAATACACGTAGACTTGCTTCGCGTACAACAGCAAACGCTTCAGGAAGAATGTCTTGTATGGTTTCAGTGCCGTTTAAACGTTCTTTAAACTCAGCTGTTTTGGCTTTTAATTCATCATCACTATATGCTTGAATCGTTGGTTCTAGTGCTGAGATTGTTTTTACGTCTTTGTTCATTTGCTTGAGTAATCGATCGTTACGAGAACCAAACATTTTTGTCATTAATTTTACAAACATTATATTTAAACCATTTCCCTGAAGCGTTCTTCAGCTAAAAAAAACATCAATCTATTGATTGATAAAAATTATATTACTGGTGAGATATTATACCAAGTTGATTAATTAACTGCTCATTTTTAATGGTTAAAATGAATAACTACTGCGTTATAAAATCTTTAAGTAGAATAACTACTTATAAAATTTTATGCCTTGTATTTATCCATTTTTCCTCATGAAAAAGTAGATCACTTAATTAGTCAAATTGGTATTACTAATTCTTAGATTTTCGATAAACGTATTTTATTGGATTTATTTGTTTATCATCTTTTAGAATTTCATAATGTACGTGCGGACCCGTTGAGCGACCTGTACTACCCATAAGAGCAACCACCTGCCCTTTATTAACTACATCACCAACTTTCACTAATAGGGCCTTATTATGCCCATATCTGGTTTTAAAGCCAGTGCCATGATCAATTTCTATTAAATTACCATAACCATAGCGTTCCCCTGACCAACTCACTACCCCAGAACCTGTGGCAATAACGTCGGTATTTTCTTTACCTGCGAAGTCTACACCCTTGTGCATTGATGGTCTGCCACTAAATGGGTCTTTACGAACTCCATAATATGATGACAGCCAACCTTTACCAATTGGACGACCAGATAAGTAACTGTTAGTTTCGATATGGTGACCAAGTGCCAAAGATTCAAGCATTTTGAATTGATTTTCTTTTTGCTCAACACCATTTTCTAAAGCAAGGATTGCTTTAGTTAACTCGCCAGCATTGTATTCACTAACAACAGCGCCACTTTGCAGCGGCCCACCAGAGGCAGGTACTGTTGTCATATTAAATTCTTCTTTGGGAATATTAGCTTCTTCAGCTAAGCGTTCACTTAATGCATTTAAACGTAGAATATTACTTTGTAAATCAGCAAGCTTCATCGTAAGAGCGTTTATTTGCTCATTGCTTAAATTGATATTTTGCGAATTTATCGGTTGTTGCGGTATTGAGGCTTGTAGATGCTCAGGCATAACATCGGGCTTAACCATTAAATGAATGATTAGGCCTGAAACCATAGCAAAGCCGACCACAATGGCAAGCCAACGCGGTTTACTTAACTTTAATGAAAAACGAACGTTATGTCCGCGGTATAAAACTGTTAAACTCATTTATATACTTTATACTTAGTAGAACTGCCTAGAGGTTCAAATACTGTCTTATGAAACGCATCGTCAAAGACCCTGAAGATTTAACCAACCTGCTGAATAAAGCAAGTGGCTCTATGGCTAACTTTTCTGCTAAAGCTAAATCCCTTAATATATTGACCGACATTGTACGCCAAACTTGCCCTGATTTACCAGATAATGCTTGGCAAATAGCTAATTGTAGGGAAGATTTAGTGGTTATTGAAGCTAAATCACCTGTTTGGGGGCAACGTTTACAATTTGAACGTAACAATATCGCACAACAGTTGTTAACACAAACGAATGGTATATTTACTAAAATTGAGATAAAAGTAAACCCAAACGGCAATCGTCGGGTGATTGAAAAAGTGGTAGAAAAGCCGAAAAAATATATGTCGCAATCGACGGCTGACCATATCACCTCTGTTGCCGATAATGCGCCGGATGGTTTGAAAGCGGTATTGTTACGTTTGGCTAAACACGCACAAAGAAATGATTTAGGCTAATAAGTCAGCCTCTATTCACTACTCACATAAGCAGTTGGCGGGACTTTAGTCTTGCGTTATTAGCCTAGCTAAAACTTATTTGATTACTACGTGATCATTACGTGAGGTTGAAACCTCACCAACCAAAGATTGAGATTAAACCTCACCAACCAAAGATTCAGATTAAACCTCACCAACCAAAATTGAGATTCAATCTCATCGACATAAACGGTTGGCGGGACTTTAGTCTCGCGTTATTAGCGTAGCTAAAACTTATTTAATTACTACGTAATCATTACGTGAGGTTGAAACCTCACCAACCGGGTGAGGTTAAATACCGGCTCTTGGGAGTTTAGTCTCTGGTTGGCGGGACTTTAGTCTTGCGTTATTAGCCTAGCTAAAACTTATTTGATTACTACGTGATCATTACGTGAGGTTGAAACCTCACCAACCAGAGATTGAGGTTGAATCTCGTCTAGGGTGCATGGAACTAACAACTGGCAACTGGCAACTAGTAACTCGCAACTAATTATCAGGCATAAAAAAACCAGAGTAGCGACTCTGGTTTATCAATTACTATTTATGCTAATAAAACGTTTACGCTAATACTGCATCTTGGTAAGTAATTGGTGATGGTGTTTCATCTTCGTACGTTACCCATTCCCAACAATCTACTTGTTTGAATACGGCACGTAATAACACGTTATTTAAACCATGGCCTGATTTATAAGCGCTTAATTCGCCTAAGATGCTGACGCCGCCCATGTATAAATCACCAATGGCATCAAGAATTTTGTGTTTAACGAATTCATCATCATAACGAAGTTCGTCGCTATTAAGCATACGATATTCATCAAGTACGATAGCGTTTTCTAAGCTGCCACCTAATGCAAGGTTATGCGAGCGTAAAAACTCAATATCTTTCATAAAACCAAAAGTACGCGCACGGCTAATTTCTTTGATAAATGAACTCGTTGAAAAGTCCATGCTCATCGATTGCGTAGTATTTGCGATTACGGGATGGTCGAAATCTATGGCTAAGTTTACTTTAAACCCTTCATACGGTTTAAATTCAGCCCATTTGTCGCCTTCTTCAACTCGGATAGTTTTAGTAATGCGGATGAATTTCTTCGCCGCATTAACTTCTTCCACGCCGACCGACTGTAATAGGTAAACAAATGGTAAGGCACTACCGTCCATGATTGGAATTTCAGGTGAATCAACTTCAATAATTAAATTATCGATGCCAAGACCTGAAACTGCAGCTAAAAGGTGTTCTACGGTGGAAATTTTAACACCTTCTGGATTAACCAAACATGTACACAGCGTAGTTTCGCCCACAGCTTCAGGCGTAGCCTGAATGTCTACAACAGGGTTGAGGTCAACACGGCGAAATATTATGCCGGTGTTTGCAGGTGAAGGACGGAGAGTAATCTGTACCTTTTCACCTTTATGTAAACCAACACCCGTTGCCGAAATGCTTTGTTTGATCGTACGTTGCTTAATCATAATTCGCCTTAAACCTAGCTTGTTATCAATCACTACTCGAATAGATGATAATATTTTATCACCACACGTTTTTCGAAAACATGAAAAACGGACGCGCAATATAGCAAATTTTGTCTTTAGAGTCAAAAACTAAGCGTTTTGGCTTAAATATTGCTTTCAGTATTTTATGCGAACCAATGCTCAACTGCATTGATTGGCAACTACTGTGCGCAATAATTAAAAGCCTTACTTAATAAATCTACTTATTACTAATGCTACCGAGTACCATTGACCGGATATTAGTCCGCCTGCTTTCTTAAGAATGCAGGAATGTCTAAATAATCAGTTTCAGTCGCAATACTTGGTTGAGCCTGTGGCTTATCTTCAGTATAGACGCTGTTTGCAATTTCAGGCTCTGGTGATGGCGCATAACTCGCATTCACAACCATTGGCTCTGGTTTTTGCATTGGCGGTACAATTGAAATTTCAGGCTTTTGTTGACCAATACCTGTAGCAACAACTGTAACACGCAATTCATCAGTCATATCTGGGTCAATTACCGCACCAACAACAACTGTAGCGTTTTCTGAAGCGAAGGCTTTAACAGCATTACCAACCGTTTCAAACTCATCAATTGAGATATCCATGCCAGCAGTAATATTAACTAAAATACCACGAGCGCCAGCTAAGTCGACATCTTCTAATAATGGACTAGAGATAGCGGCTTCAGCAGCTTCTTCAGCACGGTCTTCACCAGACGCTTGACCTGAGCCCATCATGGCAGTGCCCATTTCAGACATTACAGTACGGACATCGGCGAAATCGACGTTGATTAAACCAGGACGAGTAATAAGCTCAGCAATACCTTGTACCGCGCCAAGTAAAACATTGTTAGCCGCTTTAAATGCATCTAACAAACTTGTACCAGGGCCTAATACTTTCAATAATTTTTCATTTGGAATGGTGATCAAAGAATCAACGCTTTTTGATAAAAACTCAATGCCTTGGTCCGCATAATTCATGCGTTTTTTGCCTTCAAATGGGAATGGTTTAGTGACTACTGCCACTGTTAAAATACCCATTTCTTTAGCAATTTCAGCAACAACAGGTGCAGCACCAGTACCAGTACCACCGCCCATGCCTGCTGCGATAAAGATCATGTCAGCACCTTGTAAGGTTTGACGAATTGTTTCTCTATCTTCTTCAGCACTTCTGCGACCTATTTCAGGATTCGCGCCAGCGCCAAGACCTTTAGTCACATCAGCACCCATTTGCAACGTTACCGTTGCCGATGAATTACGTAGTGCTTGTGAGTCGGTATTTGCTGTTATAAATTCCACACCCTCAATCGTTTGTGAAACCATGTGCTCAACAGCGTTACCGCCACCGCCACCAACACCAATTACCTTGATGATCGCTTCTTCGTTATGGTCTTCCATTAATTCAAACATATTTTACTCTCCGTTTATTACTTTTTGTTCCACCAAAAAAATTATTTTTATTACCAATATTTTATAACCAGGATATTGGTTAAAATTCACCTTTAAACCAGTTTTTTAAGCGCGACAACATACCTGCAACACTTTCACCTGGGTTAGAATTTGTACTACCTTCATTATTTGCTTGTAAGCCATAATGCAATAAACCAATTACCGTACAGTAACTTGGATCATTGACGTAATCTGTTAAACCTTTAATGCCTAGCGGGCTACCAATACGAACCGGCATTTGGAAAACTTCTTCAGCGAATTCTGTAACGCCTTCCATTTTCGCAGTACCACCGGTAAGGACGATACCAGCAGCAATTTGATCTTCTAAACCACTGGCTTTAATTTCTTCTTGTATCAATTCAAACAGCTCGTGGTAACGTGGCTCAACCACTTCTGCTAAGGTATGACGTGACATACTTCTTGCAGGACGGCCACCAACACTTGGTACTTCAATATTTTCTTCCATGCTAACCATTTGACGAAGCGCACAAGCATATTGCACTTTAATGTCTTCAGCATGACTGGTTGGGGTGCGGAATATTTTAGCGATATCACTTGTTACTTGATTACCACCAACAGGGATCACAGCACTGTGACGCAGTGCGCCACCGGTAAATATAGAAATATCCATAGTACCTGCGCCCATGTCTACCACACATACGCCTAATTCTTTTTCATCATCAGTTAATACTGAATAACTTGATGCTAAAGCCGAGAAAATTAATTGATCGGCTTTTAATTCACATCGCTCAACACACTTAACGATATTTTTTGCCATATCGTTAGCACAAGTAACAATATGAACTTTCGCTTCTAAACGAACCCCAGACATACCAATAGGGCTTTTGATACCATCTTGTACATCTACGCTGTATTCTTGTGGCAATACATGCAACATACGGCGTTCTGCCGACATAGGTACAGAACGTGCAGTGTGAATAACATTGTCTACGTCTTCTTGGATCACTTCATTGTCATTAATTGGCACCATGCCATTTTCATTTTGACAACTAATATGTTTACCTGAAATACCAAGATATACTGAGCCAATTTGACAATCAGCCATTAATTCAGCTTCGTTTACCGCACGCTGAATTGATTGGATCACTAAGTTGAGATCATTAACCCCACCTTTATCCATGCCACGAGCCACATGATGGCCAACACCTATAATGCTAATTTCGCTATCAGGCGTAACTTCACCAACAACGGCGACAATTTTAGAAGTACCAATATCTAGGCCAACAACTAAATTTCTTTCTGTACCTTTAGGCATTTGATTTTTGCTCTTGTTGTGTATCATTTTCCGTTAATAACGGTTTCCAGCCAACGGCCATACCTGTGTCATAACGCAGGTCAATATAATCTACTTGCATATCATCATGGGCATACGCTTTAATCTGCTTATAGGCATCCATAAAACGCTGTACCCTTTGTATTCTGTCTTCACGACCAAGGTTTAAAAACACTCCGTTGGCTAACGTTAATTGCCACGAATAACGCTCGGTAAGTACTAATTCACTAATACCCATTTCTACATAAGTCAGTAAATTACTGAAATTCCGGTAATTTTCTAATGCAAATAATTCACTACCTTCAGGGCCAAACAGTTTAGGTAAAGCCATGCTTACTCGACTTTTATCTGCTTGAAAAATAACCCCATGTTCATTAATAAAAAAATCATCATTCCACTGGGCAACCGGTGTTTGGTCAATGACGTAAACTCTTACTTCATTAGGCCACTGCTTGCGTACAGACGCTGCATATACCCAGGGTAAATTTTCTAACCGTTGCTGCACTTGATTAACATCTAATTGAAAAAAGTTATTCAAATTATCTTGCTTCAGCGCCGCTAATATTTCATCTTTACTGGTGTATGGCGCATTACCGTTAATCACTAATGACGATACTGGCAAGCCTTTTTCTTGTGTCATTGAGTCATAAAGGTTAACCGCGGTAATAAGCAAACAAATGCATACAAAAACAAAAAACACTAAACCTGACCAATAAGTCAGTGGTGCATTTTTGAATTGAAATTTAGCTTGTTTGCTCACTCTACAATTTCACCTTATTGGTTCGTACTTTCACTGAGCTGCAAAATGCGCTCAACAAGTTGTGCAAAACTAAAACCCGCAACTTTTGCCGCTTTTGGTACTAGTGACGTTTCTGTCATACCTGGTACAGTGTTTACTTCAAGCAGGTTAAAGTTACCTTGCTCATCTTGCATTAAATCAACGCGTCCCCAACCTTGCGCACCCGTTGCTTTAAATGCTTTTAACGCTAACGTTTTTATGTACTGTTCGGTTTCATCAGCAAGCCCACAAGGACAATGATACTGAGTTGTGTTGCTGTTATATTTTGCCTGGTAATCATAGAATTCATTCGGCGTTACCATCTGAATTGCCGGTAATGCTTGTTCGCCTAAAATGGCAACGGTAAATTCACTACCACTTAACCAAGCTTCAACTAATATTTGCTGATCATATTTGAATGCATGCTGTAATGCCGCATCTAACTCGGCACTATTATTCGCAATGGCCATACCTATGCTAGAACCTTCATTAGCGGGTTTTACCATGACCTTATTACCAAGTTCGTTTAATACTTGCGCACTTGTTTCGGCGTTAAAGTCATCGGCATTGACAACACAAAAATTTGCTGTTGGTAAACCGGTCGCTTTAAAAATTTGCTTACTGCGCACTTTATCCATTGATAAAGCTGAGCCTAAAACGTTCGATCCTGTATATGGGATATTTAGGTATTCTAAAGCCCCTTGAATACAGCCATCTTCACCACCGCGACCATGCAAGGCGATGAATACACGTTCGATACCCTTTTGCGTTAATTGGCTTAAATCAAAACCCTTGGTATCAATACTAATCACATCAAAGCCAGCAGCGCTTAAGCCTTTAGTAACCGCTCTGCCTGAGCTAAGCGATACTTCTCGTTCAGCGCTATCGCCACCAAAAAGCACAGCAATTTTTTGTTGTTTGAGTACGCTTGAGCTATTTAACTGCTTAGTCATTGGCGCCTCCCGCTTTTACGTTTAATACTTTAGCGGTAACTAATTCACGCGCTATGGCGCCAACACTGCCGGCACCTTGGGTAATTAACATATCGCCATCAAGTAAAATAGAGTTCATCACTTCTGGTAATTGCTCAGCTGAACTCACATAAATCGGTTCAATGCGACCGCGTAAACGAATGCTGCGCGCCAGTGCTTTTGAATCAGCATTGGCAATAGGGGTTTCACCCGCAGGATAAACATCTAGCAGTACTAACACGTCCACTTGGCTTAATACTTCAACAAAATCTTCATATAAGTCACGAGTACGTGAATAGCGATGTGGTTGAAACATCACAACTAAACGGCGTTCTGGCCAGCCACTGCGCATTGCTTTGATTGTGGCTGCAACTTCGCTTGGGTGATGACCATAATCATCAATCACGGTGATTTCACCTTTTACAGTGGTTAAATCAGCCAGATGTTCAAAACGACGGCCTATACCTTCAAATTTACTTAATGAAGCTAAAATTGCCTGATCAGTAACACCTTCATCAGTTGCCACGCTAATTGCGGCAAGCGCGTTAAGCACGTTATGCTCACCGGGTAAATTTAATACTATGTCTAATTCAGCTTTATCTTTGCGTTGCACGGTAAAACGACTTACACCGTATTGCTGCTGATAATTTATCGCTCTTACGTCGCTATCGGCGCTAAAGCCATAAGTGATCAGATGGCGACCCATTCTAGGCAATAATTCACGAACTACATCGTTGTCGATACATACCACGGCTAACCCGTAAAACGGTAAGTTATGTAAAAACTCAATGTAGGTATCTTTCAATTTTTCAAAATCACCTTCATAGGTATCCATATGATCTTCGGCAATATTGGTGATTACCGAGACCATAGGTTGAAGGTGAAGGAAAGACGCATCACTTTCATCAGCTTCTGCCACTAAATATCGGCTTTTACCTAAACGCGCATTGGTACCTGCGCTATTTAATAAACCGCCAATAACAAACGTAGGATCAAGATCACCTTCAGCCATAATGCTGGCAATTAAACTTGTCGTAGTCGTTTTGCCATGTGTACCTGCAATAGCAATACCGTGGCGAAAACGCATTAATTCAGCTAACATTTCCGCGCGGCGCACTACTGGAATGCGTCGTTCTTGCGCGGCTTTTAGTTCGATATTATTTTGATCGATAGCGGTTGAAACAACAATGACACTCGCGTCTAAGATGTTTTCAACTTTATGACCAATGGTGATTTTTGCGCCTAATTGGGTCAGTCGATTAACCACGGGATTAACACTGATATCTGAGCCAGAAACGGTATAGCCTTCATTTAATAGAACTTCAGCTATACCGCCCATACCGGCACCGCCGATACCAACAAAGTGGATAACTTTGACTCTACGCATTTCAGGAATGTTCATTGTTAATTTATCCATTATCTCGCTAATGCCTTACAGATATTTGCTACGGTTTCAGTCGCATTCGGTGTAGACGCTGTTTTACTTGCGATAGCCATATTACGCAGTGCTGTTTCTGAGCTAAATAGCATATTTAATTTTTGCGCTAATGTGGTCGCATTAAACTCATTTTGCGGGATAAGTTTTGCGCCACCTTGTTTAACTAAATACTGTGCATTTTTAGTTTGGTGATCATCAACCGCATGCGGCAAAGGAATAAAAATTGCTGGTTTTCCAGCCATTGCTAATTCGGATACGGTTAATGCGCCCGCTCGGCAAATAACCAAGTCGGCCCATTCATATGCTGTCGCCATATCATCAATGAAATCAGTTACTTTTATTTTATCTTTATTAACACCATACTGTTCATATAAAGTGTTAATTTTTGCAGCATTACCACTACCGGTTTGATGCCATACGTCAATGTCTTGTAATTTAATTTGGCTGAGCGCTTGTGGCACAGTTTCGTTTAAAACTTTTGCGCCTAAACTACCACCTATCACTAATACTTTTTTACCACTTACTCGGTCTTTCACAACATTTAATTTAGTGATATCGCTGCGCACCGGATTACCCACTACTTGGCTTTTGACTGCTGGCGTAAATGCATTCGGAAATGCACTAAGTACCTTAGTGGCAATGTTTGCTAAGTATCGATTTGACATACCTGCTACGGCATTTTGTTCGTGCAATACCAGCGGAATACGTTTCAGCCATGCCGCAACACCACCAGGGGCACTCGCATAACCGCCCATACCTAACACAACATCAGGCTGAACTTGTTTAATGACTCGCATCGATTGTAGAATTGATTGCAATACTTTAAACGGCATAGACAACCAAGACTTAATGCCTTTACCACGCAAACCGGCAATATTGATAAATGAGATATCGATGCCGTTTGCAGGTACCACATCAGCTTCCATACGGTCACTAGTGCCTAACCAATGCACGTGCCAGCCTTGATTTTGTAACTCTTGTGCCACAGCTAAGCCTGGGAATATATGTCCCCCGGTGCCGCCGGCCATAATTAATATTGTTGGACACTTTGCCACTACTTGTGCCCTCCTTTTGTAGTTGCTTGAATACTTTGCACGCGTAATTCATGATCGATGCGGATCAATACGACTATTGCTAAAGTCATGATGATCATTGAGCTGCCACCATAACTAATTAACGGCATAGTGAGCCCTTTAGTCGGGAAAAGTCCTGAACTAGCGCCAACATTTACCGCGGCCTGAAAACTCATCCAAATACCTATGGCATAAGCAAAGAAGCCTTCAAAATATTTTTCTTTCTCTAATGCACGGCGGCCAAGCAATAATGCTTTTATCACTAAGATTAAACACAGCGCTAAAACACAAATTATACCAAAAAAACCAAATTCTTCGCCGATAACCGCCATAACAAAATCGGTGTGCGCTTCAGGTAAATATTCTAACTTTTGAATACTGTTGCCTAAACCTTGACCAAATATTTCACCACGGCCATAAGCCATTAATGATTGCGTTAATTGATAACCACTACCAAACGGGTCTTGCCACGGGTCCATGAAAGAAGTCACTCGACGTAAACGATACGGTGAAATGACGATTAACACCACTACAGCGCCTATTCCTGCTAGTAATACCGACGCAAACTGCCACAATTTTGCGCCCGCTAAAAACAGCAAACCAACCGTGGTTGCAAACATTACAATTACGGTGCCAAGATCAGGTTGAGATAATAGCAAAACTGCGAGTAAGAATAATACCCCTAACGGCTTAATCCAGCCTTTTATTTTCTGTGATATTTCTTCACGGCGACGCACTAAGTATCCCGATAAATAACAAAAGAAAAATAACTTGGCCGGTTCAGCGGCTTGGATGGTAAGGGGGCCTATAACAATCCAACGTGTTGAGCCATTAACCGTGCGGCCAATAATTAACACTACGACTAATGACATTATTGCTAACAGCAGAAACCAGCCACTAAATTTATGCCACATTTGCATTGGCACTTGCAGCGCAATACCGGCGATAACTAAACTTAAAACAATGTAGATAGCATGGCGAATAACAAAGTGAAATGGATTATCAAACAAGCGTTCAGCCACTGGCATAGATGAACTTGCCACCATAATTAAGCCAATTAAATATAGCGTAAAGGCAATTATGACTAAGCTTCTGTCGAAGGTAAGAGTAACGTTGTCATTATCGTTTTCGGTTAACCAGTTTGGTAATTCTGGCAGTGATATTGAAGGCATAAAAGTAGCCATTAATAACTCTCCCTTACCGCAGTAATAAACTGCTCACCACGTTGCATGTAATTTTCAAACATGTCGATACTGGCACAAGCCGGTGACAGTAAAACAATATCACTTGGTTTGGCTATTTCTCGCGCTTTAGCAACCGCTTCGGTTAGAGTATTCACTTCAAGACTGTTCGATAACAGTTGCGCTATTTGCGGACCATCTTTTCCTAACGTAATAAGTTGCGTTACGTATTTAGTTAATACTGGCGCTAGCTCACTAAAGTCAGCACCTTTACCATCACCACCAGCAATTAACGTTAAGTTTTTATCATGAGTGGCAAGCCCTTTAATGGCGGCTATTGTTGCGCCAATGTTGGTGGCTTTAGAATCATTAACCCAAATAATACCGTCGTTACTTGTAACTTGCTTACAGCGATGCTCTAAACCTTCAAACGACTTTAACGCATTGGTCATTGCCGTTAATGGCCAATTAGCTGCATAGCCTAGCGCTAGTGCCGCTAAGCAATTTAATTCATTATGCAAACCGACTAACGGTAAATGCTCGCAAGCCAGCAGCTGTTGTTCACCAAAGCAGAGGTAACGGCGAGCATTTTCAACTCGAATACCAAAATGACCAGTTTCAGGCTGATCTAATCCAAAACTGATGGCATTGTTATTGATAGTTCTAGGTTGTGAAATTTGTTGTTGACGATTAAGTACTTGTACTTGTGCTTGGTCGTAAATTTTATGTTTAATGTTTTGATAGTTGGCCAGGGTTTTATGACGATCTAAGTGATCATCAGAAATATTAAGTACTGTGGCTGCTATTGCTCGCATTGAACTCATCGTTTCAAGTTGAAAACTTGATAACTCCAAGATAACGGTATCATCTGCTTGATTAACAACATCTAAAACTGGCACACCAATATTGCCAGCGAGTACTGACTTAATACCGCACACATCACTCATATGGGCCAATAAACTGACCACTGTTGATTTGCCATTAGAGCCTGTAACCGCAATAACATTAGTTGTTTTATTACCTTGTTCAGCTTGTTGATTTAACAGCTGACAATAGAGCTCAACATCACCAATTAATGCACTGTCTTGTTGGCGATGACTGGCAATGGCATCAATATTTATATCGACCCCAGGACTGGCGATAATAACGTCTGCATTAGCAATCGCTTCGCTATCCCAATAACCAGTAATTAACTGAGCGGCAGGATTCAGATCTGCAAGTCGATTACTTCCAGGCGGATTATTGCGTGAATCATTGACACTAAATATTAAGCCTTGAGACGTCAAAAAGCGCGCACAAGATAACCCTGTGGCGCCTAAGCCCAATACTAATATTTTTTTACCTTGTAAAAACTCAAGCTGTGTCATGTAAAAATCAACAATCCTTTAATTTATTTTACTGTTAACGTAATTTCAATGTCGCTAAACCTACTAGTACTAATACCGCTGATATAATCCAAAAGCGGACAATAACTCTAGGCTCCGGCCAGCCTTTTAATTCGTAATGATGATGTATTGGCGCCATTCTAAAAATACGCTTGGCACGTAATTTATATGAACCCACTTGTAAAATGACTGACAGTGTTTCGACCACGAAAATACCGCCCATGATAAATAACACTAATTCTTGTTTTACCAGTACAGCAATTACACCTAATGTTGCACCTAACGCTAATGAGCCTACATCGCCCATAAATACTTGTGCAGGATAAGTATTGAACCATAAAAAACCTAAACCAGCGCCGACGATTGCAGTACAAAATACCACTAGCTCGCTGACTTCTCTGATATGCGGTAAATTTAGATAGGCAGAAAAATTAGCGTTACCCGTTACGTAACAAAAAATAGCAAACGCGCCTGCCACTAAAATGGTTGGCACAATCGCTAAGCCGTCTAAGCCATCGGTAAGATTAACGGCATTAGAGGTACCAACAATAACGAAGTAACTAAATACGATATAAAGGAGGCCAAGTTGTGGCATCACATCTTTTACAAATGGAATAAGCAGCGATGTTTCCAAAGGGCTGCCAATACTGTATAGGTAGATAGCAGTGGATAAGCCGGCAACGGTTTGCCAGAAATACTTCCAACGAGCAATAAGGCCGTTAGGGTCTTTACGGATAACTTTACGATAGTCATCTATAAAACCTATGATGCCAAAGCTGGTGATCACAAAAAGTACAACCAATACATAACGATTGGTTAAGTCACCCCAAATTAATACACTCGAAATAATCGAGCCTAAAATCAATAATCCGCCCATGGTTGGCGTACCAGATTTAACGAGATGACTTTCAGGGCCATCATCACGCACGACTTGCCCTATTTGCATAGTTTGCAAATAACGAATCAGTTTCGGACCAAAGTATAATGAGATAAACAATGCCGTTAAAGCCACGACAATGGCTCTAAAAGTAATGTATGAAAATACATTGAAGGCGCTGCTATATTGAGTTAAATACTCACCTAACCACATTAACATGGTGTTTTCTCCTGCTCTGTATTTTCATTGCGCCAAGCGCTAATCGCTTGTACGACTAATTCCATACGGGCACTGCGGGAGCCTTTTACCAATACGGTAATTGGTTGTGTTTCGGTTGCAAGCAAGTTTGCCAAGTGTTGCACTAATAAATCCCTAGAAGAAAAATGATGGCCGTCTTGTTCAAATACTACGGAAGTACTCTGACTTAACACGCCTAAAGTTAATAAGTTATCAACATGATGTTTGAGGGCATGTTCGCCTATTTCTTGATGATAGCTGCGAGCATCGACACCTAACTCTGCCATATCGCCTAAAATTAATACGGTTCGGCCTTCATAACTGGCTAATAGTTCAACCGCAGCTCTAGTTGATTCCACATTCGCGTTATAGGTATCATCTATTAAGGTAAAGTTGTCCGGTAAATTAATAAGATTCAAACGACCTTGAACTGGCGCCATTTGCTCAAGCCCCAATTTTATATCGGCAAGTGTTGCATCAAACTCTAATGCAACAGCGGCAGCAGCAACTGCATTACAGACATTATGCTTACCCGGAATTGGCACTTCGATTTCGATATTGCCTTGATAAGTGTTCAACAGAAAACTACTGCAGCCTTTATTATTCATGCGAATGTCACTGCTAAAACAGTCGGCTTCGTTGATGCATGAAAATTTACGTACTATTTTGTTATTTAAACGCCATTGCCATTTATGGGCATAAGGTGTGTCTTGGTTATACAGAGCAACACCAGAATCACCCAAGCCTTCGAATATTTCACCTTTAGCACGCGCCACGCCACATAAATCTCCGAAACCTTCTAAGTGAGCCGCGGCAATATTATTAATAATAGCGACATCAGGTTTGGTTAAATTGGTGGTGTAAGCGATTTCACCAATATGATTAGCGCCTAATTCGATAACGGCATATTCATGCTGTGGCTCTAATCGTAATAATGTTAAAGGCACGCCAATCTCATTATTAAAATTGCCATTGGTTGATAGCACAGTACCTAATCTTGATAAAATAGAGGCGACCATTTCTTTTACTGTGGTTTTACCGCTGCTACCGGTAATAGCGACAGTTTTTGGATTGACTTTGGCTTTTACCAAAGCGCCCATTAAACCTAATGCTTGATGGCAATCAGCAACAATTAATTGCGGAATATCGACATCTTGCTGATGTTCAACAAGTGCTGCAACACAGCCAATGTGGGCGGCTTGTTGAACAAACTTATGACCATCAAAATTTGGGCCTTTTAACGCAATAAAAAAATCATCGGCCTGTAAATGTCGAGAATCAGAGCAGACACTGGTCACAGTTACGTCTTTACCGACTAACTCTCCATTTAAGTGCTCAGCTAACTCAACTAAGGTGAATGGGATCATTATGCACCGCTCCCTTGATAAAACTGACGTACGATATCACGCTCATCATAAGCCACTTTTTGTGTGCCTATAATTAAATAATCTTCATGCCCTTTGCCAGCACAAAGCACCATATCATTTGCTTGGGCACGGCTTAACGCATTGAGAACCGCTTGTTTTCTATCGAGAATAACTTCTGCGTTAGTTGCGGTTTTAAAACCGCTTAAAATATCTTTAGCAATTGCCATTGGCTCTTCTGTACGAGGGTTGTCGTTAGTCACAATAACCTGCTGGGCATATTGCTCAGCAATAGCGCCCATCATGGCACGTTTACCTTTATCTCTATCGCCACCACAACCAAATACTAACCAAAGCTTTGCTTGGCAATGTTTGTTAGCGGCAATTAAGGCTTTTTCTAAACCGTCTGGGGTATGAGCATAATCAACTATCGCAGTCGGCTTGTTGTTAGCACTAAACGCTTCCATACGACCAGCAACAGCGGTCAATGAGTCTGTATGTTTACAAATGTCGCTTAAAGGCATGTCTTGAATTAATAATGTCGCCATAGCGGCGAGTAAATTACTGACATTAAAGTCACCTAATAATGAGCTATTGACCCTTATATCACCCCAACTTGAGTGCAAATCAAAACTTACACCTTGGTTGTGACACTGAATATTTTGCGCTAATAAGTACTCGTTCGATGCTGCTTTACTTTTAATGGCGGCTAGCGATAATTCAGTTGAGTACAATACTCGACGATTGTTACGCGGTGCTAAGTTATTCAGCCAAATGGCCGTTTGCGCATCGTCACTATTTAACACCCAAACTTGTTGTTCCGTGCCATTAAATAATGCTTGTTTGGCAAGACTATAACTCGCCATATCGCCATGATAATCAAGATGATCTCGGCTTAAGTTAGTAAATACGGCAATATCAATAATACCGCTGTCAACACGGTTTTGACTTAACGCATGCGACGAAACTTCCATCGCCACTGTGTTAATATTCTGTGCTTTAAATTCAGCTAATAACTGCTGTAATTTTGTCGGGCCTGGCGTGGTATTGTTAATATCAACTAGGGCGTCAATCTTACCTGCGCCTAACGTGCCGATAATAGCCGTTTGTTGATTCATGCTGGTTAATAATTGCGCAATGAGTTGGCAGCAACTGGTTTTGCCATTGGTACCTGTTACGCCAATCAAGGTGATATTCTTACTGGGGTTATTGTAATAGTGAGCACTCACAACAGCCAATTTACTATCGAGTTGATAAAAACTAATCACTGTTGCTTTATGGCCTTGCACGGTAACTTTTTTGATATCACCATGGTTTATTACATCAACGCATTGCTCTAATACGACTACCGCGCCTTGGGCGATAGCATTATCAATAAAAGCACTGCCCGCTAATGATGTACCCGCGACAGCCGCAAAAATATCACCCGCTTCAACAAAGCGAGAATCATTGACCATATTTTTGGTTGCGATATCATTGATCTCAATATCATATTTGGCTAAAGTGTTGGCAATTGAGAAAGTAGAAAAATGCTGTTGATTAAGCATCATTATCTCCCTTCTTAAATCTTTTGCTCCAATGACTGATTTGCTCTTCATCATCAGGGGCTATATTTAAATACTGTAGCGAGCCGGCCATAATTCTTGAAAACACCGGCGCTGCGACATCACCACCGTGATATAAATCACCACCGGGTTCATTGATTACCACGACGATGGCAATTTTAGGATCTGACACTGGCGCTATACCCGCAAACAAACCCACATAATCGTTACCATAACCACCACCTGCGGCAGTTTTAATCGCTGTACCGGTTTTACCAGCGACACGATAGCCTTCAACCTTTGCCTTAGTCGCACCATGTTTAACAACTTGCTCGAGCATATTCAACACAACGCGGGTGTTCTCGCTATCAAGTACCTTTTCACCTTCAGAAAACTGCGGGTCTTTGAGGATAGACAAATGTTTTTTATAACCGCCATTACCAACAGCCGCATAAAAACGCGCTAATTGCAGCGGACTAATGGCTAAACCATAACCATAAGATAATGTCGCTAATTCAATTTTAGACCAGCGGTTACGATCAGACAGCATGCCTGATGTTTCACCCACTAAACCAGTACCAGTATCTTCGGAAAAGCCCATTTCAAAAAACTTACCTAATAAGAAGTCTTTCGGTACACCTAACGCCAATTTAGCGCTGCCCATATTTGATGATTTAACTAAGATGTCAGTGAGCGATAGTTTGCCGTAATTACGTGGATCAGAGACACGACGACCACCAATTCGCATCCAGCCTGGCGAGGTATTAATTATTGTTTTAGGTTTGGCCGAACCAAACTCTAAAGCAGAAAGAACTGTTAACGGTTTCATAGTCGAGCCCGGCTCAAAAAAGTCGGTGATTGCGCGGTTACGAAAACGATGCGGAGTAACCCCTCTACGATTATTAGGGTTATACGATGGACCATTTACCATAGCGAGGATTTCACCCGTATGGATATCTACCACAACTACAGAGCCAGAGGTCGCTTTAAACGATTTTACGGCGGCTTTAAGTTCACGATAGGCTAATGCTTGAATACGTTGATCGATAGATAACACAATATCTTCAGGATTCGTGGCACCAAGATCAGACAAAATTTCAATTTTGTTGCCTTTGGCATCTTTACGATATTTTTTCGAGCCGGCAGTACCGGTTAAACGGTCGTTATATAAACGTTCTAAACCTTCAATGCCTTTATCATCAACATTGGTAAAGCCAATAACATGGGCACTTATTTCGCCAGCGGGATAAAAACGCTTAGATTCTTTGCGCAGGTAAATACCGGGGATTTTTAATTCTTTAATATATTCAGCCATTGACGGCGATAGTTGACGTGCTAGATAGACAAAACGACGCTTAGGGTTAGTACCAATGCGAGCTTTTAATTTATCAACATCTTCACCGAGTACGTCAGCAAGTGCTTGCCAACGGCGATGTAATTCAAGGCCATTTTGATTAATAACGATTTTTGGGTCGGCATACACAGTTTGTACGGGCACACTTACCGCAAGTTCAACACCATTACGGTCAACAATAGCGCCGCGATGGGTGTCATTACTGCTCACTCTTAATGAGCGACGATCACCTTGTGCTTGCAAAGATTCAGGTTCAATCACTTGCAAGTATGCAGCTCGAGCCATGATGCCGGAATAAACGAAACAAATTAAACCCACAACCACATAAAACCGCCAAGCAATAGTTGCCGGTTTATAGTTATCTTGGTTTTTGTTAGTTTTTTTAGCCGTCATTTGACTTTATTCTTGTATCCATTTTAGTTATTTTTTTGATCTAGTTATACTCTAGATTGATGTTTTACTTTTATGCCCTAGGGCAATTTAATAACAACTTCTGCGCTAGGCTTAGCACGCTTCATTAATAATAATTTTTCTGCCTGACTTTCTATTTCGCTGTGTTCAGATAGTGAATTTTGCTCTAACCGCAAATTACGCCACTCAATATCTAATCCATCTCTATCGGTATATAACCGCTCTAGTTCACTGGTAGTTTGGCGATTTAAATGGGTAAAATATATTACCGAAAATGCCGACACCAAAACCAAAATAAGCAAGCCATAACTCCAACTAAATCGGCGTATGTCTTGCCATATCTCCTGGGATAAAACTAATTTACCCAATGCCATTACTGTTCCTTGGCCAACCTTGCTGCAACCCTAAGTACTGAGCTACGAGAACGAACATTTTCATCAACTTCGGTTTTACTTGGTTTTAATCTTTTACCAACAAGGGCAAGCTTTTTGCCTTTTTGCGCTTCTATTTCAGTAATAGGTAAGCCTCTTGGCAATTTTTTACCTGTGCTGTGTTTTTTCATAAACTGTTTAACTAAACGGTCTTCTAAAGAGTGGAAACTAATAACGACTAGGCGACCGTCTTCTGCTAATACATCTAATGCTGCATTTAATACGTTTTCAATTTGCTCGAGCTCAGAATTGATGTACATACGAATTGCTTGAAAACTTCGCGTTGCAGGATGTTTTTTAATTTCTCTTTGTGGGGCAATAGTGGCGATTACTTTAGCCAATTGACTAGTTCGCTCAAACGGGGTTTCTTCACGTGCATCAATAATGCCATTGGCAATACGCCACGCATGTTTTTCTTCACCAAAAGTTCGTAATACCCAAGTAATGTCTTCAACATCGGCGGTATTAATCCATTCTGCGGCTGTTTGACCTTTACTGGTATCCATACGCATATCTAATGGACCGTCTCTCATAAAACTAAAGCCGCGACTGGCATCATCAATTTGTGGCGATGAAATACCAAGATCTAACAAAATACCATCGACTTTATCGGTGATATCAAGATCATTGGCGATATCAGCTAAGTTTGAAAAACCATTATGAACAATAGTAAAACGAGGGTCGTCAGCAAATTTTTGCGCAGACTCAATTGCTGACGGGTCCCTATCAACTGCAATTAGGCGACCGTTATCGCCTAAGGTATTTAAGATTAACCCTGAGTGACCACCACGACCAAAAGTACAGTCAATGTAAGTGCCGTCTGGCTTAATATCCAGTCCGTCGACGGCCTCTTGTAGTAGTACCGAAATATGTGAAAATTCTGTAGTCATAATTATTTTTCGTTAAATTGATTTAACTGAGTTCACTATAAGGACAATTCTAATAATTGTTCTGTTGGTTCATGCTTACCAGACTGATGATCTTCAAGACCTTGTTGCATCTGCGCAAACCAATCAGCCTCATTCCATATTTCAAATTTTTTGTGCATACCAATGAGCATTAAACTTTTATCTAAATTGGCATATTGACGTAATGTGCCGTTTAATAATAAACGGCCATTTTTATCTAGCTCACATTCTGTGGCGTTGCCAAGCAATATACGTTTCAAGTTACGCTCGCCGGGGTGCATATCTGATAAGCGATTTAACTTAGCTTCAAGTAACTCCCATTCAGATAAAGGGTAAAGTAATAAGCAGCGACTTTCGCTATGGACAGTGGCGATCATTTTACCTTCACATTCGACAGCCAAAGTCTCACGATACTTGGTTGGTATCGTGATACGATTCTTGCTGTCTAAGGTAATATTACTCGGGCCTCTAAACATAACTTTATTTTTATTGTGTACGTCAAATAAAATCGTTTATATTTTAAACAGATTTTAACAAGATCCACATTTCTCCACTTTTTCCCACTTATGTACAGTTTAGTGACAATAGTCAACCGTTGTCAAGTAAAGTTAAGTGAATAAAATTACGCTAAAGATCCATTAAAAATAAGGGATAGCGCTAAGTTGTTTATTATGTGGGGTTTTGTGGAATCTAAGGGGCATTATATCCCGAATAAGCCATAAAAATTATGATTAATAATGACAAGATTCACTATTGATTGTGATCAAAGTGACGCTTTGTGGATAAATATTGAGAATTAATATCAGCTCTCTTAATTAAGTGTTCTACTTTTTCATGAGGAAAAAGGGATAAATACAAGGCATCAAATTTAATCAGTAGTTATTCTACTTATAAATTTTATAACGCAGTAGTTATTCATTTTAACCATTAAAAATGAACAGTTAGTTATGAGGGTTGATATAATTGCTTAAATCAGCTCAGTTAGCTCCATTATTTATAAACTATTATGATTCAGAGCAAATTCTTATATAAATGTGACAAACTATTATTGTAAGCGAACGCAATAAGCACAATAATAGGGGTAATTAACTTTATAAACTTTAGGTAGTAATAATGACGTCGCGTAAACAATTAGCTAATGCCATTCGTGTATTATCGATGGATGCTGTACAACAAGCAAAATCTGGTCACCCAGGTGCTCCTATGGGCATGGCAGATATTGCCGAAGTATTATGGAATGATTTTTTAAAACATAACCCTGAAAACCCATCATGGCCTGACCGAGACAGGTTTATATTGTCAAACGGTCACGGTTCTATGCTTGTTTATTCATTACTGCATTTATCTGGCTATGACTTACCGTTAAGCGAGTTAAAAAACTTCCGTCAATTACATTCTAAAACGCCTGGTCACCCAGAGTATGGTTATACACCTGGTGTTGAAACGACCACAGGCCCATTAGGCGCTGGTGTTTCAAATGCTGTTGGTATGGCGATTGCTGAAAAAACATTAGCTGCGCAATTTAACCAGCCTGGTTTTGATATTGTTGATCACTTTACTTACTGTTTCTTAGGCGACGGTTGTTTAATGGAAGGTCTTTCACACGAAGCCTGTTCTTTAGCCGGTACTTTAGGTTTAGGCAAGCTAATTACATTTTGGGATGACAACGGCATTTCAATTGATGGTAACGTTGAAGGTTGGTTTACTGATAATACCCCGGCACGATTCGAAGCATACGGCTGGCATGTAATTAGTGACGTTGATGGTCACGACCCGGTTGCTATTAGTAACGCGATAAAAGCGGCACAAGCTGAAACATCTAAACCTACGATGATCTGTTGTAAAACAGTGATTGGTTTTGGTTCACCAAATAAATCTGGCAGTCACGACTGTCACGGTGCCCCTCTTGGTGCTGATGAAATTACCGCAACGCGTAAATTCTTAAACTGGGAAGAGCAAGAAGCATTTGTGGTACCAGAAGAGATTTACAGTGCTTGGGACAAGAAACAACAAGGTGTTGATCGTCAAACAGCGTGGGAAGCAAGTTTTGTAGAATACAAAAATGCTCACCCTGAACTTGCTGGTGAATTTGAACGCCGCGTAATTACGAAAGAATTACCAACTGACTTTGCCGCTAAAGCCGATGAATTTATTCAAGCAAGCCAAGCCAATAAAGAGAATATTGCTTCTCGTAAAGCATCACAAAACAGCATTGAAGCATTTGCACCGTTATTACCTGAGTTATTAGGTGGCTCTGCTGATTTAGCAGGTTCAAACCTTACTTTATGGTCTGGTTCAAAAGGTATTACAGCTGATGATGCCTCTGGTAACTACTTATACTATGGTGTGCGCGAGTTTGGCATGTGCGGCATTATGAATGGTATTTCATTACATGATGGTTTCATTAATTACGGTGCAACATTCTTGATGTTTATGGAATATGCTCGTAACGCAGTACGTATGTCAGCGTTAATGGGTATTCAAAACATCTTCGTTTACACTCATGACTCTATTGGCCAAGGTGAAGACGGTCCAACACACCAAGCTGTTGAGCAAGTACCTAATTTACGTTTAACACCAAACCTAACAACATGGCGTCCATGTGATGCAACAGAAAGTGCGGTTGCGTGGAAAGCGGCAATAATGAAACAAGATGGTCCATCGGCATTAGTATTTTCTCGCCAAGGTTTAGCACATCAAGAGCGTACTGCTGAGCAAGTTGAGAACATTTCTAAAGGTGGTTACATTTTACAAGATTGTGCTGGCACACCAGATGCTATTTTAATTGCTACCGGTTCTGAAATGGCAATTACTATGGATGCAGCAAACCAGTTAACAGCAGCGGGACATAAAGTTCGCGTTGTATCTATGCCAAGTACTAACTTGTTTGATGCCCAAGATGAAGCATACCAAGAGTCGGTATTGCCAAGTTCAGTATCTAACATTGTCGCTGTCGAAGCGGCGCACAAAGATTTTTGGTATAAATATGTTGGCCGTAAAGGCGCTATCATCGGCATGGAAACATTTGGTGAATCAGCTCCTGGTAATGTGTTACTTGAGTACTTTGGTTTTACCAGTGAAAAAGTAGCGCAAGCAGCTTTAGCATTAATTAATAAGTAAGGCTTAGCACAATGTCAGCTAGAACATCGCTAGAGAGTTGGAAATTTTTACAAACACACGCTAAAGATATGAAGCAGCTGCATATGAAAGATATGTTTGCAGCCAATGCCAATCGTTTTCATGATTTTTCATTAAAAACTGAGGCATTTTTGTTTGATTATTCAAAAAATTTAATCACTAGCGATACTATGCAGGGATTATTTGCTTTAGCACGTGATTGTGAGCTTGAACAGTGGCGTGAAAAGATGTTTAGTGGTGAGCGTATTAACACCACTGAAGATCGTAGCGTATTACACGTTGCTCTGCGTGACCGCTCATGTACTCCACTTATTTTAGACGGTGAAAATTTAACTGACCAAGTGAATGCCGCATTAGTGCAAATAAAGGATTTTACCGAAAAAGTAAGAACCGGCGTTTGGAAAGGTTATTCAGGCAAGCGTATTACTGATGTTGTTAACATTGGCGTAGGTGGCTCAAATCTTGGACCACAAATGGTCACTGAAGCGTTAAAGCACTATAGCGACCAAAGTGTTGATGTGCATTATGTATCAAACGTCGATGGTACTCAAATAGCTGATGTACTGCGTCCACTCGATCCAGAAAAAACGCTGTTTATTATTTCCAGCAAAACCTTTACGACCACTGAAACCATGACTAATGCTCACACGGCGATGAAATGGTTAGTCACATCAGCCTTTGATCAATCGGCGGTGGCCAAACATTTTGTGGCGGTTTCAACCAATACTAAAAATGCTTGTGAGTTTGGTATTGCTGAAGAAAATATCTTTGATATGTGGGACTGGGTTGGCGGTCGATTTTCGCTGTGGTCAGCAATAGGATTACCTATTGCACTTGATTTAGGTTTTGATAAATTTATTGAGTTGCTTGAAGGTGCTCATGAAATGGACCTACATTTCAAAAATGCACCTCTGGAGCAAAATGCGCCAGTAATTATGGCATTATTAAGCTTGTGGAATTGCACCTTTTTGGGCTCACAATCACAGGCTATTTTGCCGTATGATCAACCATTACATAAACTCACTGCTTATTTACAACAAGCCGAAATGGAAAGTAATGGTAAATCGGTAAACTGGCAAGGCGAAGAGGTTAATTATCCAACTGTACCCTCAATTTGGGGCGAAATTGGCATTAATGGTCAACATGCTTTTTATCAATATTTGCATCAAAGTAATAATGTTGTACCTGCTGACTTTATTGGTTCGGTTGAATCAGTAACGCCAGTGCAAGGCCATCATAATACTTTGATGGCAAACTTTTTTGCGCAGACAGAAGCGTTAATGAGTGGTGTTGACGAACAACAAGTGCGTGAAGATTTAAAAGCTAAAGGTCGCGATCAAGAATACATTAATAAAGTAGCCCCGCATAAAGTGCACAAGGGTAACCGCCCTACCAATACTATTTTATTAGACCGTATTGAGCCAAAAACGCTTGGCAGTTTAATCGCCTTATATGAACATAAAATATTCAGCCAAGGCATTTTACTGCAAATTTGCTCTTTTGATCAATGGGGCGTTGAACTTGGCAAAGGTTTAGCGAATCGTATTTATGATGAAATTATTGCTGATACGACGATAACTAATCATGATAG
Source organism: Colwelliaceae bacterium BS250 (assembly GCA_040779355.1). Taxonomy (GTDB): domain Bacteria; phylum Pseudomonadota; class Gammaproteobacteria; order Enterobacterales; family Alteromonadaceae; genus Thalassotalea_A. The sequence goes on along the minus strand of JBFONS010000005.1, from coordinate 150,843 downwards.
TTCTACCCGTGAACTGATTAATTATTATAAAACAGTGAAAGCAAAAAATAACGCCTAGCTTTAATCAGCGCAAATTCTAAAAGCACAGATTTTTATCTGTGCTTTTTTATTTCCGGCAAGCTATATTTTTACCTAAGTGTTACTGCTATTATTTTATTAACAAATATTTAATCAAAGAATCGATTTATTGTATGCTTAACGAATCTATCATCGGCATTGTTGTTTTACTTATTGGTTTGCTGGCATTTGTGATCAGGAAAATACGCTCGCAAACGCAAAAAGATGTCACCAATATTTTTGAAGATAACGAATCTAAACGCTTAATTATCGGCGCGTTAGGTATATTTTTAATTATCATTTCTGTTGTTGTTTATTATGGTTTGCATCAAATTAAGAAACAAATCAACCAACAGACTAGTGAAACATTAATAACGGTTGTAGAAGCCACAGAATCATCCATTGAAAATTGGTTAGATGGCCGTATCGCCTCATTAAAAGTATTATCCGAAGACCCAGTAAATATCGCTCTTGCCGAAAAACTAATACAGTTACCAAAAGAGCAAATTATCTCCAATCCCTATCTCACTAAAATTCGTAATAATTTCAAAAAATTACCTGAAGAATATCGTAACTTAGGTTTTTTTATTATATCTAAAGATCACACCAATTATGGTTCATTTCGTGATTCAAACTTAGGTGAAAGCAATATAATTCACCAACAAAGTCCAGAATTGCTCGATAGAGTATTTAATGGCGAAACAGTACTTATTCCGCCAATTAGAAGTGATATTTCACTGCATGATATGCAAAAAGGACTAGGTTCACATAACACTACAATGTTTATTGCCGGTCCGCTGATAAACGCTAAAGGTGAAGTATTCGCGGTTATTTCAATTCGTATAGACCCGTTCAAAGAGCTTTTTCATATCGCTAAATCGAGTCGTGTTGGGTTATCTGGTGAAACCTACTTCTCTGACGCACATGGCTTGATGATATCTTCGAGTCGATTTGAAAAAGATTTAGCGACTATAGGGCTATTACAAGATGGCCAATCCAGTATTTCTCAGATTGAGTTACGCGATCCGGGCTTTGCATTAAGTAAAAAAAATCGTGCCGTTGAAAATATTTCTGATTTGCCATTAACTGAGAGCGCCCAGCAGGTCACTCAAAAAACGTCTGGTTATAGTCGCAATACTTATCGAGATTATAGAGGCGTTGATGTATTAGGTGCCTGGAGTTGGAATGAAGATATTGGCTTCGGTATTATTTCTGAAATTGATATAGAAGAAGTGCAAAAAGGTTACACCCAGTTGCGCAATACTATAGTGGCCGTACTGTTAACCATAATAGTACTAACCGCTTTATTGGTGAATATAGCCATGAATATCATGAGACGCATGAATATGCGCTTATTGAAAGCTAATACGGATCTTGAATCTAGGGTAAACGAACGTACCAAAAAGCTATCAGACAGAGAAAATAAGCTATGGGATCTCTATGAGAATTCCCCCGTTGCACATGCAACAGTTTTACCAAGTGGTCAATTTAGCAAACACAATAGTGTTTTTTCAGAGTTAACAGGTTACAGCCGTGGAGATGTCGAAGCCCTGCATTGGCAAGATTTACTGCCCGCAGATGATGGCGCCAAAGAAGGTCTTAATTTATTCAAACAGGCCTTTAATGGCTTAAGCAGTAAAGATATAAACATTTGCATTATTAATGCGCAAAAAGAGTTTTTAACGGTCTCAGCTGCGGCTGTGCCTTCAGCTGACAATAAAGAAATCCGTATATCTTTAATTAATGTTACGGCACGTGAAAAAGCTCTGGAGTTACTTTCTCATAACGAAGACCAATTTCGTTCTATGGTTGGCAATATTCCCGGCACCGTATTTCGGTTTGAAACATCAAGTGATTGGCAAATAGAAAATAAAGCTATTTTCGTCAGTGAAAAAATATTCGATCTTACCGGTTACCCTGCCAATGAATTTATCGGTGAAAATGCGAAACATAAAATTCATGATTTCATTTGCGAACAAGATAATGAACGCTTACATGGTTTGATAGAGCAGTCGATGCAAGATAATTTAGCTTTTCTAATGGAGCTAAGAATGACCGACTGTGATGGCGATCGCAAAGTTGTGCAATTAAAAGCAAAGGCTTTGCAAGATAGTAAATGTTCGAATAAATATTTTGACGGTGTGATGGTTGATATCACCGAACAAGTCAATTTACAAAATGAATTACTCGAAAGTGAAAATCGCTTTAGAACCATATTAAACAGTGTTGCTGATGGTGTTATCGTGATTGACAGACTTGGCATAATTCAAAATTTCAGCCCTGCAGCCGAGCGAATCTTTGGCTATAAAGCGGAAGAAATTATTGGCGAGAATATAAAAATAATTCAGCCACAGAAAATAGCTGACAAACACGATGATATATTAGCGTCATATAAAAGCAGTAAAAATTCTAACGTAGTTGACGCTTCAGCAGAAGTACAAGGCAAGCGAAAAAATGGCGAGTTATTTCCACTAGAGCTTTCGGTAAGAGAAACCGTGCTTGATAATGAAACAGTATTCATTGGTATTTTAAAAGATATAACTCAACGTTCTTTGCAGGAAAAATTACTCAAAGAAAGCGAGGAACGTTTAGATGCTGCAACCCATGGTGCTCGCATTGGTTTATGGGAATTCTTCCCTGAACAAGTCAACGCTCGAGTCAATACCATGTGGGCAACAATGCTTGGTTACTCGCCCAGTGAAATCATGGAAGAAGATGATAAATGGTCATTTGTTAAAGGTGGATTAAATACTTGGCGTGAGCTAGTGCATCCTGACGACAGAGAAGAGGCTGAAGCATATATGGGCAATTACCTTACCGGTAATAGCCAAGAGTTTAAGCATGAAATTAGACTTAAATGTAAAGATGGCAGCTATAAGTGGATTTTAGATATCGGCCGAACCACCGAATGTAACGAGCAAGGACTACCCACTCGTATCTCTGGTGTGCATATTGATATAACCGAACGTAAAAAACTTGAATTAGATTACACTCAGGCGCGTGAGAAAGCAGAAGATGCGAATAAGGCTAAGTCAGACTTTTTAGCAAATATGTCACATGAAATCCGCACGCCAATGAATGCTATTATAGGTATGTCGCATCTAGCCTTAGATACCGACTTAGATAGAAAACAGCGTAATTATATCGATAAAGTCCATCGCAGCGCAGAATCTTTACTCGGTATCATTAACGATATATTAGACTTTTCAAAAATTGAAGCCGGCAAACTCGATGTTGAAAGTATCGATTTTAATTTAGGCGATACTTTAGAAAATCTAGTCAACTTTGTCAGTATTAAAGCAGAGGAAAAACAACTTGAATTACTCTTTGATATTGAACCTAATCTGCCCATGGACCTTATCGGCGACCCACTTCGTTTAACCCAGGTTTTAATTAACCTAGCAAACAATGCAGTGAAATTTACCAGTGAAGGTGAAGTGCTGTTAAGCATCAGCAGTCAATTTAGTAATGCCGAATATGTAGAGCTAAAATTTGCCATAACCGATACGGGTATTGGCATGACCCCAGCGCAACAGAAAAAATTATTTCAACCTTTCACTCAAGCTGATGCTTCAACCACTCGTAAGCACGGTGGTACCGGTTTAGGCTTAGCCATATCTAAAAAGCTTATTAGCTTAATGGGTGGCTCAATTAAATTAACCAGTGAACTTGGTACAGGTAGTACATTCTCATTTTGTATCACCCTAGCGCGTCAGGCGCAAAGTAAGGAGAGAGTGTTACCCGTTTTTGCTGAATTGAAGAAGATTTTAGTGGTCGACGATAATACCCATGCTCGAGAAATATTTGCCCGAATGCTGGATACCTTAGGCTACAAAGTTGATGCCGTTGAAAATGCCGCAAAAGCTTTAGAATTACTAAAAGATGCTGATAATCGTGAACCCTATCAATTAGTATTAATGGATTGGCAAATGCCAACGATGGATGGCATAGAAGCAGTAAAAGTTATAGAGCAAAAACTAGCACTGCGTAATCCACCTAAAATATTTATGGTCACCGCATTTGGTAAAGAAGAGTTGAATATCCAGCTTGGCGAGTTAAATGTTCATAATGTACTTACCAAGCCAGTAACAGTGTCTACTTTGAACGATGCCATTATGGACTCGATGGGTAAGCAACAAACTAATCACGCAGATAATCATTCTCGCCGAGATAAGTCAAAAGGCAGCATTGAACACCTAAAAGGTGCCAATATACTTGCTGTCGAAGATAATGATGTGAACCAAGAATTAGTGCAAGGATTGTTAAATAACAACGGCATAAGTTGTACTCTTGCAAATAATGGCCAAGAAGCGATTGACCTTATCCAACAACAAACGTTTGATGGCGTATTAATGGATTGCCAAATGCCGATAATGGATGGCTATACCGCAACACGTCTACTGCGCGAAATGCCTGAATTTAAAGAGTTAGTCATTATAGCAATGACCGCAAATGCTATGGCTGGCGACAGAGAAAAAGCACTTGATGCAGGTATGAACGATCATATTCCTAAACCGATTAATGTCGCATCAATGTTTCAAACGATGGCAAAATGGATCACTCCAGCGAATCCAACAACCGTAGTTGGTGAGATATCAGATGATGCAGAAATCAATTTTCCAGACACCACCGACACCATAGATATTAGTGCCGGACTAAACCGCACTCAAGGTGATAAAAAGCTCTATTTAAAATTATTAACTAAATTTAGCATTGGCCAACAACACTTCAGTGAACAGTTTAAGCAAGCACTCGCTGAACATGATCATGAGCTAACAACTCGTTTAGCGCATACACTGAAAGGCTTAGCCGGTAATATTGGCGCTAATCAGTTGTTTGATCTTGGCCAATTACTAGAAACTGCGGCTCTAACAGAACAAGTTAGTGACGAAAATGTTCAGCAAACTGAAGATGAATTGCAAAAGGTGATCATTGATATTGAAGCACTTGTTAATTTACAACCAAAATCTAAAGTACAATCTGATGAACCGCAAGCAGTTGTTGATATACAGCCTATTTTAACAACATTACTTGCCATGCTTGAAGATTACGATACTCAAACAAGTGATTACTTGGATAATAATCAGCAAAATTTACAAACCAATAGTCGTCGTAAATGGTTTAAGGCATTACAGCTTGCCATTGAAAATTATGATTATGATGGGGCTATTAAACTAGTAAAAGAACAATTATAAATAGTTAATATAGTTAAATCTAACCCTGAAAATATTAAAAATGCGGAGTTTCACATGGTGTAGCTCCACGTTTTACATCATCACCAGTATCTGCTCCAAACCCTCGAAAATCTAGCCTTTAGTCTACTCGCACCTAGTGGTCAAACCTGTTATGGTAATACCAAGTTGATTAAATTTTCCTTCAAAAACTTGAGATTAATATGCGTATTGTAGAGATTCTATTGGTAGAAGCGCCCCATAAACCAGGGTATATGGCCAAAGTATTAGGTGTTGTCGGTGAGTTTGGCGCAACAGTAGAGGGTTTAAATGCGGTGCGACGTTTGGACAAATGCACTGTTTGGGAAGTGACCATTGAATACGATGATTCATTGAGTTTTGAACAATTAATCGAACAAATTAATGTATTACCAGATACATTAATCACCGGTAAATCAGACCGGGTCTTCAATCGTCATAAATTAGGCAAAATTGAAACCATTTCAAAAGTTAAAATTGATTCACTAGAAATTCTACGCGATGTTTATACGCCAGGTGTTGCCCGAGTTTGCCAAGCGATCCAGCAAGATCCAAGAAAAATCAAAGAATTTACTAATATTCAAAATACCGTCGCTATCATAACAAATGGTACCGCTATTTTAGGCTTAGGAGATATAGGTCCTGAAGCAGGGTTACCGGTAATGGAAGGTAAAGCCGCCATTTTAGCTGAAATTGTTGGGCTGTCTGGCGTACCTATTTTATTAAAAGAAAAAGATCCCCTTAAAATTATTGAAACAATCGAGGCTATAGCTCCATCTTTTGGCGCGATATTGCTTGAAGATATTAAAGCGCCTGAATGTTTCACTATTGAAGAAGAACTCATTCGGCGCATCCCTAAGCCAGTTTTTCATGATGATCAACATGGCACGGCTATGGTGGTATTAGCGGCATTACTTTCGGCCACCAAACAAGCCAAAGTGGATTTGAAAGGACGAGTGTTTGGCCAAATTGGTTTAGGCGCTGCCGGTATGGGTATTTGTAACTTATTACTTGAATATGGCGTAAAAGATGTAGTTGGTTGTGACTTAAGCGAAGGCGCTCAAAAGAGATTACGCGGCTTAGGTGGTAAACCCATGAGCTTGGCAGAGGTTATGGCAAACGCAGATGTCGTGGTTGCAACCACTGGCGTTAAAGGCTTAATAAAACCAGAGATGGTACGTGAAGGTCAAATAATTATGGCATTAACAAATCCTGACCCTGAAATTGAACCCAATGTAGCGTTAGAAAATGGCGCTTTATTTGCCACCTGCGGCAAGGTAGTCAATAACATGCTGGCATTTCCGGGTTTATTCAAAGGCACTTTAGATGCTGATGTTATTGAGATAACTCATCAAATGAGGATCGCGGTATCAGAAACATTATCGAGCCTAGCTAGAGATGGCGCCCTAGTACCTGCTGCATTAAATAAAGATGCACATCTGCAAGTTGCCGAAGCGGTTTACCAAGCAGCGATAAACCCTACTAAATAGAACCATAAATCAAGTAGGTTGTTCTGTTATTAGTCGATTTCAACGCGATCCACGCCGATTGGCTTACTATTTTATTCAATAAAAAAGCCTGCCATTTTTCAATGGAAGGCTTTTTGTTTAATTAAGTGAGTTGGCCGTGTAAGCCGGGTTCTGTTACCACTAGCTCTTAATAAAAAGAACAGTAGCGACAATCATTCGTCTAGGCCTAGGATCGCTGCTAGGCTCAACCATGATCTTCTGGTATTAGCGGGTTCCAACGCGAGCCACGCCTGTTGCTCACCCTACTTGGTCTTACTCGGGTCGAGTATTTTGATTTTTTCCTTTATTGTTTCCTCACTGTTTTTCTTAGTAAGTGGCAAGATTCTAAAATACTATGGACTAATTTATTGGGATAATTTCAGTAAAGGTAAAACCAGCGTTTAAATCAAACGCTGGTTGATATGACAGGTTAGTAAACTAAGTTCGGATAAGTTTCTTTTAAAATATCTAACTCCGCTTGCGCATTTAAATCAAAAGGGTTAGCAGAGAGATTGATAACTGCCGAAGTATCGATGATTTGTGATAAACCGACTGGAGACGCACTTAGTTGGTTTTTGGATAGGTCAAAGCCAATCAATGCGGTGTTACTACTCACATCCACACTGGTTAGTTGGTTATTAGATAGAAAAAGGTCAGTCAATGCGGTATTACTGCTCACATCCACACTAGTTAGTTGATTATTATATAGATAAAGTTTGGTCAAGGCGGTGTTAGTACTCACATCCACAATGGTTAGCTGGTTTTCCCATAGAAAAAGTTTGGTTAATGCGGTGTTACTACTCACATCCACATTAGTTAGTTGATTATTATATAGATAAAGTTTGGTCAAGGCGGTGTTACTGCTTACATCGACACTGGTTAGTTGGTTATTATATAGATAAAGTTTGGTCAATGCGGTGTTACTGCTTACATCTACGCTGGTTAGTTGGTTATTATATAGATAAAGTTTGGTCAATGCGGTGTTACTACTCACATCTACACTGGTTAGTTGGTTTTCCCAGAGATCAAGATCAGTCAATGCGGTATTACTACTCACATTGACACTGGTTAGTTGGTTTTCCCAGAGTTCAAGGGTAGTTAATGCGATATTACTGCTCACATCCACACTGGTTAGTTGGTTGCTGGATAGGTCAAGATCAGTCAATGCGGTATTACTGCTGACATCCACACTGATTAGTTGGCTATTAGATAGATTAAGGCTGATCAATTCGATATTACTGCGCACATCCGCGCTGGTTAGTGGGTTATTCGATAGATTAAGGCTGATCAATTCGATATTGCTGCGCACGTCCACACTGGTTAGTTGGTTACTAAATAGATAAAGTTTTGTCAATGCGATGTTAGTACTCACATCGACACTGGTTAGTTGGTTATTATATAGATAAAGTTTGGTCAATGCGGTGTTGCTACTCACATCGACACTGGTTAGTTGGTTATTATATAGATAAAGTTTGGTCAATGCGGTGTTACTGCTTACATCCACACTGGTGAGTTGATTATTATATAGATAGAGTTTTGTCAATGCGGTGTTACTACTCACATCCACACTAGTTAGTTGGTTTTCCCAAAGCTCAAGGGCCATCAATGCGGTATTATTGCTCACATCGACACTGGTTAGTTGGTTACTGGATAGATCAAGGTCAGTCAATGCGCTATTACTGCTCACATCCACATTGGTTAGTTGGTTACTGGATAGCCAAAGTTGCTGCAAAGAAGTAAAGGCTGCGATACCGTCAATACTGGTAATTGATTTGGAATTACATTTAATACTTATCACTTGGTCAACGTAAGTTGCAGTTTGCTCAGTCAGACAAGCTAAAAAATTAGCATCAGATATTTGAGATAATACATCACTAAAAAGCACTTTAGTCACCATAACATCTACTGTCGCATTGGCTGTGGCTCCATCATTATCGGTTGCGGTTAACTCAAAAGTTAAGGTTTCATTTGTGGTAACAGCGGGGGCAGTAAAAGTGATTGTTTCGACATTTCCATTGGTTAAGGTGACTGGCGAGCCAACGGTCTGTCTCCATTGAAAATTGCTAATAGTGCCATCACTATCAGTAGCGCTCCCCACTAAAGTGACATCATTTAACTCCATAATCGTTTGAGCATCGCCAGCATAAACCGCAGGAGCATTATTTGTTGCAGGGGGGAATAAGGGGATTGCTGTCGGGGAGATTGTAGCAGGAGGGGATTCTGAACTATCACCGCCACCGCAAGCAACTAATTGAGTTGCAAAAAAAATGCTTATTAATTGAATAATGAAACGATTCATATTGACTCCCTTCTGCTTTTAAATATCCACGCGGGGAATAGTTAAAAAACATTATTAGTATTTCTTTAAACATTCCCTGAAAGTTATAAAGTTAGTACACACAGATAATTTCGTCAATTTTATAACCGTCATTTCGGCTGCGTTTACGAAGGACACAGGGTAATACTCCTAAGCACAAAAAAACATCAACATTTGAAAATATCATTGCTGGCAAAGTCTACAAAAAATAGTTGTAAATATCCGCATATAGTGCACCTTAGCCGGTGCCAACGCGAGCCACGCCGGTTGGCCCCCTATTTGGTCTTGCTCCTGGTGCCAAAGTATTAACACCCTGCTGTGAACTGACTTTTTACAATAAAAAAACCTCACATTTTACAATGTGAGGTTTTCTTTTAAATAGTTGAGTTGGCCGTGTAAGCCGGGTTCTGTTACTTCCGAAGAAGCGACAATCATTCGTCTAGGCCTAGGATCGCTCCTAGGCTCAAGCAACCTACCCGGTTCCAACGCGAGCCACGCCGTACGGAACCCTATTTGGTCTTGCTCCGGGTGGAGTTTACCCTGCTGCGAACTGTTACCAGCCGCCCGGTGCGCTCTTACCGCACCCTTTCAGCCTTACCTGTGAAATTCCGAAGAATAACCATCGGCGGTCTTCTCTCTGCTGCACTTGTCGTCGGCTTGCGCCGCCCAGGCGTTACCTGGCACCCTGCTCAATGGAGCCCGGACTTTCCTCCCCTCAATCTGTCTATCTTCAGCTTGCGCATTAGATACAACGATTAAGCAGCGATTGTCTGGCCAACTCGGGGCGCATTCTACCCCATAACTAAAACAGAACCAAACATTAGCGCAATAAAAGTGTCAATATCATATTAAATCAGTTATTTTGCTTATTGATAATCTAGAAACGATACACAAAATGATTAAACTTTGGCACTGCTATAATACTCGCTCATTACGCCCACTTTGGGCGCTAGCAGAAATGCAGCTAGAGCATGAGGTTATTTCCTTACCCTTTCCACCAAGATATTTAGACAAATCATTTTTAGACATAAATACCTTAGGAACAGTGCCATTTTTTGCTAATGGTGAAACAACATTAACTGAGTCGTCCGCGATACTATTGTATTTAGTTGAGCGCTATCAGCAGTACAACTTCGGAGTAAGCTCAGATCACCCGGAATACGGTGACTATTTAAATTGGTTATTTCAAAGTGATGCGACACTGACTTTCCCGCAAGCAATAGTGCTACGTTATTCTCAATTTGAATCATTAGATCGACAAAGTGAACAAGTGAGTGAAGATTACAAGAAATGGTTTTTAGCGCGACTGAAACGTTTGGATCAACATTTATTAGATAGAGAGTATTTGTGTGCCGCTAAATTCACAGTAGCAGATATTGCCGTTGGTTATGCGTTATTTTTAGGTGAACAATTAGGATTAGATAAATATTACCAACCACAAACCTTAAATTATCTACAACGTTTAAAAGCAAGGCCCGCCTTTAATGCAATGAAAGATGTTGGTAAAGATATTGCTAATTACAAAATCAAACCAATGAACTAATTGATGCTCCAGCTAAAGGCCCTTGGCATTGAACGAGCCTTTATTTATCATTAAAATTTATATTATACCAAGTCCATTAATTAACTGCTCATTTTTAATGGTTAAAATGAATAACTACGGCGTTATAAAATTTATAAGTAAAATAACTACTTACTAAATTTTATGCCTTGTATTTATCCCTTTTTCCTCATGAAAAAGTAGATCACTTAATTAGTGGAATTGGTATTATTTTAATTCTAATGCTATTTGATAGAGTGCATTTTTCTTCACACCATGAATTTCAGCAGCAATAGCACAGGCTGTTTTTGGCTTCATTTCAGCTAAAAGTAACTTTAAGGTTTTAATAGCTACCTCGGGGATATCAGTTGGGTCAATCTTAGCGCCTTCAATAATTAATACCATTTCGCCTTTCAATTGATTGGCATCTTCTTCTAACCAAGTGAGAAAGTTTGCGGCGGTATCGGCGTGAATAGTTTCAAACGTTTTAGTTAACTCTCTAGCAATAACTATTTGTCTATCACCACCAAGTACTGCATTAATGTCGGCAACGGTATCGATAGCACGACGCGGAGCATCATAAAACACCATAGTACGTTGCTCACTAGCAAGTTCGGCTAATTTTGCTTGTCTTGCACCTGATTTTGATGGTAAAAAACCTTCAAATGAAAATCTATCTGTTGGCAAGCCCGCCACTGATAATGCTGCAATTGCGGCACAAGCGCCGGGGATAGGAGAGACGTTTAAATTTAAGCTACGTAAATGCCTAACGATATGAAAACCAGGGTCGCTAATAAGAGGCGTACCCGCATCGGATACTAAAGCGATACTTTTACCTTCTTGTAAAAGTGTCGCGATTTGATCTTGGCGTTGTCTTTCATTGTGATCATGCAAAGACATTGTTTTATTCTTAATACTATAAGCCGCTAATAAACGACCGGTATGACGTGTATCTTCACAGGCAATGATATCGACTTGCGTTAATACATCAATCGCTCTCTGGCTAAGGTCCATTAAGTTACCGATTGGCGTAGCCACCACATATAATGTGCTAGAGTTAATTATTGTTTGGGTCATTTATTTATACCAAGTTACGAATATGAAGATAACCTTTGTGTATTAACTACATAGTAGTGCAAGATAATTACGCAAGATTGCAACTAGCTATTGCTCAAAGGTTAGCAGGCAGTTTATTATGCTAAGCAGTATTATACTATCAATTACATTCATGGACCAATTGCCGGTGACAAAAATAACATTATCATTTAGAAGTTTTTTGCCTTTATTTTTAGGTAGCTTAATTTTACTGCAAGGTTGTGGTACTCAAGTTGACCAACCTAAAGAGACTTCTCAAGCCACTAACAAGACCATTGAAGAAATTGAAGTCATTGAAGATAGCGAATTAACTGCCGATGATTTGGTTAATCTAGCTGAAGATGAGTCAAGTGTTCAGGCGACTGTTTTATTATTACAGGCCGCAGCTAAATACATTCAAGAACAGAAAATAGCTAAATCTTTATTTATCAGTTATGAAGTCAGTAAGTTACCGCTAACCGCGGCACAAAAAAATTATAATCAATTAAACTTAGCACACGGTTTATATGAAGCAGGCTTGAGCGAACTTGCGCACAAAAAACTGCTCACCGTAAATCGTACAACACCTTCAAAAAGACAACTCATACTCACCGCTCAAATTAACGTGCAACGCGGTTTATTAGTGACTGGCATTGTTAATTACTTAGATTACTATCAACAATTCCCAAGCTCTGATATTAATGACATTATTTACTTAAACTCTTTATTTGCAAGCTTAAAACCTTGGCAAATAAGTGCCCTAAGTAAACAAAAAGCCTATGATTTAGATGCTTGGCTAAGCTTTACTGAACAAGTCAGTTTATTTGGTAATAACCACGTAAGCTTGCAAAGCCAATTGCAGAAATGGCAAGAGAATAATAAAAGTCATCCGGCTAATTTGTTGATCACAGATTTACAGCAAGTGAGTTTAAATTTAGATAACGTACCTGCATTTAAAAAAGTCGTGGTACTTATTCCTCTTTCTGGCCGACAAGCGATATTAGGTAAGACGCTACAAGCCGGTATTTTAGCCGCTTATCAGCAAGATTTAGCCCTCGATAATAATCAACAGCAAATAATGTTTATTGATACTAACAATACGCCTATGGTTGAAATTATGGCTAATTTAACTGCTATACAACCAGATTTTGTTATCGGTCCATTATTAAAAAATCATGTCGATAACTACTTAGCTGCAACAACTCCGGTTACAGATTTATTGGTTGAGCAGGCAGTAACAGAGCAAAGTAATAATACTCCGATAGATGCGCAACCATTTGCTCAGCAAGCAATTACCGAACAGCCAAATTCAGCATTATTTTCGAGTACTGCACCGCAAACTGTAATGCGTCGAGATTGGCCAACTTTACTACTCAATTTGCCTGAAAAGGGTATTTTAGCGCCGCAGCATTATGCATTTTCAATGCTGCCTGAAGACGAAGCTACGCAAGCCGCATTTTCGTTAAGTAAGAAAGGTTTCAAACAAGGGCTAATTTTAAGTCAGAACTCAGCAATCGGTAAGCGCATGGCGAATTCATTTGCCCAGCAATGGCAACTGCAAACAGGCTCTACCCCTACTATTGTATATTACCCAACAGGTAAAAAGATGCAGAATTCAGTGAAAGGTGGCTTAGATGTTAACTTATCTGATGAGCGTATTTTCTTATTGCGGAATCGCCTGCAAGAGAATTTAAAAACAGAAACTAGAAATCGCCGTGATATAGACTTTATATATATGTTTGCCACCCCAGATCAAGCGAAACTATTAAAACCATACATTGACGTTAATACCAGCCCTTTTGCTAACGTGATCCCAATTTACGCAAGCTCCAGAAGTAACAGTGATGCTGCAGATAGAAACACCAGACGCGATTTAACCGGTTTAACTTTCACCGATATACCATGGTTGTTATCTGGCAAAGCTGTAAACCCTGACCTAACAAGCCAAGCAAAGCAAATTTGGCCGAACCGTAGTAGTGCATTAGAGCGTATTTATGCCATGGGAATTGATAGTTGGCAGCTAACGCCGAAAGTAGAAAAGATGCAAGCGATACCATTATTAAGGCATAAAGGTGAAACTGGTGACCTGCAAATGAATAATAACCGAGTTATCAGTCGCAGCTTTTATTGGGGACGTTACCGCTCAAGTCGTATTCAAAATGTTAAAATGGATTAAACCAAATACTAAAGAAAAAGGTGACTATTTCGAGTCGGTGGCTTTAAAATATCTAACATCTCAAGGCTTAGTATTACACACCAGTAATTTTCATAGTCGCTTTGGTGAAGTCGATATTATTATGACAGACCAAGACTGGTTAGTTTTTATTGAAGTGAAATACCGAACATCAGACCGCTTTGGAAGCCCTCTTGAGCAAGTATCGGTTAAAAAACAGCAAAAAATTGTAAAAACAGCACAATTATTCCTGCAAAAGCATGGCTTAAGTGAATATAATACTAAATGTAGATTTGATGTGGTCAGTTTAATTGGAACGACCAATAATCCCAAAATCACCTGGCTGAAAAACGCCTTTTATGGAGCTTAAAATGTTAGAACGTGTAAAGCATAATTTTCGCGAGAGTATCGAAACCAAAATTGCAGCCAGTGAAGAATTGCCAGCCGTTATCGAAAAAGGCGGCATGATCATGGTTGAATGTTTACTTGGCGGCCATAAAATTTTAACCTGTGGTAACGGCGGTTCAGCTGGCGACGCCCAACATTTTTCATCTGAATTATTAAATCGCTATGAAACAGAACGCCCAAGCTTACCCGCTATAGCATTAACAACCGACAGTTCAACGATTACTTCAATTGCCAATGATTACAGCTATGAAGAAATATTTTCTAAACAAATTAGAGCCCTAGGTAATGCCGGCGATGTACTGTTAGCAATTTCAACCAGTGGTAACTCTAAAAATGTCATTAAAGCGATTGAAGCAGCTGTTGCTCGCGACATGAAAATAGTCGTACTTAGCGGCAATGACGGCGGAGAAATTGCGGGTTTACTTGGTGAAAATGATGCTGAAATACGTGTACCATCATATCGCACAGCACGAATTCAAGAAGTGCATTTATTAGCCATTCATTGTTTATGTGAAATTATCGACGCTACGTTATTCCCACAAAGCGCAACTTAATGACTCACTAAGTGAGCAACTAAAATAAAAGAAGTCGTATGAAAAAAATTGCAGTAGCATTAATCAGTTTAACATTATTACAAGGCTGTGCAGTCGCTCTCATAGCAGGAGTTACCGCAGGAGCAGTGTCGATGAATGATCGACGCACGCTTGATTCGCAGATAAATGACCAATCAATAGAAGTTGATGCACAAGGCTTAATTGCCAATAATGAAATTCTTGCAACTAACACTCAACTGCAGATAATAAGTTTAAATTCGACGGTATTAATTGTTGGGCAGGCCATTACTGCTAAGCATCGCGATCAAGCATATCGACTAGTCTCGAGTATCAAAGGTGTAAAGAAAGTTCATAATCAAGTGCGTATTGCTAAACTGACAACGGCAGGTACCCATACCAGTGATTCTTGGTTAACCACTAAAGTAAAAACCGAATTGATGACCGATGAACGCTTAGATAGCAGTGCTATTAAAGTGGTTACTGAAGACTCGGAAGTGTTTTTAATGGGTTTAGTGACTAAGCAAGAAGCGACTATTGCTGTAGATATTGCTCGACATGTTAATGGTGTAGCAAGGGTTTACAAGGCTTTTGAAACAATCTAAATAATACCAATTCCATTACTTAGTGGAATTGGTATAAGTGTCATTGGGTAGAATAATAAAAAGCCAGTCTATGACTGGCTTTTTGCTTTAATTGACATAATACCATTTAGTATAAACTAAGTATTTAGGCTGCTACTTAACAATAGATAGCGACGGTTTACCCTTTTTATCAGGTTTACTTACAGCAACGTCTTCAAGTTGCTCAAGACCATCTTCAGGGTACTCAACACTAAATGATGAGCCAACCCCATTCTCTCTTGAATAAATAGCAGATATGGCTTCAAATGGCACATATAAATGCTCAAGCTTACCACCGAATCGAGCATTGAATTCAATCACTTCACCACTCATCGCCATACCACCCACAGATTCAGGCGCTACGTTTAATACGATTTGGCCATCATTAATGTGTTGTTCAGGTACCATAACGTTTGGATACTGAGCATCGACAGCAATGTATGGGGTAAGATCGTTATCTACAATCCAGTCATAAAAAGCCCTAATTAAATAGGGCTTATTAGATGTCATTTCAACAGTCATTACTTATATTACGCCGGACGACCAAAACGTAATTCACGTTCAGTTTCGGTAAGTGACGCTTGGAATGATTCACGATCAAACACACGTAACATATAGTTTTTAAGTTCTTTACTGCCCTGGCCTGAAAGTTCGATACCAAAAGCAGGTAAACGCCATAACAGTGGTGCTAAATAACAATCTACTAGACTAAAATCTTCACTCATGAAATATGGTGCTTCGTTTAGTACTGGTGCAATGCTAAGTAAGCTTTCACGTAGATCTTGACGTGCTTTTTCAGCATCATCACTACTACCCGTTAAGATAGTTTTAGCTAGGCTATACCAATCACTTTCAATGCGGTGCATCATTAAACGGCTGCGTCCGCGCGCAACAGGATAAACAGGCATTAATGGTGGGTGAGGGAAACGTTCATCAAGATATTCCATGATGATTTTAGCTTCGTATAGTGCTAATTCACGGTCAATTAGTGTAGGAACAGTACCATAAGGATTTAAATCAATTAAATCTTCAGGTAAATTGTCTAATTCAACTAAATGAATATCTACACCGACACCTTTCTCAGCTAATACGATACGAGTCTGGTGACTATACATATCATCATCATGTGAAAACAGGGTCATTACAGAACGCTTGTTGGCGGCTACAGCCATATATCCTCCAAGGAATAAGTTAAAATGTTGTATTAAGTATACAAACAAGTGATGCAAAAATTTGCAACAAAGTCATAATCTATACCAATTGACATAAATAGATGATCTATTTTTTGCTGAGGAAAAATGGATAAATACAAGGCATGAAATTTTATAAGTAGTTGTTCTACTTTTAAATTTTATAACGTAGTAGTTATTCGTTTTAACCAGCAAAAATGAGCAGGTATATATGCCACTTGGTATTAGTTACGACAAAGGGGCTATCAACTAATATCACTTATAAAGTGACAATAGTATAGCCCCAAATTTTATTTCGTAAAAAATATTAGTGGATATCGCGCCAATATTCTTTCTTCAATAAGTACGAAAAGATAAAGAAGATAACTAGGAAACCAAGTACCCAGTAACCTATACGGTGACGCTCAACTTTACTCGGCTCACCGGTATACTCTAAAAAGTTTACCAAATCACGAACTACCACATCATACTCAGCAGGCGTTAATTGCCCTGGTTGAGTCAGAACTAAGTCAGCACTAGTTAATGGACGATGTTCTTTAGATGGTAATTGTAACATAGCTTTAGCTTCAGCAGTTAACTCTTGTACACCTTGTAACTGTTGGAACACATGCGGCATACCAACGTCTTTAAATGCAGTGTTATTTACGCCAAATGGACGTGCACTATCTGCATAAAAAGAGCGAAGATAGGTATATAACCAATCAGATCCGCCGCCTTTAAAGCGAGTCACTAACGTTAAATCTGGTGGAGCTGCGCCAAACCAAGCTGCGGCTTCTTTTTCAGGCATAGTGTTAGTGATGTGATCACCTGGCTTTTCACCAGTAAACATCAAGGTTTCCATACCTTCAGCTTCATCTATTTCTAAATCAGCAAAAGTACGGTTATAACGTTGATATTGTAGTTGATGACAACCTAAACAATAGTTCATAAATGTTTTGGCGCCGCTGCGTAATGATTCTTTATCAGTAATATCATTATTGGCATGGTCCCAAGCACCACCACCTGACGCTAACGCCAGGCTAGGTACTAATACGAGTAGAGCAATTATTAATTTTTTCATTATTTAGTCACCCTTTCTGGTACTGGTTGAGTCTGCTCATTTTTAGAGTAGAACCATAATGCTACGAAGAAACCAAAATAACCAAGAGTCGCAATACGACCAATTAAGTTGGCTAATTCAGACGCTGGCATAGTACCTAAAACACCTAATAACACAAAACAAATAGTGAATTGAGCTAAGTTAGCAAAATGTACTTTACTACGGTATTTGAATGATTTAACGATACCACGGTCGAACCAAGGTAAGGCAAATAACATCCCGATAGCAGCAAACATGCCAAGCATGCCCATTAGCTTGTCAGGAATAACACGCAAAATGGTGTAGAACGGACCAAAATACCATACTGGCACAATATGCTCAGGCGTTTTTAAACCGTTAGCAGGTGTAAAGTTCGGCGCCTCAAGGAAGTAACCACCGCCTTCTGGAGCAAAGAACATTACCCAACAGAATAAGAATAAGAATCCTGCTACGCCCATTATATCTTTAACAGAGTAGTAAGGGTGGAAAGGAATAGCATCTACGATGTCATACTTATTGGTATACACTTCGTGGAATTTAAATTTGCTTTGTTCGCTTTCTGGCACCGTGCCTTTTTTCTTCTTAATATTTGTGCCTTCAGGGTTATTAGAACCAACTTCATGAAGTGCTAAAATATGCAAGAATACTAAAATCACCAAGACGAGTGGTAAAGCAATAACATGTAATGCGAAGAAACGGTTTAACGTTGCACCAGAGATAACATAGTCACCACGGATCCAAGTAGTTAAATCATCACCGATCACCGGAATAGCACCAAATAATGAAATAATTACCTGTGCACCCCAAAAACTCATATTACCCCAAGGTAATAAGTAGCCCATAAATGCTTCAGCCATAAGTACTAAGTAGATCAACATACCGAAGATCCATAGTAACTCACGAGGTTTTTGGTATGAACCGTACATTAAGCCACGGTACATATGTAAATAAACTACGATGAAAAATGCTGATGCGCCCGTTGAGTGCATGTAACGCAATAACCAACCGTAATCTACATCACGCATGATGTATTCTACTGATGCAAATGCGCCTTCACCAGACGGTTCGTAGTTCATTGTTAACCAAATACCAGTAACGATTTGGTTTACCAGTACTAACATGGCTAATGAGCCAAAGAAGTACCAAAAGTTAAAGTTTTTAGGTGCTGGATATTGACCAACATGTTTATTAAACGCTTCGGTAACAGGTAAACGTTTGTCAATCCAAGCCATAAAGCTAGCTAACATTATGCTTCTCCTTGGCCGATACCAATTAACAAGGTACCTTCAGTTGGGAATGAATGCTCTGGTACTACAAGGTTTAGTGGTGCAGGTACACCAGCAAAAACACGACCAGCCATATCAAATTTAGAACCATGACATGGACAGAAGAAACCGTAATCTACGCCTTCAACTTCCTCAGAAAAGTCACCGTTTCGGTAGGTAGGAGCACAACCTAGGTGAGTACATACACCTTCAGCGACCAAATATTCAGGACTAATTGAACGATACTGATTAGTTGCATAACTTGGTTGCTGTGGTTCAGCAGATGCTGGATCACGTAATTGGTCTTCGATACTTCCAAGGCTGTCAATAATATCTTGACTGCGGCGCACAATATAAACTGGCTTACCACGATATTCAGCTCGAATTAACTGTCCGATGGCTATTTTGCTAATATTAACTTCAACTGGAGCACCGGCAGCTTTCGCTTTAGCACTTGGATTCCAGGAAGCAATAAAAGGCACAGCAGCACCAACAACGCCTGCACCGCCAACTACCGAAGTAGCTACAGTCAGAAAGCGTCGACGGCCGTTATCCACGGGCGCATTGCTCATTTCATTTCTCCAAATATTTACTAGACACTATTTTTTAATGTTTTTTGTAACTACATTCACAAACAACTCACACAATGGTAAATTTATTCGAGAAAATGTAGCTAATAAACTTTTGTTTATGATAAAGAAATGGGCGTTTTATTACAAGATAAATCCCTGCACTTTGTACGCTTATTTTAGGGATATTAATGAGGGAAGTGTTTTATCTGTAGACAAGCAGTGAAAATGATATTTATCAGGCAATAATAAGCATTTATTATGCCCTAGAACGATTCTCAAAAAACCATCATTTATCGTATGACATACTGAATGTATTAATGTCGAGCTTCCAAATAAAGAAACGACAGGCTCTGAAAATAAAAAACCGACCATAAGGTCGGTTTTTGTATACAAAAAGTATTTTTTGTAAAATTAACGTTTTGAGAATTGTGGACGTTTACGTGCTTTGTGTAAACCAACTTTCTTACGTTCAACTTTACGAGCATCACGAGTTACGAAACCAGCTTTACGTAAACTAGCACGTAAAGTTTCGTCGAACTGCATTAATGCACGTGTAATACCGTGACGGATAGCACCGGCTTGACCAGAAATACCACCACCAGCTACAGTGATGTTAAGATCAAACTTTTCTACCATTTCAACTAACTCAAGTGGTTGACGAACAACCATACGAGCAGTAGGACGACCAAAGTATACTTCGATGTCACGATTATTGATTGTGATTGCACCGTTACCAGCTTTCATAAACACACGAGCTGTAGAGCTCTTGCGACGACCAGTACCGTAATATTGATTAGCAGCCATTGTCTATAACTCCAAAACTTTAGGTTGTTGTGCAGTATGCATGTGCTCAGCACCTGCGTACACTTTTAATTTACGGAACATGTCACGACCCAATGGGCCTTTTGGTAACATGCCTTTAACTGCAAACTCGATAGGACGTTCAGGAGCTTTAACGATAAGCTTTTCGAAGCTCATTTGCTTAAGTCCACCAACGAATCCAGTGTGCGAGTAGTAAATTTTACCTTTCGCTTTATTGCCAGTTACTTTAACTTTGTCAGCATTGATAACAACAACATAGTCACCAACATCAACACTTGGAGTGTATTCTGGTTTGTGCTTGCCACGTAAAATCGTAGCGATTTGAGTAGCGATACGGCCTAAAGTTTTACCTTCGGCATCCACTACGAACCATTCGCGTTGAACGCTTTCTGGTTTAGCTGTAAAAGTTTTCATTAAAAAACCCATATTAAATAAAGTTACATAAATTAATAATCAATAAGTTGATTATCGGTTTAATGGACTACGCAATTACCCCTTCGAGTATCGAGTCCGGTGCTTTTTCAAGCCAAGGTAACGTTGGGAGCGCGAATTATATAGATAAACTAAGCAAAGATCACGTATATTTTTCAATCAATGTTAATTATTTTCATTTATTTGCAAAATATGGCTACGGTAAATGTTCTGATGCTAAATAATCATGGGATTGCATTTCCTGTAAACGCGATAAGCAGCGCTTAAACTCAAAGCTTAAGCCACCATCTGTATACAAGTCTTCCATAGCGACTTCTGCTGAGATTATTAACTTAACATTACGCTCGTAAAACTCATCAATCATCGCAATAAAACGTCGCGCACTATCGTCAGTATATCGGGTCATTTGTTTAACGTTGGCTAATAACACTGTGTGGTAAACTCGGCTTAGTTCCATGTAATCACTTTGGCTACGCGCAGTTTCACATAATTGATGAAAATCAAAATGCACTAAACCATCAGACTCTGCAATAGTAGTGAGTGTACGATGGTTAATTTCTATATCCACTAGTAACCTACCTTTTTCAACGGATAACTGTTTAAAGTAAGTAGTTAAATTGGCATTGGCCGTTGCATCTAATGGAAAATGGTAAATTTCGGCTTGCTCTAAAGTCCGCAAACGATAGTCAATACCACTATCAACATTAACGACATCACAATTTTCATTGATCAAGTTAATTGCTGGCAGAAAACGCGCTCGCTGCAAACCATTTCGGTATAATTGATCAGGAATAATATTTGATGTTGCGACAAGGATGACATTATGAGCGAATAGTTCTTCAAACAATGTGCCAAGTAGCATGGCATCAGTGATGTCTGAAACAAAAAATTCATCAAAACAAATAATTCGAGTTTCTTGTGCAAATTTTTTCGCAATAATTTTTAATGGATCAGATTGCCCGGTTAAACCTTTTAATTCGTCATGCACCCTGTGCATAAAACGATGAAAATGCACACGCATTTTATTTTCAAAGGGTAAACAGTCATAAAATGTGTCAACTAAATAAGTTTTACCGCGACCAACGCCTCCCCAAAAATAGACACCTTGAATTTTTACAGCATCAGGTTTGGCATAGGTTTTTATCCAGCCCTTAAGAACTTTTTTAAAACCACTGACCGCGGCAGGCTTAATTTGTAGGTCTTCGTATAAACGCTGCAAGTGTTTTACAGCATTTTCTTGCGCCGCATCAAAAACAAAACCATCTTGTTCTAGGTCTTTTTGGTACTTCTGGAGAGGTGAAAGCTTGATCATTTTAGTTATTTATACCAATTAACGGGCTATACCCTTGAAAATTACAAATTAAACTACATGTTTATATAAAATCAGAGCTATTATAAATATATACTTACGTTTTGGGTATATTTCATTTTTCAAATTTATGTAGGGTAATTATTATGGAACTAATTTTTCTTGTCGTTGGCATTGCAGTCGGCGCAATCGGTGGCTTTTTAGTAAGCAAAAAACTTTCAGCGTCTGAACAAGATTATCAGCGCTTAGAACAAGAAGTGAGTGAAGGTAAAAGCTCATTAGAAAAATACCAAGATGAGGTTGCTGCTCACTTGGATAGCTCGGCACAGTTATTAGTACAAATGAATGACACTTGTAAAAACGCAATGATGCAAATGGAAAAAAGCACTTCATTATTAAATAAGGCCACAACGGCGCCAAGTGCCATGCCATATTTTTCAGAAGAGACTGAAGCACAATTACGTGCTCATCCAGTTAAGACGAAATCATCTCGTTCGAGAAAAAGTGAAGCTATCACTGAAGCTCCTAGAGATTATTCATCTGATCCAAGTGGCATTTTTAACGATGAGAAACATGCTGTTACAAATACTCCAAGTTAAAAACTTACCGTATTTGAACTATTTACTGCTCCCCAAGTCTCTTCTTATATCAATGAGTTAATTTTCCTTTAGCTCATTGAATCTATAATTTTTTGGAGTCTAATTATCTATGAAAAAACTATCTTCATTTACCTGTCTAGCTATAGCGATAGGTAGCCTTACTATTTTACCTGCAACCTCGATTGCGGCTCTACCCTTACAAGTTAATGGCGAAACAATGCCTAGTTTAGCCCCTATGCTGGAGAAAATAACGCCAGCAGTGGTGAGTATCTCAGTAGCAGGTACTCATGAAGTTAAACAGCAAGTTCCTGATGCGTTCAAGTTTTTCTTTGGCCAACGTCGTGGTCAGGATCAACCACAAGAACGTCCTTTTAGAGGTTTAGGCTCAGGTGTCATCATTGACGCTGACAAGGGCTACATTATTACCAACAATCATGTCATTGACCAAGCAGATGAAATTCTCATTACCTTAAAAGATGGCCGACAATTAGAAGCAACGAAAATAGGTGCAGATGCTGCTACCGATATTGCTCTATTACAAGTAAAAGCCGATAACTTAGTCGCAATTAAAATATCTGATTCAGATGATTTAAGGGTGGGTGATTTTTCAGTCGCTATCGGTAGTCCTTTTGGTTTAGGACAAACGGTAACGTCTGGTATTGTTAGCGCTCTTGGTCGCAGTGGCTTGAACATTGAAAACTTAGAAGACTTCATCCAAACAGATGCGGCTATTAACAGCGGTAATTCAGGTGGCGCTTTAGTTAACTTACGTGGTGAATTAATTGGTATTAATACCGCGATACTAGGCCCTAGCGGTGGTAACGTTGGTATTGGCTTCGCTATCCCGAGCAATATGATGTACAACTTAGCAAATCAAATTATTGAATTCGGCGAAGTACGTCGTGGTGTGCTTGGTATAACAGGTAATTCGATTAATGCTGAATTAGTAAAAGCTATGGACTTAGATATTAGCCAAGGTGGTTTTGTAAGTCAGGTAGCCGCAGATTCTGCTGCTGAAGATGCAGGTATCAAAGCCGGAGATATCATCATTGCCGTTGATAGTAAAACAGTGAAAAGCTTTAATGCGCTGCGTGGAAAAATAGGCTCAATTGGTGCGGGTAAAAAAGTCGATTTAACTATTTTACGCGGCGGTGATGAAAAAACAGTCACGGTGACACTTAAATCAGCGCCAGATAGCCAAATCGCGGCAGCCAATTTACACCCGATGCTCGATGGTGCAAAGTTCAGTAATAGTGACAATAATAAAGGTGTTATGATCACCAGTATTAGTAGTAACTCGCCGGCTGCATCGGTTGGTTTGAAAAAAGGTGATATTATCGCAGGCATCAATCGCAACAGTGTTACTAACTTAGCAGAAATGCGCGCAGCTTTAGATGGCATTGAAGGTGTTATAGCTATTAATGTAATCCGCGGCACTACTGAATTGTATTTGATGATCCGCTAGTTGCAAATACTATCAACCCAAGTTGATTACCCTTTAATATGCAGTCATCACTCTAGATGACTGCAGACTTAATCCGCTCGATATTACTGAATTGTATTTGATGATTCGCTAGTTGCAAATACTATCAATCCAAGTTGATTACCCTTTAAAATGCAGTCATCACTTTAGATGACTGCAGACTTAATCCGCTCGATATTACTGAATTGTATTTGATGATCCGCGAGTTAATAATATTATTAAGTTTAAAGGCTATACTCATGTTCTTTAAGCTTGATAAATTCAACTACAATTGACTAGATTACTATCTATTTCATCACTCTAAATGAGTACATATTTAATCCCTTCGATATTAATGCTACTCTTTATGCAATTCCCCTAATGATCTCAATAATACCTTGAAATTAATACCAGCTTTAACATACATATTACGAGCGAGCAGCTATGGTTTACTCATTGCTGTAGTGTTACTTTTATTAGTGCCGGAACTTAGAGACGGCAATAATTTTTCATTTAATATATTCGCAGCCCAAAATGAAACGCCTAAACCAATATCTTACGCCAGTGCAGTTGCTAAAGCAGCGCCTGCAGTGGTTAACATTTACTCCGAATCAATAACCGCAGACCCCAGATATACCGGCCGCTCAATTCAGCGAGTTAAATTAGGCTCCGGCGTTATCATGGATGGTCGAGGATATATCTTAACCAACAATCATGTTGTCTTAAATGCCGATTTGATCACAGTTATTTTACAGGACAGTACTGAATTAAGTGCCCAGCTAATTGGTAGTGACGAATTAACTGATTTAGCTGTGCTAAAAGTACAAGCATTAAATCTTCCAGTAATACCGGTTAATGAAGACTTAACGCCACTGGTTGGTGATGTGGTACTCGCCATAGGCAATCCACTAAATCTTGGCCAAACCATCACTCAAGGTGTTATTAGTGCTACCGGTAGAAATGGCTTAAGCAGTAATAGCTATCGAGAATTTTTACAGATGGACGCGGCAATAAACGATGGTAATTCCGGTGGTGCCTTGGTCAATTCAAATGGTGATTTAGTCGGTATTACCACTGCCCAATTTAATGGCTCAAATTCAAAGCTAAATGTACAAGGTATATTCTTTGCCGTGCCTTACAAATTAGCGGCTAATGTTATGGATAAGCTTATCCGTAATGGGCGTGTTATTCGTGGTTGGTTAGGCGTAAGCTCACAACGCTACAATCGACAATTTAAAGGTGTTGTCATTGAAAGTTTAACCGCCAATAGCCCAGCCGATATTGCAGGATTAATGAAGAATGATATTATTTATAAAATAGGTGATACCAATGTTATTAGTATCCATCAGGCGTTAGATATCATTGCGGAAACATCGCCAGGAGTGGTTTTAAAATTTGCAATTGTTCGGGATAATTCAAGACAGACACTTGATGTCACAATTGGTGAAGTGAAATAATACCAAGTTGAATAAAGATTAAACTGCTATCACCCGCTTAACAGCAACAAAAAGGCCGCATCAACAATCTGTTTATGCGGCCTTTAATATTTCATTAAGATAAATTTATATTAAACTTTATAACGCTTAATATCGGCACCAAGTGCTTGCAATTTATCTTCAATTTGTTGATAGCCACGATCAATATGATAAATTCTATCAACGATAGTTTCACCTTCCGCAACTAAGCCAGCAATAACTAAACTCGCTGAGGCTCTTAAGTCAGTTGCCATCACTTGCGCTGCAGTCAGTTTATTAACCCCGCTAGAAATAGCAGTATTACCTTCTAACTTAATATCAGCACCCATGCGTTGTAACTCAGGCACATGCATAAAACGATTCTCAAAGATAGTTTCAACCGTTGTTGCGGTACCTGTTGCTATCGCATTTAAAGTAACAAATTGTGCCTGCATATCAGTAGGAAATGCGGGATGTGGAGCGGTACGAATATTCACAGCCTTAGGGCGTGAGTTCATTTCTAATCCAATCCAATCGGCGCCAGTAGTCACTGTAGCACCGGCTTCTTGTAATTTACTTATCACCGCATCTAAAGCAGTAGGGTCAGTATTTACACAGCGTATTTTACCGCCAGTTACTGCAGCGGCAACTAAGAATGTACCGGTTTCGATGCGATCTGGCATCACCGAATAATCTGCGCCTTGTAACGCTTCAACACCTTCAATTGTTAATGTCGCACTTCCTGCACCAGAAACCTTGGCGCCCATGGCGTTAAGGAAATTGGCGACATCAATAATTTCAGGCTCTCTTGCAGCATTCTCAATAATAGTAGTGCCATCAGCCAATGCTGCGGCCATCATAAGGTTTTCAGTACCCGTTACGCTTACAGCGTCCATAAAAATGGTAGCGCCTTTTAAGCGACCTTCATTACGAGCCACGATATAACCATTTTCAACAGTAATATCAGCGCCCATAAGTTTTAAACCCTGAATGTGCAGATCAATTGGACGTGCACCAATGGCACAGCCACCAGGAAGGGAAACCTCGGCATGGCCAAATCGGGCTAATAAAGGCCCAAGTACCAAGATAGATGCGCGCATTGTTTTAACTAAATCATACGGTGCCATGCAATTATTGATATTAGCGGCATCAATTTTTACCGCGTTATCACCCGACCAACTCACGTCTGCACCAAGTTCACCAAGTAGCTTTAATGACGTTTCGATATCGTTTAATTTCGGCACATTAGTTATTTCTAATGCTGATTCGGCTAATATTGTTGCCAATAGGATTGGTAATGCGGCATTTTTTGCGCCACTGATAACAACATCACCATGTAACTCGTTACCACTATTTATTTTGAATGCTTCCAAAGGGATTCTACTTATAAAAAATTAAGAAGGGATATTAAACATTTTTTCACGTTGCCATTGAGCATTAGTGAATGTTTTAATTGTTACCGCGTGAATTTTACCTTGGTTAATTGCTTCGCTTAAAGGCGCGTAAACCACTTGTTGTTTCTTCACTCGGCTTAAATCAGCAAACATATCAGCAATGGCCATAACGGTACATTGAGAACCATCGAAAGTAACGTGTAGCTCATCCAATGTTAATGCTTGTTTTAGGATGTTTTCGATTTCAGTAACGTCCACTTTTATTCTCCGTAATTATTAATCATTTACCAAGGGCAAAATATCATGCACTTGGCTTAATTTGGCTAGTTTAACTAATTCTTCAGGTGCCTGTGAATAAGTTAATATTATTTGTTGTGCTAATGCATATTCTAACAAGGATAACAGCCAAGCTAAGCCAGCAGTATCTATTTTACTGATTTTTGATAAATCTAATACTTGTTGTGAATTTTTAGCAAATTTAGCAAAATGTTTTTGTTGCTTACCAATGATAGTAAGGCGAGTTAATTCTCCCGTTAAAAGCCAACGGCTATCAGTGTCTTGTATTAACTCAAATTGATTTGCCAAAATACTCTACCTTAGTTTTTGTCTTGTGCATCTAATTGTCCCTGCACGCTAATAGCGTCAGAAAATACAATCTTGCGCTCACTTTTTTCTTTCAGCATTTCGGTCACTTTAACCACACCATTTTGCGCTAAAATGCTGCGTAATTCTTTTTGTTTCGCATCTAACAAGCTAATACCTTCAGCCACTAAATCAAACGCTTCCCAATCATAATGGCTAAACTTGCCATTACTGTCTTTTTGAGCAAATTTACGAACCTTAAATTTAATATTAATTGGTGGTCTATCACCATCAATAATATCAACACCAACGAAAACAATCTTTTGTTTATCTATTTTTTTATCCGGTTCAAAAATAACCTGCTGTTTATTGTACAACGTGAATACTTGTGCATAAGAGGTAATTAGATATTCTTTAAACGCTTCCATAAAAGCTAATACGTCGGCTCGTTGAGCTTTTTTGGCGTGACTTCCTAACACTTTTAAACTTGCATATTTATAAGAAATATATGGCATTAATTCTTCGCGCACTATGTCTTTTAGAATTTCTGGATTTTTCTTTATTTCAGTTTCTTCACGGGCAAAGCGGTCAAATGTAATTTGCGCCGCTTCTTCGATCATGACATACGGATCGGCTTTACTGACGTTGCTAGCAAAGCTATAGCTACTAAAAGATAACAAGACTGTTATAACGATAAAAAATTTATGCATATTATTTCCCTATACTGCTATTCACTGAGAACTATTCTTCAGGATCTTTACTAAACAAGAACTGACCAATTAATTCTTCTAATACTATTGCCGGCTTGGTGTCTTGAATAAAATCACCCGGCTGTAAAATTTCGATACCAAGCTCTTCATCCATAAAGCCAGGTTCTAGACCAATATACTGCTCACCAATTAAACCTGAAGTTAAAATAGCGAGCGACGTTGTATCTGATAAATTATTGTACTGCTCGTATATATCTAAGGTAATTACCGGAGTGAAATCTTCAGGATCTAAACTGATATTCGCAACTCGGCCAACAACAACACCACCAACTTTAATAGGTGAACGGGCCTTTAAACCACCGATATTCTCAAACTTGGCATATAACTGATATGTATCACCACTGCCCTGAATACCTGAGTCAGCAACTTTAAATGCTAAACCTAAAAAAGCAGCAATACCAATTGCTACAAAAAAACCTACCATTAACTCTAATTTTTTCGACACCATGTCAAACCACCAACATTAATTAATTTGTTTTTAAGTAAAGTCGTCATAAAGACCGTCTAAACTTAAGATTAGTTCATTATAAATGAAAATTATGTAAACATTAAAGCTGTAAGAATAAAATCTAGTCCCAGCACGATTAATGACGACTGTACCACTGAAGATGTAGTCGCACGACTTATCCCTTCAGATGTAGGCATACAGCTATAACCTTTGTAAACAGAAATCCAAGTAACCACAAAAGCGAAAACTACGCTTTTTATCATACAATTTTGTATATCTATCATATCAACTTCAGACTGCATGATTGACCAAAATGAACCTTGATCAACCCCTAACCATTCAACACCAACTAAATGCGCGCCTAAAATACCAAGCATGGTAAAAATAGCAGCTAAAATAGGCATACTAATAAGACCAGCCCAAAATCTTGGTGCGATAACTCGTCTTAATGGGTCAATGGCCATCATCTCAAGACTAGACAATTGCTCAGTTGCCTTCATCAAACCTATTTCAGCAGTAAGCGCAGAACCAGCTCGACCAGCAAAAAGCAAAGCGGTGACTACAGGACCTAATTCTCGTAACAACGCTAGGGCAACCATTGGCCCCAAACTTCCTTCAGCGCCATAATCAACTAAAACAGTATGTCCTTGCAGCGCTAAAACCATTCCTATAAAGGTACCCGATACCATTATGATAATAAGTGACATTACCCCTACAGAATAAAGCTGAGTAATGAATAAAGGGAAACCCTTGCGAGGATTAGGGATATGAAGTATCGCAGAGCCCAGCATTAATGCAGCCTGGCCTAAACCAGCAATCATATTTATCGCCGTACGCCCTAGCTGTTGAATATTGTCCAACATAATTATTTGCTCCCTAATAAATCTTGTCTAAGATCTTTCGCGGGATAATGAAATGGAACTGGCCCATCATGCTCACCTTTGATGAACTGTTGTACCAATTCGGAATCTTGTTTATAAATTTCTTCAGGAGTGCCCTGACCGATAATTTTTTGTTCGGCGACAATATAAATATAATCAGCAATACTCATTACTTCTGGAACGTCATGAGAAACAACCACTGAGGTTAAGCCTAGAGCATCATTTAAATCGCGGATTAAACGAACAATAACGCCCATAGAAATAGGGTCTTGCCCAGCAAAAGGCTCATCATACATAATTAACTCAGGATCAAGCGCGATGGCTCGGGCTAAAGCAGCCCGGCGTGCCATACCTCCTGAAAGTTCACTTGGTTTTAAATGCATAGCACCCCGTAAACCAACAACCTCGAGTTTCATCATCACCATTTTTTCAATGAGATCTTCAGGCAATTTGCTGTGTTCACGTATAGGAAATGCCACATTTTCATACACCGACATATCAGTGAACATAGCGCCTGACTGAAACAACATACTCATCCGTTTACGCACGTCATAAAGTGCATTGCGAGATAGCGCTGGAATATTATGGCCAGCAAACAGTATTTCACCACTGCTCGGCTTTAGTTGTCCGCCCATTAACCTTAGCAGAGTAGTTTTACCTATTCCGCTGGGGCCCATGATTGCAGTAACCTTGCCTTGAGGAATTGACAAACTGATATCATTATAGATACAGCGTTCATCTCTGCTAAAAGTAAGGTTTTTTATTTCGACTAAATTTTTTGTCATAAAGTATTGTTTATAAAAATCATTGTGGTCATTATTTATTATTGAGCAAAGTTTACCTGAGCATCAATGCCGGTGCATTATAAAATAGTAACTATTTATGTATATATAAGAATTTTTAAGCTAAATCGTTCGATTTTTTAGCATAAGAATATATTTATATTACTTTAACTCCGCAATTTTACTAATTAAAAACCAAACTAAAGTAATTAAATTCAATAAACTCAATTTGAATATAAGCAAATATTGTTTTTTTTTGCTAAATTTCAACCAAAATTAAATGATTATTGGTATTACTAGCTAGAAACATGCTTTTGTTACAATTTTTGTTGTGAAAAATCTCTTTAGGGCTTTCCATTGTCGGCATTAACAGCGACAATTTAACTAACTGATTTAGGGGCCATAAATGTTTTTCGAAATTCTCATTCTAATAGTATCTTTAACCGCATTAATTTGGAGCGCTGATAAATTTGTATTTGGCGCTGCAGCAATAGCCAGAAACTTCGGCATTGCGCCAATGGTCATCGGTTTAACCATTGTTGCTATGGGATCATCCGCGCCAGAAATGCTAGTAGCAGTGACAGCATCAATGAATGACGCACCCGATACCGCGATTGGTAATGTCATCGGCTCAAACATCACTAACATTGCATTGGTATTAGGTTTAACAGCATTATTCAAACCATTAATGGTGTCGTCAATAACCATTAAACGAGAAATCCCATTATTATTAGTTGTCACGGCTATCGCCAGTTGGATGCTGTACGATCTTAATTTCACCTCGACTGAAGGCTGGGTATTATTGATTGGGTTTGTGATATTTATCGTAACTCTGCTGATTGTAACCATTAAGCGAAACAAAGATAAGCCAGCCAGCGATCCTATGTTGATGGAAGCAGAACAAGAAATCCCAAGTGGGGTAAAATCATCTCATGCTATTTTTTGGTTAATTGTAGGCATGATTTTACTGCCTTTAAGCTCACATTTTTTAGTGGGTTCAGCCACATTTATTGCTCAAGAATTTGGTATTAGCGACCTAGTCATTGGTTTAACCATTATCGCCATTGGTACTAGTTTACCAGAGCTAGCAGCCAGTATTATGAGCTTAGTAAAAAAAGAAGATGACCTAGCACTAGGTAATATTATTGGCTCTAACTTGTTTAATACTTTAGCTGTTTTAGCCTTACCCGGACTTATCGCCCCAGGAGTTGTTGATAGTGACGTAGCCAGTCGTGATATCCCTTATATGATGGCTTTAACATTATTATTATTTTTCTTATGCTTTAGCCGTAAAGGTCAATTTCGTATTACTCGCGTAAAAGGTGTTGTGCTATTTATAGCTTTCATTATTTACCAATATCTGATTTTCAGTCAAATAGCCGCATAACTCGGAGTCACCAAATGCCTAATGCAAATGAATTTAAAACGCTTGCTGCCAACGTTATAAATATTGAACAACAAGCCATTGCTAACTTGCATACCTATATAGATGATAATTTTGCACAAGCTTGTCAGTATATGTATGACTGCGTAGGTCGTGTCGTTGTTATCGGGATGGGCAAGTCAGGTCATATTGGTGGCAAAATTGCCGCCACATTAGCAAGTACAGGTACCCCTGCATTTTTTGTTCACCCAGGTGAAGCAAGTCATGGTGATTTAGGCATGGTTACCGGCCAAGATGTGGTTTTAGCCATTTCAAACTCAGGTGAAACTCACGAAATATTAGCCATTGCTCCAGTAATTAAACGTATTGGCGCAAAATTAATTTCGATGTCGAGTAATACCGATTCAACCTTAGCCAAGCTTGGTGATGTCCATATTTGCATAGCCGTACCGCAAGAAGCTTGTCCATTGGGGTTAACACCAACATCAAGCACAACGGCTACATTAGTTATGGGTGATGCACTCGCAGTAGCTTTATTAAATGCTAAAGGTTTTACCGCTGATGACTTTGCCTTATCACATCCTGGCGGCAGTTTAGGCCGAAGATTATTATTGCGTTTAACCGATATAATGCATAGCGGCGAAAGATTGCCTATTGTTAAAGAAACCGCATTAATAAAAGAAGCCTTAGTTGAAATGTCTCGTCAAGGTTTAGGCATGACTTCAGTGGTTGATGATGAGGGTAAATTAACAGGATTATTTACCGATGGTGATTTAAGGCGTATTCTTGATGAAGAAGTTAATATGCACAAAGACACTATCAATAGCGTGATGACTAAAAACCCAGTGGTTGCCACCGCCGACATGTTAGCGGCAGAAGCATTGAAAGCCATGGAAGATAAAAGCATTAATGGTTTAATCATTGTTGATGAAGAGCATCGCCCAATTGGGGCAATGAACATGCATGATATATTAAAAGCAGGAGTTATCTAGGTGACGACGAAAACGCTTATTAGCACCCTATACGGCCAAGTAGATAGAAACATCATAGCAACGGCGAGCGGTATTAAACTGTTGGTATGCGATATAGATGGGGTATTTTCTGATGGCCGCATTTACCTTGGTAACGATGGCGAAGAACTCAAAGCATTTAACACCAAAGATGGATTTGGTATTAAAGCGTTAGGTCAAAGTGGTGTTGATGTTGCGGTGATCACCGGTCGACAGTCAAATATTGTGGAAAAACGCATGACCGCTCTTGGCGTTAAATTTATTGTTCAAGGCGAAGAGAATAAATTACCGGCATTACAAAAAATAGCAGACAAATTGCAACTAAACGCCAAACAAATTGCCTATATAGGCGATGATGTTCCTGATATTGCCTGTATTAAGCATGTTGGTTTGGGCGTTGCGGTACATGATGCCCACCCATTAGTGCGCCAAGCGGCAAATTACACCACTTTTATCAACGGTGGTTTCGGTGCGGTTAGAGAATTGTGTGACTTAATTATGGCCAGTCAAAATACTTTAGATGATGCAACGGGCAGCAGCATATGAGTCGACTGCATATATTTTCGTCAATAATATTTGCTATCGCATTATTCATTTATGGCTATTTACAATGGCAGAAATCAAATATTGAAGTTATCGAAAAATCTGTAGTGACCAACGCGCCTGATTTCATCGTAAAAAAATTAAGCTCTAGCCAATATAATAGTGAAGGTAAATTAAGCCATATTATTTATGCACAAGAGATGAGTCATTTTTCAGAAAGCAGTAAAACTCATTTTATAAAACCCAAATATACAATTTATCCAGAAAATAACCGCCCTTCTTGGAATATTTCTGCAAATGAAGGTATTTTAATTGGTAACGATCAATTAACATTATCAAATAGAGTTCGATTGTTATCGAGCGATAAAAATAGCTTTATTTCAGAAATTCATGGTAAAGAATTATTGTTAGATTTGAATCGAAAAATAATTACATCAGAGCAAACCATAGTATTAAAAGGTAATGATTTTACCATGTATGGTTCAGGTTTGAATGTAGACATTAACTCAACCGAAATGACATTAAGTGAACATGTACAAACTATCTATCAAAAACATGCCTTATAAATTACTCATCGGCTTGGCATTTATGTTGCCAACATTAACGATTGCGGCACAAGGCGACTTCGATCAAGAAATAAAAATTGTTGCTAAACGACAGATGAGTGATTTAAAAAATAAAATAGCCAGTTATCTGGAAGATGTAAAAATTACTCAAGGCAGTTTATCGATTGAAGCCGATTTAGTACAAGTATCTAATGAACCAGGGTCTGACAATAAATTATATCTTGCAAAAGGTAAGCCGGCACGTTTTAGTCAGTTATTAGATGATGGCCAAAAAATAGAACTAAAAGCCAATGAAATATCTTACTCACCTGCAACGAGTACCATTACCATAAAAGGCAATGCTTCGATTAGTCAAGAAGGTAGTGTAGTCACTGGTGACATCATAATTTATAACATCGAAACTGAGCAATTAACAGCAGAAAGTAGCGAATCGGTTACCACCATATTGCAACCTGAGGCCAAAGTAGAATCAACCTCAGAGGCGGTTAAACAGCAGCCAAGCGATGTAAAACATGATGACGTGAAGATTGATGACGTGAAGGTCAATAACAACACATCAGCTGATGTAATCGAAAAACAACCAGCGACATTGCCCGAGAATGATGATGTTGAAGACCCTTCTACTAGCGAACAAGAGCAACAATAATGACAGCAACATTAAAAGCTGAAAATTTAGCGAAAGCCTACAAAGGTCGAAAAGTTGTTAAAAATGTTAGTTTAACCGTTGAGGCGGGACAGGTTGTTGGTTTGCTCGGTCCTAATGGCGCAGGAAAAACAACGTCTTTTTATATGATTGTTGGTTTGGTCCCAAGTGACGACGGTACAGTAACGCTTAATGATGTAGATTTAACCTTATTACCTATGCATGAGCGCGCTCGTCAAGGTATTGGCTATTTGCCACAAGAAGCTTCTATTTTTCGTAAGCTAACCGTCTATGAAAATATTATGGCGATATTGCAAATCCGCAAAGATATCAATGATATTGAGCGCGAAGAAAAGCTAGAAAGTTTAGTAGAAGAGTTTAATATTGGCCATATTATCGAAAACGTTGGGCAAAGTTTATCTGGTGGTGAACGTCGCAGAGTTGAAATTGCACGAGCATTAGCTGCCGATCCTAAGTTTATATTGCTCGATGAACCCTTTGCAGGTGTTGATCCTATTTCAGTTGCCGATATAAAAAAGATAATTATACAGTTGAAAGAACGCGGTATTGGCGTATTAATTACCGATCACAATGTACGTGAAACCCTAGATGTATGTGAACATGCGTATATCGTCAGTCATGGTGAGTTAATCGCTGAAGGTACTGCAGAGCAAGTATTGAGCAATCAGCATGTTCGTGATGTATATCTTGGGGAAAAATTCACACTATAGGCTTAGATACAGCTATAGTTTATTTATTACTTTATAAAAATTTTTGTCAGGCGTATTTAACTTTCCTGACCTAGCATTTGGATATGTTTTAAAATGAGACCTAGTCTTCAGCTCCGCATGGGGCAACATTTAACAATGACACCACAATTGCAACAGGCAATTAAACTGTTGCAATTATCGACTTTGGATTTACAACAAGAAATTCAAGAAGCTTTAGACAGTAATCCTTTACTTGAACTAGATGAATCACCGCCAAGTGAAGATGGCAATGATAACTTTGATAATCTCACCACTAACGAGCAAACATCCCAAGAGCAGTTGACGAATCACCTAGATGGCAGTGAAGACGCTGCGCCAAGCAAAGATGAGCTAACGACTACCGAAGCATTAAATCAACAAGAAATTCCAGATGAATTATCTGGAGACACCACTTGGGAAGACAGTTTTAGTGCCGGTGTTTCTAATACGGGCATAAAAGCGCCAATCGATGATGAATACCGTTATCAAGGCGAAACATCTGACTCCATCCAAGACCATTTAATTTGGCAAATGGAGCTTACACCATTTTCAGAAACTGACCGAGCAATTGCCACCGCAATTATTGATGCGATTGATGATAGTGGCTATTTAACGGTAACGGTTGAAGATATTCTCCAGAGCGTCGGCGATGAAGAGGTTGAATTAGATGAAGTACAAGCCGTATTAAAACGCATTAATATGTTCGATCCTGTTGGCGTGGGGGCACAATCAATTAGTGATTGTTTAACCATCCAATTAAATCAATTTGATCCAGCAACACCGTATTTAGAACAAGCAATACAGGTGGTATCTGAGCATATTGATTTGCTCGGAAATCGTGATTTTAGACAAATCATGCGGTTAACTAAGTTGAAAGAACCACAATTAAAAGAAGTGATGGTACTGATCCATAGTTTGAATCCAAAACCTGGCGATGCTGTTGTTGTTAATGATGAGCAATACATAGTACCTGATGTGAGTGTATTCAAGAAAAATGGTCGCTGGGTGGTAGAATTGAATCCTGATACGGCACCCAAAATAGGCATAAATCAACACTATGCAAGTATGACTCGCACAGGCTCTAGTACTGACAATCAATTTATTCGTTCACACTTACAAGAAGCCAAGTGGTTTATCAAATCACTAGAAAGTCGCAATGAAACATTAATGAAAGTGTCTAATTGCATTGTGCAAAGACAAAACGGCTTTTTTGAACATGGGCCTGAAGCCATGCGTCCAATGGTTTTAAATGATGTGGCTGAAGCAGTTGAAATGCATGAGTCAACCATTTCTCGAGTGACTACGCAAAAATACATGCACACCCCACGCGGTATCTATGAACTAAAATACTTCTTCTCTAGTCATGTAAGTACCGAGAATGGTGGTGAATGTTCGTCAACAGCGATCAGAGCCTTAATTAAAAAATTAGTCGAAGCCGAAATTCCTAGTAAACCATTAAGCGACAGTAAAATCGCTGATTTATTGGCCGACCAAGGCATTAATGTAGCAAGACGTACCATTGCAAAATACAGAGAATCACTAGCAATTCCGCCATCGAATCAACGGAAAAGCTTAATTTAATCAACTCAATACAGGATACAACTTATGCAAATTAATCTATCTGGTCACCATGTTGACGTTACAAGTTCGATGCGCAGTTATGTTGAGTCTAAATTTACAAAACTAGAACGACATTTTGATCATATAAATAATGTCTCTGTTGTATTAAAGGTAGAAAAGCTAAAGCAGATTGCTGAAGCAACATTGCATGTAAATGCTGGTGAAATTTTTGCGAGTGCTGACAGTGAAGATATGTATGCTGCTATTGATGGATTAATAGATAAGCTCGACAGACAAGTACTTAAGCACAAGGCAAAACTTTCAAGTCATTAGCGATAAATATAACTAAAAAATAACTACAAAAATAACTAAAAAAAAATATGAAATTAGTCGACATTTTAAGCCTGGACTGCACCCTGTGTGCAGCATCAGGTAAAAGCAAAAAAAATATATTAGCGCAAATTAGCAAACTTGCGGCGGCACAAATCCCTAACGTCAGTGAGAAAGAATTACTGGTTAGTTTAATGTCGAGAGAGAAGCTAAGCAGCACAGGTATAGGTAAAGGCATAGCAATACCACATGGCCGTTTAAATAACACAAATCAAGTTGTTGCCGTACTCGTCACTAACCAAGTAGCTATAGAATTTGATGCAATTGATGATCAACCGGTCGATATATTTTTTGCTATATTTGTTCCTGCAGACCACTGTCAACAGCACTTAGAAACATTAGCTAACATTGCTGAATTTTTTAGTCATAAAGAAACCTGTAAAAAAGTCAGAAAATGTAATAGCTCTGAACAGCTTTACCAATTAGTGACTAATACGTAAGAAGAAAATATGAAATTAATCATTGTAAGTGGCCGTTCAGGCTCAGGAAAAACAGTTGCTTTAAGAGTGCTAGAAGATTTAGGCTATTAC
Source organism: Colwelliaceae bacterium BS250 (assembly GCA_040779355.1). Taxonomy (GTDB): domain Bacteria; phylum Pseudomonadota; class Gammaproteobacteria; order Enterobacterales; family Alteromonadaceae; genus Thalassotalea_A. The sequence continues at coordinate 112,967 of JBFONS010000005.1, read as the reverse complement.
TGTGTTGATAATATACCGGTTAATTTATTACCCGCGCTAACGCATACCGTTATAAATGAATATGACAATGTTGCCGTCTCTCTAGATGTTCGTAACCTGCCCGATGACCCTGATGATGTGAATGAAATATTTAACTATTTACCGCAGACAGTAGAGTTAAATATATTGTACCTTGATGCTGATGATAGCGAACTCATTCGTCGTTTCAGTGAAACTCGAAGGTTACATCCTTTAGTCAGAAAAAATATGGCACTAGATCAAGCTATCGCAGCCGAGAAAAAGCTTCTTGATCCGGTATCTGGCCGCGCAGATTTATATATTAATACCTCGCAACTTACACCACACCAATTAGCCGATTTGGTGCGCGAACGCATATTAGGTCGAAAAACCGGCTCTATGGTTATTGTATTCGAATCGTTTGGTTTTAAGTATGGCGTACCGAGTGACGCTGATTATGTGTTCGATGCTAGATTTTTACCGAACCCCTTTTGGGAGCAAGGTTTGAAACAGTACAACGGTTTAGATCAACCGGTACAAGAGTTTCTTGCCAATCAACCAATAGTGACTAAATTTATTTGGCAAATAAATAGCTTTATGATGACTTGGTTACCTCATCTAGAGCGCAATAATCGCACCTATTTAACTATAGCCGTAGGCTGTACTGGAGGCCAACACCGCAGTGTGTATATTGCCGAAACGTTAGCTGAGCAATTTAGAAAAGAACAAAAAGATATCCAAATTCGTCACCGAGAAATGGACAAATAATGGCTATCGCTGAACAAACAGTTTTAATTGAAAATAAATTAGGTTTACACGCAAGAGCCGCGACAAAATTAGCAAAGTTAAGTCAAAACTATCAAGCTAAAATATTGTTAGATATTGATGGCAAGAGTGCTACAGCAGACTCAATTATGGGCTTAATGTTACTGACTGGCAGCCAAGGTAAAACAGTACATATTAGAGCGGAAGGTAACGAGGCGGAACTTGCGTTAACAGCAATCATCCAACTATTCTCAGATAAATTTGATGAAGCCGAATAAGTTTTTTAAAAAAAGCTGAATAAAAGAGTAAGTTACGATAAACTTAAACGCATGCGATGGGGTTATTATAGTAAATTAATATAACCCACATAATAATAAACACCCTGATTAATTACGTAGATCGGGCTCGGCACAGGAAGAATTATGCCGGATATATCAAAACAAGGCATAAGCCAAAAACGATTACTAGAAATTAATACCGCTTTGCAAAGTGGTATGTTCGTTTATGTGCGAAAAATGTTCCAAAACATGCCTGCATTCGATATCGCCCTACTTATAGAATCATCCCCGGCCCGAAGCCGTAATATTTTATGGCAGTTAATTGATCCCGACCTACACGGTGAAGTTCTCGAAGAAATTTCTGACGAAGTACGCAAAGGTATCCTTAAGAACATGCAACCTGAAAAAGTTGCAGCAGCCGCTGAAGGCATGGATATCGATGATTTAGCCGAAGTCCTTCGAACATTACCTGATTCAGTATACAAAGAAGTACTGAACTCAATGGGTGAGCAAGATAGAAGCAGAGTCGAAACAGCGTTATCTTACGAAGAAGATACCGCTGGTGGTATTATGAATACTGATACCATGACCTTGCGACCTGATGTGACCATTGATGTTGTCCTCAGATACTTAAGAGCCCGCGGCGAATTACCCGAAGCCACAGATTCATTTTATGTTGTTAATCGTAAAGATAAATTTATCGGTTCGGTATCACTTGCGGCGTTAATAACCGCCCGACCAGAACAATCGATCTCAGACATCACTGACTTTGACATTGTGCCCATTAATGCCGACATAGCAGAAACTGAAGTGGCAATATTATTTGAAAGACATGATTGGCTTTCAGCACCTGTTATAGATGATAATGGTCACCTCGTTGGCCGTATCACTATTGATGATGTTATTGACATTATCCGTGAAGATGCCGAACACTCGATGATGAGTATGGCCGGTCTTGATGATGATGCTGATACTTTCGCCCCCGTCCTCAAAAGTACTCAACAACGCTCTATTTGGTTAGGTGTAAACTTATTCACCGCCCTTGCTGCCGTTGCAGTTTCCAGCTTATTTGAAGATATTCTAGGGCAAATGGCCATCTTAGCAATTTTAAATACTTTAGTGCCAAGCATGGGGGGTGTGGCAGGCGCACAAACATTAACACTTGTTATTCGTGGTATGGCACTTGGTCACATTGGCGAATACAATGCTCGCGCTATATTCTCGAAAGAACTCGCCGTTGGCTTTTTAAATGGCATTATTTGGGCAATTTTTATTGCCGGTATTGTCGCAATATGGAAGCAAGACTTGCTACTTGGCGGCATTATTGCGTTCGCCATGATGATGAATTTAACCGCAGCAGGCATAGCGGGTGTAACAATCCCATTAATGTTGAAGAGAATGAATATAGACCCAGCATTAGCAGGCAGTGTAATACTCACTACAGTGACTGATGTGGTTGGTATTTTCGTATTTCTTGGCACTGCAACACTGCTACTCAGCTAAAGCGTTACTGTCTACTTTGATTTGCCTGGTACAATGAATTTAACCGCGGTGGGCATTGCTGGAGTAACAATCCCATTAATATTGAAAAGAATGAATATAGACCCAGCATTAGCGGGCAGTGTAATACTCATCATAATGACTAATGTGGTTGGTATTTTCGTATTCCTTGGCACTGCAACACTGCTACTCAGCTAAAGCGAAAAGCGATTAAAGACAGGCTAGCTGTTATAACCAACAGCTAGTCTTTAAAATTTTCTCGTAATTATACTAAGTCCATTAATTAACTGCTCATTTTTAATGGTTAAAATGAATAACTACGGCGTTATAAAATTTATAAGTAGAATAACTACTTACTAAATTTTATGCCTTGTATTTATCCATTTTTCCTCATGAAAAAGTAGATCACTTAATTAGTGGAATTGGTATTACTGTCCAGAAACCTGCATTTCAGCAATGATCACAGAGCCTGTTTTTATACTGCCGCGTAGGTCATAATCATTTCCTGTGGCAACAACCGACTGAAAAATGTCTTTTAAATTTCCAGCAATGGTTATTTCTGCAACCGGATAAGCAATTTCACCATTTTCTACCCAAAAGCCAGCTGCGCCGCGAGAATAATCGCCGTTAACAACATTAACGCCTTGGCCCATTAACTCAGTAACTAACAAACCAGTACCTAACGTTTTAAGCATAGTATCAAAGTCACCACCGTTGGCCGAGATCTGCCAATTATGAATACCACCAGCATTACCTGTGGTTTGCAAACCCAATTTACGGGCAGAATAACTGGTTAATAAATAAGTCTGCAGTTCGCCGTTAGTAATAATTTCACGATCAACGGTTGCTACGCCTTCAGCATCAAAAGTGCTACTCGCTAAGCCTCTAGCAATATGTGGTCGTTCAGATATATTTAAATGCGGTGAAAATACTTGTTTACCAATTGAATCTAATAAAAATGATGAATCACGATATAAGTTGCCACCACTTATGGCCGAAATAAAATGACCAAAAATACTGTTTGCAACATCCGAACGGAACATCACGGGGACTTTCTGAGTCGCTAATTTTTGACTATTTAAACGAGCTACTGTAGCTTTTGCAGCATCAATGCCGATATTTTTAGCATCTTGTAAGTCACTAAATACACGACCTACTGTATAGCTATAATCGCGTTGCATATCATCACCAGCACTGGCAATCATCATACAACTCAAACTATGACGTGTACTTGGATAACCCACTAATTGACCATGACTGTTACCGTATACTTTAAAACCTTCATAGCTTGAAAAATTAGCACCGTCAGAATTAGTGATGCGTGGATCAAAGTTTAATGCCGAAGTTTCGGCTTCAGCAGAAATTTCAATGGCTTGTTCAGTGGTAATATTACTTGGATGGTATAAATCAAGATCTTGTGGTGAAAACGCTAACAGTTCTTTATCAGCAAGTCCTGAGCATGGATCGACTGAGGTATACTTAGCGATATTTACAGCAGCCTGTACCGCTTGAGTAAGCGCTTGTTCAGATAAATCAGCTGTTGATGCAGAGCCTTTACGGCCATCTTTATAAACCGTTAAGCCCAAAGCGCCATCATTGGTAAATTCAACCGTATCAACTTCACCGAGTCGGGTCTCGACACTAATGCCCTGTTGCTTACTCATAGACACTTCACTGCTGTCTGCGCCCAAGGTTTTGGCCAACTCTAAAACTTTTGCAACGCGCTCTTTTACTTGTTGCATTGCAACATCAATTGATTCTTTTTGTGCCATGATTTCTTATCGTGATGATTGATATGTGATCGAATACAGTACCTAAAAAGGCTGATATATTATCGTAATATTCGCTTATTTTAATAAGCATATCACACCACTTTAATAAGTGGATTAAAATACCGCGATTTTTAATGTATAATTAGATCCATTAAGGCTTTATACAAGTCAATTACTCACTTGGTACAACAAATATTATGCGCAAGAAAGTTGAAAAAGAACCTGTAGACGAAGAAATCATTCTAGTTAGTCGTGCGGAACTTAAGCGAGACTCAAGAGCTTTACAGAAGTTATGCCTTGAATTAGCCGATTTAAACGTTAGACAACGTGAGCAATTACCTCTTAATGAAGAGATAGATGCAGCACTTAGATTGTCTGATAAAATTAAAGGCAAACACGATGCCTATAGTCGCAACATCCGTTTTCTTGCTCGTTTAGTTGCGGAAGTTGACATTGACGCGATAAAACTTGGCTTAGATAAACTTAATAACAAACATTCTCAAGAGTTATTAAAGTTTAACCGCCTAGAAGCAATACGCGATGAAGTCATTGCTAAAGGTAATGATAAAATTGAAGAGTTACTTGCTGAACATCAAGGTTTTGAACGCCAGCGTATGCGTCAACTTGTTCGCCAAGCAGCAAAAGAAGTGAGTATTGAAAAACCAGGTAAAAGCTTTAAAGAGTTATTTAAATACCTGAAAGATAATATTGTTTTTGACTACTAATATTAACAATACTGAAATAAAAAATGAGAGCTAAATAAAATAATTTGGCTCTCATTAATATTAATACCCGTGGTTATATCAACGTTTATAACAAACCGTTATTGAGTGCCACCAATAGTCATCTCATCAACTTTCAAAGTTGGCTGACCGACGCCAACAGGTATACTCTGACCATCTTTACCACAAACACCGACACCACTATCTAAAGTAAGATCGTTACCGACCATACTCACCTGTTGCATTGCTTCTGGACCACTACCAATTAACGTAGCATCTTTTACTGGTGAAGTGATTTTACCGTCTTCAATCAAGTAAGCTTCAGAGGTGGTAAATACAAACTTGCCTGAGGTAATGTCAACTTGACCACCCGCAAAATTAGGGGCGTATATGCCTTTTTTCACCGACTTAATAATATCTTCAGGACTGCTTTCACCGGCAAGCATATAAGTATTGGTCATTCGTGGTAATGGTAAATGTGCATAAGATTCACGACGACCATTACCCGTAGGTTTTACGCCCATTAAAGAGGCATTATGCTTATCTTGCATATAGCCTTTAAGAATGCCTTTCTCGATTAATACATTGTATTGACCTGGTGTACCTTCATCATCTATAGATACAGAACCTCGGCGATTAGGCATAGTACCGTCATCAACTATGGTACAAAGATCAGATGTCACTTTTTCACCAATCTTTCCGGAAAATGCTGATGAACCTTTACGGTTAAAGTCACCTTCAAGACCATGGCCTACAGCTTCATGTAACAACACCCCAGGCCAACCGGCACCTAAAACAACCGGTAACATGCCAGCAGGTGCATCAATAGCGTCTAAATTCACTATTGCCTGTCTAACCGCTTCTTCGGCATAATTACAATAACGGGCTTTACCACGCTCCACATCAAAGAAATGACTGTAACCGGTACGAGCACCACCACCAGAATTACCGCGTTCACGTCGGCCACCTTGTTCAACAAGTACCGAGCAATTTAAGCGTACTAATGGACGTACATCTGTCGCGAAAGTACCATCGGAAGCGGCAACTAATATTTTTTCATAAACCCCAGATAAGCTAACAATAACTTGTTTTACTCGAGAGTCTTGTGCACGAGCATGAGCTTCGACCTCATGCAGTAAATTTATTTTTTGTTCTTGTGATAAGGTAAATAAAGGGTCAATTTCGGTATAGAGCTGCAAATCTTGTTGGCGGCTAAACGCTTTTACCGTTTGGCTTTTTCCCGCTTGTACTATGCCTCTAGCTGCTGTTGCAGCTTGCATTAAAGCAATGCTATTAATATCATCAGAATAAGCAAAACCAGTTTTTTCACCACTAATCGCTCTTACTCCAACACCGCGTTCAATATTATATGAACCTTCTTTAACGATACCGTCTTCAAGCATCCACGATTCGTGGCTAGATGCTTGGAAATACAAGTCGGCGAAATCAATATCACGCTGGCAAATATGCGCTAAAGTAGCAGTTAAATCGTCTTGCCCTAACTGGCAAGCTGTAAGTAGTTCTTGTTCGACAAGATTCATGTTAATTACCGTGTTATTTAAGTGATACTGAAAATTTGTTATGGCTGGCGACAGGAATATCTGATCTGATTTTTGTTAATAAATCTAGATCAAATTCAGCGCTCACATAGCCATTGCCTTGTTCTTTTATTGCCAAAATCTCACCCCAAGGGTTAATGATCATTGAATGACCAAATGTTTGACGACCATTTTGGTGTGTACCCTGCTGATTAGCAGCAACAATATACACTTGATTTTCAATGGCTCTAGCTTGTAATAATACCTGCCAGTGCGCAGTTCCGGTAACTTTGGTGAAAGCACTAGGAACAGTAATAATATTTGCAGCTAAGGTCGTTAATGTTCGAAACAACTCAGGAAAACGTAAGTCATAGCAAACGGTCATACCAAGTTTCATCTGATCTAAGTTTACTACAGTAGTGGTAGTGCCTGCATCTGTAGAATTTGATTCACGATACGAAGCTTCACTATCATCAACATTAACATCAAATAAATGCATTTTTTGGTAATGCGCGGCTAACTCACCATTCGGTGTATACAATAAGCTACTGGCCGTAAATTTTTGTCCGTTAGCTGAAATTATTGGTATCGTACCAGCAAGTAAATAAATACCATGCTGTTTAGCAATGCTTGCTAATTGCTGTTGCATATAACCCAAGCCTATGGGCTCGGCGATTGTTAGTTGCTCTTTATCCTTACCGCCAAAATATAAACAACATTCAGGAAGAACCACTAAGTGCTCTTTACACGATGGATGCTTGGTACATAATTGGCTAATGATTTTATTAATTTCAGCTAAGTTCGCTTCTATATCTGGCTTAGAGCATAACTGAATAGCACTTAATCGTGGTTTGCTAGCGATCATATTAATAGCCCCCCAAAGTAACGCCATTGCCAATCGTTGTCGATTCTAATGCTTGTGGTGGTATTTCTTGTGGTGCATCAGGTGCACTTTTACCTACCGAAACATCACGACTTTTACGATCCACTTCTTTAAAATTAGGTTCATCGATAGTGCCGGTTAACTCAAAATTTATTACTGAGATAACTTCTGCTTTTTGCAACGCTTCATCAAATACCCAAATAGCGCCACCAATAAGGGGATTGGCTAACACACCAAATATTATCGGTAAACTTGAGGTTACTTTAGGGGCAAATGACATTTTATAATCAAGTGTATTAGTGACTAAATTAGTATTGCCTTTAACCTTTAAATTACCAGCGGTTGCATCCATCACCACATCATCAGTGTAGATCACACCATCTTTAATGGTGAAATTACCTTTCATATCATTATAAAACATACCTTCAGAGAAAATATCTCTGAAATCTAAACTTAATTTGCGTACCAATGATTGAAAACTAAATATAGATAATATACGAGCACCTTTATCACTTACATCGGCAAGGTAACCGTCATCAAGTTTAGCCTCAATATTGCCATCTAAGCTAGCCAAATTGAATTGCTGCGGATCACCTTGCCAATCAATATTAAACGATGAAGTTATACCACTATCTTTAATCCCAGATTCAAAACCAAACGCTTTAACTTCAGTTTCGACATCTTTAGTCGAATACGAACCAGAAATATTGGTGGTATTTATGCTGTTATTCTTTCGCCATTCACCCATTAAATTAAGTTCGTTATCCTTACGAGTCGCTTTAAAATCTAACAGGCTTACTGAGTCTTTATTGGACTTCGCTAATTCAAATTTTACACTGCCAAGGTTCAAGTCATTATATTTACAGCTTTTACAGAAAAACTTGGTGTTTGGTATATCGCTCGGCAGAAGTGAGCTTTCGACAACTTGCTGGCTTTCCTCTTTAAGAGAGTCTGCTTCACTATCAGTATTATTGGTAGTTTCATTTAACAAATGAATGAAATCAGCATCAATTTCAAGACCTTTATCGGCAAAGTCATGGTAAAACTTAAATCGACTGCGAACTTGATCGGCATTCAACTGTAATAACCAAGAGTTCTTTTTATTAAGCAAATTAAAAGACACATCGGTGAGCTTTTGCCCATAAAAATCGACTGAAAACAAACTACCACGAATGCGCTCAGGAGGCGCCATTAAAGAAATAGATGGTTGGTCAGTCGTTGCTGAGTTAACATTTTCTGAATCGGCGTCAGGTAAACTATCAATAATATTAAATACCAACTCATGCCATTGTTGATAAACAATATTCTTTAGTCCGGTAGTAATATGAAAACCTGAAATAGGGAGTAACATTTTTTCATTGCCGAGCACTAAGTGTGAACGCACAAAAGTCGTTTGTTGATGATCCAAATCACCATAAAAATGCAGTTTATCACCTAATGTAGCTTCGATTATTGATTGATCTTTATCACCATTAACACTCGCACTTAAGGCAATTTTATCGCCTATAGGTTTACTATATGGCTGTGGTAATAATAACTCTGCATTTTCTAATTGCGAGTCTAATTTAACTTTATAACTAAAATCACCGCTATCGGGGATTTTCATTGTTAGCTTACCTTGCCAATCTAGTTGACCATCAAGGTAAGACTGTAATTGTTGTGGAATTTGCGCTAGATAATGACTTTTTTGCCAGTTGCCTAATAAATCAATACCAAGACTATAGTGCTCATTTTCTTTATCACCATTTACATCTAATGCGATAGGTAAACCACGCCAAAACAGAGTTAAATTATCGGTTGTTATCTTTTCATTAGTAAAACTTAATTGACCATTAACCCGGTCAAAATCCATTTCAGGTGCGGTTAAATTAACTTTATTATTATTTAAATTAACGACCCCGGCAGCAACTGCTTTATCGGTATCATCTAGAGGTAAATCTAATGAAAAAGTACCGGTAATGTCACCAGATGGACCTATAAACTCTAATATTTCACCGACACTACCAGCCATAGGACTAGCCATCATCAAATCTTGTACAGCACTTACGTTAGCATTTACTGGTGAGCGGACGGTTAAAATGGCGTCACCACTTAACGATTCAATGCCGACTACAACGCCAGCCGTTTTAATGCCGGTTAAATCACCATCACTGGCCGTAATTAACATTGAGTCATTAGTGAAATTTAAATTAACTTCAGCATCAGTGATCGCTGGCCATGACTGCTCAAATTGATAATTTGCTTGTTCAAGATCTGCATCAACGACAAAAATACCACTATTATCTTTAAACGGGAATGAACTGACCGGACCATTTAGTAGCACCGCAACTTGTGTGCCTCGTCCAGCATGAATAGCGCCGTTAAGGTAATCAACTAGGCTTGCACTCATGATTGATAAAGGCAAATAATACTGTGCCTTACTCGCATCGGCTCTGCTGACAAAAGCAAAGATACCAAGTTCTCCAACCTGATCTACAACTTGCTTATATTGCACCTCACCGGTTAAGGCCAGTTCGTCTGAACTGAGACCAATATTACTTACTGCAAGCGTCCATTGCTGCTCATTCCAACCCAAATTAACTTTAGCTTTTAAGTCGTTAAATGGGATTGGGCGGGAGAAATGCTTATTAAAGTCTATATGATTAGATTTTGATGTTATCTCAAGCTGCACTTTGTTATTGCTATACAGTAGCTCACCATTAACGTGTTCTAATCCTGGGATATTATTCGCATAATGCCAAGACAAATCCTTTAAATCTAGCTTTGCTAGCACACCATCTGCATTTTTTTTGAAATGAATATCAGCTAAGTCACCAGTCGCTTGTAATGGTGAAAAATCGACTAACTCCGCTATATTCTCTGATAATAGTGGAAAAACTTGCCAGACATTATCGACACTTATATTAGAGATGTATGTTTGTATGTCTTGTTCGGAATATTTCGCCTGCACATAAAATTCAGTCCAAGGTTGATCATTAAAATCAAATTCTAATGGCGATGATTGCACGAAATAGTTTTGGCTTAAACCTTCTCTAATGATACTAAATTGCGCATTTTGTAAAGTAAGTTGATGCTGCTGATCAAAGCTTGACCACGAAACTGTACTTTCCTCTATATTGATTTCCATGCCACGATTATGGCCATTCTCAATCGTCAACCATGACTGTAAATTGACACTAGAATCAATTTGATCATGTTTTTCATCTAAGTATTTTTCTAACCAGCCGGCTAAATTTATATTTGTTCCTTCAACATAAATTTGACCATTTAACTCATTAAGGGTACTACCTTTTAAGTCCACAACAAGCTTAGCTGTATCGGCGGATATACCTTCAATATAAATTTGACCAATGCCTTGATGGCGATCGTCATCGTTAAGCCATGCAAGCTTATTTATAATGAATGTGCGGGTTTTAAACGGTGTGATAACAACGACTTTACTATTTACGACAGAGAATCTCTTTACTTGTTGTAATAGTAGGTCCGATATATCATCGAGGTTATTTGCTGTTTCGGTATCATTTGTTTGTGCGGCTTCGGCCAATAAACCTTGATCTATAGTGATCTCGGTACCAATTAAAGTAAAGTTGTTCGCTTTAATTTTTTGCTGTTTTAAACTGCCCCAAAAATCAAAACCAACGTCAATTTCATCAATAGTAATGGATACAGCCGCAGAGTCTGACAAGATAACATTTTGGACCACTAACTTAGGACCAAAATTCTGCCAACCAGCAGTTAACAGGCCAATTTCAACAGTACCTTGGTAGCTCTCATTTATATAGGCTTCTAGGTCTTGGGTGTAAGAGTCGGCATATGGTAAAAATATTTTCAGTGAACTGAGCAGTACCGCAAAAAGCACTAACAATACAGCAAGTGTTTTATAGAGGCGAGAAAGCCAAATATTTGCGTAAGATCGAACGATTTTCACTACATCATCACCACATCAAATTGCTCTTGATTATACATAGGCTCGGTTTGCACTTTAATTTGTTTGGAGATAAATACTTCAAGTTCTGCTAAATGGTGATATTCATCTTCAATTAATGATTCGCTTACTTTTGGTGACGCATAAACAATAAATTTATCGGCATCGTAGGCACGATTAACTCGAACTATTTCTCGTAAAATTTCAAAACACACCGTTTCTACGGTCTTTAAATTCCCTCTGCCATCGCAAACAGGGCATTCGCCGCATAATATATGCTCAAGACTTTCACGAGTACGTTTGCGTGTCATTTCGACCAAGCCTAACGCAGAAAAATTACTGATACTGTATTTTACATTATCTTTTGCCATAGCGACTTCAAGACTGTGTAATACTCTTTTTTTATGTTCATTGTTGGTCATATCAATAAAATCAACAATGATAATACCGCCTAGGTTTCTTAATCGTAACTGTCTGGCAATCGCTTGTGTTGCTTCAATATTGGTATTGAAAATGGTTTCTTCTAAATTACGATGGCCAACAAATGCGCCGGTATTAATATCAACCGTAGTCATCGCTTCAGTTTGATCTATGATCAAAGACCCCCCTGACTTTAATTCAACTTTACGCTGTAAAGCTCGTTGAATTTCACTCTCGACAGAGAACAAATCAAAAATAGGACGTTCACCTGGGTAGTATTCGATAATAGGTTTTATTTCTGGTACAAATTCTTCAGTAAATTGACTAAGTTCTTCAAAACTCAGTTTTGAGTCGACTCGAATACGTTCAAGGCCAGTACCAACAAAATCACGAATAAGGCGAGAGGCTAAGTAAAGATCTTGATATAGCGCCATATTGGTTTGCTTGCGCTGTTTGCGCTCTGCAACTTTTTGCCACACACGACGCAAGAACTGGGCATCATGTGCTAATTCTTCATCGCCAGCACCTTCGGCAGCTGTACGGATGATAAAGCCGGTTTGTTCATCACAATACGGCATCACTATTTTCTTTAAACGAGCACGTTCTTTTTCGCTTTCTATGCGCTGTGATACCCCGGTGTGATTAGCATTAGGCATCATCACTAAGTACCTTGAAGCTATGGTTATTTCCGTTGTTAGGCGTGCGCCTTTAGTACCTAAAGGATCCTTAACAACCTGAACCATAATATATTGCCCCTCGTGCACGAGAGTACGGATGTCGGCAACTTCATTATCATTAACATCTTGGTTGGTGATTAAGCGAGTGCGAATATCAGATGCGTGTAAGAACGCCGCTTTATCAAGATTAATATCAATAAACGCGGCTTGCATGCCAGGTAATACTCGGATGACTTTGCCAAGATAAATATTACCAACAATGCCGAGTTTGCCATTACGTTCAATATGAACCTCTTGCAAAGAACCGTTTTCAATCACAGCAACCCTTGTTTCACTAGGGGTTACGTTTATTAATAATTCACCGCTCACAGCACACCTTCGTTTAATTTGATTTTAGTTTTGATAAGCAACTGCTCTGTTTCATATAACGGCAAACCGACTACCGCGGAATAACTACCGACTATGTTGGTCACAAACTTTCCAGCAACGCCCTGAATACCATAGCTACCCGCTTTATCTTGGGGCTCACCTGATTGCCAATAGGCATTTATTTCAGCATTGCTAATCGCTCGAAAAGTAACATTGGTAGTAACCGCCTGATGATCAATATCAGCAAATGTTTTTATTGCTACAGCCGTTATCACTTGATGCTGACTATCAGACAACATGTTTAGCATTTGCTGAGCATCTGCAAAATCAGTAGGTTTACCTAAAATTTGTTCATTGCACACCACAATAGTATCAGAGCCTAATACCATTTGATTATTGGCAGGGTTTGCTAGGTTATGCCAACCCGCTTCAGCTTTCTCGATGGCCATACGAGTAACAAACTCTAACGGCTTTTCATCATTTTTAGGCGATTCGTTAATATCGGCAGAAACCAATTCAAATTGAATGCCAATTTGGCTCAATAATTCTTTTCTACGTGGTGATTTAGAAGCTAAATAAAGCATATTAATGCACCTGAAAATGACGACGAGCTTTGCGTAATAATAAAAAGATAACCGGCCAAATTAATGTACTTGTTATTACTGGTTTTAAGTAAACAAATGAAAAATCGACATCGAAGACAAAGCGCTGTACCCAAAAAATTATTAAATGATAAAGTGCAATAAATACGCTGACAATTAAGGACTGTTGCCATAATGAAAAATTACGGATTTTTTGAAAATTATTCACACTTACATAAACAATTAATGCGCTAGCAAAGGCATTAATGCCGAGTACAGAGCCAAGTAATACATCAATTATGAAACCAATAAACCAAGCTATCAAAATATTAACTCGGTTAGGTAATGCCAAACTCCAATAAATAAGTACCAACAATGCCCAGTTAGGTCGATATTCATCAACACCAATAGGCAAAGGCATAATGGTTAACATTAATGAGACTATAAGGGTTATCCAAATGACAATATTATTGCGTCTAGCTGTCATTACTACTCCTTTGCTCATTTGGTTGGCTTGGTTGATCGCTAGATTCGATAATACGACTAGTATCTATAGACGCTTCATGCGGCCATAACAGTAACAAATAACGCAACCGATTTAACTCAACTAAAGGCGTAACTAAAATCCGAGCAAATTCTCGACTTTGATTATCTGATACATAAGAAACTTCAGCCACAGGATAGCCTTCAGGGAATTTCCCCCCGAGTCCTGAGGTAACCAGTAAGTCACCAACTTTAATATCAATTGAATGTGGCATATGTTCAACTTCAAGCTGTTTAACACTACCTGTACCCTTGGCAATAACTCTTATGCCATTACGGTGCACTCTCAGCGGTATTGCGTGAGTAATATCGGTTAATAACAATACTCGGGAATTATTGACGCCAACGTGGAGAATTTGACCGACAACACCAAGCTCATCGACAACAGGTTGTCCTTCATAGAGACCATCGTCTGTGCCACGATTAATAACCACTTGGTGAGAATAAGGATCGCTGTCGACCGCTAGAATTTCAGCAACCATTTTTTTATAATCACTGCGAATTGGTGAGTCTAAAAGTTTACGGAGGCGATTGTTTTCTTGCTTTAAAATATCAAGTTGTAATAGTTTCTCATTTAACAACAATTCTCTCTGCTGATAACGCTGGTTATCAAGCATCAATTGTTTGCGTGACACTATATTTTCAGAGGCATAGTCCATTAATTGCTTTGGACTGTTAGCAAGATATTGCAGCGGGCTGACAAGCGATTGCAAATAGCCGCGAGCGACTTCAAAACTTGCTAATTTATGGTCGCAGTAAATGAAAACGCTTGATAATACAAGCGCTAACAACATTCGTCTATGGCTAGAATATCCATTAAGAAAAATGGGATTCATAGTTCTCGCTCAGCCAGATTTAACTGGCTGTAGTTATTATTCGTATGCGAACAAATCGCCGCCATGCATATCAATCATTTCAAGTGCTTTACCACCGCCACGCGCTACACATGTTAGCGGGTCATCGGCAACAATAACTGGAATACCAGTTTCTTCAGCTAATAATCGATCTAAGTCTCTCAGTAAAGCACCACCACCGGTTAATACCATACCGCGTTCAGAAATATCTGACGCTAGCTCTGGTGGAGCTTGTTCTAATGCAAGCATAATAGCACTTACAATACCTGATAATGGTTCTTGTAACGCTTCTAAAATTTCATTGCTATTCAATGTAAAGCTACGCGGAACACCTTCAGCTAAATTACGGCCACGTACTTCAATTTCAATCAGTTCTTCACCAGGATACGCTGAACCAATTTCTTGTTTAATACGCTCAGCTGTTGCTTCACCAATTAAACTACCAAAATTACGGCGTACATAGTTAATTATAGCATCGTCAAATTTATCACCACCAATACGTACTGATGATGAATAAACCAAACCATTTAGTGAAATAATACCAACTTCGGTAGTACCACCACCTATATCTACAACCATTGAACCTGTTGCAGCAGAAACCGGTAAGTCAGCACCAATTGCAGCCGCCATTGGCTCATCAATTAAATACACATCACGTGCACCAGCGCCAATTGCAGATTCTTTAATGGCACGACGCTCAACTTGTGTTGAACCACAAGGTACACAAACTAATACACGCGGACTAGGGCGTAAGAAGTTATTCGAATGCACTTGCTTAATAAAATGTTGCAGCATTTTTTCGGTAACAAAAAAGTTAGCGATAACACCATCTTTCATCGGACGAATCGCTTCAATGTTACCTGGTGTGCGACCAAGCATTTGTTTAGCAGCAGTACCAACTGCAGCAACGGTTTTATTACCACCTCTGTCTTGGCGTATAGCCACAACAGATGGTTCATCAAGAACAATGCCCTGATCTTTAACATAAATTAGTGTGTTTGCAGTGCCTAAATCGATTGATAAATCGTTTGAGAACATACCACGTAAAAATTTGAACATGTGGTGAAAAATCCTTTAGCTTGTTTTGTTGAACTCAGTACATAAATGCAGATGAGTATAGTTATACCGACACTCATATATGGCCAATATAACTATGAAATTAAATATTGAAGTTATAATAACCTAGTAACAATTAAAATGTATCGAGAAAATTATAAAAATAACTAAAAAAACTACTTTTTTATGAAATACCTATGTTTTCCAAGTGATAAATAATTTAAATAATCAGATCATTATTATTATTTATCAATCTCACGTTTATTTATGATCCTACCGGTAGTATTAAAACGACCAAAAGTTGCAACAGCCGAGGGGTTTTCGTCATAATTGCCGTCTTTATCTTCTGACCAGTCAAATTTGAACCAGTTAAATACATCATAAGTGACATTCATTTCACCCTGATTGCCAGCGCCTGGAGCGACAATTTCTAAAGTACGGTTTTCACCATTTGCAAACTGACTACTGCCTCCGATTAAAGAGGTTGGGTCTAAGGTAATTCGGCTAAGCGTCATTAGCGTTTGATCAACTAAGCTGCAATTATCATCTGCAGAGAGTACATAATTATCGGCATCGAAATATTCTAATTGCATTGGTTGAGCTAAATTTGCAGTTTCTGGACCAAAACTATTTTGTATACGCCAGCGAGCAAACTTTATTTCAATCGCCGTTGCCGATGTATTTTCAGTAGCATTTTGAGACGTTCCAAGCAAATCAATATAACTGGTAGAAATGCCATTAGTATCTTTAATTTCATTAACATTAAACTCTAACTCGGCAGTAAAAGGCGAAATTAATGAGTTTTGGTTACGTACATAAACAAAGTTATCCATAGTAGATAGTTGATAATTTACAATTCCCGAATCAATTGCTGTCGTTTTAGGAATAAAGGTACCCGCACTCATTTGACTATTAACATCAACCATCAGATTTAACTGACCTAATTGCTGGGCATCCGTGATTGGGCTATCTATATTCACTTCGTCAGTAATGCCAGTAGAGAGTAAAGGAAACGCCATAAATTCATTAATGTAGTTTTTGGTGATTACTCCCTGGGCATTTCTAGGCGTGATGCGTAGTTCTGGATTAATTAAATAATTAATGGCGCCTAATAAAAGCATGCTTTCAACCATTTGCCCGGTATAAGCAAATGCATTACAAGCCGTGGTAAGAGTACCTTGAATGTCTGGGTCTGTAATTTGCTCAAAATGATGGGGGGTAAATTGTCCGACCGTAACAATATCTCCGGTTAATACTTGCCCTTGATAATTTGTATCTTTAAATTCTACCGACAAAGTACCTACTTCAGAATACATGGCGACAGGATCGTTAAATTTACCGAGCACAAAACTAGATGGGTCAATATTTGTAGTTTGCCAATTATCAGTTAAGCTCGCAGTTTGACTAACATTATTAAACGTTATCGTGCCATTGCCCCCCAAGATAGGATCGATAGGAGCTAAGCGTTTGCTATTTATTGAAATTGAGTTCGTTGTCTCAGGAACATAGTTTGGGGTAATCGTGCCATCGGCACATTGCGCAGCAACAGCCAAGTTAAACTCTAACCCTGCTTTTTCAGTGTTAGTACCATCAAGAGGTAGATTGGTTAAAGTACTCGCCACGGCATTTAATCTAGCAGGGTAAAATAAAATATTTTCGCTACCATTTAATGTTAAACCAGAGAATTCGCCACTGGGCTCAATATAACTAGCGTTTAAGCTGATAAGGCCAGCATCTCGGTAATTAAAATCATTAATGGTTGCTTCACTATTGGCATTAAAGTTTAGGACAAAAGGTTTGTCAACGTTAGCTGCCGCCATTGGCTCACCGTTAATGCTTGGTATTGTGGTGCCTGATATTGGTGAGGCATAATTAAAGTTAAAATTAATGTTTTTATCACCCACTAATGCGCCAATACATTGCTTAGTTATCTCATCTTTTTTAACCGCTTTAATGGTTATCGATGTACTAGAGCAAGAGGTGGTATCTAATGACTGTAAAACAAAGCCGGAATCAGCAAACACTAACTGACAAGAGTCAGTATTGTCAGAGGTATTTAAGCAAACATAGTCAGAAGATAAAGCCAAGGTTGCTGGGATGCTTGGGTCAACATAAACAATGCTTGCATTAACACTCACGCCATTAACTATATTAATGGTTTGAGGCGTGCCATTAACCGTTAATATTACATCAGTTGTTATTGACGTATCGATTGCTGAACATGCGGCACTAGTACAGGCAATAACATCTATCGGCTCAGCCTCACACGTTAACGCCTGACCATCATGCCTGATCTGATAAATACCAGTGATGATAGCGGGTAAAATAGTGACATCACTAATACCTTCACCGACATTCGCAGCAGAAGCGCCAAAGATTACACCGTCAAAATTTCGTGTTATTAAATCAGGTATAAGCAATGTATCAACTGCAACTTCCTTGCTAGAGTCCCCCTCTGGTATAAAATAAGCATCAATATTTTGAACATAATGCTCGCCAGCAAGGGCAGTTCTGTCTTCGGTTCTGAAGTTGAAACTCACAATTTGATCAAATGTAGTGGGGTCACCCTTTCGATCAACCATAGAGATAGTCAATATTGCTGTACCTCCTTGGTCAACTTCGACATTTTCAATGTTCAAATAAGGAAAGCTACTGTCTTCGTTACCATCACCTGGGCTACTACAACCAGGAGAATTACAGGTTACAGGTATCCAAAAACCAGTGCCATCACCAATTCGATTAATTGATTTAGTGCTATTATTTGAGAATGAGTTCGTTGGATAAGGGAAGTCACAGCTAGGGACCGGTATCTGATTATTAATACCATTGTCGCTTAAGTAATCAACAACAGCATCGTTTTCATCAATAAGAAGCATGTCAAAGCCATTGCTAAAATCAACGAAGTCAGCATTATACTCTTCGGGTGCCGTGATAAAAAACCATGGACAATCCTCACAAAGTTTTTCTGCATTCGTTAAAGGGATACTTTGACAACTATTATTACTGTCACAAAGTGATAATTGCCAACTGTTAATCGGAAATGCGTTAACGTCTTCGCCAATAACCGCTACTTCTATAAAGCCTGTTGTGGGGTTATTGCCATTACCTGGAGAGCTATATATTTCATTAATCGTAGCCCCACCAATATAAGGAGAGCAGGTAGCATATACATTTTGGATTAACAGCATTAACACCAATCCAAAAAAATATACTATGATATTACTCTTAATTTTTTGACGAAAAATCAAAGCTATAAACTCCTAGCATCTATTTGCAGTGTTCTCACGGTACTCACTTCGCCACTCGAGCAGCTACCGGTACTTGTAAGAGTATAATAACGAGTGCCCGCATCTTCAAAGTCAGTACATTCTAAGTTCGTAATTTGACACTGATTTAACCCTTCTGTTTGTAAATTAGGAACATTATTAAAGTTTACATCAGCGCATTCTATAACCGCAGATGAAAGCGGAAACAATTGTTGCAGTCCCCACTGTAAACCCGAATCGGCCGCGGTATATGATCTTAACCCCATGACTTCGTAAGACACGCTTTCGCTTGCAGTCGAAATAACTCTTACCAACACTAAACCGAGCACACTAAATATAACAATCATAAAAATTGCCATCGTTAAGACACTGCCTTGTTGGTTTTTAACTAGCATTTTTTTGTTAAGGAACATTATTTATATGTACCCCATTACTGAAATATACACTTTCATTGTTATTGCTAAATTTAAAGTCAATTTGAACAACAGCATTACGCATTTGTGCATCTTCTTGATACGTAAACGGCAAGCCATCGTCAACATTCAAAAATTCAGCCATAATAAAACTATCTCCAGAGGGAAATATATCCTGAGAAATATTAAAATCATAATCTTGATAACGAATTAATCTCCCTTCTGCGACGCAATAGCTCACAGGCAAAGAAATTATAAATAATCGCTTAGTTGGAGACTCGTCTGAAAACTGAGTGGCGGAGTCGAGTTCTAACTCTTTTGTATTTCCAAGCGCTGGCTGGATTAACTTTAATCCCGCTCGTTTACTTAGGCCCTCATCATAAGCATCATTTGGGTTTAGTGGATAAATAACCACATAGTCATCATCACTCCCCAGATACCCGTTACCAAATTGAATCGCCGTGATAAATGATTGCTCCGCATCAGGAAAAATAGGCGCTTGTGTATATATAGTACTTGCCACAATAGGCACAAATTCTACACATTGACGATTACCAATCGCCGAAATTCGTATTGAGTTAGGTAAGGCATTGCGAATTTCACGATTTAATCGTTCAACTGCAAATCTAGAACTTGATATCAAACTATCTCGATTACTGACATTAGAATATACCGTTGAACCAATATTAATTACGCCAATAAAACCAACACTGATAATGCCCAATATGGCAATCACTAACGTTAATTCTATTAAGGTGAAACCTTTAGCTGTTTTCATTCAATATTTGCCTTATACACGGCAAAAGCAACACGGGTATTAAGTGGTGTAGTAACGATCACGGTAATCAGCTTAGCTAAACTTTCGTCATCTAAAGTTCCGTCATAAATGTCTTCAACACCATCATAGTTATTATCATAAATGACATTTATCTGAACATGAAAATTAGTATAAAGAGTCGAAATTGAATTGCCTAATGCGTCTTCAAGATCTTCTACATTAGAATTTAAGCCTTTATAGTCATCAACATCATCATATAGATTTCTACTTGCTTCCTCAGCGCCAAGATCGCTTGTTGCTGTGCAGGCAACACTACCGGTTTCATTACAGCGTATTACTCCGCCGGTCATATCCGAATTTTCATCAAACGCTTTAGCGGTAATTTCATTAATAAAAGACTGAGCAAGCTCTGTTGCTTGAATTAAATGAATTTGATCAGCACTTTCTTGCTCTTTCGGCAGCATTATTGTCAGCATAAAACCAATAGCTACAACCATTACAGTCATACCTAAGACTGATTCAATCAAGGTAAAACCTTGCTGTTTAACATTATTGATTTTTGAAAGTACTGAGCGGTTAGCATGCATGAATATAACCCTCAACTTCAATACAAAGCTGAGCAGTATCAGCATTATTGAATTCGATAACACACTGGCTAGCGCACTCTTGCGCTCGCCCCCAGGAATCAAAGGTGAGCGTTGATGTACTTACAGAGTTTATTGTTACAGTTGAGCTATCAGGAACACTAAATCCGGTATTATCATCTTGCCAGCCAACAATTAACGTTGGCGCAGTACAGTCACTCGAGCGACCATAACTTTTATTTGCAATGATAATTTGATGACAAGAATTGCTATTTGTTTGTTGCATAGCTTGTTGTTGCATTAGGCGTAGACTCGATACCATTTGGTCGCGATAAGCGAAAGAGTCAAAGTTATTTACGCCTATGAATTTTGGCGCAGCAGTAATGGCTAAAATGGCGATTATTAATATCACCACTACTAACTCAATTAAGGTGAAGCCAAGATTGATTGTTTTTTTAGTATCCATTTAGCAACTATACATTCTTATTAACAATAAAAAACAAACTAATAATTAAATACTTAGTTTATTTTTACAGGCTATTTATGACTATAGCATATTGAATAATAAACATGCTTTACTAAATATTACCCGAATCGAAGATACAAAAAAACCGCGATTAACGCGGTTTTCATTTATTAACTTTTAAATTAACAATCGGTCAAATCTGAAGTCACTAGAGGACGTTCCTCAGCATTAATAGAATTATTATAGGTAATAATACAAGATGCTGGTACAGTTGCGCCTTGATGAGTAAATTCTATTTCATCTACCCCTTCAGTCGCGGTAAAATCGCCTGTACCAAGGGTAGTATCAATTTCAAGTAAATCCTCAATACCTAAACCAAGAACATCAGTACTACCATCACCAAGGGCAACGGCTGCTGGCCAACCATTTTCCATAGCATAAAAATCAGCACCAATTTGAATGGCTCCTGTCGGCCCAGTTTGACCTTCGATTAAAGCTTTAGCGTGAGAAATTTCAACGGCAGATTGAATACTACCTTCAAGACCGCTCATAACTGATTCACGTGCATCGCCAGTAAGGTCAATGAACTTAGGTGCAGCAGTTGCTGCTAAAATACCTAGAATAACGATTACGATAACTAACTCGATTAATGTAAAACCTTTATTGTTGTTCATTGAGAATTCCTATCTGTATAAAAATAAAATTTAATAACTTAATGACGCTATTGTAAATTTAAAGTTAACTCGTGTCTGTTGCACTTTTGTAACTAAAGAGTAATTGTTAGTTACAAGTAACTCACAATGCTCAGTTTTTTGGTTGAGTTTTTGAATTTAATCTTTATTAATATTAATGACTACTGAGCTTGTTGCTGGCTGGTAAGTAAAGTTATTACCAACACTCTCATCGGCAGGTGATACATAAACATCGCCGGCTTTATTTAGCGTTTCTTTTAAGAAGAACACACAATAATTTAAAGAGCCAGTACCACCGGTTGTCACAAAATACTTGAATGAACCTGAATCAACGCCATTAAGATCGTTCAACGTCGCGGTTAGTATTGGTGGCTGTTGTAAAATGTTATTCCAAATATCAACACAGTCATCTGAATCTAATATTGCATCACCGTTAGCTAAACCAATTGGGTAACCTGGGCGCACACCACTATTTTTATCTTCTAGTGTTAACACCAAATCACTACCGTCATAATCAACAATATTGTTTGTACCATCATTAGGACGGCCTTCAGCCTCCCATTGTGAGCGAGCAAGAGAAACGCCGGTGGCAAATCCGCCGGCCATGCCTTCAATATTTGCTTGTTGTGCTTGCTCCGTTAAATCGATAAATTTAGGTATTGCGGTTACCGCTAATAAACCGAGTAATACCACTACGATTACTAATTCAATTAAGGTAAAACCTTTTGCTTTCACTAATTGTAAATTTTTCATATGTTTCTCAACTTAAATCTATATTTATAACTGTAATAGAATTTGCCCTAAATTCAAACCATTTTAAGGCAAGCTGTTAATTTTTATTAATTATTTTGCCATTCAAACTATGATATTCAATATATTTACGTTCATCAAACTGGTAACGACACACTCGGCTCTTATGTTTAGTATTTATTCTGCGCTCAATGACGATTATTGGTTTATTAAGTATTTTCATATCAACCCCTAATATTCGCTGCCAAATACGCTGGCAAGCATCATGCTCAATTTGTAAATCTGGCCAACCAAACTTATTTACTTTAACGATTAACTGTTGGTAATCACTATTACTACCTGGTTGCCGTTGTTTTATCACAACATGCTCAGGCTTGCCTGTCATCATCCACTGTGAATGTATTAACAACACCTTACTGGTAAATTGTGCGGCAGTCGATGCCATGGCTGTTTTGGCTAAATCATCTTGATTTTTATTAAGGTAAAGCCAAAAACAACTCATTAAGATTAGAATAATTGTGGCAATGAGTAATAATTTAATTTGCGTAACACTATTATTAGCCATACCAAGCTAACCTTGCACAGCAGAGTACATATCCCACATGGGTAAGAAAATACCTAGCGCCAAAATAAGGACTAAACCCGCCATACAACTAATTAATATGGGCTCAATTTTATCGGTTAAGGTTTTTAAATCATAATCGACTTCTCGCTCATAATATTCAGCAACTTCTTCTAATAACTCATCAATACGACCGGTTTCTTCACCCACAGCAATCATTTGCAAAACTAATGGTGTAAATAACGCACTCGTTGACGCAGTGCGCAGCAAAGTTTCACCGGTTTCGACATTTTTGCGCATTTCACGAACTTTTTTAGCCATGTAGGTATTACTAATTGCATCAGCAGTTAAAGATAAACCGCTAGTAATTGGAATGCCGGCTCTTAATACAATGGAAAAACTATGTGAAAAACGCGCTAAATATGAACGTTCAATTATGTCGCCAATAATAGGGAAGTTTAATTTACGCTTATCCCAATTATATAAACCTTGTTCAGTATTTAAATAGCGTTTGAACATTATCCAACTTACCACCATAGTGATGATAATTAACGCCCAATAATTACTAAAAAAATCAGAGCTGGCGATTAACCATTGTGTTGGTAACGGCAGTTCAGTTTGGAATTGGGCAAACATATCGGCAAATATTGGGATAACAAAAATATTCAAAATAAACATAGCAATAACTAATGCGATAATAACAAACGTTGGATAGCGCGTAGCTTGAGCAACATTTTTCTTAGTTTCATCTTCGCGTTCTAAATACTTAGCTAGTTTGGCAAATGATTCATCTAATTGACCGGTATTCTCACCGACATGGACAATACTGGTGATGAGTTTGTTAAAGATATGAGGATAAGTATGCATGGCTGCTGATAATGTAAAGCCACGCTCGAGTTGGTCGTTAATGTCAACTAAAGCATTTTGTAAGGCAACTGATTTGGTGGTTTCGGATAAGCCTCGGATGGCCCTAAGAATTGGCACACCAGATCGCATCAACGCATACATTTGGCGACAAAACATGACCATATCAACTGATCTAACTTTTTTAGAAACAAAGTACTGGTTAAGATTGAGGTCTTTATTAGCCCGCTCTTCTTTGGCCACTTTTATCGTTAAAGGTATAATATTTCTTTTCGTCAATTGCTCAGCCACAGCAGAGCTAGAACTGGCATCTATTGCACCAGAAACTTGCTTGCCTTCTCGGCTTCGACCTATGTAATGAAATACAGCCATAATATCTTCTATTAATTAATATCTATCATTTCAGCTAAACGTAACACTTCGTCTACCGTGGTAATGCCCTCAACGGCAAAATCATAGGCACAAAGTGCTAGCGGTTTATAATCAGCGCTTTGTTTTGCCGCTAGTGTAAATGCTTCAGTATCTTCGCGTTTAAGAGCGTTCATCATATTAGTGTCGAGCTCTAACAACTCGAAAACACCAATACGGCCTCGGTAACCAGTATAATTACACGATTGACAACCAGCGCCCTGTTTGAAGCTATTGGTATTATTAACGCCGGTTAAATTATCTAACCATATCTTTTCTTGTGGCTTGAGAGTATGTGCCGTCACACAACTTGCACAAATTCTCCGGACTAAACGCTGTGCCACAATTGCTCTTAAAGCACTACTGATCAAGAAACCTTGAGCGCCCATATCAAGTAAGCGTATGGCACTGGTTATCGCATCGTTGGTATGTAAGGTAGAAAGTACCATATGACCTGTTAACGCACCTCGCAAACCAATTTCAACGGTTTCAGCATCACGCATTTCACCAATCATCAACACATCGGGATCTTGTCGTAAAGCAGTCCTTAATACTCTTGAGAAAGTTAAATCAATTTTGGGGCTAACTTGTACTTGATTGACGCGTTCAATACGATATTCAACAGGATCTTCAACGGTAATGATTTTTTTGTCGGCGCTATTAAGCTCAGACAGCGCAGCATACAATGTTGTCGTTTTACCACTACCTGTAGGACCAGTAACCAATACCATGCCATTAGCACGGCTAATTTGCATACGTAAACGCTTAATTAAATGTTCGGGCAATCCGGTTTGTTCAAGTTTGATTAAGCCATCAGTTTGATCGAGTAAACGCATCACCACCGACTCACCAAATTGCACCGGCATGGTTGATAAACGCACATCAACTTCATGGCCTTTTACCCGCATATGAAAACGGCCATCTTGCGGTAAACGCTTTTCAGAAATGTCTAAACTTGCCATTAACTTTAATTTTAGCACCAAGGCCGAGGCAATTTTACTTTGATTAATAATGCTTTCTTGCAAAATACCATCAACACGTTGACGTATTCTTAACATGTTTTTTTCTGGTTCAATATGTACATCAGAGGCACGCATTTGCACTGCATCTTCAAATACTGACTTTAATAATTTATCAACCGTTGCATCACTGCTGTCATCACTAATATTGGTACTTAAAAATTCAACATCGATACCATCTGAATATTCTTCTTCAAGTTGACTGGCAAACGATTCAATTTCGGCAGTGCGCCTATAAAGGTTATCAAAAGCATTAAATAATTGTGATTCACTTACTGCGGCCAAATTCAAATTGCGCGGCGCTAAATATTGCTCTAATTGATCAAGTGCGCCTAAGTCAGCGGGATCGCTCATACCAAGAAGTACAGAATCGGCATCAAACTCAAGCACCAATGATCGCAGTCTACGCGCATGAAGTTCTGGCAATAACTCCACCACATTGGGAGCTATATAGCGTTGAGTAATATCAATAAAAGGTAGGCTTAACTGTTTAGCCAAAAATTGCAGTAATTGTTTTTCGGTGATGTAACCTAAATCAATTAATGAATCACCTAATTTACGATGAGTAGTACTTTGTTGCTTCAAAGCATATTTTAATTGTTCATCAGAAATTATGTTTTCTGTAACAAGTAAATCACCTAATCGCATTTTTAATCTTGGCACTGCCATATTACCCACCTAATTCTTGTAAACGTTGCTCAGCAAATTGTTTGGAGTTTTGCGAGAGCACTGCACTTTTTAGTGCATGTTGATAAGCGACAATTGCCTGTCCGTATTGTTCATCACTATCAAGTGAAATAGCCATGCCCAACCACCAATGCCCTTGATTAGGGCGCATTGCCAACAGTTTTTGATATGCCGTTACGGCATCACTGTGATGGTCGCTTTGTGCTGCCATATTGGCCAGTGCCACTTGATATTCGATATGTGGGCTAGTTTTTAGTACGTTTAACACTTGAAATGCTTTTTTAGGCTTAGCAATCACCGCATATACTCGAGCAAGCATAATACGATAGTCTTCATTATTTGGACTTAGTGATAGCCCTTGTGACAGTAAGTTGACTGCTTGCTCATAATACTGAGCGCCAAACCAAAGTGCCGCTAGTTGCTTGCGAGCTTCGATATGATAGGGGTCTAAAATAACGGCCTCTTCTAATAATGCTTGCGCTTTATCCACTCGACTTTCTTTTAAGTAACGTTTTGCTTGGCGTAATCTTTTTATCGATAACTGCTCTGGACTTAAATCAACAGTAGATATAGTCAGGTTGTTATTGCCGCTATTATCGACTTTATTGGGAATAGCATTTTGTTGAGTCGGCAAAGCTTGTTGTTTTGCCGCGATAACATCAACATTGTCACTACTCGCAACAATGGTTGTTATCACAGGTTCAGTCCTAGCAACGACCTTATTAGTCTGTTGGTTATTATTTACCGGGGTTCGATTGGTCGGGGTTAAATCGACAGCAGAGACAACCTTTTCGGCTTTTTTGACAACAGGCTCTGATTTAACAACTCTGCTTGCGGTGTTATTTTCTGCTGGTTGCACGTCAATTACCGGGATTTCAGTTTCACTGGCAACCTTGATACTATTGGCATCATCAACTTTAGGCGTATTTGTTTGAGTATTATTTTGTAATAAATAAACCGCGGTAGCGGTTATCATTGCAGTAAAACAGATCACTAAAATGAGGATCACATAATTCGGTTTAGCCGCTTGTATAGTATTTGCTTGGTAGCTATTAGATTGTGTGCTTTGTTCAGCTTTTCGCTTATCTAAGTCTTTTAACATTTCATTGATAACACTCATATTATCGCCTTAATATTTAGCGTAAATAAAACGGCAAATACGATAACCATACTTGCTACAACTAGCCAAGCAGAATGATTGTTCGAACGGATCGATTCAGTGTCGTTTATCGCGAGTGTTAAATCTTTTTGTTTCACTTCATATTTACCTTGCCCATATTTGAGCATTAAGACTTTATGGCACAGAATATTAACTAAGCGTGGTATGCCGTCACTTACTTTAGCGATGCGGCGGCAGATTTTAGGCGTAAATAGTACATTACCTTTATAGCCCGCAACTCGTAATCTGTGTTCAATATAGCTAGCAACTTCCTGGCTTGTCATTGCACGTAATCGATAAGAAAATGTTATTCGTTGCTTTAATTGTCTAAAATTTTGTTCATTTAAACGTTGATCTAATTCTGGCTGCGCAAACAACACGACTTGTAATAATTTACGCGTTTCAGTTTCTAAGTTAGTGAATAAACGTAAAGCCTCTAAACTTTCTGCAGGTAACGCCTGCGCTTCATCCAAAATCAGTACTACTGAGTGACCTTTAGCATGTAATTCGAGTAACTTTTGCTGAATACGCTCACTCAGTAATTGTACATTCATGCGTTGAGCTTGCTTAACGCCTAATTCCGTAGCAACTGCACGTCTTAGCTCATCCGGATTCAAATAAGGATTAGGAATATAGGCCGTAACAAAATGCTCAGGTATTTCATTAAGTAATTTACGGCATATTAAGGTTTTACCGGTACCCACTTCGCCTACCACTTTAATAAAACCTTCACCATTTTTTAAAGCCACTAACAAAACATTTAACGCTTCATCGTGTGGCTGTAAACCAAGATAAAAATTAGTATTTGGGGTCAGAGTAAACGGCAACTCTGACAGTCCATAGTGATACAAATACATGGGCTACTCGCTATTCGGTTTCTGGAAACCATTTTTGTAATAACGAACGTGCTTCTTTAATTTGGTCTTGCCAAGTGCCCTTACCAATCACAATAGGTTTAATTAAAATAACCAACTCTTTTTTAACAATGCTTTCGCTGCGATTAGTAAATAGCTCACCTAAAAATGGTATATCACCAAGGTAAGGTGTTTTTGACACTATGTCAGTTTTGCTCGATTCAATTAAACCACCAAGTACAATTATCTCACCCGACTTTGCTTTAACTATGGTGTCAGATTCGCGCACTCTTGAACGTGCTAATGGCAGCAATATATTTCCGCCATTAAACGATAAACTTTTAACCTGCTCGCTCGTTTCGGTCACTGAAGGGTGTACGTGTAAAATAACCTCACCATTTTCATTTATTTGTGGGGTTACATCTAACGCAATACCGGAGAAAAATGGTGTCAGCTCAATTTCAGGAGTCACTGTGGTAGAAGAACCACCCGCAATTGTAGTACTTGATACCTCAGTAACAAAATACTCATCTTCACCCACTTTAATCACTGCTTTTTGATTATTTGTGGCTGTAACTCGTGGACTTGATAGTGTTTGTACTTGTCCTTGGGTTGATAATAAAGTCAGTAAACCGGAAAAATCAGTGCCTGAAACAGCAAAACCGCCGCCACCGCCGATGACACTTGATATGGCATTGCCAGCAATATTTCCAGATGTTGAAAAGCCAATATTACCACTATCAACATCACCGATTGCTGCCCATGATATACCTTGCTGATAGTCATCATTTAGGGTTACTTCTAATATTTTTGCTTCAATAATGACTTGTCTGCGCAAATTTTTCTGTGAACGTTCGATAAATTCTTCAATAGCTTTTATTTCATTTGGCAGGGCGCGAATAGTAATTAATCCAGCATGTGGTGAAACAATTATATTACGGCCACCTTCAGTGCCAATAAGGGATTCTAATGTGTCTTTTAATTCAGTCCAATAATCTGATTCATTTTCAGTATAAATATTGATGCCACTACGCTGGCTCTGATCGCCACTTTGACCACCATTGTTATTATTTTGTGAAGAACCATTACTCTGGCCACTATTACCGCCGTTGCTACCACCGCTGCCATTGCCACTATTTGGATCATTGGTAGAAACGCCACCAGAGTTCATACTGGTTGACGATAAACCTGAACGTTTTAAAAACAAGTAATCTAATGCAATAGTTTGGGTACGCATGCCTGCAGGATATACTTGGATAATTCGATTACTTTTACGGATATCATAGCCATACAAATCTTGTACGATATCTAATGTTTCACTCAAGGTTACTTCTGATAAGTTAAGAGTAATACTGCCTGTTACATCGGGATGTATGGCTATTGAGAAATCACTATCGGCGACAATTGCCGAGAAAAAATTAGTTGCAGGAATTTGATTTGCGGCCACATCCATGCGCTTTTCGAGCATGAGTGAATCACGGGCAGTGGCCAAACCTTGCTGCATAATATCTTGCTGTACAGATAAAGGTACTTGTGACAAAGGTTTAGCCTTTACTGGCTCAGCACTAGTGTCATTTATCGATTCATCTAACACATCTTTAGGCTGCTGTTGCTGTACGTCACTTTTAGGTTCTTCACTGGTCGAAGAACACCCCGAAATGGCTAGAGCAGAAGTGTATACTAAACTTAAGAGCAAATGCTTTTTCATATTATTCTACTTATTTTATCAAAGCGTTAGAGAATAGTGACAGTTCAATGGTTTCTGATGAACTTGTTAATATCGCACTATTTTTATAAATTTTTGTTAAGGTAAACTCACCCAGAGTATCGCCCTCAAGCAAGGTTTTATTATTAATAATAACTTTTTTAGATTGGCCGCTGATAATCACTGAATACAGTTTAAAATTTTGTTCAATAGAATATTTATCAATTGCCGACTTTGCAAAAGGTTGCGTTGGGTCAATTGGCTTAGCTTGCACGTTAGTGCACAGTAAGCACAATAAGCTGGCAAATATTGTTGTAACTGAAGAGTTAAACACCGATAAATTCCTTTTTAGTACTTAAGCTATACATCTCTATTTCTAATTGAGCTTGCGGATAGGTATCAACTTTATAATCAAATTGGTGCCAATAAAATGACCAAGACAATTGTTCAATGCTTTTTAGATAATCACGTAATTGAAAATATTCACCCTGTAAGGTGATATGAATACTATGGCGATATAAATCTATTTGCGGACTTTCAGCCAAGTCATTTACAGGTTCTGTTGTTGACGATTTTTTGATTAATGACTCTGCGGGTAATGACTTAAATGAGGTGATTTTAACGTTATCATTGGCACTTAGCATTTGCTGAAGGGCTTCACGCATTTGAGTTGGGGAAATTAACTCATTCGTTAAAGAATATAATACATTATCGACACTCGACAACTTTGCTTTATATGCTGCAATTGACTGTTGTAGATCATCATTGGGATTTTTGGCCATTTGCACTTGCACTTTAGCCGACACTAACGTTAATTTACTATTTTCAGTCGCTATCTGCGTAATTGAACGATTGACCCTATTTGTTTTTTGCTCATTGCCATCAAACATTAACGCATTGAACAATAGAAATAAAATAATTACCCCTGCAAACAATACTATGTATTGCTCTCTGTTGGTTAATTTAGAGAATTTTTCTGATAATACAAACCATTGGTTTTGCATTATTTACTCTCCTTAACGTTAACAACACCCGACTGTACGATAAAATTAGTATCGCCATCATCATTCACAGATAAGTTAAATTGAGTGAAGCTTCTACCTGCCATATAACGGCTTTGGCTAAGACCTGAAAGCCAATTAGGTACTGAGTCTGCATTTCGAGATAAACCATACAAGTTAATTTGACCATTTGAAATAATGATTTTTCGCAAGCTAATTTCACGGTTATGAAAGTCAGCTAATTCAGTCATTACATCGGCAAAACCGCTAACTTGCACTAGCGTATGATCGGTTAATTGTCGATGTAATACTTGTTTGTTTTGTAATGCAAATTTCAGCGTAGCAAGTTTATTCACTAGTTTCGGATCAGTGACTCGAGTACTGAGCACATCTTCATATTGCTCTAGCTGGTTTGAGAGTTGAATATTTTTCTTTTTCAAACTTGCATACTGCGAGTTCAATGCTGAGTAATTGTACTGCAAGTAAATACTAAAGCAGGTACATATAATAAATATGGCAGCCCAAGTGCGAACTACATTGGTTAGGTTTAACCATGTTTTAACGGTAACCAGTTCATCTTTCAGTAAATTAATGCGAAGTTTATTCATCACTAATCTCCTGAACTGATAATTCTAAGAGGCCGCCGACACTAGCAATACAATGGCGCATATCTTGGTAAGTTTCAGCCAATGTTAACTTCTCAACCGGGATACTTGTATTTTCGCCTAGTTGCTCAACAATAAAGTCTTCATGATTAACGGGTAAGATAACCTTAACCTTAGTGACCGGGCGCTGCTTTAATTGGCGTTCAAAGTAGTCTAAAGATTTTTGCAACTCAACACTCAGTGCATCACAAATGCCTTCTTGTAATTGTTGCTGAGAGTAGCCCCCTATTTCATTAAAACCGCGTAAACGTCGACTTAAATGTATTTGCCCTTTAACGACAATCATCGACAGCACTTCTTCAGAGGGTTGCTGACAAATTAATAATATTGGCTGTTCACTGTATTCGAGTAAATTTAGAAAGGCAAATTCATCGGTAGTAATACCTTTTAGAGGAATTTGGTAGCGTTTAAAACTGTCGGTGAATTTTTTCAGATGAGATAAATGTGCGCACACTACATTGATTTTTTGACTGCCCGCAATGGCAATTGGCGCATCAGAATAATCGACAATCATGTCTTCAGGTTCGATTGGTACAATATCTTTAATTAACCATTTTAATGCCGAGGCGATTTCGTCTTCAGGCAAGTCTGGTTTATCTATTTGTACACTATAATAATGGCTAGCAGATAAGACTAAATAGCCATCACCTGAAAAGGTGTGACTAGCGAGTAATTCATCTAACCAATCTCCTGCAGTGTCGGTGGTTTCAGTAACAAACTCACCGATCTTGTAGGTGTTTTTTTCTTTATCAAATAAAGCAAAACTACCAACTTGACGTCTTAATGACACCGCAAACTGGTTTTTGGAAGATTTTTTGCCAAAAAAGTTTATGATTCCGTTTAACATTTAATAATTTCGCCTTGAAATCGTTAAAGACTTTTATCTACAACATTCGCATTAGTCTTTTAATCATTATCACTAAATTTCGCTACCAAGCAAGCATTTTATTATTAAACGGTTATGTATCAACAACAATGTATCTATTTATTATACTCAGCTATAATTCAATCTGCATAAATACAATACATGAACAAAATCAGTGGATTACAAAGTTTGAATAAAACCAGTGAAAATTTCAGTGCCATTGAGCAAATATCACAGCCGATATTAGATAAATTTGCAGTGCAATTGTTCATTAAACGCGATGACTTAATACACCCTATTATTTCTGGTAATAAGTGGCGTAAATTAAAATACAACATTGAACAAGCCAAGCAATTAGGTAAACGACAAATTATCAGTTTTGGCGGTGCTTTTTCCAACCATATCCATGCCCTCGCGTTTGCTTGCCATCAGCACAACTTACAAAGTATTGGCATTATTCGTGGCGAAGTCGAGTACCAAGCAAACTTCACTCTATCTTGGGCACAGCACTGGGGCATGCAATTAAATTTTGTCGATAGAAAAACCTATAAACTGAGAACTGATACTGATTATCTAACGGCTTTACAGCAAAAATATCCGCAAGCCTTCATTGTACCTGAGGGTGGTAGTAACCAATTTGCATTACCAGGCGTTGGAGAAGTTATGACCGAACTAAAGCAACAGCTAGAGTTTAGTCATTTACTTGCACCTGTAGGCAGTGGAGGTACATTAGCGGGCTTAATCAAAGCTGATGACAATCAGCACCAACTGTTAGGTATAGCCGTATTAAAGCAACAAGGTTATTTGGCCGATGAAGTTAATGAACTATTAGGTGATAGCTATCAAAATTTTACTAACTGGCAGCTAATGTCACAATTTCATCGCGGTGGTTATGGTAAATATAAAAGCGAGGACGCTGCGCGTATTTTAGCATTCAGCCAAGCAACTAACATTCCATTTGAACCTGTATATTCCGGAAAAATGCTATTAGCATTTCTCGATTTATTAGCACAAGGATATTTTCCAGCAGGTAGTAAAATAGTGCTATTACACACAGGTGGCATGCAAGGATTAGGCGGTATGCTTGAACGTGGTTTGTTAAGTTCTGAACAGTGGCCGGTTCCAGCTAAAGCGCCTAAATGATATGTATGGATAGCAATAGCAAATGGATGAGGGTGTCCGATCTATGCAGCCGTCGATTTTTTACCATGACATACAGGGATTGTATTAATGCCGTGTTCACATGGAAGAACATGGATGTTCTGAAGTAGAACAACGCAGGAGCAGTTGTCGAGATGTGAAAGAGTGGTCCCTGATTACAAATTTAACGTCGTCCATGACCAAATGTGCATACCTACATGACATGCATTGATGCCGTGATCACATGGATGTGAATGAGCGGCCCTGTAGGTCGTCGATTTTTTACCATCCATGGTAAATCGACATACTTTCATCCCTGAAAGTAAAAAAGCACCCGAAGGTGCTTTTTAAAATCAAAAAATTAATTTTTGATTAAGCTTCAGCGATAACAACAACATTAATAGTTGTGTTAACGTCAGCGTGAAGGTGGATAACGATTTCGCTAGTACCAGTATCACGGATTGAACCTAAAGGAAGACGAACTTCTGCTTTAGCAACTTTAACGCCAGCTTCAGTAATTGCTGTAGCTATATCGTTAGTACCGATAGAACCAAACAATTTACCTTCGTCACCAGCTTTAGAAGCGATGGTAACTTCAGCTAGTTCTACTAATTTAGCAGCACGAGCTTCAGCAGTCGCAAGAACACCAGCTAATTTAGCTTCAAGTTCTGCACGACGTGTTTCAAAGTGTTCAACATTTGCTTTCGATGCAATAACAGCTTTACCTTGAGGTAAAAGGTAGTTACGTGCATAGCCAGATTTAACAGTTACCTGATCGCCCAGGCCGCCTAACTTGGCAATTTTATCAAGAAGAATTACTTGCATTTCAATAGCCCCTTAGGTTACTTGTGAAGATCTGTGTATGGTAATAATGATAAGTAACGAGCACGCTTGATCGCACGACCAAGTTGGCGTTGATACTTAGCACAGGTACCTGTGATACGGCTTGGAACAATCTTACCACTTTCAGTGATATAGTTTTTTAGTGTAGCAACATCTTTATAATCGATTTCACTTACACCTTCCGCGCTAAAGCGACAGAATTTACGACGTCTAAAAAAACGAGACATGGAGTTTCTCCTAATTAATCATTTCTATCTGTTGGGCATGTAAGACAAGAATAGGGTTACCACTTCTTGTTTCATGTCGGTTAATAAAACCAGACACTTTAATATTACGTCCCGCAGTTAAATCACGAGTTAAGTTTTGTGACCATTGACCTGTCGCTACAACTTGCATTCTTACGAATGTTTGTCTTGATAATCCATCTTCAACTTGCATAGAACGATGTTCTAATGAAAATTTACAATGATGAATACCGGCAGGACTTGTTGATAAGGTTGGGGTCTTAACGACTTCACCAATCAACAGCAGACAATTTTCAGTCACGAATTACTATTCTTCGCTTGCAGCTTCTTCAGCAACTGGTGCTGGCGCAGCTGGAGCTTCTTTAGTAACTTCTTTTCTCTCGCGGCGATCTTCACGACGTTCTTCAGCAGCCATTGGCGACGCTTCAGTTACAGCCGTTTTAGTACGCATGATCATGTTACGAATAACAACATCGTTGTAACGGAAAGAAGTTTCAAGTTCATCAATTACAGATTGCGGAGCTTCAATGTTCATAAGAACATAGTGGGCTTTGTGCAATTTGTTGATTGGGTATGCTAATTGGCGACGGCCCCAGTCTTCTAGACGGTGGATTTTGCCTTCAGCAGTAGTGATCATGTCTGAGTAACGTTGGATCATTCCAGTTACTTGTTCACTCTGATCAGGGTGAACCATAAATACGATTTCGTAATGACGCATTACGAGCTCCTTACGGTAGTAGCCTTATTGCTGGCTCAGCCAAACACCAGTTAAAGGCAAGGAACAAAAAGTTCAGGCTGAATTAAGGACGCGTATTGTAGGTATAATAAGCAGTTAAAGCAAGAGTTTGTTTTAACAATAGGCTAATGCCTATTAAAATGTGATGTTTAGTACTTAATGAAGCATTAAAATATTCATCAATAGAGCCAATACAATACTTAATCAGACATTAACAAATGCCATATGAAGCGTCAGTATATTTTACAGGTAGTTTACCGTTCTACTTTTGTGTATTACTAAGCCAATGAATTAATTGTCATTTAAATAGCTGGTATAGATTATGCCTAGATCAATATAATGGTACTTATGTTTAAAATATATAGAGATATGAAAAGTTCAAAAGATAGCCTCTCAATATTGTTATTTCTATTAATATTTTTGTTTATGACAGCTCAATCTAATGCTCTGCTATAAACAGCCCGAATACATTGCTCGCTGCAAGGTAATACCAAGTTGATTAATTAACTGCTCATTTTTAATGGTTAAAAAGAATAACTACTTCGTTATAAAATTTATAAGTACGACTGCATGGACGCAGAAGGTAGAGCGACGCAGGATGCTAAAGCCGAGAATAACTACTTACTAAATTTTATGCCTTGTATTTATCCCTTTTTCCTCATGAAAAAGTACGACTACATGGATGTAGGAGGTAGAGCGACGCAGGATGCCAAAGCCGAGATCACATAACTAGTCAAATTGGTATGAAATTTATCTTCAAACATTTACGAAGATAATGTAATAAGGCTCTAGTTAATTGATTAACTAGAGCCTTATTTTTTATATTGCTGAGCGGGTTTTAATTAGCTACGGGTTAACTCAATCTTTGTCTAACAATCTCAAACAAACAAATACCCGATGCTACCGATACATTTAAACTTGAAACCGAACCTGCCATAGGTAATTTAATTAACTCGTCACATGTTTCACGAGTTAAGCGGCGCATGCCTTTACCCTCGGCGCCCATCACGAGTGCCATCGGACCCGTTAATTTGCAGTCATAGAGTGATTGTGTTGCTTCACCAGCAGTGCCGATAATCCAAACGCCCATCTCTTGTAAGGCTTTCATCGAACGAGTAAGGTTAGTCACCTGCACAAGTGGAACAATTTCAGCAGCGCCAACAGCAACCTTGCGTACGGTAGCCGTAATTTTAGCCGCATTATCTTTTGGCACTATAATAGCTTGTACACCAGCCGCATCTGCATTACGTAAACAAGCACCTAAATTATGCGGGTCGGTAACACCATCTAAAATCAATAAGAACGGATGTTCATTTTTAGCTTGTGCTTGAGCAACGATATCGCTCAGATCATTTTCAGTAAATACTTTACCCGGCTTCAATCTGGCAATAACACCTTGGTGTTGCTCACCCTCACTTTTATCATCTAAGGCTTTACGATGCATAAATTGCACCGACACACCATATTGTCTTGCGAGATCGATAATCGGTAATAAACGGTCATCTTCACGACCTTTTAAACACCACAGTTCAATAAAGCGCTCAGGCTCTCTATCCATTAATGCGCCAACTGAGTGAATACCGAATACTAAATCATCTTGCTTTGCCATAACGCTCTTCTTAAATTAGGCGAATATACTCGCCTCTACAATTATTTGACTACAGGCAAATAAGTTCGCCTCTACAACTATCTGACTACGGGCGAATAAATTCGCCTCTACAAAGTTATTATTAAATAAAAATAAACTATGTTTCTTTTTTACGGGCATTTTTACCCGGTCGACCTTTCGCTTTTTGTCTGCGACCAGCTTTCGATTTAGCTTTTTTATCCGGTTTGTCTGTAGTTTTACTTTTTTCAGAGCCAGCTACAAACGCTTTACGTTCGCCGCCAGTCGATTTTTTACCGTCAGCTTTATGTTTAGTATTTTTAGCTTTTTTCTTTACGTTTCGATCAGATTGTTCAACCGCATTATCACCGCCGAGCAATAAATCGATTTTTTTATCATCTAAATTAACCGCAGCAACTTTCACTTCAATGATGTCACCAACATGGAAACGCTTGTTGCTTTTCTCGCCAACTAAGCACATACGTACTTCATCGTGATTGTAAAAATCTTTACCTAGTGAGCTAATATGCACTAAGCCTTCAATATGAAAGTCCTGTAAACGCACAAAAAAGCCAAAATTAGTCACTGTTGAAATAACACCTGTGAATGTATCGCCGACGTGGTCTTGCATAAACTCACATTTAAGCCAGTCAGACACATCACGAGTGGCATCATCAGCACGACGCTCCGTCATTGAACAATGTTCACCTAGCTCGGTCACTTGTTGTTCATCATATTCATTAAAACCAGCATTAACTGATGCTGATTTTTGTTGTTCTAAAATCGCTTTAATGACTCGATGGATAACCAAATCAGGGTAACGGCGAATGGGTGAAGTGAAATGCGAATAAGCATCTAATGACAAGCCAAAATGCCCTAAGTTTTCATTTTGATAAACCGCTTGTTTCATTGAGCGCAATAACATGGTTTGAATAAGCTCACGGTCTGGACGCCCAGCGATTTTAGTCAGTATTTCACCAAAGTCAGCCGCGGTAGGTTCATCCCTTTTATTTACTTCCATGCCTAGTTCACTCAAGTAAGTCACTAAGTTATTATATTTATCTTCATTAGGCTTATCATGTACTCGGAATAAGCCAGGTTTTGCATGTTTTTCAACAAACTTTGCAGTCGCAACATTCGCCGAGATCATACATTCCTCGATAATTTTATGTGCAACGTTGCGAACAACAGGCTCCACTGAATCAATTTTTCGATCCGAATTAAAGACAAAGCGTACTTCTTCAGTTTCAAACTCAATAGCGCCACGCTTACGGCGAGCAACCACTAAGGTGTTATATAAATTATGTAATTGTTCTAAATGCGGCACTTGTGCTTGGTATTGTTCTCTTAGGTCTTTATTGCCATCTAAAATGGCAGCCACTTTGGTGTAAGTAAATCTGGCATGTGAACGCATTACCGCAGGATAAAACTTACTGCCGGTAAGTTTACCATTGGCGCTAATGGTCATTTCGCTGACCATACATAAACGATCTACATCTGGGTTTAATGAACACAAACCATTAGATAATACTTCTGGTAACATAGGGATAACTTGTTGCGGGAAATAAACCGAGTTACCGCGTTTAATTGCTTCTCCATCTAATGCAGTACCAGGGCGAACATAGTAGCTTACATCTGCAATGGCTACCCATAAACGCCAGCCACCTGATTTTTTCGGTTCACAGTATACGGCATCATCAAAATCTCGTGCATCTTCACCATCGATAGTGACTAATGGTAAGTCACGTAAATCAACTCTTCCGGCTTTCGATTCTTCATCAACTTCACTGCTTAAAGTAGAAATTTCAGTCAGTAATTCTTCAGACCAAGTGTGCGGTAAATCATGTTGATGTAACGCCACTTCAATTTCCATACCAGGCGCCATGTGCTCACCTAATACTTCAGTAACTTTTCCTATAGGGCCATTATGTCGACTAGGACGTTGAATAATTTCAACAATTACCATTTGTCCCTGACGAGCACCTAAATGTTTTCCGCTAGGAATTGTTATTTCATGATTTATTTTGGCATCTTCTGGGATCACCGTAACCACATCTTTTTCAACGAAGATACGGCCGATAATTTTGTCTTTGCGCGGCACTAATATGTCTAAAATTTTAACTTCTTTTCGACCTTTATTACCGTCACTGTCGGTAATACGTGCTTCGACGATATCGCCATGGATCAATTTACGCATTTCGTAAAAAGGAATATAAAGATCCTTTTCACCGTCATCCGGCTTTAAAAAGCCAAAACCATCGCGATGGCCAAGTACTTCACCAGTGATCACCGCAGACTTAGTCGCCAACGCGTACTGTTTAAATTTAGTGAAGACTAATTGCCCAGCGTTTTCCATTGCTCGTAAACGCCGCTTCAAGCCCACAACTTGATCGTCATCTTTATATTGTAATTCTTTACAAAATTGGACAAAGGTCATCGGGTGACCTTTTTCTACAAGTACTGACAATAACAGCTCGCGACTGGCGACTGGCTTATCGTACTTCTCAGATTCTCTTTGATGGTGTGGGTCTTTATGCTTCAATATTATATCTATGTGTTTTATCTCTATTAGTATTTTTAGTATATCACTTAATCAACAATCAGTTATTAATTTAATAATGGTAAAATTGACTTGCAGATTTCTACCACGCTTTTACAATGAGTACTTAACTAAAATTAATTTCCAATAACAATAGCGAACTATTATGAAGAAAATATTACTGTCTACTCTTTTATCTTTTTTTACCTTAACTTCAGCATACGCTGCGCATCCACAATGTGGTGAAACAGAACTTGCAAGCATTATGTCTGATATGAAAGACGACATGAAAGCCATCAAAAAAGCGGCTAAAGCAGATGACTCAGCGCAATTAACTAGCATTGCACAGCAACTATTAATCACAGTACAAAAAGCTGATCAATATGTACCACTGAGCATCTCAGATAGCAAAGCATTAACCGCACAGCAGCAACAAGAATATGATGATTATAAGCAAGGTATTGAATCGTTAGAAAAAGCCGTACTTGCCTTAACTAAAGCATCATCAAGCGACGAACAAAAAGCCGCTCTTGGCAAAATAGGAAAAGCAGCTAAAAAAGGTCACAAAGCCTTTAAAATGGATTGCGACGATTAATGCAGCACATTCGAATTTGGGATAATTTCACCCGAATTTACCATATAAGCCAGCTAATTATGCTGGCTTTATTGTGGTATAGCGCTGAACAAGCTGAGTTTGAGTTGCATTTTAGCGTAGGTTTTTGCCTAATTGCTTTATGGATCACGCGAATTATGTGGGGTTTTATTGGCAGCGATACATCACGCTTTAAGCACTTTATTAAATCGCCAATCATGGTATTAAAAGCCTGGAAATCAAATGCAATAGCAAAGCAGCATATTGGTCATAATCCAATAGGTGGCTATATGGTAATGGCATTGTTAGTCAGTTTGGGTTTACAATTATTCAGCGGTTTATTTAGTAGCGACGATGTCTTTTCTGAAGGCCCTTTATATGCATCGGCAAGTGATTCATTTAATGAAACCATGCATGCAATTCATCAGAGCAATTTTGACCTGTTATTAATTTTGATTTCTCTGCATGCCTTAGCTGGCATATTACATTTATTTCGAGGCGATAATGTTATTTGGGCAATTATTAGCGGCAAAAAACGATTAGCTATTCAACCTGAGCGATTAACCTTTAAAAAAATGTTGCTACCTTTAATGGTTTGGCTGTTATTAAGTTATGGTATTTATTCTTGGGGTATGGCATTAGCTAGTTACTAGTCTGTGAACTCAAATATTAGGCATTAGCAAAACTATACAAGCTTGTGCCTATTAACAAGCTTGTACAGTTTAAGGACCATACTTGTACTGCATTTTAAAGCTGAGTTACCGTATAACCTTTTGCTTTTAATTGAGCAATAACACCTTCTTCACCAACAAGATGAAGCGCTCCAACCAACACTAATTCAACCTCAGAACTGGCAAAATACTCTTCTAAATGCGGCATCCAATTATTATTTCGTTCAATCAGCATAC
Source organism: Colwelliaceae bacterium BS250 (assembly GCA_040779355.1). Lineage (GTDB taxonomy): Bacteria > Pseudomonadota > Gammaproteobacteria > Enterobacterales > Alteromonadaceae > Thalassotalea_A. Next base: position 71,740 of record JBFONS010000005.1, on the reverse strand, counting down.
TGTTATATGCATCAGGAAATTGTTGTTGCCACTCTTTAGCGCCAACATCATAGAGCCGCTGACTATCACCCGAACGCCAAGCTGATTTTAATAAGTTAAAGCTTTCTGCTAAATCCCCCATATCATCTAGCGTATAAGCAATCATTTCATCTTCTGCACCAGCCCCCATATTGGCGATAAAATCTATTTGTTGCTCAGGCGTTTCTAAATAAAGAAATGATTTTTTATCATTTAGGCCTCGCATCTGATAATGGGCATCAACACCTGTCCCCATTAAACCTAAACGTTGCAGTTCAACCATAGTTAAGGTAATTGCTAACATTGATGGTTTAAGCGTTTGCACATTAGCAACTGGGATACCCCGCTGTTGCATAAACTCATTCAATCTTGTTACGGTTGCAGGTGTTAAATCATCAACATAGCTCCCACCATTTTGATAAGTCATTTTCTTCAGCATTTGCAGTTGAAATTCCGGCGACTGCATTAGATTCATATCCGCTTCGAGAACAATAATTTGTGACTGCTCGTAAGCATGATTAAACGCATCAGGTAAAGGGTAATCAGCTTCATTAAGCACATGTACAGTACCTGCTACATATATATCAGCATCACCTTTAGATACCTTCCAAACAGGGGCTTTGGCCGCGGCGTTAAACACTGCTAGGCATAGTAGTGTGAGTGAGATTAACTTCCGTGATTTAATCATTTTAATCCTTTGTATTGTTGGTAAAATTTATTTCAATTTTGATCTCTCTATAAAATATAACGAATTAACAAATATTTACCAGTGAATGGACCAATTTATAAATAAAAAAAGACCGCAGGGGCGATCTTTTTAGATAATTGCCATAGTAGCAATCAGTACCAGAAACATTAATGACTAGCGATTAACGAAACTTAACATCTGCTTGAGCAGCAAAATAAGCAAAGATAGTATAAACACTAGTATTTTGCTGTAAGTCCTTAGCATTCACCTTATCAAGAGTATCGTTATGGGTATGGTGAACATCAAAATATGTTGTACCATCAGGAGAAAAACTCATTGCTGGTACGCCTAAGTCTGTTACTGCGCTCATATCAGATTGTCCGCGAGCCTTATTAGCCGTGTTAAACTCTACGCCTAAAGGTGCAAGATAAGTTGCTAACTCAGCTACCGCTGGTATTGCATGCTCTGCAACATTGGCCTGCATACTATAAATAGGTCCTAAACCAAAATCCCATTCAGCAGCAATTACATGATTTTTTAGCTCATCTTTATGATCAATAACATATTGCTTCGCGCCCAACAGCCCAACTTCTTCGCCAGCAAACAACACTACTCGAATAGTGCGCTTTGGACGTTGTTCTAATTTGGCAATATTAGCGGTTGCCGCCATAATCATAGCCATACCTAAACCATCATCAATGGCGCCAGTTCCAACATCCCAACTATCTAAGTGAGCACCTAGGGTAACGATTTCATTCGGTAATTCGCTACCAGTAATTTCACCAATCACATTAGCACCACGAACCGCTACATCTTCATTACGTAAGGCCGTTACTTTTAAGAAAAATTCAACCGGTAATTCACGACGAAATTGATTTACCAATAAATCGGCATCAGGGTTTGACAATGCAACGGCAGGAATTGCTTTAACACCCTCTTTATAACGAGTAACACCGGTGTGACCTAAACGGTTATTGTCGGTACCAACTGAGCGCATAATAAAACCAATAGCACCTTTTTCAGCAGCTAATGAAGCGCCATTTACGCGAGCACCAACCGCTTTACCGTAACCAGCACCATCAATATGGCGCTCCATTCGGTATGAAATAAAGGCGATTTTATTGTTCAAGCTGCCCGCTTTTGCCTGTTCAAGATCGGCCATAGTTTTAAAGTGCACTACTTCAGCGGTTATGCCTTTATCACCAGTACCAACACTTTCACCCAACGCAATCGCTTTAATTTGTTGTGGAAATGGCGCTAATACTTTCGCTTCAATATCGCCGCGGATCCATTGAAAATGTTCAACTTGCTCAGTCCAAACTTTATCAAAACCTAATGCATGCATTTTATCCACAGCCCATGCAATTGCACGTTCATCTCCTTCGGTGCCTATCATTCGAGCGCCAACTTCAGTGGTTAAGGACTCGACTATGTCATAGGCAAGATCAGATTCAGCTGCAGTTTTAGCTAAACTAGATAGCTGTTTTTGCTCACTCACCGTTAAGTATTCATTGGCTTTAGACATTGCATTAACGGCATAGCTTGATAATAAAATGCTAGTACAGAAGCCAAATTTCATAAGGCGCAAAGTTGATATTTTGCAATTTTGGGAAAACATATAAATCCTAGGTCGCTGTATCAGCGAAAATTATTTGATAAGTGTAAGTTATGTGATAAAAATTATAGCAATTTACCGGTCTAAATTGCTATTAAACTTCCTCAAACGCAGGTGCAGGAGTGTAAACAATACGATTGTTATTACTTGGTTTTGATGAGGAGTCTGATAAGTCTTTACTTGTCTTGCGTACATCTCGTAACGCTAACAAGCAAGGTGTTAATACTAAGGTTAATAATGTCGCAAATGCTAAGCCACCAGCAACGGCTGTCGCTAATTGTGCCCACCACTGCGTAGATGGTGCGCCAAAGCTGATATCTCGACTGATAAAGTCAATATTCATTTGCAGCACCATAGGCATTAAACCCAAGATAGTTGTTATTGTGGTCAGTAAGACCGGACGAAGACGCTGTGCACCAGTGCGTAATATTGCATCTCGGGCGTTAAATCCTTGGGCTTTGAGAACATTATAAGTATCTATAAGCACTATATTATTATTGACCACAATCCCTGCTAAGGCGATAACCCCTAAACCAGACATAACAATACCGAAGGCTTTACCGGTTAATAATAAGGCAAGAAACACCCCTACTGTTGAAAATAGCACTGCTGAGAGTATTAACATGGCTTGATAAAAACTATTAAATTGCGTCACTAATATAATCGCCATAACAAACAAAGCGACACCAAAAGCATTGATTAAGAAATTCTCTGACTCTTGTTGGTCTTCGTTCTGGCCTTTATAGTTAATCGCGACACTTAACCAGTCGATATCAGATTCTTCAAGTTGCTGTTGCAGAAGTGGTAATTCAGTAATTAATTGAAAGCTTGATATTAAATCAGCTTGCAAGGTGATCACTCGTTTCGAATCAACACGGTTAATATTATCAACTTTTTGAGCTGCGCTTTTTTCAACAAAATTAGTAACCGGTACTAAGCCATCAATCGTTTTTAAACGCAATTCATCCAAACGGCTAATGCTACGTTTATCCGCAGGAAAGCGCACTCTTATGTCTAATTCATCATCAACATCGTCAGGGCGATATTCACCAAGTTTCAAACCATTAGTAACCATTTGCACTGACGTACCTACTAGAGTTGCATCTGCTTTGTAGGTTGCGGCTAATGTTCTATCTATTTTCAGCTGCCATTCAATGCCGGGTTTAGAACCCGCATCTTCAATATTGGTGAAGGCCGGATTAATCTCTAACATAGCTCTTACTTTGTGTACTGCAACTTCGAGTTTGTCGATATTCTTGGAACTTAATTCGAGGACCAAATCTTTACCTTGCTGCGGCCCATTTTCATCTTTACGCACTTCAACTTCGACACCAGCATAATCATCTAAACGCTTATGTAATTCAGTGACTATTTCATTGGCAGAAGGACGAAATTGCCAATTAGTTAAATTGATACGTAAACGGCCAACAAGATCATTGCCACCGGTTTTAGAGTATAAAGATTTAATCGAATTCATATCTAAAATACGACGTTCGACTTCCTTCATAATGGTGTCTTTTTCATTGATAGATAAATCACCATAAGAGCGCACTTTTAAGGTAATGCCGTTAGGCTCTACATCCGGAAAAAATTCCACGCCTAAACCAGACGCGGCGTAATTAACCATTACCGCAATAGCGAAGAATATGGTTAAGAACAGCACTTTCAAAGGATGCTGTATAGCAACAGATAGTAATTTTACGTATTTACCCATTAAACCTTGTAAGGATGTGATATCACCTTCTTCGGCTTGAATAAGTTGCTGTTTTTCGGCCGCAGATATTACTCTACTTTTACCAAATAAACCGCCCATTGTAGGGACAAAGATAAGCGCCATAACTAACGATGCTGACAAAACAGCAATCAGAGTAATCGGCATAAACTTCATAAACTCACCCATCATTCCTGGCCAGAACAATAACGGTGCAAATGCAGCTAAGGTGGTTGCTGTTGATGCAATAATCGGCCAAGCCATACGTTTAGCCGCGATTCTATAAGCTTGTTCTTTAGCAATGCCTTCCCCCATTTGCCTATCGGCAAATTCAGTGACAACAATTGCGCCATCAACTAGCATCCCTACGGCCATAATGAGTGCAAACAACACGACAATATTAACCGTCAAGCCAAATATAGCTAGCACTAATATACCGGTTAAAAAAGAGCCTGGAATAGATAAACCAACGAGTAATGCGGTGCGAGTACCCAGCGTAGCAATAATAACAATCACCACTAATAACACTGCTGAAATGACATTATTTTGCAGATCACTCAACATAACTTTAACTTGTTTGGATTGATCGCCAGTGAAATTCACCAAAATATGCTCAGGCCAAAATTTACGTTCATCTTCAATAAGTTGCTTAACATTATTAACGGTATCAATAATATTTTTACCCGGGCGTTTTTTTACTTCTATTGATATCGCACGGTCGCCATTTAATCGGGCAAAACTTGTAGGGTCTTTATATGCTCGGCGAACCACAGCAACATCAGCAAAGGTGATCACCTTGTCACCATCAACTTTAATCGGCAGGACCAATAAATCTTGAACACTTTCGAATACCGAAGGCACTTTAATCGCAAATCGACCTTTACCGGTATCCATAGTACCGGCAGGAATTAAACGGTTATTACGTTCAACCAAATTATAAATGTCATTTTGATCAAGACCATAGCTTTCCATTAATAATGGATCGACAATAATCTCCAACATATCTTCACGATCGCCGCCAATATCTACTTCAAGTACTTCGACCATACTGGCAATTTTATCTTGTAAATCGCGAGCTATAGTAATTAAGCCTCGTTCACTCACAGGTCCGGATAGGAATACTGTCACAGCAGGGTTTTGATTGGCCATGGTAACTTCTTTTACCACCGGCTCTTCGGTTTCAGACGGTAATTTAGCCTTAGCTAAAGTCACTTTGTCACGGACATCGGCTAGTGCTTCTTTAGCATCAAACCCAGGGTTAAACTCAAGCGTAACACTGGCGTGTCCTTCACTTGCTAAGGCGCTCATTTCTTTAACGCCTTCAATGGATTTTAATTCATTCTCCATTGGCCGAACCAACATCCGCTCAGCATCTTCTGGGGAAATGCCATCATGTACCATAGATACATAAATCATTGGAATGGTGATATCGGGGTTAGATTCTTTGGCGATATTGTTATAAGTAATGCCACCCGATATAAGCAGTAAGATGAACAACATCATTACCGAACGAGTACGAGTTAAGGCCGCGTCAATAAGCGTTAGCATATTAGCTTACGGTTCCTTAAACACTGATTGCACTTTATCACCTGGGCGCACAAAACCTTGGCCTAAGGTAATAATTTGCACTTGTTCGCCAAGACCTGATAACCACACGCCAGACTCATCACTTTTAACAAGATTAATTTTGGTAAAGACTACATGGTCATCAACCACTGACTTAACACCAATATTGCCATTTTCATCAAGCGCTAATAATGCCGGTGACACTTTAATCGCTGAAATTTGTTGTAACGGTAACTCCACTTCAGAACTAATACCGGCCAAATTTTGATAGTTTTCATTAGCGATGGCAATTTCAGCTTTGAAAGTATTGGTTTGTTGATCAGCAACACTGGCAACATAACGAACTTGCCCATTGATCTCAGGCTTACCAAGAATATGAATATTAGCGTTTTGTTGCTCATTCAATAAGCCAATATGATTTTCAGTAATATGAACGCGGATCACCAGAGGATCTAAGTCGGCAATCATCGCAATATCTTCACCTAAAGCAACATAGTCACCAACTTCCACAAAGCGTTGATTTAAAATACCTGAAAAGGGTGCGATTATTGTGGTATTTAAAATGTCATTTTCTATGATTGCCAGCTCAGCTTTAGTATCAGTAACATCAGCAAGTTTTTCTGCAAGAGCCGATTCGCCTTGATAACCACCGGTAAATAACTTTTTAGCGCCATAGTAATCAATACGGCGCTGTTTTAGTAATGTTTGAAAATGTTCAAGTTGGGCAGGTAATTCATTTAAAGCAATAGTAGCAATTACATCACCTTTATTAACAAAGCTACCGCGCTTAGCAAATACTTTAGTGATCGCGCCTTTAACTTGGGCTTGTAAAGTAACAATACGATCTGGTTCTGTACGACCATATAATGAAATAGTTTTAGCGACAGGTTGAGCGACAAACGTTTGTACTTGTACTCTAGCAATAGGGGCAATTTTTTCAGCAACAACATCAGGATTAACTTTAAGATTCATTACACCTGACAATAACCATAACGCCAATAATATCGTTACAACAATAGCAATAATATAAGGCTTTTCTGCTAAACGTTGCTTTAATTTTGTCCCTGAATTCATTACTAGCCTTGGATAGATTTAGTTTATAATTTTTATATTAATTCAGTATAAAACGAAGTGCATAAAATAAGCATCAATTTATTCATTTTATTAACAAAAAATTGACTTAGATGGATATTACATTGGGATTAATTACCGAGTACAAAGCTAAAGTTGCACCCGGGGAAGTAAATTGAAAGGTTTATAGCGGAAAAATTAGATTGAGAAAGATGAACCACAACCACAAGTGCTTTCTGCATTTGGGTTATCAACTAAAAAGCGACTACCTTCTAGGCCTTCGATATAATCGACAGTGCCACCAACCAAATATTGTAAGCTCATAGGATCAACGACCATAACAACACCTTGTTTTTCAATGGTCATGTCGCCATCATTTACTTTTTCATCAAAAGTAAAGCCATACTGGAAACCAGAACAACCACCACCAGTAACATAAACGCGCAGTTTAAGCTCAGGATTTTCTTCTTCGCTAATTAATACTTTTACTTTATTGGCTGCGGCATCACTAAATTGAATAGGCATTTCTGTATTTGACATGACATTCTTCTTACACATTACTACTAATAAGCGGATTATCTTAAACCTGAGCAATTTAATCAAGTATTACTGCGAAATATAATATATTAATTATTTCTTAAGCTAAGTATTACTGCGAAATATAATATATTAATTATTTGTTAAGCTAAGTATTACTGCGAAATATAATATATTAATTATTTCTTAAGCTAAATATTATTGAAATATTACGATGCAGTCTTAACTGGCCAAGGATAATTTTCATCTAAACGATGATTTTTTTGCCACTTACCCGGCGGCATTATTGCTGAAATAGCAATTTTTTCAGGAATGAAATCTTTAGGTAAAGTAAATTCACCTTCTAGCACTTGAAAGTATTGAAAACTAAAGGAAAGTTGTTTTTTATCTAGTTTAGAAACACTTTCTAATTTAATTATCGCAGGACGATTGAGTAAACTACCTGCAAACTCAACTTTAATATGACCTTTGGCATAACGTTTACTTTTTTGTTGTTGCACTAATACAACTCGAATACGGTAATGATTTTCACTGGCTGTAGCTGACACCTCTAACTCATCAATAATGACACCATTAGCTTGTTTTTCTGGAGCCATAATTTTTTCATAAAAGGCCAGCTCCTTTTTTAAAGCAAAATGATCATCTTCAATACTGCGCATAGATTGCTGAGCTTTATGATTCGCTAAGCGTTCAATTTCCAGTTCAACACTTAACGTATTAATCTGGCTTTTTGCCGATTCAAGTTTGCCATACAACTCATCAAGGCGAGTGGTTTGTTCAGAAATCACCTTAGTTTGTATTTTTTGATGAAAATTTCCTGATTTATAAGCAAATATGATAACCACTAAGAGCACAGCGGCTAAGCTTATTAATAACTTGAAAGCACCAAAACGAGCATGCAAATCTGTGATTTTTATTGTTTTTAACCAATTCATTTTTAAGGTGTTTTCTTATTATTATGTTAAACTTTGCGAAAAAGACCTGTATTACAACTTTCGACGTTAATTAAAGGATAGTCAATGTCCCTAGCCGCGCTAAGGAAAAAACTTGCAGAACCAGAACCCTCTTGGCAATTATGTTTGCTTGGGTTGATTGGTGGTGCCTTTGCGTCTTTATTTATTATCTTATTTCGCTTCAGTATTGAATCTATACAATTATTGTATTTAGACAACATTGATGATTATTCTACTTTATCAGACTTTCACATATTTTTAACCCCGATTATTGCAGTTTTTGCTATTTTACTTATCGCCCGTTTGCTGGGCTTTAAATATAACCGCATGGGTATTCCATTTGTTATTCATCGCTTAAAAACAGCTTATGGGTTAATACCTTTTAAAAACACTCTTACACAATACTTTGGCGGTATTTTTGCACTCGCTGGTGGTTTTTCAGTGGGTAAAGAAGGACCGGCAGTTCATATCGGCGCTGCCAGTAGTAGTTATATAGGTTCGAAATTAGCGTTACCTAAAAATGCCATTCGCACCCTTTGTGCTTGTGGTATCGCGGCTGGTATATCAACTAGTTTTAATACCCCTCTAGCCGCAGTTATTTTTGTCATGGAAGTGATCTTGCGGGAATATAAACTACATATATTTATTCCTGTGATTTTAGCATCGATTATTGGTTCAATTATGACCAATGCAGTATTTGGCCCATATCATGACTATGATTTTTTTGCTTTTATCGACCTTGATCTTTGGCATTATCCATTGCTTATAGTATTTGGCATATTGCTTGGAGCATTAGCCACAGCATTTAATAAAAGTTTACTTGCAGTTATTCGTTTTTCGAAAAGTCAGCACATGGTTAAGCGTTTATTACTCGCTGCTATCGTCATGGGTGGCATTGGCGTATTAGTCCCTCAGAGCATGGGTTCTGGTTTATCAGCCGTGGGTTTTTTGTTTGATCAAAACCCGCACATATTGTTAATCATTAGCCTACTAGTAGCCAAATTCATTGCCACAGTTGTGGTACTTGGTTTAGGTGTTCCTGGCGGTATTATAGGACCAACGTTAAGTATTGGCGCTATTGCAGGAGCTCTTGCTGGTTTTGGGGTGAGCTTTATTTATGCCGACATTCATTTTATTAGTGATTATGCATTGCTTGGTATGGCTGGCATGCTCGCCGCTACCCTAAATGCGCCTCTTGCAGCATTACTTGCGGTAATCGAATTATCTAATCAATTACAACTGGCGTTACCTGCAATGGTGGTTATTACCTCAGCATTTATTACCTCAAGCCAATTTTTAAATAATCGTTCAATCTTTTTACAACAATTAGAAATGCAAAATTTAGCGTATCAAATATCTCCTGTCGAACGTACTCTACAAAAATACGGAGTACTAGGATATATGGAAACTAACTTTGATATTATTGCCAGCAATGATAAAACAGTTATTCGTCAACGGTTTTTAGAGCAAGATATTAATAAACACTTGCTCATTAAACCCGACACTGTGGGTGGCGATTATAGCTGGGTGCAAATTGACTTGAATATTCACCCACTCGAAGAACAAGACCAAGCGTTGAATTATACTAGGATGCCGGCAATAAATAGCCAATCGACATTATCTGAAGCGTACTTCGCGCTTTATGAGCGGCGCGAAGGTGCTGTTTGCATTTACCAAAATCATCCTGATAATATTATTGGTTTATTATCGTTTGAAAAAATTCGAACTATTTTAACCAAAGGAAATTTTTAAATGACTGTGATTTTGTGGATAAATGTTATTTGCATATTATCGTTGGCAATAATTAGTGGCATGTTATCAAAGGGAAGTATCTAAATGACTGTTATTTTGTGGATAAAAGCATTACACATTGCTTTTATGGTTGCTTGGTTTGCTGGTATTTTTTATCTACCTCGATTATTTGTCTATCACGCCGAGTCGAATAATAGCGATGTGCAGCAACAATTAAAAATAATGGAACGTCGCCTACTTTACTTTGTTACCCCATTTGCTTTTTTAACTTTAATTTTTGGCTTGATGCTTATTTATATGATGGGCACACAGTGGTTTATAGCCAGTCATTGGTTACATATTAAATTACTCTTAGTGACAGTGTTATTTGTTTATCATGGTTACTGCTTTAAGTTACTGAGTGATTTTAAAAATGATCGCAATACCCGCTCAGGAAAGTTTTATCGAGTGTTTAATGAATTACCGGTATTAATTTTATTTGCGATTATTATTTTAGCCGTGTTGAAACCTGCAGTTTATTAACAACATTGGCAATATGTGCTATTGTTGCGCGCAAATTCGACTATCTATAGTTAGCCGTTTTTTACGTGCTTTTAGCGTAAAACTAGATAGTCATCACATTATTAAAGATATCAGGTAGTTAACCATGATGAAATTTCAAGGCAGCAATATATTATCCGTTGCACAATTTGATCGAGAGTCGGTATCGCGTATTCTTGAAGTTGCGCAAGCAATGGTCCCTTACGCAAATAGAGAAAAGCGTTGTCATGTTCTTGAAGGAGCTATTTTAAACAACCTATTCTTTGAACCAAGTACCCGAACTCGTATTTCTTTTGGTACTGCGTTTCAGTTGCTTGGTGGCTTTGTTCATGAAACTGTTGGCCAAGAAAGCTCATCATTATCAAAAGGCGAATCGTTATTTGATACCGCCAGAGTGATCAGTGGCTACTCCGATGTTATCGCTATGCGCCACCCAGAAATGCATTCAGTGAGTGAATTTTCTAATGGTAGTTCAGTACCGGTTATCAACGGCGGTGACGGTGCTAATGAGCATCCAACACAGGCGCTGTTAGACTTATTCACTATCCAAGCTGAGATGGAACGTTACGGTAAGGGCATTGATAATTTAAACATCGTATTAATGGGTGATTTAAAGCATGGCCGTACAGTACATTCGTTATCGCGCTTATTGAGCTTATACAAAAATGTAAAAGTGACTTTGTTAGCACCTAAGCCCTTACAAATGCCGGCTTATATTGTTGATGTGCTTACTAATGCAGGTCATCAAGTGACGGTTACTGACACTATGGCGGGTAATTTACAAAGTGATGTGGTTTATCAAACACGTATTCAACAAGAACGTTTTGACACTGTCGAGGAAGCCGATTTATATCGCGGCCACTTTAGTTTAAACAAAAGCGTTTACGAGCAATACTGTCAAGATCATACTGTGATCATGCATCCCCTGCCTAGAGACTCACGTCCAGAAGCAAATGAGCTTGATATCGACTTAAATGACAATACCAATTTAGCCATTTTCCGCCAAGCCCAAAATGGTGTATTAGTACGTATGGCGCTTTTTGCACTAACCCTAGGGGTTGATGAAAAACTTACGCAATATGAAAAACCGGTTACTTGGTTTACAAACAAATAGTGATTAATAAATAGTAAGTCACAACCACCACTAAAAAATTCGGCTCAGTTGCCATGCGACTGAGCAAAAATTAATATTAAAAGGCAAACACATGTCACATTCAGAACAATTATTTGAACAAGCCCAGCAGACAATTCCTGGTGGCGTTAACTCTCCAGTACGTGCGTTTACAGGCGTAGGCGGCACGCCAATATTTATTGAAAAAGCTCAAGGTGCATATACATATGATGCCGATGGTAAGCAATACATTGATTATGTAGGCTCTTGGGGACCAATGATTTTAGGTCATAATCACCCAGCAATTCTTGATGCGGTAATTACCACAGCACAAAATGGATTAAGTTTTGGCGCTCCTACAGCACTTGAAATAACCATGGCAGAGAAAGTACGTGAATTAGTCCCTTCAATGGAAAAATTACGTATGGTTAGCTCAGGTACAGAAGCAACTATGAGTGCTATTCGTTTAGCTCGAGGCTTTACTGGTCGAGATAAGATATTAAAATTTGAAGGATGTTATCACGGCCATGCTGATTCGTTATTAGTAAAAGCAGGCTCTGGCGCATTGACTTTAGGTGTACCAAACTCACCAGGTATTCCTGCTGATTTTGCTAAACACACTTTAACGGTTAACTTTAATGACATTGATTCAGTAAAACAAATTTTTGCTGAATTAGGCGATGAAATTGCCTGCATTATCGTTGAGCCAGTTGCTGGGAATATGAACTGTATCCCTCCCGTTGCCGGCTTCTTAGAAGGTTTGCGCAGCATTTGTGATGAATATAAATCAGTACTTATTTTAGATGAAGTGATGACCGGTTTCCGCGTTGCATTAGGCGGTGCACAAGCCTATTACAATATCATTCCAGATTTAACCACGTTAGGTAAAGTTATTGGTGGTGGTATGCCAGTAGGCGCATTTGGCGGTAAAGCAGAAATAATGGATTACATAGCACCTGTAGGACCTGTTTATCAAGCGGGAACATTATCAGGTAACCCAATAGCAATGGCTGCAGGCCTTGCCGCTTTAACAGAGCTAAGCAGTAAAGACTACCATACAGAATTAACCGCCAATACCAAGAAAATTGCTGAAGGCTTTAAAGCAGCAGCTAAGCGTCAAGGCGTTGCATTAAGTATTAACTATGTTGGCGCTATGTTCGGTTTCTTTTTCACAGATCAAGAGCAAGTGGATACGTTCGCACAAGTAATGAAATGTGACACTGAGAAATTTAATAAGTTCTTTCACTTAATGCTTGATGAAGGCATATATCTAGCGCCATCAGCTTTTGAAGCAGGTTTCTTGTCTGCGGCTCATAGCGAAGCAGATATTGATGCAACGATTGCTGCAGCGGAGCGTTGTTTCGCTAAGTTATAAGTAAACGCTTTATAATAAAAATGCCAACTCAATGAGTTGGCATTTTTGTATCTATTATTAATTCAATCCGCACTTAATAATGAGTACTTATTCGCTATCTAAGCCAAACAACTTTTCTAACCACGATGGCGGTTCAGGACGTTGCTCTAAACATTCTGCAGAATAAAATAAACCATCAGATATCGCAGGGTAATCAGCGACTTTAGCACAATCGCCAGTGACAGCATTGCCTGTGGCCAACTCAAACGTAGCATACTCGACGCCTTCAGGCATAAAGTCAAAACGACTAGCACTGCCCTGTTTCTTAAGGTAGTTGGCATAAACAGTTAACGCGCCGCTACTGCCGGTAAGTCCCATCGAGCCATTATCATCACGGCCAATCCAAGTAGTGACCACACTGCTTTGATCGTATCCTACAAACCAAGAATCACGTAAATCATTACTGGTACCGGTTTTACCTGCTAAGACTTGGTCAGGGAATTTCCAAGATAATGATTTAGCCGTACCACTAATGGCGACTTTGGTCATGGCATAATCAATTAAATAAGCACCTTGTTGTGACAGACGGGTATCAACTCGGCTTTCTCTTTCCCATAAAATATGGCCTTGACCTGATACTACTTGGTTTATTGCCAACGCCTTATTATAAATGCCACCACTAGCAATAGTGTTGTACCATTGATTTACTTCAAACGCCGACATACTGATAGAGCCGAGCAACATGCTTGGTACTAACTTAACCTTTTTTTCATAACCTAAGGTATGCAAAGTATCTGCAACCTTATCGAGACCAAGCTTTAAGCCTAAGTTCACGGTTGGAATGTTTAACGAGTTAACTAAGCCATCAATTAATGGCACTTGCCCGCGATATTTACCATCGTAGTTTTTAGGTTGCCAGAATTTACCTTTAGAGCTTTTTAAAGAGATAGATTTATCGGCAAGTGGCGACGCTAAGTTATATTGTTGGTATCGCTCTAACGCGGTTAAATATACAACGGGTTTAATTAGCGAGCCGATTGGTCTTTGAGCATCTAACGCACGATTAAAGCCAGAGTATTTAACCGCTTTACCACCAACTACCGCTTGAATTTGGCCCGTGCGGATATCGCTCACCACAACAGACGCTTGTAAGTCACTCGTTTTACTGCCTTTTTCAAGCAGTGCTAATTGTTCGATTATCGCTTGTTCAGCATGTTGCTGACGATGAATATCAAAACCAGTAAAAACCTTAATTCCTGATTGCATTGCATTTCCTGCACCAATAGCTTTTAACTCACGGCGCACAAGCTGCATATATGCAGGGAATGACTGCTTAGCAAAGCGACGTTCAGAACGAATATTTAAACCTTGCTCGATAGCCTGTTGATATTGATTTTTATCAAGCGCATGATTTTCAAACATCACCCTTAACACTAAGTCACGGCGTTCAATCGCGCGTTCAGTTTTACGCCAAGGGTCGTAATATGAAGGGCCTTTAACTTGCGCAACTAATAATGCTATTTCTCCATTATTTAGCTCACTCACAGGTTTACCAAAATAAAATTGTGAGCCTAAACCGAAACCATAAATACCATTGGCAAAATGCTGGCCTAAATAGACCTCGTTAAAATAGGCTTCTAAAATTTGATCTTTGGAATAGCGTATTTCTAAAATAACCGCGATTAAGGCTTCATTTACCTTACGCCAAATTGTTTTTTGACGGCTCAAATACATATTTTTAGCAAGTTGTTGCGTTAAAGTACTACCACCTTGCACAGTGGCACCCGCCAGCATGTTTTTCCAAAATGCTCGCAATATACCGGTTGGAGACACTCCGTGATGACTATAAAAATCTTTGTCTTCAATAAGTAGTAAGGTATCAATTAACGGCTGAGGTATTTGCTCAAGCGATAAAAACACCCGGTCTTCACCATCAGCCGATAAAATTCGGTCAATCAAAATTGGTTCAAGACGAACACTGTGGGTCGCTTCACTATCTTGGGTTAAGCGGTATACTTCGCCCTGCTTTTGTTCAATGGTGATCAATGATGCCGTCTGTAGGCCAAAACCAAAATCAAACGCGCGTCGGTAAATGGTTAGTTTTGAACCATTTTTACTGAACTGTCCGGGAGATAAAACTCGAGCAACTCGCAGATAATTAAGGTGCTGTAATTCTTTTTCAATTTTAGCAAAATTAACTTGTTGGTCAGAGTCGATGACAGGCACATTAGCATAAACTTGCGCCGGAATTTGCCAACGCTGTCCGTCAAAGGTTTGCCTAACTTTACCATCTAGGTAGATGCTATAAATACCCAGCGTAGCGACAAAAATAATTGATAATTTAATCGCAGTCACAGTAAACCAACGGCTAAAGCCTTGCTTTTTGCTGTTATCCTTTACTGCTTTACCTTTGGTAAAGCCTGGTTTTTTAGTTATTTTTTTAGTTACCATTGATCATATGTTTTTTGGTTTGATTGGTTGCTTTGGCATTCGCTGGATCGTCAGGCCAAAAGTGTCTTGGGTAATTCGCTTTCATATCTTTTTGTACATCTTTATAACTACCCTGCCAAAATCGGGCTAAATCTTGAGTGACTTGAATCGGCCGGCGTGCAGGCGATAATAATTCTAATAATACAGCAACTTGACCATTAGCAACATAGGGAGAACTACTTAAACCATACACTTGTTGCATCTGTAATGCCAACTTAGGTTGAGGTTGTTCGCTGTATATATACGTATGCTCTCGTCCTGTTGGACTGGTGTAATATTTGGGTGCCCACTTACCAAGCTGCTTTTGCTGTTCGAACGTTAGGCTATTATATAAAATATCATAAAAATTAAGCTGTTGTAGTTGGCTAAGTTTTTTTACATCATACAAATAAGGTCCTAACCAAGTATCAAGGCTATCGATTAAAACGCTTGCTGAAAAATCAGGAAAACCCTCGTCAGCGAAATATTGATTTAACCAACGAACTCTTGCTAATAAATTATTGGCAGCATCGCTTAGCTTTAACGCATTTAGGCCTTTTTGTTTAATGTAGTCACACCACAATTGCGTTAATTTAGCCGCGCTAATCTCTAATTTCGCCGGCTTAATGTCGAGTATTAACGCCTGCAACTGGGTTTGTTGTAGGTTTATTATTTTTTGCTGCTTGTCGTCATAACTTAGTATATCAACTTGTTTTATATGCTCACTAAAGTATTGATATATCTGCTTTTCTTGAATTGACGCCGCCAAGGTTATTTCTAATTTCTGTTGGTAACTATGCAGCAATGCACAGGCTAAATAGGGTTCACCAACTAAACTGTCATAGTCATTTACACTCGCCCCTTTACCATTAGCACATAGATAATTACCTGCAGAGTTGCGCGCTACGGCTATGCGCTCCGGATAAGCAAATGCTAACAATAAGCCCGTATACTGCAACGGCCAATCATTATCATTTAAAGTCAGGGTGAACTTTACCGGGCTAATGCGCTGTAACTTACTCGCTAAGTTTCGCGCTTGATTAATAATGCGATACTCAATACCTTTTGCTTTGCCTCTAGTACTGCTGGCCAGCTGGTATAATCGGCTGCAGACATCACTGTCTGTTGACGCTTGCTCGCGTGGTAAAATATCTCGCTCTTCTAATAATGCAGCCAGTAAGCATGCTAATGACAAGCAATGCTGGGCATCGTTTTCATTGGCAACAATATCTAATGATTTTATTAACATATGAGCAAAGCGTGGATGACAAGGTAAGCTTGCAACCAATTCGCCATGCTTAGTTAAACGGTTAGAGTCAGTAACCACCTCTAATGCGTGAAGCGTTTGCCAATTTTGTTGTTCACTGGCCAGGCTTGGTTGCTGTAAAAAACTTAGTTGCTGAAAATCACTTACGCCCCAACGCGCAACCTCTAACGTTAGAGGCAGTAAATCTGCTTGGCTTATTTCAGAACTCGCGTGATCTAAACGGCGCTGCAAATCTTCTTGTGAATATAACCTTAAGCAACGTCCAGCTTGTAAACGTCCAGCACGACCGGCTCTTTGCGTAGCCGATGCTTTACTAATTTTTTGCAACTTTAATTCATTAATTAAACTGTCTTGGTTAAAACGTGCAACTTTTTCATAGCCACTATCAATGACTAAGGTGATGCCATCTATAGTTAATGATGTTTCGGCAATATTGGTTGCGAGTACAACTTTCCGGCGGCCCTTAACACTAGGAGCGATGGCATATTGCTGTTGCTTAATATCTAAATCGCCATACAGAGCATGCAAATCAAGATCATCGCCGAGCTGACCATTTAAAGCATTAAAGATAAAGCGGATATCAGCTGTGCCAGGTAAAAACACTAAAATAGAACCCGTTTCAATATTAACTTGCTGACGAATTGCGGTAATGGCATTTACTCGCCAATTACGTTCTGAATTAGCTGGCTGATAAGATACTTCAATAGGATAGCTTCGACCATCACAGGCAAGAGATTTTGCATCAGGTAAAAATTTAGCTAAGTAGTCATTATCTAATGTTGCCGACATAAGCAATAGCGTTAGGTCATCACGCAAACCTTGTTGTACATCGAGTGCTAAGGCAAAGGCTAGATCGGCATGAATAGAGCGTTCATGAAACTCATCAAAAATAATTAAACCAACATCGCTAAGCTCGTTATCGGCTTGAATTAAACGGGTAAGAATACCTTCGGTGACCACTTCTAAACGAGTATTTTTAGAGACCTTAGTATCAAAGCGCATACGATAACCAACCGTTTCGCCAACAGTCTCACCCAGTTGCTGAGCCAAACGGCTCGCCACAGATTTTGCCGCAATACGCCTTGGTTGCAACATGATAATTTTTTTATGTTGCCATTGTTCACTTTCTAATAGCCATAGCGGTAAAGATGTTGATTTACCCGCACCAGGAGGCGCAGATAAGATTACTGCAGCATGCGAATGCAAGGCAGCAAGCATAGATTGTTTGAGTGTCGCTATCGGTAAATCGTTAGCGACATTTAAATGAGAAGAATTTACCGCTGTCATACAAGCTGAGGATCAAAAATAAATAAGTACAGTTATACCATAAATTGGCGCAATTCAGCAGATAAAACCAGTATCAATAATCAATAATAGCGCTAAATTATGCTCTTATCGATTGCAGTTCAGTTGCAGTTGCCGCCCCAAGGACAGTTACCGCTTGCTGCTTTTTATTAAAGACAATATAAAGCGAAGGTAAAACCAGTAAGCAAACAAAGGTCGTAAATAAAATACCAAACCCTAAAGATACTGCCATCGGTACCACAAACTGCGCTTGGCGAGAGGTTTCAAATACCATAGGCGCTAAGCCGCCAAACGTAGTTAACGTGGTGAGTATTATTGGTCTAAAACGACGTTGGCAAGCTAACAATATGGCTTCATAAGCACCAACGCCTTGGCTTGCTTTTTTGTTGGCATATTCAACCAAAATTAAGCTGTCATTAACCACAACTCCGGCTAAGGCAAGCATGCCCATTAAGCTAACTACGCTTAAGCCGAAACCTAACATCATATGGCCCAAAATAGCCCCAACCGCGCCAAATGGAATAACCGCCATAATAAGCAGTGGCTGACCATAACTGCGAAACGCTATAGCCAGTAAAATATAAATACCCGCCAAAGCAAAACCGGTACCCAGCTCTAAACTTGAAACGCTTTCGGCGATTTGCTCTTGATTACCACCAAAATATATCGTTAAGCCTGGGTAGCGACTTTCTAACTCAGGTACTAAATGATCTTTAACACTCATAGTCACCGCAGGAATGGCTTCCTCTGGTAATATTTCTGCGCCAACACTTTCAAGCCGCTGACCTTTGCGGCGATTAATCCGCGCAGGCGCAAGTATTTTTTCAATGGTAGCGACACTGCCTAACGGGGCATAACCACCACCTTTGGTTCTTATTAATAAGCTTTCAATGTCACTTGCAGCTTCTCGCTCGCTCTTAGGTAAACGCACTAACGTGGTCACTTGATTACGTAATCGGTGTTGTCTTTGTGCTCTTGAACCATACAATGAAGCACGCATTTGTGATGCTAAATCTGAGGCATCTAAACCTAATGAACGGCCATTTTCATTAAGCTTTAATTTCCACTGTGGCTTACCTTCTTCCATAGAATTAACAGTAGCCACTACATTTTCAACGGACGATAAAAACTCTACAGCATCTCTTGAAGCGGCAAGTAACACACTACTGTCGCTGTGTCTTAATTCCATAGTGAGTGAAGCTTCCGCCATAGCACTATTGCCACGTCTTGCACCACTAAAGCGTAATTTACCTTGTCGAGCCAATTGCGTTGAATCTTCTCGCCACCAATTTTTGACCTCTTCAGTACTAACTTCACGCTCTTCACTTTCAACCAAGAGTAAACCGACTTCAACACCAGTATCGGTAATTAAACTGCGACGACTTACTAATATATCCTCGGCATCATGTGCTAGTAACATGTCATCGGCACTTTGCTCTAACAAAGTTCTAAGTTTTATCACCTCACTTAATGGGGCACTTTCAGAAATTTCAAAGCTTGCTTTAACCCAACGGCCATCCATTTTTGGATATAAACTAAAGCCCATTTTACCACTAAAGGCATAGCTCATCACCAGCACAAAAAACAAAAAGGCAATCGACAAAGTCAGGCTAGGCCATGCTAAGCATTTCTTTAATAACGGCAAATAGTAATCGTGAATAAGTATTTTTAAACCTCTATCACAACGCTGCTGTAATCGTTCAAACCAACGACCAATAACGTTAGGCTTTTTATGATTAATATTGGCAAGGTGTGCAGGCAATATAAATAAGGCTTCAACCCAAGACACCAAGAAACACAGCACTACAACCACAGGAATAGCGCCAAATAATAACTTCATAGCACCCGGTAATAGTAGTAACGGTAAGAAGGCAACAATATTAGTTAAAATGGCAAATGTCAGCGGCTTGGCAACTTCTTTTGCGCCAAGAATAGCAGCGTCTTGATAAGACATCCCATCTTCTATGTGCGCATAGATATTTTCACCGGCAATAATGGCATCATCTACCACAATACCAAGGGCAATAATAAAGCCGAACATAGATACCATATTGATTGATACATCAAAGCTCGGCATCAGTAAAATAGCGCCTAAAAAGGCGCTTGGAATACCAGCAACAACCCAAAAAGCCAGTTTAAACTTTAAAAATAAGCTCATTAAAATTAATACCAATAACAAGCCAAGCAAGGCATTGTTAAGTAATAATCCTAAGCGTTTCTGATAGTTGGTTGCGTCATCATCAACAATCGATAAACCACCACCAGGCGGTACCATAGCGATAAGTTCAGGCCACATTTTTTTAATTGAATCGGCAATATCACTTGGACTTTGATCGCCTACTCGATAAATATTTAACCGCGCCGACAACTGACCATCATAAGTCACTAAATAGCGTTCATCGGCAAAACCTTCGCTCACTTCGGCAATATCACCAAGTAATAATTGGTCGCCCTGATCACCAGATAAAATAGGCACCTGCGCCAGTTCATCAGCCCAATAAGTGCGTTCATCAACAGAGACTATAATATCACCATTATCGGCTTTTATTTTACCTGCAGACTGCTCCACCACACTGCGTTTAATTTGTGATGAGACTTGATTTAATGTCAGGTTATAGGCTTGTAAAGTGGTTTGCGGGATCTCGACATGAATTTCTTCTTGTGGCATACCCGACAGTTTTACTTGCGAAATATAAGGTGATTGTAAAATTCGGTCACGAACTTGTTCGGCAACACGCTTTACCGACAGTTTATCTAAATCGGCGTGCACCACAATTTCCATCACATCGACGACTCGACTCCCTAGATTAACCCTAGGTTTTTCCATACCACTTGGAAAAGAAGAAATACGATTAACCTCTTGTTGGGCATCTTGGTAAACTTTTTGTGTATTAGCACCCGCTTCAAGCTCACCTTTCACTCGAACATAGCCGGTGGTGATAAATGTCTTTACGCTGCGGATACCCACTAAGTTATCTAATGAAGCTTCAATAGGTAAAGCAATTGAGTTTTCCATTTCACTCGGCGCAGCGCCAGGGTAAGACACAATCACAGAAATACTATCTAAGGTGGTTTCTGGCATGTATTCTTTGCGGATCACTAAAGACATGACTAAGCCGCCAATCAATAGCGCGAACATTAATAAATTGGGCGCGATCCCGTGGCGGATCATCCATGTCATCGGGTTAAAAGACATTAGTTAGATCCTCGCGATTCACGGTTAACCTTTTTATCACGCTTGCGTTGAGATGCAGCTAATTGTGACACTGAAGGCTCATCATCATCTAACTTACGCTTTTTGTTAGCTCCACGAATAATTACGTTTAAGCCGATACTCGCTATACCCGGTTTCTCAGCAACTAACTTATCGCCCTCTTTAAAGTCAGCAGTAACATAAACAAACTGGCGACCTTTAAAATGAATATTTACGCTGCGTTTTTGCAAAGTACTTTGCTCGTCAACCACCCAAACCGTATTATCCGGTTGCAACCGGTTACTTTGAATTTGCCAAACATCATTTAAGGCTTGGCCTTGTAATTCAACATTAATAAAATCATTAATAAAAATTGCAGGGGCTTTGCTCATATTATTAGAATTGAGGGCAGCTAAAGGGTTATCTATCGCAAATAGCAGTTTAACTTGCCTGTCTCGGCTGTCTAATTCGGGTAAAACTGAAATAAATTTGGCTTGGCGACTAACGCCTTCACCCCATAATTTAGGTTGAGTTAACGTCGCCGGTTGGTTTGTGTCTAATATCGCTAAGAAAGAGCGAGGTACTTTAACTTCAATCCAAAATTGCTCAACATTAACAATTTCAAATAACTTACTGTTTTGTCCTACCCGGCTACCACGACCTATTGATCGACTGACGACTTTGCCCGCAAAAGGCATAATAATTTTTGTGCGAGCTAATGCCAGCTCGGCTTTTTCTAAATTAATTTTAGCATTATCGACCTTAGCTTGAGCTGACCGTAACTGCGGTTCGCGCAATATTAATGCTGTTTCCATCAAACTTTGTTGTTCATCATCGATAAGTGATAATTCTTCTTTTGCTAATATTTGATCCGCTTGCTCTAAGGCTAAGCTAGTTTGCGCTTGCACTAAATCGGCCTTTTCGCTGCGTAATAGCAATTCATAATCGGTTTTATCTATTTGTACTAACCACTCACCTTTAGGTAATAACGATCCTGGTTTAGAGTTGATATTTACCGCATCAATTTCGCCCGAAACCTGTGCAACTAAGTTTACCAATTCACTGGGTGTTACCACACCTGATGATTGCCATTTTGGCGTAATACTGGTTTTGTTCAGAGGGGTTATTTTAACAATGCGTTTTTGCATTTTTTTATAAGCGGCAAACTTTTTCGGTTGTTCAATTTTTCCCGAATCAAGTAAATGTAAGCCAACCGGAATGGTAATAATGGCAATAACTGCTGGTAACCATTTTTTATAAGCTGCGAAATAATTTTTCATTATGAATTGTCATCGATAATTGAGATTGCTGGAAATAGATTGTCGTTGTTTTTACTTGCTTGCTCTTCGGCAGGCTCAGAGAAGTCGCCATGACTTAGCTCTCTATACAATTCTACTCGATTGTTAATAAGTGCCCGCTGTGCATCAACCACTTGACGCTCTAATTTAAGGCTGGTTTCTTGGGCTTTTAATAAGGTTAAATAGGATGACTTGCCGTTAACGTATTGCATAGAAACTACGCGCTCAGTTTTTTTAGCAAGTGACATTTGAATATCGATATTATTTGCCACTATCACTAATTGTTGTTCTGTTATAAGAGACTTTTCAACACTAAAAATGGCAGCAAGCCAAGTTTGCTTATAGTCGGCAAACGCCGCGTCCAAATTATATTCATTTTGTTTTATCTTAGCTTCAGTGGAACCCGCATCAAAAATAGGCATAGCAAGCGAGGCGATTAAATTACCACTCCAATCATCAAACAAATCTCTGGTATTATTTTGCGATGATGAATAATTTGCTCGTAAACTTAACCGCGGAAATCGCTCGGTGGCGGCTGCTGCTAAGCTGGCATTTGAGGCTTGTAAGTTAGCAAAAGATTGCTGAATGTCGGGTCTATATTGTAGCGTGGTTAACGGTAATCCCATTTCTGGAAGTTGTGGTATAAACGGCAAAGAGGCGTTTGTTAATGCTGGTAATTTCGAAACCCTAATGCCTAGCCATAATGCCAGTTGCTTTTCAAAAATAGCGATACGTGCATGATTAACGGCTTGGTCAGCAACAATGGTTTCGAGTAAACGTTTTTGTTGCCAAACATCGGTAATCGAATTTTTACCCATAGCAAAACGGCGGTTAATTACTTTAAGCGCGGTGTTAGTGCGTTTATATTGGTCGCTGTACATGCGTTTTTTATCATGCTCCGCCAACCAACCAAACCAAGCAATAGTAACATTACCGGCAACCGTATTTGCTTGTGCTTTATAGGCTGCTTGTTTGGCTACTAAATTCCATTTATCTTTTTCGACTAATGACGAAATACGCCCCCAAAGATCTAACTCCCAAGTAGACACTACGCCAACACTTGACGCATCAATAGCATCGAGCTTTTCAATATCTGAACCCGCACTCGCCGTTAAATTTAAATCAGGATATAAATTAGCTTCGCTGATGCCTAAGCTGGCCTTAGCACTATTTACTTTAGCCAAAGTGGCGGTAAGCGATAGGTTGTTTTTTAAACCAATATCAACTAATTGTTCCAGCTGGGCATCATTAAAATTAAGCCACCACTTTGCAGAAGTAGTAAGGCTCCCCTGTTGATGAAAAGAGTTATCAATATCGGGAGTAACATCTAATTTTTTAGTTTGTACACTACAAGCACTAAGCATTAGCGAAGTGCATAAGCTAAAAAAGAGTGCTTTAAAGTGTTTGCCGTTAATCATAATTATCTGCAATAAACATCAGTTCAGAATTAATGAAGGCACTGGAAGCTGACGGGTTATAGGGATAATACAAAGTTACAGCGAAAGGAAATTAAAACATAGCCATTGGAATGTAAATATCGCGTAAATTTCAGTCTTACGCGAGACTTAAGCTAGCTATGATGCTTTTTGTAGCTGTTTTTCAGGCATTAACAGCATATCAAGTTCAACAACCTGACGCTTATTCACCACTTCACCAACAATAATAATTGCTGGACCAACAAATTTATAAGCTTGCATGTCATTTTCAATATTCGCTAAACTACTGCAGCAAACTTGTTGGCCGTTTAACGTACCTCGGTCAACAATAGCTATAGGCATATCAGCACGCATACCATATTCAACTAGGCGTTCGGCAATTTTCACGACTCTAGACAATCCCATATAGAACACTAAAGTATCTTGTTCATGAGCAATATTGCGCCAGTTAGCTTCTTGGTTTTCATCTTTAAGTGAGGCCGTTACAAAACGAACCGATTGTGCACAATCTCGATGCGTTAACGGAATGCCGGCATAGGCGGCACAACCACTTGCGGCAGTAACGCCAGGTACAACAGCAAAATCAATATTATGTTTGCTTAAGATATCAGTTTCTTCAGCCAATCGACCAAAAATACTCGGATCGCCACCTTTTAATCGTACTACCGTTTTACCCAGTTGTGCTTGCTGTAAAATAAGATCACAAATATCATCTTGTTTCATGCTGTGTTTTCCGCACTTTTTACCGACAAAGATACGCTCAACCCCTTTAGGGAAGTATTCATAGAGATCGGGATTAACCAACCAATCAATTAAAATTACATCAGCCATTTGTAGTATTCGATGTGCTTTTAATGTTAATAACTCTGGGTCACCAACACCTGCACCAACTAAATAAACTTTTCCTAACTTACCGCCATTAAGGGCTTTGCTGCTATTGCTAATAGCGTGCAATTTATTTTTTTTGGTGGCGCTAAAATTTAATAATTTAGCAAAAACATAAAATGGATTTAATAAGTGTAGACTGTGCATTACAGGCTCCTTGGAAATAACAATTCGAGCTTAACGAATAATAAAATGCTTAATACACTAAGTAAATGCAAGTATTGCACCAAACCATATACATATAATAAAAGCCAACAATTACATGAGATTAGCAACACAGATTTATAACAAGCATTACTGAGGTGAATGCATTGACAGATTTTAATGCACGTTTGAACCAAAATGATGCTTAAATAAGAGCTTAAACAGAACCTAAGCTGCCCCTAAACAAGGCCAGCTTAATAATGACCAATAAATAATAACAAAGGCAAATATGCAGCGGTTATTTTTCGGCTTAACAATTGATAGTAACAATAAGCAATTAATTGCCAATTGGCGATCGCAATACATTAAGCAGGATGTAAACTTTGTTGATCCCGACAACTTTCATATTACTCTAGCGTTTTTAGGTTTATGCAACCAACAAAAAGTTGAACAGATAGTGGCCGCAGTAAACAATAGTAGCGCCGAACAATTTAGTGTTGAGTCGTTTAGTGTAGAGCTGAGCCATTTAGGTTTTTGGCAACAACCTAAAATATTATTTTTAGGTTGCGAACATTGTCCTGAGCAGTTACAGGTCCTAGCCGAACAACTTAAAAGCTTAGCGTTGAGCTTAGATATCCCACAACAACAAAGGCCATACATGCCACATTTAACGCTAGCAAGAAAAGCTAAATCATTAGAACCAATAAATACTAGCAATAATTTTAATATCGAGCCGATAAGCCTAACGTTTGACACATTTTGTTTATTTGAATCAGTATCGACACCAAGCGGGGTAAAATATGATGTTATACACTGCTGGGGATTAGACACAACCAATGCCAGTTAGTGGAGAGTCTGAACTTGATAAATCCTGCTCTATAATTATTTGGCAGAATATAAGTTTGGTTATATCTGCTCGCTAGGGTAAAATTTAGCAATTACATATCTTCTATTTAGTATTAAATTTTTATGCCTATTATTGTTAATTTATTTTTAGCTGCTATTCAGCCAAAAACATTCTTTTTACCTTGTGCTGCAATTATTTTAGGTAGTGGTTTAGCTGCCTTAAACGGTGTGGTTGACGGCGTATTGTTTTCATCATTATTAATAATCACTATCTTAACGCAAATTACCTTTAACCTTGCCAATGATTATCAACGAGCGTTTTTAACTAACAGCAGTGTGGTTAACTCTAAAAACCCTAAGATATTCACTGCCAGAGGGCAAATGCTCAAGCTCATTTTGGGTTGTTACATTACCACTATGCTGGCATTAATGGGCTTAACTTATACTAGTACCACAAGTGCAAATACAGGTTATGTATTACTGGCAACAATCGTCATTTCATTATTAATTATTTTACGAGTTAAAACATCAGCACAGCAGCCAAAGCAAACATTAGAACTAACACTAAAACCCGTTACTATTTTTGCTCAACTATCACTTGTAGGCGCCCTACCTACAGTAGTAAGTTATTACTTACACACTGCACAGCTACCATTTGATATAATGATGGTTGCATTTATTTGTGGGTTACTAAGTTTATTAGTGCTACTTGCAACACAAATAAAAGAATTCATAAAGGCATCACCAGCAATAGATTCAGCCGCAATACCCAAACCATTAAAGCACTTAATTAATGCTCAAAAAATCGTCTTGATAAGTACTGTTATTGCTACCGCTTTATTTATCTATTTCGCTTATATTCCGCAGTTATCCGGATTTTTTGCTCTATCGCTACCGTCAATTTATGCAGCAATTGTTACCATTGAGCATTATCCCGAAACTGATGTTGCAACCAGCCAAGTGACAAAAATATCAATCAGCTGTTTTGCTTATTGGGTGCTATTTGTTATCGGTATGATGTTATAAATTTTTTAGTTAGAGATTAGAACTCGTAAGTACAAAGGATGATCTGTAAGTTGGACTTTATTTTTTTAAGTTATATTTGCTTGCATATAGGTCTAAACCTAGGCTAATAAATTAATTCAATATGTTTAATATCGGCTCTATTAGCGTTAATGAGCTAAGGATTGCCGATATCATCGAAAGCAAAAGAGTAAACATCGAACTTGTTTTGTGCCAAATATTCGTATGATGAAGGACATAACCTGAACTAATTAAGTATGGTCTAGTTCAGGGTAGAGAGGCTATAAAGTGCCAACTGCGGAAGTAGAAAAAGAACCCTCGAAACTTAGTTAAAGGCACCGTCATCCTCGAGGAGCTAAAGCGACATCGGGGACCTCCTTCAGCATGCTGTGAATCTATTAAAAATAAATTTTGACTGGCTGAAAAGTGCCATAACCCGCCAGTCGTTAACGCTTTAATAACAGGTAAAATTTGGTTGGCTAAAATACGAGCGCAGCGAGATAGCCAGCCGTATTTTGTCCTTGTTGATTAACTTGTTATGTTCATTTCTCTTTTGATTTGCAGATAATTTGATCCACAATACTTTCCATAGTAGTGGCGCATATATCTGGGCGGCGATAAAAAGGATGATATGGAATGCCTGTGCGATCAATATAGGCTGCATTGAACCCTACTGATAATGCACCATGAGTGTCCCAATCATGAGTAGCTACAAGGCGCAAAGATCCAACTGATTCACCAAGCTTTTCCGCCGCAAACTTATACACATTAGGATCTGGTTTAAAACTACCCATTTCTTCTACTGAAATTATGTCATCAAAATAATCGACTAGCCCTGCATTTTTCATTTGAGTCGAAATCAAATTCAATGAAGAATTAGAAAAAGCAACCGTACGGAAACCATTAGAACGCAGCTTATTAAGAGCAGGCTTTATGTCTGAGTGAGGGAGTAAGCTGGCAAAACTCGTAAGAAGTTCTGCTCGTATATCTTCTGTTAATGCCACTCCTGATCGAACTGCCACTGAGTCAAGCATCACTCCTGATAGCTCAGCAAAATTAGCCTTAACTTTCGTAGCGATACAGACTGTAGAAGAATGCAGAAGCAGGGAAAACCATAAAGATAACGCACCTTCATTACCAAAAGCATCAGAAAATTTGGGTTTCAAAGAACTCAAATTAAGCACAGTTTCATTAATATCAAACAGAATCGTTTCTTTTTTCATATCCCTTTTCACCTATAGTATGCCTATCCGCACCTGTGAACATAACAGCTTTATTAAGTGGATTAATTCCATGTTTTAACACGGACTTTATCCTCTAAATTACTAAAAATAATAAGCTACCTAATTTAATTAACTAAAATCAAAAGGATAGCTAACCTAATTTTTCATCGAAGATGAAAAGCGGAAAAAATCCGTCTTTCACGCATTCGAATTAATACATTAAAAACGATGATTATGCTTAACTCGCCAACGTCCGTTCATCGCTCTAAACAGCCTTACTTTAATATACATTTGATGAAATCGATAACACCAGTAAATAGATTGACGGAGTTTAAAGATGAAAAAAGGCCCGTATCTTTACTATTGATTTCATCCTGCTTACTAATTAAATCATCCTTTGATGTTTCTTTATTATCTTCTTGGATATAAGCCATGGTAGTTACTCCCTGTAAATGACTATAAATCGATCAAAGCGGAAGTTAACCATCCGCTGACTTAAATTTATCCTACTGATATTCATCACGTTGTCAATTAACAATAGCAGAGTGTTTGACGGCTCAATTGATAGATCAACAATTAACGCTAATAGAGCCTTAATATCCGATAATTTAAAGCGATAAAAGCATATAAACTAATTTTCATCTGAAGTTTCAATGCAAAACACATAGTAATAACTAATCTCGCAAAGCCCATTATAAATACAACTCTGCCACTCAATTACTCTTTCACGTTTTTCAGAATACCTTCCCTTTTTCGGTAACAATACAATCATAGATATCATACCAATTTACTTTATCACTTTAAAATCAGTAACTTAAAATCTGGCACGTTATTAGCACTATAGACACTAAGTGACATGAAACTAAACAAATTATCGCTCAATACTTAACAATTAACGTCAGTATAAACAGCGTGGAGATATGCAGCATGGATATTAAGAAAGCTACTAAAGTGAAAAAAACGTCTTGGTTAAAACCTTCGGTCTTCATCGTTGCTGCCTTAGTATTTATTGCTTGGCAATTCAGTCAACCTAATTCAGATGCAACCGTAGCTCGCAGTGAATTAAGAGTGGCGGCTGTGCAAAAAAGTGATTTGCCTTTTATCATCTCAGGCTTTGGTAAATTAATTTCTAAACATAAACGTTTATTAACGGCGCCAACAAGAGCCACGATAGAAGAGATTTTGGTGTTACCTGGCACGCAAGTTACACCAGATACAATCATTATGAAGTTAAGTAATCCAGATTTATTACTGCAAGTAAATAATGCCCAAATGGAACTTGCCAGACATCAGGCTAGTTTGCGTGAATTAAAGATTAATCAAAAAAGTGAGTACTTAGCGCATCAAGCTATTTTAGTACAAATAAAAGCAAACTTGGCGGCTGCAGATTTAAAAGTTGAAGCGCAATCTAGTTTAGCCACGAAAGGCATAGTGTCATCATTTGATTTTAAACGTTCAAAGCTTGCTGCAGCACAATTAGCTGAGCAATTAACCATTGAACAACAAAGACTGGCTCATTTAAAAAATGCTCACCAAGAAAAAATATCTGTGCAAGGACAATTTGCTAAACAACTTGATGCTAACTTAGCCTTAAAACAATCGTTACAAGCAGGTTTAGTGATCCACGCGGATATTGAAGGGGTATTACAATCCATGCCAGTTACTTTGGGACAGAGTGTTGCCGCAGGTGAGAAATTAGCACTGGTAGCAAGTAATAAAACCATGATAGCGCGACTGCAAATACCACAAAGTGAAGCCCAAGATATTGCCATTGGTCATGAAGCTGAAATAAATACTCGTAGCGCCTTGGTAAGAGGCGTAGTCAATCGCATTGACCCTGTTATTACTAACGGTAGCGTGCTTATTGATATTGATATTACCGATGCACTACCTGCAAATGCCCGACCTGAATTGAAAGTAGAAGGTAAAATTGAAGTCGGCATGCTTAACAATGCCTTATATGTAAAGCACCCTGTTGGCGTAAAAGCTAACTCAAGTCAGCAGATTTTTGCTTTACTTGCCAGCCAACAAACCGCAACATTACGTACCATGAAATTTGGTCGCGTTATTGGTAATAACATCGAATTACTCTCTGGCGCTAGCGAAGGTGAACAATTTATTGTTTCAGACACTTCTAGCTGGCTACAAAACCAAACAATGACAATAACAGATTAACAAGGACTGAATCATGAACAAACAAGCACTTATCGAACTAAAAAATATTAGCAAAGTTTACTCTAAAGTGGATATGGAAACCCATGCCCTGCGCGATATTAACATGGTTATTTATCAAGGCGATTACCTCTCTATTTCTGGTCCTTCAGGGTGTGGTAAATCAACACTGTTATCGCTATTAGGTTTATTAGACACACCAACCGATGGCAGTTACTTAATTAAAGGTCAGCAAGTGGCTAATTTAACGGCGGACGAACGAGCTGAAATTAGAAACCTGCACATTGGCTTTATTTTTCAAGCCTTTAATTTAATTGATGAAATCAGCGTTTATGACAATGTTGCCTTGCCGTTGAAATACCGCGAGCCAAAATTATCGGCTAACGAGGTACATGAGCAAGTGATGTCCAGTTTAGAAAAAGTAGAAATGCAGCACCGATGTACACATAAGCCAAATCAACTTTCTGGTGGTCAGCAGCAGCGTATTGCCATTGCCCGCGCATTAGTTGGCAAGCCAAGTATATTACTGGTCGATGAGCCTACAGGTAACCTAGATTCTAAAAATGGTGATTTAGTGATGGCCTTATTAGATAACTTAAATAAAGAAGGCACCACCATTTGCATGGTTACTCATGATCCAAGGTATGCCGACCATGCCAAGATTAAACTGAATTTATTAGACGGTATTATTTTAGATAACATTAGCTTAGATTCTCCACTAGAGAGTGCTTTGCAGGAGGCCGTATGAGAGCCTTAATTAACGAAATTAAGACCACTGCAGCTAGCTTATCTCGGGTACCTGGTTTTGTGCTGACAACCGTTTTTACTTTGTCACTCACCTTAGGGGTTTTATTAGCCGCTTTTAGCCTTAACCATTTATTAATTTTTAAGGCGTTACCCTACCCTAATGCGCAAAGTTTAATTTTGATGGAGCAAGAATTGCAAGAAGGCGACAGAGCATTCACTGGCTCACAATTTTTTGTCGCACAAAAATTAATGTATCAACAACAAACAAGCTTAGAAAGCATGGCATTGGTTTATCGTGACCGCGCAATATTAGCCAGTTTACGTCAAAAACCATTGACCGAACTCAGCTATGTTACCCCAGAATATTTCGACCTACTTGGCGTACCTGTTGTTATTGGCCGTGGTTTTAGCGAACAAGAAAATATTGGTAACAATAAACCAAGTGCATTAATTAGTGAGCACTTATGGCAAACGCAATATGGTAAAGATACCAATATTATTGGCCAAAGCATTGTTTTAGGCGAACAACAATATCAAGTTATCGGCGTTGTTGCTGCAAGCTTTTCTGAGCCGAGTAATTTTGCTGGTGATGATAACTCGCAAATTTGGCTACCTTGGGATTTTAGTGGTGTTGATGAAGTAAATTGGCACAATGTTTACAGCTCGACCGCAGCCATAGGTAAATTATTGCCAGCAAGCTCAATTGAGCAAGTTAGCACTGAATTCAATACCCTTGTTGACCCTATGTTTCAACAAAATGCCCGTGTTGGTAAAGCCAAACATCAAGCATTAATTGCCCATTTTCAAGACTTCCAAATTGCCATTATAGGCGATAATAAATACATCGGCTTATTGGTGTTACTCGGTGCAGGTGTATTATTGCTCATTGCTTGTGCCAATATTGTTAACTTATTCTTTTCAAGAGCTGCGCAAAGACAACGCTCATTAGTTATTCAGGCAACGTTAGGGGCAAAGCTAAAACATTTATTCTTTAGTATTTGGCTAGAAAGCCTGTTGCTTTGCTCTGCTTCTATGATCATCGGCTTAATTATTGCGGGTTGGAGTATCGAGTTATTACGTATAGCGGCAGGCAATGTTTTACCGCGCTTAGCTGAATTGTCATTAGATTTAACCGCCGTTGCTTTTGCCTGCGGATTAACGCTAACGTTATCACTGATATTTGCGCTTATTACCTTAAAGCTTATTAACTACAAACAGCTAATTTCACAGTTACAATCAAGTGGTAAAGGCAGTGGCGGGCAAGTAAACAGTAAAGTGCGTAATGTTTTGGTGGCCAGCCAAATTTGTTTAGCAACGCTATTGTTATTAATCACCACTTTAGTGATGAGTAACGCCCTAACAGTACTTAATCATCCGTTAGGTTTTGAAGATGAGGGCTTATATAACCTAACGTTAGACATTGGCGAAGGTTACCCTGAAAAAGAGGCTAGAATGCAACTTTCTAGAGAACTGCTGGCTGAATTACAAAGCATTAACGGCTTAGAAAAAATATCACGTGCTAACAATTCACCTATTCGTCGTGGCAGTAGCAATACCGGTATATTTAATAATGACAGCGTTAAGCTAGGTCATCTCTCTTTTGTTTCTGTTGATAATAACTTCTTTGATACCGTTGGCTTAACCGTGCTATCTGGTCGTGTATTCAGCCCAGAAGAAATTAGAGGCGACGACGAAATGGTGATCTTAAGTAAAACGGCTGCACAGCAAGTCGCTGGTGATGAGGATGTTATTGGTAAAGTAGTCTATACCGCAGGTGGCGATGCTATGACCGTAATTGGCGTAGTAGAAGATGTTTATAACCCTTATAGTCATGAAAGAACACAAGGGGCCATGATGTATTTTCCCTACTCAGCTTCGCGTTCAAATTTTGTTATTAGAATGCAAGCGGGCAACCTGTTAGAAAAAACCCGTATCCTTAATTTGTTGGAAGCAAAGTTTGCCGATATCAAAGTATGGCGTTTCACTTCAGTGTCTGACATCCATGATGAATTGGTTTACCATAAAAAGTTAACCTTATGGCTAAGTTTAGTATTAGCTATTTTTGCTTTACTCTTGGCTGCAGTGGGTATTTATGGTGTTATTAGTTACAACAGTCAAATGCGCCGTTATGAATTAGGTATACGCATGTCGTTGGGTGCAAAGAGTAAACGCATTTTAGTTGAGTTTATTGGTGAATCATTTACTCCGATCGCTGCCGGTTTTGCCTTAAGTTTGCTATTAGCTGTGGTACTTTATAGTTGGGCACAGCAACATATTAATCAATGGTTGAGTTTTGACTGGTTGATGATATCAAGCTGCTTACTAGCGCTAATAGTCATTGCGTTAGCGGCTTGTTATTTTCCGGCTAAAAAAATCATTGCTACTGACCCTATTAAGGCTCTTAGAAACGAATAGTTCAAACTATAGAGCGCATTAATAAATAATTATTGCGCTAACTTTTATAGTAAAAATGATTTAAACAAATAAAACTAAACGATAGAAATAAAAAGAAGATAAACGCAAAATGAAAAAAACAATTATTGTTGTTGATGACCAAAGTGACTTGCGACTCTCAGCTAAGTTTATTCTCGAAAACTACGGTTTTAATGTTCTTGAAGCTGATTCTCCCCTGCAAGCACTTGACGTTATTGCTGAGCAGTCTGTCGACTTAATGCTACTCGACATGAATTTTCAATACGATACTACTTCCGGTCAGGAAGGCTTGGATATGCTGAAAAGCTTAAAAGATAAAAATTATCACTTCCCGGTTATTGTTATGACCGCATGGTCGACAGTGGAAATTGCCGTTGAAGCCATTAAGCTTGGCGCCAAAGACTTCATTGAAAAACCTTGGAAGAATCAACGTTTAGTGGGATTAATTGAACAGCAATTTCAGTTAGGCTCAGTACAACTCGAAAACAAACGCCTCAAAGCTCAGCGCCCTAGCAGCGAAGTGTTTATGCTGGGTGAATCTGCCGCTATGCAATTAGTACTTACCCAAGCTAAAAAGCTTGCGGTAACAGACACAGCCATTTTAATTACTGGTGAAAATGGCACAGGTAAAAGTATGTTGGCGAACTACATTCATCAACATTCTGCTCGTTGTGATGAAAGTTTCGTAACGGTAAATATGGGCGCCATCCCTGAAACCCTGTTCGAAAGTGAGCTTTTTGGGCATACCAAAGGTGCTTTTACCGATGCGAAAAAAGATCGTATGGGTCGTTTTGAAGCCGCACAATCGGGCAGTTTATTTCTCGATGAAATTGGTACTATTCCGCTGAACTTACAGCCAAAACTATTGCGTGTACTTGAATCTGGTGAATTTGAAGCAGTGGGCTCAAGTAAAACATTACACGCGGAAGTCAGGTTAATCGCGGCCAGTAATATCGACTTTCAACAAGCCATCGCTCAAGGTGATTTTCGCCAAGATTTATATTATCGTATTAACACCATAGTGCTCGATATTCCGCCATTGAGAAAAAGAAAAGAAGATATATTACCGTTAGCTCAACATTTTTTAGATGAGAAAAGTCAAAAATACAATAAGCGTGATTTGTTCTTATCAGAGCAAGCTAAAAAAGCGTTAAATCATTACGACTGGCCAGGTAATATTCGAGAGCTTAGCCATGTGATTGAACGCTCGGTACTATTAAGTGATAGTAACGAGATCGAAATCACTGGCTTAAATGATCAACCTGCACTTATTAGTAATGGCGAAATGCCATTTATGACTATAGATGAAGCAGAGCAAGAGTTAATTAAGCAAGCCCTGCAAAAATCGCAAGGCAGGGTCATCGAAGCCGGAGAGTTATTGGGTTTAGGCAAGAATGCTATTTATAGACGATTAGAGAAATATCAAATTGACCCAAAATGTTAGCTGAAATGTTAGCTGAAATGCGGTTTCATATAGACAAGACGATTGGAGAAATATCGAATTGATGCATGATGTTAGCCTAGAGCGACGCTTTATCTGGCTTATTATCGCCAGCTTACTGCCAATCATAGTGTTGTTTGTTGCCATCGGCATTGCCTTTGATTTCAAGCTACTGGGTTGGTCAACATTAGGTTTGCTACTCACCATCATTTATAGCAGTTTAGTCATTGCTCTCTATCGATTAGTTATCACCCCTTATTACAGCTTAACCAGCTTAACAGAAGCGTTAAAGATGGAAGATTACAGCCTTAGGGCTAAGTCACCCTTTAGTAAGGGCATTGTCGCTAAATTATTTAACGAACTTTCGAGCCTTAGTCAAAATTTGCAAGTGAGTAAGAGCCGTTATGACCAACAAATGTTTTTACTGTATGGCTTAATTGAGCAACTAGATTCACCGGTGTTAATTTTAGATCAAAACGATCAACTGCAACATGCTAACCCGGCAGTAAGCCAACTATTCTCAGTACCTTGGCAAACATTAAAACAATGCCCGGCACAAAAATTAGGACTCAAAAAGCTTGATGGTTTTTGGCTGTTCGATGAAAGTAATCCGTCTAACACCCAGAGCACGCATAAGGAATGGCAAATAAGACAAAGTGAATACAAAGAAAATAACAACAATTACCAGCTACTGATGCTCAATAATATTAGCCAAGAGTTACAAAAAAATGAGCAGCAAGCATGGCAAAATATTATCCGTATTTTAAACCATGAAGTACGCAACTCTTTAACGCCTATTTCGGCACTGAGCCAGAACTTATTAGAGATGCCAAATCTCACGTCAGAGCAATGCCAACAAGCGATTAAAATTATTGATAACCGCAGCAATAATCTATTGGCGTTTATCGATAGTTATTCAGATTTAGCCAAACTCCCCTTGCCTAATATTCAGCAGATAGACTTAACTGAGTTACTACAAGGCATTGCCAACTTAGTGCAACAGGTAACAATTAATCTATCTAACCCATTAATGATCAAAGCCGATAAAAGCCAGCTTGAACAAGTGTTATTAAACCTGATAAAAAACGCCAAAGAAGCGCAGTTATCAAAAAGTAAAGCCAACAATAAGTTAGCAGAACAGTCTGCCAAAGATATTGAGGTACAGGTATTTAAAAGCAAGCAACAAGTAATTATTAAAGTACTAGATCAAGGTTGCGGAATTGCTAATACAGACAACTTATTCGTACCTTTTTATAGCACTAAAGAAACCGGTTCAGGTATTGGTTTAGCCTTAAGCAGACAAATAATTGCGAACCATCAGGGGGAATTGACTCTGACTAATCGGACTGACTTTACTGATGTAACTGACATCACTAGAACTACCGGTGCTGTTGCTATTATTACTCTGCCCTTACCTTAACAGCAGCTTACGAAAATCCAGGTGAAATCCTAATAATATCTATTAGTGCTTTGCTAAAACAGTTCAGGAAGACAATCAAGAATGTATAATTACCGGTTGGGATAAGCATACTTGTATGAACAATACCTTAATTTAAGTGATTAAAAATCCGCAGAAAGTAATGGCCAATACATAGTGGTTTCAAAGAAAAATAGTTAGCGTTGAGCATAAAAAAACACTCATGTTAATTAATAACAATGAGTGCTTAAAAAGTTTATTCTATTGCAACTAATCCTAGGCTAACTAAATCTATCAGCTAAACTTTATTTAATTCAGAACCTGTACTTGCTCGTCAACAATACGCGTTTCAAATAGCTTAACCGATAATGCGTCATCATCTAAACAATTACCACTAAGTAGTGAGAAGCGCTGTTTATATAGTGGTGAAGCAACAAATACATCGCCATTGTCATCGCCAATAATACCGCGATATAGCACGTTAGCATTGCCCGCCGGATCCCAGTTATGGATAGTATGTACGGTATTCTCATCAATCATGAACAGTGCAATTTGCTCATCGTTAGCGAGTAACGCACATACACCTGAGTGCTTAACTAAGTCATCTTTATGACAAATAGTTTGCCATTGTTTTACTGTTTCTGTATTCATAATTTTTTCCTTTGTTAACGCCAAATGTTAAATACATTAGGCGCTACCTTTACCTTGTTTATTTTGTTTTAACTTCGGCTTTAGCCGTTATTTAAACCGTCTCAGTTTCGCCAACATTGACCGTTTCAATTAATAAACCTTTACCGGCTTTTTCAACTAAAGTGGCAGGACGAATTTGCTCGCGTTCGGTCACAAATTGAATACTAGGATCGGCTTTGTCTGAGTTAACAAATTGACGGAAACGTTTTAGCTGATCTTCACTTTCAATAGTGGTTTTCCACTCACATTGGTACGTAGCAACAACCGCGTCCATTTGTTTTTCAAGTTCACTGTTCACGCCTAAGTGATCATCGATAACCACTTTTTGCATGTACTCTAAACCGCCCTCTAAATTGTCTAACCATACCGAAGTACGTTGTAATCTGTCGGCCATGCGTACGTAAAACATTAAGTAGCGGTCAATGTATTGAATTAAGGTCGCATCGTCTAAGTCGGTAGCAAATAAATCGCCGTGGCGAGGTTTCATGCCGCCGTTACCACTTACGTATAAGTTCCAACCATTCTCGGTGGCGATAATCCCTATATCTTTACTTTGTGCTTCCGCACACTCTCGGGTACAACCTGATACTGCAAACTTAATTTTATGAGGCGAGCGTAAGCCTTTGTAACGATTTTCAAGGAATATCGCCATTGCCATACTGTCTTGCACACCATAACGACACCAAGTACTGCCAACACACGATTTAACCGTACGTAATGATTTACCGTAAGCGTGACCTGTTTCCATACCAGCATCGATTAAGCGCTTCCAAATAGCCGGTAGCTGATCGACTCTAGCACCGAATAAATCGATACGTTGGCCGCCAGTCACCTTGGTATACAGGTTATATTCTTTGGCAACTTCACCAATAACAATAAGTTTATCAGGGGTTACTTCGCCGCCTGGCATACGCGGTACAACTGAATAGGTACCATCTTTTTGCATATTACCTAGGTAAGTATCGTTGGTATCTTGCAGTGGTAAATGATCACCTTGTAAGATGTAATCATTGTAAATGGATGAGAAAATTGAACCGGCCGCTGGTTTACAAATTTCACAACCCAAACCTTTACCATGCTTGCTAATTAATTCATCAAAGTTAGTGATTTTTTCAGCTTTAATAATGTGAAATAGCTCAGTGCGGTTATACACAAAGTGGCTACAAATATCTTTTTTAACCTCTAAGCCACGTTTGGCAAATTCATTTTCAGCGACGTTTTTAAGTAACGCTGCACAACCACCACAACCAGTACTTGCTTTGGTTGTGCTTTTTATTGATGACAAGTTAATATCACCGGCATCAACCGCGGCAATAATATCGCCCTTACTTACGTTTAAACATGAACAAATCATTGCGGTATCTGGTAATGAATCAACACCGAGTGTTGGTTTTTCACCGCCATGACTTGGCAGTATTAGCGCGTCTGGATTTTCAGGAAGCTCAATGCCATTTAACGCATATTGTAATAACGTGTCGTATTCACTAGTGTCACCAACAAGTACCGCGCCAATTAAGGTTTTACCGTCTTGACTGACGACTATTTTTTTATAGACATTATCGCGGTCATTTTGATAGGTATAACATTGTGCGCCAGCTGTTTTTGCATGCGCATCACCAATAGAACCTACTTCAACACCCATTAGTTTTAACTTGGTGCTCATATCTGCACCAGTAAAACTGTCTTCGCCACCGGCAATATGACTTGCTGCAACTTTGGCCATTGAGTACCCAGGAGCCACTAAACCATAAATAAAGTTATTCCATAGTGCACACTCACCAATAGCATAAATGTTATCGGTTGACGTTTGACATTGGTTGTTAACCACAATACCGCCGCGCTCACCAACAGTTAAATCAAACTCTCGCGCTAAATTATCGTATGGGCGAATACCTGCAGAGAATAAAATCAAATCAGTTTCTAAATGGCTGCCATCCGAAAATTCCATTTTATGAACACTGTTAGCACCATCAACAATAACATTAGTGGCTTTTTGGGTATGTACGGTTACGCCTAAATCTTCAATCATCGAACGAAGTTGTTGACCGCCAGCAGGATCTAACTGTACGCCCATAAGTTGTGGTGCAAATTCAACTACGTGGGTTTCTAAGCCGAGTTCTTTTAATGCGTTGGCCGCTTCTAAACCGAGTAAACCACCACCAACAACAACACCAACCTTGCCTTGATTTGCTGACGCTTGAATGGCATCTAAGTCATCAATAGTACGATATACCAAACAGTGTTCTCGCTCTTTACCTGGGATTGGTGGAACAAAAGCATATGAGCCGGTAGCTATAACCAATTTGTCGTAAGAAAACGTTAAACCCGATTCAGTAGTCACTGTTTGCGCGGCTTTATCTATTTGCGTGACTTTAGCATCAAGGTGAAAGTTGACACCTAGTTGCTGATAATTCTCTGGGGTTGTTAATGCTAAATCTTCAGCCGTTTTACCCGAAAAATATTCAGACAAATGTACTCTGTCATAAGCTAGTCGAGATTCTGCTGACAGTACCGTTATATTGTAATCACCTTGCTTTGTTAATTGTTCAACAAAGTGATGGCCAACCATGCCGTTACCAACCACGACAATGTTTTGTTTTGTTGTAGTCGAATTACTTGAGCTCATGTTACGTTTCCCACATTTATTAATATCGCATTGATACTTTTGGTATGAATGCATGCTTCAGTACAACACTAGGCATAAACTGAATAGTATGTAGGTATAGAGCAAGCACAGTGCCAACAATAATAACCATAAAATACAACAGGTTAAATTTATTAATGCGTGGTTATTATGCTTATTGCCCAAGCCTGAACAAAAATCGCACTAAACAAGTGCAGTTTAAATTTATATAGCTCTAAATATAAAATGCACTCACATAACACACCTATTTTGTTTTCTTTTGTTTTCTTTTGTTTTAAACGCTTAATATTTAACCCATTTTTCAGCATAATGTTTAGATTACTGTATGCTTAATAAACAGCTATCAACAGAAAGCCGCATAACCTACATCAGGAGATCTATGCAATTCAAATCAAGCATCAATCCACCCGTATTCTTTTCTTCGGTAATTTTAATTGTCTTATTAGTGTTTACCGCTGCCCTCTGGCCAAACGCAACGCAATCTATTTTTAAATCAGTGCAATCTTGGTTTGAGTTAAAAGCTGGCTGGATGTACATTGCTGGTGTTGCTATTTTTATGCTGTTTATATTATTTGTGATGGTCAGCCGATTTGGCGATATTAAACTAGGGCCTGATCATGCCGAGCCTGATTACAGCTACAAAAGCTGGATTGCCATGCTATTTTCTGCGGGCATGGGTATTGGCTTAATGTTTTTTGGTGTTGCTGAACCCGTAATGCACTACCTTAGTCCTCCTGATGCTGATCCAGAAAGTGTTGAAGCCGCAAAAGAAGCAATGAAAATAACCTTTTTTCACTGGGGTATTCATGCTTGGGCAATTTATTCAGTGGTCGCATTAAACCTAGCTTATTTTGCTTACCGACATAATTTACCACTTCTCCCTCGTAGTGCACTTTACCCATTAATTGGCGAACGAATTTATGGCCCTATAGGCCATTCTGTAGATACCTTTGCAGTACTCGGCACTATGTTTGGTGTCGCTACATCACTTGGTTTTGGTGTGCTACAGCTCAATTCGGGCTTAAATTACTTACTCGATGTGCCGATTAGTACCGTCGTACAAGTTGCATTAATTATTATTATTACCATTATAGCCACTGGCTCAGTATTTTTAGGCTTAGAAAAAGGCGTTAAACGTTTAAGTGAACTGAATTTAGGGTTAGCTATTTTGCTTATGGGTGCCGTTTTATTATTTGGCCCAACAGTACATTTACTGCAATCATTTGTACAAAATACCGGTGCTTACTTCGGTGACATTGTGAATAAAACGTTTAACTTATATGCCTATGAAAATAAAAATGACTGGCTTGGCGGTTGGACTTTATTATATTGGGGTTGGTGGATTTCATGGTCACCATTTGTAGGGACCTTTATTGCAAGAGTATCTCGGGGAAGAACCATTCGTGAGTTTTTAATTGGGGTATTATTTGTACCTGCCGCGTTTACTTTTATGTGGATGACTGTATTTGGTAATACGGCCATTGATGCAATAATGAATGATGGCGGAACGTATCTTAAAGATGCGATAAGTACTGATGTTTCTGTCGCTCTCTTTGTGTTTTTTGAACACATGCCCTTCTCTACCATGTTATCTACTATTGCGTTATGTTTAGTGGTGACATTTTTTGTCACTTCATCAGATTCAGGTTCATTAGTTATTGATAACTTAACCTCTGGCGGCAA
Source organism: Colwelliaceae bacterium BS250 (assembly GCA_040779355.1). Lineage (GTDB taxonomy): Bacteria > Pseudomonadota > Gammaproteobacteria > Enterobacterales > Alteromonadaceae > Thalassotalea_A. Next base: position 30,508 of record JBFONS010000005.1, on the reverse strand, counting down.
GGGTGATTCACCAGTATGGCAACGTATCTTTTGGGCATTACTGCAAGGTGTAGTTGCCTCGATATTATTAATGGCCGGTGGTTTGCAAGCTTTACAAACGTTAGCGATAGCAAGTGCATTACCATTTTTATTAATCATGTTACTGATGTGTTTAGGTTTATACCGTGCCCTGCAAGACGACTGGTTAAAAATTAATAGTGTGCAGTCACATAATACCAGCGTGCAATTTTCGCAAACCAATGTCAGCTGGGAAGATCATATTGATGTACTCTTGTCTCATCCTAGCCAAAAAGATGCACACAAATTTTTAAAAAATGTCGCTTTACCGGCACTTAATAAAGTATCTAAAAGCTTTATTAAAAAGCATGTAATAACAGAGGTACAAACCTTTGAAGATCGGATAAGATTCATCGTGAGTAACGAAGAATATGATGATTTTGTCTATGGTTTACGTATACGTGCTTTCACTATATCTAATCAAACAGAAATAGAAAGTGATGATGGTCATTACTACCGTGTTGAAGTATTCCTAGAGCACGGCGGTCAGCACTATGACGTTATGGGCTTTACTGAAGATCAAATATTGGCAGACATTGTTACTCAGTATGAAAAATACTTACATTACTTACATTTATCTAACTCTGAATACTTAGGTCAAGATAGCTAATCAATCATTAGATAAATCTAAGCAAAAAAACAAAGCCACTTTAATTCAGTTAAAGTGGCTTTGTTGTTATAGCGGCATATATTTAACAAACTATTGTTTGATAGCGAGTTCAGGTTCATTTGCTAAGCGGCTATAAAAATTCATCACTTGCTCGCCTAACTCATTTTTTTCAATACTAAAATAGCTCAAACTACCTTGGTAATAAAAGCTATTGGTTGACATCGGGGTGATTTGCCATTTTTTGCCATCGCCACGTTGTGAGTAAATTTTTTGCTCTTCCATAAATATTTTACGACTGTCGCCTGAAGCTAACTTATAATCACCCATTAATGGCGTTAGTTGCTCTTTATTTAAGGTTACCGCAGTAAACGAAGGTAATTCTATGTTAAGGGCAACGGCAGCTAATAACCTGGCAATATCGCCTGGTTGACCTGAATCGTTATTGTTTAATACCGCAACATATAAGTCTTCTTCAGTAATATAAAAAGCATTCGTCACAAAACCATGAATACCACCACCATGACCTATAACCTGGTACTTATTAAACTGGTAAAGGCCAAGACCAAAACCGTAATTAGACATACTGCCATCAGTTAGCTCAACAGGTGAAGTCATTAACTTATAGCTATTGATTGAAATAAGCTTGCCGGTGCGCAGTGCGGTGAACCAAATATTTAAATCATCAACGGTTGATAGTAAAGAACCTGCAGCATGCGGCCACATCATATCGATATAATCTGCATTTACGTATCCTTGCTCAACCATAGAATAACCACTGGCTCTATTAGGAATAAGTTGGAGCCCACCATAACGACTGTTCTTCATACCAAGCTTGGCAAAAATTTCTGTTTCAATAAATTCGGGGTAAGACTTACCACTCGCTACTTCAATTATTTTTCCTAGCAACACATAGCCGGTATTTGAATATCGATTTGCTTCGCCGGTTTTTAATGCCATAGGGTGCAGCGCAAAACGGCTAATCATTTCATCAATAGTCGTAGGGGTTTTTAGCTCTTTATTCCAGATGCTTTCATCTTCAGTATAATTAGCAATGCCAGATGTATGACTTAACAAATGCTTGATTGTGACTTTGTTATTTTCAGTAGGAAATTCGGGGATATATTTATGAAGATCATCAGTTAGCGCCAGTTTACCTTGCTCTTCCAATATCATAATTGCAGCAGCGGTAAACTGTTTAGTAATTGAGCCTAGGCGAAACACACTATCGGTTTGTAAAGGAACTTGCAGCTCAATGTTCGCCAGACCTCTAGCGCCTTTATACAAGGTTTTACCTTTTTGACTAACGATAACGGCAACACCAGGTCCGGTACTTTCAACAAACCTTGCTAAAACAGCATCGTATTCACTTGCAGTGTCAGCACTTACCGAGGAAGTGTTTGCAAACGCTAGCTGCGGCATTAGCACGAGCACAATAGATATAAATTTTTTCATAATAATCCTATTTATTTTTATTATTCATACCTTAGCTGATTTAATGAATTGTTCCAAAAAATTTCTTATACATACACAGAATATTACTAAATAACTTACCCTTTAGATAACAGTTTATCTAAAACATAGCTGGGTAACATTCGCTTTAGTACGGCAAATAATTTAGTTGGGAAGGTAATTCGATATCTGGCTTTTGGTCTGTTACTTTCGAGTGCATGAATTAAGCATTTAGTTACTGCACTTGCTTGCAAAGTAAAGCCACTGGCTGGTTCTGTGCTGGCTAAACGCTGTATTTGTTTTTGATATTTTTCGCTATGTAGACTATTTTGCCAATCAATGTTTTGTTTAAAAGCCGCTAGTGCATTGGGGCGAAATTGAGTATCAATAGGACCCGGCTGTAATAAACTCACCTGAATATTTGCGCCTGCGAGTTCTAACCTTAAGGTATCCGTTAAACCTTCGATAGCAAACTTAGACGCATTATATGCACCGCGGTATGGCATACATACAAAACCTAATACAGAGCTGTTTTGTACTATTCGACCATGCCCTTGCGCGCGCATAACTTTAAGCACTTGCTTAGTTAATTCATGCCAACCAAATACGTTGGTTTCGAATTGCTCGCGCAACACTTCAGTGGGTAAATCTTCAATAGCACCCGGCTGACCGTAAGCGCCGTTGTTAAATAAATAATCGAGTGTGCCACCGGTAGCGTTTAATACTTGTTCTAAAGCATTGGTAATAGATTGCTCACTGCTAACATCAAGTAATATGGCATTTAAACCCTGCTTATTCAGTGCATCTACATCGGCTTGTTTTCTTGCACTAGCAAATACTCGGTAACCACGCTCATGCAATGTTTTAGCGGCATCAAAACCAATGCCGGTTGAACAGCCAGTAATAAGGATAGATTTTTTATTCATTCGGGTTTCTTTGAGTTACTTTTAGCTAGAGAAGGATTGAATATACCCTTAATGAAACTAAGGATCCATTATACCAATTTGATTAAGTATGTGATCTACTTTTTCATGAGGAAAAACGGATAAATACAAGGCATAAAATTTAGTAAGTAGTTATTCTACTTATCAATTTTATAACGCAGTAGTTATTCGTTTTCACCATTAAAAATGAGCAGATATATAATCAACTTGGTATTAACCTATCTGTGGCGCAGTGGTTCTTGGTTGCCACTCCCACCACTGTTGCTCACCATCCGCGATATTCTCTTGCGATTTGGTCTGTAAAATATCCCAGGTGACTAAATAATCTGGATTGGTTATTTTAACGCCTTCGGTACTGGTGTGGAAATCACCTTTTGGGGCAATAAACCAGCAATCGAGGTTCGCTGGTAACATAAATTGTGCAGATTTTTTATCGCCATTTTTTTTAGCGTTGGTTTGTGTCGCTTTAGACAAATTGTTATCTGTCGCTTCAAGTAATTCAACCGTTATGCCCATTTCTTTATCTACCGATATTACGGTGCCAGCCAGCATACTTTGCTTTAAGAGGTTATGCTCTTTATCAAAGTAGCTAAGGCCAATTAAACAGGTTTTATTCATGGTTTGCTGGGGTGAAGTAAGCATAACTAGCCTTTAAAATTTAGAAAATAAAATGCGGATAAGAGCTAAATAATAAGGGCAGTATTATACAAATACCACCCTTTATTTAACATACTACTTGATAATTAGTGACATGCAGGTGCAACACCAGTTGCAGGGTTATCGGCTAAACCAATGTCCCGAGCATGCTGTTCAAAACCTTTGTTTTTCCAGAAAAAAGCCCCTGGCATAGTTGTCGGTATAACTAAGATATAAAACAATGCTCGGCCAATTAATGCTGTTGCTATATTTACCAACGCTACAGCAAACCACAGTACGATTAAGCCAGTTGTTAACTCACTCCCCATACTCACTGCCAGTAATGCTAATGTTGCCATTATATTTAAGCCTAGCAAAGCATTGCGTAGTTTATAGGTTTTACCAAACGTTGTGCACTGAATGTAATGAGAGGCAGCACCTTCATGTTCAGCGCGATTTAAATCACTGTTGTGCTTAATTAAGCCTAACGCCTCAATGATCATACCTAATGCAAATACACTGCCGAAAACAATTAAGGCTTGAGTAACAATCAAGCTATCTACTTGCTGTACTAACAAGGTAGACACGACTATTACACCACTTACAAAGGCGCCAAGTGATAAACTATTGCCAGAAAAAGAAGTTACGGTTTGCCAGTGGTTCCAAAATGGACGAGCTTTAATTTGGTAACATTTATTCATATAAAAAATACCAATAAAGCCTGCGATTAAGGTGAATATACCTGCGCCCATTTTAAGCTCGGCTAATGGTAACCCAGTGGTCATTGCGCTAATGTTTAAACCAATTAATGTTATAGATAGTTCATTTAAGTACACATTACTTGGAAGTGCGAATAGCGCAGTTAAGCCACAACCGGCACTAAACATTGCTAGGCCAAGGCCTTCACGGCTCATTGGAGAATAACGTAAGTTATTAAAACCACGGTAGAATCTAAATGGCTTACCCAAATGGGTAACACTCATAAATAAGCCAAATGAGGTCATACCCAATGACAACGCCGTTAGCGGTAAAAACATATCTGAATTTAAAAATGCCACAAACGCTTCAATACCAAATAGTGCAGCTAAAAACGGAATTAAAAACGTACCAAATGCCGCTTGGGCAAATAGCGTAAATAACACTAACGGATTTTCTTTACTGTTTAATTTAGCTAAGTTCCAGTGCTGCTCTTTACCGGCTTTTTGATCAATAACAGGCTTATAATTACCCTTTTCATCTTTGTGATATTTAACCGGCATTGAATCGGTACGTGCCATTTCATCTGGTAAGGTTTTAGTTTGTTGGAAACGAATATTTGGGCGGGTTATTTCAGGATCTGGGAAACCAGGAATAGTAGTTTTACACTGTTCACGGTTTTCAGGAGTGTTTTCAATAACGCCAAAATCTAAGGCATTACCCACACAAGCTGACACACATGCAGGTTTAAGACCTACTTCCAAGCGGTCAACACACATATTACATTTAGACACTCGACCTTTAACCGGGTCAAGCTGTGGGGCATTGTAAGGACACACCCAAGTACAATAACCACAACCAAAACAAGTTTCAGGGTCTTGTAATACCGCGCCATATTCAGCGTGTTTGGTATAGGCTTTGGTTGGACAACCTTTTAAACAAACCGGGTTATCACAATGATTACACGCCATTGAAATATTCATGCGTTTGTAATCAGGAAATGAACCACCCTCAACATAACCTACCGAGCGAAACGCTAAATGAGCTGGGTTGTCATTTTTCTCAGAACAAGCGGCTTCACAAGCGTGACAGCCTATACAGTTATCGGCCGTAAAGAAAAAGCCATGTTGTTTATTACGATTCGGATTTGTACCTACTTCGGGGTTTTCGTTAATAAACATTGAACGGTCTTTCGGTAGACCGGAAATATCGACACAATCGATAAGTGTACCGTAACGATTCTTTTCTTTAATTTCACTTTTATCTTCATGGGTTGGTAAAAACGCATAAGGTTGTTCTTGGGTACGCACTTCCCAATGATTAGAGCGCCCGGCTTGTTCATTACCAATTTCGCCATCGACAGGAATAGCTAATGCAGCGCTTAAACCGTCAGTGGCTAACGGCTCGCTAACGCTCATACTTTTAGGATCAAAGCTCTGCACTGCTGATTGTTCAGTTGAGCCTGTATTAATTTGTTGTGACATATTATTTGCTACCTTTAACTACAATCATTAGAACGTACGGCGTTCAACATTTAAGCGTGCTGCTTCAAATTGGTCTACGTGTTCAATACGTACCGAGCCTTGCTTAAATGCAGGTTGTCTTGAATGTGGGTCGAGCAAGCCAAGCGTTAGACGATTGACACAGTCATGAAAATGAAATGGAATAAATACCATATCTCGGGCTACTCGTTGCGTTAATTGCACCATAACTACCGCATCACCGCGGCGGCTTGTTAAGCGCACATAGCTTTGATGAGCAATACCCAAATCCCTTGCTGCATCAGGATTCATTTCCATATATGGAGTAGGACTAAATTTATTACAGTTACCAATTTTTCCGGTACGTGTGCGAGTGTGAAAATGCTCAACAACACGGCCACTGTTTAACCAAAATGGATACTCTTTACAAGGTTGCTCATTGTTATTAAAAAACTTAACGGCGATTAAATTAGCTTTACCCGATTTTGTTTGAAATTTACCATCGGTATATAAACGCGGATCGCCCTTTAAGGTTTCAACACTGCCCTCTTCTTGTTCACGATATGGCCATTGAATACCACGTGCTTTTTCAATTTTGGCGTAACTCATGCCTGAAATATCTAAGATACGGTCTTTGCCTTTTGATAGCTGCTTCATTTCATCAAACGCGCCTTCAGCGTGATCAGGAAAATGAATGATATTGCCATTATCAAAGCGTTTTGCCATTTGGTTAAAAATCCAAAAGTCGGGTTTGGAATTGGCATACGGTTCAACAATATTGCTGATCAAATTGACGCGGCGTTCGGTATTGGTATGACAACCTTCTTTTTCTGACCACACCGATGCAGGTAAAAACACGTGCGAATATTGGTTCATTTCAACATCTTCGTATACGTCTTGTACCACTAAAAAATCGAGTTTCTCGAGTGCTTTGCGAATACGAGCAGTATTCGGCATTGAAGTCATTGGGTTAGTCGCCACTACCCACAAACCTTTAATTTCACCGGTTTCAATGGCAGGGAAAATATCGGTTTCAGCGAGGCCGCGTTTTTTCGGGAAGAACTCTGGATCTATGCCCCAAAAATCAGCAATCTCTTGTCTGTCATCGGCATTTTCTAAATAACGGTAGCCCGGTAAGCCTGAACACGATGACCACTCGCGTGTGCCCATGGCATTACATTGGCCAGTAATGGATAAACTGGTGCCCCCTGGCTTACCAATATTGCCAGTAATTAAATTTAGATTGTTAATATTTACTACGCCATCAGAGCCGTGGGTAGATTGGTTAATGCCCATGGTCCATATACTCATTGCACTTGGCGCTTTGGCATAAATGCGGGCAACGGTGCGGATAGTGTCTTCATCGATACCACAAACATGCTGAGCCGACTTAGGGTCGTAATCTTGCACTAAGGCTTTAACTTCATCGAAACCTTGAGTATGTGCATCGATATAGCTTTGATCTTGCAGGCCTTCATTAATAATGACGTGCATCATAGAGTTGATTAATACACAGTCGGTACCGGGCGTGATAGGTAAGTGAAAATCGGCAAATTGCGCTAACATGGTTACACGAGGATCAACCACAATCAGTGGGAATTTGCGTTTTTCTAACGCTTCTTTTAAGCGCCAGTAAATAATTGGATGTTGCTCGGGCAGGTTTGAACCAAACGCCATAAAACAATGGGTATGTTCAAAATCATCATAACAACCTGGAGGGCCATCTGAGCCAAATGAACGCTTATAACCGCTTACCGCGGATGCCATACAAAGCGTGGTGTTACCATCATAGTTATTGGTACCAATACAGCCACGCGCTAGCTTTCCTAAGGTATAAAACTCTTCGGTGAGCAGTTGTCCGGTGGAGATAATCGCGAATGCATCTTTACCATGTTTTGCTTGGATTTCTTTGATTTTTTCACTGGTTACGTCAAGGGCGTTATCCCATGTGGTTTTTTCAAAATCGTCATAATGCTTACCGCGTATAAGTGGCGTAGTACCACGACCTGGGCTGTCAAATAATTCGTGCTCGAGTAAGCCTTTAATACATAACTTACCGCGATTAACATCGGCGCCAGCATGGCCGCGAGAAGTGACAATTTTTTTATCTTTATCTAAACCTATTTCAATCGAACACCCGGTAGAACAATAGTTACAAGTGGTGTATTTCCACTCAGCAACTTTTTTTTCTGGAATACTGATAGGCTTTCTATCTTTACGCCCAAACAACATAGTTATTTCCCAATACTGTAAATTAAATACTCATTACAGTTTTGGTTGCAATATTTAAACCAATTATAAAATTCAATAAAATCAAGGGATAGCGGTTACCCATCAAGAGACCTATGTGCTATACAAGTGCCTTTGCTCTATACTGGTGCGAGTTAGCAAACATAAGTCATTGCAAGGTTAGGCGGCCATTGAAATGATTAACGCCACAAATAACAATGCTGAAACCCCTTGCCAAAAACGCACTGGGTTGCGCTTTAATAGTGGCTGTTTTTTATATTCCTCAACCGCCGTTAAATTAGGTTTTTTTAAATCCGTCTCTAATTCTGAAAATGCTTGATAACGAAAACGCGGATCAGGATTGGTACATTGCTGCAAACTAATATCTAACCAAATAGGCAATTCGCGGCGAAATTGTCTAATACTGCGATACTGCCATTGCTCAAAGCTGGTTTGCGTGATCGTTGCTGTTTGCATTGGCTTATAGGGCAATTCACCGGTAAGCATTTCATAACAAATAACCCCAAGCGAAAATAAGTCACTTAAATTCGTTGCTGTTAATGCTAATAATGTTTCAGGAGCAATATAGTTTAGTGAGCCTTGCGGTACAGTTTCGATTAGGGTGTCACTATTTTCATCTAACGATGCGACTTGCACAGTGCCATAATCAATAAGTTTTATCTGACCAAATCGGTCGATCATAATATTGTCAGGCTTTAAATCTCGATGTACTAATTCCAAACGTTGAAATACTCGAAGCGCGCTAACAACTTGGCTAATAATATTGCGTACTTGTTCAATACTTGGCTGGGGATGATCGTGCATCCACTCGGTGAGTGTTTGCCCTTCGATATATTCACAAACATGGTATAAGAACTGGCTGGCTTGATTGGCTTTAGTACCACTTGCGTGAGACTGACTATGCACTCGCATAATATTTTGATGCTTAATACGCTCGCCAATCCAAGCTTCACGAATAAAACCTTGCAAGTAAATAGCATCATCAGCAAAGTTTTGTGATGGTACCTTTAGTACTAATGGCTGGTCTGACTGCTCATGTTCAACCAAATATAAATGCGACCGAATACTGGCATGTAATACTTTACAAACCTTATAGCCGTCAAGCTTCATGCCTACTTTTAATGCCGGAGGAATGCGTTTACTGAGTAAATCACGTTCTATTTCTTCGGTTTTTCGATTCGGTATATGCTCAACATATGCAAGTAAACAACTGACATTATCGTCACTGCCATTGTTAATCGCATCATCAACTAATTGTTTTGCGCAAGCTTCAAGCTCAGCATTACTCGGCTTTGCCGATAACAGCTCTAATGCCTGCTTAATTGCTTTTGCTGAGACAAAATCATGTACCCCATCACAAGTCAGTATATAAATATCGCCCTGCTGAACATCAACTTGGTGAACGTCTACTTGCAAACGTAACTCTGCGCCTAATGCTCGCGTAAGCACAGCATTACTCGCGCCATGCTTGCGGTTATGATCTGAGGTTATGGATTCAAGTTGCTTATTGCGATAACTGCTAATACGCGTATCGCCAACATGAAAGATATAGCCAGTCGCTGATTTAACAATAAGCGCACTAAAAGTGGTGAGCCACTGCTGCGATTGAGCATTCGATGGATCAACTTGTGAATGTAACCACTGATTTAAACCTGTTAATACTTTTGCAGCTGATTTGTTGGTTGACCAGGTTGGCGGGGTTGAATAATAGTCATCAATAAATTGCGTAACGGCAAGCTGGGCTGCTTCTGCCGCTTTACTTGCAGAAGATACGCCATCGGCAATAACAGCAATTGCGCCTTTCGCTTTTAGCTCACTTGGTTTCGGCATAAAAGCGGCAAATGCATCTTGATTAACTGCTTTGTTACCTGCACAAGAAAAACCACCAAAATTGACTGTTAACTGGGCGTGTTTTTTAGACGTTGGCTTGCTAGCCAATGTTAATTGGGCGTCAGTATCATCGATTTTAGTAGTCACTATTTGCTCTTCAATTGCCATAAATAATAGTGGGAGACACTCTCCCACTCACCTTATCAATTAGTTAGGTTAACTATTTAACTAACTATTCAGTTAACTATGAAACACTAATTAATTCAATAGAACCGTCTTCTCGTACTTCAGTTATTGTGCCTTGCGGCTCTTCCATAAACAATAACGTAATAAAACCAACAACCGCTGTTGCCGCAATCACTAAGAAGAATTGCTGGTAACTTACCATTGACAACACCGTTAAATAAACTACCGCGCCAACATTACCATATGCGCCAGTCATACCGGCAATTTGCCCGGTTAAACGACGCTTAATTAATGGTACCGCTGCAAATACAGCACCTTCACCAGCTTGTACAAAGAATGAACATGCCATAGCAGCAGCAACAGCTAAGGCTAATGGCCAGCTACTATCGATTGCCGACATAGTTAAATATCCGAACGCTAAACCAGCCGTTAATATTAATAAGGTTTTTTTACGACCAAATTTATCACTGATCCAACCGCCACCAGGACGAGACATTAAATTCATAAAGGCATAAAGTGAAGCAAGTAAACCGGCATAAACCATATCTAAGGAAAACACATCAGCAAAAAACAGAGGTAACATAGAGATAACCGCAAGCTCAGAACCAAAAGTAGCGAAATATAAAATATTTAAAACTGCAACCTGCTTAAATTTATACTGATGAATTTCAGGTACCGGTTGTTTAAATAAATGACCGTTAACTTTATAGGTTTGTTTTACTTCAAAGATAAACAATAGTACTAAGCTAATATAAGCAATAAGTGCAATATTTTCTGAAAATAAGCTCACGCCAGCTGGTGATAACTTCCAAGTAAGCAGGGCTAATGCGCCGTACATTGGCAATTTCATGAGTAATAACAACCAAAAATCACCAGTGCTAGTGACTTCCATTGCGCCCGTTTGCTTTGGTTTAAAGTAGGTTGAGCCTTTTGGTGTATCAGTCACATTAAAGTACCAAATCACACTGAAGATTAAACTCATTAAACCCGATAAACCTACAGCATAGCGCCAGCCATCGTCACCACCAAACAATAATGCGATTGCAGGTAATGACATAGCAGCAGCTGCCGAGCCAAAGTTACCCCAACCACCATAAATACCTTCAGCAATACCTAACTCATTCGCTGGAAACCATTCGCTAACCATACGAATACCAATAACAAAACCAGCACCAATAAAGCCTAATAAAAATCGAGCTAAAGCCGCTTGTTCAAAATCGGTTGCAAGGGCAAACATAAAACAAGGAATACTACATATCGCCAGCACCCATGTATAAGTGAGCTTAGGTCCATACTTATCGGTAAGCATGCCGATAATGACCCTTGCTGGTATTGTCAGGGCAACATTTAAAATAAGTAGTGTTTTTATTTCACTTGCAGATAAACCCAAGCTATGACCAATAACGGCTAATAAAGGCGCATGGTTAAACCACACCACAAAGGTAATAAAAAATGCCATCCAGCTAAGATGTAAGGTTTTCATCTTGCCGGTAAAGGACCATAGCTTGAATCCTACTTGCTCGCTCATATTGAACTCCATATATAAATTTATAAAATCTCTACAGGGGTAATTGCAAGGCAAGTGCCAGTCTCGAATAAAATTTATTAACATTAAAATCAACAGGTTAGTTTATTTAGATATTATCGGCGTGATGCTTTTTGCACAGTATATGTTCGTATGCACATTTTAAGTGCAGTTTTATTGACGGGTTAATTAATAGGTAACGTACTCGTTAGCCCGAGTACGTTACCTAGGAGTGAGGGATGAGCAGAGCTACTTTTGATTAATGGATAAATACTGCTCGGGAATGGCAAGTTCAATTTTATGCAAATCGATTACATCCATTATTTGAAAGTTAAGCAGTTCTTCTAACTTTTTATATTCAACTCTACCCGATGCCGTAACATAGGTATTAACAACAATAATAAACGCATCATCATCAACATTTTCAAATCTTACATATCTTTCTAATGCAATAGTATTAGGGTGTGATTCAATGAGTGTTCGAATCGCTGTCACCAATTCTTTAAGTTTATTGGTAGGGGTATTTAAGCGAATTCGAAAAAACTTTAAATAACGACGATTATCTATTTCAGAAATATTTTCAAGCTCCATCGAGGCGATTGTCGAGTTAGGCACATGCACTACTTTTCTATCGAGTTTTCTGATTTTGGTCGACCGTAAACCTATCTCTTCAACTCGACCTTGGGTATTGCCAAATTTACACATGTCTCCGGGCTTGATCGGACGAGCAAAAAACAACGTAAATGCGCCAAATACATTTTCTAATGATTTTTGTGCAGCAAGTGCAATCGCTAAACTGCCAATACCTAAACCAGTGATGATGGCGGTAATATTATATCCTGCGGCAGAAAACCAATTTAAGGCAATAACGATAACAGTAATGATTTTTAAGGTAGTTACCACAGGCTTTAAAATTGCGGTCGCATTTTTTTCTTGTTCCGGGCGGCTGATATACATGGCAAATGAAAATTCAATAATACCAATGAATAGAAACATCGAGGCAAGATAACTCAGTACGCCGCTGTCTAACCATACTCTAGCGTTAAGCGACAACCCTAAATGCGAAGTGCCCCACTGCCAAAAAATAAAAAACAAGAACAAGCGCATTGGTACACGAATAAAGCGGCGCATGGTTTTACTGTAGACATCTGAATAGGACACTAACTTCAATAAAACTAAACGAATTAATGCGGTAAGATTCCAAGCAATAAATAAGATTAAAACACTACTGACAAACTGCCAATTTTGCATATCAAATAAGACAAAACTAGGTAAATATGCGGCGATAGATTCGGCTAAAGGATGATACCCAAACTCTTGCCAAAGCATTGGAATTTTAGCGACTGAGTTACTGGATATTTTCCAAATTTTTTGCCCTCTTTCATTAGTGATACGTTGTAAATATATAGGAATATCTTCGGAAGAAGTCTTAATAATGCCGAGCAAATCCCGATAAGGTGGTAGGCCATCATTAAGGTGTCCTTCGGGATCATTACTTATGGTCGAAATATCTAAAGCATTTTGCTGAGACCAGACAATATTAAGCTGTCTAATTAATTCACCCTTTTGTGAGCTAAGCATATTTTGTGGTAGGTAGCGTAAGTCTAAATTATTGCCCGCCTCATCAAAATCATTATCTTTAACTGATTCGCCAATTAATAGAATGGCTGACAGGGGAGTATCGCCTGTCAATAGTCCGATTTGAATATCTAATTGAGCATCTTCAATAGCTTGTTGGGTGTTTTGTTGACGTTCTTTCACCTCTTTCAAAGTCAACTCTTGGCTATGAGCTAATGGGCTAGTTAAGAGACTTACGGTCAGTAATAAAACGACAATAGAAGAGAAAAAAGTAGTGTTCATAAGCTCAAATTATTTTATTAGAATAATTCAAGTATAGGATTAAATAGAGAAAAATCGATTTAGGAAATAAAAAAACAGCTGTGAATATATTCACAGCTGTTTTTAACGGATAAAATAGCTTGGCGGTTTATTGCTCGAGTAATAAACCAGTAATAGTCGCAATGCCTGAGCCAGTTGCGCCAGCAGCCCATAAACCATTGCCATGTTCGTTGTAACATGCCGATAAATCCATGTGTAGCCAACCTTTACCGTCATTTTCAACAAAGCGCGCTAAGAAACCAGCGGCATTACTTGCACCGCCTAAACCGCCACCTTTTTGGGTGGTTGAGTTCGCGGTAGTTGCAAATGCAGATGGACACTTTTCTTTGTGGAAGTTTTCTAAAGGTAAGTGCCATGCAGGATCATTTTCGCTAGTTGCGATGCTTTGTGCTTTCGCCACCATAGTATTGTCTAGTGCGAATAATGCATTATATTCACCACCGGTAGCTCCCATTGCAGCACCGGTTAATGTTGCTGCATCAATGATCATTTCAGAATTAAATGCATTTGCCGCAATTAAACCATCAGCCAATACTAAACGACCTTCAGCATCGGTATTAGCAACTTCAACACTTACGCCATTTTTGTAGTGTAAAATATCACCTAATTTATAAGCAAAACTACTGACCATATTTTCAGCACAACATAAAATTAATTTAACACGCTTATTTAAACCACCTTTAATTGCTAACGCTAAAGCGCCGGTAACCGTTGCCGCCCCGCCCATATCACATTTCATTGAAAACATGCCGGCACTTGGTTTAATAGAATAACCGCCTGAATCAAAGGTAATGCCTTTACCGACAAGCGTCGTAAATACTGGCGCTACCGCACTACCCGTAGGATTGTAATCAAGCACTAACATTGCTGGCTCGTTTACACTGCCTTTACCAACATTGTAAATGCCAGTCCAACCTTGCTGCTCTAAATTTTTACCACTGATGACTTCAGCTGTAACATGATCTGGCGCTAAACCTTTAATATAAGCCAACGCATTCTGGGCAAGCCCTTCAGGTACTAGTTGCGAAGGCGTTTGATTAATTAAATCGCGTACCCAAGCATAAACGTTTTGTTTATCCGCTAAACGATTCACAACCTCGCTACTGCCGGTAAATTCGATTGCTTCATACTTACCTACTTTGCTAAAACCTTGTGCAAACGCCCATTGGCTTAATTCACACCAGTTATCACCAGCAAGTTGTACTTTAGCAACGCCTAAGCCTTCAACTTTTCGACCCGCTTTTTGAATATTGCGTAAATTAGTGGCGCTATCGCCGTCAACATAAATGGAAATTTCATCATTGTTAAAACTTAACATACTGGCACTTTGCCAGTTTTGGGCTTTGGTCGAGGTAAGTTTAACGATTGCAACATTGGACATTGGAATTCCTTAGCGTATTTAAAGTGTTTGTATTCATTATTTGCGGTTTATTATAGAGGCAATAATAGTATTGCCAAATTATATCGGTTGATCTTAACTTTATAATTGTAAAGATTAGTTGCTAGTTTTAGTTTCAGTGGCAATAGGTCTGCCGATATTCTTAAGTTAATAATTTTTTTGCATTACGTTTAGCGCATGTTTGTCATTTTTAAACGATTGGTTGAATAACGGCAATTATATATTTTCGTTTTTCATATCTGGGCTGATAATTATGCTATTTTGTCTTTAACTTAGCTGCACATGAATTTTACTGATGATATTTAATCCACCACTACAAAAAGCAACGTTAATAAAGCGTTATAAACGTTTTTTAGCCGATGTGATATTAGCCGATGGCACTGAAACGACTATGCATGTAGCTAATACGGGTGCTATGAGTGGTTGCGCCGAACCTGGTGATACCGTCTGGTATAGCACATCGACTAACGTTAAACGTAAATACCCGCTCAGTTGGGAATTAACCGAAACTAAAGTTGGCGATATCATCTGTGTAAATACTATTCGCGCCAATCAGCTCACTGAACAAGCGATTAATGATGGTGTTATTGCCGAGCTAAATGGCTATAAAACACTTAAACGTGAAGTTAAGTACGGCAGTGAAAATAGTAAGATTGATATATTACTTAGCGATGGTGAGCTTGCCGATGCTTATATAGAAGTGAAAAGCGCCACCTTGCTCGATAATGGTCAAGGTTATTTTCCTGATGCGGTAACAACCCGGGGGCAAAAACATTTACGTGAATTGGCAGAAATGGCTGAATCAGGTAAGCGAGCAATATTACTCTTTGCGGTATTACATAGTGGTATTAATTCTGTCACCCCGGCAGCACATATTGATGGCGAATATGCAAAGCTAATAAAACTTGCACTAAATTCTGGTGTGGAAGTTTTAGCTTACCAAGCTAAAATCAGCTCGAATTTTATACAACTAAGCAAAAAAATTGCTTTTATTGCATAAAATAATTTTTATTTTCGTTTTACCCTTGATATCGCTCTGCATCGTCCTTATATAGCCTGATTATACATAAAGTGAATATGCATTTTATAAAAGAATATTGATTTGATTAACGGCAATGATTGCCACGGATCGAACATTCTGCTATAGATGTTCAATTAATTAAATCGCTTTTCGAATTAGTTGTATTAGGAGATTCGGCATGCCAACAGGTAAGACAAGTAAAACTATAGGTATTCTGGCACTAGCCGGTGTACAACCATACCAAGAAAAACCTGGTGAAGAGTATATGAACCCTGCTCAAGAAGAGCATTTCAAAAAAATACTTGAAGCTTGGCGTATACAGTTACGTGAAGAAGTTGATCGTACTGTGACACATATGCAAGATGAAGCAGCAAACTTTCCAGACCCTGTTGACAGGGCTGCTCAAGAAGAAGAGTTTAGTTTAGAATTACGTACTCGTGATCGTGAGCGTAAGCTGATTAAAAAAATTGAGAAAACATTACAGTTTATCGAAGATGAAGATTTTGGTTTCTGTAATTCGTGTGGTATTGAAATTGGTATCAAACGTCTTGAAGCACGTCCTACAGCAGATCTTTGCATTGAATGCAAAACGTTAGCTGAAATTAAAGAGCGTCAAATGGCGGGTTAATTTAACCTATGCCAAGCTTGCAAATGTTGCAGACTTTTAAAAAGCCTCTTATTAATCGGCCACATACTTCGTATCGTGGCCGTTTTGCTCCCTCCCCTTCCGGTTTTTTACACTTTGGCTCTTTAGTTGCCGCCTTAGCAAGTTTTTTACAAGCAAAATCGTTACAAGGTCAATGGCTTGTAAGGATTGAAGATATTGATCCGCCCAGAGCAAAGCCCGGAGCAGATGTTGCTATTCTCAACACCTTAGAAGCCTATGGTATGCATTGGGATGAAGAGGTTTTATACCAATCAAAACAAAGTGAACTTTATATTGAGGTATTAAGCTATCTGAAAAGTTCAGCCTTAAGCTATAACTGCCAATGTACGCGGGGCCAAATTAAACAAACCGGTGGCATTTATCAAAGCACATGTAAGGATTTATGCTTACCTGAGGGAAATACCGCAACTCGATTGATAAATAACTTCCCGTTTGCTCAATTTAATGACCTATTACAAGGCCGAGTTTTTGTTAATAAAGAGCTCGCTGGTGAAGATTTTATTATTCATCGCCGCGATGGCTTATTTGCCTATCAACTTGCTGTTGTCGTAGATGATATTTTTCAAGGTATTACCGAGGTGGTCAGAGGGTGTGATTTACTAGAGCCAACCGCAAGACAGCTAACCTTATTTTCGACCTTAAAGTTTACGCCACCAAAATATTTACATATTCCATTGGCAGTAACAGATGCAGGCTATAAACTCAGCAAGCAGAATTCAGCGCCCGCAATAGATAATCAAAATCCACAACCGGCGCTCATTCATGCATTACAATTTTTAGGCCAAAAGCCGCCGATAGATTTACTCAATGAGTCGGTAGATAACATCATTAATTGGGCGATAAAGCATTGGCAAGTGCAAAACATTCCGCAAAAACGTGAAATTAGCTTATAAATTCTTAATAACTCACGGTTTTCGTTCTCTTTTTAAGCACTGAAATCCTGTACTTTGATTGGTAACGGGTATATTATTGCCGGCTAAAATTGGCACCTCCACTACACTTAACGTCATGCTCTACCAATTTGATTAATAAAGTGGTCTACTTGGTATTATGAGGAAACAGCTATTAACGCATTAATCAGGTTTGTAAAATCCATGATCGGAAAAACAAGCAAAGCAGCATCTAAAAATTTACCACTAGTGATCGATCGTTGTGATCACACAGTATCTCGCAAAGACATTAGCGACAATGCACAAAAGGTTTTATATCGCCTAAATAAAGGGGGTTATGATGCCTACCTTGTTGGTGGTGGTGTACGTGACATTTTATTAGGCAAGCATCCTAAAGATTTTGATATTGCGACAAATGCGACTCCTGAACAAATTAAAGCGCTGTTTCGTAACTGCCGATTAATTGGTCGTCGCTTCCGTCTTGCCCACATTGTATTTGGCCGAGATATTATTGAAGTGGCCACTTTTCGCGGGCATCACACGAATGACAGTGCAAAAGATGACAGCAAAGATGATAAGAAAAACAAATCCAAGCAGTCAGAAGATGGCATGTTACTGCGCGATAATATTTATGGCAGTATTGATGAAGATGCTGAACGCCGTGACTTTACCATCAATGCCTTATATTACTCGATAAGAGACTTTAAAATTTACGACTTCGCCAATGGTATTGACGACATTGAACAGCGTCAAATTCGATTGATTGGCGATCCTGAAACACGTTATCGTGAAGATCCGGTGCGCATGTTACGAGCAATACGTTTTGCCACTAAATTGGATATGAATATCCATAAAGATACTGCAAAACCTATTCCAACACTTGCGCCATTAATGGCAAACATTCCTGCACCGCGCATGTTCGAAGAATACTTAAAGTTATTCATGTCTGGTAAATCACAAGCAAACTTTAATCTGCTAAGTGACAATAACCTATTGGAATATTTATTCCCGCATATTGGCCAAATAGCGAAAAACAACTCTAACCCTGTGGCGTTAAAATTTGTCAATCGAGTGTTATTTAATACCGACAAGCGTATCAATGATGGACTTCGTGTAACACCGGCATTTTTATTGGCGGCCGTTATCTGGTATTCATTAGAAGAAAATTTAAATACCTTAATGGCATCATCATCACTCTCACCGCAAGATGCTTTCTTTGCCGTAATGCATGAAATTATGGCTGAACAACAACGCTGCATTGCCATTCCAAAACGTTTTCAATTACCAATGAAAGATATTTGGATTTTACAAGACAAACTCGCCCGTCGTGAAGGCAGTAAAGCATTTAAAGTTCTAGAACATCCTAGATTTAGAGCGGCTTATGACTTCTTGTTATTACGTGGTGAAGTTGAAGGTGGAGAATTACTCGAATTAGCGAATTGGTGGACAACGTTCCAAGAAGTAACCCCTGATACCCAACAACAAATGGTAAAAGGCTTTAAGGGTACACGCTCAAAACGCAGTAAAACCCCACGTCGTCGTAAAAAGCCGGTAGCTAACGATTAATCGTTATGACTATTGTATACATTGGACTAGGCAGTAATTTAGATAAACCCGCAGAGCAACTCCAGCAAGCGGTAAATTCTCTCAAATTATTGCCACAGTCAAGTTTACAAGCAGTGTCTTCGTTATATGCGAGCAAACCTATGGGCCCGCAAGACCAGCCTGATTATATCAATGCTGTGGCTTGTATTAGTACGACATTGCCAGCATTAGAATTATTAGATGAATTACAGCAAATTGAGCTTACATCGGGTCGAGTTCGTAAAGATCAACGTTGGGGTGCTAGGGTGTTAGATTTGGATGTTTTATTATTTGGTGATGAGCTAATTAATACCGAACGCCTTACTGTCCCGCATTACGGAATGAAGGTACGAGAGTTTGTAATTTTTCCATTGGCAGAGATAAATCCTAAGTTAATATTGCCTACTGGCGAAAGTGTCATAACTTTGCAAAATAACCTCGCAAAAAATGGCCTATTTATTGTTGGCAAGTTGCACTAAAATTAGTTCTGTGACACTGTACGCACTGCTAAAATAATTATTGATTCATTGACTGAAATAAAACATAAAGACTTTTATTATGAGTAGAATAACCGCAAGTACCTTGCTAAAAATGAAACAAGCAGGCGAAAAAATATCATCTATCACAGCTTACGATGCAAGTTTTGCACATGTATTTGACGAAGCGGGCATGCACGCCATTTTAGTCGGTGATTCATTAGGTATGGTTTTACAAGGCCATCCAGATACCCTCCCTGTCACTATCGATGACATTGCTTATCACACTCGTTGTGTACGCAGTGGCGCAACTAAAACATTGCTCATTGCTGATATGCCATTTATGAGTTATGCCACTAAAGAACAAACCTATATTAATGCTGCTAAGCTTATGCAAGCCGGCGCTAATATGATCAAAGTTGAAGGCGGTGATTGGTTATTTGATACCATCAAAGGCTTGGTTGAACGCAGTGTCCCTGTTTGTGGGCATTTGGGTTTAACACCACAATCTGTGAATGTATTCGGCGGCTTTAAAGTACAAGGCCGTGATAGCGAAAAAGCACAGCAAATGATTGAGCATGCTAAACAATTAGAATTAGCAGGCATTCAACTATTAGTCCTTGAATGTATTCCAACAGATCTCGCAAAGGCAATTACTGCATCAGTGAGTATTCCTGTTATTGGTATTGGCGCAGGTAATGTTACTGACGGTCAAATTTTAGTTATGCATGATGCATTAGGTATTTCATTTGGTAAGGTGCCAAAATTCTCACGTAATTTCTTAAGTGAAACGGGTGATATAAAGCAAGCGGTTGAACTTTATATAAATGAAGTTTCAAGTGGCAATTTCCCTAGCTCAGAGCACAGTTTTAATTAATAATGCAAACAGTAGATAATATTTCAGCCTTGCGCGACCAAATTGGCGCATGGCGTAAACAAGGACTTAAAGTAGCATTTGTACCTACTATGGGTAATTTACATGCTGGTCATATTTCTCTTGTTGAAGAAGCGCATAAACACGCCGATAAAGTCGTTGCGAGTATTTTTGTTAATCCAATGCAGTTTGGTATAAACGAAGATATAGATAACTATCCCCGTACTATGGAAGACGATAAGCAGAAGCTAATTAGCGCTAAAACTGACTTATTATTTATTCCTACTCCAGAAATAATGTATCCAAAAGGTTTAGCTAAGCAAACCTATGTTGAAGTACCGGATGTATCCGATGGCTATTGTGGTGAATCTAGACCAGGACACTTTAGAGGTGTTTCGACCATAGTATGTAAGCTATTTAATTTGGTACAACCCGATGTAGCTTGTTTTGGCCTTAAAGATTATCAGCAAGTGCAAGTGATTCAATTAATGGTTGAAGACTTGTCTATGCCAATAGAGATAGTTGCAGTGCCAACCAAGCGTGAAGAGTCTGGCTTAGCCATGAGTTCACGCAATAATTACCTAACGAATGAACAAAAAGAAATCGCCGCCAACTTAAATAAAACTATGCGTTGGGTGGCCCAGCAACTGCAGCATAATAATGATTATAATGAAATATCGGCACAAGCGAGTCAGCAGATAAATGCGGCCGGTATGCGGACTGATTATTTACATATTTGTCATGCGAAAACATTAAACCCGGCAACGAGTCACGACCAAGAAATTGTAATATTAGTTGCTGCTCATTGTGGTAATGCAAGATTGATAGATAATATTCAGGTTAATCTATAATACCAAATTGGTATTATACCCATCCTCATTAATTCGAACCTAACGAGTAATTTTAGCCATAACTTCAGGCAAATACTGCAGGCTAGTCGCAGCAATTTGCTTTTGTTCAATAAGTACCTGTTGCAGTATTTCATTAGTCGTTAACGGGTTTGCTAATACCACTCTAAAAACTATTATTTTACGGCCAAAGTAACGAGCAACCTCAATACGAGTTCTTGATACAAATGACTTACCCGCTTCACGTTGATACTTTTGCATATACTTAGTGAGCTCATCGAGTAATTGATTAATCTCTATCGTTTGCGCTTTGCTTGCTGATGATAAAAACTGCTGAACTATTGCCGGCGCATAACGATACGTTAATAAACACAGCTCGGGCTCAGTCATTAATTCAAAATCATCATCCGCATTTATTAAGCCCGCAAAATATTGGGCTTTTTCAATACTCTGATTAATTAGCATTTCATAACCCGGTCGTGAAATTATATGCATGCTCGAGTAGACCATCATCGCCATGCCCGGGCGAGAACCTTCTAGGGTATGACTGCCTAAATCCTTTGAGCCTTTACGTAAAATGTACTCCGCATGATGTTCAATTGCGGAGACTAATTTAGGATCTTTAAAGACGACTAAACCAGCCCCCATAGGTACATACATCTGCTTATGGGCATCAATAGTGACTGAGTCGGCTAATTCTATACCATCGAGTAAATTGCGGTATTTATTCGATAACAGCGTTGCCCCGCCCCATGCAGCATCCACATGAAAATGACAATTATATTGTTTTGCTATAGCGGCAATATCAGTTAGACAATCAATATTTCCGGTTTCAGTGGTACCAGCAATACCAACAATGCTCATGACTTTAATGTTTTCGCTTTCTAAGCGAGCGCACTCGTTAGCCAGTGCGGTACAGTCAATCCGATTTTTATCATCGGTTTTTATGGCAATAACATTGTCTCGACCAATACCTAAAATATCAGCGGCTTTTTTCAAAGAGTAATGCCCTCGTTCAGAGACTAAAATGGCAACACCATCATAGCCATAGTGTTTGAGAGCTTTAAACATGCCAGCGTTGGCAACACCAGAGAATTGCGCATCAGGTTTTAATAAGTTATTGCGAGCAACCCATAAAGCGGTAATGTTTGCGACCGTTCCGCCGGAGCAAAATGCACCTAACGAATGCTCTGCGCTATGCATAATTTGCTCATAAAAATTATCATTTTTCTGATACACCAAACGATGCATCATACCTAACACTTGGCGCTCTAACGGCGTAAATGCTTTCGAGGTTTCAATTTTTACTAAGTTTTGATTTAAGCCTGTCATTAACTTTGACAGTGGTAGCAAAAAGTATGGTAACGCGGATGTCATGTGACCAATAAAACTTGGCGCTGAAGTATGTACCGATTGTGAGATCAGTTTATCGAGTAAGTGATGGGTATGATCAGAGACATACTGTGGATGTTCGGGGATGCATGAATCGGCAAAATCTTTTTCGATTTCAGCCAAAGGCTTATCTGTAGCAACAATATGATTGCCAAGAAAACCATTTAAATTTTGTGATATTTCCGCTTCAATGCGCCCAAGAGTCGAATCAGGAGCTTCAGGTATTGTGAAGATCTGATGCAGTGATTCTGCCGTTGCTGTCGCTCTGCGCTTTTTATCTGTCATAATTTACCCAAACAAAAAATAATACTAATACCAAGTGACATAACTAGCAAAATTACTCAGTAATTATGGCGGTTAATGCCCAGCATTGTTGCCCACTAGCCTGATACTTGGCTTCAAATGGCGTTAATGGCTCAGCACTAGCCACAGTTGTTAAAGTCGACTCTATGTTAGCTAACGCCATTGCCGCTTGAAACTCTTGTAGATACAAGCACCAATTACTGCGCAGTTCGATGGTTTTACCTACTTTAATGATATAAGGAAATACCGCACTGCCATGCCATCGACGTTTTACGTGTTTCGCTTTTGGCCAAGGATTTGGATATAAAATATAATGTTTGTCGACATTCCAATTAGCCGCAACCACTAAACGATAAAAGTCGTTTAAATCTGCTCTAACCAAATGAAAATTATCCGCCTGCCATTGATCGTCAACATTACGAGAAATACGATTATCAGACTTATCAACACCAATCACTAAAGCATTCGGATTTTGCTGAGCAAGAATGCGAGTACTTTGCCCAACGCCGCAACAAGAATCTAAAATTATCGGGCCATTAAATGCTTTTACTAACGCATCTACCTGATCGAATGCTTGCTTAGTGTGCATCGATATTGGCTTTTGAAAATCCGTTGTTAAATGCTTATTTACTATGTCAGCCAAGCTTTCATGGATACCCGGCTGATTAGTTATAATTTCTTTTGAATCACCAAATGACATTAGCTACGTAACCCCGTACCTTTAGAAATCAACGTCATAGCAACGCTAAAAAGTACAATAATAAATGCAATAATCACACTAAATGAAACAACCAAAGAAACATCGCTAATACCTAAGAAACCATAACGAAAGGCATTTACCATGTATACAATAGGATTGATTTGCGACACGCCCTGCCAAAACTCAGGCAGTAAACTAATTGAGTAAAATACCCCACCTAAATAAGTCAATGGCGTTAAGATAAATGTTGGAATAATAGAGATATCATCAAAACTACCAGCAAATATGGCGTTAATTAAACCACCTAATGAAAACACCGCTGAAGTTAATAATACGGTAGCAATAATCACCCAAATATTATGAATTTGAATATCAACAAAGAATAACGAAATTAACGTTACTATGGTGCCAACTAGAATACCTCGGGTCATACCACCGCCAACATAACCGGCGACAATAACCCAATTAGGCACGGGCGCAACGAGCATTTCTTCAACATTACGTTGCCACTTGGCACTAAAAAATGACGAAGCAACATTAGAGTATGAATTAGTAATAACAGCCATCATGATTAAGCCTGGTACAATAAACGACATGTAATCAAAGCCGCCCATTTCACCAATACGTGATCCTATTAGCGAGCCAAAAATAACGAAATATAAACTAATGGTGATGGCAGGTGGTACTAGGGTTTGCACCCAAATACGCATAAATCGATGAACTTCTTTATGCAGTATGCTGAATAATGCAATGCGATTTCTGAATGATATCATGGCTATTTTGCCCCTACATTTTGCTTGGCATTATTAGCGACTAAAGTAACGAATAATTCTTCAAGACGATTTGATTTATTACGCATACTTTGCACGCTTATCCCTTGCTCAGTTAAGCTGCTAAATACTTCATTAATAGACTGGGCTTTATCAACATCAACCTCGATGGTGTGACCGTCAATGATTCTTAGCTGATAATCATTCAGATCAGGCGTAATATCATGCGCCTGTATATCTAAAATAAACGTTTCAACGTGCAGTTGAGATAATAATGCTTTCATTGTAGTGTTTTCGACAATTAGACCTTGATCAATAATGGCAATATTTCGACACAACATTTCAGCTTCTTCAAGATAATGAGTGGTTAAAATAATGGTAATGCCTTGCTCATTTAACTCACGTAAGTAATCCCACATATGACGGCGTAACTCTATATCGACACCGGCAGTTGGCTCATCTAAGATTAAGATTTTAGGTTCGTGGATTAAGGCTCTAGCGATCATTAAACGACGCTTCATACCACCAGATAAGTTACGTGAAGGCTCGTCTTTTTTGTCCCATAAATCGAGTTGTTTTAAATATTTCTCTGCTCGCTCGAACGCTATTTTGCGCGGCACACCATAATAACCCGCCTGATTAACCAATATTTTAATGGGTGCTTCAAATTGATTAAAATTAAATTCTTGAGGGACTAAGCCCAGAAAGCTTTTAGCAGTATCTAATTCCTTATCAATATCATGACCAAAAACTTTGACTGTACCTGCAGTTTTGTTTACCAACGAAGTGATCACGCCGATAGTGGTTGACTTACCCGCACCATTTGGCCCTAATAGCGCAAAAAAGTCGCCCTTAGCTACGCTTAGGTCTAGGCCTTTAACAGCTTGAAACCCACCTTTGTAGGTTTTCATTAAGCCAGTTATTTCTAAGGCTAATGGCATTTTATTCGTCCTTTTGCAGTACAGTTAAATGATTTCTCAATATTTTGCGGTATTATACCAGTGGTATTTCATATTCACTAGACAACACTATGATTGATAAACAAAAAATTAAAGAATTAATAATTTTGCAGTTAGAGCAAGCATTAAGCAATGCGGTTAACGCCGCAGAAAGCGCGCATTTGGCTGCTACTGACGATCAAAGTGTAGCAGAAACACAGTATGACACTTTAGGGATTGAAGCCTCATATTTGGCGCAAGGGCAATCTGAGCGCATTGAGAATATAAAACAACAGATATTAAAATATCAACAATTGCTGATAAATGACTTTGCCGCAGATGACGAAATACAATTAAGCTGTTTGTTGCTTTTAGGTTCAGCTGAAAATGCTAAATATTATTTTATCGGACCTTGCTCTGGTGGTTTGAAAGTTAGCATTAACGGCGAAGACATTTTAGTGATCACGCCACACGCGCCAATTGCACAAAGCTTAATTGGGAAGTATCAGTTTGATCAAATTCCATCTATGGGCAATAACAGCAAAGTAGTGCTAGAGATCCTTGCTGTTTATTAGCGATACATCTTATACCAAGTGACATATTTATCTCAATTGGTATTACTAGCTAAACTAAGATGCTACGCAGCTTGTCAATATCAACAATTTTGTCATCAATTTTCAAATAAGCAACGTCTTCAGAATAAACAATCGTAGACTCAATGATGCCGGGTGTTGCGGCCAAAGTTTCGGCTAGATTTTTAGCATGGGCTTCGTCATTAAATTTAACATTAAAGCTAAAACTTTTTGATTTCTTAACGTCTTTCATACCAAGTGCAAACATAAACCAAATAATTAACGACAGAGCACAGAATAAGAATACCGTTGCGCCATCAAAATAGGTCTGTACTACACCACCTAATACTCCGCCGATGAAAGCACCAAAAAATTGACTGCTTGAGTACATGCCCATGGCAGACCCTTTCTCTCCGGCAGGAGCAATTCTTGAAAGCGTAGATGGCATAGTCGCTTCAAGATAATTAAACGCAGTAAAGAACATCACTACAAACGTAACCATCAACACTAAATCATCATGGCGTAACCACAACAAGAAAACGCTAATCGTCATTAAAATAATGGCGCTACAAAAAACTAACTTTTCTTTTTGCTTTTTTATTGCCCAAATCATGAAAGGCACCATGAATACAAAAGACAAAAGCAAAGCCGGTAGATATAACTGCCAATGGTCATTTACCATAAACCCTACATCAGTAAGCATTATTGGTAATGATACAAACATCGCGGTCAGCGCCATATGCAACACAAATACACCGACGTTTAAACGTATTAAATTAGGATTTTTAACTAAGGTGACTAACTTACTAGGAATTGCAACGAGATCACCTCTTGGTGCCACATGAATAGAGTTTGGCACAACAAATACAACTAAACCGATACCGACTATTGCTAAAATTGCGGTTAAATAGAATAATCCAGCTAAGCCAAAACTGGCTGCGACAATAGGTCCGATAACCATAGCCAATGCAAATGACAATCCAATAAACATACCGATTGTTGCCATCACTTTAGGGCGATGCTCTTCTCTGCTTAAATCGGCTGCTAACGCTAAAGTGGCGCTTGCGATGGCTCCCATCCCTTGAATGGCACGACCAATAACTACGCCATACACAGAATCTGACATACCCGCAATAATACTACCCAAACAAAACACTAGTAATCCGCCGATAATTACTGGCTTGCGACCAATTTTATCAGACAATAAGCCCATTGGTATTTGCAGCACCGCTTGCGTAAAGCCGTACGCACCAATAGCTAAACCCAACCAAATAGGGCTGTAACCTTCGAGATTAACACCATAAATGGCAAATACAGGCAGAATCATGAATAAGCCGAGCATGCGCATGCCAAATACTGTTGCTAGCGATAATGAGGCTTTCTTTTCGGTACTATTTAATCCGGTGACATTCATATTATTATTGGGTAATTATAAATTTAAAAACAGCTCATTTTAACATGATAACAGCAATTAATGTATGCGCTTTATCTGTTTTGTTAAGCAAATGAGCTTAACTGCTTAAATGAAGGTGTAACTCTTGTCTAACATTATCTGCAATAGGCTGCGCTTTTTGGCTTTTATAGCAAAAATTAACCATAACAGCATTACCACTTGCACATAATTTTCGCTGTTGCCACAATTCTTGGTACACAGTAAATGAAGAACTGCCAATTCGAGCGATAGAGGTTCTGATCTCAATGTCATGCTGAAAAAACATTTGCGCATGAAATTCAACATCAATTTTCGCCAAAATCACAGGCCATTTAGCAAGGTCGAGTTCTGGCATAAAGATTTTGAATACGGGATTGCGTGCCCCTTCAAACCAAATTGGCACCATAGTGTTATTGATATGACCCAAAGCATCTGTATCGCTAAAACGAGGGGTAATAATTTCTGTAAACATAGATGTTCCTAACGGTAAATAATAGGCAAGTTGGGATAATTAATGCATAGTACCGTTATTATCTATTTATTATTACTAATTAATTTTATGACTGACTTTATCGAAGTATATGACAACGTTCTGAGTAAAGAATTTTGCAAAGATTTTATAACTCAATTTGAACGTAGTCCCCATAAAGTAACAGGTGTTACTGGCGGCGGAATAGATAAAAGCAAAAAAAATAGTAGTGATATCTATTTAAATCAACACCCTGAATTTCAACAACCAATGCAAACTATTTTACAAGCGACAACACAATGTATGCTTGATTATATTAATAAATATTACTTCACCTTAATCAGTGGCATCAGTTTAACCATAAAACATCCTATAACCGGCAAACCAACCCAATTAACAACCGATAATTTTGAAGAGGTTGGCAAACCTAATAGCCTTAATTTAATGAAATATCTGTTTCGATTGGCACCTATAAATGCACAAAAATACGACCAAGGAGAAGGTAATTATGGCTATTGGCATTCAGAAATATATCCGCAGCCAAATGGTAATGAACCGTTACATCGAGTGTTATTGTTTCTGATATATTTAAATGATGTCGATGAAGGCGGTGAAACTGACTTTTTTTATCAGCAAAAAAGTGTGAAACCAAAAGCCGGTTCAGTGGTTATTGCGCCCTGCGGTTTCACCCATACTCATCGAGGTAACATTCCAATTTCCAATGATAAATATGTGCTTACTTCTTGGATGTTATTTAATCGCTCAGAGCAAATTTATACATAAATAAACTTCAGATCAAAAAAGAGACGCAAATTAACGTCTCTTTATTTATAGCTATGGACTCATTATTATAAAAAGCGTTTTAATATTCGACCAAACTGAGTAAGCTTAATTTTTCTTAATAATTCTCTTGGTTTTTCTGGATAATCTGCAACCGATTCTAGACAATTTATAGATTCAACTCGTTTGGTGTTTTCTAAAATCATAGCCAACTCTTTATGCCAGGCTGCAACCAATTGCTGTTTACCATCACACACCAACAAGCCATTCTCTAAATCTAAGCTCCACGCTCGGGGATTTAAATTACTGCCAGTAATGAGATGATACTTATCATCAGCTACTGCGCCTTTGAGGTGATAACTATTAACGCCATCTTGCCATAAATGTAAATTTAACTGACCTTTATCAATATAATTTTGGTTACGCTTAATAAAACCCCTTAGAAGAGTTTCATAAATATAAGGCACAATACCTATAGTAGAAAATTTTTCTGGGTCGGCAACATAGAAATCATTGGCTTTTTTGTCGCCTACAACAATTGTTACCTCAACGCCTTTTTTTAACGCTCTGCGTAAATCTACTGCTAAAGCTTTTGGAAAATTAAAATAAGGAGTAAAAACGACTAATTTATTATTTGCCGCTTTGAAAACTTTCCGAGCCGTTAAGTTTAATTGATTACCACGAGCCCCAAGTCCAACGAGAGGCGTGACTAGAAGGTCACTCTTTGTAGTCGAAGATAACTCCACCTTATAACTGGACTGAGTTAATAAATTTTTTAATTTTTTGATTAAAATATTGAGCTGTTTTTTAGTTGGTACCATTTGCTGGTTTATACGTGGGGCACAATGGCTATTAATAAAATAATCACGTAAAAAATTAACAAAGCTATCTGCAAGGGCTGACGAATTAAATTTATGGAATCGGTCGCAGCGATATTTATCTTCAACATGCATATAAACATTGTTAATGCTGGCACCACTAAATAATACCGAATCATCAAAAACAAAACCTTTTAGATGTAATACACCTAAAAATTCTTTGCGTTTTACTGCAACCCCATGAATATTTATATCGTGCTCATACTGTTCAGATAAGTCCATATATAACTGACGATTACCTAATGACTTTTTCTCACCAATTAAGCCTCGCTGAGCGCGATGATAATCAACAAAAATACATACATCTAAATCAGGATTTTTCTGTTTTGCGGCATAAATGGCATGTAAAACCTCACGACCGGCTTCATCATCTTGTAAATAAAGAGTGGTAATGTAGATACGTTTTTTAGCGGTATTAATTAAGTTAAGTAATTCTTGATAAAACTGTTTAGATGAATATAAAAATTCAACATCTGAAGCATCTAAAGGAATTGCATTGTGAATTGATAGCTTACTGCTGCGGGAAAAGATCATTAAACTTAATTATTAGTAATATTTAGCATAATTATAAACATAAATAGCAATAAAAAGAAGTAGCGTATTTAGTCGCATCACTATCTCTGTTTAAATAGTTATTTATAGGACACATAAAAGGATGCCGTTGCATGCTTTTTTAGTGTGTGTAGCAATTAATTGTCAACACCTACAGTACGGCTAGCCGTAAAAACAAAAAAAGCGCCGAAGCGCTTTTTTTAGTTTGTGCTATTGCTAGCTAAAATTATCGACTAAGCGATGATTTTAGAAACAACACCAGCACCAACAGTACGGCCACCTTCACGGATAGCGAAGCGTAAACCTTCTTCCATCGCGATTGGGTTGATTAGCTCAACAACAAACTTAAGGTTGTCACCAGGCATTACCATTTCAACACCTTCAGGAAGCTCTACAGCAC